>NZ_JAOVZW010000033.1 GCF_026460885.1 Chryseobacterium formosum
AATGAACAAAACATTCAACCTGCTATTCTTTATAAAAAAGAATAAAATCCGAACAAATGGAACCGCTCCTATCTATTTGCGAATCACGGTAGACGGCAAGGCTGCAGAGATTGCGGCTAAGAGGTATATTGACCCAAAGAAATGGGATAATAAATCTCAGAAAGCTGTAGGTTATAGTCAAGAAGCCAAAACACTGAACTCTTACCTTAAAACTTTGGAACAACAAGTTTATGATTTCCATTACCTGATGCTGAAAGAGGAAGACTTTGTAACTGCAGAAAGTTTAAAATCTAAACTGCTTGGAACTGATGTTACCACAAGAATGCTCATTCCTATTTTTCAGGATCACAATGATAAAGTAGAAGCATTAATAGGTCAGGATTTTGCCCCCGGCACATTGGAACGATACAAAACATCATTAAAACACACGCAGGAATTTCTAAATTGGAAATATAAAATTTCTGATATTGATATTACAAAGATCGATCACGCTTTCATTATGGATTATGATTTCTGGCTTCGTAGTGTCCGAAAATGCGCAAACAATACTGCTGTAAAATACATCAAGAATTTCAAAAAGATTATGCGACTATGCATGGCGAACGGTTGGCTATTAAAAGATCCTTTTCTAGGCTACAAAGCAAAAATTAAAGAAGTGGAACGCCCCTATCTTATAAAGGAGGAAATTCAGGCGATTTATGAAAAGGAATTTGCATCAGACAGATTGAATCAAGTACGGGATATTTTCCTTTTCAGTTGTTATACTGGCTTAGCTTATATAGATGTAAAGAAATTATCGAAATCTCACATCAATCTTGGAATAGATGGCGACAAATGGATATTTACAAATCGTCAGAAAACCAGTACTTCAACCAGAGTTCCGTTACTGCCTTTAGCCCAAGAGCTTATTCTAAAATATGAAGACCATCCGGAATGCGTAAATTTAAATGTATTGTTTCCTGTCCTCAGTAATCAGAAAATGAATTCCTATCTCAAGGAAATTGCTAATGTTTGTGGGATTAACAAAGAATTGACATTTCATATCGCAAGACACACATTTGCCACTACTGTTACATTATCCAATGGTGTTCCGATTGAAAGTGTAAGTAAGATGCTTGGTCACAAGAATCTAAAGACGACTCAACATTATGCAAAGATTCTTGATAAGAAAGTAAGTGATGATATGTTGGCTTTAAGAAACATACTTCAGGATAGGATGGATAATTAATAATGTATTTTTAATATAGGATGTTAAATATAGTCCTGTTTTGTGAACTTGACAGGACTCTATTCAAACCAATTACTGACTGATATTGATATAGTTCTAAATTTTTTTAGTCATGAATAATTTATAAAAAATAAGCAGTAAAGCACATTGTAATAACAAACATTAATGTCAGCAGCAAATGTATAATTAAGGTTTCAGTACAACATTTTTCTTAAAAATTATGACGAGTTTCAATAGATCTCAAGTAGTATAAACGATTACTTAGTAATACGGCAAAATAAGCATCTTATTTTGTTCTATAAAATTTGGAAAAAAATAATTTTTTATCGTTATCTAAAGGGTAAATCATAAATATTTCACATAAAACATATTTTAAACTATTTTACATCCTTAATAATTCAAGGGTTGAATTTACTGAGGTAGTTAATCGGAATTTTTAGTTATAGAAAAATTTTGGTCTCTATTTCACTAATCATTAAATGATGATGTTTTGAGGTGATTCAGTGCAACTAATTTTTGCATGAAAAGTTCTCTTTACATTTATATTAGTTTCCTCTGTATGTGGAGTACCCATAGGCAGAGAGAGTTATCGGAACATGATAATGATTGTTATCCTTGATCTGGAAAACGACCTCAATGAAAGGATAAAAACTCTCCAGGTTATTTTTCTTAAAATAAGGGCTTGTTAGATAGGTTAGTTTGTAAATTCCTACGTTGGATTTATTTGAAGCTAGAAAATCTGAAATTCTTCCGTTTGAATCTGTGATTTTTTCCTCAACAAAGCTGCACAGTTTCGATTTTTCGTCATATTTTTCCAATTTAATCGAGACTCCTGAGGCGGGAGCACCTTTAGAAATATCCAGAATGTGACTTGAAAGTTGATATTTGCTATTTTGAGCAAAAATTCCTGTTGATAGTAGTAAGAATAGTAGCGTATAGAAAATCGCTTTCATTTTAATCGGATTTTAGTTTAATATTGATACTGATTTTTGTGATAAATTAAAGCATTAGCAGTGAAGCTATTTTTTTCTCTTTAAAATTTTTCATCATTTCGCAGTCAAAAATGAAGCCAAATTTTGCATTTGGAAAGTTTAATTGGGGCGAAAAATTTCAATAATATCAAAATTACGACCATTGAAATTATCACCTTTCAATCAACTGAAAGACGCGGTTTTTTCAAGCGATTGGAACTTTATGTAATCAGAGTAGAGAATTCCTTCTTAAATTCAAACAGTGCTGTCGCTCCCACATTGATTATGAAAGAAGATTTTAGCAAATATCATTAAAGTCGGTGTACAACAGTTTCAGTTTCTCTAGCTCCCGATGCTTCGTTTTTGATGGAAGTGAGTAATTGCTTTGCGGCGAAGATACCCATTTCATTTCCGTCATTGACTTGATAGTCATACGTTTCATCAAGATACTTTGGTAAAGTACCCTCACTGATTGAAACTACTTTTCTGTTGGTATTGTTCAGGCTTCTTTTGATTAATGAGCTATGTAGACCCATCAGTGTTTCATCACTCATTGCAAAGAAACCATCGATGGAATCGTCGTCAAGTAAAAGGTCTAATTTTTCTTTCACTTGATCAGCGGATTTACAATAGATAATGTTCAGATTAATTGCAGGAAAGTGTTTCATCCGATTTTCAAATGACACTAATCTGCTCTGTGTGATTTCTAAATTTTCATCACCAAAGATGGCAAGTATATTTTTGCATCCGTGATCAATTAATTTGTCGGCGCATAGTTCAGCATTTCTAATATTATCAAAAATAACAGATTGGAAAATATTTTGAGAAACAGTTTTGTCAAAAATAATAGCAGGAATTTCCATCTCCTTCAGTTTTAATAAATGGTCAATATCTTTAGTTTCGTTCGTCAGGGAAATTAAAACACCATCGACTCTAGAATTAATGCATGTTTCCAGATGTTCCTTTTCAGTCTCAAAAGAATCATTTGATGATAATATGAAAAAATGGTAACCTTCTTTGTTAAGCACAGAAGAAATACCGTTAATAATTGATGGTATGAAGAACATCGTTATTTCAGGAACAATGAGACCGATAACCTTTGAGGATTTCTTTCTGAAATTAACCGCAAAATCATTCGGAACATAATTAAATGTCTCTGCGGCTTCTCTTACCTTCAGTTTTACTGAACTACTTATATCAGGATGATCTTTCAATGCTCTTGAAACTGTTGAAGTACTAATATTAAGCATTTCCGCAAGGTCTTTTATGGTCGTTCGTTTCATTTTGAGTTATTACATCAATTATTGGGAGAAATTAAGGATAATTAGGCAATAATATTTTGTTAATATGTGTTAAATAAAACAATTTTTTTTGTTAATAAAAAGTTAATTTATTTAAAAGTTATCCACCGCAAACGGTTGCGCAATCGTTTGATATTTTCCGAAAGTTAACAATCCGTTTAAATCTCTTTTTTGATGTAGTAAAAAAAATACTTTTGAGACATAACAAAAAACTCAACAGAATTATGGAATCACAGGTAATAAAAAAAATACTGATTTTCGGGACGATGAATATGGCCGCATTTATGTTCGCACAGTCTACCGAAACTTACACAATATCTCCAAGAAGTAAGACTATTGATGAGGTAGTTATTACAGGAAATTCGAATCCGAAAGCTTCAATCAAACCAGTACGTCAATCTCCACTTTGAAATCAGCGGATATTATCAATTCGGCTCCAAGAACGACGGCTGAGATCTTCAGAACGATTCCCGGAATACGTGCAGAATCTTCAGGAGGAGAGGGTAATTCAAATATTACGGTAAGAGGGGTTCCTGTTTCTGCGGGTGGTTCAAGATATCTATTGATTCAGGAAGACGGTCTTCCGGTAATGCAATTTGGTGATATTGCTTTTGGAACTCAGGATCAGTTTACAAGATTTGATTCTTTCGTATCTCGTGTTGAAGCATTGAGAGGAGGTTCTGCATCGGTTTTTGCATCCAATTCACCTGCAGGAATCATCAATTTTATTACAAAAACAGGCGAAAAAGAAGGCGGAAGTATCACGCAACAAGTAGGTCTGAATTATAAAAATTTCAGAACAGATATCGACTACGGAACACCGCTGGGTAAAGATTTTTACATTGGAGTAGGTGGTTTCTACAGAGGTGGAGACGGGCCAAGAAAAACTGGGTATACTTCTAATAACGGTGGTCAGTTTCGTTTATCTTTATTAAAGAAATTCGAAAAGGGAAGCATTAGAGTGTATGGAAAATACTTAGATGACCGCACTGCAGCTTATATGCCGATGCCAATTGCCGTTTCAGGATCAGATTCAAATCCGGATTACAGTTCTCTCAATAATTATAATATATTAACGGGCGCTTTACAGTCTTCCAATTTTAAAAATGATCTTACGTTTGGTGCAAACGGACAAATTTTGAAAAGTAATATTCGTGACGGGATGCATTCAGTCTCAAAAACAGTTGGGTTTGAATTTAATTATGATTTAGGCTCAGGTTGGAAAGTCGACGCTAAAGCAAGATACGCAGCAAACGACGGCCAGTTTTTAGCACCATTTCCTGCATCAGTTGGAAGCAAATCTGAAATTTTGGAATCTGTTACAGGCTACGGAAGTGCAGTTTATGCAGGAACCAATACTGCAGTCGACAGCAATGCCAAATATATGAAAACGGTTTTATTCAACACCAAAATGAATAATCTGAACAACTTCTTCAGCGATGTCAACATCAGTAAAAAATGGAATAAAATAAAGTTGAATACCGGCGTTTACAACAGCTCACAAAACATCAATCTTTCCTGGAACTGGAATACTTATTTGATGGAAGTTTCTGATAACAATGCCAGATTGGTGGATATTGTGAGCCCTACAGGAACTAAAATTACAGATAACGGACTTCTTAATTACGGCGTTCCGGCTTTTGGCGGCGTTAATAGAATCTACGATACCAAATATTCAGTGATTGCTCCGCACGCTCAGGTGGAAATCAATCCGACTGAAAAATTAACCTTGGATTTTGGAGCAAGATATGATTTTGGAAATGTTACCGGAAGTTTCTTTGGAACGCAGAATACGAAACGTGCAATAGACATTAATCAAAACGGAACTTTGGAAACACCAGAACTGGCAGTGGAAGTTGTAAACGGAACCGTTCCGGTAGATTATCAATATGGTATTTTCGCATATTCTTTTGGAGCTAACTATGCTCTAAATTCTCACAATGCAGTTTTTGCAAGAGTAAGTCAGGGTGGAAGTGCTTCTGCAGACAGAATTCTTTTCGCAGGATACAATTATACCAATAACGATGATCCGGCTTTAGACGCAGTAAAAGTGAATAAACTGAATCAAATTGAAGTGGGTTACAAATTAAGAGGTTCCAACTATTTTCTGAATACAACTTTGTTTCAGGCGAGAACCATTGAAGCCAATTATGAAGCTACTACGCAGTTAAGAACAGAGAATAAATACGAATCATTTGGAGTAGAATTCGACGGATTCTATAAAATCAATAAAAACTTTGACATCAAAGCTGGTTTGACTTATACTCACGCTGAAATTAAAAATGCGATTGATCAAACCATCATTGGCAATATGCCAAGAAGAACTCCGAAATTGATGTATTCTTTCAATCCGAATGTGAATATTGAAAAATTAAGCTTTGGTTTCTTTGCAGTAGGTTCTACGAAAGCATTTACTCAGGACAGCAATAAACTGATTATGCCGGGTTATGTGATTGTGAATCCTTATATTTCTTATAGATTACTTAAAAATTTAACTTTGAATGTTAATACCAACAATGTATTTAATTCTTTGGCGATTACAGAAGCAGAAGAAGGAAGTTTGCAGGGAACCAACGGAATCATCAGAGCGAGAACACTGCCTGGAAGAACTTTCGGAGCGAGTTTGAAATTTGACTTTTAATAAAAAGTGTTGATTTTCAGATAATTAATTATCAAAATAAATTTATACTATGAACTAACAGCAGAATTTGCTGTTAGTTTATTTAATCATATTGATAAAAATATATGTTTACAAAAGCAGCATTAAACATCATTGAACAAGCAATCTCAGACCAGGGAATCCTTGCATCGTCTGAAAAGAAAGACAATTACGCAAGAGTCTGGTCAAGAGATTCTATGATGACAGGAATTACGGGAATTTTGATTAAAAATCAAATGATTATAGATGGTTTGGAAAAATCAATCAAAACACTTGCAAATTATCAGGCAGAAAACGGACAGGTCCCTTCCAATGTCTATGGAGATAAAGCGAGTTACGGAACACTTGTCGGCAGAACTGATGCGACAATCTGGTGGATTATCGGAGCTTGTGAATATATGATTTACACGAAAGATGAATCGTTAAAAGAAACTTTAAAAGATAAAATATACAAAGCTTTTTCTTGTCTAAAAACCTGGGAATTTAATCAGAGAGGTCTTCTGTACAGTCCGTTGGGAGGAAATTGGGCAGATGAATATGTGACTTCAGGTTACGTTTTATACGATAATGTTCTTCGATATTGGGCTTTGAAAAATGCAGCAGAAGTTTATCAGGATGAAAACCTGAAATCTCTTGCTGAAACGACAAAAAAACTGATTGAGAATAATTTCAGAAAGAACAATTCTGATGAACCTAAATATCATCCAACAGCGTATCAAAAAGCCAATGGAAAATATTATTTATGGGCATCTTTGAATGCAAATGGTTACGATGAACGTTTCGACCTTGCAGGAAATGCTTTAGCAATTCTTTTAGGATTTGATTTAGATTTAGATGGTTTTACTCAATTTTTGGAACAGTTGAATACAGAGTTTCAACATTGGATGCTTCCTGTTTTTTACCCGATTATCTTTCCAAAAGATGCTGACTGGAACTTGCTGGAAAACAATTACAGTTATAATTTTAAAAACGAACCCTATCAATTTCATAACGGAGGTTCGTGGCCAATTTATCTTGGGTGGCTTTGTTTGGGATTAAGGAAAAGAGGTTACAATGAGATTCCTGAAAAAATTGTGAGTCAATATGAAAAGCTTCTGAGCGAAAAGGGCTCAAGTTTCAAAGAATATTATTCGACGGATAAACTTATTCCTTCAGGAACAGACCAATTATGTTTTTCAGCTTCAGGATATCTTTTGATGAAGATTTAAGCTGAACGAATAACCAATTGTAGACAACAAAAATTTATTTTTAAAACAGATTAAAAGATGATTGGAGATGTAATTAATTTGGAGCAGAAACATTTGAATACTGCGGAGAATATTTATAAAATTTTAAAAGAAAAATATAATCACGATAAAAAATGGACAGTAGGAATTTGTGGAGAAAGTGGCAGTGGTAAATCGGTTACAGCATTTGCTTTAAAAAAAGTTTTAGAAGAAAACGGAATAAAAAGTTTAGTCATTCAAATGGATGATTACTTCAAACTTCCACCGAAAACCAACCACGAAAACCGGGAGAAAAGTTTTGATAATGTTGGAATGCACGAAGTTTACTTAGATTTAATTCAAAACAACATTAAGGAATTTAAAGATGGAAAATCTACTCTTAAAAAACCTCTTGTTCATTATCAAAATAACTTTATTTCTGAAGAAATTCTGGATTTACAGGATGTACAGGTTATCATTATAGAAGGTACTTATATTCTGAGCATCGATGATTTTGATTTCAGTATTTTCATCAATCGGAATTATCAGGATACTTTTGAAAAACGAATTGAAAGAAACCGTGATGAACAGAGTGATTTTATTGAAAAAGTTTTGAATATTGAACATAATATAATCCGTCAGTTGAAAGAAAAAGCGGACATCGTCCTCGGAAAAAATTACGAAATTGTAAAGCCATAAATTATGAATAAAAAAATAATTCCTAAGCTCAGCTTTTGGCAGATTTGGAATATGAATGTCGGTTTTTTCGGGATTCAGTATAGTTTCGGGCTTCAGCAGACTGCAGTAAATCCGTTATATTCATTTTTGGGTGCTCACGCAGACCAACTTCCAATTCTTAATTTGGCAGGTCCGGTTACGGGATTGTTGATTCAGCCGTTGATAGGAGCGATAAGTGATAAGACCTGGAGTGTAAAATGGGGGAGACGGAAACCGTTCTTTTTGCTTGGTGCTATATTTTGTAGTTTGGCATTGTTCGTTTTTCCTTTCAGTTCTTCCATCTGGATGGCTGTCGGATTATTGTGGATTTTAGATGCTGCAAATAATACGGCAATGGAACCTTACAGAGCTTTTATTGGCGATAAACTTCCGGAGGAACAGCAAACCTATGGTTTTCAGATGCAGAGTCTGTTTGTAGGTGGTGGAATTACCTTGGCTAATTTATCTTTATTTGTTTTTCAGAAATATTTCGGAGGAAGTTCTGAATCCGGAGGAATTCCTGCGTGGGTTTACTATTCATTTTTCTTAGGCTCTTTCTGTTCGATTGCATCGGTGGTTTGGTCGGTTTACAAAACCCCTGAAATTCCGCCAACTGAAGAAGAATTGGTACAATTAAAATTGGAAAAAGAAAATGACACAGTTTTCACGCCATTTATTGATATTTTTACAGCCATCGTAAAAATGCCGAAAATACTTTGGCAATTGGCACTTGTTTACTTATTTCAATGGTATGCGCTTTTCTGTTACTGGCAGTTCGTTACGCCAATGATCAAACAAACATTGTATCACGTCACTGAAAACGATGAGGTAAAAGCCAAACATATTCTTGAACTTTCAAAGACAGGTTTAGGAAATTCAATTGACATAGAATGGGCGACAAATATTTTGCGTTTGGTAGAAACAGCCGTTGGCCAAACAGGATTAATGAATGGGTTTTATAATTTTATCACAATGATTTCAGCACTTTTGCTGATTCCTTTTGCGCTGAAATATTCTTCCAAAAATGTGTATGTATTTTGTCTGCTCGCAACGGGAATATCATTATTGGTTTTACAGTTCATCCACAATGAATATTTAATATTATTACCAATGGTTCTCTTTGGAATCGGTTGGGCAGCGATGATGGGTTTACCATATTCAATGGTTTCTCCGTCGATACCATCTAACAAAAGAGGGGTATATATGGGCGTAATCAATATGATGATTGTTATTCCAATGTTAATTCAGACAGTTTCTTTTGGCTTTATTTATAAATACTTCTTAGGAAACAACCCTTCAAATGCTATCGTAATGGCAGGAGTTTTATTTTTGATGGCATCTGTTTCGGTAACATTGATTAAAGTGAAAAAAACGGCTCATTAATTTACCCAAAAACCTTCACAATCATATCAATATCCGCACTTTTATAATCAGCATAAATATGAGAATGAAATTCATTCAACTTTTTCAAAATCTTAAGAAATTCAGCTTTTTCAGTATCATCCAATTTTCCAGATAAGATTTTTGAAGTTATGTTGACATTAGAAACCGAGGCGTGGAATATTTCTTCGCCTTTTGCGGTCAGATTTAATCTTTTACTTCTCTTATCATCTTCATCATTTTTTTCCTCTAAAAATCCAGCTTCCAAAAGTCTTTTGATAATTTGAGTTCCGGTTTGCTTCTCGTGTCCGTTTTTCTCAATCAACTGAATTTTCGTTAAAAAAGGTTCGTCTTTCAATCGGTACAAATAAGTAAATTCCTCATTAGCCAACTCGGGAAATTCTCCCAAACCTTTTCTAATCAATAATTTTGAGTATCGTCCTAATAAGAGAACTTGCTTGCAAATTTCGTTTTCGGTAAAAGAAACCTTATGATTTTCATTTTTAAAAAGTTTGGTAGGGCTTTCGTCAGCATACTTTTTATCATTCATCCAAACCCGAAAGTCTTCAACACTCGAGTTGGGTTTGCACGCGTCAGAATCTTCAAATTCTTTCACATGATGGAGCAAGTCTATGAAAAAGTCGGTTTGCATAATTATTTTGGTAAAGATATTAGTTTTTGTTTTTTAAAAACAAATTATAGTTTCACACTGCCCATTCCACCGTCAATTCCGATGATTTGTCCTGTAATCCAAGATGAATTTTCAGATAATAAAAACTCAACCATTTTTGCTATTTCGTCAGCATTTCCAATTCTTTGCAACGGATGTCTTTTTCCAGAAGCTTCACGTTTTTCAGGCGTTGATAGGAGTTGCGAAGCCAGATTGGTATCCGTTAATGATGGCGCAATTGTATTAAATCTGATTTTCTGAGCAGACAATTCTGCCGCCAGACTTTTTGTTAAACCTTCAACGGCGCTTTTACTCGCAGAAATAGAGGCATGAAAGGCCATTCCCAATTTTGCAGCCACCGAACTGAAGAGTACAACCGAAGCAGTTTCAGATTTTTTCAAATGGGGCAATAATTTCTGAATTGTTTTTACTGCACCTAAAACATTGATTTCAAAATCATTTTTAAAATCGTCAACGGACAGTCGGTTAAATGGTTTTAAATTAATACTTCCCGGCGCATAAACCAATCCGTCAATCACATCCGGAAAATTAATTTCATCCAGATTTCCCGAAAGAATATCCAGTTGATGAAACTCAATATCTAAATTTTCAACTTCAGGACTTTTAGTCTTTGAAATTCCAATAACATTATAATTTTCTGACAATATTTTTGCAGCAGCAAATCCAATTCCCTGTCCACAACCGATGATAACTATATTTTTCATATTTTAATTTTTGTTGAATATTCTGTTGCCACAAATGCACGAATTAAATTATTTATATTATTTTAAAAAAAAAATCGTGCATTCGTGGCATTTTTTACCGCTTAGAAATTTTATTATGACTGATTGTCCGTTGTCTCGTACATTTAAACCGCTCAATTTCGGGATTTCTCTTCATTAAATGTTTTTGGCTCACTCCCGAATTCACTCGCTTTCTCCAAAGTCTGAAACTTGAAGGTTTCAATTCTCTTCTCATCACGTCAATCACTTCAGATTCGGTAATTCCAAACTGAAATTCTATTGCCTCAAACGGTGTTCGGTCTTCCCAAGCCATCTCTATGATGCGGTCTGTCTCTATTAAATTTAACTCTTTCGGCATTATTTTAAATTTTTAATCGTACGTTTTGCAATTTTAAAATGTTCAGATTTCTTTTCGTCCGTCATTTTATCTAAAGTCCGCAACATCATTCCCAATCTTGTATTTGTTTTAAAAAATTTGCGGTTGTCGTTCACAAAATTCCAAAAAAGGGCATCCCATTTTTCCGTCCAGTCTCCATCGGCATAATCGCTCATTTTTTTAATATAATTGCTTCCGCTGATATACGGTTTTGTACTCATTTTTCCGCCGTCAGAAAAGCTGCTCATCCCATAAACATTGGGAACCATCACCCAATCATAAGAATCGATGAACATCTCCATAAACCATTGGTACACGTCATCTGGATTGAGTTTCAACAGATTCATAAAGTTGGCAAAAATCATTAACCGCTCGATGTGATGCGCATAACCTGTCTCTAAAACTTTCAAAATCGTGCTGTCAATCGGCTTAATTTCAGTCTTTCCCGTATAAAAAGATTCGGGAAGCGGATTGTGATGTTTCCAGTAATTTTTATTCCGTTGATACGTTCCCTGATAGAGATAAATTCCTCTCACAAATTCTCGCCAACCCAAAATCTGACGCACAAAACCTTCCAAAGAATTGACCGGAATTTTATATTCTTTCGCATAATCAATCGCCTCTTTCAAAACGTTTTCCGCAGTCAAAAGTCCGATATTCAGCAATGGCGAAAGAACACTATGATGCAAAAAATGTTCACGCTCCACGATGCTGTCTTCGTAGATTCCAAAATCGGCAAATCGCAATTCCAGAAACTGATTCAGCCAATTTTCTGCTTCCTCAAAAGTGACCGGATAGAGTTGATAGGAAGCTAAATTACCATAATTTTCACTGAAATTTTCTTCAGTATAAATCTTAGCTTCCTCATAATATTTGCTGTTTTCAGGAAAGTGAACGGACGGTGCTTTCTTATTTTTAGGATATTTTTTTCGGTTTTCTGTATCGAAAGTCCATTTTCCACCGATTGGTTTACCGGCTTTCATCAGAATATTTCGGGAAATTCTCTGTTGCTTATAAAAATCGGTTTGATGATAAGATTTTTTATATTCAAAATAGTCTTTCAAATCTTCCCGGGTTTTCATGAATAAAGGACTTTCGAGAATTTCTAATTCCAATTGCGTGTTCTTTATTCTCTTTTCAAGCCAATTGTCGCAAACATCCGTAATGAAGATTTTTTCAAATTTTTCTTTTTCTAAATGTTTGATTAAATTTCGAATATCAGAAAGTGGGGAAGTACTTTCAATATATTCAACCTTAAATTTTTCTTTGGTCAAATATTCTTCATAAAATTTCATACTCGCCCTATGCAATGCAATTTTCTGTTTGTGAAATTTGTATTGTTTGAAAAACAGAAACTCTTCCACCAAGAAAATAGGTTGATTTTTATCCAGATAATCCGTGTCTTTGAAGAGCTGATGCGGAAATATCAGTTGTGCAGTTAAAGATTCTATTTTAGCCATAAATTTCTGAATTTGTAGTCCGAATCATATTGTTCTGCCTGCTTTTCAGCATTGAAAGTTCTGCTTCTCGGGTCATTTCCAACGCCAGCGAGATACATCCAGTTTCCATAATTGCTGTGAACATCATAATCTATCAACAATTCTTCAAAGTAAGCAGCACCAATTCTCCAATCCTGCCTCAGGATTTTACAAAAGTAGGAAGCCACATTTTGCCGTCCGCGATTGCTCATCCAGCCAGTATTTTTAATTTCCAGCATATTGGCATTGATAAAATCAGACTCTGTTTCGCCATTTATCCACTGGTTGACTAAATTTTCATCAGATTTAAATTCATAATCCCGATCTAAAATTCCATTCTGATAAAAGATCTTATTGCGATATTGCATTGAAATGTATTTAAAAAAGTCACGCCAAAGCAACTCAAAAACCAGCCAATACGTTGATTCGTTTCCTCCGAATTCCGCTTCATATTTCTTGATTTCGTGGAAAATAGATACAGCAGACAGACTTCCGTTGGCGAGCCACGCAGAAAATTTGCTGCTGTAATCTTCATCAATTAAACCATTTCTTGTTTCTTTATAACGACTGAGATTTTTAGTCTTAAAAAAATAATGATTCATTCGTTGCAATCCATTTTTTTCGCCACCAGAATAGGGAAAAGCCGTGGATTGATGCATTTCAAATTCATCAAAACCCAAAGTCTGTAATGTAATTTCGTCGCTGTTTATTCTTAAATCTAAAATGGATTTATCATAAACCAAATGTTCAGAATCAAACTCATTTCTGATTTTAAAATCTTTCTCTATTTTTTGTCTGAAAGTTTTGAACAGCAAAGGAATTTTATCTAATTTTTCCTTGACGAAATGAGTTTCAAGCAAAAGTTGTGAATAAGATTTTACCCATTTCACATCAGGAAAAATGGGTTTGATTTGATTCTCTAGTTCAATTTCTTCCTTTGTCCATTCTCTCTGACAGAATATTTTTTCAACTTCAAAATGTTCAGAAATCTGTTTGAAAATATCTTGAGTTTGTCCAAACTTTTTAAGAAACGGAATGTTCTTGTGTTTTAAATTATTTTCTAAATCTAAAACCGTTTTCAACAAAAATTTAGCACGAAATTTTCCAATTTTACTGAATCCAAATTGCGTCGAACTTAAAAAACTTTCGTCAAAAATGTACACGGCAAGAAAAGGCAAATCTTCCTGCATCACTTTAAAAAGCGATTCGTTGTCTCTGATTCTTAAATCGTTGCCGAACCAGAGGATGTTGATTTTTTGTTTTTCCGGCATTTTTCGCTGCAATATTTTACTTCATTCCAATTTTTCTTCCACTTTTTCCGCCACTTGAACGGCAATCCACAGACTTCACAAATCTTTGAAGGTAAGTTGGCAGGCATTTACTGGATAAAATTTTTATATTGATTGATGACGATATTTTTTGCTTTCAAATCGTGCATCATATTGTACAAACCAAAAAATGTTCTGTTGAGATAAATAAAATGTTTCGAACCTCTGTTTGTGTTCATCCCTTTCATATCACTAAGTTTCGCATATCTCTAACCCAAATCTGCAATTTCCTGAAAGAACGATTCATCAGAAAAATCAAAAATTTCTGCGTTAAAAGGTCTCGTGAATAATTCCAGCAATTCGTAGAATAATTTTGTAAAAAAAGTCTGTTCCTGAGGCGAATCATCCGAACGTAAAATCTCAAGTTCGAACAGCTTTTCTCTGAAAATCACAGGATTATTTAGATTCTCTTTTTTAGCCAATTCAAAATAAGGTTTATAAAAATCATCCGGAATTTCCTTGATGCAACCAAAGTCAATCACAAGCAATTTTTTATCCTCCGAAATCAGAAAATTTCCGGGATGCGGGTCAGCGTGAACCTGCTTCAAAACGTGCATTTGGTACATATAAAAATCCCAAAGCGTCTGTCCGATTTTGTTCAAATCTTCCTGAGAATTATCTAATTTTGTGAATTCTGAGAAATGTTTTCCGTTCATCCAATCCATCGTGATAATTCTTTCACAAGAAAATTCAGGATAATATGTTGGAAAATCGAGATTGGGAAGATGAGCACATTTTTCAGAAATTTCCTGACTTCTTTTCAGTTCCAAATCGTAATCTGTCTCTTCAAACAATTTATTTTCCACTTCCTGAAAGTAAGATTCAGAACCCTCTTTTTTGATGTTAAACATTTTCATAGCAATGGGTTTTACCATTTTCAAATCGCTAGAAATGCTTTCTCTCACTCCAGGATATTGAATTTTAACGGCAAAATTTTGACCATCTTTTTTCGCTTTGTGAACTTGTCCGATGCTCGCCGCGTTAACAGATTCATTTGTAAATTCATCAAATAAATCTTCTGGATTTTCACCAAAATATTTTCTGAAAGTCTTCTTCACCAAAGCTCCGGAAAGTGGCGGAACCGAAAATTGCGACAAAGAAAATTTCTCAACGTAAGCCTGAGGAAGAATATTTTTCTCCATACTCAACATCTGTGCAACTTTCAACGCAGAACCTTTCAGTTCTTTCAGAGAATCGTAAATGTCGGTCGCATTATCTTCATTTAGAGTTTTTCGTGCTTCGTCCTCATCTTTATCTTTCGTGATTTTGTTTCCGTAATATTTGATGTAATTAACGCCTACTTTTGCGCCCGCTTTCAGCAAACTGCTGGTTCGTTCTAATTTTCCGGTTGGTATTTTATTGAGTGTTTTCATCTAATTCTTTTTAAATTTTTCTTTAAATAAAAACTTCCCGAGGTCAACAACTTTTCTCAAAGGTTCGTTATCCATCAGTTCAAATCCAGTATCGATGGTTTTTTCGATGAAAATATCTGTCTTTTCGAAGGCTGGAGAGGTGTCTTTTTTCCAAAACTCGATAGCGGAAACCAAATGAATCCATAACGCCTCTTCACGGGCTTTTTCTTGGAAACTTTTCACATCATCTTTCGTTTTTTGAATCATTTCCCAATCATCAAAATCAAGAGTTTTGATGAATTGCCTATGCGTTTCTTTTAGCTGATTCGAAATCTTTGCTGAATGTAATTTGTCATTTCCCAAAATCATCAGAACCAACGAACGGTTCATCGTCATATTTTCAAAAAAGATGAAATAAACGTTCAGAAGTTTTTCTTTCGAAATGATTTCGTCAGAACTGTTAACTTCCGAAGCTAGTTCTACAGACTTATCAAAAAGATTAACCAGCATTGATTTTTCAATCTGTTCAAAGCTTGAAAAGTAATTGTAAAAGTCTTTTTCCTCAAACTCATTGTCTTTTGCGAAACGGTAAATGTTTTTTGGTCTCTCTCCGTGATTCAAAATGTAATCGCCATACAGTTCAAATATTTTGTCTTCTGTAATTATATTTTTTTGTTCCATTACTGATTTGATTTATCAACAAATTTAGTAATTAATTTTACTAATTAAATACATAAAGTATAAATTTGTACTATAACAATAATTCAAAATATAACTAATGCTCAGAATACAGGCTCAATCAAATATACTAACCGATTTTGGAATGTTTACCGTTTATGCATTTTCTGAAAATGAAAATGACTGGAGTCCACATTTGGTTTTGGTGTCTTAAAAAACAGATATTAATGAAGTTATCAATGTACGTTTCCATTCGGAGTACATTACAGGAGAAGTTTTTCACTCGAGGAAATGTGAATGCGGACAACAATTGGATGCTGCAATGAATTTTATGTCGGAAAATGGAGGAATGATCATCTATCTCAGACAGGAAGGCAGAAATATCGGAATCATTAATAAACTAAGGGCTTATGCTCTTCAGAAACAAGTTTTTGATACGGTAGAAGCTAATTTGAGATTAGGCTTGCTGTCAGATGGTAGAAATTTTGATGTCGCAATTGATTATAAGACCGAGCAAATAATAATTGGTCTGATTATACCTGAATTCTTCGCCGGCCTTGAAATCATTTGGCATGGCAATGACCTTTTTCAAAACTATATCAAAATTATCAGCGATCATAACGGCTTCCTCTTCATCCACAAGGTCAGGAATTCCCGACGTATGGGATAATAATTGCTGGACTTTAACAGATTTCCAGGTTTCCGGAATATCAGTGAGGTATTCTGAAATTGGCGTATTTAGTTTTAATTTACCTTCTTCGACCAATTGCAGGACAGCAACACCTACAAATGCTTTGGTAATGGAATTAATTGTAAAAATAGATTTACGTGGACTAATATTCCATCAAGTAATGCCAACACAATTACTACTTTTGTTTCGCTTCCATCCCCTTCGTCAATTTTTCCAAATTATAATACAAGATTATATAAAGTGGCCGTTACAGGACCTTTGGGTACTGCTACCGTAACAAGAACGGCTGTATACAATTGTTATGAGAAAGCTGTTAGCAACCAACCTCGTACTACTCAGGAAATGAAGCCTGAAATTAAAGCTATAGAATCAGTAAGTCCGATTCCTGCAACGAATGTATTTACTGTTAACCTAAATTTGCCTGACGAGGATTATGTAGAAATATAGCTTTTTGATATTAATGGGAGACATATTGATTCTTTATATAAAGGTAAGGTATCGGCTGGTTTACAACAGTTGAAATTTAAAAATACCTACGTTACCGGTAATTATGTCCTGGCGGTATTAAGAAGTAAACTTCAAGATCAGCAATAATTTAAATAAATGTTGAATATTCTCTTATTTCAGATGCCTAACCAGATATTTATGGAAGGAATCAAAGCATTGTATAATACCGAGCATATATAAAGTGAAAATTGAAAATTTTAACTGTCGGTCATGTGAACATGACAGGACTATATTCAAACCATTTACTAGCAGATATAGATAATATTTTGAAGGTTTTAAGTGATGTATGACTGAAATGGTCAATATCACTTGAATTACATATGTGGTATAAAATCCTTATTAGTGATAGTTTTTATTCTTTTTCGTCCGGATTCAACCACACAACTTTCTGCTTCGAATGATGATCTTGTCCTATAATATCCCGGTACAGATCTGGTCGTCTGGCTTTTATATAACGACTTCCACCTGCGTTAGCAAGTTTTTCGGAGGTAATGGTTACTGTAACAAAGCTGTCGTCAAATGAACGGCATTCTGCAAGAATATCGCCAAATGGATCTATTATCATTGAACATCCATTTTTCAATTGATCATCGTCCATTCCAATTGGGTTTGAGAATACTGCATATATCCCATTGTCATACGCTCTTGCCGGCAACCATTTCATAAGCCAGGCTCTGCCTTTCATACCATCAAATTCCAGACGTAATGAAGTTGGGTCAGCTTCGCGGTTTTGCCACAACTTGGGATCGACAAATCCGGCGCCAGGTCGGGTAGAGGGTGTACACATCGTTACGTGTGGCATAAAAATGATATTTGCACCCAATAGCGTTGTCGCTCTTACATTTTCAACGATGTTATTGTCGTAGCAGATCAAAATGCCACATTTCCAGCCTTTGATATCAAAAATAGTGTAGCCTTTCCCTGGAGTTAAATATGGATTGATGAAGGGATGTATTTTATGATGGTTCGCAATTAATCCATTTTTATCTACACAGATGTATGATTTGTGTAAATTGTCATTCTCGTCCTTTTCAAAAAGTCCGGCTAATATGACGATGTCATATCTTGTGGCGATCTCTATCAACTTTTGTGTGCTCTCACCATTGGGGACGAGCTCGGCCAGATCGAGCATTTGTTCTTTGTTGAGATGCCTTGCAAAGGTGTAACCAGTGATAGAACATTCATGAAAGGCAATGACATCAGAACCTTCTTCGGATGCTTTCTTGGCAAGTTTTTCAATGACTGATAAATTATAGGCTCTGTCAGCATTCCTGGCTTCAAATTGGGCTGTTGATATTTTAATATTGTCCATTTTTTTGTTTTAATAATTAGGACAAAAGTAGCCTGTGATATGTTCTATAAATTGTACAAATCCGACATCGGTGTATCCTGAGATCTTATTTCCATAAAATTTATGGCTAACCTGTTGGTATTGTTTAAATATTGCGTTGGGGTTATACCTGTATATTTTTTAAATTCTTTGATCAGATGTGACTGGTCTGCGTACCCGGCCTCATAACACAGATTGGTAATATTGTTTTGTCTTGACTTGTACTTGAGTAAGTTCAGAAAGAAATGCAACTTCACAATGTTTCCAAACTTTTTTGGATTTACTCCAATGCATTCTTTAAAAATTCTTTCAATGTGCCTTTCTGAATAACCCGTATGTTTTACAAGATGATTTACTGTAATTGCCCCTTTGTTTTTAAGTATATAATTTAATGTTGGATGGAGAATACTTTCGTTTGAAAGAGTTTTTTTAGTAGCTTGTTCAATAAAGAAATTGTTCAGGATCTGTATTTTTGTCTTCAAGTCAGATTGTTCAGATAATTTCTCATAGAGCAATGAATCCTTACTTCCAAATATTTTTTCTGTCGCAATAATGTCTTCTCGTATTTCATTTGCAGATATTCCCAATAGATAATTGAAACCATAGGGTTGAAAAACTACAATAATTATTGATGTTTTTTCTGCCAGATACAAATCTTTAAACGTGCTTACCTGTCCATACAAAAATGAATTTGGATAAGTTGAAGTTCTGATGCCATCAGCGTTTGAAATAAGATTGCCATTGAAAGTAAGAACCATACCAGTGTTTCCATCAGAAAACAAGCGAAGTTTTTTTGATAAAGTTCCTTCACTCTCCAAAAAAAGATAATGCTTGATGTAAGGTGACAATTCTTTTGCTGGTGTTATCTGCATTTTAGGTTAGTTGCCTTTGCGACACTTGGGTGTTTTTTTACAAATTTATAATATTATTGCTTAAAAAGTTATTCTAAAATATTCTTTAATGATCATTTTTAGCCCCGAAAATCTTGTAATAATTCTAAAATCTGAGCAAATCGGCGTTACAATGCCTCCGTCTTCAATGGCAAGATAGGCCAGTAAGCTTTGAAATAAGGTCTTTTTTATAATGTTAAAAAATACGTTTGAAAATCTGACTACAACAATTACCAATTGGGCTACTTTTTATAGAACGGTAATCATGAATTTTGTACCTGAGATTTACGTCAGTTTTAGAAACAATTAAAAAAATAATTATGCAAAAGAGAAAATTAGGAAATAGCGGTTTGGAAGTTTCCGCATTGGGCTTTGGCTGTATGGGTTTAAACTTTTTGGACGGAAAAGGTCTTGATAAAAAAGAAGCCATAACTCTTCTGCATAACGCAGTTGAAAGAGGTGTTACATTTTTTGACACTGCAGAAGCCTACGGACCTTACACCAACGAAGAATTGGTTGGTGAGGGATTACAGCCCTTTAGAAAAGATGTCGTCATCGCTACGAAGTTTGGCTGTAAAGATGCCAGTCCGGCAATCGGTCTGGACAGCAGACCCGAAACAATAAGAGCGGTAACTGAAGCATCTCTAAAAAGATTAAAAACAGATTACATTGATCTGCTTTATCAGCACAGAGTTGACCCCAACGTTCCTATAGAGGATGTTGCAGGAACCGTAAAAGACCTGATACAGGAAGGAAAGGTAAAATATTTCGGTCTATCGGAAGCAAGTGCTGCAACGATTCGAAAAGCACATTCAATTCAGCCGGTATCAGCATTACAGAGCGAATATTCTTTATTTTGGCGTGAGCCGGAAAATGAAATCATACCAACTTTGGAAGAGTTAGGAATTGGTTTCGTTCCGTTCAGTCCTTTGGGAAAAGGTTTCCTAACCGGTATCATTAACAAAAAATTAGAGGATATCGACCGCAGAAATGTGATTCCCCGTTTCAGCGAAGAAAATATAAAGGCCAATCTGGTTTTAGTGGAAGCGCTTTCTGAGATCGCTCAACAAAAAAATATTTCAACCGGACAATTGGCATTGGCCTGGCTCTTAGCGCAGAAGCCTTGGATCGCTCCGATCCCTGGAACTACAAAATTACATCGTTTAGAGGAAAACATTGGAAGTACAACTATTGTATTAACAGCCGATGAACTTGCCAAAATTGACTCAACGGTAAATGGAATTACGCTTGTAGGCGACCGTTATCCCGAATTTTTAGAAAAACAAATAGACAGATAAGAACAAACAACAATGCAGAATATCAAAGGAAAAGTTGTCGCCATTACAGGCGCAAGCAGCGGAATGGGGAAAGCCATCGCCATAGAATTATCCAAAAACGGCGCAAAGGTTGTTTTGGGTGCTAGACGAACAGAAAAACTACAAGTAATTGTTGAAGAAATTAAAAGCAAAGGTGGTGAAGCCACCTTTGTTCAAATCGATGTAAAGAATAAAGCGGATCTAGTGCAGTTAGTCAATACAGCAGTTGAGCAATACGGAAAGTTAGATGTCATGGTAAACAATGCAGGTGTCAGCCAGTTAAGCCGAATTGACGAGTTGGATATTGACGGTTGGGAAGAAATGATCGACATTAACCTCAAAGGTGTTTTGTATGGGATGGCAGCTGCAATTCCCGTTTTCAAACAACAACAATTTGGACACATTATAAATATTATTTCAACTTCAGGAATTAAGATTGTCCCAATGCAGGGCGTTTATGCGGGAACTAAAAATGCCGTTCGCACGATTGCAGAGACATTTCGTCAGGAGAGTAACGGAACCATTCGCATCACAGGGATTTCGCCCGGATTTGTGAAAACTGATTTTGCGGACAACATCAAAAACGAAGAAATGAAAACAGCGATTCAGAAAGGAATGGAACAAATAGCCATCAATCCCATAGCCATTGCTAATGCTGTAATTTACGCAGTAAGCCAACCTGACGATGTTGAAATTGGCGAAATTGTGATTCGTCCGTCTAAACAAAATTGATTAAATTCGTAAACACAATGCAGCAGCAATCTAACATCCATCACATTCAAAGTATATCGCAACTGGTACGTGTGCTGGGATTTCCTGCGCCATTGCACCCGTTGATCGCTTTGGTTGACTACAATAATGTTTCGATAGATATGTTTCCAAAAGGGCAAAAAGTAAGTCTTGATTTCTACAAGATTTCCTTCAAGCCCACGTTCACGGGACACATAAAATACGGACAGGGCTATTATGATTTTGAAGAAGGAGGATTAGCATTTTTAAAACCTAAGCAAATCGTTTTTCCACCGGAAGAAATAGAAAGTTATGAAGGGATCGCTTTGTATTTTCATCCGGACTTTATAAGAAATTATCCAT
Organism: Chryseobacterium formosum; assembly: GCF_026460885.1. Classification (GTDB taxonomy): domain Bacteria; phylum Bacteroidota; class Bacteroidia; order Flavobacteriales; family Weeksellaceae; genus Chryseobacterium; species Chryseobacterium formosus. The sequence goes on from NZ_JAOVZW010000033.1 coordinate 21,913, forward strand.
TGGGAAAAACAATCAATCAATATGGCTTTTTCTCATACGATGTTTCAGAAGCATTATTTTTATCTGCGAAGGAAAAAGAAATTATAGCCAGTTTATTTGCTTCCATAGCAAACGAGTTAGACAATAATATTGACGGTTTTAGCCAGGATGTTCTGGTGTCTCAGATAGAATTGCTGTTGAACTACAGCAACCGTTTTTACAACAGGCAGTTTTTGACTAGGAAAGCAGTCAATCACGATATTATTACTTCTTTGGACAAACTCCTAAACAACTATTTTGAAGACGGAAATAGTCTGAGAGATGGATTGCCGTCCGTGAAATACATCAGCATGGAATTAAAACTGTCTCAACGTTATCTGAGTGATATGTTGAGTTCACTAACAGGATTCAATACACAACAATACATTCAGAATGTGATCATAGAAAAAGCTAAAGAAAAATTAACAACGACGAATCTATCTGTTTCGGAAATTGCCTATGAATTGGGTTTTGAACATTCACAGTCTTTCAGCAAACTCTTCAAGACAAAGACAAATGTTTCGCCTTTGGAGTTCAGACAGTCGTTTAATTAGAATAGCAAAAATTAGTTACAATTCTTTATTTTCAAATTTTATCAGATTTTTGAGTAAAGAAACTGGTACCTGAATCATTCTGTCAGCCTATTGAGGTGCAGATTTAAATGATAAATCGGTCAATGTCCCTAACATAGGCAAAAGTTTGCCCCATCATATTATGTAATTTAATAAAAAATATCATTTCCTGCGCTATTATTTTGGTTATAATTTAAATTTAATGTCATTTTCACTCAACTTATTGTAAAGCTTTTCAACACATAAATAATTATAAAAAAAAATTAAACTGTTATACTAATTGTAAATCAATATTACCAGTTATTTATACTTTGAGATTTATTAATAATTTCTTTTATAAGCGAATTGAAGTGATTGTTCAAACCATTATAAGCATCTTCAAATCTTATTTTTCCATCATCTTCGAATAGATATAATTTAGATTTTCCAATTTTCACAAGTTTTAAGGTGACCCATTCATCACCAGTCCAACCACTTGCCCCTCTGTAGGTACCTTCAACATATCTTTTAGCTTCAAAATCAGGACTGTTGATCCGAATTTTGCCATCTTTAAAAAGAAACGTTAGTTTATACGATAGATCATATTTACGAATTGTTTTTCCGAACCCATTAGAAAGTTTTACAGGCAGAACTTCTTCTTCATATGCTGTTATACTGATGCTTTCACCTTCAACGACACTAAGTCCTTTTTGTGGATTTTTGAAAATTGAATTGATAGCATTAAGCGTATTTCTATACAGATCTTTTTGTTTCACGTTTGGAACATCCACAACCGTAAAATCGTTTTTTTCATTAGACAAAAATCCCGCGGGAGTCAGTTTGAAATATTGTGCAAAGCTTAGTTGCGTTACAAGCAAAAGTATGGCGATACTAATGTTTTTTGTTTTCATAATATTTTAAAATTTTTAGGTTATGATAAATTCAGGATTTTTACAGTTAATGGTTTGGAATCTCAACCAGTGAATCACCCATCAAATTCGCTAGTGTGATATCATAGTTTGCAGTCCTGCTTCGACACGTTCTATAAATATCCTGTTTCTTAATAGATTTCCTGATGTACCTGTAAAATAATTCATCATATACTAAGATCAAGTAAATAGAATTTCGATCAATCACGATAGTAGTTCAGAAGTGCAACAGCATCTCCGGATGTATTGACAATAAAATTAGTCGTCTTTAGGATATTGGCATCCTTATCTAAAATTGAAATTGTATAACTTGCCCCCGGTGTCCCTTCGGTAATGCTTGCAGAAAAACCAACACCACCAACATTTTTATGAAGTCTGACAGTTTTTTGCCAAGGTGGTGTTACCTGCTCTTCATATTCAAGGTCGTCTGGGATCTCCGTTATATTGGGATCAGTCATCGTTGGGGTATATTGAACCATCAATTTGTTGTTGCTGGGTCCAGTCAATTGATAAGTGTATTCGTACTCCTGCTCTGTATTGTCTTCTCTGGAACAGCTGATTAACGCAATTGCAGAAATAAGGAAAAATAAGGTGATGATTTTTTATTTCATAATTCTTTTTGCTAAGGTTTTATTATATTGATCTGTGCCTTGCAAAGCTAGATCATAACGATTCGACAGTCAATCCATTGAAAACGGTATTTATATCTACCTGCTTTTAGGTATTTTTTACTTCTCTATTTTTTTTTATATTGTAAAAATTCTTACAATTATAAAGTACTGAACGTAATGATGAGACTCACCCTATTGCTAAGTATTCTATTTTCTTTGAGATTATTCTCACAACAGATCTCTCCACTCAATGAAAAGCGATATGAAGACAGCTTAAAGATCGTTGTAAAATCACATTTAGACAATAGTAAAAAGGCAGATGCATATTATTTACTCTCTAACTACAGCAGAAATACAGATTCTTCCTGGAGTAAAAAATGCTTGGAATCAGGAAAGGTATTATCGAAAAACAATGCATTTCTGACGGCTGAGTTTTATTACTACAATGGGCTGTATTTTTTAGAAAAAGACAAGGAAAAAGCTTGCAAATATTTTCAGATGGCCATTAAAGAATTAGGCAGATTTAAAACTGAAAAATCTGATATGATTCAAGCTGTTGCGTGGTTTAACTACGGATTAATTAAAAAAAATAAGGAAGGCTATCCTTTTTTTATAAAAATTATGTTGGAAAAAAGTATTCCCCTCGTCGAAAAATATAAGACCAGTAGAACTTTAGGGTTCTTATACACTCAGCTTGCACTCACATTTACCTATAATGCTGAATTTCAAAAAGCGGAATATTATAATAATAAAGCTATTGAAATTCTTCAAAAAAATTCTTCGAATTCTGCAGAATTATTTTATGCCTACTTAAGCTCGTCGAGTAATTTCTGTTATCAAGCGAAGGGTGACAAAGCCAAGAATTTTTTAGACAGGGCAGAAAAAATGATTCAGCCTTATCCCGAATCTTCTGCGAACGCTTCCTATTTATATGGTAAAACTTTATATCTTATCACTAAACAAAAAAACGAAGAGGCGCTTCCTGTGATAGAACAAGGATTGGTATACGCTAAAAAATTTAATCAAAATCTTTTGGCACAAATGTTTTATCTGAACAAATGTGACATTTTCAGAAAACTAAAAAGATATACAGAAGCCAAGAATGTTTTAGAAAATATTCTTAAAGAAAAAATGCTCGTAATAGATGCCAATAACAGAAAAACAATATACAGACAGCTATCCAACCTGAATGAGGAAATGGGAAACTCTTCTGATGCGTTGTCTTGGGAAAGAAAATATTCAAAGCTGAACGACAGTTTAAATTCTGAAAATATAAAACTGGAAATCAATACACTTGAAAAAAAGTTCAACACCGCAGAAAAAGAAAGGAAGATCGCAACCTTAAATGCAGAAAAAAAACAAAAAGAACTCGAAGTCAACAAAAAGAACTCCTACCTTTGGGGGCTGGGTCTCAGCTTGCTACTGAGCATCAGTCTTTTTGTTTTATTCTTGATTATTTACAGGAAAAATAATAAGATCTCAGAGCAGAAAGAGATCAATCTTCAACAGAAAATAAAAGACATCAGACAAAAAGAAGAGCTTACCCTTACAAAAGCTATACTTGAAAGTGAGGAAAGAGAAAGGGAACGCATTGCCCGTGATCTTCATGATGGCTTAGGCGGAATGCTGGCTGGTGTAAAAATAAATCTTTCATCATGGTCATCAAATTATTTTAAAGAAGAAAATACGGAGTTCAGCAAAATTCTTCAGCAACTTGATCGGTCAGTGGGTGAGTTGAGGTATGTCGCAAGAAACCTGATGCCGGAGTCACTCCTCAATTTTGGTTTGGAAACGGCTCTTAACGATCTATGCGAATTTTATACAAGGACAGATCTGGAAATCGATTTTCAGCCCTTGAATATTGAAAGTACACTCTCACTTCCGGTACAGGTCAATATATATAGAATTGTACAAGAATTATTAGCCAATGCAGTGAAGCATTCCGGAGGAAGTCATATTTTGGTTCAGTGCTCACAGTCTGAAGATAATTTTATGATCACGGTTGAAGATGACGGTGAAGGATTTGCAGAGGATATTTATAAAACAAAAAATAGTATGGGTCTTCGAAATCTCAGAAATAGGGTAGGTTATCTCAAGGGCAAAATTGAGATCAATTCTGATCACGAAGGAACCACCATTAACATAGAACTGGATACTCATGCTATCTGATAAAATAAATATTATCATTGTAGACGATCACCCCATTGTACTGGAGGGATTAAAGACCATGCTGAAAAATGAGCCTTTTTTTCATATCTCAGAGAGCTTTACATCAGGAGAAAGAATTCTTGATTTTGTGAAATTGAATGATGTAGATATTGTTCTCCTTGATATCACACTTCCAGATAACAGCGGAATAGAACTTTGTAAAGAAATTAAAAAAGTCTCACAAAATACCTCAGTGATCATGTTCAGTAACCGGTCTGAACGAAGTGTCATCATGCAATCCATACAAAACGGAGCAAGCGGATATCTTCTGAAAAATACCTCAGTCATAGAACTTATAGACTGTATAAAAGGAGCGCTCTCGGGAAATATTGTTTTCTGTAACGAAACAAAACAGATGATCAGTAAACCTTCTAAAAATGAATTATTGAGCATTCCTAGGCTTACAAAGAGAGAGAAACAGATATTAAAACTACTGGCAGATGGGAAAACAAGCGTAATCATTGCAGAAGAATTGTGCTTAAGCTCTTTAACGGTCGATACCCACCGGAAAAATCTTCTGCAAAAGTTTCAGGCTAAAAATTCCACAGAACTGATCACGATTGCAATACAACAAAATTTAATTTGGTAGTGATTGAGAAATGACATTGGTCTGAGGGCTTGATGTTATTATTGCTCTTCCAAAAACGTCCAGTTCAAGTCAACAATGAAATAGTCACGATATCTGATTTGATTAGACTGATTGCAAAAGCCAGATTCGATGATAGTGAGTATGTTAGAAAGTCCATCGGCAATTGATTGCGGGATATCAGTAAGAAACATAAAGTTTTGGTGGATAATACTTTGATAAATAGAAAATATCCTCGGTTGTAAATCGTCGGTAAACTTCTCAAGACAAAGACGAATCTTTCGCCTTTGGAGTTCAGAAAGGCGCTTAATTGAAATATAAAAAAATTATTTGCTATTTTTCATTTCAAATTTTCTCAGATTTTTGTATCAACAAAATAAGGGAAGAAGAGAAGGTTTTTACCGAAAGAATTCAGCAGATATTCTAATGAATTTTTTGGAGCTTCTTGTAAAGCATAGGTTCCAATTTCTTGTTTACCGTTTGCTGAAAATGTTCCTTTATAAATCGTAAATCCGAACGTTTTACATCTATCACCAAATTCTTTCTTAAGATAATCACCCATATTTTGTAACAGTTATTAGGTGTTGTTTTTTCTTTGCAGTTCATGCAAATTTATCTAAAACCAGATAAATAAATAAAAAAAACCACTATATTTATTCGTATCAACATTCATGTATGGAAATAAAGGTTATCGTAAAGCAATTAGGAAAAAAGCACCCTGTTTTAGCAGAGCAAAAGCTCGATATTGATTATAATGAGGTCAATATTTCATTAGAAAATTTATTAAAACTTGTCGTTCAGCAACAGGTAGAGGTTTTCAATGCGAAGTCATTTGAGCTGGAAGATGAAGACTACGCAAAAATACCCACAGAAAATTATTTAAATATTCTTACTGACACAGGCAAAATTGGTTTTGGAAGTATTTACAATCAAAAAAAAGCAGATTTACAAAAAGCTCAAGAAAATGCGCTTCAGGCTTTTGAAGATGGTATGTTTGCTATATTTTATAATGATGAGCAGTTAGAAGATCTTTCTCAAAATATAAATTTAAACTTACATCATACGTTTACATTCATTAGGCTTACTTTCTTGGCGGGAAGTTATTGGTAATCACAAAAATAAATTTACAAATTCAATGGAAATCACAGAAAAATTAAAATCGAAAAAAATTGTAGATTATTACAAAAACTTAAGAAAAGACTTAAAAGAACAAACAGAAAAAGGAATTATATCTCAAATTTTTTCTAAGCCAAAACTAAAAAAAGAAGTTGCAGAGCTAGGTTTACTTCTCCTTGGAAAAGAAGATTATCGAGAAGAATATTCTTTGGGCTCTACCAAAGCAGAAAAAATAAAAGAACTCATAAAACCAAACATTTGGGACGACGCAGATTATTACAAACTATTGGTTTATTTCTTTGATGACAAAGCTGAGCTTGTAAAACATGCTTGGAACAAAATGCCCTTCAAGATGTATCAAACAGGTTATTATCGCCGCTCGTTCAGAGCGCCAAATAATGAGAAATTTATTTTTCTTAATCAAATTAATCTGATAAGAGGTCTGCTACAACTTCCTAGTATTTATTCTTACAGCGATGGGTTTAATTTTTACGATCTTACATTAGAAGAGCAAATAATCCATGATAACGAGCTGTCTAATAATTCTAGTCAATTTTACATTTGGTCAGCAGCGATAGATACCGGAAATGCTGAAATATATCAACTTATTGAGGATATTATTTTTAATAAACATGCTGAAGGTAAGGTATCGCAAAATATTATAAAAGCATTGCTTAATAGTGAACAAAAACACTGTTGGGAGTTGGTGGAAAAACTTTTGCTTGCAGCTCAAAGACAGGAAGGTTTGAGGCAAACAGTCTTGGAAGCTTTAGACGAAACAAGTGTTGGCGCGCTTCAATATATGACTCATGTAATTTTGGAGCATAAGTTAACAAGGTTCTCATCAGTTGTACGTGCAATTGATACTTGGACGGGGCTAAACTGGGAAGCTGAAAAAGAATCTGTCGTGAAGAATATTGTATTGTTAGCAGATAATTATTTTAAAAACCCAGAACAAATTCCTGAAGCCATAAAAAATAAAAACAATAATGAAGTGTACATGGCACTTTGGGTACAAGGTATTTGGGACATAGAAAAAACGATCCCTTACCTACATGAATTATTTGATAAGGGTAGTGTAGAGAAAAAATGTTTGGTAATAAAGTTCGCTTCAGAGACCGCAGACCCGTATATTCAGATGCCGTTATATTATAAAGCTGTGCTGGAGGGTGATCTGCAAGTGATGGCATTTACAGGTAATCAGATGTCGTCTTTGTTGAGTGCCAATGCAGATTCTAAGTTTTATATAAACAATACAGATTACCCCGATTTCTTTGAAAAACTACACGATCTAACCAAAAAAATAGAAGTAAAAGAAAAGAAATTTGAAGGTAAAATATTCTCTTGGCTCAATGCGACTTTCAAAAAAAGCGATCTATATGCGTCGATGTTTTATCTTGTTGGGGAGGATAGTGCAAAATTAGACTTGGTGCTTTCTTATTTCAATGATTTCGACCTTGCGCTTCGTGAGCAGCTAACGAGAAACATTTTGGGAGACTTCTACTGTTATTCTTACTCCTATAATTTCGAAAAAAAGCAAAGAAAAGTAACTCCTTTCCAGAAAGAGTTTGCTTTTAAAATCGTGAAAGACAGGGGGGAATCTCTGGTTGCTTCGGGTATCAATGTGTTGCAGCAAAATCCTTTAGACAAAGAAGAAATAATGACGTTTTTTGATTTCTTTAAAAGGAAAGGCGGCACGCTTCGCAAGAAATTAATCGAGTTGGTCATAAAGCAAGAAGACGCAGTGCTTACACCTTTAGTGGAAGATCTGCTAACGAAAGGCGATATAGAACAACGCACGGCTTCGCTGGACATAATGCTTCAGTTACAAAAAGAAAAAAGAATGTCTAGCCAAGTTGCTGAATGGATTCAAAAATATTCCGAAAGACCGAAAATTTCAGAAAGAGAACAAAGTTTGCTGAATCAGCTCGATCCATCTGCCGATAAAGAAATGCTTTCTGCCCAGAATGGGTTCGGTTTTTATGATATTTCTGTAAAATCTAAGTTTGAATTGCCTAAAGTAGATGCCAATTCGGTGTATGCAAAAGCGATTACAAAAGATAAATATGGCTTTACAAAACCGATGAGCCATGTAAAAGCTGAATTAAAAAAGCTCAACGATCTATTTTTAAAAAATAAAGACCACGAATACGATGCAGAAGACTGGAATGGCTCTGTGACAAAATTATTAATGGGCAACAGTTTCAGACCAATAAAAAATAAAACAGAAGGTTTTACGCCAGAGCAAATTTTTGCAAATTACCCTTTGCATGAGGTTTGGGAACAATGGTACAAAGATTCTGGGTTACAACCGAGAGATTTATTTTTACTTACGTTTGCAGAAAGCTGTGACCGCAAAAAGTTCAGAGATTTTCTGGAAAACTATGTTTTTTACCACAAAGATGTGATACCGAATCCATTGAAAAACGAGTATTATTGGGATAATCCGGTAAAAAGAATTTTAGAATCTTTAAATCATAAATTTGCCTTCGAAGAAAAAAATGATTTTTTAATTGATGCGTGCAGCACTTTTTTTGCTGATCTTCCCAAAGATATTATTACTTATAAAGCGAAAAAGAGTGAATATTATTATGGCAACGATGGAGACGGATGGCAGCAATCTGGTTTTTTCAAATTGTTTTTAGAGTCAATATCAATAAAAAATACGACAGACGAACAATTTAAAAAAATCTGGAATTTACACCGATGGATGCAGTACAACGGTTTGGAAGAAAACATACAACATACTGTTCCTGGTTTTTATTTGTTCTGTAAAGCGTTTGAATTACAAATCATTACCAAGGATGAATTATATGAAGGTATTTTTACCTCAGAATCTGCCATTCGTGAGCTTACCACAACAAAATTTTACCATAACAACGAAAAGTTTCTTGAGACATTCCCTTTCTTGAAGCCGATAATAGAGGAGATTCAAAACAAATTTCTTGATGTAGAACTTATTCGTGGCGATGCAAGTACTGCGGTTTCTCATTTTGTACAATCGTTCCAAACGATATATGGCGCCAATCGTTTTGTAGAAATATTGAAAGGTCTTGGTAAATCTACACTGTATGCCAACTACATTTACAGTTATGGAAACGAAAGTATGACGAAGCAAAAGCTGTTTTCTTACCTTTTGTCCAATTGCCATCCTTTGGAAAGCGATACCCAAGAATCATTTAATGAAATGATGAAAAAAGAGAAAATTGCGGAACTTCGTTTGATACAAGCTGCAGTTTATGCACCACAATGGCAAAAATTCATTAGTAGTTATTTGGGTTGGAAAGGTTTGGATTCTGCAATTTGGTGGATGCATGCGCATACCAAAACGGGTTCTTACCAAGCCCAAAATTCCGGGCTGGAAAGTGAGGTGGCAAAGTATTCTTCGGTAGATGTACAGGAGTTTCAAGATGGTGCTGTAGATAAAGATTGGTTTACAAAAGCCTTCAAAGAATTGGGCAAAGCTCGTTGGGAAATGCTGTACGAATCTGCCAAATATATTTCTGACGGAAATGGGCATCGCAGAGCAAGATTGTACTCAGATACACTTACGGGAGATTTAAAAATAAAAGAAGTCACTGCAAAAGTAAAAGATAAACGCGACCAAGATTACCTCCGTGTGTACGGATTAGTGCCTTTAAGCAAAACCAACTCAGAGAAAGATGTTCTGAGTCGATACGAATACATACAGCAATTTAAAAAAGAAAGTAAGGAATTTGGCTCTATGAAGCAGACGAGCGAAGCGTTGGCTATTCGTGTGGCATTAGAAAACTTAGCCCGAAATGCAGGTTACCCGGACCCAATAAGGTTGACGTGGGCGATGGAAACCAAACAAATTCAAAATCTGTTAACAAAAGAAACACAGGTAACTGTTGACGGAGTTACAGTTGGATTAATTGTAGAAGATGATGGAAAAGCAGAATTGGTGGTATTCAGAGATGATAAACAGCTAAAATCAATTCCGCCAAAGATTAAAAAAGATAAAGCAATTGTAGAGTTAGCAAGTTACCGTAAAATAATGCGCGAACAATGGAGCCGCTCTCGAAAAGGTTTAGAGGAAGCAATGATAAGAGGTGACGAATTTCTTTTTGCCGAAATTAAAAATCTTTTTGTACACCCTGTGATTTCTAAACATTTAGAAAAGTTGGTTTTTATCTCGGACAATCAAAAAATAGGATTTTACCTTGATGGAAATTTAATATCAGCCCAAGGCGAAATTCAAAAGCTAGAAGAAAATCAAACGTTAAGAATTGCTCATTGTGTAGATCTCCATCAGCATTCGGTTTGGAGCGACTTTCAGCATTACTGCTTCACAGAAAAGTTAATTCAGCCATTTAAACAGATATTCAGAGAATTATATGTTCCTACTCCGGATGAGTTACAAGAGAAGTCGATTTCCCGTAGATATGCAGGTCATCAGATTCAGCCACAGAAAACCTTGGCTTTACTAAAAACAAGAGGCTGGAAAGTAGATTATGAAGAAGGTCTGCAAAAGGTTTATCATAAAGAAGGTTTTCAGGTAAAATTATATGCTTTGGCAGATTGGTTTTCACCTGCGGATGTAGAAAGTCCTACGCTTGAAACCATTGAGTTCCATTCATTAAAAGACTATAAAAACATTCCATTCGAAGATATTAATCCACGTTTGTTTTCTGAAGTTATGCGTGATATAGATTTGGTGGTTTCTGTGGCTCATGTAGGAGATGTAGACCCGGAGGCCAGTCATTCTTCTATCGAAATGCGTGCGGTATTGATGAAAGAAACGGCAAGATTATTTAAGCTAGACAATGTGAAAATAGAAGGTTCTCATGTTTTAGTGAAAGGTCAAATGGCAGAATACAGTGTACATTTGGGAAGTGCGGTGGTGCATCAGGTACCGGGGAAATATTTGTCGATACTTCCTATTCATTCTCAGCACAGAGGCAGATTGTTTTTACCATTTGCCGATGACGACCCGAAGTCTGCCGAAGTAATGTCTAAAGTTTTACTGCTGGCTAAAGACAACGAAATACAGGATCCGACTATCCTTTCTCAGATAAAAAGAGAATATGTATAGAATTAAAATAGGTGACAAACCGGAAGTACAATTGAAAAGATTTCGAACTTATTATATTAAAACCTGTTTAATAGATTAAAAGGCTTTGAATTTGTTACTATTAAAAAAACTTCTATGAAAACAGGATTGATTTGGTTTAAGAATGATCTAAGGCTTCATGATAATGAAGCACTAACAAAAGCAATTGAGGAATGTGATGAACTTATTTTTTGCTATGCCATAGAAAAAAGCAATTTCAAAAAACTGGATTTAGGATTTAAGAAATGCGATGTAAACCGGTTTAAATTTATCGAACAGTCTGTTGCGGATTTGCAGAATCATCTGGAAAAATTGGGTGCTCATTTGTTGATAGGCTCAGATTCGGCTGTCCAACTTTTGCCCAAATTGGTAGAGAAATATGATATTTCAGATATTTATGCGGAAGAAGAATATGCAAGCGAAGAACTCAATCTGATTAAAACAATTCAAAATATTTTGCCTGAGGTAAAGTTTCATTCTTATTGGGGAAAAACACTGTATCATAAAGACGACATTCCTTTTTCGACCTCAAAGATTCCTTTATCAAGTAAAGCCTACAGAATTCCTACAGGAAAAGAGTCAGAGCCGAGAAAAACGTTCAAAGCACCGACAGAATTGAAGAGCGTGAAAAAGGTGAAGAGCACCAAATTTCCGTCCTATAAAGAATTTGATTTTACAAAAAAAGAATATGATGCCGCACGACCATTTGTGGAGGGTGGAGAAACCAAAGCATTAAAAAGACTTCAGTATTATACGTTTAAATCTGAACTCTTAACAGGATATCGCTGGACGAGAAACCAGTCACAAGGATTGGATTATAGTTCAAAATTCTCGCCATACCTAACTATAGGCTGCATCTCTCCGAGGGAAATTTTTGAAAATGTAAAAGAATATGAAAAAAAGATAAAGAAAAATCAAAGCACATGGTGGCTGGTTTTTGAATTGGTGTGGCGGGACTTTTTTACCTTAAAAGGAATGAAATTCGGTGATAAGATCTTCAAGACAAGAGGCTATAAAAACAAAGAAATTCCCTTTGACAATAATCAGGAAAATTTCGAAAAGTGGTGTGAGGGAAGAACCGGAATTCCATTTGTAGATGCACATATGAGACAGTTAAACGAAACAGGATACATGAGCAATCGCGGTCGTGTTAATTGCGAGAGTTACTTCGTACACGATCTGAATATTGACTGGACATGGGGAGCCGCCTATTTTGAAAGCAAACTGATTGATTACGACGTCAGTTCGAACTGGATGAACTGGCATATGCAGGCTTTTGAGATCTACTACACCAATCCTGTTCATCAGTCAAATAAATATAAAGCGCAGGACTTCATCAGGGAATGGATTCCGGAGTTGAAAGACTGCAATGATATTGAAGTACTGATTCCTTGGGAATTTGATATTCCGGATTATCCCAAACCGATCGAAATCTTTTCAAAATGGGAAAGGGCGATTAATCTGATTAAAAAACTTAAAATTAAAATCTAAATCTATATTTTTAAGTGATCCATTTTTTGAGAAAACTACAATACTACATATTTTGAATTACTAAAATATTAAAATAAAGTTAAATTTGTGTACAAGCTAGAGATGGCAAAATAATGTTTGTATTTTTATAAAAATGATGTAGTAATCGATTTTTATGACTTCTGTACAAACCCCCAAAATTAAAGCCGTCTTTTTTGATGTGGATGGAACAATATTCAGTTTAAAAACAAAATCAATTCCGGAATCAACGAGGAAAGCAATAAAGAATCTCAGAGAAAAAGGAATAAAAGTGATCGTTGCCACCGGTCGGTCTATTAATGATCTCAGTCATATTAAACATATCGAGTTTGATGGCTTTATGACGTTTAATGGGGGGTATTGTATGACGGTCGATGGTCAGGTGATGTATAGAAAAGTAATCAATACTGATGATATAAAAAATTTGATAGATTATTCAGAACGATCTGATGTCAGTTTTTCATTGATGTATGAAGATACAGTGAGGATCAGTCACGAAAGTCCAAAAGTCCTTGAACTGTATCGTCACGTTGATATTCCGGTGCCAGCTTTAGTTGATAAAGAAAAGCTTGATATTGAAAACGTTTTGCAGGTCAATGTTTTTATCGATCCTGAAATGGAAGAATCTTTTATGCGGGAAATCATGCCAAATTCATTGTCTTCAAGATGGACACCATTATTTGCAGATGTCAATCCTGGGGGAGTAAGCAAACAGGGAGGTGTGGAATATTTTTGTGAATATTTTAATATTGATCTATCTGAAACAATGGCTTTCGGGGATGGAGGAAATGATATTTCTATGCTCAAGTCAGTGGAAATAGGTGTTGCCATGGGGAATGCCGGAGATAATGTCAAAGATATTGCCGATTTTATAACTGAAGATGTTGATAATCACGGAATAGAAAAAGCTTTGATGCATTTCGGGCTTTTAGTTTAAACTTCGGCAGGTGTTGCAGGATAATTTTTTATAAGGGATTTAGTTAGTTCGAACTGGATGAATTGGTATATTTTGGCATTTGATATTCATTACGAATTATCCAAAAACAATTAAAATCTTTTTAAAGTGGGACAGAGCTATTAATTTAATTAAAAACTCAAATTTAACAGCTATAATTTAATGCTTTCGGGAAGATTACACGAACTTACACTTTCCAATCTCAAGGGATTAAGTAATGATCTAAAAAGTGATCCTATCAATTACGTTAAAGTATCGTTCTATATTTGGAGCAGGAGGGAGTGTTTACTGGCAGATTAAAAATACTTTCAATGTAAAACAGAATTTCGAAAACCTCCGACATGCATTAGGCAATAGTGAACATTGACTGGGAGCAATCGCTGTGCTATTATAATTTCTTGATAATTAAACTTTATCAGTGGGATGATTTCTTCGATTGATATCGTTTTGCGGGTTTTAACAACCTCAAAAAGTTCAGGGGTAATCCCTTATCCAATTTATATCTTAAAAAAAGTATACTAACTATTAGAAGTTTTTGAACACAAGAAGCGGGGATTTGAACACGGGATAGGAATTAATTTGACTGAAATTTGCATCATTATTAAATGTCAATAAAGATGAAAATAGTTGTTACAGGTTCATTAGGAAATATCAGCAGGCCTCTGGTGGTACAATTGATTAAGCAGGGACATCAGGTTACCGTAATCAGCAGTTCAGCTGCAAGGAAAGTAGAAATAGAGCAGTTGGGAGCACAAGCTGCAATCGGCGAAATAGAGGATAGCATTTTTCTGAACAAAACTTTTGAGGATCAGGATGCTGCTTACTGTATGATCCCACCCTTTAACTTTTTTGGAAAACAGAATCTTGATTATCAAAAACAAGCATTAGAAATCAGTACCAATTATGTTCAGGCAATTCAAAAAGCCGGAATAAAAAAAGTGATCCATCTGAGCAGTGTGGGTGCAGAAAAGTCAAATGGGGCAGGGGTCTTGGTTTTTCACTATATCGCAGAAAGTGTTTTTAAAAAACTGCCTTCCGATGTAACCGTTATCCATATACGTCCTGCATCTTTCGATTATAATCTGTATGCCTTTATGGATATGGTAAAAGGTAAAGGTTTTTTACAAGGTGTGATTGGTAAGCTGCTCTATCTTCAACATTATGGTCTCAAAGGTCTGCTGAAAGGATATTCCGGAATTATATTATCAAATTACGGAGGAGCCGACAAAATAGCTTGGGTATCGCCCATTGATATTGCATCCGCCATTGCAGAGGAGATCAACACTCAACAAAGAGGCAAAAAAGGAAGGTATGTTGCCAGCGAAGAACTGACGTGTCAGGAAATTGCTACTACTTTAGGAAATGCGATCGGAAAGCCATACTTGAAATGGGTGCTTATCAGCGATAAGCAGATGACCGGCGCCTTTATAAAAATAGGGGCAACTGACACTATAGCCAAAGAATTTACAGAGATGAATATGGCGATGCACGATGGAAGCCTGTTTGAGGATTACTTTAAAAACAGACCAGCCATTTTGGGCAGGGTGAAGATCAAAGATTTTGCGAAAGAATTCGCCATAAAATACAATCAACAATGAGAAATTTCTTTCTAACAATTGTCATTTTAAATTTTTCAATGATGCTATTTTCACAATCGACAGCCGATGATATTATTGGTACTTGGTACAGTCCGGTGAAACAAGGAAATGTGCAGATCTATAAAAGCGGGAAAATCTATAACGGCAAACTCATCTATTTAAAACATTCTTTGGATGGCCAGGGAAAACCAATTTTGGACATGAATAATCCTGACAGAGAAAAACGTAAAAGACCTTTGGTAGGTATTCTTTTGTTAAAAGATATTACATACGATGATAAGAAGAACAGCTGGAAAGGAAAGCTCTATGATTACGATGGGAGTAAGGGAAATACCTACGATTCGTATCTTAACATCACCAAAAATGGCAAACTGAATATCAAAGGCTTTTGGGGCCTTTCTTTCTTCGGATTAAATCCAGGACTTACTTTAGAAACAGTTGATCCGGAATAATCATATATTTAGATCTTGGAAACTCAATAAGATGAATGTGCAACAGCCCTACAGAATAAAAAGCATCAAAGAATATCATAAAATATTAGGTATTGGTGCACCGGAACATCCGATGATCAGTGTCATAGACCTTACCGACATTACGCCTTACAAAAGTGAGGACAGTGTCAAGGTGATCTTTGATTTTTACATCATCTCACTCAAAAAGGTAGATTCCGGGGATGTACAGTACGGTTATGGTCAGCAGAAATATGATTTCGATAATGGCATTCTATTCTTCATAGCACCCAATCAGGTTTTTTCATTTAAAGCAGACGAAGATTTTAAAAGTTCAGGAAGTATGTTGCTCATCCATCCTGATTTTTTGTGGGGAAGCGCACTAGCAAAAACGATCAAGAAATATGAGTTTTTCAATTATGCGGTGAACGAAGCTCTTTTTGTTTCTGAAAAAGAAGAACTTGTCTTGAACAGTTTCATTAAAAATATCGAGGGGGAATATCATTCACACATCGATAGATTCAGTGAGGCAATTATTATCTCTCAAATAGAATCTTTCCTTAATTATTCAGACAGATTTTATATGCGTCAGTTTCTTACCCGTAAAATATCGGGAAACCAGATCCTGAACAAATTGGAAAAAATCCTTGATGACTATTTTGCTGATGACAATATCATCAACAAAGGCTTGCCAACCGTACAGTATGTTGCCGGACTTCTAAATTGTTCGCCCAACTATCTGAGTGGAGTTTTGAAAACCCTTACCGGTCAGAATACCCAACAGCACATTCACGAAAAGATCATTGAAAAGGCAAAAGAAAAACTTTCGACGACCACACTTACCATTGGCGAAATTGCTTTTGAGCTGGGATTCGAGTACCCGCAGTCTTTCAGCAAATTGTTTAAAAGCAAGACCAATCTTTCTCCGGTCGAGTTCAGGACGTCTTTCAATTAATTCAAATTTCTAATCATCTTATGATCGACTTTTTAGCATCACTCAAAACAAGAAATGAGTGCTTATTTTATTTTGGACTGCTATGTCTGTCAATTGCAGCGTTGATATTGATAAGATCAAAATTCAGCGATGTACAGATCAACGGCGTGAATGTCTTGTACAAACCATTTAAATTTGCTCTGTCAATGGGTATATTTAGCTTAACGATGGGTTGGTACATGGGTTATCTTACTTCTTATAAATATATCAATTTATATAACTGGTCATTGATCATCTTTCTTGGATTCGAAGTCTTTTACGTCACACTTCAGGCCTCGCGAAGTCAGTTGTCCCATTATAACGTCAGTTCAGCATTATATACTTCATTGACTGTCGCAATGGCAATTGCAGCAATAGCAGCAACTGTATTACTGGCTATATCGGCATCCTGTTTTGTACTAAGAATTTTCCCGAATTTCCCGATCATTATCTTTGAGCCATTCGCTTAGGCATCTTTTTATTTGTGATATTTGCTTTGGAAGGTGCCGTTATTGGTGCCAATGGTTCGCCTAGAGTTGGTGGTCAAGATGGCGGAGCAATACCTTTTCTTAATTGGAGTCTTAAATATGGCGATCTGCGCATTGCACATTTCGTAGGGATGCATGCCTTGCAGATATTGCCATTACTTGCATTTTATATATTCAAGGATGTTAGGGTGGTTATTTTGGTTGGCTTAATGTACGGTTTGTTAGCGTTATTTTGTCTGGTGCAAGCTCTGAACGCTAAACCGCTATTATAATAAATCTTTTATCGATACTACTTCAGGTAAAATATCCTGTCGTCAGTAGAGAATTCTAAAAATTAAAAACTGCTTTTTAATTATGGATAAACTGTCGTAACTTGTATTTATAATAGTTAAGTATGTCATTTAAGCCAAAATTCATTCCATTAAATACTTTTCCCGATGTTGAAAGCAAAGGCATTATTATTGAAAAATCGTATGTTAAAGATCTCCAATTAGAAAGAATAAGAAAAGCTCACAGGGATAACTACCATTTATTCTTTATTTTGGAACAGGGAAGCGGAATATTTGAAGTAGATTTCAAACAGTATACAATTATATCACCTTCTCTCATCTACATTCAGCCATATCAGGTACATCGGGGCATTTCTTTTAAGGACGGGTATTTTACTGTAGTTCTTATAAGCGACGAAAACCTTAACGCTGAATACCTTGATCTGTTAAAGAAAATGGCTCCTGCAGATCCTCTGATGTTGGAAACTAAGCTCTTTGATGTTTTATCAGATGCAATAGCAGTTTGTATAAAAATGAAGGATCTTGAGAGAAAATTATACCATTCTATATTGAAAAATAGTTGCAACGCTCTGATAGGATTGATTATCTCTGAGTTTTTAAAAAATTCTGTTCAGACAGATCCACAGACCCGTTCTGAAGTTATTATGAGCAACTTTAAATTTTTATTGGACGAGAAATTCGCTGCAGAAAAAAATCCCAGGTACTACGCTGAAAGGTTGAATATTTCTACAGCCTATTTAAATGAATGCACTAAAAAGGCTACCGGTAATACAGTTTCCTATCATATACAAGAAAGAATAATGTTGGAAGCAAAACGTCTTTTGTTTCATTCTTCAAAGTCTGTCAAAGAAATTGCACATTATCTGGGATATGAAGATCATTCGTATTTCTCGCGCCTATTTAATAACTTAACGGGAATGACTGCTTTAACGTTCAGAAGAAAAAGCTTCGAATAGTCCTATACTTACACATTCCAATCCATTTTAGCGCTTTGTATTTCTTGGTTTCTTTGTATCACTAAATTAAAGATATGCCAACAGCACCCAAATGGCTCAACGATGCCCTTGAAAAAATAGCACCATCATTTTTAAGAACAGTAAAAGTGGAAAATTCTGTTTATCTCAACCCTTATTTAAAGAAGGTTCGTTTAAGAGGGGATTTCACAACTTTGAATTTTGATCCGGGATTCACAATTTCACTTAGGGTCACTCCAAATGATCTACGCCACTATACTGTTTCCTATGCAGACCAGTCAAAGAAAGCCATTGAATTTGTAGCTTACCTGCACGGTAATTCAGTCGGAGCCGATTACATACGCGATCTTCAGTTTGATGATCAAAAAATAAAGTTAGCGGTCTTGGGAAGTGATAAACAGTACGACCCAACTGTAAAAAAGCAGCTGATCTTTGGGGATGAAACCTCGTTAAGTTTGATGCTCAGTTTTTTACCCTTTCTTAAAAGGAATGATCATCAATTCATCTTTTATATAGAATTGGAAGAAGAAAACAAGATAATTCCTGAAATAATTGGCTTATGCAATTATAAAATTTTTTCAAAAAAAGAGGTGTTTAGTAATGTAGAAAGTATACAGCAATTGCCCCTGTTAAGTAATCAAGAGTGGTCGGATGCCAATATAATACTGACAGGAAATGTCAATTCTATCCGGAACTTCAGAAAAGCTTTGAAAGTAAATGATCATAAGGGTAAAATCTATCTTAAAGGATACTGGCTTGAAGGTAAAAAAGGATTATAATTAGAGATACTATGAAATTCCTGTTAATAAAAGATCAGAATAAGCATCAACAGAATATTATTGATTCAATATCGGAATTCTTATGGGATTCAGGTCACGAAGTAGCTAAGATACATTCTGATTGTAATATTGAAAAAAGAGAAGACTCTGATGATCACGATTATATTATAAAAATAGCTGATATTCCCGTACTCATCAACCTGATCATAAATCGTGTGATATAAAAGAATATAAATTTTCAGTAATGGTCAAAGTAAACAAAATGTAAGCTCCTTCATTCCAACGATATTTGAACACAAGCTTTTATTTTTTAATTGAATGATCTCCGAAACTCCATTGGCGAAACGTTGGTTTTCAGCTTGAAAAGTTTGCTGAAAGACTGAGGATGTTCAAATCCGAGCTCGTATGCGATCTCACTCACTGAAAGATCAGTGGTAGATAATTTCTCTTTCGCTTTTTCGATCATTTTTTGGTGTATATGTTCCTGAACATTTTTACCGGTCAGCTGTTTCAGCATACTGCTCAAATAATCGGATGAGACATTCATAGCATCAGCAACGTTCTTTACCGTAAGAAGACCACCTTCCTGCTGTTCCTCAAATGAGAAATGTGAATTTAAAAAATTCTCAACTTTCGTCAGCATTTGATGGCTGCTGATCTTTCTGGTGATAAACTGGCGGTTGTAATACCTATCGCAGTATTTCAGCAGGAGTTCTATCTGAGCGATAATAAGATCCTGAGTGAATTTATCAATATTGGTATAGTATTCCTGTCTGATGCTCTCAAGAATGCCGACAATGATAGTTTCTTCTTTATCAGAAAGGAACAGCGCCTCATTAATAGAATAATCAAAAAATGTATAACTTTTAATGTTTTTTGCCAATGGTGAATTCCATAAAAAATCCGGGTGGATCTGTAAAAGATAACCGGAGCCGTTATGCAATGTATCAGGTTCTTTCTCAAGTCGTAAAACCTGTCCGGGTGCAATAAAAGACATCAGCCCTTCATCAAAATCATACATCTGCTGCCCATAGTGAAGCTTTGCTCCGATGTCACGTTTTAAGGCAATAGAATAAAAATCCATCACAATATTTACCGCTTTTTCATCCTCTGGAAATTGTACCAAAGCATAATCAACCAGGCTAATTAAAGGATGTTCGGGCTTGGGAAGGCCTCTGAACCGATGATACTCTGTGATAGATCTTATCCTAACTATTTCCATAAATACAAATTTAAATTTTTGATCGCGAATTTCAGGCTCATTCTTCTAAAATATCATTAGAATAAATTCCTTTGAAATTCTAGTGGTCCTTTGCAGATGCTCTGCTCTTCATTAGCAGTCCAAACCAATCTTCTAAATGCCACGTATGCGTAAGCTTGCCATCTTTTAAATAATGAAATTCGTGCAGGGCTATTGATACTTTTTTGTGCGTTGGCGGGATTCCCATTATTTCGTTAAAATGGGTAAATTCCATAGAAGCTCTCACCGCCGCACGCTCATGCGTCCCGAAAATATCGTGGATGACAATCTCAATATCTGGACATACTATGAAAAGATACTTCATAATCTCCTGCAGACCTTTTGGACTATCCTCCTGTCCAGGCGCCAGAGGAATATCTCTCCAGTCAGGCATACAGATCTCATCCAGTATTTCCGGCTGTTTCATTTTAAATGCGCCGTAAAATTTTGTTATGGTTTCTATTTCTCTTTGAGTTAAGGCTTTCACCATTGACCCATTGGCTTCATTTTCCATTTTGCAATTGTTTAAATATTTTCATCTGAAGTATCAAAAATCTAATTCTATTACTTACTTCAGATCTAAAGATTAGAGCCTCCAGAGATCTCTATACGCTGCGCATTGATCCAGCCTGCCGCATCGCTGCATAAAAAGGCTACTACACCTCCGATATCTTCAGGAAGTCCGACTCTTCCGAGAGCCGTCTGTGATGCCAGATATTGATTCATCTCTGCATTATCACGAACTGCGCCTCCCATTATATCTGTTTCAATTGCGCCGGGAGCTACAACATTGACCCTGATATTTCTTTTTCCCAATTCTTTTGCCTGATATTTTGTCAACACCTCCATTGCGCCCTTTAATGCTGCATAAGCCGCAAAACCCGGTGTGGCGAAACGTGTAAGACCGGAAGAAACATTGACGATACCTCCGAAAGGATTGATCTGAGGCAACAGCTTTTGGGTGAGGAAAAATGGCCCTTTCAGGTGTACATTTTCCATTTCCGTGAACTGATCTTCAGTAAGATTTTCAAATTCTGCATAATGGATAAATCCGGCGTTGTTGACTAGAAAATCAAATCTGTCCGTATTTAATTGAGACTGCAATTCTGATGTTAAAGTTTTTGTAAATTCATCGAAACTGGAAGAATCTGAAACATCAAGCTTTAATGAAATTCCTTTTTGTCCGAGTTCTTCAATTTGTTTTACAACTTCTTCGGCAGCTTCTTTTTGACTGTTGTACGTAAAAACGATATCCAGGCCATTTTTAGCAAGACTTATTGCCATATTTTTTCCTAGCCCACGGCTTCCTCCTGTAACGACTGCAATTTTGTTTTGAGATGACATACTTCTGTTTTTTAATATTAATGTGAAGCAAAGGTATGTCGACAATGGAACGAGGATTTAGCCATATCCTATCTGTTTGTAGCCATAAACAGAAATTGATGTGATTACATTCAAAACAGCAATTTTGTTCTTAAATTATCAGATTGATGTTAAAGCTGATCTGTTACTCTTGATATTCATTGACAATCACTATCTCTTTGAAGCTGTAATGATCAATTGTAAATTTTATATAACTATTGTTTTTGAAGCTATCTGAATTTTCTACAGTAGTGTATTCCGTGGTCACTGCATAAAAAAAACTTTTATGGTATCTGGGGTCAGAGATTCCAGACCCTCCCTCCGCAAATAGAGTTCAGCGTATTGAGGATGACTTTGTGAAACAATTTGATTCTTATATTTAATAATCTTACTTCACTAAAGAATCATTTTAGCAAGGACTATTTTGAAAATTCATTTTTCATCTTTAATGTTTTTAGCCAGCTCTGGTAGATTGGAAACCAAACCCGATCACCATTAGATCCGTTACATAAAACAATGATACCGCTCTTTGTTGGCAGATCCAAAAATAGTGCAGCACTCCATCCTACATTTTCGCCCGTGTGTCCTAAGGTTCTGAAACCTTCGTAGTTCATGAACCGATATCCAAGACCACTTTCGCCTTCATTGGAATTTGGAAGGACAGGCGCTTCCATTAACTTGATGGTTTCAGGTTTCAAAACTTTATTCAATTGTTTTGGATCACGGGTAATTGACAACTCTGCGAAATGAGCAAGATCCTTGATAGTGGTCTGAAGTCCTGCCGCTGCTTTTTCAGTGAAGATCCGGTTTTTTACAGGATTACCATTCTCGTCGTATGCCGTTGCTGAATTAGCCATCATTTCTGCTGTCCACTCATAGCTGCTATGTTTCATTCCAAGCGGTAGGAAGATATTATTTTTCATATATGTGGTAAAACTTTGGTTGGTTTTCTCTTCGAGAAGCAGTTGTGCTACTGTGAAGCCTCCTCCGGAATAGTCCCATTTAGTTCCCGGCTCACTGATAAGATGTACAGTTTCGCCATTCCGTTTGGTTTTCCCGTTCAGTGATTCTTCCAAGCTTAGCAGTAGAGTTCCTTGGTCTGATCCGCCATAGCCATGAACAGAAAGTCCTGCAGTATGACTTAAGATTCGTCTTAATGTTACTTTTGATCTGTCAAAGTCAGATTCCGGCAGATGCCATCGGGATAGCATTGGATCAACGGGATCGTCTAATTTGACTAGATCTTTTTCAGTGAGTTGCATAAAGCCCCACGCAGAGATCAGCTTGGATATGGAACCGATATTAAAGATCGTTTCAGAAGTTACAGGTTTTTTGCTTGCAAGATCCGCATAACCGATCGATTGTATCCAGGCGATCTTTCCATCCCGGATCAAAGCTACTGCGGCTCCGGGAACATTATTTTTTACAGTAAGCTCTTGTCCTGATTTTTCAATTTCCACATATAACGGATCTGTTGTAAGACGAATAATATCCTGTGATCTGCTTGCAGAGCAGGAAAAGACCAAAGCCAGATAAGCAACAGACAAAGTCACTGCAAAGAATTTTTTTGATCGAATAGTATATTTCATAGATTTTAATTGACCAACACTCAAATGTCCGAAAAAATAAGACAATGATATACTTGAATATTTCATTTTCTCCCATTGCATACTCAAACATTTTTCAAACTAATAAAGAGAACATGTTCGGTAAGAGTAAACTGAACTGGACTAGAGATACATTCAGCAAATTATATGAGAAGCTTGATAAAGCAAACTGCATTGGAATCTGCAATAGAAAACCAGTGGAGATCGAATACGGTTTTAGTAGAATGGCACTATTAAGTTTTATGGTATTTGACAAAAATTTAACCGTTGAGCAACAAAAAGAATATTCCGATGACTGTATGAGTATGTTTTATAAAGAAAATATTGTCTTGAATTATGTTAGTGGAGCTACAGGCAATTTATGTACACCAGAATTTAAAAGGAAAAATAATGCGGGCAGGTAACATGAGTTTGGTGAGATTGCGAATTTTGTGGTGAAATTACGTGTGCGTTTCGCAAGAAATTGATCTTTATTTAAAATAATAAGTTCTTAAGTTCACAACATATCCAAGCGCCGGAAGTTATTTATACATAAAACAAAATCTGAATAAACGATGAAAAACACTAAAATCACAGCAAAAATTTCTTGTCATAATGAATTTGGTTTTGTTACTACCGATTTCAAAATACATCCTAAAGAAAGTAAAGAAGATACTTTAAAAGATATTTTGAATAAGCTAAGCTGCCAAAGAAAACATTAAAGACGTGGGAATCTATCTCATTTGATGATATAGAAGTTCGTAAAGATTGGTTAATTGAACCAGATTTTGATTTTTGTAAAAGTCATCAAATTTTAGAAAACAACTAATCTCGCAAAACAATAATATGCGTTAATAGATTGCGTAGTAAGATTATAATTTTGAAAAATAATATAAAGGCTACAAAATGAAATTTTCAAGTGATTTAGTTATTTATGATTTAGAAGGAAGTTGCAAAACTTTTGGACAAAATGAAATAAATGAAACTAATATAATAGAAATAGGCGCTGTAAAATTAGACAAGAAGACATTTGAAATTAAAAGTGAATTCTCAATTTTAATAAAACCAAAGCATTTTCCAATCCTACCGGAAATTACAGAAATCACAAATATTTCCAATGAAATGGTTGAAAATGAAAAGTATTTTGATGAAGCAATCCTGCTTTTTTTAGATTGGTACGGAGAAAAAAATAAATCAACATTAGCGGGTTGGGGATTATACTACGACTTACCGCTTCTGCGGAAAGAATTTAATGAATTTGGACTTGACTATAATAAATATTTTGTTGGTGGAGGTTTTGACATCAGAGCACTAGGTGTTTTTTGGTTAGCAAAAAAAAATATCTCAACATCTGGAATTTCGCTGGAAAGGGTTTTAGAAAAGATGAATGTAAAACAGGATTTTAAATTTCATAGAGCATTAGACGATGCAAAAGCAACTGCATTGATATTACAGCAAATTCTTAGTGAAAAATAATGACTTGCCAATGACGAAGTTTAGGCTTCGAAATGTGCACCGTCGCAAAGCGTCGAAAGTGATCGATTGATAAAATAAAAAAACGATCTTTAACTATTAACCATTGACCTGATTTTAAATAAAAATAATCATTATGGAAAACCCAATTGATCTTTATGATAACTTATTTTTTTCGAAAGAATTAGAATATGCAATTTTTCAGTTAAAAAGCGGGGAAGTATTTAGCGCAAAAAACAATTCTCTAGAAAAACTTGAAATTACCAAAATCGTTGATTCAAAAAATAATAATGTTCGCTATTTCAACTATAAAGATGGTAAAAAAAAGTGGGGAATTATTCATATATCGGGACATGAAATAATTCCTCCAATTTACGATTATATCTCGCCATTAATTGCTGATGAATTTTACAAAATTTTCATGGGTGACTATTCATGGGAGTATGACGATCACTCATCTGACTATTTTTCAGAACATATAGATACCCATTCTTGGAATGGAGATTATTTTATGGGCAAATTATCAACCGGACAATGGGGGCTGGTTGCGATTCATGGTTCAAGTTATACTGTTTTGATTGCTCCGGAATTTAGTTGGTTGATAATGATAGACAAAAAAATTGTTTGTTGTAATGTTGGAGGAAGTCTTATAAAATGGTATGATGGAGATGATAAAAAAGAATACATTCAAGTTTACGATGGGCTGTGGAAAGTTATCGAAGCTTCAAAATGGCATAATAGAGTAGAGACTGAACTTGGTGACTTTGAGGAAGTTGTAGAAAAATTCAAGTCAGAATATTCCAAACAGTTTATCGAAGAATTTACATACACGTATCAATTTATTTTTGATCCGCAAAAAATCTATTAGTAAGCTGAAATCATTTTTGCCTGATCGCCAAGCTGCAAAAGTTTATGATTAATCAAATAAAATCTCACAAAACGATCACATTAAGTTAATTCTTATCTTTTTTAAAAAATAGTAAATTCCATGTTGAGCAGAAATTCTTGACACCATTATATCCCTAATTATTGTACTTTGCAGTATAATAATCAAAAATATGCTACATCAATATTCAAGTTGGTTAAAACATTCTTTCGAGTTTTTAAATTTAAAAAAAGGTATTCTGTCCTTTACAGTTTTTTTATCAGTAACACTACATTCCCAAATTTATCCATATCAGGATAACAATTTATCATTTGAAAAACGAGCTGATGATTTACTGTCCAGATTAACTATTGAAGAAAAAATAAGCCTGATGATGGACTCGTCACAACCTGTAAAAAGGTTGGGGATTAAAAAGTACAATTGGTGGAATGAGGCATTGCATGGTGTTGCGAGAGCGGGTCAGGCAACAGTTTTTCCTCAACCTATAGGGATGTCTGCAACTTTTGATAAAGAATTAATCTATAAAGTCTTTTCGGCAGTTTCAGATGAGGCAAGAGCTAAGCACACTATTTTTTCAAGACAGGGAAGTTATGAACGATATCAAGGCTTAACAATGTGGACTCCTACAATTAATATTTTCCGAGATCCAAGATGGGGTAGAGGAATTGAAACCTATGGTGAGGATCCTTTTCTTACCAGTCTTTTAGGAGTAGCTGCTGTAAGAGGTCTTCAGGGTTCAGGAGATCTGAAAAAGTCAAAATATGATAAAGTGCACGCTTGTGCGAAACATTTTGCCGTTCATTCCGGTCCTGAGTGGAACCGACATTCTTTTAATGCGAAGAATATTAAAACACGTGATCTTTACGAAACATATCTTCCGGCTTTCGAGGCTTTAGTTAAAGAAGGCAACGTCCAAGAAGTGATGTGCGCTTATAATCGATTTGAAGGAGAACCCTGTTGTGGGAATGATCAGCTTTTAATGCAGATTCTCCGAAAAAAATGGGGCTTTCAAGGGATTGTCGTCTCAGACTGTGGCGCAATTGCCGACTTCTATAAAGAGAGTGCACACAACACCCATACAGATGCAGCTAAAGCTTCAGCCGCAGCAGTATTAAGCGGTACAGATTTAGAATGTGGCTCGAGCTACAAAAGCCTTATGAAAGCGATGAAAGATGGCGATATCTCTGAAAGTGCAATCGATATCTCTGTAAAAAGATTACTCTTGGCAAGATTCAAACTTGGAGAAATGGATAGAGCGTCCGATGTAGAATGGACGAGAATAAATCCTGATGTTATTGCTTCTCAAAAGCATGCTGCCATTGCGTTGGAAGCTGCCCAAAAATCCATAGTGCTTTTACAAAACAGAAATAATATTCTTCCTTTAAAAAAGGATGGAATCAAAATCGCAGTGATGGGGCCAAATGCTAATGATTCAATCATGCAATGGGGAAACTATAATGGCACGCCTAAAAACACGGTCACGATTTTACAAGGTATTA
Organism: Chryseobacterium formosum; assembly: GCF_026460885.1. Lineage (GTDB taxonomy): Bacteria > Bacteroidota > Bacteroidia > Flavobacteriales > Weeksellaceae > Chryseobacterium > Chryseobacterium formosus. Next base: position 49,067 of record NZ_JAOVZW010000033.1, read on the forward strand.
AAAATTCTGTTGGGAAGAACTCCAATATCATTTACGAACAAGGTTGCGGACTCGTTGAGGATTATGTTTTTGACAGTGCATTTGCTTACTGTAAAAGCGAGGGCAAAAAGGGAATGTCTGCAAAATACTGGAACAACATTTCAAAAAACGGAGATACTGTCCTTCAACAGCTTGATCATCCATTTTCACTCTGTACTTCAGGTGACACTGTTTTTGCTCAGGGAGTTCAACTGAAAGATTTTTCTGCAGAATATAACACGTTTTTCGAGCCAGCAGAATCTGGGGAGGCTTCTATTCAAATGTATGTCAATGGAAAAGTTGATTTAAAGATTGACGGAAAAATTGTTGTCAGTACGAAAACCGGTCACGGTCCTAAGAAAGTTAATTATCAGTTCCTTGTTGAAAAAGGAAAAAAGTATCAGATTGAAATTGATTTTGCTTATCACAGTGGTGATGCTCAATTGAATTTTGACATCGGTTTCCAAAGAAAGTCAGATTTCCAAAAATCACTTCAAAAAGTCAGTGATGCGGATGTTATTGTTTTTGTGGGCGGAATATCACCTTCTTTGGAAGGTGAAGAAATGGGGGTTGATTTTCCTGGTTTTAAAAGAGGCGACAGAACAGATATCGAACTCCCTCAGACGCAGAAGAGCCTACTGAATGCCTTAGAAAAAACAGGTAAGCAGATCATTTATATCAATTGTTCAGGATCAGCGATCGCTTTAGATTATATTGCTAATATGAGTGCTGCAGTAATACAGGCCTGGTATCCCGGCCAGGAAGGAGGAACTGCAGTAGCTGATATATTATTTGGAGATTACAATCCCTCAGGCCATTTACCAATAACTTTTTACAAGAACAGTTCGCAGCTTCCAGATTTTGAAAACTATGATATGGAAGGGAGAACGTACCGATACTTGAGAACTGATCCCTTGTTTGTTTTCGGACATGGTCTCAGCTATAGCTCATTTAAGTATGGAAAGATCAAAGCGGATAAAAACAGGATTAAGAGAGGTCAATCACTGCAACTTTCAGTGCTTGTAAAAAATAAAAGTAAGGTCGATGGAACAGAAACTGTTCAGCTGTATCTTAAGAAAAAAGATGATCACAATGGGCCAAACAGAGAACTTCGAGCCGTAAAAAAAATATTTATATCGGCAGGAAAGTCTGAAAAAGTAGATTTTCTCCTGGAAGCAAAAGATCTTAAATCTTGGAATGCGGAATTAAATGAAATGGATATACAAGTTGGAATTTATACATTAGAAATAGGAGGTAGCTCAAAAGCCGAAAGCTTAAAAAGTTTAGAATTTAGTATTAGATAAAGTCGTCATCTTAAAAAAAAATAACGATCTAGTATAAATTTTAGCTTATTGATTGTATGTTAAATTTATTGCCATGACACTACAAGATGCGCAAATAATAACATCTTGCTAATTTTCATGTTCTTACTAAAAGTTAATCCTACTTGAATTAGTCGGTAATATTTGAGAGATATATTTCCGTAGCGAAACCTATTAGACGTACAAAAATGGAAGTAGTTTTATAGAAAACTTTACAGGTAAACAGATTTTTTTAGAGTTTAGGCTGTGAGTCCTCGAACTGTCATTTCGTTCTATTACATAGCCCTGATACCCATAACTATGTGTAATAAAAAGATTCATTATAAATACATCAGTCTAAAAGGAGTTTACTTAAAATAAATATTATGAGTAGTAATTTCAATAATAAAATAATAGTCATTACAGGCGGTGCCGGAGTCTTAGGCTCTGGTTTCAGCAAAGCTTTTGCAAAACAAGGCGCCAAAGTTGTCATCCTGGGAAGAGATGAAGCTAAAGACCAGAATTTGGCGGATCAAATTATTGCTGATGGTGGCATTGCAATGGGCTTAGGGGCCGACGTTACCAACTTGGATTCTCTCAAAGAAGCACATGGTTTAATTAATGAAAAATTCGGGAAGACAGATATTTTAATTAATGGCGCAGGCGGAAATCATCCCGACAGTGTTACTGCACACGAAGTTTTTGATATCGAAAAATCGGTGGACAAAGATTTTTTTTCATTGACTGGAGAATCTATTCGATTTGTGATGGATCTGAATTATATGGGAACACTTTTACCCATTCAGGTTTTTGCCAAGGACATGGTCGGCAGAAAAGATTGTTCAATTGTCAATATTTCTTCCGTGGCAGCGCTTCATCCGTTGACCAAAATTCCTGCATACATCGCAGCTAAAGCAGCCATAGCAAATTTTATCACAGGTATAACAGTTCCGGTTGACGGAGAATTTACTGCTTATGGAGTCGTTTAATCACAAAAATTTAGGGATGACGCAAACCTGGAGATGGTTTGGCCCGCAGGATCCGGTTTCTCTTTCGTACATCAAAATGGCGGGAGCAACGGGCATCGTGACAGCATTACATCATATTCCGAACGGAGAGGTCTGGAGTGTTGATGAGATTCAGAAAAGAAAAAAAATCATTGAGGAAAGCGGATTGACTTGGGAAGTCGTAGAAAATGTTCCCGTGCACGAAGATATCAAAAAAAGGAAAGGCAATTACGAACTTTATATAGAAAATTATCAGCAGTCCATTCGAAATTTGGCGCAGTGTGGCATCAATACGATTTGCTATAATTTTATGCCGATTTTGGATTGGACACGCACCGATTTGAAATTTGAACTTCCCGACGGCAGCAAAGCACTTCGTTTTGACCAACTGGAATTTGCAGTTTTTGAATTGTTTATTTTAAAACGGAAAAATGCAGAAAGCTATTACAACTCAGTACAGATAGAGAAAGCTCAGGCGTTATTTGAACAAATGTCTGAAACTTACAAAACGCAACTTTCCAACAACATCATTGCCGGACTTCCCGGTGCTGAAGAAGGTTATCAATTGGATAAATTCAATGACCTGATCAATGAATATTCGGAAATTGGAGAACAGGGATTGCGTGACAATTTGAAATCATTTTTAAAAGAAATTATTCCTGTCGCAGCAGAAAATCAAGTGTTAATGGCAATCCATCCCGATGATCCACCGTTTCCGATTTTAGGTTTGCCAAGGATTGTCAGCACAGAATCTGACGCTATGGAAATTATTCAGACAGTCGATTCTATTTACAACGGACTCTGTTTCTGTACAGGCTCTTTCGTTGTTCGGCCAGATAATGATTTGGTGGGAATGATTGAAAGATTAGGTGATAGAATCAATTTCATTCATCTCCGTTCGACAAAAAGAGACGAGGACGGAAATTTCTTTGAAGCCGACCATCTTGCAGGCGATGTTGATATGTATGGCGTTGTAAAAGCCTTGCTGAATGAGCAGAAAAAAAGACTGATTTCCGGAAGAACCGATTATCAATTATCAATGCGACCGGATCACGGACATCAAATGCTTGACGACTTAGCGAAAAAATCGAATCCCGGTTACAGTGCAATCGGCAGACTTCGCGGTTTGGCAGAGCTACGTGGTTTGGAGCTGGGAATCCGCAATAGTTTTTAATTAAATAAATCTTCGATATGAAATACTTTTCAATCAAATTCTCAATCTTATTTTTAATGATTTTGAGTGTATCATCACAGCTTTGTGCACAAATAAAATTTGACCCCGAAATTCAAAAATATAATTTCAACAGTCAATGGTTGCTGAATGTGGGCGATGTGAATGACGGAAAAGCAATTTCGTTCAAAGATGAAAACTGGAAAAAAGTAACGCTTCCGCACGCGTTCAATGAAGATGAAGCCTTTAAAGTGGCGATTGACAGCTTATCAACGTCTATTGTTTGGTACAGAAAGCATTTTAAACTTCCAAAACAGGCAAAAGGAAAAAAGATTTTCTTAGAGTTTGAAGGCATTCGTTTCGGTGGTGAATTCTTTATCAACGGACAATCGGTTGGGATTCACGAAAATGGCGTAATGGCATTCGGTCTGGATATTTCTGAATTTGCGAAATTTGGAAATGAAGACAATGTTTTTTCTGCCCGGATAGATAATTCCTGGAAGTATAAGGAAAAGGCAACCGGACAAGGCTATCAGTGGAATGACAAAAATTTCAACGCCAATTATGGTGGAATTCCTAAAAATGTCAATTTATACATTAAAGAAAAAGTCTATCAGACGCTTCCGCTTTATTCCAATCTCGGAACTACCGGAACTTATATCTATGCGAAAGATTTTGATATTAAAAATAAATCTGCAGTTATTCACGCAGAATCTGAAGTGTTTAATGAGTTTTCTGAACCTAAAGATGTCAGATTTGAAACAGTCGTCAAAGATCAAAAGGGGAAAGTCGTAAAGACCATAAAAGGTACTGAAACCAAAATTTTACCCGGACAAAAAACGATTTTAAAAGCAGAAGCTCAGGTCAATGATTTGGAATTTTGGAGTTGGGGTTTTGGTTACTTATATACCGTTTACACAGATTTATATGTCAATAATAAATTAGTTGACCGAGTCCAGACCAAAACAGGATTTAGAAAAACGAAATTTGAAAAAGGAATGGTTTACCTCAATGACCGCGTGATTCAGTTGAAAGGGTATGCTCAGCGAACCAGCAATGAATGGCCGGCAGTTGGCATGTCTGTTCCGGCTTGGCTGAGTGATTTCTCCAATAAACTGATGGTGGAAAGTAATGCCAATCTCGTTCGCTGGATGCACGTGACGCCTTGGAAACAAGATGTAGAAAGCTGCGATAGAGTAGGATTGATGCAGGCTATGCCCGCAGGTGATGCCGAAAAAGATGTCTCAGACAGACGTTGGCAACAGAGAACTTTGTTAATGCGTGATGCGATTATTTACAACAGAAATAATCCGAGCATTGTTTTCTACGAATCCGGAAACGAATCTATTTCGGAAGAACATATGGCTGAAATGAAAGCCATTCGAAATCAATACGATCCATTTGGCGGAAGAGCCATTGGTTCACGTGAAATGCTTGACAGCGAAATTGCAGAATATGGCGGAGAAATGCTTTACATCAACAAATCGGCTGATATTCCTATGTGGGCAACGGAATATTGCAGAGACGAAGCGCTCAGAAAATATTGGAATGACTATTCTTATCCTTACCACAAAGATGGTGACGGAACTTCCTATTATAGATCCACTGTAACCAATAAAGTGGAAAAAAGAGAAGACGCTCAAGTCTATAACCGAAACCAGGATACTTTTACCAAAGAAACCGTAACCCGATGGTATGACTATTACAGAGTTCGCCCTGGAACCGGAGACAGAGTAAGTTCGGGTGGTGTCAATATTATTTTTTCCGATACCAACACGCATTACCGCGGCGTTGAAAATTACAGAAGAAGCGGCGAAGTAGATGCGATGCGGATTCCCAAAGATGGTTTTTTTGCCCATCAGGTGATGTGGGACGGTTGGGTAGATGTTGAAAATTACCGAACGCACATCGTAGGACACTGGAATTATCCTGCGAATACTCAAAAAGATGTTTTCGTGGTTTCAAGTGGCGAAAATGTAGAACTTTTCATTAATGGAAAATCGTATGGCTTTGGCGAAAAATCAGATGGATTTTGGTTTACTTTTAAGAATATTAAATTCCAACCCGGAAAGATTGAAGCCGTTAGCTATAATAATCAAAATAAGGAATTGAGCCGTGATAAAATTCAGACCGCAGGGAAACCACACTCGATTAAATTAAAAAAATGGAATGCTGCAGATGGTTTCAAAGCAGACGCGGCAGATTTGGTGCTGGTAGAAGTGGAAGTTGTTGATGAGCAAGGCAATCGCTGTCCGCTAGCCAATAATTTAATTTCATTTGAGTTAAATGGTCCTGCAGAATGGCGCGGCGGAATTGCAAAAGGAAAAGATAATTATATTCTTTCAAAAAATCTTCCGGTAGAAAGCGGGATTAATCGCGTTCTGGTTCGTTCAACGCTTGAGAAAGGAGAGATTTCTCTCAAGGCAAAAGCAGAAGGATTGATTTCGGATGAGATTAAATTTAATTCCATTCAAATCGATGAGAAAGATGGTTTGTCGGCTTACAAAAGTGGGGATTTCCAAGCAGCGAATCTTTCGAGAGGCAAAACACCTTCAACACCATCTTATAAAATTTCAAGAAAGTCGGTAGAAATTGAAAAAGCTGAAGCGGGAAGCAATCAGGAGAAAGCAAAATTTAGTTTTGACGATAATGAATTGAATCAATGGGAAAGCCAAGGCGATATCTCTAAAGCTTTTATTACCTACACTTTGAAGAAAGAGGCATTAATCAGTGAAGTTGAAATGAAACTGGTTTCCTGGCGAAACAAAAGTTATCCTATTAAAATTTCTGTGGATGGTAAAGTCGTGTATCAAGGGATGACGCCGAAGACTTTGGGATATTTCTCGATCCCATTTGCAGTTCCTACCAAAGGCAAAGCTGTAAAGGTAGAATTGATGGGCGATGTGGCGGAAAAAGATGCATTTGGCGGCGTTGTGGAAATTACCGGAAAGAAAGAATTGCAGGAAGGTAAAAAAGCAAACCGTTCGCTAGGTATTGTAGAGATTGAGGTGTACGAAAAAGCAGATTGACATTTAATAGAGTAACAAATTTTAGAAGTAGTCTTAGAAGACGATCGGAAAAAACATTGTTATTCCAACAGTTGATTTTATGTCTTGAATATTTATAACAATAGAATAGAAACAAAACATTCTTCATATAATATTAACCATTATCTTCCTCTTTGGCACCAAAAACTTTTTCACGATGGTTAATTCCCCAGTCTTTCATAGCATAAATTATCGGCGTCAATGTATCTGCATAAAGTTCTCTTGTATAAGTTATTTTTACCGGATAATCATTCGTAATTGTTCTCTTTATCAGCTCATGCTGTTCTAATTCTTTTAATTCTTTCGCTAAAACTTTGGGTGTGATTCCCGGAATGCTGTCCTGAATATCAGTAAACCTGTCATTCCCTACCCCTATAGATACGAGTATAGGAAACTTCCACTTTCCGCTCATTACATCTAAAAAATCACGTACCGGTTTTATCGTGTCAATGCAATTGTTGTAACCTCGTTTTACTGCCATAATATCAGTTTAATAAAAAATTCACTTTCCTTGAGGAAAGAACTATACAAAGTAAAGCAATTTTGTCGGAACTTTGTATAAGGATTAAAAAAAAACATCTTGGATTATGGATAGAAATATGACAGAAGACATTCAGCATAGCAATTTGACATTTAAAGAAGTATTAAGATCAAGAAAATCTTGCCGCGGATTTTTAGATACACCCGTAGCAGAAAATATCATTACTTCTTTACTGGATGATGCAAAATATTCACCCTCAAACTGCAACACTCAGCCCTGGGAAACACATATCATTTCAGGAAATAAATTAAGAGAATTGTCCGAGTCTTTGGTAAGAGAAAATAAAGCAGGAAGATTTTCTCCGGATTTTAGTTTCGACGTTCATGATTATCATGGCCAATACAAAGAGCGGTATTTTAACCTTGGCCAGACCATGTATGAGGCGTTTGATGTACAACGTGAAGATAAAGAAGGTCGAAAAGAAATTGCAGACAGGAACTATACTTTCTTCAATGCGCCACATGTTGCAATACCATTTATGCCCTCATTTGGTGATAATGTACGTGTGGGAGGTGATATAGGAATGTATGGACAGACCTTTTTGTTATCCCTTACCGCTCATGGTCTTGCAGGCATCCCGCAGACAGCACTCGGCTTTTTCGCAGGAACTATAAGGGAAATCTTAAATGTGCCTGAAGAATTCAAAATGCTGTTTGGAATTTCATTTGGCTACGCCGATCCCAATTCACCAGGTAATTCATTTAAGTTAGGAAGAGATCCGATTTCCAGCAATGTCATTTTTCATCAATAATAAATAGTTTGAGAATGGAAAATAGAAAGAATAGAAAGATGATCATCGGCCTGACTTCCGGCAATGGTTACGGCTTTCAACCGGGCGCATGGCGTACACCAGGTATTGATCCAACAGACTACACCAGTTATGATGCCCGCGTGAGACACGCACAGGTCGCTGAAAGAGGTAAGTTTCAGTTCATATTCCTGCCGGATGGTCCTTTTACTGATGATTCTTCTCTTCTTGAAACCGAAGCGCCCAACTTCAATCTCGATGTAATGATGACCTTGGCGGCCGTTGCAAGGGAAACCAAACGGATCGGCCTGGTCGCTACAGGTTCGACCACTTTCAATGCCCCATATACATTGGCGAAACAGTTTAAGGCACTCGATATTATGAGCCACGGAAGAGCGGGCTGGAATGCCATTACTTCCACCAGTAATGATGTGGCAGCGATCTACGGACAAACCATTCCATCCAGCAGAGACCGTTATGGTAGAGCTCATGAAGTGGTTCAATTGGTTCAGGCATTTTGGGGAAGTTGGGGAAAAGATGCATGGGTACATAATCAGCAAAGCGGTCAATTTGCAAAGTACGATGAGATTGCTACAGTCAGTTTAAAAGGCAATTATATTAATGCCAGGGGAACACTATACATTCCACCCTCGGAACAGGGACAGCCAATTGTCTTTCATGCCGGCGGAAGTCCCAATGCCCACGAGTTCGCAGGAAGGTTTGCAAACGTAGTGATAGGCGCTGCGTTCACAATTGAAGACAGCATACAACAGCGTAACGCATTTCGTGAGTCAGCAAAGAAGTATGGACGAGATCCTGATGAGATCAAGTTTATCGCAGGAATGATGACCACCATTGTTAAAGACCGTCGAACAGCACTTGACCGTCGGTTGCAGCTCATGGGACACCTTCTCCCACAGCGCATAGCGTATCTTCAGCAGATGCTTGGTATCAGACTGGATGGTAACGATTTAAACGAACCTCTTTCGCAGAAGCAATTGGAGGCAGCACGCCCTTCTCCTTATGATCCACGTTCTGCCATCGCTCTTAAAATTGCAAAGGAAGGCTGGAGTCTGAAGGATGTCATTGCACATGGGATCATTGATTACCATCCCTCCATCGTGGGACCTGGTATTGAGGCAGCCGATCACATGCAGGCGTGGTTTGAGGCCGGAGCCTGCGATGGTTTTTGGATCTCGCCCGACGTACTGGATGATGGAATTGATGCTTTCGTAGATGAAGTAGTTCCGATTTTACAGGAACGTGGACTTTTCCACAAAGACTATGAAGGCACAACATTAAGGGAACATATCGGTGCCCCTGAACAATATGGAATTGACCCACGGGTTTAAAACAGAAAATTATTAATTATAAAATTTAAGAATATGAAAATAGGAATTGTTGGAACTGGAGCCATAGGAAGTCTTTTGGCAAAGAAATTATCTAAAGCCGGGCACAATGTAAAAGTGACCAACACACGGGCAATGCCTGAATTGGAAAAAATTGCAGCCGGTTTGGGCGCAAAAGCCGCAACACTACAGGATGTGGTAAAAGATGTTGATGCCATCATCTTTTCTATGCCTTTCAATGCGTATAAAGATCTGCCAACAGATTTATTAAAAGAGGTGCCTCAGGATGTGGTGGTGATGGATACATCAAATTATTATCCTTTCAGAGATGGCAACATCGCAGAGTTGGAGGAGATCACGGAAAGCGAATATATTTCAGGCATATTAGACCGACCGCTTGTTAAAGTGTTCAACAATATTCTGGAAGGTACATTGAAACATAAGGGCACAGCAGCCAGGACAGAAGGGAGAATAGCTATTTCTATAGCGGGAGATAATGATGAGCATAAGAAGGTTGTAACTCAAATAGTTGATATTACAGGTTTTGACACCGTTGATGGTGGCACATTGGCTGAATCTTGGAGACAACAACCGGGAACTCCGGCTTATTGTACTGAACTCGAAGAAGCAGAATTAAAAAAAGCATTGGAAAGCGCTGAAAAAGGAAAAGCTCCTGGCATAAGAGATTCTATCATGGACGGTTTGAGAAGTAAAGATTCTTGGCCGACTTACGAAGAAATTTTAGCAGGTAACCGTTTGCAACAGAAAGGAAAGAATTAAATCAATAATTAAAATACGTAATAATGAAAATTTTGTATACAGCACAAGTCACCGCAACTGGTGGAAGAAATGGACAGGTAGTAAGTGATAACGGAGTTCTAGATCTACAGGTGAGAGCACCAAAAGCAATGGGCGGTGCTAACGATGAGTACACCAATCCGGAGCAGCTGTTCGCAGCCGGTTATGCAGCATGTTTTGACAGTGCGCTTAACCACACCATTCGTCTGGAAAAAGTAGAAACAGGAGAAACCACAGTTACGGCAAAAGTCTCGATCGGCCCTTTAGATGGTGGAGCTTTTGGATTGGCTGTGGAGCTTGCCGTTAATATTTCGAATGTTTCTCTTGAAGAAGCAAATCGTCTTACTGAGCGTGCGCATCAGGTTTGCCCATACTCAAATGCTACTAAAAATAATATTCCAGTCAGCATCTTTACTACAAATGATTAAGCTAGACCCTTAGTTTTGTCAGCTATCACAGATTAACTTAAATACAGCTCAAATGAATAATAGTCAAAATCCCACGATTCTGGTCCTGGGAGCCAGCGGAACAATCGGGAAGCAGGTAGTTAAAGAACTTGAGGAAAAATCCGTCAACATACGGATAACTTCGAGAAAAAAGGCAGAAGTAGACAGGCTGCGTAGCGAAGGCAAAGATTGCAGATTTCTTGATTTGGATGATCCTACTACGTTTGCTTTGGCACTCGCAGGGGTAGACCAGGTTTTTTTACTCACAGGTTACACCGTTGGTATGCTTACGCAAAGTAAAACTTTGGTGGACGCTGCTAAAAAAGCTGGCGTAGGTCATATTGTACACGTAGGTGTTTTTGCCGAATGGGATACTACAGATTCCCACTTTGCATGGCACCAGATGATCGAAAAATACATTGAAGCTAGTGGTGTCGCGTGGACACACCTTCATCCCAATATGTTTATGGAAGCCTTAACGGGTGCTTACCTTCCAAAGAATCTAACCTACACCACCTATTGGAAAGACCGTAGAGTAGGCTATGTCGCGGCAAGTGATATTGCTGCAGTTGCTGCAAAAGTTCTGCTAGATGATCCTGATCGGCATGCAGGTAAAGATTATTGGCTGAGTGTGGAGAGCTACAATGGAAAAGAAATTGCCGAGCTGATGAGCAAAGTCACAGGACTTGATATTAAATGTAAGGAAAAAGGGCTTGAAGAATTCAGGGAACTGATCGAAGACTGGATTTCGAACGGTGCAGACAAATGGTACGCAAGCGCCAACGTAGAATTTGTCAAACAAATGTTGGATGGCAGAATGTCATATATGTCGATGGTTCAAAATGATATTCCGTATATTCTGGGTAGACCTGCAAAAACTGTTGAAGAATTTTTAATGGAAAATAAGGAGCTGCTGATCAGTTCCGCCACCAAAAATATTTAGAATTATTTCCAAATAGAGATTTCAATATTTCTATTTGGAATTTTCCCTTTTTTTTTGAATAATTAGATATGGTTATTTATTCTGTCATTCTTATTCCTTGATATCTTTGCAAATAAATATGTTGACTAAAAAAATCGTTTATAATCTTTGAATAAAATTTATAAATGATTTTTTTTTTTGATTGCGGAAAATAGAATTTATTTATTCAATATTTAAGCAGTAAAATCTTAAAAAAAGATTCTCGTGAATTCACTCGAATTACTTTCACCGTAGACCTTTATGCAATTACTAATTTTCTGGCCTTTCCATTATATAAGTGGAATGTGTTACTGTATCTGCATAAAGCTAGTGCATATATGTAGTTTTTACTGGACAAATTCTTTTTGCCAGTCATTATGTTTAAAGTCTCGAACGGACTTAATGATAGTTAGACATTTCATGATATCCTTTTTTTACTGCCACCAAAATCTTTTAAAACCATAAAAGGCACTTTCTTTTTGGAAATCACTATATAAAATAAAGTAATTTCCGTAACTTTGATATTGTATTTCAATTAAATATTAATGTTTAGATATGAAAACACCAAATACATCTTACTCCATCCTTGAATTGTCAATCGTTTCAAAGGGACAGACTTTCAAGGAAACCCTGAACAATTCTCTTGCTTTGGCAAAAGAAGCTGAAAAACAGAACTATAAACGGTATTGGTTTGCAGAACACCACAATTCAGACAATGTTGCAAGCAGTGCTACTTCTGTGCTAATAGGTTATGTTGCCGAAAATACAGAAAAAATCAGAGTTGGTTCTGGTGGCATTATGTTGCCCAACCACGCTCCCTTAATTATAGCCGAACAATTTGGAACTTTGGCTCAGTTGTATCCAAACCGTATCGATTTAGGACTTGGCAGAGCACCAGGAACAGATCAGGAAACTGCTCGTGAAATTCGCTCCGATTTTATGCAGGCAGCACATTCTTTTCCTCGTGAAGTGGAAAAGATACAACAGTATTTTTCTGCGGAAAATATGATTTCCAAAGTTCGTGTGCCGATTGCAGAAGGTGCCGAAGTTCCAATATATATACTAGGATCCAGTACAGACAGTGCGCATCTGGCAGCTAAAAAAGGTTTACCTTATGCCTTTGCCAGTCATTTTGCATCTACACATCTGCACCATGCTCTGCAGATTTATAAAAAAGAATTTCAGCCATCACATTTTTTAGATAAGGCCTACACGATAGCTGGTATAAATGCAATTGTTGCAGACACAGATGAAGAAGCACAGTCACTTTTTACTTCTTTGATAAAAATGTTTGTGGGTGTGCTTACCGGCGGTAGAGAACCACTGCAACCACCTGCCGAAATGAATGAGGAAATTCAGGGAATGTACAATCATCCTGCCGTCAACCAAATGCTGAAATATTCTTTCGTAGGAAGTAAAGAAACAGTGAAAAGAGAAATTCAGGACTTTCTCCGGGATACAGAAGTTGATGAACTTATCGTGGTTTCTACAATGTACAATTTGGAAGACCGTTTAAAATCTACGCGATTGTTTGGCGAAATTATGATCGAAATCAATACGGAAAAACACCGATTGTCACAGGCGAAATAATGTGCAGATTATTATCAACTTAAAAAATCATTCATGATGAAAGTGACAAATTTAAAAACGCTCTCGATACATGAAAAATAATAGAAAAAAATTAAAAATGGGAGCCGTTTTATACGGATTAGGCTGGAATTTTATGGCATGGCAACATTCTGAAATGCCATCAGATGCCAGTGAAAATATAGACTTTTATATTGAGAAGGCACAATTGGCAGAAGCAGCAAAGTTTGACACGCTTTTTTTGGTAGATGTAAGCCACGTTGGTCCCGGAAATATACCGCATTATTTAAGTATGTTCGAGGGTTTCCCTTATGTCAGCATTAGCGATGAAAACCAGTAAAATAGGTCTTTCTGCAACCGTTTCTTCTTCGTATGGTGATCCCTATAGCGCTGCGAGGCAAATATTATCGCTTGATAAGATTAGTAAAGGCAGGGCTTCGCTTAATGCAATCACGTCCAACCCTGGCGGGATGGTCAATTTTAGCCGTGGTCATTTAGGGAAGGCAGACCAATATCCTATGAATAAAGAATTTATCGAAATCCTGATAGGTTTATGGGACACCTACGAGGATGATGCAATTATAAGAAATAAGGAGAAAGGCATTTTTCTTAATCCCCGCAAAATGCACAATGTTAATTATCGGGGAGACTATTTTTCAGTTGATGGCCCTCTTAATTTGAGTCGATCCATTCAAGGCCGGCCTGTATTGTACACAGCAGGTGTATCAGAAAAGTTTATGGAACACGCCACAAATTATACAGATGGAGCCTTCATCCACGGTGAAAATATGGAAGCTACTGTTAACATTTCAAACAGAATACGTAAAAAATTAGAGGAAAAAGGACGTAGGCCAGAAGATTTCATCATTTCAATATCTCAGAATCCTATTGTAGGTAAAACGATCAGGAAGCGTTTGAGAAATACAGAGAACTGATTGAATTATACCCATATAACAGTTTACCAAGACCTTTATTTTTTGGTTCTGCTGAAAGGGTTTCCAATCAAATTCAGCAATGGTATGACGCTGGTGCAATGGATATGTTTATGATTCGTCAGGATCATCCTCACGGTATACGTGATTTTACAGAAATGGTAATACCGATTTTACAGGAACGTGGCATTTTCAGAACAGAATATGAAGCAGATACCTTAAGAGGAAATTTGGAAATTCCAAATCCACCATTCAGAAAAGTATTTGAGTAAAAGGATTCTTTATTATTTTAAAATAGTAAATGTTTTTTAAAAAATAGATTACTTTAGGGAGGGATCTGGAAGCCTCGGATTCTGAATATTAAGGTCTCTGTGCGCTGAAGACGGTTAGGAGGCAGGGCCAAAAAATCTGCCGGGTCTCAAGGAGTTTACAGTGGATTGAATGTTGGAGGTGTAAAACGTAGGCTTGAATTTGCTGATACTGATCTAAGTTGTACATGATTTTTTGATACATCATTCGGCGGGAAAGCATTAATTGGGGGCAGGAATTACAGTAAAATAGTATTAAGATAATCAGGTTTTTTTTTTATGAATTTTATTCAAACAGCAATTTTAGGGATGGTATGAATTGGAAGCGTCAAATCAATCCCTTTATTTAGAAGTTTGAATTTTATAACAGTGAATCAAAAAATAAAAATTAGTGATAAAGCAAACTGAAAAGTGGATCTTTTAGCACATTTATAAGATCGACTTGAATCTCATGACCGAATTCCTAAATATTAATAATCGTTCATAAAGGTCTTTTTCAATAAATGGTTTAGAGTTTATTATTAAAATATGCACTCAAAATGCAGGTTGGGTATTGACATTTTCTTTGGCTCGCAAGAAATTTGATATATCTGCTCGGGTACGAGTAAGTCAAAGTCTTAAAAATGTTTTTTTTATGAGTTAAATTATTACAATTTATACTTACTATCAATTGGAGCTATCTTTCTTCACTTGATGTCATAAATGTTACGAATTTGAATTATCAGCGATTTATGAGATTTGTATATAATGTAAAGAAGTTTGCTAGCGGGCGGAAATATTTTGTAAAGTTGGCATGAAAAAACCAAAGCAACATGAATTGCTTTGGTTTTTTTTGAATAAAATTGGAGATGCATATTTAAATGATCCGAAATTCAGAATTTATCGTATTGTTCTGATAAATTATTACCAGGAAAGTATGTCTAAAAACTTCAAGATGTCGGCTCCGATTTCTTTGACGTGAGTTTCCAAGGCAAAATGACCGGTATCATAAAATTTCACTGTTGCTTCCGGAATATCTTTTTTGTAGGCTTCAGCTCCTGCCGGTAAAAAGAATGGATCATTTTTGCCCCAGACTGCTAAAAATTTAGGCTTGTATGTTCTGAAGTATTCCTGAAACTTTGGATATAAGGCAACATTAGACTTATAGTCTCTTAAAAGATCCAACTGTTTTTCTTTTGAATCCGGACGGTCAAGAAAAAACTGATCTAAAGTATATGATTCAGGTGCAATTAGTGAAGGATCAGATACTCCCTCCAAATATTGAAATTTTGTTCCTTCAAAAGTTACAAAAGTTGATCTTAAGGCATCTCTGTTTTCTTTTGTATCATGTTCCCAGTATTTCTGAATAGGATTCCAGCCTGAGCTGAGACCTTCAACATAAGCATTTCCGTTTTGCGAAATGATTCCTGTTATTTTCTCGGGATTTGCCATTGCTAATCGGTAACCCGTCGGTGCTCCGTAATCGAAAACATAGATCGCAAATCTTTTTAAACCTAAATTATCAATAAAACCCTGTATGGTCTTCGCCATATTAGCAAAGGTATAATCGAACTGCTTCCTTTCCGGAGCATCACTGTAACCAAAACCGGGAAGATCCGGAGCTATGACATGATAATTACCACTCAAAATAGGAATCAGATTTCTAAACATATGGGATGAAGTAGGATATCCGTGTAAAAGTAATACTGTTGGTGCATCTTTGGAACCTGCTTCACGGTAAAAGATATTATGACCGTTAGCATTAATTTTACGGTAGTGAATGAGAGAAGCAGACTGTTGGGTCTCATTTTTAAGATTTAATTTCGATTGTGACATCATTGAATTTGTTAATGTTAAGACCATTATAGCGGTCAATATTTTGATAGTGTTCATATCTTTTTTTGTCAAAATTAATCCATACATTTGTTCTGTAAAAACGATTTAAAATGATTATAATAATCATAAATAATGATAGATGAATTTGAATGATTTTAAAATATTCGAAGCTGTAGCTAATCACGGGAGTTTCACAAAAGCAGCAGAAGCTATGTTTACGGTGCAGTCTAACGTAACCGCCCGTATTAAAAATCTTGAAGAAGAATTTGACGCAGCATTGTTTTCGAGAACCTCCCGAAAGGTAGTATTAACACAGGCAGGCGAAAAATTAATGATCTACAGTAAGAAATTAAATCATTTATTGGAGGAAGCAAAACAGGCAATCGGTAAAAATGACGTGGTGAAAGGACAGATCAGGGTCGGTGCTTTGGAAACCATGATGGCAACAAAGGGTCCGGAAATGGTGAATGACCTAGCAGATGATTTTCCGTATGTTGAGATGGAGTTCCGATCTGACACCAGAGAGAATCTTATAAACGAGGTCTTGAATTATAGACTTGATGCTGCTTTTATTCCGGCACCAATTGATATCCCGGAACTCGAACAGTTTAAGTTTAAAACAGAAGAAATCGTCGCTGTCGTTCCCACAAACTGCAAAAGCTTGGATGATTTACTATTGCATAATCCTGTTAAAGCGATTGTTTTTGATCAGGGTTGTGTCTACAGAGCAAGGCTGGACTCTTGGTTGGTAAGTAAGGGCATATATAACTATCATAAAACTGAAATGAATTCAATTGAAGGAGTTGTTAATTTTATAGAGTCAGGAATCGGGTTCAGTGTTTTGCCCAAAGAAATCATCACCACCTTTTATAGTAACCGGAAAATAAAAACATTCGCACTCCCTAAAGAGTTAGGAGTAATGACCACTGTTCTCATTTATAAAAAAGATATTCCTCTGTCACCTGCATTGAAGGCTTTTCTGAGTTTGTTTGATTTTTTGAAGTAAGTTTAATCTCAAGAATAGAGTAAAATAATTTTAATTTATATTAAACCGAACGGTTTAATATCGTATATTTGCAAGATCATGCCTAGAAAAAAAGAATTTGACTACGAGGAAAAACTAGAAGTTGCAATGCATCTTTTCTGGGAAAAAGGTTATCACTTTACTTCCCTAAGCGATCTTGAAAGTTATCTAAAAATAAACAGAAGCAGTATTTATCCAACATACGGAGATAAAAAGGAATTACTTCTCAAAAGCCTTGATCGATATCAAAATGCCAAGCTCTCAGAATATCAGTCTTTTCTGCAGGATAAAAATCTTAACGCGCTGGAAGATTTAAAGCAATTACTGACAATGGCTGTAAAGCAAAGCATCACAGATGAAAAGGTTTGTCTTGCAGTAAAAATGATTTTTGAAATGGCTATGGCTGACAAAGAAATCAACCAGATGCTTCTAGGCAACGAAAAAGAAATAGAAAAGGTATATCTTACTGTTCTTCAACGAGGAGTTATGCAAAAGCTTATTAGAGAAGATCTAGATATAAAAACTACTGCAGCATTCTTTGCAAGTTCCTCTACAACCCTCCTAAAAAATTATGTTTTGTACAAAGATAAAACTCAGATTGACAAAATGATTAATCTGATGATTCAGCTCGTTAGTAATGGAAAATAATCTTTTGCATTCAATAATCTCCTTATTTTAATAATTTAAAAACAATCAAATATATTTTTTACCCTATTTTAAACCGATCAGTTTATTATGAAAACAAACTTAAATAAAAGAATTGCTTATATAGGCTGCTTAGGTGTCGTTGGTATTATCAGTACAGAATTTGGAATCATTGGTATCTTACCACAAGTTGCTGAATATTATAATATTAACATTGGCACAGCTGGTTATCTATTGAGTGCTTTTGCTCTCTTAATAGCAATAACAGGACCTTTTACCGTATTATTAGCATCTAAATTTGATAAGAAAACAATTATGCTCTATGCAATGGTATTGTTTTTTGTATCTAATTTTTTCTCAATCTTCAGTCCACCTTTTTGGATTTTGATGATTCTGAGAATTCTACCTACCGTTCTTCATCCTGCTTTTTTTTCAATGGTGATAGCCGCTGCGATTAAAGGAACATCGCAGAAATATCAAATGAAACTCACAGCGATCATTATTGGAGGAATTGCCCTCGCACAAGTTACATTGATTCCTTTAAGTACTTTTGTAGCGAGTATCTACTCATGGCAGTGGACTTATGTCATTCAAGGATTTGTCATACTTTTAACCATCTTAATTATTATAAGATATTTACCTTCGTTACCCAATGAGCAGCCAGCTACTTTTAAAAATCAACTCTCGATATTGACGCAACCTCGCTTTATTTCGGGTACTCTTCTGAATATACTATTAATTACAGCATGGTTTTGTTCGTACAGTTATTTTGCAGATTATCTCTCAAAAGAAAAGTTGATGAATGAAAAAGAAATTAGTTTTTTATTGCTACTCTTTGGAGCCATGGGTATTTTGTCAAATTATTTAGCGGGAAATTTTTTAGGTAGAAAAATGTTTTGGACTACTTTATTTTTTGTTGTTGGAGTCTTTATTGTACCCTTAGGATTCCACTATACTGATAATTCCTTTTTAAGTGTGGTCATCGTTACTGGTATTTGGGGCTTTATGTACGGACCATGTTTTCTAATTGGGGTTGGTTATATGATTTCTGCAGCACCTAATGCAAAGGAATTTGCTAACAGCCTTCAAACCTCATTCGGAAATTTAGGAGTGTCTTTAGGAACAACTGTAGGAGGACTTTCTATTAGTCAATTCGGAATATCAATTGCACCTTGGGTCGGAATTATTTTCGGAGTTCTAGCAATTTTTATACTACTTTGGCGAGCTTATTTAGATCGTTTTACTAAAAAAAAATAAATATTCATCAATTTACTATCCTATTGCAGACCAAGATAGATGAAAATTTATTGAAACTTATAAAGTGAAACTGGATGAAAATAAAATAACTATGATTCAGTATGGAGAATTACTAACCAAAATACGCCCTCAACACTTTCATAGTGTTGAGGGATTTTCTATTAGCTGGTATGTGTAGTTATTTTACTACATGAACTTCCATTTTCTACTACAAAGAAACTTTTATCGCTACCGTAGATTTGTATTGTTCAAAAGAGGACAACAAAATAAGAATAAAAAATAAATAATACGATCATGACAAAACATATCGCAATAGCAGTTTTAACTATCGGAGCCATTATATTAGGAACTAACAATGTTCAAGCTCAAAACACTAACGCTACAACAACCGTAAATATTACCCTGAACGATGTCATCTCTATCGATGCGGGAAGTACTGCGATTGGTAATACGGTTGACTTTAACTATGCTACTGCAGCGGATTATAACTCTGATCAAACAATTACTAAAGCCAACTCTTTGAAAGTTACTTCAACGAAGAACTTTAACGTTAAAGTAAAAGCAGGAGGTGCTAATTTCATGAATGGAACCAACGTAATCCCTGTAAATGTTTTAACGATTAAAGCAGCTTCAGCTTCCGGAACAATGGGTGGGACAAAAAATGCTGTCGTTTTATCTGCAACGGATCAGAATTTAGTAACAAATGCTCCATTGGGAAGTGCATTAACCCTGAATTTGGATTACATGATTCCTGCAGTGAAATCATCATCTTCAGATATCTTAGGTAAACCAGCGGGAACGTATACGCAAACAGTTACCTATACTGCAACAGCTTTATAAGTAAAATTTTTTCATATTAATATTTTGTGATTTGGTGTTTCGAAGGCTTCCTACAGGAGGCCTTTGATTTTGTATGTATTGATATCGATGTAGAGAAAATTCAAAATCCGGGAATAAGTATCTATCAGCTGTACGATTGTATCTAGGTTTTTGGACATTTAAATAGAATTATTACATCACACCAAACATTCAGTAAATTTATTAAGCTGTTTTATATCTCTTTTTAAAGTTATCAAATCTCAAAAAAAGATGTCTTCTCTGGCTGAGTATGAAAGGGAGCTAATTAGAGAAAGAACTAATACTGGATTGCAATCTTCAAGAGCGAAAGGTAAATTGGGAAGAAGACCAAAGGGATATTCTTCGGAAAAAATTTCTAAACTATTACTTTACACTCAATTTATAAATATCCAACAATGCATCGCAAAGATATTTACAAACCTTTAGGGTTGAATAGAGCAACAGTTTGTGGATATGCTAAAATTCTTGATCATCATACGTATGAAGAGATAAAGAAAATGAGAATTAAAAAGTAAATATTATAAAATAGTTTTAATTGGAAAATTTGAATTACTTTTCTGAAGCAAATGTCTGGCTTTGTAAATTATTCATTTACGTATTTAATGTCAAATAAGATAAAAAGTCCGTCAACCCAAAGATCAATTTAAAAGTAAAAAGCTCGTGGAAGATAAAAATCAATTCATCAAAATAAAAATTTATATTAGTAACTTTATAGCTATGCGAATGATATAGTTTAGATTGGCATAATGCGTAAATTTTAAAGTTAGCGGTAATGCTACTTGAATAAAAAATCGAAAATTCTAACAAAAAATATTAATGAAAATTATTGGCAAAATAAGTCTATTCTTAATTACTTTAATATTATTAAGTTGTGACTCAATATTTTTAAAACCTCGAGAATTTGAATAAGAATTTAAAAACTATACTTCTTATTCAGATTCCATCTTATATGACGGAGATTTTCTACATCCTTCGTATGCGTTTATGAAAAATGGAAAAATAAAAGGTTTGGAATTTAATGCTAATCCTGAATGTGGTTCCGTTACAAAAAGATTTTTTTTAAATGAAGATGAAAGTATTACAAAAATAATTATTGATAAAGATTTTTGGAGTGAACATTGCGGGGAGCCATTTGATTCAATATTCGTACTCGAAATTCCTTCAAAAGAGATTAAGGTTTATACTAAATCAACAGATGGTAAAATCATTAAGGATATTAAAAAAATTGAAGCTGAATTCATAGACATTCAAAAATATAAAAAAGAACTAAAAAATTGGCAATACAGATAACTAGGGCTTGCCAAAAGCAGGGCTTAAGTTCGTCGATTAAACATTGTAAAAGGCTCAACAGCAGTAATTTTATTGAAATTTGAACTAAATAATCCCCGCTTTCGGCAAGCCCCAAATTATTATAGATGAATTACATCGCAGTAAACGATGTAATAGGAGATTTAAAGTCTCATAATTTTAAAAAAAAGTGTAAAAATTATTATTGACTGTATCACCGCTGTTGCAGGCATTTAAAATAAATGAATTACATATAAATTTAGGAAGATATCTTGAAGACCATATGGGATTGAATATTCCCAGTCTTTGACCCGATTATTCAAGAGTAAAACTAATCAAACCTCGTTGGAGTTCAGACAGTCATTTAACTAGTTATCAATGGTAATTTTAAATGCTGAACATTGTTATAAGGAAGATAATTAAAGTCAAATTATCATTAAAAACATAAAAACTGTTCTTAATAGAACAGTTTTTATGCATATTGATTTGAATCAATTATTCATAAGATTTTAGATATCTATTTCTACTCTGAAAAATTAAAGATAAACTCATTTCGCGAATCTTTCTTGTATGCATGCGTTTGAGTTTTTGGTGACATACCGAACAGGGGAGAGTAAGTTTTCACTTTTACCGTTTTATTATCCGGATAGAACTCAATGATTCTGATCCAGCCATCACCTCCGTTACCATCACGATGACCACCGCCTTCACTTTGCATATCAAAAAGCATCTGATTCACGTTTTTCCCATAACTGTTAGGATCTACACGAAAACCTTCTCCTGAAATATGACCACTTAATACCAATTGTAGATTTTGAGACGGCTCAATCAGCTTTTTCCATATCTGTTCTCCGTTATTCGATTCCGGAAGTACGATGGTTTTAGACTTTTGCGGTACATTGTTTATTAAAAAAGGCTCATACATAAACCAAGAATTCTCTTTATCAGTTCTTTTGTCTTTATCATTCAGAAAGGCATGGGTGATTAAAATTGATTTATGGTTTTTGTATTGAGGCATATCCAATACTTTTTTAGCCCATTCCAATGCTTTATTTCTCGGTGCAAATTCAAGGCTGAGAAATAAATAGTCCTGTCCGTTTAATCCTTTCAATTCCAAAACAGAGTTTTCCATACTTGGAGAACCTGCATCATTATAAAAATTCTGTGCTAAATATTTCTGATTTAAATAATTAAAATTGGAAGGAAAAAACTCATTATAACGGGAAAATCTTCTGCCTTCTTCATTAATACTGAAATCATGATTTCCTGTCGCTGCAACGTAAGGTACTTTTCCATTAAGCCTTCCCAAGATTGACTGCACAGATTTCCATTGGTTATCTGCACTTTGGTCGCCATCATATCCTTGATTAAGAATATTATTATGCTCTACCAAATCTCCAACCTGGCAAACCATTTTAATATTTAGGAGAGAAATATTATCCTCAATCCATCTTACCATCAGATCCAAAACAGGTTGATTTCTGTTCCATTTTACATAGTTTTGTGTATCTGGGATCAGAACAATACTCCATGATTTTTCATTGTCTAATTTTGGAGTCTGAAATTTTTCTTGCCCGAAAACCACTGCACATACCAATACCAACAATAGCGATATATTCTTTTTCATAAATTTTCTTTAAAAATTAATAACCAGGGTTTTGTTTTAGTAAAAGATTTGCATCCATTTCAGATTGCGGGATTGGCCAATATTCATCTTTATTCGGAGTGTACACTACTTGTTGTGTCGAGAAAGACGCTGAAGCTTGTGAATGATTGTAAATAGGATTTGCGCTTTCATCAAAACCTGTTAATACAGATTTTGTCCAATTGTTTCCGTTACGGTTTAGGTATAAATATCCGTTCATTACGTTGTTTGCAATGCCCCAACGTCTGATGTCATACCATCTTAATCCGTCATTAGCCAATTCTACTTTTCTTTCATATCGAAGTGCTTTTCTTAATTGTGCCTGTGACATTCCGGTCGGTAAAGCAGGCATTTTCGCACGCAATCTGATCTGATTAATCATGTCATAAACCGAATTATCCAACTGATTCGACTCAATTTTTGCTTCTGCGTAAATCAGCATTAATTCTGATAATCTGAAAATTCCAACATTTAAATCTGAGTTTCCACTCACTGAGGTCGTATTAAAATCAGCAAGATCAACTACTTTTCTCCAAAGATAACCGCTGAAAGAACGATATGCATTCGTAGCATCTGCATTGGTAACTTGGGTTGGTGCTCCGGCAGACCAATAATTATTAACTTTAGTGAAAGAGGTATGAGGCTCGAATTGATACCCCAAATATCTTGAATGTGGTCTTACTGCGTACATATCCAAACGTGGATCTCTGTTTTTAAACGGATTTGTATTATCATATAGCGGAGATTCCAGTATTGACAAGCCATCTGTCATTTCATAAGAATCAATAAGATTTTGAGTAGGTCCCCAATAACAAACTCCTTTACCCAAACGAGATGCAGCATAATATTGCTGATTATGAAGATATCCTGGTACATTTTTGTTGAATTCTGCCACCCAGATCCATTCTTTGCTGGTCGAAAAACCGGTATGTCCAAAAATATTGCTTGGATCTGGCTCTCCAACGGTATGGTCTTTCCCAGCGAAATTCACTGAAGCATTGAAGGGTGTCAAACTGTAAACACCTGCTGCTGCGTCTAATGCCTGTTTTGAAGTAATTGCTGCTGCTGCATATTGTTTAGAATAAAGTTCTACTCTTGCTTTTAGCATTAAAGCTGCGATGCGAGATGCACGCACATTCCCGTACTGTGATTGTGATATGGGAAGCTGTGGTGCAACTGCTCCAAGTTCTGCAATAATAAACTGCTGAATTTCTGTGACAGGTGTTCTGGCAACATTAGCATTTTCAAGCGTAACTGATGATTTTATTAATGGAACATCTCCGTAAAGCTCAATCAGTTGAGAATAAGCATAAGCACGAACAAATCTTAATTCTGAACCAAGTTCCGCCTTTTGAGCTGCGGTAAGTCCTGCAATTCCGTCTAATTTATCAAGTACTGCATGACATCTTGCAATGGTTTTATAATGAATTTCCCAGGGTTTTATGGTTAATGCATTGGTTGTCGTAATCGAACTTGTGATGGGAGAGGTATAGTTTGTTCCCGGTCTCGCATATCCGATGTCTGTAATATTATCCATCACGTGCCAGATCGGCGTACTCGCAGCGTCAATAGTACTTAAGTTTCTGTACGCAGCAAAAAGCCCCATTCTTCCTTCTTCATAGGATGCAGGGAAAGTTCCGGATGTTGGTCCATTAAGCGGTTCTAAATCCATATCGGCACTTGAGCACGAAGTAATTGTCGCCAATAAAAATATTTTTAAAAAGTTTTTCATTTTTTTAGAATTAAAATTTAACATCAATACCAAATGAGAATGTTTTTACCTGTGGATAATAATTTCCGCCACCTAAAGCAACGCCGTCGGAACTTCCAAGATTGTAATTGATTTCAGGATCATACCCTTCGTAAAAATCAGTGAAAGTCAAGAGGTTTTGTCCGTTTAGGTAGAGGTAAATGCTTTGAAGAAACGTGTTATCTGTAAAAGATTTAGGCAGTTCATATCCGATCTGTACATTTTTAAGTCGCATATACGCTGCACTTCTCATCCACTTGGTTGAGTTTTGTGTATTGTTTGTAGAGGTAAGGGAAACACGAGGAAATTCGGCATCCGTATTTTCCGGTGTCCAATAATCCAATTGCCAAGGTTTCACAGCACTTGAATTGACCGCGGGAATTACGTAATGTGAATCTAAATAACCGTCAACTTTACCAACACCCTGTATCAATGCGGATAATTTAAAGCCTTTATAAGATAAACCCATATTAAAACCGTAAGTGTATCTTGGTACAGTACTTCCGATAATAGTTCGGTCGGCATCTGTAATTTTTCCGTCTCCGATTGGATTTCCGTTGGCATCAAAAGCTCCGGCAATATCCTTATATCTGATATCTCCCGGCTTTAAAGTTCCGAATTGTGTCGGTCCTGCATCAATTTCTGCCTGACTTTGATAAAGTCCGTCAGCGATAAAACCATAAATAGAATTCACCGAAGAGCCAACCTGCTGACGAAGAAGTGTTCCTGAAGACTGACCTTTCATGTCGACAATTTCGTTTTTGACGTCAGAAAGATTAAAACCGATATTCATTTTAAAATCTCCCCATCTTTCATTATACTGTGCACCGATTTCCCAACCTTTGTTGCTTACTGTTGCCGCATTTTGAACGGGTGCTTCTAAACCTGTAAGCTGAGAAGTATTTAATCTTAAAAGAATTCCGTCAGTTTTTTTATTGTATAGATCAAAAGAAAGGTCTAATTTTTTCCATAAAGATAAATCGACACCAACACCAGACATGGTGGTTTCTTCCCACTTCAGATCAGGATTAGACATGATTAACTGCTGGATCGTCTGATATACAACTCCGTTCATCGAAGTGCTTCCCAATGATAACGGTTCTGAAAATGGATAATATGATGAACTGATATTCTGATTTCCTAATTTCCCCCAAGATCCTCTGAATTTCAACTGGCTGATTGTTCCTCTTAAACCTTCAAAAAAGTTTTCTTTTGAAACCACCCAACCTGCAGAAAATGACGGAAAAACTGCCCAACGGTTTTTGCCGATAAACCTTGAGGTACCGTCATTTCTTACATTGGCTTCAAACAAATATTTCTGATCATAATTATAATTAAATCTTCCAAAAGCAGAAACCAGCAGCCATTCATATTCTGAACCTGCATTATCTTTTGTTTCATTATCTGCACCTGCATCGATTACTTCGTAATTGTCATAGAGAAAATCTCTTCTGTAACCTGATAATATTTTTTCGTTATACGTTTCTCTTGAAGCTCCGGCAAGAAGTTCAAAACCGTGCTTGCCAAAGTCTTTTTTTGCATCCGCCTGAAACTGATACGTTCCGTAAAACTGGCGTCTTGCAGATTCTGTAAGTTCAGTAAGTGTTGGCAGAACCTGCTTCTGTTCCGTCTTCATAATAGGTAGGCACACTTTTTCTGAAAAGATGAATATTGGTCGTAAGATAACGTGGAGCAACCATACCTTTTAATGTTAACCAATCGGTAGGTTTGTAAGAAATGTTCATGTTTCCTATAAATTCCAGATTATTCTGCTTACGGTTTCCACCATTTTCGATATAACCGACAGGATTTATTTTTACCCATCCGTCAGAATAGTTTTGGCCATAATAAATGGGGATATTTGTCGGCATTCTTCCAAGATAATTCCAGACCGTTCCTTCGTCGGCAATCTGTGTTCTGTCTTTGTTTAAGAACGACATATCCAGCCTGATGTTCCACTGATCATTCGGTGTGATATCCATATTATTACGGAAAACAAATCGCGTAAAATCCGTATTTTTAATAATTCCTTCCTGTTTTGAATACCCAAAAGAAGGTGATACGCTTATAATTCCGGATTTTGCAGATAAAGAAAGATAATGGTCCTGCAAGAATCCGCTTCCCTGAAGAATCGCTTTTTGCCAGTCGTAATTGCTTGGATTTTTGTTGTATTCGTTTCTGAAATCATTGATGGCTTCGTCACTGTAGATCTTTGTACCATTGTCATTCATACTTGCATCATTGAATACTTTCATGTAGGTAAGGCCATCGGTAACTTTTGGTATTGCTGTAGCTCGTTGCCATCCTGTATACATTCTGTATTGAGCGGTCAGTTTATTTCCCTTCGCACGTTTTGTGGTCACGAGAACAACTCCACCCGCTGCTCTCGAGCCGTATATTGCAGCAGAAGCAGCATCTTTTAAGACAGAAATAGACTCGATCATGTTCACATCAACATCATTGATGTTTCCTGCAACACCGTCAATAATCACAAGTGGATTGCTGTCTGAACCTCCAAAACTGTTGATCCCTCTGATTCTGATATTCCCGGCATCACCTCCCGGTGCACCAGTTTGTGTAGTCACTGTAACACCCGGTGCAAGACCCTGTAAAGCATTTCCGGCTGAAAGTACGGGTTGTCCTTCTGCTGTTGAGCCTTTCACAACGGAAACGGAACCTGTGATAATGGATTTCTTTTGTGTACCATAACCGACAACTACAACTTCTTCTATTTGTTTTTCCTGATTGTTTAAAGTATCTTTTTTAGGTTCTAAATTATTTTCTGCAAAAGAAGAATTCGTGGAAGCTAATTTTCTAAGACTTACCGTGTTGTTCTGGATCTGATAATCTAACGGAACACTTTTTTTCAGATAGTTTAAACTTTGCTGTAATGATAAGTAATTGATTTTGCTTTCATCCACCCAAATATTTTTAAAATCTGAGGCTGAATAAAAGAATTTGGTCTTGGTAGATTTCTCTAATTTTTTAAGTATTTTGACTAATGAAACCTGTCCCTGATTATTGGCGGCAGCCATTTTAGTCTGGGTTTGTGCATAATTTTGCACGGGAAGTCCCATAGCGACGAGTAAAGCAATAGAAATTGCAGTTTTTTTCATAAATTTGAAGAGTTAATTTATTATTCTTAAGCGAGTTTTGAATTAATTACAAGCACTGATAACGCCACATTATTGGTGCTGTTTTATTTAATAGAGTATTATTTCATTTTCATTTTTAATAGTAGTTTTTAGATTAAATGGATAATTGATGATGGAAAGAATTTCTTTCAGATTTCCTGAGAATGAACCCGATACCTGATTTTTAGCAATATTTTTAGGATAAGTGATTTTTGCTCCGTAAGTATTTTCTATTTCGTTTATAGCGTCCTCGAACGATGTATTTTCAAAAGTGAAAGTTTTTACGGCAGTTACCGAGTAATAATGATAATCATTATTTGTAGGAGAGGTACTCCAGTTTTCATTGGGTAGGAGATAGGTCAGTTTGCCGTTGTGATTTACTTTAACTTTTCCTTCAAACAATTTCACCTTTTTTTCTTTTGATTTCTGATCAACCGAAAATTTTGTTCCCAAAACTTCAACACTGAAACCACCTGCGTCTACGATAAAAGGTTTAGATCGATCTTTTGCAATCGAGAAAAAACCTTTCCCTTGCAATTTCACATTTCTGTATTTCTTTCCAAAATCTTTATTGATGGATAATTTACTGTAAGGCTCCAAGGTGATAACGCTATTATCAGACAATCTGAAAGTTTTAGAAACTTCATTGGTTTGCAATACGATTGCTGACAAACTATTTTTCGTTTCTTTTGGTTCAAAATCTTTGTAAAAAAAAGGATGCCGAATAAAGGAACCAAAACAGCCGCTGCAGCCATCCAATAATATTTTCGTTTATTATTTTGTTTAATTCTCTCGTCAATTCCTCTCCAGATTCTGGAGTCGGTTGCAGAATCCATTTGCTGTTTTTCTTCGGAAACTTTTGTCCAAATTTTTTCAAAATATTTTTGAGAATCTTTCATACAAATACAATTACGCAGCAAAATAAAAATATCCACCCCGAAGAGATGGATTTAATAACTTGTTTAAACTGGTTAATATTTCGTTAAAATAGATTGAGATTGGTCTTTATATGTCGGATGACTTTATTGACTTGCTTTTCTACTGCTGTTTTTGAAATGTTATTTTCCTTTGCGATTTGAGAATAGCTTATTTTCTCTAATTTATTTTTATAGAAAAAAGTTTTGCTTCGTTCGGGAACTTTTTCAAGAAGATTATGTATTTTTTGCAATTGCTCTTCTTTAAATTCATTATCGGTTTTGTCTGAATCCGCTTCGTCTTTTATCAAACTTTCATCTGAAAAAGAAAAGAGCATTTTATTTTTCCTGTAAAAATTAGAAACTTCCTGCTGAGCTGTTTTGAAAATGACAGCTTCTAAAGTCTGAGGATTTTTAAGAGAAGAAGAATGTTTCCAGAGATGTACAAAAATTTCCTGCACAACATCCTCCGCATCTTCCATATTTGTAATAAACCTTTTGACAAAAAAGTATACTTGATGTTTGTAATCTAAATATATTTTTTCAAAATATTCCATTGCGAGAGCCACCTGATTCCTAGTCGGACAAAAGTAATGAATTGCTGTTGCGCGGATGTGAAGCGTATATTAATTAATGTAGAATAAATTATCAATTCTAAAATTTGATTCAGTCACAATTGCATCAATGTAACGACCTAGTTGTGACTTCTGCTTTATAATTATGATAAAAATTATCTTTAATATAAAACAAAATTATCCAGACATTTTTATATCTACTATAATATGATCCACCACACACTAGAGTTTCTGACCTAAATTCACAAATAACAAATTTAAATTATAACATTTACCTCTGAGGGTGTCCGATTTTCTATAGTAAATATAGTCAGCAGATTGGAAATCGACGAACTACTCGAATCACTAAACAATAACCATTTGGGATGGTCAGTGACAATGGCTCCCGTAATTATGGGAAATCCAGAAAGAGAAGAGCTTGGAAAAGAATTGACCAATAGTTTTTGTAAGACTGATCCCGAGATAGCAAAACATTTTGCCCGAACTATGACGCTGCACATATATCACAACTAGTGTCGAACCTACTTGTGAATGCATTAATACACGGTTCCTCAGATGCTCCAATATTATTTCAGGCAGAGACTACAGATAAATATTGGGACGTCTCAGTCACGAATAAAGGTCTACAAATTCCAAAAGAAACATTAATTAATATTTTTCATCCTTTCCACCGTGGAGGTATAGAAAATAACCATAGCGGGTTAGGATTGGGATTGTACATTTCATCAGGAATAGTAAAAGCACATTGCGGTATATTATCTGTGACTTCAGATGAACATCAGACCTGTTTTATCTTACGGGTTAGACTTTAGCAATGAATTCCTGAAGGCTGCTGATTCCGCTCAACTTATTGGTGATCAGACGAAGCAAATAATAATGGGGTTTAATTATATACTTTCTTCTACCATAGATGATATTCTAACCACTTTCTCTTTAATTGATAAGTACTTTAATTTTCATGAAAATAATGAAGGAATTTCCTGTTGGTAAATAGAAGCATATAGTGACCTTTATTTAAATCTTTTTAACGAAATGTAAGCAGGTTCATCCAATTCTAATTTTAATATGATTTCGGTGTTAAAGTTTGTAGAAAACATAATCGACAGATTTTCTGAAATCTCAATAATTTCACCCTTTTCCTGATACTCATACTTTTCACGCCACAGAACATTTATATAAAATGGTTTATGATTAGTTTCAATATTAGTATTAAGCTGTACGTAGCGATTCGTTATTTTCAATAAATAATGATCATTATAAAAAACGCCGATCAGATCTGATTTTTTCATTCTTGAGATTTAGTTATGTGTTATAGAATTATGGTTATAAATCTATTATTAGATGGAATTAATATTTTTTTAGTATTTATTAATTTAGTTTTCACATCATATGATTTTATATAATAAATTTAGAGCTGATAGTGATCTTATCTTTTCAAATTAGGAAGTCCCTGAAAGAAATGTATAGTTGAAAACTTTATTGCCAGATACAATATGTAGAAGATCTCCTTCAAATGATGCAAAGTCAATATCACTACTTGTCAAATTTCCTTCATGAATTTTCGTACTATATATGTATTTGTTAAAGTTTAAATCATAAACATCAATCACAATTGCGTCGACATTATCTGTTCTTGCAGAAAAAACAAATAATTTTCCGTCCTTTTCAAATACGGCATTATTTGTTGTGAATGTATCACCTCTTTTATAATAAGTACCTTCGGGACCTTTCAACAATTTTGCTTTAGGAGAATTGTCATCAGTTTGAAACTCACCAGTAAAATTTCCATTTTTAAAAAAGAAAATTTTTGAGTATTTATCGCAGTAATATGCAATTTTTTCAGCTTCTAAATCAGTGAACTTACCTGCATAGATTAAGGCATTATCTATCGAAAGATCTGTTTTGTTGGTTTCGATTGCATACACTAGTTTTAATTGATTTGATTCATTGATCGTGTAAAATCCAGTAACATAATCATTTTTTTGCGTTTTAAATTCTCCTAATACCAGTAAACTCCCTTTACTGTTTTTAATTGGTAAAAAACTGAAAACTTTAAAATTTTCGATTTGTATTAATGATAATTTTTTATCCTTAAAAGAGTACAACTTTAATTTAAAGTTGTCAATCATTATAGCACTGTTATTATCTAAGTAATCAATATGATAATCGCTAGGTAAGCTAATTTTAATCCCATCTTCTTTTTTCCCATAATAACTTATAAAATCAATTTTATAATCAATCATTGTAGGACCATTATTTGTTTTTAAAATATTATAAACACCCTTATTAGTTGTCACATTATTCCCTTCAAGATCATATTCACTGACTTTTTTAAATGAAATCGATGTTGTGTAATTTCGATTAAAAAGAAATTTTTTATTGCTAACTGTACTTTCAAATGCTCTAAAGAAAATTACAATTCCTGAAATAGCTATTATGAACAGCCAAAAAACGATACTATTTTTCATCAGTTTTAATATTATTGTAACTGCAGTAACTTAAAAAAGTAATAAGAAGGTTAATTATCAGATGATATTTAAACGATAGACCATTTAAGATTCCTCCACAGCCGCAGATTTCATATCTTCCGTTAGCAAATAAGAAAATTATGTATGATGTAAAAATCAGCATCATTATAAAGGAAAAAAGTAATCCCGTTTTTTTTTTGAATATGAGCAATATTACAATGCTTAATTCAAGAAGCAAAACAAAGTATGAAAGATAAACCGCTTGTTGAAAATTAAAAATACCAGTTTTAAAAATGTTAGTTTGAAATGATTTGATTGCCAGTAATTTATTTGTTAATGTGTATGAAAAGAAGATTATTAGAACATAGTTAATTATATTCCATAATACGATTGTTGTATTTTTCATTATTTATTTGTTATATCATCATTTACAATTGTAGGTGCACTAAATCGATCGGTAAAATTTTTCCCAAATCGATATGTTATTGTCAAAAGAATATTTGATAAATTGTTATTGATTAGGTTAGTCTGGGAAAAATTTTTATAATCTGACCTGATTTTAGATTTAGCAGACCATCCAAACAAATCGTTGTAAGATAGATTTACTGTAAGATTATCATTAAAATAGTTTGACTCAAGTTCGATACTGGTTAAAGGTCTGTAGTAGGATGTGGATACCAATTGAATATTTCTTGAGTTGTAATTTCCGTTAAATATAATTACATATTTATCTTTTATAGTGGTGCTCAAATTAATATTAGAACTTAAAGAAAAACCTTCATTTCTACGGATGATTGCTGCTTCACTATGAGTTTTATATAAACTATAATTAAATCCGACACTTCCGCTAAAATTAATAAGTTTGAATAGCTTCCTGTTGTAACTTAAATTAGATCCGATGATAGTCCCTTTTCCTGCATTTTCAAAAGAATTTATAATCAGATTGTTTTCGGTAACTAGTGTTTCAACGGTTGCATTAGTCAACAGTTGAGAGAACAGATTTAAACTTATATCACTTTTGTTTTTTGTGTTTTTTTGATGTAATGTTATATCGAAAGAATGTTTTAATTCCGGAAGCAAACTGTTGTTACCTTTTAATGTATATGTGGGGCTTAGAACAACAGGAACAGGATTTAAATAGGTGGAATTTGGTCTTTGAATTTTGTATGAATAGTCTACATTTAAACTCATTTTACCTAAATCAAAATTTACTGAGGCTGAAGGTAGAAAATAGGAATAATTTTGACTGAATTCTTCAGTACTATTATAGGTATTATCATAAGCAAGTGATGCAGCAGTTGATATCTTATCAGTAATATCATATGTGAAATTACCATGAAAAGTATTAAGAGATTGTGAATATAATGAAGCTGCTAAAGGAAACTGAAATCTTCTATTGATGTTTTTATAGCCTATAAAATAGGTTAGACCCTGAATCTTTGACTTGTTCCTGTAGATTACTTCATTAGATAATTCGCTTAATCTCGCATATGAAGTATTATGATCTTCACTCAACGAATTCTGAAACAGATAATTATTAGAATTGTAATGATTATAATATTTAGATCTAAATTGAATGATCGCTTTATCATTAAATTTATATTCATATACTCCAGAAACTCCCCATTTTCTTAGCACCTCCTGATCCTCTGTCAAAAAAGCATAGTTTTGATTACTGTCAGTAAACACCCCCTTTGACTTTCCGTCAAAATGATACCCGAAAAGATTTCCGGATAGGTAAATACTAGACTTAGAATTCAATATTATCTTAGACTTTGCATTCAGAGAGTTTTGCCAACCTTTCACTTTTCTGTCTGTTTTTGTATACGTACTGAAATTACCGTCAATCCTTTCAAAATCATTATTTATATTTTGATTGTTTGTTCCAAAATCATAAAAAGCTTTGAAGATGATGTTCTTAGATTTATAAGACAAGGTCGGAGAAAATCCATATTTAGATAATCGTGTTCCTCCTCGTGCCTCAAGCTCTCCCTTGATAAAATGTTCCTCCTTTACTTTTGTAATTATTTGTATGATTGCATCAACATTTTGACTAGAGTTGTACATTGACGGAGGATTGCTTATAACTTCAACGGTGGCTACATCCTTAGCATCCAGTTTTTTAAGTTCAATAAAATCTGCTTCAATGCCATCTATAAAAAGTAAAGCTTGTTTTCTGTTATGTATTAAAACATTTTCGTTTACAACAGTTATAGAAGGTAATCGTTGTAATACTTTATCTGATTTTGTGTTTTTTGTAAAATCTTTACTATTTATTTTATAAGATGTTTTCCCGGCTTTTTCTAATGTTGTTTTACCATCAATAGCAACTTCAGCAATTTCATTTATTTTCTCTTTTAGTATAACTTGTATATTAGAATTGTTTTCTAAGGGGAAAATTTGCCTGTTTTCATTATATCCAACAGCACTAAAAATGATTTCAACGTTTTTATTCTGTGATGACTGTATTATTATGCTAAACTTTCCTTCCTTGTTTGTTAGAACTTTTGTATTATTTCCTGGAATGCTAATGATAACGTCTGACAAAGGCTGTTCATTTGCTAAAACTCTTCCCTCAATCTTAAAAGAATTTTGAGAAAATGCTACAGTAGAAACAACAATTGATAAAAGAAGTATTAGTTTAGAGATTATTTTTTCCATAACATGGTATGCGCTTTGAGATGAATACTGATGATATTAAAATTTTATCACCGAAAATCTCTAAATAATTATTTTTGAAATAAATTAAAAGTGTTGCCAAATCCTTGGCAACACTAATCCTTATTCGGATACTACTACCATTCTCTCCACTTACCGTAAAGAGTAGTTCCGCTAGAAGTTCTTCCACACGTTCCTTTCTCACCTACGCATCCAGCACCTTCAGGAGCTAAAACGTCTTCAAAACCTGTAGCTGATTTAGCCTTAACATTTGAAGACCCTGCTAATGTTGCCATTGTAATTCCTACAACCGCTAAACTTAGTTTAAATAAGTTTTTCATAATTATTTTATTAATTTAATTAAACATAACCCGAAGGTTTCTATATATTTATAGTCTTAAGAATCTTGCATTGCGCACTGCAAATCTTCAAAAGATGATAAATCAATTTGTTGTTCTCCAATGGCCACCATGTTTTACCGGAGGATCATTGTTATCAATTTCAAATCCAGCACTGGATGTAGAATCTTTCTTTTGATAATTTTCTTTTTTTAAATTAGTTTCTACATTGTCAGAGATGATTTGATTACTGTTGTTTTCGATGTCAGCAATCTCGTCAATTTGTCTGCATGAGTTCAATGTCACAATTAATATTAGAATTTGGATAAACCTTAGTTTCATGTTAATAAATTTTAAATGATGTAAAAGTTTATCCGGTACCGGATTGACTTAAGTTTCGGGGCAAAATTATTACTTAAATGAAACTTTTTTTGTGAAACAATGCCATGATTTACAAATCAAGACGAGGGATTTGTAAATTATAGCAAAATTAAAATACTGGAAATTAAGTTGTTGTGCGAATATCTTTGAAATTGAATTCTCCTTATATTATGCATGGATTTTTAGTAAATTTGCAAGATAAACTTCTGGAAATTGAAAATTTACAAAGGCTTTTTATACCTAATCATATTTATTTTTTCGTCATACTTTAATGCTCAAAAAACATTTAGTTCTAAAGACTATACTAGCTTGAGAAAAAATTACGAGGATCTTGCCGAAAATGATGAGCGAGCTCTACCGTATATAAAGAAATATTTAAGAGAGGCTACTAAAGAAAAAAACTATAATAAAATTTTTCAGGGTTATCAGGATGCGATATTCTATACAAATGATAAAGAAAAGAAATTATCTTATGCAGATAGCTGTGTAAAGCAGATGCTTAAATCAAATGATGATGAACTTATTAGCAGTGCTTATCTGGAAAAAGGCGTTATTTATTATTTCTTTTATAAGCGTTACCAGCCTGCACTGAATAACTATCTGAAAGCTTATGAAAGTTCAAAGAATATTTCCAATGATTTTCTAAGATATCGAATTGTGTACCAGCTTGGCGTAGTTAAAAGTTATTTAGGTTATTATGCTGATGCATCAGAATTATTTAAAGAGTGCATCAATCATTTTGAACCTCTTACATCTGGGAACATTCATCCTAATCTTATTTACAATAATAAAAAGGGCTATTTTAATAGCTTACATCAACAGATTATCTGCTATGAAAAGCTAAAAAATTTTAAACAAAGTGATTCCTTGCTTGATGTAGGTATAAACACACTGCCATCTTCTGAACGATTTGATTTAGAAAAAGCTTATTTTATCAAAGCAAAAGGAATTTCTAATTTTAGAAAGCGAAGATATAAAGATGCTGTTGCATATTTATCCACTACTATTCCGGTCTTTAAACGGTATAATGATGTAACATGGTTCGCTGTAAGTAGCTTTTATCTAGGAAAAAGCTTCGGAGAATTAA
This sequence comes from Chryseobacterium formosum, assembly GCF_026460885.1. Lineage (GTDB taxonomy): Bacteria > Bacteroidota > Bacteroidia > Flavobacteriales > Weeksellaceae > Chryseobacterium > Chryseobacterium formosus. The sequence goes on from NZ_JAOVZW010000033.1 coordinate 85,117, forward strand.
AGAATGATGAGAAATCCATCTCTTATTTTTTAAAAGTTGATTCTGTTTTTCAAAAGCAGAATTTTATTATACCTGAACTAAGATCTAATTATGAAATTTTAATTAACTACTATAATTCAAAGGAGAAGAAAGATGCTGAACTTTTTTATACCAAGCAATTGATTAAAGTTGATAATATTTTAGGTAATGACTTTCAATATCTATCACCCAAAATACATAAGGAATACGATACAAAAGCATTGTTAGAAAAACAAAAGAGATTAGAAACTAATTACAATTTCAGCTTTTTAGCTGCTGTGGTATTGTTGCTCTCGGTAGCAGTACTACTGTTTATTATACATATTAAAAGAAAAAAAGAAAAGCATATTCTCTCGCAGTATATGGCTTTGGAAAATAGAATTCTCAATCAGGAAGGCAATTCTGTAATTTCCAAAGTGAGTTTTGAAAATCAATCAAATAAAGATAACAGAAATAATATTCCTGAAAATGTTGTCAATGATATTCTAAAAAAGCTCGCTGAATTTGAGCGGAAAAAAGGTTTCGTAAAAAAAGGTCTTACACAACAAGAGCTTTCAAAAAGTTTCGGAACAAATACCACTTATCTTTCACAAATAGTAAATGAGTTTAAAGGAAAGAATTTTAATTCATATTTAAATGAACTGCGCATTAAATATATAACCACCGAATTGTATCATAACCCAAAACTACTAGACTATACCATTGAAGGATTATCGGAAAAGTGCGGGATGAGCTCAAGACAAAATTTTTCGGATATTTTTACTGAGATTAATGGTGTGAGGCCTGCTTATTTCTTAAAAAAGAAAAAACAGGAGCTATATAATAACAAGTCGTAATTGCTTGAAAATACTTCTCAATAATTATCATGCAGGGCTCCTTTTTGTATAACGCTAAAAGAAGCCTCTCAATTTTTAAGTATTAAATTGCTTGATCATTTTATTTTAACTTCTGATAGCTCTTTTCGTTTAGAGAAGAAGGTATTTTATAGAATGTAAACTTTTAAATATTAAAACGGCGATTAAAAATGACCTTTTTTATAGTTTCGGTAAAAAAAATTATACCCTCCTTATATCGGGATTACCTTTTTGCAATTTTTAATTGGCACAACACCATTGATAACATTCCAAGCAGAACTTAGAATGTATCAAAAATATTGAAGACTATAAAGCGTACTATTTGAGATAGTCTGAGTTCAATTCTTCCAGCATCTTTTCTTAGGATAATGCTATCCAAAGAATCTGTTATTAATAAACGATGATCAAGTGATTAAGAAAATAAAAAGCCCATTTTAAAATGGGCTCGATGTATTAATTTTAATAGATTGCAGTTTTCCTTGTGCCGGTCTGAATGGTAACCTTCATAGAAAAGTCAGAAACCTCATAAGATGCAAATGCAGTTCATTGAAATTTTGATATATCCAAGACGCCAAAAAGCCAGAAATAAATCAAAAAACAATATAGTTAAATAATTCTTTGATAAAAATCCCTTAACCATACATGAATATCCTGTTTGGGTGGAATACCCAATCTTTTCCTTAGGTTATGTTTATTGTTTTTTATAGTCTGAATTGCTTTAAAAGTATAAACAGCGATATCTTTTGTTGTAAACCCTAAAAAAGAATATGCACACAAAATGAGTTCTGAGGTTTTCATTTCAGGATTTAGAGCTAATACTTTTTGACTGAAATCGGGATACAGCTTCTGAAAAAGTGACCAGAATTCAGGAAGATTTTTTTTTGCGGCTTCTAATATCTCCTGAAGAGTATCATCTACTTTCATTGATAGTGTAGATGCTTCCTGCTCAGTTTTTAAAAGAATAGTTTCTGTTTGCTCAAGCAGAAGATCTTTTTTACGTCGTATTTTTGAATGGTAATACATGAAAAAAAATCACAATAGCTATTGCAAAAGATACTATAATAGCTAACAAAAGAGTTATGTATTGTTTCTCCTCGGCATGTTCAGCTATTTTTTTATCCAAAAGTATATTGGCTGTACCTAATACCCCATTGTTGAGATGCCGCGAAAAATCTTCATGTGCACTTTTATATTTTTCGTAGTATAACTTATAATTTTTATCATCCCCCTGATAATTTATATATCGTGTAGATTTCCTTCAGCAAACCGGGTCCGTTTTTGGCAAAGGCATCTTTATCATGTTGATTGATGTCAGCTAAAGTTTTAAGATAATATTCCAATGCTCGCTTTTGATCCCCTTTTTCTCGGTAAAGATTACCTATTGAATTGAGAAAAGTATTCTTACTGAGGTAACCATCTTTAAAACTATCGTGGTAGGCTTTAAAAAAATAATATTGAGCTGAATCCAGATTTTTTCTTTCTAATAAAATTTCACCTCTTACATTATAAAAGTAAGATTTAAATTTAAAAATCGTTCTGACATCATCATATTGTTTCTCGGAAATCTGGTTTAAGATATTCTGGCATTGATGTGCGAAATGATCTGACTGTTTCCGGTCACTGACAGCCAGACTTAAGTTGTAAAAGGTTCGGGCTTTCACAAGACGAGCTTCAATGGATCGGTCATTTTCTAAAATTTCCAGTATATCATTACCTTCTTCTATCAAAAGATTGTCCATGCCTAAACGACTGTATAGGCTCGTTTTAAGGAGTTTTAGGAGTGCTTTTAGAATCGGAGTTTCTTCTGTGGCTTTTTCCTTCAATCCCTTATCGATATAAAGAGCACTCTCGCGAAATTTACTCAATAAGGCCATTGATTTAGCCATATAGAAGTAAGACCACGCTTTTTTTTCGGAGTTGGATTCTTTTTCAGCAATCCTGCTTGCCTGCGTAGAGTACAATAAAGTTTTTTGATAATCTCTGTGGACGAAATCGTCAGCCAATGCAATGAGGCTGTCTATCTTTTTTTCGTTTCTGGTGATAGAAAATAGTCGAATCGATACAAAGATAGTCAGAAGGAGAAATACTCTGAAACAAACAGTTTTTAAAAATTCGATATTTTTAGAATAAGTTTTATATTTCACGGGATCATATAAATTTTCAATGTTTTTTGCACGAATATTCTATCGATTTAAAGATAACTATTTTATCTCTATCTCAGATATTAGAAAAATGCCGTTCAATCAATTTGAACGGCTCATCTAATCAATAAAAAAAGATTTGTCGATTAAAAGACAACTACTATCAACTATTTTATCATCAATCAGAGTTTAAATTTAAACGGTTCCTTAGAGTCACCATATAAAAGAATGTATACACCCTTTGATAGATTTTTAACCAGGATCTGTTTTGAGTTTTCCTTACCTGACTGTATAATTCGTCCGGATATGTCAAGAATCTTATAGTCTCCGAAAACATAGTTTATATTGTTGGATATTATTTTAATAACACTTTCTTTGTAGTCATAAAAAACAATTTTTTCCTTTTGTCTAATGTCGGTAGTTCCCAGTGCGGAATTTGTGGCTTTAAGACCTGTGATAAGAATGGAGTAGGGCTTTACTGCAGCAGGCGAAGATGAATGTTTGTAAACGGCTACTGACATAACAGCGTCTGCGATACCGGCTGCGTTGATCTGCTGATAATTATCAACCTGATTATCCCATATTCCAGAACCTTCCGCTGAAATCGCTTGTGGATTGATGACGTTGAGTGGTTTGAAAGGAAATTTTTCTATCACTCCTAAGCCTGCCGGCTGAACTTTCAGGGAAGTTCCAAATTTATAGACCAGCATGGAATTCGTATTGTCCACACCATCTGATGAAGTCTGTTCAGCATATAGACGCCCTCAATGCCTGTTGACCGCTGATTCCGCTCACTGCTAAAAAGTCTGAATTATTATTCAATGGGTTTGCAGCAGATTCTACAAGTTTTGTACTCCCTCCGGGTTGCATCTGCCGAATGGTTTCTGCAGCTTTCTCAGCGTTAAGAATTCCCCAACCGAATTTTGCATCGGGACCTGCATTTCCAGCATCATCAGCTGTGTGAAGCATTAATGCCTTCAAAGATGATGCTTTCATGTACGATCCAAACAAAGAATGATAATATTGCTGAAGGAGCAGGGCGACCCCTGCAGCGGCAGGAGATGCATAAGATGTTCCTGAGGAATCGTCGATGTTTCCTGTATAGTCGTTACTTCCTGAAGAACTGTCTGCCGTATTAACATTACTTCCCAATGTTACGATATCAGGCTTTACTCTTCCGTCATCGGCCGGTCCCCAATTGCTGTAGGAGGTCATGGAATTGTTGGTGTTTATAGAGCCCACGGTAATTACATTTTTAGCAGCACTTGCTCCTGTAATCATGTCAAAACCTCCATCTGCAAGATTTCCGCTGTCAGGATCAGTCTGCTCGTTACCCATTGCTATAAAAGGAAGATAATAAGGAGCTTGTTTCAATAATTCATCCCAGCCTCTGGAAGTAGCATCATAGCCTCCGAACACCCACGCCGGAATGTCGTTAAGATTTGAGTATCCGTAAGAGTGATTGGAAATCAGATATCCATCAGAAGCAAAACCAACCATTTCCGAAATGTCATCATCCCAGTCATAGTTTTTAGTAGTAGCATTATAGGCGATACCTTTCGCACCGACTGCAAGTGTGCTAAAATTTCCAGATGAAAGGTCGTTTCCGATGAGTATACCGGTAACGGCCGACATGTGAAAGTCACCAATAGGATCAGTCACTGTCTGTCCGGTTTGCATCTGAACTTTTCCCTGCAGCAATTCATGTGTCGTGCTTACCTGACCTCCGTCCCATACTCCGGCCACCATGCCGGTACCGGTGATGTTGATCCCAAGACTTCCTCCCTGGTAAAGCTGATTGGTTTTGGTATTCAGGATTTGCTGAGTGTCCTTGGTATTGATGTAGATTGGAAAGCCATCATGATTGATATGATGCAGATAAAATAAACTTCCATTTTTGTAGAATTGTCTTCTTTTTTCAGGATTGCTTTGCAAATAAGAATTGATCTTAGACTGTTGTTCAAGATATTTTATTTCATTGTTTCGTTTAATTGCATTCAGCATATTCGAGTCATAGGACTTCTTAATAATCTGGCGATCCTGCTCAGTTTGTGCATAAATTATGATACTTAAAAGCTGTGCAACAAATATTATTCTTAGTTTCATAAAGAGTATTTTAGTAGTTTCGAATCTTTAAAAAGAATATCCAAGCCCTACACCTAAACTTGGCAAAATAGCTTGTGCTTGAGCTTTATTAGGTTTAGGCATTTTATTGTCTTCTTTGTAATTCAGTGATAAGTAAGATGCACCGCCATTCACATCAATCGTGAATCCGCTTTTAAATAACCATTGATAACCAATGAGCGCCCCTATGTCAATGGCAGAGTAAGAATCTTTCATATCTTTTTTATTCAAACTGTATTTTGTGCGGCCTCCCCCGAAACCGGCTGATCCTGAAAAATACAATCCTCGCAACGCTTCCTTGGTATAATACCTGTAAAAAGCATTTCCACCTACAAAATTGTATTTGTATTCATCAATTTTAAATGATCCGAAACCTGCACTTAATCCTACGCTCGAGTGTTCGCTTACTGCTCTTTCATACGAAATAAGATCACTTCCACCTCCGAATAAAACGGAAACAGGATTGACTTTAATGGAATTTTTCTGCTGTGCTGAAGCCGTGGCAAAAAGAACCAGACAAACTGTAACTAACTGTTTTTTCATTTTTTAAATTTTAAATTATTAATTGGATAGATGCCATGATACTGGCAGGAATAACGTTTGCAAATAAAACGATATCTGTGAAATAAGTGAAAAAACAGCAGTACCATCAAAGTACCTGTGTGTTTAATTGGCTTTATTTCAAGTATTTATGCTTAATTGTCTATCTCATCATCGGTGGATGTCGTGAATATTTTCAGGGAACATTTTGATGGAAAAAAAATGGACTACAGACTCAATATATTTTTGAGTAGTTACATATCGTAATGATGAGATTAATTGGTAATTATTTAATAATAAAACTTTATGAAAAATTAATTCACTATTGAAAGTAAATTAATTTGTACCGAAATATAATTTTCAGCTATATTGTGATCGATTTGGTTATGTGATCTTTTCTGCATCCAAAAGTTCAATAAAATTTCTTTATAGACTCTATTATATATGAATAATTATCCTGTACCGACTAATGAGGAAGGAAGAATCAAGAAGCTGGCATATTTTGATCTGTTAGGTTTAGCAAAAGATCCGCAATTAGACATTTTTGCAGAAACGGCATGCCTAATTGCTGACTGCCCGGCGTCTTTGATAGCAATGATGGAAAGTGAAACCCAGGTTATTCAAAGTTGCATAGGCATGTCCTTGGATTTTGTTGATCGAAAAAATACGGTATGCCAATATTCTATTGAAAGTGGAAATGTAGTGGTAATTCCCGACACCTTATTAGATGAGCGTTCATCCGAAAATCCTCTTATAAAAGATGGTGGAATCCGCTTTTATGCCGGTGTTCCATTGATTGATGATGAAGGATTTGCCTTAGGAACACTTTGCGTTATTGATTATAAGCCTAAAGAGTTATCAGAAAACCAGATAGCGACATTAAAAAAGATAGGAGTGGTTGTTACAAACCATTTGGTTAGTAAGAGAAAAAGTATAGAAGCAGAATACTTTAAGCAGACTTTTGATATTTCTAATAACCTAATCTGTGTTTTAGATAATAACTTAAGATTAAAGGAAGTAAATTCAGCTTTCGAAAGAGCTTTTGGACTTACTAAAGCACAGGCAATCGGTCAAAAATTTAGCACGATCATATCAGATCCAGTTTTTTCCGATTCATCACTTTTAGCAAAATTTAATGATAGAGATCAGGAGTTTGCATTTACCTCTTCTACCGTTGTTGATAGTTCAAATTCAATTACCGTAGAATGGTACTTCAAAAAGAATGATAATCACTCCGAAATCTTCTGTTTTGGCGTTAATATAACGAATCGTTTAGAAGAACAGTTAAAACTGGAAAGTTCCGAACGCCGTTTCAGAAGCTTTTTCGAAAATGCGATCGGACTCATGAGTATGCATGATATGGAAGGCAATATTCTTGCAGTAAATGAAAAAGGCAGGGAAACTCTAAAATACTCTAATAATGAAGTAAGAGGATTAAATCTAAAAGACTTGGTGCCGGAAAAAAACCATGATCTATTGGAGAACTATTTGCTGAAAATGAGTTCTCATACTGAAGATGTCGGAAATATGATACTTCAGACAAAAGAAAAGGAAGAATTAATCTGGATGTATCACAACATTGTTGAAATTGATACAAAAGGAGAACCATATGTTATAAGTACCGCTTTGAATATTACTGATAAAGTAGCTTTAGAAAGAGATTTATTACATACAAAAAAAGTGCTTGAACAGACAAATTTAGTAGCTCAGGTAGGAGGATGGGAAGTCAATTTTGAAACAAATTCTGTATTTTGGTCACAACCTTGTAAAGAAATCCATAAAACTGACCCTTCATTTCAACCTGATCTTGAAACCGCTTTAGATTTTTACGAGGAAGACAGTAGAAAAAAGCTGAAATATGTATTTGAAAGAGCTGTGAATGAAGGTATTCCGTATGATGAAGAGTTACAGCTATTACGCAGAGATGGCGTGATGATTTGGGTAAGAGTAAAAGGAATACCAGAGTTTGAAGAGGGGGTATGTAAAAAAGTATTCGGTATTATACAGGATATAGATGGATTCAAGAATATCTATCTTGAGTTAGCTAAAAAAGAGGCTATGTTACAGTCATTCGTAACTTACGTTCCCACTGCCGTAGCAATGTTTGATAAAGATCTCAACTATCTTTCTGTAAGCACGAGTTGGAAAAATGAATTTCAGATGAATGATCGTGAGCTTATTGGGGAGAATATTTTTACTATTTCTCCCAATGTAAGTGATGAAAGGAAGGAAATATATAGTAATGCGTTGAAAGGTAAAAGTTACAGTAATAAGGACTTTACTGTTGCAATCCAAAATAAAGACGAATTACAGCATTTTAATTTTAATGTTAGCCCCTGGTATCTTTCTAATGAGATTATTGGTGGTGTTATTGTGTCTGCACAAAATATTACCGATTCTGTGAGAATAAATGAAGAGTTGAAAAATGCTAAAAAAATAGCTGACATTGCAAGTAAAGCAAAATCAGAATTTCTTGCCAATATGAGTCATGAGATCAGAACACCTTTAAACGGTGTAATTGGTTTTTCAGATCTTTTATTAACGACACCCTTAAATGATATACAAACACAATATCTTAATTATATCAACGAGTCAGGTGAAAATTTGCTCACCATAATTAACGATATTCTTGACTTTTCAAAAATTGAATCCGGCAAAATGGATCTTTTGATAGAGAAATCTAATATTTATGATACTGTTAGCCAGGTAGTCAATGTTATTATTTATCAATCACAGAAAAAAAATATAGAACTGCTTTTAAATATAGAACAAGGTCTGCCAGAAACCATCTGGATAGATGAATCGAGACTAAAACAGATTCTTATCAATCTTCTTGGAAATGCCGTAAAATTTACAGAAAAAGGAGAAATAGAACTTAAAGTAGAAAAAGTACATCTAGACGAAAAAAATATTACTTTACGATTCTCTGTCAGAGATACAGGAATTGGTATTGCGAAAGAAAAACAACAGTACATTTTTGATGCTTTCACTCAGGAAAACAGTTCGATCAACAAACGCTACGGCGGAACTGGTTTGGGGCTTACTATTTCAAACAATATACTGAAATATATGGGAAGTAATCTGTCATTAATCAGTGAACCTGAAAAAGGCTCAGTTTTCCACTTCAATATTACGGTTCCATTTGAATATTCTGACCGCATGGAGATGGAAGATCTGAATATCAATAATGTTCTTATTGTTGATGATAATGAAGCCAACAGAGTGATTCTGCAACATATGCTTTCTTACAAAAAGATAGATTCTCGTCTCGCAGCCAATGGATTGGAGGCTCTTCAGATTTTATTGGCGGGAGAACGTTTTGATGTTATTCTGATGGACTATCATATGCCCGTCATATCAGGATTAGAAACAATTGAAAAAATCAAAGAACTTTTTGATCAGCAGAACGAGCTTTCACCATTAATTATTCTTCATACTTCTTCTGAAGAACATGACGTTATAAATTCCTTCCGCCAGGAAAATAATTCGTATTTCTTGCTCAAGCCCATTAAATCAGAAGAATTATACAGAACCTTAAGATCGGTGGTAAAAAGTAATAACAAAGAAAAAAAAGCAGTAACTTCTATCCAGGTTGAAGCCGAATCTTCTTTTTTGATGAAATCACCGCTCGTGTTACTTGTGGATGACAATCCGGTTAACATGGTTCTTAATAATAGAATGATGAAGTCCTTGGTTCCTACAGTAAAAATGATCGAAGCTACTGATGGTCTTCAGGCTGTTGAACAATGTAGGGATCATGTTTTTGATCTTATACTGATGGATGTGCAACTTCCTGTAATGAATGGTATTGAAGCCACAAAACAGATTCGTCTTTTACCTGAATATAGTAATGTTCCTATTATTGGGGTTACAGCAGGAAATATATTCGAAGAGAAAGAAAAATGTTTGAACTCCGGAATGAATGATTTTTTACCGAAACCCTTGAGGCAATCTGAACTTATGGAAATGTTGAATAAACATATTCCTTCAAAAAGTGATAGCGAAATACTAGTAACCACAAAACATCTGGATATTGATCTTCTTAACGAGCAGATAGGAGACGAAGATTTCAGAGAAGTGTTTCTAAATTTAGTGATTCAGGAGCTTACTGAAGCGCAGAAGATCATAAAAGAATGCGTATTAAAAAAAGATACTGCAACATTAAAAATGATTCTCCATAAACTTAGAGGTACAGCAGGAACTGCGGGTCTGTTACGACTTGTGGAAGTCACAATCCACTGGGAAGAAAAAATAACTGACGATCTGGACTTCATCTCTATGGAGAATGAAATAAGTAATGAAATTACACTCGTCCTGAACATCATTAGAAATTTATTAAAATAAAAATAAATGATAATTCTTATTCTTGAAGGCGAAGGCATAATTTTAAAATAAAATGAATGAGTAGGTATCAAAAGGGGATTATGAAAGTTTTTAGCATACTGCACCTCTTATTTTCAAAGGTGATAAAAGTAAAAGTTTTTTATTAAAGTGATGGTAACAAAGCATTTGGTCATGTCAGATAATGTTATTAGATTTGGTTGTGATAAAATTTGTTAGTATAATTAATTTTAACTAACAATATTTTATTACAGCACCATTAAATTTATCCAAATCATGAGAAAACAAATCTTCATCGCTGCGCTGTCTCTGGGAGCAGTCGCTTTAGGAACAGATCAGGTTCTTGCACAAAATTCTGAGCAGGTCAGTACATCAGTAAATATTATTTTATCAGACGTTATTGCAATGGACATAGGCACTGTTGCTTCAGAAGGCACTGTAGATTTTAATTACGGGAATACAAAAGATTATAATTCATCAAAAAATGTGACCGTTCCCAACAGTTTAGTCATCATTTCTTCCAAAAATTTTGATGTAAAAGTAAAATCTGAAGGTTCACACTTTGTAAGCGGCGCAAACGTAATTCCGGTAGATATATTACAGGTAAAAGCAATACCAGGCGGAAGTTTGACAGGAACCCTGAATGAGGTCACATTATCTACAGCTGATCAGGTGTTGGTAAGTAATGCAGGTTTAGGTGCAAAACAGTCTTTAAGTATTGACTATTCTATTTCTGCGGAAAAAGCATCGAAAGTACTTCTGGGAAAACCACAGGGAACTTATACTCAAAAAATAACTTACACAGCCACTGCATTGTAAGTAAACATTAATTTTAAATAAGCCCTCAACACTTTCATAGTGTTGAGGGTTTTTCTTTTTAAACCAATTAATAATCTGTGTAGTTATTTTACTACATCAACTTCCATTTTCAACTACAAAGAAATTTTTATGGCCGCTGTAAATTTGCAGTATACAAAAGTGAACAATTAAACAAAATTAAAATCAAATATTACTGCCATGAAAAAATTAATCGCAATCGCAGCCTTAACTATCGGAGCAACCATATTGGGAACTAACAACGTTCAAGCTCAAAATACAACCGCTACAACAACAGTAAACATTACCCTGAACGATGTGATCTCCATCGATGCCGGAAGTACAGCAATCGGTAATACGGTTGACTTTAACTATGCGACTGCAGCAGACTATAACTCTGATCAGACAATTACTAAAGCCAACTCTTTGAAAGTTACTTCAACGAAGAATTTTAACGTTAAAGTAAAAGCAGGAGGTGCTAATTTCATGAATGGAACCAACGTAATCCCTGTAAATGTTTTAACGATCAAA
>NZ_JAOVZW010000034.1 GCF_026460885.1 Chryseobacterium formosum
TGTTCCATTTGTTCCTCCGTTACATGAAATATTCGTTTGAGAAGTTGTTGCACTCATTGCTGTTGGCTGAGTTACAGTAGCACTTACTGTTCCCGTACATCCGTTGGCATCAGTAATGGTTACCGTGTAAGTTCCTGCTGCTAATCCTGTGCGGTCTTCTGTAGTGATTCCGCCTCCCCAGTTGAAAGTATAAGGCGATGTTCCTCCCGTTGGAGTTAAATTAATGGCTCCTGTTGAACCTCCGTTACATGCAATGTTTGTAACCACTGTTGTTCCTGAAACTGCTGTAGGCTGAGTTATCGTAGCAGTTGCAGTAGTAGAACATCCAAGATTATCGGTAACTGTTACTGTATAAACTCCTACACTTAATCCTGTTGCTGTTGCTGCGGTTCCACCGCTCGGTGACCATGAGTAAGTGTAAGGGGCAATTCCTCCAGATGCAGTAACAGTGGCAGTACCATTATTACCTCCATTACATGATACATTTGTTTTAGCTGTTGTTGCAGAAATAGATGAAACCGTTAATGTTGCGCTATTTGAAGTTGCCGAACCTGAAGAATTAGTTGCAACACAACGATATTGATATCCGCTCATTGTCCCTGTTGCTCCTGTTATTGTTAAAGTACTTGTTGTAACTCCCGAAAACGGTGCTCCATTGGCTAAAGCAATAAAACCACTACCTGTATTTTGGTACCATTGATAAGAAGTGGCACCTGTTGCAGTAATAGAAAACGTTGTATTTCCGCCAGAACAGATTGTTCTATTTGGTGGGTTTCCTGTGATTACGGGGTTACCACCAATAAATTGACACCCTGAATATGCTGTTGTACCTGCAGAAGCTAAAAGCGACCAGTTCCCCATAGTCATAACGGACGAACGTACTGAAGCCGCTGTAGTAGCTGGTGTTCCAGTACAGTTAAACTTTCCTGATTGAGCAACAATATTTCCTGATTGCGCCCCTGTATAAAATGCACTCGTTCCTCCAACAAGCCCGGGAGGCATTAACGAAGAATTGGGACCTGCTGGAACTCCAACATTCCATCCTGCAGTTGTAGTTCCTCCTCCTGGATAATACAGGTAGTTAATTCCTGCAATACAGTAAGCTCCGCTTCCTGTAATAACTCCGTTACCTCCCTGAAATGCAATAATCTGATCCCCAGTATTGGCTAATGAAAGACCATTGGTGGACGAACCATCAGTAAGTGTAACAGTACCATTTGTAGTTGATGTGCTGGTTACCGGGTTATAAGTGGAGGCTACAAGTCCTACTATATGTACTTCTGTTCCCATAGGAATTGCGGTACCACTTACCCAAGTAATGGCAGATTCTGATCCTCCGGCAGGTTGCCATGCTCCAGAGCCTTGATATCCCCTATCTGTAAAGCTAATAGTTGTTCCAGCCGAAATATTTGTAAGCAGAACAAAAGAAAACTTATCTCCCACTCCTGTTAAAGGAGAAGAGTCATAGCTTACGAAAGCTATATCTCCTGCTGCGAGGGTCGTTTGTGCATTGACCGCAGAACTTAACAATGACGCTCCTGCAATAAGGAACGTCTGTGTCAATGTTTTGATTTTTGAATAAAAATTTTTCATATTTAATTCATATTTAGGTTAAAGATTTACAAACCGGCTGCCTTTTTTCATGCCAAAAGCAAACAGTTTATGGCCACTCATAAATCCTTCATCTGTATAGATGATATCTAATCGAAGTTGAGTTTCATTATTACATTTTACAATAAGCCCATTGTCTTCATCCAATGTAAGAATGGTTCCAGGAAGATCAGACCGATGTGAAGCTTCATTAATTACTGTAGCTTCCACTACTCTTATATTCCAGCCATTCCATTGTGTGTATGCTCCTTTGTTCCACGGGTTGCAAGCTCTGGATAAAGCTTCGATGGTTTTAGCATCATATCTTTGCCAAGAAATGCAAACATCTGCTGCTACAGGTTTTGCAAAATATTTAGCGTTTCCTTCATCTTGCTGTGTCCCTTTAGAATTATTTTTTAATAAGATCAAAAGCTCATTAAGCAAGTTTGCTCCCAACCATGATAAGTTCGTACAAAGCACACCATGTGTCATTTTTATTGAAAGAGGTAAGATCTTTTTTAGAATAATTGCCCCTTTATCAATTTTATTTTCAATGGCATGCACAGTAATCCCAGTTTCTTTTGCACCACTTCTGATCGATTCAAAAACAGGATCTGCACCTCTCATTTCAGGCAATAATCCGTAGTGAAAATTGTAGAATTTATCTTGATGTTTATTTAAAACTGCTGCAGGTATCTTCCATGGAAACGTCATGGTGAAAATAAATTGAGCATTTGTTTTAGTGATCAATTCTTCTAATTGGGCAGAAAGATTTTCTTTTTTAATTATTAATAATGGTATTCCGGATTGTTTTGAAAGCAGTAAACAAAAATCGATGACATCTGTATTTGCTTCCGGTACTCCTAAAGCACAAAGTCGACCTTGCGAAGCTAAAGCCTGCAAAGCCGGAATCGCCATGCGATTGTTGCATAAAACTGCTATTTTGGATGCTGTCATTATGATTCTAAACATGCATAAGCATTGAGCCAAGAATTAGCTTCAATACTTTGAATGTGTTTAATATTAATATTTAAACTTTCACGTTCCGATTCTGTAACCGAGGCGACCTCAACGTCTTTCAGAAGGCAGCTTCCCGTCGTTTCATCTTTTGAAACGGTTGCATAATAAACCGAAGCTTCTGTGAATCTATTTTCAGGATTCATGTAAACCTTTCCGCGTGGCGAGTTGATTGTAATGCCATCGAAATTTTCGTTTTCAAATGCAATAAAAAGAGCAGCTTCCCATCCCAATAAAGAGAAAAGGTTGGCTTTACCATCTTTAATACCATTCATTATATTTACAAAAGTTTCATTTTCTGGTGTTTTCAAAGTTTTAGACCAAGCTACAGCAGAACTCCAGTCACTTCCCGGATATGGCATTTTCGAAAGCCAGGCTTCATCAGATGTAAAACCTGTTCCATACACCGAATGATTACTTACAAGATCATTCCCAGCTCTGAAAAAATCGTCTGCCATATCGCCACAAAACGTTGCTAAAACCGCAGTTTCTTTTTGCTGTTCAAGATATTCTGTAAGTGGGGCTAAAGTAAAATCTTCACGACGCAAAGAGGTAACATGATTAAAACCTATTGCACCTCCTTTCTCTTCAACGGCAGCCGGATAGATGTAAGACGGACGATAGCCCGCATCGTAAAAAGAACACGTAAACGCAAAATTCTTATGCCCTTCTTCAATTGCTTTATGAGTGATAACTCTTGTACACAGACCTCCCTGAAGAGATATAAAATACGCATTGGAAAGCCTTCCCTGAAAAGCAGGAAAATGATATCCACTGTCTAAAACAATTAACGTTTTGCCTGAAGATTCGAAAAGTGAGTGAATAAACTCCGCCGAAATAGGATTGATGTATCCAATAATAATATCCGCACCTTCTAAAAGGAATTGCTCACAACGTTCATAAATTTCTTCATGCTTTGCTGCAACGCCTATTCCCGCCGATACAATTTCGTGATGACCTTCCAAGCCGATATTTTTCAACGCTTGCTTAAAGCCATCCATCATATCAAAAGACATTGAAGGATAAATAACAGATCGTGGTAAAAGTAAAGCTATTTTCATTTTTTTTTCGATAAAGCCTCTAATCGAACAAACTATTAGAGGCTTTTTTATTATTAATTATGATCTTGAAGGGAAAATTCCGTATAAGCAAATGATGTAATTCATTCCTAAAAACGGTTGTTGAATACCAATAGGCTGACTTCCTCCTGCAACGCTTAAGCTAAATGCCGTTGTAATTGGTCTTAATGCTGTATCTGCTGGCTGGCTTGAATATAAACCTGGTAATGATGCAAGTGTGGCATTTGAAGGAGAGCCTGTATCACCTCCTTCAGAAAATGTTTTAATTGAAGCCGTTTCTGTACCAGAAGCATGATTGTGCATAGGCAGATTGGAAGTAAGTAAAGTCACCGTTGGCGTACCAGTTACTTCTCCAAGTGTCCAGCTATCAATTCCTACTCCAGTTCCTGTTCCCATAGCAGTTCTGCCTGCAAAATTTGGCAATGCAAATGTTGTCACTCCATTTCCTCCGTACATTGTTCCTAAAAGTGCAAAAAGTGCCTGATTTGTATTGATTGCTAATAATTGTCCCTGACAAAAAGCCCAAGATTTTGGAGCAAAATTTCCTGCGAACATTCTTATTTCTGATATTGTTCCATCCATGATGATTAGTTTTTTAGAATTAAAATTTACTTAATTATGGTCTGCTTGGATAAATTCCCTCACAGCAGATAATGTAATTGGCTGCCAA
Organism: Chryseobacterium formosum; assembly: GCF_026460885.1. Taxonomy (GTDB): domain Bacteria; phylum Bacteroidota; class Bacteroidia; order Flavobacteriales; family Weeksellaceae; genus Chryseobacterium; species Chryseobacterium formosus. The sequence continues at coordinate 4,357 of NZ_JAOVZW010000034.1, forward strand.
AACAGGTTGTAAAATTTCAAAAGGAATACCGCTACCTACAGCAGATAAAGCCCCAGAAGCCGTAGCCGGAGCAATATTTGTATCTGCAGGCAGAGTAGAATATGCACCTTGAAGCCCTCCCAAAATAGTTCCCGAAGGCGAACCCGTTTCTCCTCCTTCTGAAAAAGCAGGAAATGCAATAGTAGCTATTGCGTTATGAGTGTGCATCGGCATTTGTGAAGTGTCCATTGTTACATTTTCTGTACCTCCTACTTGACCCAATGTAATGTTTTGTAAACCAGCTCCCTGTCCTGTTCCTACAGCAACACGACCACGTAAATCTGGTACACCAAATGTAGTTTGCCCATTACCACCATAAGTAGTTCCTAAGATTGAAAAAAGTGTAGAGTAATTTGCTATACTGTATTCTGTTCCATCGCAGAAAAACCATCCTCTTGGAGCGAAATTTCCCGCAAACAATCGAATTTCTCCTATATAACCTTCCATAGTATTTTAGTTTTAATTATTATTTAGTTTTAAAAAGATTAAAATGACTTAAGATTAACTTCTAGATGGGAAAACTCCATACATGCAAATAATATAATTCATTCCTAGAGAAGGCTGAGTAATATTAATTGGTATGCTTCCGCCGGTAACTCCCACTTGAATATTCAAAGGAGTTGCTTTGGTACTAGAATCACTTGCCTGAGATGTATACATAGATCCCTTTGAAGCCAAAACATTATTTGTAGGAGTTGCAGAATCTCCCTCTTCCGAATATGCCGGAATCACAATATTCCCTCCCGCTGTATGAGTATGTGGCGGAAGATTCGAAATCGTAAGTGTTGTAGTATTTGTTCCGGTCATCTCCCCTAAATCATAGTAAGATAATCCAGGTCCCTGTCCTGCTCCCACCGCAGATCTTCCTGAAAGATTAGGCAAGCCGAAAGTGACTTTTCCATCTCCTCCATAAGTGGTTCCCAAAATAGAGAATAAAGCGGTGTTTGCTCTGATTGCGATTAATGCACCATTACAATACGACCAATCTCTAGGTGCAAAGTTTGCGGCAAAAAGGCGGATTTCTCCTATTGTTCCTTCCATAGTTATTGTTTTTTAAGTGAAAATGTTAAATTTTTATGTTTAGTAAAATATTAGACTTTTAATTTTCAAAAGATCACGAACATATGCCACCACTCGAAATTAATCGAGGGAAATATAACATACAAAGTGTTGATCTCACATATTGTTCTATATGAAACTAAATTATCGTGTAGATAATACTGATCTTAATTTTATCAATTAATAATCGAAGAATAAAAAAGGGGATTTTTTTAAGAATGGATTCATATTAATTTGGTTTTAGTTTGGTTTTTGTGATAATAATTAAATAAAATATTATTATTTAATTATTATCACAAATATACTATTATTGCAATTATAACAACATATAAATCAACATTATTTGAAAATTTAACAGATGATTCAAATCAAATTCTCCATATAATGATTTTATTCATTATGTTATTATGTTAAACAACTTTTGTCAAAAATAGAAATAATAATAGATTTACAACTCCGTATTTTTACTGAATTTTAGTATTTTCACCTCTTTGATCGTACTATCATAAATTAATTTATATCATATGGCAATCAGTACTTTTAAAATCATCTGTGAAAGTAATAAAATAGAATAATCACTTATACTTTATTATGAAAACAAAACTTATTATCCTAATTATTTGAATTACCACTTGCTAGATGCACAAGTGAATATTAATACCACTACTTCACATTCCTCATCAGCGCTTGATATTTATTTCAAAAGGACCCTAAAGGTCTACTGTCACCAAGAATGACGACCTCGGATAGAGTTTCAATTTTAAATTTAAAGAAATTTCATATTGAAATTTGGATGAACAAATCAACCTAAATTTCCAAAATTCTTTCTAAATCTACCGACAAATGTTGTGATATTTCTTCAGCTGAGATATGCAAAAAATGGCGCCAACTAAAGACAGTTGGTGCCATTTTATTAATTATCATTTAAACCCATATCGTCTTAGTTAATTTCTCTAAATTTTCTTTGGTTCCACTGTCTTCTAAAAATTTTTCCATCTTCGAACTTATAGAAACATGTTTCCTTTTCTTTTTCATTGGGTCTGATTAGCGTAAAGCATTCGCCTTCGGGAAGCTCAATAATTTCATGTATTGTATTTGCCGGAACAAAATGTGAAGTTCCTTCAACCCGATGATGTATTGAGGAATTATACGTTCCGTCTTCATGAATTTCATAAATCCTTTCAACATAACTTCCTTTTAGAATGTGTGTCGTGAAACTGAATGGGTGATCATGGATATGTTCATTCTGATCTTTTTCACTGAAATGATGAATAACCGCATCAAAAGGCAAACCTCTTAAATGATGTTTCATGAATACGGCATTCATTTTTTCGCGTTTGACCTTTATATTAATCATAATTTTTACATTTATTGACAGTGTAATTTGAGCTTTTAAATAGAAAATTTTGCAAGTTTTAGAATCTTAAGTTGTGAATAAGAAACTGATAATTGAAGTATTTTCACTCCTTACATCTGTTATATTTTATAAAAATAATGAAAAAATAGGAGTTAGAATTAGATGTTTTGTCTTTTATTCCTAGATTTTACAACTTCTATCCACCATATTTTTTCAATAATCAATTTTTAGATAAAAACTGCTGCAATAACCCTTTAACGAAAGTCATTGGTATCAGAATTGCAAATATCTGAATACGATCAATCCTGAAATTTATTGAAAAAAATTGCGTTACCATGATGTAAATGTTAATGCTCATAGTATTAAAAAAAACAGTAAATGAAAAATCCTCCTGAACATTTTACAGATTCCTTCTTCTCAAGATTTTCAATTTTACCTAATGTAAAATTCAGCATCGTTATTCCTGTGAAGGATGAAGAAGATTATATTTCTAAAACACTTACTGCTTTCACTTTACAAGTCGATATTTTGGGTAATCCTTTGGACTTTGATCAATTTGAAATTTTGATTCTGGCAAATAATTGTTCCGATAAGTCTGTAGCTCTTATAAAACAATTTCAAAATGATTATCCGAATCTCAATATTTATTTACAAGAAGTAATATTGTCCGCAAAGCAGGCAAATATTGGATATGTCCGTAGAAAATTAATGGAATGTGCCTACACAAGATTAAATAAAAATGGCGGAGGTCTCATTATGACAACAGATGGTGATACCACAGTAGCACCAGACTGGATCTCTCAGACGTATCGTGAAATATGTAACGGAGCAGAAGTCGTGGGAGGTAGAATCTTACTGTATGCAGATGAAATGGAAAGCTTGGATCAGTTTACCCGTTTACTACATTTAAAAGACGAAAGATACCACCTCTTAGTTGCTGAACTGGAAGGTAAAATCATCAATCAAGCTTTTGATCCTTTCCCAAGACATCATCAGCATTTTAACGGCAGTTTTGCTATAACTTCTGAATCTTATGCAAGATCGGGAGGTGTTCCCCATGTCGAACATTTGGAGGATTGTGCTTTTTTTGAAAGATTACAAGCTTTAGATATCAAAATTCGTCACAGCTATGATGTAAAAGTTCATACTTCTGCGAGATGTGTCGGGCGGACTCAAATCGGACTTTCTTATCAATTAAATGTCTGGAAAAATTTAGGAAAAAATGCTGATCACTATTTCGTCGAATCTTGCGCTTCCATCACAAAAAGGCTTACTCAAAAAAGAAGCCTCAATGATTTGTGGAAAATAAAGAATGAAATTACCGAATTTGATTTTATTGAAATCATTAACAAAAAAATTCCGGAGATTGCGGTGGACGAAGAATTGTATAATAATTTTCAAGACAGCATCTATTTTGGGGAGTGGTATGAAAAATTACTAACACTTCAACATTCAATTTATAAAGATAAAAGTCCTGAAAGCTCCCCTATTGACACTGCAATTAAAGAATTACAAATGAAGATTCAGGAATATTCTGGTCACAATTTTTCCCAGACATCAATTCTGTAATTTTCTGCTCTGTTGCTTAAAACATTGGTCATTTTTTCCTGCATTAGTTTTTCAAAACTTTGATGTACCTCATCGCCAGTCTGTGGATAATCGTGAACTTCAGGCAGCCAATGTACCAAAACAATATTCCCATTAGATTTTAACCTGTCAAACAAACTTAATACAGCTGATTTCCAGTCAGTTGGCGATAGATAATACGCTACTTCTGAAATCATAACTAAGTCGTACAGGTCATCCGGAAATTCGTTTTGAAAATTGAGCAGTTTAAAAGACACATTTTTCAAATCTATGCAGCGTTTAGCAGCAAGATCCAAAGCTTTTTGTGAAATATCTGTAGCTAAAAGATGAGTGCTTTTTTGCGCCAATAGCTGAGTGAGAACACCGATAGAACATCCGATTTCTAAAACGTTCTCATAATGATCTTTCGGCAGAGCTGCGATGGTTGTTGCATATTTTGCCGCCTCATATTCGCTAGTTTCAAAGTTCCACGGATCTTCGTTTGCATCATAGACCTCTTTGAAGTAGTCAGAATTTAAAGATTGTTTTTTGTTCATTATTTTGAGATAAAAAATGTTTCGTAAGGCACATTAAATTGATCAAGCATTTCCTGAGAAAGCTGAAATCCTTCAGGATCATCACTTATCAAATTGGTAATTTGAGAACGATGTTGTGAGATTGCTTGCTGCTTTTTATTTAGCACGCTGCTTATATTGAGTCGAAAAGGCATTGATTCTTCCTGAGTGGGCGAATCCTCTGTTTCGCCTAATTCTTGAAGCCAAATCGGGTATTCATAAATTTTTGCAATGGAAGTTTCACAAGTATTAATCAATTGAAAAGCAGATTGGTGATCAGGATGCGGATCTCTTCGCCAAGGCACAAATATACTCTGCGGCTTAATAACATTAATCATTTTAGATATAATGTTTACTGCTTCGCCAAATAGATTATCGCCGACTGAGGGCACATTTCTATCCGGATATCTGCAAAAAATAATATTTTCTTCTCTTACGCCCAGAATTCTGGCAGCATCTATTAATTCTTGTTCGCGTAAATCTCTCAGTTTTTCGGCAGGATATTCTTTGCTATTCGGGTGAGATAATGTTCCGTCGCTGAGTAATACAATATAAACGGTATGATTATATTTACGCAGAAGTGAGATGACGCCTCCACAACCCAAACTCTCATCATCTGCATGAGGAGCAACAATCACGGTTGTTCCAAAACCTGTGACACATTGTTCTGGCGCCAACGGGATATTTTCAAAATTTATTTTATTCATTTTTTTCTTTATTAAAATTCAGGTTCCAAATTTCACTTGCAGAATTTTCGGAATTTAGTACATATCCACCAACATCGCCCAACACTGCATCAGGTGCCGGTTGCCTAAGATACGTGCTAAGATCACGAATGATTCTTTCAAAATGATAAGGTTTATTTAGTCCGCGAGCACCGACACATTTTTGACAAAGATTCATAACCTCAATGCAGATTTGTTCGATTGCAGTTCGCATCATATTCGCAAAAATGATCAGGTTTTCGCCTCTGCTTTTTGTTGTTTTTTTCATGTAATGATCCATTCTCAGAGCGGCACCGTTTAACCATTGATTTCCAGATTCTACTGCGATCGCCATTTGACCTAAACGCATTTTCTGAAAAGGATCTTGAGTTCTATTTAAACTTACCAGATATTTTTTCGTTTCATCTAAAAGCTGTTCCGCTCCGCCTAACTGTACTGCCGCAAATCTAACTGCGCCACCGCTAAAGCCAGGCTGTTGGTAATATTCTCCTGCTGATCCCAATAAATTAATTTTTAAAACAGGCGTTTTAAGAAAGGTAAGTTTAAAACTCCTGCTCGATTTCATTCCCATTGGATTCCACCAGCTTGAATCACTTTTTAGATTTGCCTCATCAAGCGGAACTACACACATTTGCCAAGATCCATCCTTTTTTGCGGCGGTCACGATAGGTCGGCTAACATAGTCAGTACCTGTCGCAAAAGTTTTTGACCCATTTAAATAATAAATCCCTTTTCCTACTTTTGAAAGAAAAGTTCCATCAGAAGCCTGCGTGTTCCAGACTCCAAAAAGTTTACCGTCAAATGCATCTGATGCGAAAAGTTTTTTTTGCTTTTCATTTCCGAATTGATTGATTAAAATCTGGGCATTGATATGACCTTCTAAAACTCTTCCCATAACCAAGTTTCCTTTACCAATATTTTTTAAAATAGTTAGTAAGGCTAAATTTGTACCGGGTGTTAATCCCAGATTCTGACCTCCATACTCTTCCGGAATACTTGCCGTTAAAAGTTTTGAAGTTTTTAATTTAGCCAAAGTTTTTTCAGGAAAAGATTGTACAGAATCTGTTTCTGCAGTTTCTGAAACCGATGCTGCAGTTATAAGCTGTGAAGCAAAAACTAATTCTGACAATGTTGATTTGCTTATTTTGGCGTGTTTTTTTTTCAAATCTTTAGCTATAAATGTTATTATTTAATTTTAAACATAAAATCAAATTACGTTTGATTTATTTATTCCTTATTTATATTTTAATGCAGTTAAATTTCAAGTGACTTTAATCATCAAATTGACAAAGTCTTCCCATTCCAATTTACTTCTACCAAATATTCCTCCTTCACCAAATACAGTACGGAGAATATCCCAAAGTCTAACGTTTGAGGTATTTGGAAATTCATTTCAGCCATAAATACTTAATTGGAGATTACTCCCTGAACGTATCATAATGAAACTATTCGTTGAAGTTTATTCGTAAAAATTTGTTTCTTCTATAGATAAGGTCTAAATTTTAGATGTATCTCAAAGCTATTACAAAACATTTCGACCTGCTATGATTTAAGTCACATAATAATACCAATCGTTTTTAATCTATCGTAACGTTTTAAAAATAGAATTATCAAGCTGTTTTTTATAAATAAGACCTCTCTCACGAGAGGTCTGCAATCAAAATAATTAATAACACTTATTAAAATCTAATCGTCTTATTTTAATTATTATTTCCAAGGATCTAAAACCACTTTTACACAGCCGTCTTCTTTTTTATGGAATATTTCATATCCTTTAGCTACTTCATCCAAAGCTAAACGATGGGTAATAATATCATCTAGTTTAACCTGTCCTGTTTCCACATAATTCAGAAGTTTATCAATGATCGGATGAACAGGAGCCTGACCTGCTTTGATTGTCAGTCCTTTATCAAATAATTGCCCTACTTTGAAATTATCATAATTCATCGGATACACTCCTAATATAGAAACAAAACCACCTCTTTTGGCTCCGCTCATGCAAGCTTCTAATACTTTTACCGAACCTTTTTCAAAATTGATTACCGCTTTGGCTCTGTCAATCAGGTCTCTGTCCGGTTCAAATCCTACAGCATCGATACAAACATCTGCACCACGACCATCGGTCATATCACGAATCTGTTCTACGGTTTTTTCCGCATCTTCCCAAAGTATAGTTTCACAACCTGTGAGTTTTGAAATCTGGTCTAATCGGTATTGCTGAGTATCAATAACGATTATTTTTTTGGCATTGTGTAAAATGGCACTTTTCGCTGACATAGATCCAACAGGACCGGCTCCAAATATTGCTACTGTTTCTCCCCCTTTTAGATCTGCCCACATAACACCTGTATAACCTGTTGGGAATATATCTGTTAAAAACAAAACCTGCTCGTCAGTCATTGAATCTGAAACTTTTCTGGGTCCAAAGTTGGCATACGGTACACGAACATACTGTGCCTGTCCGCCATCGTAACCGCCATACAAATCTGTGTAGCCAAACATTCCGCCACCTTTTTCAGTTAAAATTCCACCCTCCGGACCATAATTTTGGGTATTAGAGTGTTCGCAACCCGAAGGAAGATCATGCTGACAAAAATAACATCCACCACAGGCAATCGGGAAAGGAACCACAACACGATCTCCCACTTTAAGATGGGTAATATTAGCACCCACTTCCTCAATGATTCCCATAAACTCATGTCCCATCACCATCGGACGAGCCTGTGGAATTCCACCGCTGTACATGTGCAAATCGCTTCCGCAAATTGCTGTTGAGGTTACTTTTAAAATAATATCATTAGGATCTTTGATAATCGGATCATCGACGATATCACACGTAATCTTACCCGGGGCGTGAAAAACTGCTGCTTTCATATTTTTATTCTTTGATTTGGTTAAATTTAAATTTCTAAAAGCTTATGCTTCTATTCCGTTTCTTTCTTTTTCGAATTCCCAGACTCTGTGATTGGCAATGGCATCTACAAATAAATCATCAGCATCTGAATCTTCAGAAGAAATTACTCCCGGATCATTATGCTTAACCAATGCTACATCGGTAAGATTTTTTAGGGTGTCGGTTTCAGGACCGAAATAAATCGCTTTACAATGACGGAATGCCTCATTAACGAAATCAACGGTCATATTTTTATTTCCTGGTCTGGCAAAACCCTCCGCAGATTTTGCTCCCCCACAGATGTACAATGCATCAAAACAAACACTTGATGTTGTAGAAAGAGCATGATCCGGAATATAGGCTTGTCCGTCTGCTGATTTGACAGCCGCAACTGAATCTGCGATATACTGTACAACCGCGCCCTGACCTTCCAATTTTTCGATTAAACGATAGGTAGAAACAGCGTCAAAACCATCAGTCATCATGAAACCTATCACACGGCTTTCGATGGTATCCTTCACTGTATCTGCCATGCTCAATGCTTTTGAAACCTTCGTTTTTGGTTCAATTTCTTTACTCTGAAGACTTGACGTATCTGCATCTGCAGGAATACTCTGATTAGGCTGATTTAGAACTTTTACCTCAACCCCCAATCTTGATGCCACTTCATTAGCCAAATCTTTATCAACAAAAGCAAGCTGACCAACCATTCTTTCTCTGATTGACTGAATGGTAACTTTAGACAACTCAAAAACCAATGCATTCTGTATATGTGTTTTTTCAAATGTTGACTGGCTGTTAAAAAAAAGTTTTGCCTGTGAATAATGGTCTACAAAACTTTCACTTCTTGCTCTTACTTTGTGACCTTCTACTCGCTCTTCCTGTGAGGCAAAACCTCCGTCTTTCATCATTGCCTGAAAAGGACATCCACCTCCCATCGTATTGGGTTCATAACTCACTTTTCCTGTAGGGATCTGCTGACGCATGTGACCATCACGCTGATTATTATGAACCGTAGTAATTGATCTGTTAATCGGAATTTCGTGGAAATTTGGTGATCCCAATCTTGTAAGCTGTGTATCTGTATAAGAGAATAATCTACCTTGTAAAAGCGGATCATTACTGAAATCAATTCCCGGAACAATATGACCTGGATGAAATGCTACCTGCTCAGTCTCTGCAAAGAAGTTATCCGGGTTTCTGTTTAACGTTAAAGTACCAACCAACTTAACCGGAACGACCTCTTCAGGGACCAATTTTGTAGGATCCAAAAGATCAAAATCAAAGTCATGCTCGTTTTCTTCGGGAATTAACTGTACTCCGAAATCCCATTCCGGGAAAGCACCGTTTTCGATAGCTTCCCAAAGATCACGTCTGTGGAAATCAGGATCGTTTCCTGAAATTTTCTGAGCTTCCGGCCATGCAACCGAATGCACTCCCAATCTTGGTTTAAAGTGAAATTTCACAAAATGAACTTTCCCTTCTTCATTGACAAATTTAAAAGAGTGAACCCCAAATCCTTCCATCATACGATAGCTTCTAGGAATCGCACGATCGCTCATCAACCACATAATCATGTGAGTGCTTTCGGGCATCAACGAAATAAAATCCCAAAACGTATTGTGTGCTGAAGAAGCCTGCGGAATTTCATTATCAGGTTCAGGTTTCACAGCGTGTACAAGATCCGGAAATTTAATTGCATCCTGAATAAAAAACACAGGAATATTGTTGGCTACTAAATCATAAATACCTTCCTGAGTATAAAATTTCACAGCAAAACCTCTTACATCACGAGCCAGATCTGTACTGCCTCTGCTTCCTCCTACGGTAGAAAATCTAACGAAAACAGGAGTTTCTTCGTCAACGTTATTTAAAAATTTTGCCTTTGTGTATTCTGAAAGGCTTTTATTTAATTTAAAAACACCATGCGCCCCAGACCCTCTTGCATGAACGACTCTTTCAGGAATTCTTTCATGGTCAAAATGGGTTATTTTTTCTCTCAGGATAAAATCTTCAAGTAAAGACGGGCCACGCTCGCCGGATTTTAAAGAATCCTGATTGTTATTGATTTTTAAACCTTGATTAGTGGTCAGCATTTCCTCTGAATTGTCTGTAGTGGCATTCTTAAGCTGATCAACTTTTTCGTTTAAATGTTCATTTTTCATAATAATTTTAATAAGTGGTTTGTACTATATTTTGTTTTGATTGTGTATTGATATTGTACACAATATTGATTAGGGATTTTCATTATGTGGCATATCTACCGGTTTTGATTCTGGTGAGCCTTTCTGTCTGAGCCATATCGATAAAATAACGATGGAGAAAACTGCCAAAAACTCGCTTTGCCAATTCTGCAAAGATTCAAACCAAAATCTAGAATTCTGTAGGTAAGTTTCCCATGATACTAGTGGTTTGTCTTTCATTAGCTGTTCGCTGTTAAATTCTTTAAGGCTTCCGTAAAAATGAAGAACGAAACTGAGAACAAACAGAATAAAAAACGCAATAGACAATGAGTTTTTATAAACCTTTAAAATAAAACCTCCCCTCTTTACAGGCCATGGTGCATTTTCATGAGGCATAGGATAACGATCGACCTCATCCTTTCCTTCTAATGGTTTAGATTCACTCGATCCTTTTTGGCGAAGTGACACCGTGAGCAATATGTACAGCATCATTTGTAGAAATTCGCTTTCCCAATTTTCAAATGTAGCCTGAATAAAATGACCGCTTGAGACGTAGCTGATTAAGTTTACAGTAGGTTTCCCGTTTTCTGTCAATTCCGAATTGAGCGTACTCCATCCAGTAAAGAATTGACCCGCCCAACAAACCAGCATCATTGTTAACAAAGCAATGCTTAACCCGTTTCGATAAAAAAAGGAATGCTTTTTCATTTTAATCTTCTTGAGATGGTTTTTGCATTTCACCCATTCTGTGGGCTGCCATACTTTCGGTGCTCAGGTTGCTCATAGCGACTGTCAGTTTATTTTTTAATCCTGAGATAATTTTATCATCTCCATTCATCATGGCTTTATAGCCATCTTTAGCTACCTCTTCTGCAGAAGAAAAGTTTTCCCAATCTTCCATGATATTACTATCATTCATCAAAGCCTTATTGAAAAAATCTGTTGAGGTAGGTCCGGGAAGTAATGCGGTAATAGTGATCCCCGAATCTTTCAATTCTTCGCGTATTGCTTCAGACCATGATAAAATAAAAGCTTTTGTGCCGTGATATACAGAATGCCAAGGTCCGGGTGCGGTGCTTGCAATTGAAGCTAAATTCAAGACTTTTCCCAAACCTTTACCGGCTCTGTCTTTTAAAAATAGCTTAGTTAAAATAACGACTGATGTTATATTCAGGTTAATAATATCTATCTCACGGTTCAGATCAGTCTGCTGAAATTTCCCATAAAATCCCTGCCCTGCATCATTGATGAGAATTGAAGGACTGATGTTGTTCACTTTCAATTCGGCATATAAAGAATACACATCATCCTGATAAAATAAGTTTTTATTAAAAATTGATATTTTGACCCCGTACGATTTTAATTCTTCTGCAGTTTTATTAAGGGTTTCCTGATTACGACCCACAATCACCAAATTATATCCGTCATTCGCTAAGAGTTTTGCCAACTCAAATCCTATTCCGCTGGTTGCCCCTGTAACCAAAGCGTATTCGTTATTCTTACTCATAATGCTTAAATTTTATTAGTAATAATTCAGTATTGCTTCTATTTATCTTTTACTGTTCCAGCTGAATTCTCTTGTTTTTTTTCAGATGAACCTGTAGACGAAGCGTCTTGCGAGGGAGCATTTTGAGTGGAAGCATTCTGCGATGCAGTACTTAAACTATCAGTTGTCAATCCGGAAGAATTATTAGTCGGCATAGTGCTTTTTTGCTGAGCAGATACAGAATCTGCATCATTTGAAGTCTCCTTAGATACATCTTTTTTGCAACTGATCGTGGTAAAAATCAAAACGATTGCTGTAGTGATAATTAATTTCATATTTATTTCTTTGATGGTTTATTTCAAAGTTATCACTGTATCCGAACGTATAGTATGACTTAGGTCATAGCAGTAAAACTAAAACAGTTTTAAATTTATAATCCGTCACAAAGAATAAAATATGTTTGTTTATAAATCTTTTAGAGGCATAATTCTTGTGACTTCATCCTACACACTACAAAAAATTATTATGGAAAATAAAAAAACAGTATCTGTTCTCAACGATCTGTTGCAGATTACCAATGATCGAATTGAAGGATTTGGAAAAGTAGAAGGCAAAGTCTGGGAAAAATATCCTGACACCAAAGCAGAGTACGACCGAATGATCTCGCAATCTAAAATGATGAAAAACGAACTCATTAATCTCATTAACGAAAAAGGCGGAAACCCACACGATTCTACATCCGTTGCAGGATCATTACACAGAACCTGGATCGACATTAAAAATTCCTTTACAATTGGCAACATCGAAGAATCAACCTTATCTAATGTTGTTTTTTGGGAAAAAGCAGCAATGGAAGCTTATGAAAATGCTTTAAATAGCGGTGATCTTTGCCAAAAAAGCTCTGATGTGTTAACAGAACAACTTCATAGTTTGAAAATATCACACGAGCAGTTTAAAAAAATCGAAGAATATAAAAACAATTAATAAGCAACTTATTTATTTAAAAAAAATATATAACAAATCAAAATATATAACAATGGAGAATGACATCGCAGGACAACCAGATCAAAAAACTCAAAACTTACAACCAACTCTTCAAGATCCTACAACGAAACATCCAAAACCACCTTTTGAAAGACAGTTTCAGCCTTTTCCCGGACTGGTAAGTAAAATGATTCCAGTACCAGATCATGGAGAAAAATCTTATAAAGGTTCAGGAAGACTACAAGGAAGAAAAGCGCTTATTACAGGAGGAGATTCGGGAATCGGAAGAGCTGCTGCCATTGCTTACGCAAGAGAAGGTGCAGATGTAGCAATTAATTATCTACCTGATGAAGAATCAGATGCACAGGAAGTAGTAAAACTTATTGAGGAAGCAGGAAGAAAAGCCATTGCTATTCCGGGAGACTTGCGTGACGAATCTTTTTGTAAAAAATTGATACTAAAAGCAGTTGAAGAATTGGGAGGTCTAGATATACTGGTTAATAATGCAGGTCATCAAAAAACACACGAAACTATTCTTGATATTAGTACAGAAGAGTTTGACCGAACTATGAAAACCAATATTTATGCTCCGTTCTGGCTTATAAAGGCAGCGTTACCATACCTGAAACCTGGTTCTTCAATCATTGGATTATCATCTGTACAGGCCTATGATCCTTCAGAAGATTTATATGATTATGCGCAGACAAAAGCAGCAACGACTAGTTATGTTAAATCACTGGCAAAACAATTAGGTCCAAAAGGAATCCGTGTGAATGGTGTAGCTCCCGGACCGGTATGGACCGCTTTGGAAATCAGTGGTGGACAGACCCAGGAAAATATCGAAAAATTCGGAGGAGATACTCCTTTGGGAAGACCAGGACAACCTGCTGAGCTCGCATCGATCTTTGTACAGCTGGCTGATAACGACGGTAGTTTTGCAAGTGGTCAGATTTATGGTTCTGCGGGAGGAAGCGGACAACCTTAATATTTTTAATAATTAGTAGGTGATACTGTGAGTGATGGAACGTATTATGCACGACCGCAACAAAAAATGATCTGGCATCCGTCTTATTTGCCAGAGCATGAGCCATCTTACTTCCTAAAAGAATGGGACGTAATGATAAGCCTGTCGCAGGAAGTAATTAAAAAAAACTATGACAGTAGGTTATTTTCTTTTTTAGGGCTTTGGTTACAAAATTTATTTAAGGTAAAATAAAATAATATACGATTATTTGAATGATTAAAGGCAAAACATCGATGTGTTTTGCCTTTAATTTTACATTGTTGAAGTAATCAATAGAAAATTTTTCCATTAATAATCTTTACTATAAGATCTCTTTCCATCCTTTTAAATACTCTTATTACAGTTTCTACACGCAAAGCCGTTAAAGAAGCTATTTCTAAACGGGTATAAGGAATTTGATATGAAAAAGCCTCTGTTATTTTGTGATACTGCTTTAAACAATCCATTACACAAAGAACTTTATGATAAGGATTTGAAGATGACAGATTGTTTAGCATCACGTATCGATAATACATTCTTTCGGAGGTATACTGATAAAGTTTAAATAATATATCCTTATCATTTTGAATCAATTTCAAAAACTTTGAAATAACTACCCTAATAATAACTACATCTGTCATAGCAACCGCATTTACAGGATAGGTTACATCTGAAAAAATAAATGTTTCGCCTATACAATGTCCTGTTGACGGAAAACTGTGAATAAACTCTTTTCCTTCCTGATGATAATTATTTATTTTGACATCTCCGGTATGTATTTGATAATAAAACTTAGGGGTTTCCAATTCTCTAAATATAAAATCATTTTTCTTAAAATTCAATAATTCTCCTCCGTTACGAAAGAGTAAATCTTCATCGACTAACATGCTTTAAAAAATTTTAAAAAAGTATCAAAATCATGTAAAAACATTATACAGAAAAAGATATAAAATCATATTTTATATCACCTTTTAGTGTAATATTTTACATTATCCAAAGATAGTTTTATAAGACATTTCATCCGTATGACCTCAATCATACTACTTTATTACAAAAGGTAAGACATTTACTTTCAAAAAGATATTGGTATAGATTTCGTACATATTTATTTATGACTAAAATATCTATACTTTATTGAAATTAGAATTAAATATCGATATTTTGAAATATCTCTTACTAAATATAAAAATCAAAAGTTTTTGATTAGTGAATTTTTATAGCAATTTTTCATTTATCAAAAAACTCTTTATAGTTATTCTTAATCTAATCACACCAACTTATATACTAATCACAAAAATCATTATTATGAATCGAGACGGAAACACAACTAGTTTTTGGCAGTCGACCACTAATCCGGGCAACCCTCAAAATACAAAAGAAAATAGTTCCAAACATTTTGACACAATTATTGTGGGAGCCGGAATAACAGGAATTACTTTGGCGAAAGAACTTCAAAACAGAGGACAAAAATGTCTTATTCTTGAAAAAGAAAATATTGGCTTCGGAACTACAGGTGGAACGACTGCCCATATCAACAACTTTTTCGATTCTTCGTATGATGAAGTGATCTCTGATTTCGGTGAATCCAGAGCAAAAACATTGGCGAGCGCAGCAAAGGAAACCATAAAATATATTAAATCTAACATCATAAAGTATCATATTTCTTGTGAGTACAATGAGTGCAGTTCATTTCTTTTCAGTGCAGAAGAAAAACAAAATAATCAACTTGAAAAAATTTTTGATGCTCACGAGAAAGTCGGTATTGAAACTGTAAAGGTGCACAGTATTCCTTTCTCACTACCGTTTGAGAATGCGATCGAAATTAAGGGACAGGCACAATTTCATCCTTTAAGATATATTAACAAACTGATCAAAGAATTTGAAAAAGAAGGCGGAATAATACTGACAGAAACTCAAGTGACAGGTTTTGAAAATAAAGACGGAAAAGTAAAAGTTTCGACCAAGGATGATTTAAATTTTTCTTCTGATAACATTGTTTGGGCAACCCATATTCCGCCAGGGAACAATCGTTTCAGTGTATTACTTGCACCTTACAGGAGTTATGCTTTGACAGCAAAATTAGAAAATCCTGTGGCACAAATGGCTCAGGCAGCAGATTTGTATGACCCTTACCATTATGTAAGATATCATAAATCGAATGATGACTACTATATTATAGTTGGAGGTTTTGATCACATGACAGGCGATGAGGAAGATACCGAAAAGCATTTCACAGACTTGGTAGCGTACGCTGACGAACACTTTAAATACAAGAATATTGAGGCAAAATGGTCTTCTCAATATTATGTTCCTGCTGATGGTTTGGCCTACATTGGTCAAATGCCCGGAGAAAATAACATTTATATATCAACAGGTTACAATGGAAACGGAATGACTTTCGGATCGATGGCATCTTTGATTATTCCTGATTTAATGGAAGGTAAAACAACCCCGCTCTCCGATTTACTTTCACCCGGAAGAATAAAGCCTATGGCAAGTGCTCGGAATGTACTATCAGAAGTGTTTAATGCAACAACTCATTTTGTAAAAGATAAATTTTCTGCTGAAAAAATAAAAGATTTAGATACATTAATTGTAGGAGAAGGAAAAGTCATCAAACACGATGGAGAAACAATTGCAGCATATCGTGATCTGAAATCAAAACTTCATTTATTGAGTCCGGTTTGTCCACACACAGGTTGTAATGTTGTCTGGAACCCTTCGGAAATTACCTGGGATTGCCCGTGTCACGGTTCTCGTTTCAGTATCGATGGAGGTTTATTAAATGGTCCTGCCTTATCTGATCTTAAAAAAATAGATCAGGAATAATTAAAATTTTAATAAATAAGTAGAAGCCTTCTGAAAATGAAGGCTTTTACTTTTAAATGAAAAATTGATGGAATTAATCCGTTGCTAAAATTGTATTCAGTCGTTTGTTAAAATCATTAATAGCTTGTAAACTTTCTTTATCTGCTTCACGATTTAAAGAAATCGGATCAAAAATATCCCAAATTCCACTGTGATGCCATTCATTTAAATCATCCCAATCCGGTCGGTCGATAACAGGGTAAAAACAGCAACCCCAAAGCGAAATTCCAGTTTCTAAAACTGATAAACATTCTGTGGTAACAGAACGAATCCACTTTGAGCGGTCTTCACCAGGATGACTTGTTTCTGAAATTACAATAGGTCTTTCGTATCTGGCAAAAACAGTTTCAATTAAAGAATGAAGACTACGAAACAACGGATGAGGCGGTTCTTCTGCCCAAGGTAAAAATTCATGAGTCTCATTAATCCACTGATTATTGTAATAATAATTAACCCCAATAATATCAAGATATTCAGGTTTCCCTCTGAGTTCCGGACACATCGCTCCTGAGAGAATATCATGAACCTGAAACTGCTCAAAATGTTTTTCTTCAGCAAATAAAAATGATTCAACATCGAGTTCGTTGTTGGTGACAATGCTTATCAGCGGCTCAGTGATCATTATTCTAACGGTAATATCAATGTCTTTCATCATTTCAATTCCTTCAATATAGGCTTTCATTAAAGCATATTTCACTTCCCAACCCTGCCCGATGCAATAAGGTGAAGTTCCTCTGACATCACCTCCTAACCATGAAATAAAACTGACTTCATTAATTGGAGTGACAATTAAATCACCTTTAGGAACTAAACTCCTGTATTTAATTACAAATTCACGACACAAATGACTGAATCTTCTCGAAAACATCGGGTGAAGAGGTGTAAGATCATCAGGAAAACCAAAATGGCAAATATCCCAAACTATCTGAATATTTTTAGCCTGAGAAAATTTGATGATCCGCTCTACTTCTGTCCAGTCATATTGATAGGGAGAAATTTCAACTTTGCTCCATCGAATTCCTTCGCGGATGGTTTTCATTCCCAATTGATGTACCCGATCATAATCTTCTTCCAAATAAAGATCATGTCCCGAAACTTGATATAAATCGATTCTGTTTCCGAACGCATTTTGCTGATCTGCACATTCAAATCCGCCCATCAGAAAACTGTTGAACGGATTGACATTTAGTGACAGAGGGTCATTGCTGAACATACGCTTCCCTGCTTTTTAACTTTTTGAAAAGAGCTAACGACTGTGCGACAACTTGATCCATATTATAATATTTATACGTCCCCAAACGACCAGTGAAAAACACATCAGGATGATCCTCTGAAAGCTTTTTGTATTGATTGTAAATCTCCTGATTCTGTTTCCTCGGAATCGGATAATACGGATCTCCTTCTGCAGTCGGATATTCATAAACGAGGGTTGTTTTATCGTTTTTTTGCCCAGTTAAAAATTTAAATTCAGTAATTCTTGTGTATAAATTTGAAGTCGGATAATTGACTGTTCCCGTTGCCTGATAATTTTCCTGATTCAAGGTTTCAAATTTAAAATCGATGGAACGGTAAGGTAATTTTCCGTAGCAATAATCAAAATAAGAATCTATAGGGCCTGTATAAATCAATGTTTTAAACGGAATCACCTCCACAATATCTTTGTAATCGGTCTGAAGCATGATGCTGATATTTTTGTGAGACAGCATTTTTTTAAACATTTCTGTGTAACCATTTTTCGGCATTGCCTGAAAAGTGTCTGTGAAATAACGGTCGTCTTTGTTGGTTCTTGTGGGAACACGAGCAGTTACGGAAGCATCCAATTCTGAAGGATCAAGATCCCACTGTTTTTTGGTGTAGCCTTTGAAAAATTTCTCGTACAATTCTTTTCCGACAACGTTTAAAACAACATCTTCAGACGTCAAAATAGGACTTCTCTTTTCGGCTTTTGAAGCTAAAAAATCGGTGACTTCGTCTGACGTCAGATTTTTACCATACAATTCATTGATCGTGGTCAGATTGATCGGAATCGGAACCAATAAACCATCAACACTTCCTAAAACACGATGCTCGTAAGGTCGCCAATCGGTAAATTTCCCTAAATATTTAAATACATCTTCAGAATTGGTGTGAAAAATGTGCGGTCCATATTTATGAATCAAAATTCCTTCTTCGTTATAATAATCAAAAGCATTTCCTGCAATATGATCTCTTTTGTCTACAATTAAAATCTTCTTTCCCTCTGCAGCTAAACGTTCTGCTAAAACTGCTCCGGCAAAACCGCATCCTACTATTAAATAATCATACATGATTGATCTGTTTTTTTGTATTTGTAACTTCTACTTGATTCATTTTTATTTCATTGATGAGCGAATTCATTTTAGAGAATGTATTGTCCCAGGAATCATTTTCGAGAAAATGATCAACCGTTCTCAACCAATGGTCTCTTTCTGTGTCTGCAAATATATCTTCGGCAGCTGAAATGAATGATTCTGAATCGTCGATAATCTGCACCAAACCGGCATTCCCATAAGGATATACAACGTCTTTGATAGCGGTAGAAATCACAGGTTTTCCTGCTGCCAGATATTCCGGAGTCTTGGTAGGACTGATGAATTCTGTAGATTCATTCAAAGCAAATAAAATCAAGGCAATATCCCAATTCGCAATATACAATGGCAATTCCGTATACGTTTTTGGACCTAAATAATGAATATTTGGCGCCTGTGGCAAATCATCCGGACTGATTTTTACGATCGGACCAATGATCACAAACTGCCAATCGGGACGTTGGGCAGAAACATCTCGGAGAAGTTCAATATCAAACCTTTCATCAACAACCCCGAAAAATCCCAATCTTGGATACCCAATTGATTTTTGATCTTGCGGTTCCTGCTGAACATCTCTTGCTTTTCCAAAATGTGCTTTATCAATACTGCTTGGCATTGCATGAATGTTGTGGTGCCGGTTTTTCTTTGCCTGATAAAGAGAATTTCCGCCTGTGAAAACAACATCAGCTTTCTTAAAAAGCTCTTCTTCTAATTCTAAAAGCTGTGGCGGAGCAAATCTAAATGCAGACAACTCATCCATAGAATCGTAAATCACCTTTTCAGGATTCAGATGATCTGTAAACTGAAGCGCCATCGGAGTATAATACCAATTGACATAATTTTTGATATCATATTCTTTCAAAAGTTGATCGATCAGATTTCTGATCTTTCCATTCATAGCTTCATCATGTCTTGTAATCAACAATTCTACAATGTACACCCCATCCTGCACATTAACAATATACCTGTCAGAATCACCAATCTTCGGTTCTTCAAAATAAAATACCTGATAATGTTTGGAAAAACGTGTTAATAAATGTTGTGGTCGTTGATAAACAAAGTTCCATGATAAGTGACTGAAACATAATAAGTATTTCATTTTTTGATGTATTTAATTATGAACAATTTAGTCAAACAAACAATTAATTGTTATGACTATAATCACATTGATAAAATCATCATATTATCAAAAATTTTGATATGATTTTAGTGCAATATATTCAACACTAAACAATTATATTATGGATTAGAAATCTGACGCAAGAAAAATAACTATAAGATCTAATGAATATACGCAAGCTAAGCTTCTACAGAGTTAACTAAACTTAAAAAAATGCAACCGAAAGCCTCAAAAAATTTTTAGTAAAAAGTAGAACATTCCTAAATAGCATTTTACGGAAGACTCACAGACATTTTGGTGGCTGTTGGTCGATCAAAAAGCAATGACATAAAAAAGTAATAGCAACAAAAAAAAAGAACGGACAGTTATTGACTGTCCGTTCTTTTTTAATAATTATATTCTGCATTTCTAAAACAGATCGTTAATTATTTGTCTAACCATGCGGACATATATTCGCGATTCATTCTTGCAATATTATCCAATGAAATATGTTTTGGACATTCTACTTCACAAGCGCCAATGACAGAACAATTTCCAAAACCTTCGTCATCCATTGCTTTAACCATGTTTAGAACTCTGCGTTTTGCTTCTACTTTTCCCTGAGGAAGCAATGCTAGATGAGAAACTTTTGCTCCAACAAAGAGCATTGCAGCACCGTTCGGGCAACAGGCTACACACGCTCCGCCACTGATACAGGCTGCAGCATCCATCGCTTTATCGGCATCTTCTTTATCAACTAAAATTGAATTGGCATCTAATGTGTTTCCAGAAGTATTAACTGAAATAAAACCTCCTGCAGCCATAATTCTGTCAAATGAGCTCCGGTCTACAATCAAATCTTTGATTACCGGAAAAGCTGTACTTCTGAATGGTTCTATTACAATAGTTTGGCCATCATGAAACATTCTCATGTGAAGCTGGCAGGTCGCAATTCCCGTATCCGGTCCGTGAGCTCGGCCGTTGATATATAGTGAGCACATCCCACAAATGCCTTCACGACAATCATGATCAAATGCTATCGGTTCCAGATTTTGGTCAATTAGATTTGCATTCAGCATATCCATCATTTCAAGAAAAGATGATTCTGTAGAAACATCAGATATCTTATAGATCTCAAAACGTCCCTTAGTGCGGTTATTTTTCTGTCTCCAGATCTTTAGCGTTAAATT
This sequence comes from Chryseobacterium formosum, assembly GCF_026460885.1. Taxonomy (GTDB): domain Bacteria; phylum Bacteroidota; class Bacteroidia; order Flavobacteriales; family Weeksellaceae; genus Chryseobacterium; species Chryseobacterium formosus. The sequence goes on from NZ_JAOVZW010000034.1 coordinate 25,711, forward strand.
TAGATTTTGCTTTGTATTCATAATAATGGATTTGTAATGGATAATGCTTTGCCAGTATTAGAGATAAAGCTACAATATCATCAATCGCATTACTATGAGGATAGTCATATTGTTTTGAACTTTTAATAATTACTTTTATAGAAGATAATATGATCTGCAAGAGTTTTGTTGTTATCATCATGAACCTGAAAAAATTATTAAAAACAAATGTATTATGGCAACCGTTGAATTTAAAAAAGATGATTTCGTAAAAGATGATTTTGACGAGTTTCACATTGAATATAAAACGAGTGAAATTGGAAATGGCAGTAATCTGATCATTGAAATTTTGCAAGACGGCCTATATGATGTGGTTCAAGTTCCGATAAGGCGTTCGAATGATTCTATTTTTATCTGTTTTTCTGAACCCCTTGATGGCAGATTGATTTTTGAAAAATTAGATTAAAAAGATTGTGTATTATTTTATAGTTATTTGATTTCTTGAGAAAGAGAGCAGACATAAGTTTGCTCTCTTTTTTTATCCGTGATTTAATAATATTACTTTTCAAGACGTACAGGCTGAACTTCTCCCGTTGGCATCGTCTGAAACAATTGCGGAAAAACCATTTGCAAAATGAAATACACGACAATAATTAATGGTAATCAGATAATTGTATGATAAATTTCCGGCATATTTCAATATAATTTTGCTCACGCTGGACAGGAAAAGTTTTCCCATGTGAAAGGAGACATTTTTGTAATCAACAATATATTTTATGAACGGATAAGTAATATTGGAAGACCGTAAAAAGGTGGTCGATACCTTGTAAATCAAGCCCGGAAAAATGACATTTAAAATAAGAAGATAAACTATTGACGATAACTCATAAATTAGGTACCCACAAAAAATATTTTTTAATAATATGATTTAAGACACACGATCATTATATAAAATTTATCTATTTTTACCGTAATTGATTCGTAGAAATGTGAACAATTTTTTTCATCATTTGTGTTTTACCTTCTCTTCGGAGAAGGTTTTTTAAGTTACAATTTTTCTTAATCTTTATAAAAAGAGAGTGAAAATATTAAAGGTAATTTAACTCTACAATCAGATATATCATCTCCATAGTAATCAATGTGCTAATTCTAGACATAACGGAACTCTAATTGATTAAAACAAGCTCTCTATGATTATAATCATAGCATTTGGTCTTGTGAATCTATATATTTACTAAGATAGATTACTAAAAGTAATTTTTAGATCTCATTTAAGAAGCAATTAACTTGATACAACAAGCAATAGCTTTTACTAACATCACCAAATCTTTTTAAAACCATGCTTATAAATAGCAAACTATTAAACACTTACGGCGCAGAGACAACTGCCATAAATCCTTTGGAAACAATTTTTCGTGAAGGAGAAAAACCTAAATATTATTATCAAATCAACACCGGCAGAATTAAATTGAATCATTTTGATGAAGATGGAAAAGAAATCATACAGAGTGTTTTGGTTCCCGGGCAAAGTGTTTGCGAGTTGCTGCTCTTCATTGATGAGAAATATCCGGTAAATGCTGAAACTCTATCACATTGCGAAGTCATAAAACTACCCAAAGAAAACTTTTTTCAATTGCTTGCAGAAAATAAAGATATATCCCTAGACATTAACAGATTTTTATCAGAAAGACTGTTCCAAAAATTTGTTATGATGCAGAATAATTTATCTCTACGGCCTGAAGTAAGAATTTTGGGAGCATTAGATTATTTTAAAAGCTACAGCAACAATCACGAAAAGTATTCTTTTGAGGTTTATCTTACCAGAAAACAACTGGCATCCATTACAGGTTTAAGAATCGAAACAGTTATCAGAACGATAAAAAAAATGGAAAGAGAAAATGTACTAAAGATCGAAAACAGTAAAATTTTTTATTAATCATCAACTATACTTAGCCCAATATTGTATTACATAATGTTGAATAGCCAAAATCAAACATGCATATGTCAGAAATAGAAGAAACAGAACTTCGAGGGGGACAAGGGCAGGTACTTGACCCTGAAACTTACAGAGATTCCATAGGAACAATGGAACAATCCGGCAAAAGGAAATGGGTTTTTCCTAAAAAACCAAAAGGACGCTACACCAATTATAGAAATATTGTCGCTTATGCTCTACTAACTTTTTATTTTGCCGTACCTTTTATTACCATCAACGGAAATCCTTTTCTTTTGTTTAATTTGATAGACAGACAGTTCTTCATTATCGGCCAACCATTTTATCTGCAAGATTTTTTTCTTCTTACATTAGGAGCAATTGTTTCATTAATATGCATCATCATATTTACTATTGCTTTTGGAAGAATTTTTTGTGGGTGGATCTGTCCTCAAACCATTTTTTTAGAAAATGTATTCAGAAAGATTGAATATGCCATTGAAGGTGATCGAAATAAGCAAATGAAACTCGACCGCCAAGAATGGAATACAGAAAAGATTTGGAAAAGAGGTTTAAAGTGGACCATCTATGTTATTCTCTCACTAGTTTTTACACACTTCATGTTTATGTATGTGGTCGGATATAAAGAGGTGATAAAAATTGTATCCGAAGGACCATTTGCCCATCCCACCAATTTTATTGCAATGATTTTGCTAAGTGCTGCATTTTACTTCGTATTTGCGTGGTTCAGAGAGCAGGTTTGTACATTGGTATGTCCTTACGGCAGACTTCAAGGTGTGTTGATTGACAAAGAAACCATTAATGTTTTTTACGATTTTAACAGAGGTGAAAATCGCTCAAAATGGCGAAAAGGAGAAGATAGAAGAGCTGCAGGAAAAGGTGATTGTATTGACTGTTATCAATGTGTAGTAGTTTGTCCTACAGGGATTGACATTCGGGACGGACAACAATTGGAATGTGTAAATTGTACCGCTTGCATTGACGCCTGCGATGAGGTGATGGATAAAGTTGGTTTACCACGAGGATTGGTACGATATGCCACAGAGAATGAAATAGAAACCGGACAACCAACAAAATTCACTACCAGAATGGCGAGTTTTCTTGTTATTCTTGTCGGTTTACAGATGTTTTTAGGTTTTATGCTCTACAATCGTGGTGAGATGGAAGTGAAATTCATCAAACCTGCCGGAAGCACATTTTTTGTGAGAGACAATCATATCACAAATACATACAATTACACTTTTCTAAATAAATCAAATGAAAAAAAGACGGTGACCATTCAAGTTTTAGAACCAGCACATGGTGAGATTACGTACAGTACGTCGAGTAAAATCAACGTAGACCGAGATAAGATTACAAAAGGATCTATCACCATCAGTTTTCCTGAATCTGAAATGAATTTGTCTAAACAAAATATTACGATTGGAGTATTTGACGAAAAAGGTAAGTTGCTCGATAGTTACGACACTTATTTTGAAGGACCTTTTAAATTAGAATTTTAATATAGAAAATGATCTCATTTAAAACCCGAGCCATTAGAAATCTGATGGCTCGGGTTATTTGTAATTTAAAGAGAAAAGGAGAGCATTTTTAATTTAACTTATCATAAATCGTATTAAAAGGATGAGCGGGATTAATTATTTTCAGACCACTATATTATCATTTTTAACGATACGGTATAACTTGAGCTGACCAAGAAATTTCTCTAAAATCCTTTCTGTATAGAACAATTTAATATTGAGAGAATCTGATGTATCCAGTAATTCCAATTTATCTGAAAAAACCACATTCCCTTTATAGGAAATAGAATAATAAACAAAAATTTCATAGGATGATGGCCTTTCAGGAGTACAGTATCCGTAGGAAGCAATGCACCAGTCACTTTCAAAAATCCTGCAGGCATGACGTCCCATTGATTCTGTAATAAAGCTTGATATGCAGTTATAATTTTTAATCTCAGCGATGTCAACTTTGAGCAACTTCACAGCTTTTTCAGGTGTATGCACTGTTATTCCTCCTTTATAAAATAATTTAGAATTTGTCATTTCGGAAAATGCAACCTGCATTAGACCACCGGTTACACTTTCAGCGATGGATACTGTTTCAATTCCAACCATAAAATTTTCGCTGATTTCTTTTAGTAATTCTTTATTAAAATCCATGATATAAATATTTTAATAACCGTTTAGTTTCCTTTACCACGTAAGCTATTCTTAGATTTATCTATCAGTTATTTATTTTTTCAATTAAAATTCTAGGATTAGATAACGCTTCCATTCCATATAAATTGAATACAACAATCAAATAAACAATATAGATGGTGCTCATTGTGATGCCAATAATACTTAGTGTTCTTCCGGTTTTAAGACTATCGAAATTATCATATTGATCTTTATTTTTAATGTAGGTTGCATAATCTTTTTTGTAAAGTATCAATGCAACAATTCCCGTAGCAATTCCCGGAATACCATAGCAACAGCAAAGTGCTACAGATGATATTCCCAATACCAAAACGGCAGTACTGTATGGTAATCTGGTTTTTCCACTGTTGAGCTGACTAATTTTCATATCTTGTTTTAAATTTAATGGAAACATCTTTAAGGAACTATAGATAATTTATTTCTAAGTGGAAATGTTGAATTTGTAATTTTAATTAGCGTAAACAGGATTTCAAAACTTCAGTTAATTATTTGACGCTTAAACTGTCACCCACTTTTCTTTCTGAATCTTATAATTTCTTTTTCCGGTAATTATCTTCATCATCCGGTCACATCTACAAAAAAACAACAGTGAACAATGTCGCTATAACTGTAAAAAAATCATCAACTTTACCATTTTAATATTTTATGATTTTCATTATTCATTACTGCTTTTAGCTGTCATTTGACAAATCGTTATTGAATATGCGTAAATTGAGTTATGGTTAATATATTTCAAATATAAAAAGTTGTACTTATTGATTCTATGACAATAATCATAGAGATTTAAAAATCTAAGATTGTTTTTCATTTAGAGTTAATTTTCTGTAAACTGTCCATTTATCTACATCATGGTATTAATAGGACTCTAAACATATTAAGAATTTAAATATTATTTTTTCATCTATCATTATTAAATAATCAATATATAATACGATATGATATGATATGATATGATATGATATGATATGATATGATATGATTCAGAACATAAAAACACACCCTATATTTTATATATATTTGTTAAATAGTTATTGTTATCGATTTAACATCTCGTCTCCGATCTAATTTAGGAGCAATGGCAATTTTAAAATGAAGTCGTCTCGTACATATTACGAAAGAGACAATACACCAACACCCCGTTTTTATTTCTTCGATAGATTGTTGCCATAAATATTGGTAAACATACAGCACGCCACGATCTTCGTACTAAGCTGATGACCTTTTCTGCAGATATTATACGGCAATATTCCTTAAACCAACCATAAAAAATTATTATATGTCTATTAAAGAAGAAATTCTGCACTCCATCGGAGCGACAGAACAAGAATATAGTCCCGGCGATTATATCTTCCGGGAAAGTGGCACTCCGCAGTTTTATTATCAAGTGATCACTGGCGATGTAAAACTGAATAATTATAACAGCGACGGAAAAGAATTTATTCAAAATATTCTGTCTCGTGAAGATGCATTGGGTGAATCGATGCTTTTTATTGAAAAGTTATATCCTATGAATGCAATTGCTTTAACCAAATGTACCATCATCAAAGTTTGCAAAAATACTTTACTCCATTTTTTTGAAAAAAATCCCATGCTCTATTTAGAGATCTGCAAATCTTTATCGGAACACCTTTACCGTAAATTTGTTTTGATGCAAAAAATATCTTGTCATAATGCAGCTGAAAGATTAAAAGAAGTAATGGAACTCATGAAACAACAACAGACTAATCAAGAGCCCTTTACATACGAAGTTCCTATAACCAGACAACAATTAGCTTCACTTACAGGTTTATGTGTAGAAACTACGATCAGAACTATAAAAAAAATGGAACGGGAAAAGATGCTGCGTATAAAAAACAGAAAGATTTTGTTTTAACTTTTTTTCTGACTTTAAAAATTTCATTTACAATTTATACCAATATTTTTTTAAATGATGTGGTATAATTATGATTAAAATCAATCAGTAACATTTTCCGAAAGATTAATTAACTCCTGAAAATTACATTTTCAGGATTTTCATTAAAAGACTGAAAATTACACGATTGTTTTTTCCAAACGTTCAAATTTATTGTACGAAGATTTCAATTGTTCAAACTGATCGGACACAATTATCGTACTTTGCAAAGCGTCCTGATTCAGAGTTGCTACTGTTTTTTTGTTGTCCATAACTATTATTTAAGTTGGTGTTGATAAATTCTAAGATAAAATAAATAATTATTTCATAGCAGTTATTGCCTTTTCAGATTCCATTAAATGATGCTCCAATGCAGGAATTTCCCCATCCGCAAAGGCTTTTAAAGAAGCTTGAGAACCATCGCTAGATTCTTTTTTAAAGTCAGCAATTGTTTGTTTGTGATCAACAACCATTTGCTCCGTGTATGCACGATCAAATTCGGCACCTTTTTTAGCTTTTAATTCGTCGTATTTTTTTTTGTTGTGCAGCATCAACCTTTGCCGGCAAAGTATGAGCACTTGCAGTCGCCCATTGTTTAAGTTCATCATTTGCTTTCGTATGATCTTTTACCATCATCTCTCCTAAAATTTTCACTGTAGGATTTGTTGTATTTTTAACAGCAAGTTCTCCTGCCATTACTTCCATCATTCCGCCTTTCGCTGCCGCATCTGCAAATTTTTTGTCTTGATCACTCAAAGAAGCAGATTCTTCAGCACTTGCAGAAGTTGTTGCAGAATTACCTGTCATCGTTGTATCGGAACCTGATGGAGCAGACATTTCAACAGAATCATTCTGATTATTGTTGGTTAAAGTTTCTTTTTTGTTACACGATACCGCCGTAGCGACTGCTAAAAGCATTACAATTGATTTTTTCCTAATAATATTTAATAATTAGTTGCCTTAATCTATATCAGCTTCCGCAGCTTCAAAGTTAATTGAATTATATGCAGACTCTGTCAACAATGAATCTGCTTCTTTCTCTTCTGCCAAAGTAGCTTCTAGCAGAGAGGCAATTTCTTCTTCACCTAATGTTTTTGCAAAGGCAACTAAGGTTCCGTAGGAAGCTATTTCATAATGTTCAATCTTTTGAGAAGCAGAAATTATTCCTGCATCTCTCACCGGACCTTCTTCTGTTTCCTCCATAATGCTTTCACCCTCCTTGATTAAACCTTCCATTGCATTGCATTTTTTTCCACGATTTGATTCTACAAGAATTTCAAAGATTTTATCAAGTCTTTCTACTTGTCCTTGTGTCACGACAACATGTTCTTCAATAGCCGTAACAAGCTTTGGTTCACTGGCATTTTTTGCCATTTTAGGTAAAGATTTAAGCAAAGCCCTTTCAGCATATACAATATCTTTTAGCTCATCGATAAATAATTCTTTCAGCCCCTCGGCTGCAGAAGATTTTACTTTGACTTTACCTTGAGAATTTTCATTCTGATTTTCTGTCTTTTTCATAATAATACATTTAATTGATTTCGTTCTGTGTTATCAACAAATATCTTTCATAATAAGATGATGCGTTATGACATTAGTCATAATAGTATCATCTACTTAATTTAGGTGTAGTAATTAAATAAATTTAAGCGACTGATTAAAAGATTGATGATGAATTATCTAAATAAATATTCAGGAATTTATCAGTAACGAATAATTATTAACAGCTTCAGTTTCATATATGCTTCCCACCATAAAATATTGATTAAAAGCACTATATCTTATAATAAATTTTGAATGATCAAAAATTGATTTTTAGAAATGAATTATTTCAATTTGATTACATTTACAATAAATAAATATAAATGGATAAAACAGTTGTTCTGATTCAGGATAATGAAGAAATCTTAGATATAATGGATGAAGTTTTGACTGATGAGGGATTCGAAGTCATTTCATCATTGACTCCAGAACCGATTGAAAAACTCGAGGAAATAGAACCTGACGTCCTTATCATTGATGACCACATACAAGGAAAAAAGAGTGGATCAGAAGTAATTGCAGAATTAAAGTCAGATCCTTCAACAGAAAATCTGGCGGCAGTATTAACTTCAACTTCCTTTGATTTACCTGAAAAGGCAAAGGAATGTTCTGCTGATGATTATATTGAAAAACCGTTTGATATTGATCACATGATTGATATCGTTAAGCAGAATTCTTAGAGTTAAAACTTCGCTAAACCAAATTGCTTTAAATTCTTAAACTACTCTTTAATCCAAAGAGTTGTAGGATAATATATTGCAAATACTTTTTTTAGTCTCTTTTATGGTACAAACTACCTATTTAAAGTCTAACAAACCATCTGTAAGACATTTCCACTCTATTTTTGAAAACCCAAACATACCGCCTATTGCAATCATAAAATTTCTAAACTTACTTAGTGCTGAAACTTTATAATTTGGTGTTTCATTACGGCCATGAACGCTTACTTTCAAACAACTATTTTCTTTTGAAATTATGAATGTTGAAGTTGCTTTGGATGTGTAAAAATGAGCAACACCAAAATGGAGTTTTGCTCCCGGCATTTTGCAGGGTGAGCATTCTAATAAGTAATACTCTGACAAATAATCTTTACTTTCTTCAATTCTTATGATCTGAACCCAATCATAATTATTTCCTTCACGTAAACCTGGACCAAGAATTTTAATCCTTATAAAATCCTTTAATTTAGGTTTTGAATTAATAGTTATCCCGCTGCTGTTGCATAATCTGAATTCAGCAGAAAGACTTCCACAGTATTCCATCCAATGATTAATATCAAAAAAACGGTCTTTTAAAATTTCATATTGACTGCTAATATCTGCTTCACTCTTTTTGAAACTTTCCGTGTCGTGAGCACTTCCTATAATCTGTTTTGGGAGTTTAAAATCTTCTTTATACTTCATAATTTTTTGTTTTTGACGTTTATACACTTAGTCATATTGTACATAAAACTGGAGAATTAGTTAATTAATTAAGCTAAACCTTCATCAATCAAAGATTAATTGTAATAAATTTTTATATGAACAGTTAAAACTTTTATCAGTATTCTTTAGAGTGTATTTGCATTGTTTTTAATAAAAATTTTACCATCAATAATCTCGACCAGATTTTCATTCTCCATTATTTTAACGGTTCGTATTACTGTCTCAACTCTCAATCCTGTTAACGAAGCCAATTGCTGTCTCGTGTAAGGAACTTCATATTGAATTGATTTAGACTGCATTTTTAGTTTTTTGAAGTGGTTGATCACCAATAAAATCCTTCCACGTGGATCACTATATGCCATTTTGTTGATCAACATAAAATTATAATTTACTTTCTCAGAAATATACTCAAGGAGCTTGATCAGCGTTTTTGGATAAGTATTTAAAAGTTCATAAAATTCTTCCTTTGATAGAACATAAATGCTACTATGACTTAAAGCTACTGCGTTAACATTATAAAGATTATCCGAAAATAAAAATGTTTCCCCAACAGGATCTCCTGCATTCGAAAAATCGTGAATAAATTGATTTTTGCCACTTTTATCACTGGTAATCTTTAAATATCCGCTTTCAACTTGAAAATAGCAGCCCGAACTATCATCTACTGAAAACAGATGTTCGTTCTTATCAAGAGTTATTAATTTGGCTCCATAATCGGTAAGCAGCTTTTCACTAATAATCATAATCCGTAGTTTTATTTTGATCAGACAATTTTGAAGATTATTTGCACAAATAATTTTAATCATCTTTATCATTATAGAATATTCTAAAGTACAAACAACTTGTATGCTTTCATTATGACCGTAGTCATGACATTATAAGTTCACTACCGCAAGCGCCGAAATATTTTTAGGTTTGATATTTTTAAAGCATTCAATTTTAATAAAAAACAATAATCCCTCGCATTTTGCGAGGGATTATTGTTTTACTTTCCATCCTTATCTTTTTGGTGATACTCAAGTTCACCAAAAATTTTGTGCTTATGTTTAAGAAAAATATTTTTATCCCTTTTCAAAAATATTTTTACCAGACCTTTCAAGCCCCCCCGCTGCTCAAAGTCGGGAGACTTTGAGCAGATAAAAATAAAATCTCTTTATTTTACGAGGTTTATCAATATGATAGAAATAAAATCCAGAATAACAGATATTTTCATGATATGAGGAAAATAATCGGTGGAAGTCACCCCTTAATAAAACGACATTGCATCGGAGGCAAAAAAACTATAGGTTCATTGTAAACTGATGTAATAT
>NZ_JAOVZW010000035.1 GCF_026460885.1 Chryseobacterium formosum
GAAAATAATCGGTGGAAGTCACCCCTTAATAAAACGACATTGCATCGGAGGCAAAAAAACTATAGGTTCATTGTAAACTGATGTAATATTAGAAGCTATTTCTACTATTTGCCATCTTAACAACTTATCTTCTCCGAGCCCCACTAAAACTATCCCTGATCAACTGATGTACATCAGACAATTTATAATACAACTTACCGCTGATGGTATAATAGGGTAATTTTTTATCAGATCTATAACGCTGTAATGATCTTGAACTGATCTTAAGCAATTGCAAGACATCCTGATTATCGAGCAGTTGCTCTCCATCAATACTGTTAATTCATTTTCATTTTCCTTTAATCTCTCACTTAGGATATCAAATCTTGTCATGATTCTTTCCATCCATGAAATAAATTCTGCTCTATCAATATTCATAAGACTTTGTTTTTTAGCTCTAACAAAGTTTTAGAAAAAGGATGAGAATCTTTCGTTAGTTTTTCGTACTACCGAACGATTTAATTCAAAAAAAAAAATCATCGTAAAGTATATCGAAAAATAGTTTAAAAATAAAAGATTAGTAATCGGTCTTAGCACATTGGTCTTTTTGACCTTATATATGAGCTTTTCGAATATTTTTCTAGAAGATTTGATTAAACTTGAACTTCATTCTCATAACTGAGACTTAATGCACCCTATATAAATAGTGTAAATGTTAAATTACACGAAGCGCAATATGTCTTAGTTTTTTCTCATCATTCTAATACGTCAAGTTTTGGCGTGTTACTGTTTTATATTTGTTTCGACAATATGAAATATTTATATTAAATCTCATTAAAGAGATTAGGTAGTTCGTTAAAAAATGTTAAATTAGCAACAATAAAATTAATAACCAAATCATGAAACAACTCTACATGAGTGCATTACTGCTATGCACAACTGCTGTACTGTATTCTCAGGAAGTGGTATGGCAAAAAGACATTAAATCCTCAACGCAGGATTTTCTCTCGCAAGTCATCACTACAATCGACCAGCAGTATCTGATAACAGGAAGCTCAATTCAATCCAAAAAAATTACTCCCGAAAACAAA
>NZ_JAOVZW010000036.1 GCF_026460885.1 Chryseobacterium formosum
GCTTATTTTAGTTTCTCAACCAGCGGAGAAAGAGGGATTCGAACCTATCTTCTAAAATCCCTACTCTATCTATGTTTCTTATTTTTACAAATACTACCTGCCACGATTCTGCCACAGTTTCTTTAATAGTGTAAAAACAAGAATAATTTCATTTAATGACTATAAATAAATTGTTGAGTAATTTAATTCTATGCAAATATATAAATATCTAGCAAATAAATATTTACTTGATAATGTACTCCGAAATATGTATTTCTAAAATAATCTATTATGAAGAGATCTTAGAGCTTCTATCTTATGAGAATTTGGAACGACATTCCTCCTTTTTGTTTCAGAACTATTCTTATCTAGAAGAATTATGAAAGCAATTCGTTCTTTTTCGAGCACAGATTGTTTAAAAGCTTCTGTTTCTCGAGACTTACATGAAATATACATTATCAAAATGAAGGTACTAGCTAGAATATTATATTTCATATATTTTTGGTTTAAACTTTTACCATATTAGATTGCAGAATTTAGATTCAGTTGGGAATATCAGACTGAAACCAAAATAACGGTCTAGCTTACATATTAAAAATTTCTATCTAAGAATAACTATTTGTGAAATAATAGAATATATTTATCTTTCTGAGCAATAGCTTCCATGCATCTATAAAAGCAAACTGTACAATCTCCTTTGCACATTCGTTAGATCCGTTTGCACGTATTAAATAGCTGTATATTTTTTATTCATATATTCAGAGACTGTTTGATCACTCCTTCTCATCATTTCACACAATCTTTGTGATCATAATCTTCATCTATTTTTTGGTAATTAAGAATCTTTCATACATACAAATGATTTAATATTTATCTGTCTAATGAAAATTCCCAAAACAAAATATCTCAAGTATTATAAATTCTAAATTTTCTTTTTTTATACATTAACTAGAAATCAATAAAATTAATCATACAAACTATATGCTAATTTTGAAAATAGAAATCGTAAATTTTTGAAATCTCGTGTTTAATTTACATCTCAAGATGGGATATATAGATTATTAGTTTATTCTGGATAGAGGTTATCGTCTTCGAAGATGTCAAGAAGGAACCATGTCTTATAGCAAATCCAAATGTCATCAGAGATATGGGATTACGCTTCTATGCAAATGTACCAATGATAACTCACGATGAATTTTTGATCGGAACATTGTGTATCATTTATAAAATCAACCGCATAACCGATTCTGACTGGGAAACTCTTGAAGAACTCGCTAAGACGACGATGAATCAGATAGAACTTATGCGATCTTCGCTTGATAAAATCGATAGACTGAGAACAACGAACGACTACCTTGATACTGCAAGTATCGATCTCGCTTGAGCTAATCATGATCTAGCCGAATTTGATACGAAAATGGAAGCGACCATTGAAGAACTTAAGGTAACTATATAGTTGAATGTTCAGAATCGAAAATTTAAAATTGTACGTGTCTAAACTCAATGTAGGCTGCTTATATCTAATATTAAAAGTTATATTTTGTACATTAAAGTAGACTGTCATTATAATGTCAAATATTTAAAATGAATTCATAATATTAAGAAGAAGGAAAAACCTCGAATTTCTTCGGTTATTTTGAAGAATCAGTACAAGAAAAAAAGCCTGACCATTAGGTCAAGCTTTATATAATACAGAGTTTTATCTTAAAAAGTTTCACATATATTTCCACTTAAGGTAGCTCCTGCATTTGCCATCACATCAGACTTTACAGAACCCACTACAAGTTTTCCGATCGTATATGGTGGAGTAAATGCAGTACCATTTCCAACTTTATTTCCGGTGACGTTAGTAAAAGTGCTTCCGGTTTCGGTAACTGCCGTATATCCACTCATTAAATCTATAGGCTGCTTCACATTTTCAAAGACATTTCTTTCCACTAAAATATTAGCCTGAACACCAGCTGCAATACATTTATTACTTACCGTACTGTTGAAATAACTGTTAAGAATATGAATTTTCCCAAAACGAACCCTCGGCATCCGCTCTCTGCAGCCTTGTGCCCACCAGCAACGTACGAATGTTACATTTAATTTGCCTGCATCAGCAGTAGCGCCATCACTTGAACCAATGAGATTAGAGAATCTATGATCATCTGTACCTCCCGAACCTCCTACTTTAGGAGCTTTTAGGTAGTGAAATTTGGTATACGATACCGTAACAAAATCTGATTTATTTTTAATATCAAAATTACCATCAACGCCATCTCTGAATTCACAATGATCGATCCATACATTTCTGCTGTCATCAAGAATTGCATTATCCCAACCATCAGTGTCATAAGCTCCGGGACCTTCAAAAATAAGGTTTCTCACAATGATATTATTACATCTCTTAATATTGATAATCCCTGAACCATCCTTGGTCTGATTGGTGGAAACCAGCTTTGCTCCACTTGCTCCATAAATTGTTTTCCCTGTTTGATCCTGAAGAGATAATCGTGCAGTTACCGTAATGGTTCCAATGACCTTTACTACTTTAACACTTGAATTTTCAACAGCAGATTTAAGCTGAACAAAATCCGTTACCGTTACTTCAGCAGCCGTTCCGCCGCCAGTAGTACCACCATTTTGAGAAGCCCATCCCGGAGTTATACAATTGGCTAAAGGAACGACCGTTTTGGCAAGATGTGAATTTTGAGATGCGCCATCTGGACTTGCGGTCTGAAGCGGTTCAAGCTCTGCATTTGTACATGAAGCGAATGCCAATATAGCACTCATTGCAACCACAGAGAATGTGGTTTTGAATTTGAGTTTCATAGTTAATATTTTTTTGATTCAGTCAAATTTATAAAATTTATATAAATCAGCAATAATTTGATCAATAATTAATCATAAAACAATAATGCGAAACATAATAGCAATGTAAACGATTTCATTTTACGAATTACATATTAATGTAAAATTTAATCAATTGGTTTTATTTTAGTTTACTTTTTTAAAAAGACACCATAATAAAGATTATAATGCTCCTATCATATCTGGTAGGCAGTAAACTTTCAACCAGTTTTCCGAGGCAATATCAAATTGTTTGTCAACAAGATCTGCCAAAGTCTGCTTGTGTAGTATTTCTTTAGCTTTCATAAGTTAACTTAAAACATTTTAACTATTTAATAGCTCAATAATTCGCTTAAGAATTTTTTGTTCGTATTCCTTTTGGGATTTGTTATCTTTCTTTCTGTTGTAAAAATCTTCACTGATCCTGTAGTTTTGATACAGATATTTCTTCTTTGGTCCTATTGCATAATGCCAAGCTCCCATATTCTTCTTGATAAATACAACAGTGCTTTTATTCTGAATAATCTCTGTCTCCTTAAAAAAATTCGACCGATATATTGCCTTTTTTTCTTCATCAACTGTAATTTTTATTTGAGAACGAAAAAATATATCATAAAGACTATGAATAATCACATATCCTACTAAAATAATAAGTGTTACCATAGCACCAAAAGATAGATTTTCCAACAAAAAAAACAATGAAGCCATCATGATTACCGATATCCAAAAAACAATAACCGACAATTTTTTTGACGGAAGATTGGGCATAAAGCTAATGCTGTTTTGAGCGTGAACAATATGATATTTATCTTCGATGTCCACTTGATTCTAAAATTTCTTCAATTTCATTAAGAACAATTTGCATTGATTTGCTGCTAAAACCCTGAGCTACCATTCCAACTTTCTGTTGGCTTCCGTCGAAATATATCATATTGAGTGAAGTATTAACCGGAATGAAAATATAAATCAACCTTGTCAATTCAAAGTTTTGAATATCTTCAATCTTTATATGATCACCAGACTTTATCAAACCTCTTTTAATAATTATCGTTCGATGATCAAGATCAATTTCTAGTTTTTCAGTAAAAACAGAGATTGCGCACAACAATGCCAAAATTCCACAGATGTAAAATAATGTTAAATTATCAGACACAATTCCAGAAAATGCTAACAGCGAAAGCCCAATAACGATTACAGTAGCAAAACCGTATTGCCGTTTCATGATATATATATTCCCTTCTTTCTTAAAATAACGGTATTCCATCATCAGTCTATTTTAATAGAACATTATCAATAGTTAATTCTCTACAGGATATGTAGATGTATGAACTGCTATAATCAGGCGATTGCTGATCACTCAAACTATCTAATGTAGCTCCAACACATGTAACTTTTCGTTGCACTGAATTATTATTAGAATCAGTTATGACAATAATTCCTGTAAATTCTTTGTCGTAATTTGTAATGATTTTCAATAAGGAGCTTGGAATTCTTTCAAAATCTAACGCAATAAGATATCTTCTATGATCATAAATTTTATCCACTTCATTATCCAGTGAAACAGGCTTATTGAAAGACATAGAATAAGACCTTGGCAAAAATGTTTCAGAATTTTTACCATTCACGACAGAAAATTCAATCTTCTTTTGTGAAATAGCTAGACTTTGAGCAAATAATAAATTTGAAATCAGTATAACTAAACTAAAAATAGTTTTACCAATAAAGTTTACGCGCTTCATATAAATTTGACTTTGTAATTTATGAGCAAGATTATAATTTTTTAAGATTTCTGCACTTACTGAATTGGTATTTAGTTAAAAACGATTTTTATTTGGTGCTATTTATTTTAAATTTTAGTTTAAATCGATAAAATTCGAAATGCCAAACTAGAAAATATTTAACTAAATTTGCCGGCATAATTACATTTTAATGCAACATCCTCAGTACTTATTGAAAAAAAATATAATTATAATAATCATAACTAGTATTTTTTTCATCCATCAATTTGAAGCACAGTCTCAAAGAATGGAGCAAATTGCACTAAAAGGATATTCGAAAAGATTCACAGATACAGCTAACGGCAGAAAAATCTTACAGGCAGCACTATTGAAAGCAAATAGTTCCGGTACTATAACAGACCAGACGATATGCTACTCATATCTTGCACTATATAATAAAAGGTTCGGAAATTTATCAAAATTCAATAAGTACAGTCAATTAGCATACGATACATCTAAAAAAACAAATGATGAACTTGCTCGGGCTTATGCTAACTTTACTATGGGTTATTTACATTCTTATGTTGATGACAGTTCAGCTGCAATTATGTTTTTTCTTCAGTCATTAAAAGATTTTGATAAGCTCAAAAAATACTCTCAATGTGCACGAATTTCTTCTGATATATCCTATCTTTTTTCATCAGGATCCATTGCTAAACAGAAAAAATATTCTTATCAAGCATTGTCTTATGCAGAAAAAACTGGAAATGTTGACGATATACTCCACGCTCGGCTAGCTGTTGGAGGTTATCTTATAGATTTGTACACAAAAAATAAAGAAGATACTGCATTACAAACTAAAGTATTGTCTTTTATGAAAACAACATCAGATTTTGCAGATCAAAATAAGGATAAGATTGAAATTAAAAGTAATATTGCTATTTCCCATATCAATCTGGCCTCATTATATATGAAAAGTCCAAAATTCTATAGAGACGATATTTTTTTACAAGAATTGGATAAGGCAAGTTACATTGGTGAAAAATACGGATTAAAAACTGTTTATAGAAGTGTTTTTGGATTAAAAGGTCAATACTATCTAAAAAAGGGGGAACAAGATAAAGCTGAACAGCTCTTTAAAGACGGAATTGCTTATCAAGAATCTATCGCGTTTAAAGATCATTACATTCTTGCAGCTTTTTATGAATCATTGAAAAATCTAGCCGTAAAGAGAAATGACTATAAAGAATACTATCAATATGACATTCAATATGATAAATACAAAGCACTTGAGTTTGATGAAAAATCTCAAAGATTATTACAAAACGCCGATGTTAAATTTGAAACTGAAAAAAAGACACAGAAAATCTTAAGTTTAGAATATGAAAACAGGCTACAGGAGCAAAATAGATATTTAAGCTATGGAGCTTCCTTTGTACTTTTATTATGCTGTATTTCATTATTGTTTATTTATTATTATAGAAATAGATACTTCAAAAAAGAAGCTGATCATTTACGACAGGCACAATCTGTCACAAACCTCCAATTACAACTAAAGGAAAAAGAAACTCTGGAGAATCTTTTGGAAAAAATTTCAATTGAACGCAAACTTTTACAAGCCCAAATGGACCCTCATTTTATTTTTAATATACTAGGAAACATCCAAAGTTTTATATTAAGAGAAGATAGGGAAACGGCCGTTTTTTACCTCAACAAATTTGCTAAACTTACAAGGAAAATATTAGAACAATCGCGAAAGGAATACGTTGAACTTCATGATGAAATTGCTATTCTAAAGAACTATATCGATTTACAGCAGCTAAGACTAAATAAAAGTTTTGATTATGAAATTCTACTTGATAGTGACATACATTCTGATGAGCAAATACCTCCTTTCATGATTCAGCCTTTTGTTGAAAATGCAATTGAGCACGGTCTAAAAGCATTGGATAAAGCCCGTAAAGGAAAACTAACAATCTTTTTTTCAAAAAACAGTAAAGAAGATGTCTTAATCTGTACCATATCAGACAATGGAATTGGTGAAAAAACTGATGGTTTTAATCAAAAAGACCCTCATCATATTTCGCTCGCAACCAAAATAACGGACGAAAGGCTTAAATTACTTTTTGGAGATAATTACAGTAATTCTTTAAGCATAATTTATGGTACAGAAGAAAATCCAAATATTGGCTGCACCGTTATAATCAAAATACCTTTTAACTAAGATGTACAAAGCAGTTATAGTAGAAGATGAATACCATCTGCGTGAAGCGTTACAGATGATGATAAAAATTACTGTCGACGAAAAAATGGAAATTATTGGTTTTGCAGAAGATCTTATGGACGCGATCGAGTTAATAAATCGTTCAAAGCCAAATGTCGTTTTCATGGATGTAATGCTGAAAGATACAACCGGTTTTGAAGTTTTGAGTAAAATCAATCACAAAGATTTTCATTTAATTTTTACCACAGCTTATGAAGAGTTTGCAATTAAAGCAATAAAATTTAGTGCGATCGATTATCTTCTAAAACCTATTGATTATGAAGATCTTAAAACTGCAATTGAGAGAATTGAAGAAATAGATAAAGAAAAAAAAAGGCATCAATGGATACTTAATTCTACAGATGTAAAAAAGCTTCCGGAGCGAATTGTTTTACCCACACAGGAAGCTATGCACGTGGTTAAGTTTGAACAAATAATCCGTTGTGAAACATCAGGATCGTACACCACATTTTTTTTAATTGATGGAAAAAAAATAATTGTATCAAAATCTCTTAAGTACTACGAAGATTTACTAGATCCCAATTTTTTTATTCGCATACATCAATCACATCTTATTAATATCAATTACATCATCAGTTATTCCAAGGAAGGCACTGTATTACTACAAGATAAAAGCAACGTCCCTATATCGAGATCTAACAGGGAATTCTTTTTTAGCCTGATGAAGAATCATTCATAACAGATTAAAAATTAAATTAATACAAATACAAACTGGATTATGCCGAAAAAAAACTGACAGATTCAATCGGGCTATCTTTATAATAGTTTTGCTTACTAATTAAAAATTATAAAATTATGAGTAACAAAACTTTGTCCATTTTATCCTACATTACAATTATAGGATGGATTGTATCTTTCATCAAATCAAAAGACCACCTTCCAAAAAATGACCTGGTAACCTATCATTTAAGGCAAGGGCTGGGTTTTTTCCTTGTATCCTTCATACTCAATATTGCCTTATCAATTATCGTTGCGATGATTCCCTCTCTTTACTTTATTAATCTGGTAGGTATTGTATTGTTTATTATTTGGATAATCGGCATTATCAACGCTGCCAATGAGCAGAAAAAAGCACTACCCATCATAGGAAAAGCATTTGAGAACAAATTCGGTTTCCTAGACCGATAGTTTAACTGGTTTTATATTTATTAACTGAATGATTGAAAAGTTTAATTGCTTTCACAGCAACTATTATGAAAAAACTATATACCATAGCAATAGCAGTATTTCCTGTTATCCTATACTCACAGGTAGGTATCAATACCCAAAATCCACAGGGAATCTTTCACATTGATGGAGCTAAAGATAACGCACTGACGGGCGCTCCAACAACCGCTCAGCAATATGATGATTTTCTTGTCACAAACACAGGTCGCCTAGGACTTGGAACAAATTCGCCAACCGTTAAACTTGAAATTAATTCAAACAATATTAACGGTGCTATAAAAATTCTTGATGGAACTCAGGCATCAGGTAAAGTATTGACTTCAGATGCCAATGGCGTTGGTACATGGCAAAATATATCGGCTTGGTCAACTGTAGGAAATAATAATATTGATGCGACTGCCATCAACTCATTGGGAACAAAATTTATCGGTACTACAGATGCCCACTCTTTTGTTGTAAAAACAAATAATATACTAGCCGCATACATAGGCTCAAGCATTCAGGATAATCTTACCTATGGAATGAATGCCGGGGTGTTTACCTCAACGGGCACCTACAATATTTTTGTTGGAAATAATGCAGGTTCACAAAACTTACAGGGTAGCTCCAATGTTATGGTCGGAGCTTATGCCGGAAATGCAAATACAAGCGGAAATTCAAATACGTTTTTCGGCTACAATGCTGGCAGCAAAAATATTACTGGAGACAGCAATGCTTTCATCGGTACATGGGCAGGAAATAATAATACATCCGGTGGAAACAACTCTTTTTTAGGATATAGTGCAGGAAACAATAATTCTACAGGAAATAATAATATTTTTATTGGAAATGGTTCGGGACAGACCATAACTACAGGTAGTAATAATACATTCATAGGAACACTATCTGATGCAACAGTAAATAATATTACCAATGCTACAGCTATAGGTTACAGTGCTAAAGCAAGTATAAGCAACACCATGATTTTAGGTGGCCAAGGTACACTTGCTGTAAACGTGGGAATAGGAACTTCAACTCCAGCATCAAGGCTGGAAATAGACGGATCTGCAACTAATAAATCAGCCTATAATGCGGGAAACTCTAGTACCATTGATTTTTCAAAAAGTAATTTAGCTTACACAAATGCTAACCCGTCATCGTTTATACTCTCTAATATTAAAGATGGTGGTACATATACACTCAGCGTACGAGGAACTATAAGCGGGACAGCTTCTTTTACAGCTTCAGGTTACACTGTTAAGTACGTACATAATACTTCTACGATTAGTGGAAAGGAAACACTCTACAGCTTTATGGTTATGGGAACTACACTATATGTTCATATGATCTCCGGCTTCTAATTAAATATGCTATGAATAAAATATTAATACACATCGCATTTTTGCTAATTTTCGGTGTAATAAATACAAGTATTAGAGCGCAAATCACAGGTACGCCTCATCTTAATTTTAAGCCTATCACAGCACGTTATGGAGGATCTGACAATGACTACTTATTTTCTTTAGATGCAACTCCAGACGGAGGTTACATATACGGAGGTTATTCTTCATCAGCATCAGCAAATAATGGTGATCAATTAATAAGTAATACGAAAGGGAATATAGATTATTGGCTGGTAAAGACCGACATGATGGGAAATATTCAGTGGCAGAAAAGATTTGGTGGTGCAGGCGATGACTATCTTTACAAAGCTCTCCCAACAAGTGATTCCGGGTATATCCTTATTGGTCGTTCTGCTTCAGAATCTGCTAATACAGGGGATCAAAACAATATTGCCGGCAAAGGAGGTATTGATTATTGGGTGGTAAAAATTGACTCTGCCGGAGTCATTCAGTGGCAAAAAAGATTTGGTGGTTCTGATGATGACCTGATTAATGGTTCTGCAAGCATAATCCAGACAACAGACGGAGGCTATTTTTTAGGAGGTTATTCAGTAGCTGCATCTGCCGCTACCGGAGATCAGTCAGGGAGCGTAGGATATGGAGGTTATGATTATTGGGTGTTGAAAATTAGCTCATCAGGTACC
This sequence comes from Chryseobacterium formosum, assembly GCF_026460885.1. GTDB lineage: Bacteria > Bacteroidota > Bacteroidia > Flavobacteriales > Weeksellaceae > Chryseobacterium > Chryseobacterium formosus. Next base: position 10,010 of record NZ_JAOVZW010000036.1, read on the forward strand.
ATTCAATGGCAAAAAAGATATGGTGGATCAGGTGATGATTACCTCTACTCTATTAAACAGACTAATGATGGAGGATATATTTTAGGTGGTAACTCATTAGTTGCGTCCAACGGGATTCAGATGGGGTTAGCATCTCATGGAATGATCGATTATTGGATCATTAAGACCGATTCAACAGGAAATATTTCATGGCAAAGAAATTATGGATCAAACGAAGATGATAATATGTATGACATCCAACAAACAAACGACGGTGGGTATATTATTGCAGGACATTCTTCAGCCGGATTAATTTTGACAGGTGATCAACAAAATATAAATCCTACTTCAGGATCGGGAATAGTAGATTTCTGGATTATTAAAATTACAACAACAGGAGCAATACAATGGCAGAAAAGATATGGCGGTTCCGGAATAGACTACTGCTACTCGATAAAACAAACTGCTGACACAGGATTTATAGTTGGAGGATTTTCAGATGACAATTCAGCAAATACCGGTGATCAGAGTGGATCATTTGGTTTTGGAGGTAATGATTTTTGGGTAATCAAAACGGATAACAACGGAATTGTTCAATGGCAGAAAAGATTTGGTGGAGCATCAGATGATTTCCTATACAGCATCACAGAAAATCCTGACAGCTTTATTTTGGGAGGTTTTTCTGCACAAAACTCTTATAATTCCGGAACACAATCTGGAATTAATTCAAAAGGAAATTTTGATTTTTGGGCCATTAAAGTAAATAAAGACGGCCAAGTTGGAATGCTAAGATATTGATCTTTCCTCTTCCTGAGCAGGAAGACAGATTATTGAAATATTGTGAACAGAACCAAATTTTGTTAGAGGAATCTTCAGAAAAGACTTTTCAGCAAAGGACTTTAATCGACCGGAATGGAAAAAACTTATTAAAACATTAAAAAGCAATAGAAAAAGGCCTGTAGAAAATATACTTTTCATAAAATTGTATCGCTTTAGCCGAAATATTATATATGCTTATTAAATGCAGGGAATTCTGAGATGCCTAAATACAAAACCATTTGCCATTGACCAACCAATCGATTTTGATATCCCTAAAAGTATAGTGATGCTTACTGCATATCTTTCAATACCTGAGGCTGAAAACAATAGAAGGGGAAGAAATGCTTCTGATGGAATGCGTAGAGCTAGAAAAATGGGAAGATGGCCTAGAAGAGCTCCAATGGGATACATTAATCTGTCTACGCAAGAAGGCCGGAAAATAATGAAACCGAAACAACCACAGGCAGATTTAATCAAATGGGCTTCAAAACTGCTCTCCAAAAAACGGATTATTCGATGGTATATTTGGAGATAGTGATATTTGTATTGATAAATATGAAAGCAAGTATCGAGTTAAAACAAAAGCATATAATTATAACTACTTTTTAGTTTATAATTTAGGAGTAAAAGTAAAACATCAAAAAAAGGGATTTATTGGGATTTGGAGTAAGGAGAATTGTCAAGAAATAAGATTAGGGGTAATTTCTAGTCAATTCTCGTACGACTATTCAAGTAATTTCCAATATCCTGCTACACAATATGGAATTACAACAATTTACAATAACAATAGTAGATTAATGTTTGATGCAAATGTCAATTGGTCTCAAAACGGATTAAACATAGTTGGATACTCTACGCAAGGCTTTCCAAAGATTCTGCAAGATGATATAGTGATTGAGCAATTTAGTAACAACCAGTATATTAATCAGGCTATACAAGCCGGGAATAAGCTGTTAACAGCAGATAAGTTAAATCAATATTTTTGGAATTATATAGTGGCACAAACAGGTCAATGGTGGCAGAATTTAGGTAAGGGAACACCTGATGCCAACAATATTACTTACACATACAAAGCTCCAACATATGGTAAGATACTTATTCAAAAAACATTGTACCGACATGCCTATAATGATGATAAATTGGAAAAGTCATTTGATTGGGGCTTTCAGATTGGATTCAAAATGGGTGATGATGGAAATATCTCACCTGACACAAGCGGAAGTGCTTTGAAAAAACCTCAAGAATTTAGAGTTTTGATGTACGGAATAGCTAAAAGAAACGGCGCTTGGCACGGTAGTAAAATTAGTACCATTAATAATTATGAAACCATTAAGCTTGTTATACTGAATCGGGTACTCCTTTAATCAGAAATCCAAAATATTGGGGAATTTTACCGACTTCTGAAAATATTCATCTTTGCGAAGTTCCATTGTATCTGCTTTGCTTTATATCAATTCAATCTGTTGGCTGTTTAAGTTGAAGAACTATAGTGTATCTAATTTACAAATTCTTTCATAGTACAATTTCAGGTTAAGCAAATACACCATGTTAGTAAATTTTAAAAATATAAGGAACATGTAAAATTTTTAGAGCATAGTTCGAATAACACTCAGATCACTTTCTATTTATTGAATGTATTATGAATGCTGCTTAAGCTGACAACAAAATTAAGTGTTTTATAACTCTTAAAAAAACCAGTGTATTGACTAAATATTAATAATCTTGATTTATCAGCCTATTATATTTTTTAATCTTATTACATTCAGATGTTTGAAATGTTTAATTCAATTTCAATCTTAATTTAGGCTGTTTATGTAAGTGAATATTGGCTAATTTTATATTATCAGATGACAGTGTAATAAATTTTTCAGCTTCATCACTATATTCTTTTCCAAAATTAGCATTTTCATTTTTGAGATATAGTTTTATACCAGAAAATTTCTGATCGGTTATGTATAAACGAAGTGTATTGCTGATGCTTGTTACATAATGAAAATCTATCCTATTATCTAATTCTACCACAATATGCGGCCAGTTTTTAATGATTTGTGACTGGAGCAAAATTCCGTAAAGAGGTTTAGTATAATCAAATATACCCGAAAGGTCTTTATTATTTAAGATGTATTCTTCAAAATCAATGATACTTAGCTTGGGTCCGGCACTAAAAATCCCATATAAGAAAGCTAACATCCAAGAATTATCAATTCTAAAGTACTTTATACTTTCTTCAGTACTTAAATCTGCATGGGGAAGTAAATAATACAAGGGAAAATTTCGGAACTGAATCAACGCTGTAACAAAGTTTAATAATAAATCTGAAACCTGAGGAGCCTGCGTTTTCAAACTAGGCAGATGGCTATATTGGTTTTGTTCTTGTATCAAGTTATGCAATTGCAAGTCATTCTTCCATTTTTTCAATTCCTGAAGCATTTTATTGTCATTCATGATTATTAATCTGCCTAACTGCCATGCAGCGGCATAGGTCATATCATACATCTTCGTATCATCATTGAAGAGGTTTAAGTAATCCGGATGGTCAGGAATATCTACCCATTCTTTGTCTTTTAAGAAATCTCCCAAGTTAAATGAGTAGTTCCAATTCGTAAAAGGTCCCTGATACCATGAAACTATTTTACCTCCTCCTTTTAATTGATGTTCCAGTGGGACTTTAGCAGCATCAACTAAGTTGATGATCGCTTTATTTTGGATGTTGATTTCCGCCTTAAAAGGCTGAAGTTTTAGCTCACTTAAATAGCCTTTTAGGTTTTTACCATTGTATTTTAAATATTCAAGAATGTAGTTATTTACTTTTTTAAAGCTATTTACTTCTGTACGTTCAAAATCATCAATAGATTTTGGCTCTGGTAATTTGGCCCACCTCAATCTACATTCTTCTAAATAAGTTTCATTGATAGAGATTAAGTTATTGAGTTCAGCATTTGCTTTTCTTTTTAATTCTTCTAAAGTTAAAACTTCAGAGTCAATCAAATCTTTTTGAAAGGTTTGAAACTCCGGATGGTTTTTCAGTTTATTGGTATCAATCTGATACAACTGAGTATTAATACTTTCAAAAGACCATTCCGATAAAATTACACACGAGCTTGTTTTTTGATATTCATTTTTTTTGTTAGAATTATTTAATTGATACTTGTCTTTTTCTTTAGTGATGACCTCAGTAGAATAGTAGCAGACAAAAGCCTTATACTTTGTTGTAGGTTCTACCATACGATGAGCAATTAAAATACTTGTTTCTTTGGGAAGATTCAAATCTTTCAATTCTACATGTTCCTGAACTCTAACATGGGCCAATTGAGATACAAAATCTATAGAAGGAAAAAGCTCTTCATTACCTTTTAATGCCTTAAGAATTTTTAATGGTTTTGGCTCTTCAGGATCTTCTAATGAGTCCATTAAGTCATTTGTACTGGTTTCCATTATTTCAAAATCTCCTGAAGCCAACTCATCTTCTTTGAGTATAACTAAGAAAATATAGGGTATTTTTTTTCCATTTGATTCACAGTTAAATTCCCAAGGCAAAGTACTTCTTCTAAATTGTATATGAGGAAAAGTCCCGGCAAAATCACCTGTATGCTCAGTGGGAGGATACATTGCCAATACTTCATTTTGAGGAATGGTGTACTGGTATCCGGCAACATAAAAGACAATCTCCTGCTCCTGAATATTACTGAGATTGTTTTGCAGATTGGCCTTAATTTCATATTTTCCTGACGCAACTGTGGGTATATGTGACGCAGCGATTCCTATTTCTTCATTTACCATTTTAAACTATTTGATATTTTCCTAAAGATTTTTTTTTGTATTTGTAAACATCAACTGAGTTTTCTAAATCGTGATAGTCTATTTCATCTTCATCTAGAATTTCGAATATCTTCATGATGCTATTATTCAGTTTAACCTGACCTTCTTTGTGTGCTATTTTGTTACACATAAAGCTATCCTGATAGTTTTTAAGACAAATGTCATATAAGGACACTGCTGTCGAATTAATCTCAGATTCTATTTTAGAAAACTCTAGACGAAGTCCTTTACTTACATCTTTTAATAATTTGGAGTTCGATAATGTCTCATCATTGTCCGAAATTGCATTGGTGTTATTCCATATCGATGTAGGAACAGATTTTAGAATGGGAGAAGCTTTAAAACAGGAAAAATGATTTCCGTTACCTTTCACTGATAAAATAAGTTTACTATTTAATTGGATGGATTCAGTATATACAGGATAAATATTTTGAGTATTTTTATTTTCCGTAATTAACTGTTCTCCATTTATCTCAGTTATTGGGATTTCTGAATATATTTCTAAAGCAAACGTTTTTGGATTAACCACTACACATTCAACTCCATGTGTGTCTTTTACTTTTTTTATTATTCCTGATGAAATATTATAGGTAAGTATTTTCGCTGGATCCGGTAAAAAAGCAGATACGAATTCTTCTTTACTTAACGATTTATTGATATGTTTATCATGATCACCAAATTTTACTTCTAATTCGTAACCAACCACCTTAAAAGTTGCTATCCCCCTAAAATTGGGTCCTTCCAATTGTAATTTAGCCGTTAAGTTAAAAGATTGATTGATGCTAAATAGCCATACATCTAATATAACTTTTGCATAAATTTGCACATAAACCTCCGCCTGGTAATAAAATGGCTTCCATGAAATAATGAAATCTGCACTGAAGAGAACTCCAATTTCAGCGTGCAATACCCTTCCATCCAGCACAAGTTTTAATCCACCCGCCATACCTGCCATTATACAGCTCGGCGTTAAAGCAAAATAAGCTTTACCATAAAACTGGACTGAACCTAAATTAAAACTATACCCTAAACGGGGTATATTATTCGGATAATAGACAGGAGCTTTAAAATTAGGATGATAACCGCCCAAAGTAAATACAAAATCACCCGCCATCTCTCCTTTCAACCACATTCCCAATGCAAAACCGCCTGTTAATTTTAACTGAGGCAGCAATACATAGGAATTATTCGTCAATTGTCCATGAGCCAAAAAAGTTCCTTCCTCCAAATCTGCACGCATGGAAAATGCAAATTCAAAATTATAAACCCCTTCCAGCTTCATCTTTGATAAGCCTAAAAGATTTAAAGATGTTTTATTTCCAAAAGCAAGAGCTAATATCCCTGTAGTAAAAATCATCTTATAGGAATCAAACTTTATTCCTGCTATCATCACATAGCTATTTTCACTGGTAGGTAGATAACGATTTAAATCATGGAAGATTTTCTGAATGTTATCTTCTGGTTTTAATCCTCCCTGATCAACAATTTTGATGAGAGGGAAATCCGGAATTTCGGTGATATTCGGCATCACAAAATCTCTGTTTAACCCAAATCCTAAAGCAAATCCATGGATATAAAAAGAAGGATCTATGGGTAATGGAATACCTAAATAGCCGAATGCGAATAGTGAAGAATAGCTTGGTGTTTTAATGTAAGATCCAATGGCTATGACCTCAATTTTAGCAAACCTGAACGTTAATAAACCGTTGTATTCATCTGTGCCGTTATTTCTTTCTCTCAAAAATGCACCTGCAATTGAAAGCGTTGGAGTATCATAAATAATTGCTAAGCCATTTAAGTGAAACTGAACTTCTTTCCATAATTTTTCAATACTGAAGTTTTGGAAAACACTAAAAGGTACCTGAATTCCAAGACCAACAAGCTGTAATCCGAAAGGTCCAACATTAAAATCTGCTGATATCGCAATATTTATATGATGGTTTTCAATGGATGGCTTTACCTCGTTAATTTTTACTAAAGATTGTTGTTTGGCTTCTTCTTTTTGAATTATATCTGAAGTACTTTTATTATTTTTTTTGGTTGAATCCGAATAAACAGGCAATCCCGGAACTTTTATCCCATTTAAATCAAAGCCGGGAAAGGTAATCTTTTGCTGGTCATTTCCATTTTTCAAAATCATACCTGCGTTGAAGCCTTTTGAAAGAGAAAGCTTTTCTTTGTTTAACCAGATTGTACTGTCGACAAAATTTTTCTTAGCGCCATCAATTAATTTCAGCCGTTCATTAGTGAATATTTTTTCTTTTTGAGAAACATATACCAATTCTATTGTAGAAATAGAATAATCTTTGAGATACTCTCCTACCAAAGGCATTTTTGACAAACTAATTCCTTCGGCAATTGCCACCGAAAACAGTTTGAATTCATTAGAAAAAAAACCTTTTAGCTTTAGTTTTGAATATTTGGCTTGAAGCTGTAATGCTGACAGGTTATCTTTCTCATTTGAGATTTTATAGATGCCAAAGCCTACTTCACTAGGTATAAACGGAGTAATAGTTTCTTGTATATGATCTTCATCTTCCAGAAGTTTAGAGATATTCTTTGAAACATCAGGCAGATTACCAATAAGCGATGTTACAGAAATATCATCATCTAATGTGATCATAGTACCTATAATTTTGAGGTCAATTTTTTTTATAGTGACGTCGAGCTCGATCTGTATCTGGGTATTTTGCATTAGTTGATGTATTAATACTCATTAAAATTTTAAGGAGATAAAAAAAACTTCAGATAAGTTATTGAAAATGACAATCAATCAATTGCTTAACCAAGGATAAAAATTGAAGATGTCCTTTATCATTATGGAAGTATCTGAATCCTTATTTAACTTTGATTATATAAACCATTTTTATACTTGGAGGCAGAATGTCAATCGGGGTCGGTTTAGCATGCCCTATTCTTGTATATGAATCGCGTATCATCCCTTTAAAATCCTCATAATAAGAAGAGCCTGTATTTCCCGAAACTGATGAAGTTAAATAAGTAATACTTTCATCAGAACCTCCCCTGCCTGCTTTCCACTTATATAAGTTATAATAGACTTGTAATTGATCTTCATGAATATTTACATTTTTAATTGTAATAGTATCTGTACCAAATTCGGTAAAGTCATTTTTTTCGCTACCCATTACATACTTCTTAATTAAATTAGGTGTACTAGTCCCAATAATAGTATGCGCTTGGGTATATTTTTCTGGAATAGCCTGCCCGTTGCATAACAACCATCCATCCGGAATTTTTTTTCCGGCAAAGCTTATAACAGCGCCAATGGGTAAAGAAACCAATTCATTATTAGTATATAAACTGTTATTAATATCTGTTCTATCAGCATTAATCTTCAGTAATTCTTTAGAGCCTTTCAAAATTCTAAATTCTTCATTCAATAACTCTATTTGATTTCTAAGTTTTATAATATCTGATGTTAATGTACCGATTGCAGCACTCTCTGAAGTTAGCTTATCAATTTTCACCTGATTAGCTTCAAATTCATTTACGTTTAGGATTTCTGACATAATTTTAAAACTTATAGTGAATAAAAAATCTTACCTGTTTTTATGTAGAATTTGGCTTTTCCATTTCTATACCCTGAAATATTCTTGTACTCCAGATAAAAAGGATAAGATCCTGATGGATTTACAGAGGTTGGTTGCTTCGCTTTTAATCCTGATATTTCTAAAAAAACAGATTCGCCTTTTTTTAATACATATTCTTTCTGAAAATACAAAAAATCATTTTCTGATGATTTTGTTTTGGTTGGAATATCTGTAGAGGAAATATATTGCTTCAGTTGGAGATTATTGGTTTGCTGTATATCACTTTGGAGAATCGTAAGAAAATTACCTGTTATTCTGAAACCACTCTTATCTGATAATTTCAAATCTTCATCAGATGTATTATTTATTAATAGAGTTACGGTTTGGGTACTGTTTCCGGCTCCGTTATACAGGGTATCATTTCCCCAAATAAATACCTCAAACGGACACACATTACCGCCTCTTAAATCAATTACTTCAAATACTTTATCAATGATAAGGGGCTGAGATTTGGTAAACGTTGTAGAAAATTCATCTTTAGTGAGTGAAATATTGTAAATTTCCAGCTGAACTAAAATCCTTTCCTGTTCTAAGCGGTTAACGATAGATACCCCTTCTACTATTCCCTTTAAATTTGAATTATTATTTTGTTGATTAATAAGATTAAGCGGAATCAATAGATCATCGGACTCTTCTATGTTTTTATAATATTCGAAAAAACCTTTTTTTACCTTAAGCTTTGCCACACAATTCTCATATTTATCAAGCGTCATATCTTTATGAAAAAACTCGAAAAATAAAGGCTGTTGTTCATTTTCGATCACTATTTTTTCATATTCAGTACTGTTGTTAAGGTTAAAGTTTACTGTATCAATCAGCGTAGATTTTGATAAAAGCGTCAGATGTTTTTCAATCGATTTATTGATTATATTTTCTGCTTCATCTTTAGTCACATCACTATAAATAGATAGATCTGCAATTCTGAGTTTATCACCTTCATTATTATTCCCGATCATGATATTTTGATGATCTACAGAATTATTGACCGATATAAGAACTTTATTGTTTAATAAAAAATTTTTATCCGTCATAAAAATATCCAGATTGTCAAACTCATCAAAATAGACAGAACAATTAAACCATGTATTTTCCTTGATTTTAAAATCTGCATCATTTACTTTAAAACTATTTTTAAAAGCAATAGCATTTCTGTTGTTCGATTTTATGACACTTAGTATTTCATTCCCAATCGCAATAAGACTGATGCTGTCATTATTATTTTTTTTATCGTAATTAAAAAAGAAATTAATTAAAGTTCCCGCTCTACTTATCGTTTTCTTAAATGTTAATTCTAAAGTACTTTTATCTCTGAAATTTAGAAAAGATCCTTTATGCTGATCAAAATCAACTTCTATAGTATTATTTTCTACACTCGTTTGAACCTGAGTTTTATAGTTGTTAGTGATCTCTTTATTTACTAAATTATCTAAAGGAAAGTAATATAATAGTTTTGCCATAATGTTTTAAAATTTGGTAGATTTTATAGATAGCCAACCTTCTTTTAAGACCAGATTAGGAATAGTGCCGGAATTGATATTAAAATCATTGATCTTAAGAATTGCTTTGGATTTATTGTCAACCATCTTTAATAAAAGCTTCTCATCTTCATCTAAATAATCTTTTATTTTAAGCTTTTCTAATTCGCCAATATCCACAAAATAAATTTGCTCATCCGGATAAAAAGGATCCTTATTTATTATTTTTCTGCCTAGAAGGTTTTGCTTAAAATTATTTTTGATTATTTCAGAAGAATTTTCTGAATTGAAAACATATATTTTTTTAACTATCGCTTTAAGATAGATAATCTTATTCGAGCTTTTCAATGACAGTAAATAAATTAACTCTCTCTCGAAGTCATTTATATCAGATTCGTTTTTTGATTGTAGTCCTGCTATTTTGTTAAAATTAATAAAATAAGCGTTGTCGATTAGAATATTTGTTTCAGGTATAATAGCATAATTATTTCTGATAAGAAATTCTTTAAGCTCTAAATATTTTTTTGTTTTAAACTGATTAAAATCAAATGCGACTTTTTTAAATCTAATATCTTCGTTTTTAAATATAAGATGGGTAACCGGATCGTTAATAAATACAAGCTGTGATTGGTATCTGTAATTTTTTTTATCAAATTCTTCCTTGTTGATAAAATAAATCTTTTGATCAGGAAAAAATGCATTCAGCTCGTTCACCAAAAGACCATCATTTTTTAGACCAGACAGTAAAAACTGCAGATCGCTTTCCGTCTCAAAATTTTGATCAAAATCTAACGCTAAATTTTGAGTCAGCCGTTTTTTGACGGGCAGGTTTGTAGGAGATAAAGGTTGTTTTTTATTTTTCTTTTCTAACTCAACCCATGACCATTCATAACGGTTGTCTTTAGCTAACGACAGTTGAAGGTTTTCTTTAGGGGTTAAAACAGGAGTCGTTAATAAGGTAAGTTCAATTCTTTTTAAAGAGTTTTTGATTTTATTATAAACTAATTTTATAGATTTTTCAGGTAAAATTCCTGTTTTAATATGCAGATTACCTTTAGGGTGCATTAAAACATATCTCTGAGATGAATTTAAAGTATCATTCAGCGCCAAAAAATTTTCTTTATCCTGAACTTTGTAGTTTATAGCAGCGCTTATCATAGTCCTGCTTTCAATATCGTTCCATTTTTCTTTCCCATCAATGGGGTTTTCTTTCAGAAAGTCTTTCAGGGAATAAGACTGGTTGTTTATTTTCTTAATGACATCATTATTGAAATAAATTTTACTTTCTAAAGATTTTACACCTAATTTTTCGTCATCCTTCAGATTGTAATGCCAATATCCCAATACCCCATCATTGTATTGATTGAGATCGCCAATAGACATCGGGATCTTAACCTTGTCGTATTTTCTTTGATTATCGTAAGTATTGATACTAATATTCTCAGAATAATTGATATCGTAGAGCGACTCACCTTTAGTAAATAAATTGATATTTACCAAAGTAATGGCTATTGGTACAGAAGATATTGTTTCCAGTAAAGAGGGATTGTCATAATCTTCTGGTGATGTATGCTCCATCGCTTTTTGTAATTCCTTTATAAACTGGTCTTTTTTATTTGTTTTACAAATCTTTTCAATAATCCAATGGATAATCCTCTTAAAATGAGGATTTTTTACAACAGACTTATACTCTGTATTCTCTTGCGCAATATGTAAATCAAAAGGCGAAGGCTCCCACTGACCTTCTGTATCTACCGCTCCTAGATGTTTTCCAAACGCATCAAAAAACTCTATCCGTTGATTAAGATAAACAGGAACCATCCACCCAAGAACAGGTGATTTTTTTTTATCAGTTATTGTGCTGATAAATCGTGTACTTATAGCAGCAGCCTGCAGATATCGTGGTGGTAATGTTACCCAGTTATCTTTATTGTCAATCTTTTGTACATGAGTTGTGATAATTTTTTGGGGTTCTATTATTTTGTTTCTTCCAAAAGAATCAACAATTCTAAGTCTGTTAATTTTAAAAGCTCCGTTTCTGAACGGATTAAAAATAGATAATCTGTTAGGCGTTAAAAGATTTAGGTCGCTGAAATATTCTTTACATAAAGCCTCTATACTTTTTGCCAATTCTTTATGATCTTCAAAACCATTAGGAATTAATGGTAAAACAGACAAACCATTACTTCTTTGCAGCATAAGATTATTGAAATCTGAAAGTGTTAATTCAAACAATGTTGTACCATCAAGTGTTTCCAAAAAACCTTGTATTTGCTCTACTAATTGAGGATTTTCTGCTTTGTCGATATGATTGAGAGTTTTTTCTACCTTTTCTTTTACATATTCCTGTATTGTATTGCTTACAAAAGAATTCCCGTAATAGGTATTTGGATTTGGCATATAGGCGATATCATTTAATGCATATTGTTTGATTAAATCTGCATTAAGCTCATCCAAAGTATAAGAATCTTTTAAGAAACTGTCATTAAAAATGTTGTCTTCAGATAAATAATGCCCCTCTTTTTTAGGTAAGAATAAACTTTCCCATTCTACTTTATACGTATGCCAACAATTAACATTAATATCATTAAAACCGGAGATTTTATCTGACACTTTTTTATAGCTATCTCTTTGCTTACAATCAAATAGATCAATAAGATTTACTTCTTCTGGCGTTGCTGGATTGGTAAACAGATTAAATATGTTATTATTTTTTGGGGATGAAATAATGACAGTGGGAGGTAGTGCATTATAATAATCTGTCCGGCTTTTTTTAGATAAGACTATCTTCGTTTTGTATCTTAGATTTAGCAGAATATTAAGATCATTCCGAGAAATATCATCTCCCGAATGCTGTGCTTTGAACAAAAATTTAATAATTGCATAGTCACGATATTGACTATAATAATTAGATATTTTTTCGGAAAACAATCGTTGTAGATTAGCGACATTAGCCTCTGCATTCTTAAGTTTGGTTTTTACTATATTAATCTGAGAAATCAATAGTGCTAAATCATTCTTAAATTTGTTGATGTTCTTATTCTTGTTTATGAATAACGCATTTAAATAAGTAGACCAATGCAGATATAGGCTTTCAATTTTGGTATGTAATCGGAAAGTATCCAATTCAGAATTGTTCAGTACCTTATTTAAAGATTCCAGTTCATCGTCCAAAGAATTATTAAAGGAAATATTGTTGAGCTCTGTTAAATTTATTTCTTCCCAAACAGGAATAACGATCTCATCTGATGAAGCAGACTCGTTAAGAACGGTTAATTTTTTCCGTATGTTTTCGTATTGACCTGAAATACTTTTGCTAAACTCAAAATCTAGTAGATTAATATCAAAGTCATATTCCTGAATTGCATCATCATTGTCAATGCTAACAATATTCAGTAAAAATTTCGTCGTACCGGATGTTTTATTAAACTGTTGCTCGTGCTGTTTACTCCTTAATCTGGAAATCCAGTCTAAATTTAAACCTTTCAATTCATCAAAATTGATCATTGATGCAATTTGCTCTTCCTGCTTTTGTAATTCCTGTTTAGATATGGAAGGATTGTTCGTGTTAATAATCAATGCAGAGAGTGTCTCCGGTAAAGTATTGGCAATCGTTATATCAAACGAATTATGATTTTCATTTTTTATATTTGGTTTTAGCTGAAATTTACCCGCTACGATATATTCATTAGCAGAGGCTTCTACCCAGGCTATGATCGTATAAGCATCGTTTTTAGTTCCTTCTTCATCATAAAAGCCAAATACACTTCTACAGTTAGGATAATGTATATCAAATGAAAAGCTCCCCCATCCGAAAGCACTGAGATCCTTTAAATAATTCTCTTTGGAATGATCTTTATTAATCCATTCTTGCAGCTTATATTTTCTCCCTATATATTTAAAGTGAAAATTACCTCCCATTTCTTCTACATAAGTACAAGTACCGGACTTATTTAAAATGGGATCATTAATATCCCATATATAATCACTTTCAACAATCCATTCCTTACCATCTTTTTCTCTTTTTATATACCAACGATTAGGAGCTTTGGGCAGTGTACCACTATTATCAAATTTTTTGAAGTAGGATGGCAAAACAAAGTGAATATGTACTCCCTTATCCAAATAAATGGCATTATCATAAGAAAAAGGTCTTGGGATAATAGAATTAGTTTCTAAAGGTACATTAGGATTTTCGAATACATCTGTTTGTGTATTCATCCAAGGAACATTTTCAAAACGAATATCCTGACCAATTACCTGTTCAGGCGACTCAAGATACAAAGCATTTATTTGGAGAGGAAGTATACTTGGCATATTTTATTTGCTGGGTTCTTCTAACTGCTTAAATATATCTTCGGTTGATCCCAAAGTCATCATTTTCTTGACTTCCTTACGGTTTGTATTCCAAATAGAGAAGCTTATCGAGTTAATAGACATTGTATTAAATTCTGAGAAAAATTCCGTGCTATCAATTGTAATTGAGAATGCATATTCCCATTTTGCATAATTGTCAGTATCTGCGATTACTTCGCCTGCACTATTACATTCTTTGTCTTTCCCCTCTACTTTCACGCTGAAATTTTTTTTATACAAAAAAGCAGTGTTTAAGCGAAATTTGATATTATCAATATCAAAATTATCACCGCTAGCATTTTCCTTCAACTGCTCATCTATTTTAGCTGTAGCTTCCTTAGAATCCTTAGAACCTACACCAAATATTTTATCAAAATCTTTTTTTAGTTCAGAGAATGTCATATAATCATCTGATGATGGAAGCTTAGTCGGAATAAGCAGATATTCTTTAACAGTAATATCTTTGCTGTTTACATTCAGCTTATTGCTTTGAATAACCAAAGCAAGATCTCTATTTAAAAATTTTAGAGACACTCCTAATTGAAATTCGGCCATATATATTTTTTTAAAAAATTTCCTACTCATATGGCTTTTCGGTAAACGCCCCGTTTGAGATGGTTTCTGGTCTCCATAATAACTTTTTTTTACAGTTTTAAACAGTGGTATAAAACTATATTATACAGAATTACTTGTTTATCGTTACAATTCATTTACTCTCCGTATTCAAATTTATAAGAAGAAAATATTATTTTTCTCAGTATAAATACTTGTTTTTTCCTGAACCTTAGTAATTAACCAGCAGCAATAATTGCTGCTGGTTAATAAGTTAATTATAAAATTGATTTTGACTTAAATATTATTTTTTTATAAACTTAAATGTTTTAACATCATCTTTAGTGAATACCTGAATCAAGTAAACCCCTTGAACTAATGAATGAACATTAATGCTTCTTTCATTTTTAGATAATGTTTTCTCGGTAACTTTTCTACCGTCAGCTGCATAAATCGCTAATTTTATAATTTTCTCCTCTCCACTTATGTTAAGGATATCTATTACCGGATTAGGATAAATTTGCATATCTGAGTTTGGTTTTATAGCGTTACCTACACTTAAACTCGCATTGTAAGCAAGTACCGCCAATGAAGCTGTAGACTCACAAACTCCCACTGTTTGGGTTGCATAATACGTTGTGTTATTTACAATCACTGTGGTGATTGGTAAGCTTCCCGTGTGGTTTGCCGCATCCGTAGCAGAAGCATACCATTTGATATTCTGCCCGGTAACTACTAAAGCGCTTAAAGTATTTCCTAAATTAAAGCTTTGTACTGCTGCTCCAGTAGGAGCCGCTATTGCACTTGATTGAGTTACAGTAGCACTAACTGTTCCCGTACATCCGTTGGCATCAGTAATCGTTACCGTGTAAGTTCCTATTGCTAAACCTGTACGGTCTTCTGTAGTGATTCCTCCTCCCCAGTTGAAAGTATAAGGAGCTGTTCCTCCCGTTGGAGTTAAGTTAATGGCTCCTGTAGAACCTCCGTTACATGCAATGTTTGTAACCACCGTTGTTCCCGAAACTGCTGTTGCAGGTTGAGTTACTGTCGCACTTACTGTTCCTGTACATCCGTTGGCATCAGTAATGGTTACCGTGTAAGTTCCTGCTGATAATCCTGTACGGTCTTCTGTAGTGATTCCTCCTCCCCAGTTGAAAGTATAAGGTGCTGCTCCACCTGTTGGTGTTAAATTAATAGCTCCGGTTGAACCTCCGTTACATGCAATATTAGTAACTACTGTTGTTCCTGAAATTGCTGTAGGTTGAGTGATTGTTACTGTTCTTGTGATGATACAAGCATTGGCATCTGTTACCGTAACCGTGTAAGTTCCCGCTGCTAAACCTGAAGCTGTTGCTGCAGTTCCTCCGCTCGGAGACCATGAGTATGTATAAGGAGCAGTTCCTCCTGTCACAACAATACTTGCTGTCCCATTTGTTCCTCCGTTACATGAAATATTCGTTTGAGAAGTCGTTGCACTCATTGCTGTTGGCTGAGTTACTGTCGCACTTACTGTTCCTGTACATCCGTTGGCATCAGTAATGGTTACCGTGTAAGTTCCTGCAGATAATCCTGTGCGGTCTTCTGTAGTGATTCCGCCTCCCCAGTTGAAAGTATAAGGCGCTGTTCCGCCTGTTGGAGTTAAGTTAATGGCTCCTGTAGAACCTCCGTTACATGCA
>NZ_JAOVZW010000037.1 GCF_026460885.1 Chryseobacterium formosum
TAATCGATAAAAACATTCACAAAGAGAGAACCTTTAATTGCGCAATTAAGCATATGCCAATTAGGCTATAAATCTACGGGTAATTAGTACTACTCGGCTATGCTGTTACCAACTTTACACCTGTAGCCTATCAACGTCGTCATCTCCAACGACCCTTAAAAGATGTCTCATCTTGAGGCGAGTTTCGCACTTATATGCTTTCAGTGCTTATCTCTTCCAAACGTAGCTACTCAGCGGTGCTCCTGGCGGAACAACTGATACACCAGAGGTTTGTTCAAATCGGTCCTCTCGTACTAGATTCAAGCCCTCTCAAACATCTAACGCCCGCAATAGATAGAGACCGAACTGTCTCACGACGTTCTGAACCCAGCTCGCGTGCCACTTTAATGGGCGAACAGCCCAACCCTTGGGACCTTCTCCAGCCCCAGGATGTGACGAGCCGACATCGAGGTGCCGAACCTCCCCGTCGATATGAGCTCTTGGGGGAGACTAGCCTGTTATCCCCGGAGTACCTTTTATCCTATGAGCGATGGCCCTTCCATACGGAACCACCGGATCACTATGTCCTGCTTTCGCACCTGATCGACTTGTAGGTCTCACAGTCAAGCACCCTTATGCCATTACACTCTACGCACGGTTACCAAGCGTGCTGAGGGTACCTTTGAAAGCCTCCGTTACTCTTTTGGAGGCGACCACCCCAGTCAAACTACCCACCACGCAGTGTCCTTCTAAAAGAAGTTAGGCTCCAAGTAAGTAAAGGGTGGTATTTCAACGTTGACTCCACAAACACTAGCGTGCCTGCTTCAAAGTCTCCCACCTATCCTACACATTACTTACTCAAAGTCAATACGAAGTTATAGTAAAGGTTCACAGGGTCTTTTCGTCCCATTGCGGGTACTCGGCATCTTCACCGAGACTACAATTTCACAGAGCTCATGGTTGAGACAGTGCCCAGATCGTTACACCATTCGTGCAGGTCGGAACTTACCCGACAAGGAATTTCGCTACCTTAGGACCGTTATAGTTACGGCCGCCGTTTACTGGGGCTTCAGTCAAACGCTTCGCATTGCTGCTAACGCCCTTCCTTAACCTTCCAGCACCGGGCAGGTGTCAGACCCTATACTGCATCTTTCGATTTTGCAGAGTCCTGTGTTTTTGATAAACAGTCGCCTGGGCCTTTTTACTGCGGCCAGCATTGCTGCTGGCGTCTCTTCTCCCGAAGTTACGAGACTATTTTGCCTAGTTCCTTAACCATGATTCACTCTAGCACCTTAGGATTCTCTCCTCGACTACCTGTGTCGGTTTTGGTACGGGTTGCTTCACTTCGGCTTTTCTTGGAAGCAAGTTCACTACAACAACTTCGCCCGAAGGCTAGGTCTTGACTATTCCGTCAGTCTCCAGTAGCTACGTCACTCCGTCCCCTTTTTAGTGTGAGCAAGTATGGGAATATTAACCCATTGTCCATCCACTACCCCTTTCGGGTTCGCGTTAGGTCCCGACTAACCCTCAGCTGATTAGCATGGCTGAGGAAACCTTAGTCTTTCGGTGAGCGGGTTTCTCGCCCGCTTTATCGTTACTTATGCCTACATTTTCTTTTCTGTACGCTCCACAATAGCTCACGCTACTGCTTCTGTGCAAACAGAATGCTCCCCTACCAGATACAATCCAATGACTGTAAATCCATAGCTTCGGTAATATGTTTATGCCCGATTATTATCCATGCCGGACCGCTCGACTAGTGAGCTGTTACGCACTCTTTAAATGAATGGCTGCTTCCAAGCCAACATCCTAGCTGTCAATGCAGTCCAACCGCGTTGCTTCAACTTAACATATATTTGGGGACCTTAGCTGTTGGTCTGGGTTCTTTCCCTCTCGGACACGGACCTTAGCACCCGCGCCCTCACTGCCGTGGAACATTTATTAGCATTCGGAGTTTGTCAGGAATTGGTAGGATTTGACTCCCCCGCATCCAATCAGTAGCTCTACCTCTAATAAACTTATACACGACGCTGCACCTAAATGCATTTCGGGGAGTACGAGCTATCTCCCAGTTTGATTGGCCTTTCACCCCTACCCACAGGTCATCCGAAGACTTTTCAACGTCAACCGGTTCGGTCCTCCACTTTGTGTTACCAAAGCTTCAACCTGCCCATGGGTAGATCACAAGGTTTCGCGTCTAATACTACTAACTAAGCGCCCTATTCAGACTCGCTTTCGCTCCGGCTCCGGACCTGAAGTCCTTAACCTCGCTAGTAACATTAACTCGTAGGCTCATTATGCAAAAGGCACGCCGTCACCCAACTTGTGGGCTCCGACCGCTTGTAGGCGTACGGTTTCAGGTTCTATTTCACCCTTCTATTCGAAGTGCTTTTCACCTTTCCTTCACAGTACTTGTTCACTATCGGTCTTTCAGGAGTATTTAGCCTTGGAGGATGGTCCCCCCATATTCAGACAGGATTTCACGTGTCCCGCCATACTCATTTATCATCTAAATATACCTTTCGAATACCGGGCTATCACCGTCTATGGCTGTTCTTTCCAGAACATTCTTCTAAATATATAAAGACTTTTGGGCTAATCCGCGTTCGCTCGCCACTACTTACGGAATCTCTTCGATTTCTTTTCCTCAGGGTACTTAGATGTTTCAGTTCTCCTGGTTTGCTCCTCTTACGAGGTGACATGTCTTCAACATGCCGGGTTGCCCCATTCGGACATCTGCGGATCAATTCGTGTGTGCCAATCCCCGCAGCTTTTCGCAGCTTACCACGTCCTTCGTCGCCTCTGAAAGCCTAGGCATCCGCCATACGCCCTTAACGATTTCTTTCCTAATTATTAATTAGTTCAGTATTTTTTGTCTAACATTACTGTTAAACTATTTTTTGTAAACTCAAACGCTTAATTGCGCTCGGTTTTCTCTTTGTGATATCTTTACCGTTAATGTCAATGATCTTTATGCTTTCTCAAGCTTAATTCGCAAAATATTGTTTTTGGCTCTATTTGCTTTTTAAAATTAAACCTTCAAATTACTGTTAATTTAATAACAATGTGGAGAATAAGGGAGTCGAACCCTTGACCTCCTG
>NZ_JAOVZW010000038.1 GCF_026460885.1 Chryseobacterium formosum
ATTTAAAATTAAACCTTCAAATTAATGTTAACTTAATAACAATGTGGAGAATAAGGGAGTCGAACCCTTGACCTCCTGCGTGCAAGGCAGGCGCTCTAGCCAGCTGAGCTAATTCCCCCTCTAGTCAGATGCTAGATGTTAGTCATTAGATATTAGTAAAAACTAACTTCTAAATTCTAATTTCTAACCTCTATTTTAATTAGTAGTCTCGGGCAGGCTCGAACTGCCGACCTCTACATTATCAGTGTAGCGCTCTAACCAGCTGAGCTACGAGACTTTGTTTTAGATGTTAGAT
>NZ_JAOVZW010000039.1 GCF_026460885.1 Chryseobacterium formosum
ATAAGATTAAAAAATTTAGAGATTTAGTAATTCAGAGATTAGAACTTGCTAATTTCTCAATACCTTAATTTCTCAATATCTTAATCCCTTCAATTAGTAGTCTCGGGCAGGCTCGAACTGCCGACCTCTACATTATCAGTGTAGCGCTCTAACCAGCTGAGCTACGAGACTTTGTTTTAGATGTTAGATTTTAGATACTAGATGTTAGACTAATCTCTAACTTCTAATTCCTAACTTCTTTTTCTAAATCTCTTATCCCTT
>NZ_JAOVZW010000004.1 GCF_026460885.1 Chryseobacterium formosum
TTTCGGCGGGCCAAAGGCCCGCCGAAACTCGTGAAAAAAGGATTATTGTGTATAATAAGCCGGAAATTCTCTCAAAATAGAATATAAATCCCGCCATTCAAAATATCTCGGACTTACACTGCTTACATTTTCAAATCCTTTGTCCCTAAATAATTTTTTGGTTCGTGTCACATGAAAGTATTGCGAAACAACGATAAGACTTTTAAAGCCATACTTTTTTTGAATTTCTAAAGTATTATCAATGGTAAGTCTTGTATTATCTCCTTTGTTATCAACGATAATGACTGAATCTGGAATGTTTTTACTGATGAGGTATTCTTTCATTTTCGAACCTTCATAATATCCTTCTTTTCCCAAACCGCCGCTCACAATTATTTTTTTGATGCGATGATTTTTATAGAGTTCTGCTCCGGTTTCGAGACGTTTTTCAAGTCTTTCAGATAAGGTTCCGTCTTCATTCACTTTATTTCCCAAGATTACTGCAGCATCCGCTTTGGCTCCATTTTCAGATAAACCATCAGAAATAATATATACAGAGTGAATTATAAACCATGTGAAAATGGTAATGCAAATAATTTTTAAAGCTTTAAGGAAACTTTTCATCCAATTAATCCTGAATTTTATTGTCTTTCAATTTCTGAATATCACTTTTTACCCAATCTAATTGTACATCTTTTTTATCAATAATATCCTGCATATTTTGGTCAATTTCTACATTTGGAACAACACCTTTTTGCGTATTTTGAAAATTAATATTAGGCTGAACCAAGAGTAATCCGATAGGCAAATCTATTTTGGAATTGGGAAGTTTTTGATAAGAATAAAATCCTGCAACCGTTCCGTCGTTTGCGCCGCCTGTTTCTTCGCCTACTAAAGTTACACGCTTGTCGAATTTTAATTTAGATGAAATAATCGATGATGCCGAAAAACTTCCGCCATTAATCAAAACATAAACTTTTCCTTTGAAAGCATTATCTTTTGGTTTTGTTGATTTATTTTCCTTCATTTTATAATAGGCAATTCCGTCTTTTCCTTTGTAAACATTTAGTGCTTGATAAAGAAAATATCCTGGATAAGCCAGACTTTTATAAGTGTATTCCAAAGGATTTGATTTTCTGAAATAATTGGTTTTCAAAGGAGTTACTCTCGAAACTAGTTGTGAAGGTTTTATCAAAACAAAAGGTTCGGGAGCCAAATAAGAATACAGCTGATTGATTTCGTAAAGCGAACCACCATAATTTTCACGAATGTCGATAATTAAGTAAGAAGATTCTGCATTTTTGATTTTTGCAAAAGATTCTTTGTAAAATTTATCTGAAAAAGTTCTGGAGAAGCTTTTTATTTTCATGTAAGCAATCGTACTGTCTTTGTCTAAGAATTTAAAATTTCTGTTGTAGGAGCTGGTTGAAGCTACATAATCATTCAGCTTTTTCTCGGGAGTTCGTTTTTTTTCTGCTTTGTCTTTTTCGATTTCTGTTTTATTTTTTGACTCTCTTTTTAGGGTTAAGATTTTCCTTTCGTTATTGTAAAGTGTTTCAATTTTAGCGCTGTCCATAATTCCTTTTTCGGCAACAAAGAAATTGAAGAAAACATCTTTTAAATAATATGGATAAAATGTTGTGTTGTAACCATCGCTGCTGATTAATTCACGGTATTTTTTAAGGTAATCTGAAACCGGAACATCATTAATACTTAAAAGCTCGGTTCCAGGTTTAATATTCTGAATTGAATCTTTATTTTCAATAAAATACAAGTGGTTGTCTTCTACATGATATTCAAATCTTCCGAAAAGCCCTTTTTTATTTTTTAAAGCTTTAATTTCTTTTTTAGAAAACCTTTTAGCTGGAATTCTCAACGACAAGTGTCCCTCACGTATTTTTGCAATGACTGGCTGTAATTTAAAATAAAATTGAGTGGAAGTTAGAGGTTTGTTGATGGTTGTTTTTAAACTGTCAAATTTAAAATCAAGTTCGTTTTTTGAAATATACCAATTCAGATTTGGGTGCATTTCCTGAAGTTTTCGGTAAGCGAAATCTACATCTTCACGAAGTTTTTCAGGCGGAATTAAACTTAATCTTTGTTCGTTATATTTTTTCACAGAAGTACAGGAAAAAACAGAGAGAACAAATAATAGGGTTAAAAAATATTTCAAGGTTTAGATTTTTTGATAAACGAATTTAAAAACTTTTAAATATAATTTAGATAATATTTTTTTTAACCGCAAAAGAATCAAAAGATTTTGCCAAGCTGGAGTTATTCAAAACTTTTCAAAACTAATATTATTGTAAGTTTTCGATATTTTGTAAACTTTTGAATTTCTATTTTTAAGATTATTCTTTTGCCTCTTTTGCGGTAAATAAAAAATAAAAAAAGTAAAATTCATTTTCGTGCGTCAATGATGAAAGAGTATTTAACTTAGAGAAAGTTTTTTACATTTGAATCTCAAATTTTTACAATGATCTATTTTATTATATTGGTTGCAGTAATTGCAATTGTAGCGTATTTTGTGCTTTCACAGGAAGTTTTTGGGGCAGAACCGAAAGGAGAACGTCTCGAAAGAATGCTGAATTCTAAGAATTATAAAGATAAGCAGTTCCAAAACCAGAGTTTTACGCCATCATTTGCGGAAGGTTATAGTATGACGAAGGTGATGTACGATTTTTTCTTTTCTAAAAAAGATCCGTTGTTAAAACCTTTGCAGGCAATTCCAAATGTTCAGACCGATTTGAAAAATCTTCCCGAAAATGAAGATGTTTTTATCTGGATGGGGCATTCATCGTACTACATACAGATTGATGGAGTTTCTTTTCTTATCGATCCAGTTTTAAGTACTTTTGGTTCGCCTTTTAAGTTTTTTAATAAAGCTTTTGAAGGTTCAGATTTATTCAAACCTCAAGATATTCCAAATATTGATTACTTGGTGATTACACACGACCATTATGATCATTTAGATTTTCCGACCGTAAAAGCAATCCGTGAAAAAGTTGGAAAAGTCATTATGCCTTTAGGAGTTGGAGCGCATTTCGAAAAGTGGGGTTATTCTCCTGAACAGTTTATTGAAGAAGATTGGGAAGCATCGGTAGAGCTGAAAAATAATTTTAAAATAACCTTCACTCCGGCAAGACATTTCTCCGGCAGAAAATTTCATAGAAATAATACACTTTGGACTTCTTACGTTCTTGAAACCCCAACAAAAAAACTTTTTTTAGCCGGTGATAGTGGTTATGACACACATTTTAAGATGATTGGCGAAAAATATGGTCCGTTTGACTATGCCATTATGGAAAATGGACAGTACAACCCAGCATGGAAGTATATTCACGCTTTGCCAGAAGATGTTATTCAGGCGAGTATTGATATTCAGGCGAAGAATATTATTCCGGTGCATTCCGGGAAATTTGCTTTGGCTTTGCATCCTTGGAATGAGCCATTACAGAAAGTAACAACTCTTGGGAAAGAGAAAAATTTACATATTCTCACTCCAAAAATCGGTGAGGTTCTAGATTTGAATAAAAATGATGTTCAGTTTTCTACATGGTGGCAGGATTAATTTATTCATGCCAGATTCCTTTGTAACGTTTTGGATGGTTTTCTAACTGCTGTCTTACAAAATCGCATTCCGGATCGATCATCAGGTCTTTTTCTTCGGCATAGCTTACCAATTTGTCTAAAAGAAGTTTGGCGTAGCCACGTCCTTCCAAGTCTTCATCAATTTTGGTATAGTACACGTTCATCAATCTTCCGTCAACAGAAATTGACATGTAACCAACCTTTTTGCCGTCAATTAATAACTGTATCTCATCTTGGTAAGGTGTAATTTCAAACTTTATATTTTCCATAATTTCTGATGTTTATTGGTGAAACTCTTCCTTAAAATTACAAATTAAATTTTTATGAGAAGACTGTTTTCTAATTCTTATCGTAATTTATATTTATTTAAAATTAAAAAAAGTATAAAATATTTTCCTCTTAAGTATTCAATAATCTTAAATGAATAGCTTTAAATTTTGTGAATTATTTTAAGAAATGAATATTTAATAATTGTTTTAACAAAATTTTTGAACATTATTTTTGATTTGGCATTTTTATTGAGACTATTGATTTAGATCTATTAAATCAATTACAATGAAAAAAATATTCATATCAGCATTTCTCATCGGAACTTTTAGTTTGGGATATGCGCAGTCAGATTATTACAACGATTACAGAAGAAGCGTAACGGATGTAAACTGGCAGACTGTAGTTGCAGACTTACTGCTTTCTACAACGCAAGCTAATGAAATAAATTCTCTAAACAGAAGGTATGATAATTATGATGGCTGGAACAGAGTGTATGCAAACAATCCTGACAGATGGTCAACAGACCGATATTCTGAATTGGAAAGAATTATGGGCAGAGACAAATATGCGAAATTTAAAACTAAATATTATAAAGGCAAAAATCCGGTAGCGGTCTACAACAGTAATAAAAACAATGATAAAAGATACAAACACATGGATAAAAAAGCGAAAATGCATAAAGGGAAACCCCATAAAAACAAATAAAATCAAAACAAATATTATTCAAAAATGAAATGGCTGTTCGTAATGAGCAGTCATTTTTTTATTTAAATCCTTGTTGAATTGTTTGAATTTTATAACTTTGAATAATGGATGCACCAGAAACAATCAGTGAATTTTACAAAAGAAATGCAGGCAATCTTGGATTTGCCTGCTCAAAGACACCGGGTATCGGGCATTTTAATGTTTTTACACGTGAGCATTGTTCGCAAATAACACCATACACCCGAAGAGATTATTATAAAATTTCTCTGATGATAGGGAAAGGAAAGCTTCATTATGCGGATAAATGGATGTATCTCGACCGACCTGCGTTGTTGTTTTCAAATCCCGCTGTTCCGTATTCGTGGGAGGCAGAGGATGAAAAGCAAACGGGATGGTTTTGTCTTTTTTCAGATCAGTTTCTGCAGAATGGAAACCGATTGGGAAACATTCAGGATTCTCAGCTTTTTAAAGTTGGGGGAAGTCCTGTTTTCTTTTTAGATGAGTTGCAGCAAAATACGGTTTCTGATATTTTTCAAAAAATGATGGTAGAAATAAAATCCGATTACATTCATAAATATGATATGCTGCGAGCTTATCTTCATCTTTTGATCCATGAAACGATGAAAATAAATCCTGCCGAAAATTTTGAACACTATCAAAATGCTTCGCAGAGAGTTGCCTCATTATTTATGGAATTATTAGAAAGGCAGTTCCCGATAGACAGTCCTGATGCATTTCTGAAATTGAAAACTCCTACCGATTACGCCGACAGTCTTTCGATTCATGTGAATTCTCTCAACCGTGCTGTGAAAGAAATTACCGGGAAAACGACCAGTCAGCAGATTGCTTCAAGAATTATCCAGGAGGCTAATGCGCTGTTACAACATACAGATTGGAATATTTCTGAAATTGCCTATGGATTGGGTTTTGAAGAGCCTGCCTATTTTACCAATTATTTTAAAAAGCAGACCGGATTTGCCCCAAACAGATTGCGAAATAGTCTTGTTTGATTTTTATAATTCTTTGTTTGAATTGTATATTTAAACATACCCATCTCTGTGATAACTTTGTGGCCATCATTTTTAACTTAATTGATTGAATTAGATCATGAATACGCTCAAAGAAAAAAATAAGTTTATTGCGACGATATTGGCTTTCGCAGTCATTCCGATGTCGGGGTTGGCGACGGATATTTATTTGCCGTCAATGCCGAGTATGGCAACCGAACTGCATCAACCCGAAAGTAATATCCAGCTTACTTTATCGATATTTTTAATCAGTTATGGTCTTACTCAGTTTTTTGCGGGAAGTATTGTAGATTCTTTTGGCAGATACAGGGTTTCTATGGCATCGCTGGCTTTGTTTGTTGTTTCATTTTTAATTACAGCAACAACGCAGAATATTTTTATCATTTATGCGATGCGGGTTCTGCAGGGAATTTTATCAGGGTTTGCAGTAGTTTCCAAACGGGCATTTTTTGTAGATGTTTATGAAGGCGAACAGCGAAAACATTATCTAAGCATTATGACAATAGTCTGGTCTGTAGGTCCTATTATTGCGCCTTTTATTGGTGGATATTTACAGCATAATTTCGGATGGCAGTCTAATTTTTACGTTTTGGCAGGATACAGTTTGTTGTTGTTGATTCTCGAATTTATTTTTTCAGGGGAAACTTTGAAAGTGAGAAATCCTTTTCATCTTGATTTTCTGATCAAAGAATACAATTCAATGTTTAAAGCCAAAGATTTCTTCTACGGAATGGTGATGTGCGGACTGAGTTACTCTATGATTATGTTCTTTAATCTCTGTGGTTCGTTTATTATTGAACATAAAATGGGTTATTCTGAAGTAGTTGCTGGCTATGTTTCTTTAATTCTAGGTTTTGCGTGGATGACGGGAGGTTTTTTAGGAAAAGCACTAATCAAAAAAGCATTTTTACCCAAAATTAGATTTGCCAACTTTATTCAGATTATTTTAATCATTCTGATGTTTGTGGCGTCTTATTTCACAAGCAATATCTACAGTTTGGTGGCTTTTGCCTTTGCCGTTCATGTGACAGCCGGATTTATCTTTAATAATTATTTCTCGTACTGTATCGGAAGATTTCCAAATTCTGCCGGAATTGCAGGTGGTTTGACGGGTGGAGTAGCTTTCATCATTACCTCTGCTTTAAGTTACGGCATCGTAGAGTTGATCAAACCCGAAGTTCAGCTGCAGGTCGCAGAAGGTTATTTCGTCTTGGGAGTGTTAGGTTTATTTGTTTTAAGTATAATTAAAATAAGAAAAGCACACATTTAGTTATGAATAGAAGAGAACTTTTAAAAAACGGTTTGTTGGCAGGAACTTTAAGTCTCGTTCCTTTTTCAAAAACTTTTGCAGCTGAAAAAGAGAATCTTTTACCTCTTGAAGATGATCTTTCAGGATTTAAAAAAATAACCTTAGGTGAATTAGATCTATTTGTTTTGACCGATGGATTTATTCACGAAAAAAATCTGGAATCTTTTGCACCCAGAGGAAATGTCTCGGAACTCAAAGCTATTCTGAAAGATCATTTTCGTTCTGAAGATTATGTAGATATGGCGATGAATATTTTATTGGTTAAAACAAAAGACAGATTGATTTTGTTGGATGCCGGAATGGGGATTTTCGCTGATGCAATAACAGGATTTTTATTAAAAAGTCTTCAGAAAGCAGGATTTTCACCCAAAGATATTACCGATGTATTTATTTCTCATGCTCATCCGGATCATATCGGTGGAGTAGTAGATAAACAGAACAAACTCGTTTTTCCTAACGCCAATATTTTTATTTCAAAAGTTGAACATGATTTTTGGATGCAGGCAACTATTAAAGATTTTAGCAGCAGTGCGTTGAAAACTCAGCCGGACTTTCTCAATCAGGTAATACCATCGATTCAGAATGTATTGAAAATAATTCAGCCGAAGCTTAAATTCTATGATTTGAACGCAACTTTGTATGACCATTTTAAATTTCAATTAGCACCGGGGCACACACCGGGATTAACGGTGATGACCATTTCTTCAGGGAACGAAAAACTACTGTACATCGCAGATTTGATTCATTCAGACATTATTCTTTTTCCTCATCCGGATTGGGGATATTTTGGAGATACAGATCTTGATATTGCCACAGAATCCCGCAAAAAATTACTGCAACAGTTGGTAGAAACTAAAACCAAAGCTTTTGCCTATCATTTGCCGTGGCCCGGATTAGGTTTTACTAAAAAGAAGGCCAAAGGATTCGAATGGTTTCCGGAAAGTTTTATGAATTAAAATAAATTATTTCTACTCATAATTTTCAAAAATAAATCCTCTCATTGCTGGGAGGATTTATTTTTGACATAAGGGAAATTTAAAAATTGATATTTAAAACTCAATACGGTTGCCTTTTTAACTTATGCTTCTTCGAAAAAAAGATTTTGCGTGTACAATTTTCTAAACATAAAATAAGTGACTGAAAGTACCGTAAATGCTACAATCGCATCAATCGTTGACGGGAAACCAAGCACTGCGACTTTAGAAAAGAATGCAAAAATAATATCAAAGAACATTCCTGCGAAAACCCATTCTTTCAATCTTAAAAGTCTATTGGGGATCAACAAAACAGTGATTCCGGATAATTTAAAAACTCCGAGAATGTAAATGAAGTGCGGTGGATAACCCAATTGTTGAGTGATATCCCAAACTACAGGATTTTTAGTCAGTTCAAAAAAGCCACTCGTCCCGAACCATAATGACATGAAGATTACACCTGACCAATAAATGATTTTTGTTGTTTTCATTTTTTTAATTTTTAAAGTGTTGAAATTTTATTTTGAAGATTAAAAGTTAGTTTTAGAAGAACCCAAAATTTCTCCTGTTTTTGTATTCTGAATCATTCCGATTATTTTCCAATCATTTATATTAAAATTTTCAGGAATTTTGAAACTTGTCGTTCCTTCTGTCGAAGTTTTTAAAGAAATCTGATTTTGCTGGTGAACAATCTGCCAGTGCACAAGATGACGACCCTCATTTTCTCCTCGCTGAATAGCATTCGACGCTTTTTTTTCGATCAAAGTGATCAGAAGTTTGTACTGGGAATTATTTTGCGCTGTTTTATAGTTTACAGTAATATCTTTCTGTGAAACTGTTGCAGATAAATCAATTTTTGGATTGACAGAAGTTAATAAAGCTGTTTGTATTGCCTGTTCAACCACATCTTTGTCAGAACCTACAAACTCCTTTTTACCATTCACAACCAGTTGAGGAGTATAAACCTGATAATGCAAAGTCTGGCTGTATTGCTGTTGACGTTTTGAATTTTCGGCATTGCTGAATTTGTCTTTCCAGCCTAAATTATTCCAGTAATCGACGTGATAGGCGAGGATGTAAACCGGCTGATCTTTATATTGTTTTTCAATTTCACCCATCAACTGATCTGCGGGTGGACAGCTCGAACAACCCTCGGAAGTGAATAGTTCCAAGACTGCAAACCCGTCATTTTTTGCAGGAATAATTTGACCGGACGGTTCTTCTTTAGTCTCATAAACAAAAGCGGATACGGTAAACATCAGTGCTACAAAAATTACCGTTCCTAAAAGATTTTTTAGTATCATTTCTTTTAATTTTATTCAAAAGTAGATACCTTACAGAGGCAAAAGAATACAAAAAAGGTTCAACCGGACAAATTGAAAGGTGAACCTGTATTTTATAAAAGTGGAAATTTTTTATAAAAAACTTGGAAATGGAATTTTGAGGTTAACGGTCTTCCAGCCAGGTAAAGAAACTGTGAGATTTTTCTTTATTAATCAAGAGTTGTTCGGGTGTTTCGATGGTTAATTTAACCAGAATTTTTCGCTGAAAATAATGCTCCATCTCTTTGATAGCGCTGAAATTCACAATGTATTGCCGATTGACTCTGAAAAACTGTTTCTGAGAAACTTGTTCCGCAATTTGTCCTAATGTTTGGGTAAGCTGAAATTGTTGCTTGTCAAAAGTCATCAAATGCGTGATTTCGTTATGAATGAAAAAGTAAGCAATGTTTTCAGTTGAAATCGTGGTGTATTTCTGGTTTTTAAAAACTAAAAAACTGCTTTTCGAAGGAATTTGTGGCTGAGTAATTTTTTGCAGAAGAGCCTCCAGCTCGGGCAATTCATTTTTTTGAAAGAATTTTTTCAATTCATCTACTTTTCTCAACGCTTCAGCAATGTCTTCACGTGAAAAAGGTTTCAGTACATAATCGACTCCTTTGCTTTTAAAAGCATCCAGCATATATTGGTCGAAAGCGGTACAAAAAATTACCGGGCAAGTGATTTCCACCTGTTTGAAAATTTCGAATGAAACTCCGTCTGCCAAATGAATATCCATGAAAATAAGATCAGGCTTCGGATTATTTGAAAGTGCTTCGATGCTTGTTTCAATGCTGTCGTAAACTCCTTTGATCTTGGATTCAGGTTTTAATTCTGCAATTATGTTTTGAAGGGACTTGGCAGCTCTAAATTCGTCTTCAATGATGATGATATTCATGGATGAAAGGTAGTTTTATTTGAAAAATTTTTTCGTCTGATTTAATTTGGATTTCCTTTTCCAAAAGATGTTTGTAGCGTGATTTTACATTATCAAGTCCGATTCCTAAAGAATCTTCAACGGTTATTTTTTTCTGAATGGGATTTTCGATAACGATATTGTTTTCAGAAGTATAGATTCTGATGTGTAGGGGTTTACTTTGCGAAACGACATTATGCTTAATACAGTTTTCAACTAATAACTGTATCGTAAAAGGCGGAATTAATGTTTTTAAAGCCTCATTATTCAATTCGTTTGTAAGCGTAATTCCTTCACCAAAACGGGCTTTTTGTAAGAAAATGTATGAATCGATGATTTTCATTTCTTCCTGTACGGTAATCAAATCTAATTTTCTGCTCTCTAATGTAAAACGATAAAAGTCAGAAAGTTTCATAACGAAATCAACGGTTTCTGAATCATTCGTTTCAGCCATTGATTTCAAAGTATTTAAACTGTTAAATAAAAAATGCGGATTGATCTGCTGCTTTAATAATTCAAATTGAGCACCCAGATTATCACTTTTTACTTTTTCTAACTCCAATTGAATCTGTTGCCCTGCGTAATTATTCTGCAACAAAGTCAAAAACATATAACAGACAAGATTAATTAAAATCCCTCTAACCTCGACCATCAGCATGGTTGTTCCGAAATTGATGTGCGACAAAATCAATTGTTGAATCCAAGCCAGCACAAACATGACAATCATCCCGAATACCAACACGATCATTAGTCTGGTGTAAGAAATATTTTGTCTTCTTTTGCCGGAGCTACGGTTCAGCATGTAAATGTTGAGATACCACATGATTACAGAGAAAGCTGCAGTTATTGCCGAATTTACCACCGCCTCCTGCCAATTGAAAGCATGCGAAGCGAGTTGCGGTACCGAAGATAAAAGTCCCAAAAAAATGGAACTCACCCAGATGACGGCTTGTGAAATTTTTATTTTTTGCTGCTGCATGAGAACCGTAGATTTTAAAAATGTTAAGGTAATATTTTTCAAGGATAATTTTATGAATTGTCAATCGTGAATTCGCTTTGCCTGTGAATTTTTTGCACTTTTATAAATTGACAATTGACTTGTGAAGCAAAATTTACCGTTCCCTCAAAAAATCCAGAGTCGATCTCTCAACTCTAGATTATGTTAATTGTTAAGGTTGGAATTAAACATTAAAAATTCACAAGCAAGTAAATTGACTAATCACCATTGACTTCACTACGGTCTCACAACGGGTTTGTAGCTCATGATATATTTTATTCTTTCTTCTTTATTAAATTGATTATTTTCTTTTTCAGATGAATTTTGAATTTGATAAAAAATATTTCCGTCTTTGTCGGTTTTAAGAGTTTCAACACTTAGTAATTCTCCTGTAATCGTTCCTCCGATGTATTGCGGATTTTCGTGATATTTCCAGGTTACTAATTTTAATTCAGTATCAGGTTTTGGTTGTTGAGTTTCACTTTGTAATGATTGTAAAGCTTCCTGATTTCCGTACAAAGCAGATGAGGTTTCTTTTGTTGTGTTTAATGAAGTTGAAATAAATTTTAAATTTCCGGGATCAAAAACAACACGATGTAAATCTTTATCCGGTTCGTCAATTTTACAGGCAGTGAATAAAGCACAAATTGATACGATGATGAGTAATATTTTTTTCATTATTTCTGAAGGTTTTTAATTAATCTTTCTGTATTTACTTTCATTGGTACATCAAATAGATATCCTGTTTTTTCGGCTAACTGACGGTGACAGGCAATACATGATTCTTTGGCAAACGATGCAGTTTTCCCTGTTGGATGAAGGTCTTTTCCTGAAAATTTTGCAAATCCCCAACCTTCTGTATCTGTATATTTTTTCGAATCTTTTACCATGAATTGTGCATTCACAAATTCTCCCGCTCTGACTTCTCCATCAGCTAATTTTTCCTGTTTCCAAACAGCTTTTACCACGATGCTTCCGTTTGGCCAGGGATGAAAATCTTCTGTTTCAATGGCTTTTACTGCAATATCATTCCCGTAAATGACACGGATTGAATTATCGAAAAGTGTACTCATGCTGATAACTTTCCAGTTTTTATAATCGTCTGTGTATTTAACACCGTTTGGAGAGACCAGAAATTTTGAAGGTGTTGTATTTTCTGAAATTTCGATGTTTTGATGACTGTTTTTTATTTCTTTTGCTGCAGGAGCAACATTGGATAATGAAAGTGTATATTTTTTAATGACATCAATATCTTTTTGTATGATTTTTGCTGATGGATGAAGAATTGTATATTCGTGAAGTGGCATTTTTCCGCTCTGCATCATATTCAAAATGGCATACATCTTTCCCTTGTGTTCGCCTTCCGAATAGTTCCATTCCGAAAAATTTAAAACTTCTCTGGCTCTTTCAATATCTTTATTTACTGCCCAAGAAACGGGTGCAACTTTATCATACCAACTCAAATTCTGTTGATTAGAATGACAATTAAAACATGAATTTTCGAGAATTGTGAGAACTTCGCGAGGTGCTTCGATCTTTTTTGCAACAGGTTTTCCCTCTAATGGCTTATTGACAAACTGTAAAACGACAAAGATTCCTAAAACCGCCAAAAACACAATGGCTATTGGTTTTGCGGTTCTTTTTTTCTTTATTGAGTCCATAATGATTTTATTTTTATGTCTCAAAAGTAGTTTGTTGAAGGATGTTTTGGAATCTGAAATTAGGTGAACCGGACAAATGAATAGGTGAAAATGGAAATTTTGAGGGTTAAAAGGAAGGAAGTTTGAAGCTGGATGTTGGAAGTTTAACGATGTGTAAAATCTTCCTTCTTCCAGCTTCCTTTCTTCCTACTTACAACACCATTCCGCCGTCAATTAGAATTTCGGTTCCTGTCATAAAACTTGCAATAGTATTGTCTGATAAATAGATGACCGCCTTGGCAACGTCTTCTGCTGTTCCCATTTTTCTCAAAGGAATTAAATCGATCAGCCATTCATTAATACCTTCCAGCGTTTTTTCATCCAGTCCGGCCTTGGTCATAATTTCTGTTTTTGTAGGTCCTGGACTTACCATATTTACTCTTATCTTTCTTGGCGCTAATTCTGCAGCTGCTGTTTTTGCAATAGAGTTTAAAGCAGCCTTACTTGCCTGATAAACAGAGCTGTTTGGTTTGTAAGTTGTTGCAACATTCGAAGATAAAAAGACAACGGATGCGCCATCATTTAACAGAGGAATAAATTTACTTAATGTGAAATATGCTCCTCTAAAATTAATATTCATTACTTGATCAAAGTTTTCAGGATTCATGTTTTCAATTGATCCTAAAGCCCCTGTAATTCCGGCATTGATAAATAGGATGTCAACTTTTCCGTATTGATTTTCAGCTTCTGTCTTTAAAGATTCAATATCTTCTAATTTTCCCTCATCGGCTACAAATGGAATTGCTCCCAATTCCTCTGCCGCTTTTTCAATCGCTTCTTTTCTTCTTCCTGTGATGATTACTTTTGCACCTTCTGCAATTAATTCTTTTGCGGTTGCATATCCGATTCCACTGTTTCCACCAGTTACGATGGCTAGTTTGTTGTTAAACTTTTTCATTGCTTTTAAATTTTTGACAAAGTTATTTCAAATTGATATACTTTTGTAACCAGTATCACAGAGTATATCAATATCATCAGTTATATCAATTAACTTTGCAGATATGGAAAGAGATCAAACCGAAGAGTTGAGAGCATTGCAGGACACCCTTTATTTTATTGGTGGAAAGTGGAGAATTCCTATTATTAATGCCATTTGCAATGGCAACAAACGTTTCCGTGAGATTGAAAGAAGTATCCCCGGAATCACCACAAGAATGCTTTCAAAAGAGTTGAAAGATATGGAAATGAACAAACTGGTAAAACGAAATGTTTACCCCGATACACCTGTTTTAATTGAATATGTTCCAACAGAATATTGCCGAACTTTCGGGAAGATTATTGGAGAAATGATTAATTGGGGTAGGGAGCATAGGAGAGTGATTGTGGAGGATAGTTTTAAACACTAATGACACAAATTTCCTTCACTAATTCCACAATTTATAATAATGTTTCACCTTCAATAGAAACGGGCTTTAGCCCGTTTTAGCTTTAAATATAATTCCATTGGCTTTAGCCTAAACTTAGAATATTTCGCTAATAATACGTTTAGATTCCTCTGGAATGACAAACTTTATGATTATATTATCGTGTTATGAGATTTGTGAAAAATATTCGTGATATTTGTGTTTAAAAAACAAAAAAAGCCCCTTAAAAAAGGAGCTTTCATTTATAGTATATTCGAAAATTAAATTCCGTCAATAATTTCATTTAAAACTGTGCTTGGTCTCATTGCTTCATACGTTTTGTATGTATCAGTTTTGAAGTAACCGTCAATGTTTTGAGGCTTACCTTGAGCACCAATTAATTCAGCATTAATTACTTCTTCGTTTTCCTGCATTGCTTCTGCAACCGGAGCAAATTGTGCAGCCAATTCAGCATCAGTAGTTTGATTAGCCAAAGCTTCAGCCCAATACATTGCTAAATAGAAGTGAGAACCTCTGTTATCAATTTGTCCAACTTTTCTAGCAGGAGATTTATCTGTCGCTAAGAATTTAGCATTTGCTTCATCCAATGAATCAGCTAAAACCTGAGCTTTCGTATTTCCTTGGGTTTGTGCTAAATGTTCTAAAGAAGCCTGTAAAGCCAAGAATTCACCTAGAGAATCCCATCTTAAATAACCTTCTTCTAAGAATTGTTCAACATGTTTTGGCGCAGAACCTCCGGCACCTGTTTCGAACAAACCACCACCATTCATTAATGGAACGATAGAAAGCATTTTTGCAGAAGTTCCAAGTTCAAGAATTGGGAAAAGGTCAGTCAAATAATCTCTCAATACGTTTCCTGAAACAGAAATCGTATCTTTTCCTTCTCTTGCTCTTTGTAAAGTTTCCGTCATTGCGTCTTTTACATCAAGAATTTTAATGTCAAGTCCGTCTGTATCGTGATCAGCTAAATATTTTTCAACTTTTTTAATCATTTCTCTGTCGTGCGCTCTTCCTTTATCTAACCAGAAAATGGCAGGAGTATCAGACAATCTTGCTCTGTTTACTGCTAATTTTACCCAGTCCTGAATTGGAGCATCTTTCGTCTGACACATTCTGAAAATATCTCCGGTTTCAACTTTTTGAGAAAGAAGAACAGTTCCAGCTTCGTCCTGAACTTCAACTGTTCCTTCAGCTGTAGCCTGGAAAGTTTTGTCGTGAGATCCGTATTCTTCAGCTTTTTGAGCCATCAAACCAACGTTCGGAACAGAACCCATTGTTGTAGGATCTAATTTTCCGTGAGCTTTCATATCGTCAATTACAGACTGATAAAAACCTGCGTAAGAACGATCCGGAATGATACAAACTGTATCTTCTTCGTTTCCTTCTTTGTTCCACATTTTTCCTCCACCTCTTACCAAAGCAGCCATAGAAGCATCAACGATAATATCTGAAGGTACGTGGAAGTTGGTAATTCCTTTATCAGAATTTACCATTGCCACTCTTGGTCCGTTTGCCAAAGCAGTTTCAATATCAGCTTTGATGTCAGCTTCCTGAGCATTTCCTTTGATTTTATCGAAAAGATCAGCAAGACCGTTGTTTGGATTAACGTCTAAAGAATCGAAAGTCTCAGCATATTTTGTGAAAACATCTTTGAAGAAAGTTTCAACAATAGCTCCAAATACGATTGGATCAGAAATTTTCATCATTGTCGCCTTCAAGTGAGCAGAAAGAAGTACGTTTCTGTTTTTAGCTTCTTCGATCGCCTCCTGTACGAAAGATTTTAAAGAATTTAAATTCATTACAGAAGAATCGATTACTTCTCCAGCTTGTAGACCTGCGAAATCTTTTAATAAAGTTTCAGCACCGTCATTTCCTTTGAAAACGATTTTATATTTTGTAGCATTCTCAAGAGTAGTAGAAGTTTCAGTTCCGTAGAAA
Source organism: Chryseobacterium formosum (assembly GCF_026460885.1). Classification (GTDB taxonomy): domain Bacteria; phylum Bacteroidota; class Bacteroidia; order Flavobacteriales; family Weeksellaceae; genus Chryseobacterium; species Chryseobacterium formosus. Next base: position 16,088 of record NZ_JAOVZW010000004.1, read on the forward strand.
TCTCCGCTGTTCATGTGAGCGACATCAGTTTTGCTGTCAGAAGCCCAGTCACCCATTCTGTGAGGGTTTGCTTTTGCGTAGTTTTTAACGGCTTTCGGGGCACGTCTGTCAGAATTTCCTTCTCTTAATACAGGATTTACAGCACTTCCTAAAACTTTAGCATATTTAGCTTTAATCGCTTTCTCCTCATCATTTTTCGGTTCTGCAGGATAATTTGGAACTGCAAATCCTTTAGCCTGTAATTCAGCAATGGCAGCATCTAATTGAGGAGCTGAAGCTGAAATATTTGGTAATTTGATAATGTTTGCATCCGGTTGAGTTGCTAATTCTCCTAATTGAGCCAAAGCATCAACGATTTTCTGATCATCATTCAAAAACTCAGGGAAGTTTGCTAAAATTCTTCCTGCTAAAGAAATATCCGGAACAGCGATTTCAATGTTTGCTGGTTTTGTAAACGCTTTTACAATGGGTAAAAACGAGTGCGTAGCCAACATTGGAGCTTCATCAGTAAGTGTGTAATAGATTTTTGATTTTTCTGACATTATGATGTTAGTTTATTGTTTTAATTTTAAGATTCACAAATTTAGTTAAATTTTAAATTTTTACACTTTAATAATCAATGAGATTTTGTGTTTTAAGAATTATTTAACCTTTATTTCAAACAAAATCGGCTGAATTTTGAATAAATTTGATAAACTTTTTTAAAAAATAAATTATGTCTACAATTACATTCAAAGGAAACCCGATAAATACAATAGGAAGCCTTCCTGAAATTGGAAAAGATGCTCAGGAATTTACAATGGTATCTTCAGATTTATCTGAAAAAAATCTTGCAGATTACACTGGGAAAAGAGTAGTATTAAATATTTTCCCGAGCATTGATACAGGAATTTGTGCTGCTTCAGCAAGAAAATTCAACGAAGAAGCTTCTACACTTGATAATACAGTTGTGATTAATGTTTCAAGAGATTTACCATTTGCTTTGTCAAGATTTTGTGCAGCTGAAGGTTTAAATAATGTGGAAACTTTATCAGATTTCAGAGGAAACTTCGGTGAAGATTATGGAGTTACGCTTTCAGATTCTCCATTAAAAGGACTTTTAAGCAGAGCTGTTGTTGTTTTGGATGAAAAAGCTAAAGTAATCTACACAGAGCAAGTTCCGGAAATCGGACAAGAGCCTAATTATGAAGCTGCTATTGCTTCTTTGAAGTAAATAAATTTATTTCTCATCAATTTGAATCATTCTGTTGTTTAACGGAATGATTTTTTTATTTTTGTGCATGAACGTAATAGCTACTCATTGAAAAATAAATTTACCTCTTTTGCAATAATCTGTTTTTTCTTTTTAGGAAATACAGTTTTTGAAGCGCAAGAATCTGTAGGGATTTTAGAACTCAAAAAGAAATTATCTTTAACAAAAAGCGACAGAGAAAAGGCTAAAATTTATGTTGATCTCGGAAATTTATACATAGATAACAAGATTGTTGATAGTGCAATAACGTATTCTAAATTAGGCTTACCTTTTTATGAAAGATTAAACGATACTGAACAAATAGGTAGAACTAACCTTTTTATCGGTGGTTTGTTTCTGGAAAAAATGGATTTTGTAAATAGTGAAAGATATTTACTGGAAGGCGAAAAGTATCTCAATAAAACTGAAAATTACGACAAAAGAGCGTGGGCTTACTTTTTACTTGCTACGATAAATTCTGTTAATAAGAAAAATAAAGCTGCTAATGATTATTGTAACCAAATCTTAAATCTGTATAATCAAAAGAAAATTAAAGATAAAAAAGTAGTTTTGGCGGCTTATCAAAGATTGTTTCAAAATAACTTTTTACAAGATAATGTTGTGGACAGCTACAAATCTCTGAATACGTATATTGAGTTTACAAGAGGTAATTTTCCGGATAACTTATATGACGCGTATTTTTTCGCAGGGACTTTCTATCTTTCAAATAAAGATTATAAAAAATCATTAGATTATTATCAGAGAGCACTTGAAACTGGAAAGAAAAATAAAAACGAACAACAGGTTGCGACTTCTAAAATGTTGATAGGTAATATTTACTCTGAAACAAAGCAATATGAACAAGCAAAGTCGTTATTAAATGATGCTAAAAATTATTTTGAAAACCATCAATTAAATGATAGTTCAAAGCTTGTTTATTACTATTTTTCGGATATAAATTATAAACAGAAAGATTATACAAATGCTCTGTTCTACATTAATAAAGCTTTAAAATTAACTAAAGAAAATGATCCAATGTATCATTACTTTACGCACCAAAAAGGACTGATTGATTTAAAAACTTTAATTGATGACGATGCAGATTTTAATCAAGACGTAACAAAAACACAGGAGCTTCAAAAACTTACAAATAAACAGTCTGAAAATTTAGAGTATTTTTTGAATTTGAAAACAGTGGTATCTGCTGAAGTTTTTATTCAAAATTACGAGATTCTTCAAGAAGCCTATGAAAAGCTAGGCGATTATAAAAAGTCTTTATTTTATCTGAAAAAGGCAAAAGATAAAAAGGAAGAAACGTATGGTGTTGATAACATGAGAAATCTTTCAGAGATACAATCAAAAACTGAAATAGCCCACGAAAGAGCCAGAATAAAACTCGAAGAAGAAACCAAACGAATCCAACTTCAAAAAGAAATAGAATTAAAAGCACTCCGTTTTGAGTATGAAAAAAAACAGGCAGCTGCAAAAACAGAAGAAGAAAGAAAAAGATTGGCGCTTGAGGAAGATTTAAAAAGAAAGGAAATTCAGATTAAATTTGATGAAGAGCAAAAAGCTGTTGCATTAAAGTACGATCAGGAAAAAAGTATTGCCAAAATAAATCAGGAGAAAAAAGATGCAATTGCTAAAGCAGAATTAGAAAGTTCACAAAATCAAAAAAATATTTGGGCGGTTGGAGCTGGATTATCACTTCTTTTATTGGGCTTTGCTGGATTTTCATATAACCAAAAACGAAGGGATAATAAAAAAATCGCTGAAGAAAAAAAGAAATCTGATGATTTATTGCTCAATATTCTTCCTTTTGAAGTTGCTGAAGAATTAAAAGAAAAAGGAAAAACAAACGCAAAACATTTCGACCAGGTTTCAGTTTTATTTACAGATTTTGTCAACTTTACAGCAAATTCAGAAAGGATAGGTGTTCAGGAGGTTTTGAATGAACTTAATATTTGCTTTACAGAATTCGACAGAATCATGGAGAAATATAATTTAGAAAAAATAAAAACCATTGGTGATGCTTATTTGGCAGTAAGTGGACTACCGGTTTCCAACGAGCAACACGCAAAAAATGCGGTCAATGCAAGTTTGGAAATCCTCTCATATATTCAACAGAGAAAAAAAGATAATCCCAATGCTTTGGATATCAGAATAGGAATCCATTCAGGACCAGTAATTGCAGGAATTGTCGGTGTGAAAAAATTCGCCTACGATATTTGGGGAGACACGGTAAATACTGCTGCAAGAATGGAGCAGAACAGTACTTTGGGAAAACTAAATGTTTCTGAAGCAACCTATAATTTAATCAAAGATGATTTTACTTTTGAATATCGAGGTAAAATTGAAACCAAAGGCAAAGGTGCATTGGAAATGTATTTTGTAAATTATTAAAACCTAAGATTTTGAGGAAAAATATACTTTTTGCTTTCATGGTATTTCAGAACTTTTCTTTTGCAGAGAATTCTTTGAAAACCCATAAAAATGATGTGCTTTTTTAATATCTTGCAATAAATATTCTCATTTGATGCTATTATTTCCATGAAATACATAAAAAACTTTTATTTATTATTTTTAGTTCTGTTATCACTGTTTTTTCAGGCTCAAAAAAAGACTGAAAATTCATGCAGCGTTACAATAAATGATAAATTCTTTAAGGAAAATCAATACATCCGACTCGATAAACCTTGGAAATTTAAAATTGGAGATAATAAAATCTGGGCAAATAAAAATTTGGATGATTCTAAATGGGAAAATTCGCTTACTGATGAATTCGTAAATTCAAAACTTCAAAAGAAAAATCCTAAAGATATCGTTTGGTTAAGAACTGTAATCTGTATAGATTCTTCAGCAGAGCATCAACCTCTGGCTTTGGAGTTTAGAAGTGGTGCTGCGATGGATATTTATTGGGACGGAAAGTTTATCAAACGATACGGACAATTTGCAAAAGAAGGAGAAGAAGCCAAATACGTAAATCCTACACTTCCTCTTATTCTCAATGGCGGTGCTGCTGGTACACATTTACTCGCAGTGAGATACGAAAATACTGAGCCTTTTGCAGAACAGACAATACACGGATTTCAAATTTCTATTTCAAATCCCAATTCGACTATAGCAGTAATGATGAGGCAAATTCTTATGAGAGGAGTACTTATTGAAGGTATTGCTTTTATATTTTTAACGTTGTTTCTGATTCATTTTCTTGCGTATCTATTTTATAGAAAAGACCGTTCAAATCTGTTGTTTTCCTTATTTAATCTTGGGATGTCTGTGTTTTTGCTAGCATGGTTTTTCTCTTATGAAACAGAAGATATTAAAACGAATGTGCAACTTGGTTACATCAGTTCGTTTGCAGGCTTGTTTGCATCAGTCTTTTTGAGTGTGATGCTTAATAGCCTTTTTGGGAAAATAGGATTAAGATTTAAAATTCTAGCTGCTTTATCGGTAATTTTATGTTTTTTAATCACATTTCCTAGTATTGGGCAGGATTTTGCAAAACCCTTATATATTTTCGTTATAACATCGGTCTGTTTAGAAGCTTTATATCTTGTTATTCGGGCAATTATTAAAAAAATACCGGGGTCAATAATAATTGGCGTTGGTTTGCTTTTTTTCTTTATCATTTTGATTGGTACAATATTATATTTAATTTATTCAGGCGGTAATTTAGAGGTTAATCCGGGAAATAGTTTCAGTGAAATGTCTATTTTCATCATTTTCATCATTTTCATTTTCAGTCTACCATTTACGCTTTCTGCTTTTCTGGCATGGCGTTCTGCCAATGATAATAAGAATCTTAACTTACAGATTGAGCAGGTGAAAAACCTGTCTTATGAAAAGCAACAAATTCTTCAAAATCAAAATGATTTGCTTGAAAATCTGGTAAACGAAAGAACTCAGGAGTTACAAAAAGAAAAACAGAAAACAGAAGATCTTTTATTGAATATTCTTCCTCATGAAGTTGCCGAAGAGTTAAAAGAAAAAGGAAGTTCAGAAGCCAAATATTACGATGAGGTTACTGTAATATTTACTGATTTCGTTAATTTTACTCAAAGTTCAGAGAGATTAGGAGCTGAGAAAATGTTGTCCGAGCTGAACGAATGTTTCACCGAGTTCGACAGAATTATGGAGAAATACAATTTAGAAAAGATAAAAACCATTGGAGATGCCTATTTAGCGGTAAGTGGTTTGCCTGTTTCCAATGAAGAGCATGCCAAAAATGCGGTGAATGCAGGATTGGAAATTCTTTCTTATATTCAACAAAGAAAAAAAGATAATTCTAATACTTTGGATATCAGAATCGGAATTCACTCAGGATCAGTAATTGCGGGAATTGTGGGCGTGAAAAAATTTGCTTACGACATTTGGGGCGATACTGTAAATACAGCTGCAAGAATGGAGCAAAATAGTTCTTTAGGAAAACTAAATGTTTCCGAAGCAACCTATAAGTTAATAAAAGATGATTTTACTTTTGAATATCGTGGAAAAATCGAAACCAAAGGTAAAGGCGCAATGGAGATGTATTTTGTAAATTCGTTAAACTAAATTTTAAAAATTTTGAAAAAAAATCTACTTTTTACATTTTTACTTTTCATTGTTGTGCAGACTTTCTGTTTTGCTCAGAATTCTCTTGAAAAACCAAGAATTTTTACAGAAAAAGATATAAAATCTGGTGCAACCATTGAAGAAAGTAAATTTTTTGCAGGCGATAATCCGGCTTTTGCATTGCTAAAATTCGACGATTCTGCATGGATAAATACTGACATTAGCTCAAAAAAAACATACAAAAAAGACCAGGTTTACTGGATTCGTTATTATTTTAAAATAGATTCCGCATCTATAAATAAATCTTTATGTTTTGATATAAAACAGATCGGTGCTTCAGAAATTTATCTGAATGGTAAAAAAATAGAAATTATCGGGAAAATCGGAAAAGGTGATTCAAGAGAATTTAAAATGAAAAATGATGTTCCTGAACTTTTTTCATTCGATAATACAGAAGTCAACGTTTTAGCCATTCGTTTTTTGCCTATTGTTGCTGGAGGTGAAAAAATGAAAATCAATTACAGCCCAGTAGCATTAGATGTAGAATTGGTTTCAGCCAAAGAGTTTTTGGATGAAAAAGTGGAAATGACTGAAGGATTCAATTTCATAACGATGCTTATTTGTGGGGTTTTTTCTGCTTTAGGTTTCATTCACCTGCTCTTATTTTTGTTTTACAGAAAAGCGCTTTACAATCTGTATTTCTCAATATACAATCTCTCAATTGGTTTGTTGAGCTATATGATTCTTTTGTTTTATAAAATGGATGATCCGGCAAATGTAGATTCGTATGGTTTCTTTTCATTCCTTTCAATAGTAGCTTTTGGAGCGTCACTTACTGGTTTTGTCAATACTTTATTTGGAAGAAGTAAGATCAGGTTAAAAATTTTGCTGGTTATCGCAGCTTTGCTTCTTATTGTGTATTATTTCAGTGCGGCAGCGGCTGTAAGTATTGTTGTTTTCTATATATTTTTCGTTTGGTTTGAATCTCTGTATCTCATCATCAGAGCAATGATTCGACGAGAAAAATCTGCCTTTATTGTTGGTGGAGGAATTCTTACATTCTTTGCAATCATTATTCTTACCATCATTTTTAATATTTTAGAATCATTAAATATTGCGACTCCTCAAATGCTTTCAAGTGATGAATTCGGATTGTCTCTGCTTGTTTTGGTTATTGTAAGCTTCCCAATTTCAATTTCTGCTTATTTAGGTTGGCAATTTGCATCAACCAATTTAAGTTTAGTAAAACAATTGGATGAAGTCAACCGTCTTTCAGATGTTAATTTAAAACAGGAACAGGAAAAACAGCAGATTCTTCAGGATCAAAATGATTTGCTTGAAAAACAAGTTGACGAACGAACTTTCGAATTACAGAAAGAAAAACAGAAAACAGAAAATTTATTACTGAATATTCTTCCTCATGAAGTTGCCGAAGAATTAAAAGAAAATGGTAGCTCTGAAGCTAAATATTATGACGAAGTCACCGTTTTATTTACCGATTTTGTTAATTTTACCCAAAGTTCAGAGAAAATGGGAGCCGAAAAAATGTTAGTTGAGCTTAACGAATGTTTCACAGCTTTTGATATGATCATGGAAAAACATGGTCTGGAAAAAATTAAAACAATCGGAGACGCTTATCTGGCAGTTTGCGGATTGCCGATTAAAAATGAATGCCACGCTTATCAAACAACTTTGGTAGCTTTGGATATTATTGATTTTATTGAAGAAAGAAAAAAGATAAATCCTAATACTTTAGATATCAGAATCGGAATCAATTCAGGTTCTTTGATTGCCGGAATTGTCGGCGTGAAAAAATTCGCTTACGATATTTGGGGTGACACCGTAAATACCGCCGCAAGAATGGAACAAAACAGTGAAAAAGGAAAAATAAATATCTCAGAATCAACTTATCAATTGGTAAAAGAAAAAATAAACTGCGAATACAGAGGAAAGATTCACACTAAAGGAAAAGGCGATATGGATATGTATTTTGCAATTGAAACTAAAAAGGATGACGAAATTTCTTAAATTAAAATTAATTTAAAATCTCTGAGCTCTTTGCTGAGTGAAACGCCTTTGCGAACTTAAAAACAGTTAGTAGTCAAAAAATCTTTGCGAGCTTTGCGTTAAAATTAGAACTACTAGAAATAAAAAAAACATTTTCTATTTTAAAATATGGAATACGAAAAATTAAATAAAATAATATTAAAAAGACTCAAAGAAAATCTTCCTGAGCACCTTTCTTATCACAGCGTAATGCACGTAAAGGACGTCATTGATTCAGTTGAAAAAATTGCGAAATCTGAAAACGTGAATGATGAAGATCTGTTGTTACTAAAAACAGCAGCTTTATTTCATGATACCGGATTTTTGTACGGCTCAAAAGAACATGAGGCTAAATCTTGCGAAATTGCGGAAGAATATCTTTCAGATCATGGTTATTCTCAGGAGCAGATTGAGAAAATCAAAGGAATGATTATGGCGACAAAAATTCCTCAGACGCCCCACAATCATTTAGAGCAAATTTTAGCCGATGCTGATTTGGATTATTTGGGCAGAAAAGATTTCTTTGTGATTGGCGATAAACTGTTTGAAGAACTATCCATGTTTGGAATCGTCAATTCTGAACGTGACTGGAATTTGTTACAGGAGAAATTCCTTGAAAGCCATCATTATTTTACGGAAACCGCTATCAATAGCAGAAACCAAAAAAAACAGGATAACCTGGATATTATTAAAACAAAACTAAAAAACTACTGATCACCTTATGAGCTCAGCAACCAAACATGGCCCGCTATTTACGCTATCAGATATTATTTATCTGGTTTTAGGTGTAATTTCAGCGAGTTTTGCTCTAAAATCTTTTCTCGTTCCCAACCACTTTTTAGATGGTGGCGTAACCGGAATTTCACTTTTATTACACGAAGTTTATCATTGGAATCTCGGTGTCGTTTTATTAGTTTTAAATATTCCTTTTATCCTTTTGGCGTACTTTCAAATCGGGAAACACTTTGCAATCAGAAGTTTTCTGACCATTTTATTAATCATTTTGACCATTTCTTTCGTTCCTTTTCCGGAAGTCACCCACGACAAACTATTGGTCGCTGTGTTTGGCGGATTTTTCATGGGAATAGGAATAGGTTTATCCATGCGAGGTGGTGGAACCTTCGACGGAATGGAAGTTTTAGCCTTATTAACATTCAAAAAGAGTAGTTTCAGTATTACTGAAATTATTTTGGGAATGAATGTGATTATCTTTATCATCGCAACCGTTTTTCTTAAATTTGAAACCGCTTTATATGCGATTATGACATATCTAGTGGCAAGCCAAATCACCAAATATGTCATTGAAGGAATTGAAGCTTACACTGGAGTAACCATCGTTTCCGGAAACAGTGAAGAAATCAAAAAAGCCTTGGTTTTAACAATGAATAAAGGAATCACTGTTTATAGAGGCGAAAGAGGTTTTATGAAAGAATCTTTTGAGCAAAGTCAGGATGCGGATATTATTTTTACCATTGTAACAAGATTGGAAGTAAGAAAATTACAGAATATCGTTCGTGCAATTGATCCGAAAGCTTTCATTTTCACACAAACCGTAAGAGAGCCTCAAGGCGGAATCGTAAAGGAAATTGTGAAGCATTAAAACTTTAAGAATATGTTTAAAGCCTTATGGATTTCGTTCATAAGGCTTTAATTTTGTATATCAATCATCAATCATCAATCATCAATCATCAATCATCAATCATCAATCATAAAAATGAAACGCTCCGGAACTGCAACATTACCCCTTCACTACGGCAAAATACCACCTTGGCTGTACGAAAGAATGGCCATACTCGGACTGTCAATCGTAGAAGTGATGTTGGCCGATTACGGTAAAAACGAAGTTCTTCGCAGATTGGCAGATCCATTTTGGTTTCAGAGTTTTGGCGCTGTTATGGGAATGGATTGGCATTCTTCAGGAATCACAACTTCCGTTATGGGAGCTTTAAAACGTTCCATCAATCCGAAATCTAAAGAACTTGGAATTTATGTTTGTGGCGGAAAAGGTAGGTTTTCAAAAGAAACTCCAAACGAGCTTTTAGTTATTGCTGATAAAACCGGTTTAGACGGAAATGAATTGGTTCGTGCAAGTAAACTCTCCGCAAAGGTAGATAACACAGCCATTCAGGATGGATATCAATTGTACCTCCATAATTTTATTGTATCTGATGAAGGAAGCTGGTCGGTCGTGCAACAAGGAATGAACGATTCTGACGGAACGGCACGACGTTATCATTGGCATTCTGAAAATATGGAATCTTTTGTGAGTGAGCCTCACAAAGGAATTCAGGGAATTAATCGTGGGAATATTTTAAATTTAACCGCTCACGAAGCTCAGGAAAACCGAAAAGGAATTTTAGAAATTTCTCACACCAACTCAGAGAAGATTATGCAGGATTTTGCCAATTTAATTTTGCCAAATCATCATGACGTACGTGCATCAGATGTCGACTTAAAAAAGCTCGGGACATTGTTGTACATGACTAGGGAAAATCAGCCTGAGAATTTCGAAGAATTATTATTGCTGAAAGGTGTAGGTCCTAGAACTTTGCAAAGTCTGGCTTTGGTAAGTGAAGTCATTCATGGTGCACCTTCAAGATTCCGGGATCCAGCGAGATTTTCTTTTGCCAATGGCGGAAAAGACGGTCATCCGTTTCCCGTTCCCATCAATGTTTATGACGAAACGATTTCGATTTTACAGAAAGGCATTGAAAAATCTAAGCTCGGAAATTCAGATAAATTGCAGTCGATTAATAAGCTTCACACCATTATTTCTGATGCTGAGAAAAATTTCACGCCTGATTTCGATATCAATAAAGTGATTGAAGAAGAAAGGCAAAACTCATGGCGCTTCGGAGGGAAAACTGTTTTTGGTGATGCAGAAAAACCCGCTCCTTCAAAACCGATTCAGCTTTCTTTGTTTTAAATTTTAAATCTTTACTTTTATTTCAATATTTAATCATAACGTTTGTCATTCCGGAGGAATCTCAACAGTTTATTATTAAAATTAAAATATTTTTTAGATTTCTACGGAATGAAAAAAAAGTATACAAATTTCTAAATATTAAACTAATACAAAATATTTCATTTTCAATTCCAATAAAAATTCTATTTTTAGGTTGCATTAAAATAGAACTAAAATGACGAATAAAGCCTTAGAAATTTGCTATGATTTTCCTTTTTTCTTAGATGAAGAACTTCAGGAAGTCTTTCAGGCGCACGAAAAAGTGTTTTTTCATAAAGGTGATTTTATTTTAGAAGAAGGAAAAACAGCTAACGAATATTATATTCTTGAAAAAGGTTTAGCCCGTTCTTTTGTCAATGATTTTAATGGAAACGAAGTTACCACGCATTTTTTCGTTGAAAATGAAATCATTATCGAAGTTTCCTCACTGTTTCAGAGAATTCCTACTCAGGAAAATATCGTCTGCATCACCGATTGCGAATGTTGGAAAATAGATTTTGAGACTTTTCAGGAACTATATCACAAAATCCAGAATTTAAGCGAGTGGGGAAGAGCATGGATGTCTCAGGAACTTTTCGCTTACAAACAGCGTTCAGTGGAAATGTTTACCCTTTCTGCAACTAAGCGTTACCTTAATCTTTTAGAGCAAAAACCTCATGTTATACAGTTTGCTCCTTTGAAGCAAATTGCTTCTTATCTTGGTGTGACAGATACTTCTTTAAGCAGAATCCGAAAAGAATTGGTTTCGCATCCCAAGAAAATTTAAATCTTGTCTTATGGCAAGTTGATTTTCATTACGACTTGGTAATTTTGGTTAAAAGTTTAACACTAAAAAATTACAAAAATGGAAATCACGGATATCTATGTCAACCTTCCCGTAAAAAATGTTCAGAAAACGAGAGACTTTTGGACGAAATTAGGATTTTCTATCAACGAACAATTTTCCGACGAAAAAGCAATTTGTGTAATCATGAAAGAAAATCATATTTACACCATGTTTTTAGCAGAAGAATTTTTCCAGACTTTCACAGACAGACCTATCGCAAAAGGAGAAACTACGCAAACGCTTCTCGCTATCGGTGTAAACAGCCGTGAAAAAGTTGATGATATGATAAAAACTGCTGTTGATAACGGAGGTTCTACTTACAGCGAACCGCGAGATCATGGCTGGATGTATCAACATGCTTTTTCAGATTTAGATGGGCATCAATGGGAGGTAATGTTTGGAGATGTTTCTCAGATTCCGACAGAATAATTATTTCAAATTAAAATTTACAAAAAATGAAAATCAATCAAATTTATGTTAACCTTCCGGTTAAAGATATTCAGAAAACGAAAGAATTCTGGACGAATGTAGGATTTACAATCAACGAACAGTTTTCTGATGAGAAAGCAGTTTGTGTAGTAATGAGCGATACAATTTATGTCATGTTTTTGACGGAAGAATATTTCCAGACTTTTTCTGAAAGACCCGTTCCAAAAGGCGATACGACTCAGGTTTTGGTTGCAATTGGTTTAAACAGTCGTGAAGAAGTTGATGAGGTTGTGAATGCTGCAGTCGCAAACGGAGCTTATCAACATGAGGAACCACAGGATTATGGCTGGATGTATCAGAATTCTTTTTGGGACATCAACGGACACGGCTGGAATGTCACTTTTGCTGATATGTCGCAAATGCCGACAGAATAGTTTAAACACTAATATCATAAATATTTTCTACAAATTTCACAATTAAGATGAAAACATCTGCGTAATCAGCAAAATCTACGAGAGTAAAATTTTCAAAAAATTTAATAATAAATATCTGTGAAAATATGTGAAATCAGTGGGAAAAATAAAAACAAAAAAATCAAACTTATGGACACCCCAAAATCAAAAAAACTAGACATCATCATTCCTGCATTTCGAGGCCACAGTCAGAGTTTTCTGATGGTTCTTGACGGAATTTCAGAAGAAGATGCCTTAAAAAGAATCGAAGGCAGAACCAATCATATTATCTGGATGGTCGGAAACTTTCTCGATATGCGTTATGCAATGGGAAATGTTTTAGGATTAAATGAAGAATTTGGATTCAAAGATTATTTCTTTCAGGGAAAAGCGTTGGATGAAAGTTTTAAATATCCGACTTTAGAACAGCTTAAAGCCAGCTTTCACAAAATTTCTCCATTGGTTTATCAAAAATTACTGGAAGCAACGGATGAAGATTTAGACAAAGCTTTTCCGATGGGAATGAATATCGATTTCTTTCCTGAAAATGTTCTGAATTTTGTAGGAATGTGCATCGGGCGTGAAGATTATCTCTGCGGACAAATAGGTTTAATGCGCAGAATCTTCAATTACGAAGGAATGAAATATGACTTTGACAAAGATTTAAAATATTAAATGAATCCTGTAGTAAAAGGTTATAAAGAAATTAACGGAATCAAAATGCACTATGAAATTTATGGTTCTGGAAAACCTTTGGTGTTGATTCATGGAGGAGCCGGTTCGATTCGGTTTGATTTTAAAGAAATTATTCCGAGACTTGAAAACCAATTTCAACTCGTTGGAATTGATCTTCAAAATCACGGAATGACAGAGCATCGCAATATTCCCGAAACTTTCGAGCAGGATGCAAAAGATGTTGCTGCACTTTTGAAAGAAATTAATATTGAGAAAACCTCATTTTGGGGTTTCAGTAACGGTGGAAATACGGTGATGCAAATCGTTCATCTTTTTCCTGATTTGGTTGAAAAACTTATTGTCGCTTCTGCATTTTACAAAAAAAATGGAATGATAGATGGTTTTTTTGAAGGAATGATGGATGCAAGTTTAGAATCTATGCCGGAATCTCTGAAAAACAATTTTTTAAACTTAAATCCGGACTTTTTAGCACTTGAAAATATGTTTGAGAAAGACAGCAAAAGAATGCAGACTTTCGAAGACTGGAGCGAAGATATTTTGAAAGGAATAAAATCTCCGACATTATTTATTTCTGGTGATAAAGATGTGATGAAACCTGAACACGTTGTTGAAATGTGGTGTTTGGTAGAGAATTCTCAATTAATGATTCTCCCTGCAACTCACGCCTCTTACATGATGGCAGGTTTCGAAGGAAATGTTGATGAAAAACTGATTGATTTTACAGTAGATCAGGTTGAGAAATTTTTGAATAATTGAAATTAAATTTAAAATCTACTATAAAAAATAGATTCTTCAATCCTCTTCGCTACTTTCAGAATGACAGGCGTAAAGTCTCAAAAACATTCAGCCTTTGCTGGTGAAATCGAAGATTCGACGTAGTCAAACGCCTTTGCGAACGAAAGATATTTTCAAAAATTTAAAAAAAATCTTAGAGGACTTTGAGTTTAAACATAAACACGAGTTACGCAAATATTTTACACAAATTTCTACGAATGTTTTATTAGTGTAATTAGTGAAAAAAAATTCGTGCTTAATCAAACAAAAATATTAATTAAAAATAAAAATCATGGCTAAATTAAATCCTTACTTAAATTTCGATGGTAAAGCAGAAGAAGCTTTTACATTTTACAAATCCATTTTTGGTGGAGAGTTCCGTGGAGAAATTTACAAAATGGGAAATGCTCCCGGAACTGAAAATTTATCAGACGAAGAAAAAAACAGAGTAATGCATATTGCGCTTCCTATTGGTGGAGATTTGCTGATGGCATCAGACATTGTTCCAAGTTTCGGGCAAAAACTGAATGTTGGAAACAATAATTATGTTTCAATTTTCCCGGAATCAAGAGAAGAAGCTGACAGACTTTTCAAAGGACTTTCTGAAGGTGGAAATATCGAAATGCCGCTTGAAGACCAGTTTTGGGGAGACTATTTCGGAAGTTTTCAAGACAAATATGGGGTGCATTGGATGATTAATTATAACGAAGAATACACAAATTAATCATATATTTATCTGTAAAAGGGTGGCTGTTTTGGTTACCCTTCTTTTTACAATTTAAAATAAGCTTATGGAAAAAATTAAAATTGATATTACAATTCTTGCTCCCGTAGAAAAAGTTTGGGACTATTTTAATACTCCTGAACATATTACAAAATGGAATTTTGCTCACGAATCTTGGGAATGTCTGAGTTCTGAAAATGATTTAAGAGTAGGAGGGAAATTCAAAACAAGAATGGAGGCAAAAGACGGAAGTTTCGGGTTTGATTTCGAAGGAATTTATGATGAGGTAATCACCAATGAAAAAATACAGTATCATTTGGAAGACGGGAGAGTCGTAGAAGTGATTTTCGAAAAAATAGACGAAAACACTACCAAAGTAACCGAAATTTTCGATCCTGAAACTCAAAATTCAGCAGAAATGCAACGTGACGGTTGGTATGCGATACTTAATAATTTTCATAAATACGTGGAAAACCATTAATTTTAAAACTTTTTATCATGATTAATTTAGTAATAATGGCAAGATGCTTAAAGCCTGTTTACACTGAGAATCATGTTGTGGAAAACAAATTTTTGCAGGGAATTATAGCAAATCCTGCAAGAAGAACATTGGAAAAAGAAAAGATAGATTCTCTCGGAAAACTTTCAGATTATTCTGAAAATGAGCTGATGAAGTTTCATGGTTTCGGAAAAAATACAATTCTGAAGCTTAAAAATTATATGGAACAAAACAATTTTTCTTTAAAATCTTAAAATTAAAATTATGAATAACAATATTTTTCCCTGTCTTTGGTACGACGGAGATGCAAAAGAATCATCCGAATTTTACTGTAAAGTTTTTGATGGAAAAATCACTGCAGACACACCAGTTGTAATGAATATTGATCTTTTTGGTCAGAAAATTATGCTGCTGAATGGTGGTCCTTATTTTCAGAAAAATGCTTCGGTTTCTTTTATGATTATCTGCGATATGGAAGATGAAGTCCAGAAATATTGGGATCAGTTAATGGATGGAGGAATGGCTTTAATGGAAATCGGTGAATATCCCTGGAGTAAAAAATATGGCTGGGTTCGGGATAGATTCGGGGTGACATGGCAAGTTTATCTTGGTAAAAATGGTGATGTGGAACAGAAAATTATTCCGACTTTGATGTTTATTCATCAAAATAACGGAAAAGCCATGAAAGCTATGGAATTTTACACAGAGATTTTCCCAAATTCGAAAATTGGAGGAGTTCTGAAATACGGAGACGGAGTGGGTGACGAAAACCACGAAATTCCTGAAAATGTACAGCACGCTCATTTTGAAATTGACGGATATTCTTTCTTTTGTATGGATAATTCTTATGATCATAAATTTGATTTTAATGAAGGAATTTCAATGGTTGTGATGACCGATAACCAAGAGCAGACCGATCATCTTTGGAATTCTCTTATCTCAGATGGCGGAAGAGAAAGTATGTGTGGTTGGTTGAAAGACCAGTTCGGATTTAGTTGGCAAATCGTTCCAAAAAGATTAATTGAACTGATGAACGATTCCGATCAGGAAAAATCTCAGAAAGTCGTTCAAGCAATGATGAAAATGCAGAAAATTGTTATAAAGGATTTGGAAGAAGCGTATAATTCTTAAATATTTGGCTGGAAGCTAGATGATGGAGGCTGAAAGTAATATAAAAACTGTAAATAACTTCCTACATACAGTTTCCATCATCCAACTATTTTTTCTTCGGCTTGCTGTTTGTTGTTACTAATGAAAAAGATTTGCTTATGAAGACACAGAACAAGTCAAAGTCATTATCGAAAGTACCTAAAGACGGATTGTATCCGGAGATTATTAGAAAAAATTATTTAGGAAGTAAGAAATTACTCAATAAAAAAGCAATTATTTCCGGTGGTGACAGCGGAATCGGACAAGCAGTTGCCGTGCATTTTGCGAGAGAGGGTGCAGATATCGCAATCATTTACAAAGAAAGCATAAAAGATGCAAAAGAGACACAAAAGCTCGTTGAAAAAGAAGGTGGAAAATGTATTCTTTTTAAAGGTGATATTTCTAAAAAAGCATTTAGGAATACTACTTTAGAAAAAATCAAAAAAGAATGGAAAACTATTGATGTTCTAGTTAACAACGCAGGAATTCAGTTTCCTAAAACTGAGGTTTCTAAAATTAATGATGAGCAAATCAAAGAAACTTTCGAGGTTAATATCATTTCAATGATTTCATTTACAAGAGATTGTTTAGCTTTAATGAAAAAAGGCGGAAGAATCATCTGTACAACTTCAGTTACAGCATATCGTGGAAGTGACCATCTCATCGATTATTCAGCAACGAAAGGGGCAATTGCAACATTTATCCGTTCGCTTTCTGTAAATCTTGCCGAACAGAAAATTTTGGTCAATGGAGTTGCTCCGGGACCAATTTGGACGCCTTTAGTGAAAGAAACGTTTGAAGATATTGCCTCTTTTGGAAAAGATACTCCTTTAAAAAGAGCGGGACAACCCTCAGAAGTTGCTCCGGCGTACGTTTTTCTTGCTTCTGAAGATTCAAGCTATATTACAGGCGAAATCATTCACATCAACGGTGGAGATTTTGTCGGCGGATAAATAATTTATATAAACCTAAATCTTAAAAAAATATGGAAATTTTTGAATATACAATTCAAATTAATGCGGCTCCCGAAAAAGTATGGACTGTGCTTTGGGATGATTTCAGTTACAGACAATGGACTTCCGCTTTTACCGAAGGCTCATTTTACATGGGAACTTGGGAACAAGATAGTATTGTTAAATTTTTTGATCCAAACAACAACGGAATGTACAGTCGTGTTTTGAAAAACAATCCAAACAAAGAAATGACTTTTCTGCATCTTGGCGAAATTTATGACGGAGTAGAAGTTCCTCAGGATTGGGGTGATGCAACAGAATCTTATATTTTGGAAGAAACAGAAGATGGTACAAAGCTGACTGCAAAAATTAATACTTCAGAAGAATTTAAAAGTTTCTTTGAAGATAAATTTCCAATTGCACTTCAGAATGTGAAAAATTTAGCAGAAAATCAATTATAGCTAAATACAAATTGCAAGTATTTAATTAGTGCTAAAATTTGTGTTTAAAATAAATCAAAAATTAAAAAATATGGAAACCCTATCTTACGAAATTATCATCAACGCATCCAAACAGAAAATCTGGGATGTTCTTTGGGGAAGCGAAACTTACAGTGAATGGACGAAATTTTTCAATCCAGATTCTGCATCAACAATGAAAACCGATTGGCAAGTCGGTGGAAAAACCTATTTTGTAAATGCAGAAGGTGCAGGAATGGTTTCTACAATTGACAGCTTAGAAAAACCTGACCAGATTATTTTTAAGCATTTAGGGATGGTCGATAAAGATGGAAATGAAGACACTCAAAGCAAAGAAGTGATGGAGTGGAGTGGCTGTTTCGAAAAATATATACTGATCGATTTTGATGGAAAAACAAAACTTCACACCGAAGTTCAGGTTGAAAAAGCATGGCGGGATCACATGGACGAAGGTTTTAATAAAGGTTTACAGATTGTGAAAGAACTTTCTGAAACAATATAATACAGACAAAATAGTTTTCATTAAAGAGGTTTGGGTAAGAAGCCTCTTTTTTCTGTTTAATTTTAAACAAAATTCAAAACACTTTATAAGGCATCATGAAATTATTAACAATTCTTTTCGTAACATTCATTTTAGCTTTGTTAGGAACAAAAATTTTTCAAGGAGACTGGAATTTTCTTTTTTCCGGAAACATTGGGATGGCTGTTTTTATCATATTCACTGGTCTTTCGCATTTTAAATTCCAAAAAGGAATGGCTTTGATGATTCCCGATTTTGTTCCGGCAAAAATGTTTTGGGTTTATTGTACAGGAGTGATCGAAATTGCGGCTGGTATTGGTCTTATGATTCCCTCAATGCGTGAACTGACTGCAATTTTGCTCATTATTTTCTTTGTTTTGGTTTTCATTGCTAATATAAATTCGTCCAAGAAAAATATCAACATTTTTAAGGCAGATTACTCAGGTCCGGGAATGAACTATCTCTATAAAGAAAGGGTTCCTATGCAGATTATTTTAATTTTATGGGCTTGGTTTTTTGGAATATATTTGAGCTGAAATTTAAGTTTAAATCAATTGAAATAACTTTGATTGATGCAAAATTCAAAACACGCTTTCCGATTTTTATCTCTCATCAAAAAATCTTACTTTTGCATATCTAAAAAAAGTAAAAGTAAAGAATGAATTCCTACAAAAATCCATTGGAAGAGCGCTATTCAAGCGAAGAAATGTTGTTTAACTTTTCTCACAACAACAAATTCCAGAACTGGAGAAAGCTTTGGATCGCTTTGGCTGAGATTGAAAAAGACCTTGGTCTTGACATCACAGACGAGCAAATTGCAGAGTTGAAGGCCAATGTTGACAACATCGATTACGATAAAGCAGCAGAGTATGAGAAAAAATTCCGTCATGATGTGATGGCTCACGTTCACGCTTATGGTGACGTTGCGCCTTCTGCAAAAGGAATTATTCACTTGGGAGCTACTTCGGCATTTGTAGGGGACAATACAGACTTAATTCAAATCCGTGACGGACTTTTAATTTTAAAGAAAAAGTTGGTTAACGTGATGAAAAATCTTTCGGATTTTGCAATTCAATATAAAGACCTTCCAACTTTAGGATTCACTCACTTTCAACCGGCTCAGTTAACGACTGTTGGAAAAAGAGCGACACTTTGGTTACAAAGTCTAGTTCTTGACATTGAGGAACTTGATTTCTTCTTAGAAACATTAAGATTCAGAGGTGTAAAAGGAACTACGGGAACTGCAGCAAGTTTCCTTGAGCTTTTCAACGGTGATTATTCTAAAGTAAAACACTTAGATAAAGAACTTTCGAAAAGATTTGGTTTCGAAAAAGTTTTCGGAGTTTCCGGACAAACTTATGACAGAAAAATTGATGCTAAAGTTGTTGCTTTATTAGGAAATATTGCGCAATCAGCTCATAAATTCACAAACGATCTACGTCTTCTTCAAAATTTGAAAGAAATTGAAGAACCATTCGAGAAAAACCAAATTGGTTCATCTGCCATGGCTTACAAGCGTAATCCAATGAGAAGCGAAAGAATCGGAGCATTGGCAAAATACGTGATGTCTTTGACGACAAGTTCTGCAATGGTGGCGTCAACTCAATGGTTTGAAAGAACTTTAGATGATTCTGCAAACAAGAGATTAACAATTCCTCAAGCGTTTTTAGCGGTTGATGCAATTCTATTGATTTGGAACAATATCATGAATGGAATCGTGGTTTATCCAAACAGAATCAACAAACATATTATGGAAGAACTTCCTTTCATGGCGACAGAATACATCATCATGGAAGAAGTGAAAGCTGGTGGCGACCGTCAGGAAATCCACGAAGTGATTAGAGTTCATTCAATGGAAGCTTCTAAAAAAGTGAAAGAAGAAGGTAAAGAAAACGATTTGATCGAAAGAATTTTAAACGATAATTCGTTGAAATTAGACAAATCAAAACTAAAAGAAGTTCTTGATCCTAAAAACTTCATCGGTTTTGCACCAATTCAAACGGAGGAATTCATCGCAAATGAAGTCCAGCCAATTATTGACGCAAACAAAGATCTGATAGGACTAGAAGCTGATCTTAAAGTATAAATTGATATGCAGTCTTTGGGCTGCATATTTTTTGAGCCTACATGAAAGATAAAATTAATATTACATTTATTTTTTTTGCAGTAATCATTTCAAGATTACCATTTATCTGGAATAGTCCGGGATTGGATATTGATAATTGGCTTGTACTTCAGACAGGAAAGAAAATTCAGGAGACGGGAATTTATAGAGTATCACGACTTCCAGGATATCCAGTTTCAGAATATCTGGCTTCGTTTTTTGGAAATACAGCTTGGTTTGTTCTTAATATAATAAGTGTCTTATTCACAGCTTTTTGTTGTGTGATTTTTTACAAAATATTAGGGCATTTAGATGCTAAAGATAAAATAATGGCTGCATTGGCTCTCGGTTTTGTGCATGCTGTTTTTATAGCATCTACAAACAGCATGGAATATATGTGGAGCTTATTTTTCCTGATGTTAGGAATATGGCTTGTTTTAAAAAGATATATTGGTTGGGCAGGATTGGCATTAGGATTAATGGTAGGTACAAGATTTACAAATGTTTTATTGTTATTGCCGATTGTGTACTTTTTATATTTTAATGCTAGAATCAGGTCTTTGAAAGACTATTTTTTGATGTTTGGAGTTGCATTATCAACTTTTGCTATAGTCTTCATTCCGGTTTTTAATAAGTATTCGTTGAGTATTTTCCCGGATGTTGGAGAAAGTTCAGTTGATATTAAAAGTATTGTAAGTCAATATACAATGTACATTTATGGCATTTTAGGACTTTTAGGACTGTTGATAGGATTGATTTATATAATTTTTCAAAAAGATTTAATCAAGAATTTTCAGAGAAATAAAGAAATTCTGATTTTTTCGGGATTAATGATTTTAGTAACGAGCTTTTTATATTTAAAATTTCCATTTGAAAGTTATTATAATATACCGCTGATTCCGTTTGTAATATTGGTTTTGGTATTTCTGATTCAGAATAAAATGGTAAAGAATATCATATTTTCTTTGTTTATTTTAAGTCCATTTGTTATTTATGTAAGTTCACATAAAACTCAATTAAAAGGTGCTATTTTTGTAAATGAGAAAATGGAAAATGATTATTTAGAATATGCTCATTCTTTATATGAACAATTTTCTCTTCATAAAAACAATAAGAAATTATTAATTACAGGTGGTTTTTATAACTGCTATTTATATAAGTATCAAAATAAAAGTAAAAATGAAAATGTTAAAATTTTAGGTAATCCTACTTTAAAACTAGTAGAATATTATATTTCTAAAGGTTATAAAGTATTTTATCCAAAAGGTATTGAGCAAGAAGTAATGTTTTTTAATCAATATGATATTTCTAAATATGGCGAAAGCTTATTGGAACCCTTTAATTTTGACAGATAATAAAGTAAAAATGAACAAGAGAATTTTCGTAGAAAAAAGAGGAATTTTCGACGTAGAAAGTCCAAAAATTTTTGATGAAGTAAAAGCGGTTGTTCCGTCTATCAAAAGCGTAAAAGTGTATAACGTTTACGATATTTTTGGATTAAATGATGGCGAATTCGAAAAAGTGGTCAACAGCACTTTCGTAGATCCGGTTACTGATATTTTAATCGAAGAAAATCCTGCAAAAGGAACTCATTTCGCATTAGAATTTTTACCTGGACAATACGATCAGCGTGCGGATTCTGCTCAACAGTGTATCGCCTTACTGACTGAAAATGAGAAGTCTAAAGTAAGAAGCGGAAAACTCATCGAATTTGAAGGTATCTCCGAATCTGATTTAGCAAAAATCAAAGATCTTCTTATCAATAAAGTGGAATCTCAGGAAAAAGATTTATCAATTTTAGATATTCCTGCAGAAGAAACGCCGTCAAAAGTAATTGTTCATGAAGGTTTTATCAACTTTGATGATGCTCAGTTGGAAGAATTCTTTAACAGTCACGGTTTTGCTTTAGGTTTGGATGATTTGAAATTCATTCAGGAATATTTTAAAACTGAAAAAAGAAATCCTACAGAAACTGAACTTAAAGTTTTAGATACGTATTGGAGTGACCACTGCCGTCACACGACGTTTGAAACAGAGCTGTCAAATATTGAATTCGAAGGACAGTTTAAACATACATTGGAAACGATTTTCAATGATTATATCGAAAAAAGAAAATTCTTAGGACGTGAATTGAAACCAATTTCTTTAATGGATCTGGCGACCGTTTGCGGAAGATATTTCCATAAAACAGGCGATTTGGAAAACTTGGTGGTTTCTGATGAAATCAATGCCTGTACCATCCAAATCGAAGCTGAATACGATGGTAAAAAAGAACCATGGTATTTATTATTCAAAAATGAAACACACAATCACCCGACAGAAATTGAACCTTTTGGAGGTGCTTCAACGTGTTTAGGTGGCGCGATTAGAGATCCTTTGTCTGGACGTTCTTTCGTTTTCCAAGCGATGAGATTAACAGGTGCTGCTGATGTTTTGGAGTCAGTTGATAAAACTTTACCTGGTAAATTACCTCAAAAAACAATCACAAAACAGGCTGCAAATGGATATTCTTCTTACGGTAACCAAATCGGTTTGGCGACTACAATGGTTTCTGAAATCTACGATGAAGGTTACAAAGCAAAAAGAATGGAAGTTGGTTTCGTTACAGGAGCCGTTCCTGTGGATTGGGTAAGACGTGAAAAGCCTGAAGCTGGTGATTCTATCATTATTTTAGGGGGTGCAACAGGTCGTGACGGTGTTGGTGGAGCAAGCGGAAGTTCAAAAGAACAGGACGAAACTTCTATTCACACAATGAGTTCTGAAGTTCAGAAAGGAAATGCAGTTGAAGAGCGTAAAATCCAAAGATTATTCAGAAATCCTGAAGTAACGAGACTGATTAAAAAATCAAACGACTTTGGAGCTGGTGGAGTTTCTGTAGCCATCGGCGAAATCGCTGATTCTTTGGAAGTTAATCTTGATGTTTTACCTTTAAAATACGAAGGTTTGAACGGAACCGAGCTTGCTATTTCTGAATCTCAGGAAAGAATGGCAGTTGTGGTTGAACCAAAAGATAAAGATCAGTTCATCAAGTTCTGTGAAGCTGAAAATATTGTAGCTGTTGAGGTTGCAAAAGTGACAGATTCAGGAAGAATGCAGATGTTTTGGAGAGGCGATAAAATTGTTGACCTTTCTAGAGAATTTTTAGATACAAACGGATGCTCCAAAAGTCAGGAAGTTAAGATTACGCATCTTAATGAATTGAAAAATGAGACTTTAGCATTCAATGAAGAAAATTTCTTGAAAATATTAAGCGATAAAAACGTTGCTTCTCAAAAAGGTCTGTTAGAAATGTTTGATTCATCGATTGGCACTACTACGGTTGCAATGCCTTTAGGTGGGAAATACCAACAGACTTTGATGGAAGGAAGTGCTCAGACGCTACCCATTTTAGGAGCGAAAAATATCGAAACTGTTTCTTTGGCAAGTTGGGGATTTGATGCTGAAATTTCAAAGCAAAACTCGTTATTGGGAGCTTCTTATGCAGTGGTTGAAAGCGTTGCCAAAATCGTGGCGATGGGTGGCGATTATAAAAATATCAGATTCAGTTTTCAGGAATATTTTGAGAAATTGGGTCAGAATCGTGAAAAATGGGGCAAGCCTTTAGCGTCTCTTTTAGGAGCTTATGATGCTCAAATCAACTTCGGTTTAGCTGCCATTGGAGGTAAGGATTCAATGAGTGGAACGTATCAGGATTTGAATGTTCCGCCAACGTTGATTTCTTTCGCTTGTGCCAATGGTGAGAAGAAAAATGTTATCTCTCCGGAATTTAAACAGGCAGGAAATAAACTTTATTTCTTCAACCACATTCCACAGGAGAACGGACTTCCAAACTATGAAAATCTCAAGACAGTTTTTGAATTGATTTTTGAAAATATCAAAGCTGGAAAAATTGTTTCAGTGAAAACGATTAAAGAAGGAGGTGTTGCAGTTGCTTTAGCAAAAATGAGTTTCGGAAACAGGTTGGGAGCTGAAATAAATGTTGCTGACGAGAATGTTTTATTAGCTAAAAATATCGGAAGTTTAATCATTGAATCAACTGAAGAATTAAGTTCTGTTGAACTTCAATTAATAGGTGAAATTGAAAATTCAAATATTTTGAAAATCAGTAATTTGAATATTGAAATCGGAAAATTACTTGAAGCCAATACGAAAACTTTCGAAAACCTTTTCTCAACGGTTGAAAAAGAAAAAATTACGGTTGAGTTGGATTCAAAACTGAACTCAATCAACCCAAGAAATATCATCATTAAGAAACAAGGACTGGCGAAACCAAGAGTTTTTGCACCGGTTTTCCCAGGAACAAACTGTGAATACGATACGCTGAATGCATTCCAAAAAGAAGGTGCAATTGTAAGCAGTTTACCTTTAATCAATATCAATCATCAGTTGCTTGATGAAAGCATCGATGCTTGGGTAGAAGAAATTAAACAGTCACAGATTTTGGCATTTTCAGGAGGCTTCTCTGCAGGTGATGAACCGGACGGCTCTGCCAAATTTATCGTGAACGTTCTGAAGAATGAAAAGATGAAAAATGCCGTTCACGAATTGCTCGACAGAGACGGAATCATCATAGGAATCTGTAACGGTTTTCAGGCTTTGGTTAAGTCAGGTTTGTTGCCTTATGGAAGAATAAAAGATTTGGATGAAAATTCTCCGACATTGGCTCACAACGCAATCAGAAGACACATTTCTCAAATGGTAAATGTGAAAGTTCTGAATGACGAATCGCCTTGGTTGAAAGGAATGAAAGATCAGGTTTTTACAATTCCAATTTCTCACGGTGAGGGTCGTTTTATGGCTTCAGAGCAGGAAATTCAGAAGTTGTATGAGAACGGACAAATCGCTACCCAATATTTAGATTTAGACGGAAATATCGCTCACGGGATGCCATTCAATCCAAACAATTCATTGTTCGGAATTGAGGGAATTACAAGTCCTTGTGGAAAAATCTATGGTAGAATGGGGCACCCTGAACGTTTTGCGGAAGGTTTGATGAAGAATATACCAACTGCTAATTACCACAATATCTTTAAAAATGGAGTAGAATACTTCAAATAAAATACTCGATTTTAATAGTAAGTTTTTATGCTTTTTGTAATTTAATGAAAAAGGATAATTTAAATAAAAAAATGACTGTCATCAATGGCAGTCATTTTTATAATCTCGACGGTTTCTACGAGGAAATTTCTCAACTTTTTATGAAAAATAAAGATTGGAAAGTCGGAACATTAGATGGTTTTGATGATATTTTGTACGGAGTTGAAACAGATATTACTTGGAAAAATTCTCAAAAATCAAAAGAAGATTTAGGTTTTAAAGCAACGAAAGAATTTTATGAAAATAAAATCAAACAGGGGAAATCTTTCAATATCAATTTAGCTAAAGAAAAGCTGGGTGATTTAATTGCCGGAAACGGACAAACCTTGTATGAAATTCTGATTGAAATTATAGAATCGCATAAAAACATTACTCTAATTTTAGAATAATTACATCCGTTTTTGTCATTCAGAGTGAAACGGAGTGAAGCGTGGAATCTAAACTGCATTTATATAAGCTAATGAAAAAATATCGCTGAGATTCCTCCGGAATGACAAATGTTCTGCACATTAAAAGATATATTTCCAGTAAACCAAAATCCCCACAATTACAGACAAAATTGCTGTTAAAATAACTCCACCGGCAGAAATATCTTTAATGAAACCAATTTTTTTATCAAATTCAGGTTGAATAAAATCACAGGTTTTTTCAATCGCTGTATTGAAAATTTCCGCAACTAAAACGCCAAAGGAAACCAATAGAATAAGTATGGTATCTATACTTGAAAGTTTAAGATAAAAAATCAAAAAAACATTCACAGCGAAAGCAAATAATTCAAGCTGAAAATTTCTTTCAGATTTCATTATTAGAAAAATACCCCGAAAAGCGTTCAATAAACTTTTATGAATAGGCGGCTTGCGCATCGTTATTTGATTATTAACAAAGATAAATTTATTTTGATAGTTGTTAATAACTCTCAACATTATTTTTTTCTATCTGTTTTGTATTTGTTATATTTGTAGAAACTTATTTTTAAATCTATGAAATTTATTATTTCAAGTGGTGAACTGCAGAAGGCTTTACAAACTGTAAGTGGCGTAATATCAAGTTCTCAGTCGAGACCGATTTTAGAAAACTATCTTTTTGAACTAAACGAAAACAACGTTACTATTACTGCATCCGATGGCGAAACTACGCTTATTACTTCTCTGGAAGTAAAGTCTGATGATTCTGGTAAATTTGCTGTTCCTGCTAAAATTTTTCAAGATTTTATCAAAACGTATGGTGAGCAACCTCTTACTTTGGCGGTGAAAGATAACGCTGAAGGTACAGGTAGTTTGCTTGAGATTTTAGACGAGAAAGATAATTTTGCGGTTGCATTAGACAATGCCGATGATTATCCTGAAATTCCTGAATTTGATGCAGCGCAGTCTGTAACAATGCCTGCAGGAGTTTTGTCTGAAGCTTTAACCAATACGCTTTTCGCAACAAGTAATGATTCTCTTCGTCCGGTAATGACAGGGGTTTTGTTCCAGTTTGGTGAAAATGAAACTAACTTTGTTTCTACAGATTCTCACAGATTGGTAGTTTATAAAAGAACAGACTTGATGAATGCCGAACCAATGGAATTCATCATGCCTAAAAAACCTTTGAATATTTTCAAAAATATTTTAGCAAGCTCAAATGAAGATCTAACGATTGACTTCAACGAGAATATGGCTAAATTTACTTTTGGTAAACATATCTGGATTTGTAGATTAATCGACGGAAAATATCCTAACTACACGGCGGTAATTCCAAAAGAGAATCCAAATGTATTGACAATTAACAGAAACCTTTTATTAGGTGCGATTAAGAGAGCGTCAATCATGTCAAACAAATCAACAAATCAAGTTAGGTTTAAATTGTCTGCAAATATTCTTCATCTTCACGCAGAAGATACGGAATATGCAAACAAAGCAGATATGCAGATTCCTTGCGATTATAACGGAGAAGATATCAACATCGGTTTTAGTTCTAAATTCTTAACAGAGATGTTGGGTATTTTAGGAGCAGATGATATTACAATGAAGATGTCTCAGCCAAATAGACCAGGAATCATTGAGCCACTTGATGGTCTTGAAGAAAATGAAAATATCTTAATGCTTTCAATGCCTGTGATTGGATTGTAAGATTTAAGAAAAATATAAATAAAAAGGATTTCAATTTTGAAATCCTTTTTATTTATATTAAGAGGAATGTTATCCTTCAATTTCAAGTGGGTCAAGTGTAATTTTTTTTAGATCAATATTTTCTACTAATTCAAAGAGAAAAGTGAATTCAGGTAAAAAATTTTCACCAGCCACCGTGTTACTGTATACATTTATTTTATTAAGCCCAACTGGTAGATTTATCTTAGGGTATCGCTCTTCAAAAGTTTCCCTTTCTATACTAACATCAGCATTTATCAATTTTCTTGTTTTCAAAGAACTTTCTATACGCATATCTAAATCACCGTTATAGCTGTCGCACATTTGTGTGAAAGTTGCATGATCAATAAGTCTGATTTCGTCTGCTATAGAGATGTCTAAATAGTTATAGGATTCATTATATTCCCAACGGTTTAAATCTATGGATGCTTCATCAAAAACAAAATTTAAGTTTTCAACGGTTTCTTCAGTGGTAATTATGTGTATGATTCCTTTCGCAATTAAATCGAATAAGCCTTTTGGGTAAGAATAATTAAATTCATGTTCTGCAAAATATTTTTTGCACTTGGTTGTATTTGCAATTATCAACACTCCTTCGGTGTCAAAAGTTTTTATTGTCATTGTGAATTTTTATTTTAATTGTAATTATAGGAATTATTATATTATAATGATTTGAATTCAAAGCTTAATAAAATTATTAAATAGTCAAGATAAATTTATTTTTTCTTTTCAAGCTTCTCAATCAAATTCCCCTTCACCACCGTAAAAGTATAATCCTTAGCTTCTGCAAAAGAAATATCATACTTCCTCTCAATATTTCTCAAGTCTTCAGGGAATTTTAATAAAAGACTGTCGTAATAAGAATCCAGAAATTCTTGGGAAGGCATTTCGTATTTTATTTTTAGCTGAAAACGTCTAATGATGGCGGTGTCAATGATTTCTGCATGATTGGTAGCACAAAGTAACAACGCATTTTCGGGATAATAATCAATCAGCTGAATCAAGGTATTTACCAATCTTCTCATTTCGCCGACATCTTTATCGTCACTTCCACGGGCTTTCCCGATTTGGTCGAGTTCATCAAGGAAAAGAACTGATCTTTCTCTTGCTGCTTTGTCGAAAATCATTTTAATATTTTGCGAAGTTTCACCAATTCTTGAAGATACAATATTGCTCAGATTAAGGATGATAATATTCTTGTCTAGAGCATTCGCAATCGCTTTTGCAGTCATTGTTTTGCCACAACCCGAACTTCCTTCAAGAAGAATTTTATTGTTAACTGGAAGTCCATATTCCTGCAATTCTTTAGCGTAGGTTTGCTCTTTGATGAGCTGTACAAATTGTTCTTTATTTTTAGTTTCAAGAAAAACATCATCGAGCTTTACAGATTCTTTATCCTGAATGATGAGATTGTACAGATTCATATTTGCAGTGCATTAAATTGAGCTGCAAAGATAATTGATTTAAAATTTTAACCTTAAGATTTTAGAATAGATTCAAACAACTTAAGGAATTGTTTGTTATCAAAATCAATAAAGAAATCTTTTTGCCAATTTTGAGTTTTTATAGCTTGTTTATTTTCCGGAGAATCCCAAATTGGATAAACTCTGAAACCTCGTTTTCCATCTTTAGAAAGAGTGGTTAGAATATTTTTTTGAATAAGAATTTGTTTTGAAAAAAAGAAAAATCCGGATTTTTTGCCTAGTGCACAGAAAATAATATAAAAATCAAAAGTATCTTCCGAAGTGAAAGGTTCGGTTTGTTTGCTTTCAGGATTTCTTTTCCATAAAGTCACAAACTGTCCGATTTTCTTGGGAGTGATTTTAGCCTTTCTGAATTTAATGCTGAATTGATTTAATTGGAAACTGTGACCAAAATATTCTTCACATTCAGAATCCGGCCGTAGGTGAGAAATGATTAAGTTGAGCTTAGAAAAAATTGAATTTTGAAGTTGCTCGAGTTCTGTAATCATTTATTATGTTTTTTTGCGCTGCTTTACTCCGGTTGAGTAAAACAGCGGGCAGTCGTTGAGACTGCAAACATAAATAATACTAACTGATAAATTTGTTAAATAGGCAGATTTATTTAATTACTGACTAGTTATTTTCTTTTTTCACTGTTGCGATGTAAGATGAAACTAAAACTGCACATGTTGCTACTCCGATAATTGCGATCATAATTTTTGAATTTTTATTTATTTTAATATTTATTGCGAATTCTATAATGCAATATTACGGCTTTAAAATTAAATACCAAATGAATTAATTATGATGTATATCAGTTATTTACGGTGTTTAATTAATGATTTATTAAAATTAAATGTTATTATTTTTATTGAAATTTTCATTAATTTAATTGCTTAAATATTAAAATTTTGTCATTTTGTTAATAATTATGTAATTGTTGTTTAATAATTGACAAAATCAAATAGAATATAATGAGATGCATAATGAAAATATTCAACTCCATTTTTGGGGAAATGTAAGCTTGAATGTTAACGAAATATTATCTATTTTCTTTTCGTTCTCCCGAATGGATTATAAGAAATACCCACATTGAAATAAAAAGATGGTTTTGCGTTTGCATCAAAAATAAAATCTCTCTGAGATTCTTTCTTTTCAAAGATTCGTGATGATGGTGTTGCTCTGATTCCTGTTTTTAAAGTTCCGATAAAGTTTCCACCTAAATTATGTTCATAAATAGCTCCTGAATTGATTTCAAGTTGTCTGAATTCGTAAGTTTTTTCTAATGGATAAAGGTAAAATGAAGTATTATCCATTTCAGTTCCAAAAGAAATTCTGCCATTTGAAAAAATGTCTTTTCTAACCAAAACTTTCTTAGGCAAGATAATATCCGCAACCCAGCCGTTGTCAAATTTATGCTCATAAGTAAAAATCGGTAACGCAGAAATCGGCGTGCTTGGATCTATTAAAACAGCGCCTCCCAAAGTCATTTTTGTTTTGGCATTGGCTTTTAAAACCAAACTTCCGGTCACCATTCCTCTGATTCTTTCAAAACGTTGGTCGCTTCCGTCTACAGACGCAGTCGCAGAAAATACAGCAATTTTATTGAATACTTTTGCAAAACGGGTAACATTTATTGCCTCAGAATGATAATGGAAATTTCCTTTATTGACATTTTCCTCAGAAAACAAATTGATGTTATTTTCTGCATTGATTGACGTGAACCGATAATTTAATGACGCACTCAACATCCATTTTCTGTTTTTAATAATATAAACATTGGCATTCGCTTTTACCTGCTGAAAAGATTTGATTTTATTTTCAGGCAAATCATTTCCGTACAGTTCAGGAGAAAATTTATAAGGCGTAATTTGTGTGAATTCAATATTTAAATCTCTTGCCTGCGGAAATTTATCGGTAACAAAAGCAATTACTTTATTCGGAGTGCTGTCTTTTTTCTGAGCCGAAACCATCGTTGCAACAGGAATAAGAGCGAAAGTGATTAGATTTTTTTTTAAGGTTGTCATAGAAATTACTTGATTGCGTTGATGCTAGATTGGAAAAAATTGAACATAAATATTCTGTCGTAAAAAGTTTCAATTGCATTTAATTGAATGAAATTGACATATTTTTCGGCTTTTGAAACATTTTCTTCTTCCACAAAAACAAACCATAATTCCTGAATCTGATGATGATTTTTAAAAAGTTCGGATTCATAAATATCTAAAGCATGGGAATGCTTCATATCATAAAATAGGATCCCTTTTTTTATCCCGTTTTCTTCAATGATATTGATTGGATGGTGAATGTAATCAATCACTTTCAGGCTTTGATTGTAAGATTCTATAAAGTGATGCAGGTCAATCAGCTGAATAACTTTTTCTTCCTGCTGAGAATCTGTCATAAAATAACACTCCTGTGTAATCTGCTCGGTGAGTTTCTGAAAAACGGTTAATTCCATGTCTTGAATAATTTTACAGGACAAAGGAATAGAGAAAAGACTTTGAGAATTGGTTTTTTATACCAACTGCCCTATAAATTCTACCAAATAATTTGTATAATAAAGTGCAGGGTTTGTATAATAATAGGTGGTTTGGTTGCGTTATTAGTTATTTTTGTCAATCCTCAAGAAAAATAAATATCACCGCATGAAATTGTATTCAAAGGAAATAAATAACAACTTTATCATCGATTTTCTGGTAGAAGATCGTTTCAGATTTTTCAGGCATCTTTCCTTTATGGTTTTCTTTTTTGTTTTACTCTATTTTGCTCGATTTTGGCGGTTTTATACTGCATCAGTTCAGTATAACATCCTAATCGTTGTATACATTGCATTGTTGATGATGGCCTATATCAATATGTATCTTTTAGTTCCTAGATTTTTTTTCCGAACTTATTATATTCTGTATATCGTTTTATTAATAACAATGGGATTTTTGGGACTTCATGCAATTTCGTACGTGATGAGTTTTTTCGCTGAATATCAAATTGATGAATATAATGAAAAGAGAGGTGGATTATATGAAGGGTTGATGATGTGTATCTCAATTATTTTAGTAACTACAACAGTGAAATTGCTTCAAAAATGGATTAGAGACAGTATGAAAATTGTTGAACTAAACAGCCTTACGTTGAATATGGAACTTAATGCATTGCGTAATCAGATTAATCCGCATTTTCTTTTTAATATGTTGAATAATGTAAAAGCCTTAATAAGAACTGACCCGGAAAAAGCAACTACCGTTATCATGAAATTATCTGAATTTCTACGCTATCAACTCTATGAAAACAACGAAGAAAAAACAATGCTGACTTCAGAAATTGATTTTTTATCTAATTTCCTGAATCTTGAAAAAATAAGACGAGAAAATTTTGAGGTTACTATTGAAAGCCCGAATGATAAAAGAATTTTAAATTCTACATTTATTCCGCCCAATTTATTTACCACATTTGTAGAAAATGCTGTGAAACACAGTGTTGATATCAGCGGAAAAGAATCTTATGTAAAAGTGAATATCGAAATTAAAGAGAAAAACCTTCACTTTGAATGCCGAAATTCTCAAAACTCAGACTTCCCGATTCCTGAATCCAATTACAGCGGGCTAGGATTGGCAAACATCAAAAGAAGACTTGAACTGCTTTATCAAAACATTTTTACCTTGGAAATTAACTCCACCAAAAATGAATATATCGTAAACCTAATCATTCCTATATGAACTGTATTATTGTAGATGATGAGCCTTTGGCAAGAGCAGAAATGCAGTCACTGATTCTTGAAGTTTCAAAAATCAATATTTTGGGATCATTTTCTAATGCTCCCGCAGCTTTAGAATTTTTAAAAACGAATGTTGTAGATCTTATCTTTCTTGATATAGAAATGCCTTTAGTGACTGGTTTAGAATTTGCCAAAATGCTTCCAAAAGATTGCTTGATTATTTTTACGACCGCTTATTCTCAGTATGCTTTAAAAAGCTATGAGCTCGATGCGATCGATTATTTATTAAAACCAATAGAAAAACCACGCCTAGAAAAAGCGATCCAAAAAGCTGTACTTTATCACCAGTTACTTTCGCAAGAGACTATAAAAAATACGGTTGAATCGAATACCAGAGAATTTCTGTTCATCAAAGCAGACCGAAGGTTTTATAAATTAAATTTTGATGAGATTAAATTCATCGAAGGTTTAAAAGACTATGTCGTCATTCATACCAAAACTCAAAAGTTGATTACGGCTATGAATCTCAAAACCATTCATCAGAAACTTCCGGCAGAAATCTTTTGCAGAGTGAGCAAATCTTTTGTGGTTAATTTAAATTGTATCGATTCTTTTGATAATCATAGTATTTACATCGATGAATCTGAAATTCCTTTGGGTGAAGTCTACAGATCTGCGTTTTTCACAGCATATTCCGGAGGTTCGCTGAATTTGGATGTTTAAATATTTTAATAGAGCTTCTGATCATTTTCACAGAAAAAACTCATTCGTTTGCTTTTTCCGCTATCCTTATTAGTGACTTCTGCACCGCAAATAGGACAGTTTTTCTGATGATAAATCTGAAAATGTTTGCTGAGAACATTGGCTTTCTTCCATTTCTTAAAATCAAAACCGTAATTTCTTGCTTCTGCGATAATTTCTTTTAATTTTTTCGGAGGTAAATTTCCATTCAGACTTTCCGGATGAATTCCAACTCTGAATAATGCTTCATTTTTAATAATGTTTCCAACGCCGGAAAAAATATCCTGATTCATCAACGCATCACAGATCATCATTTTAGGAGCAGCTTTTAAAGTTTGCTCAGTTTTTTCGGGATTCCATTTGTCACTCATAATATCGGCTTCCCAATCGATTTTTAAGAGAAAACTTTCATCAATAACCTTTACGACACAGGTATAAAAATACATCCCGCCATCTTTAAAAGCTAATCCCAATCGTAATGTATCAATGTCTTTTCTCTTGTATAAACTATAAGAGCCAAACATCATCAGATGGACTTTAAAAATAATCTTATCAAAAATCAAATACGTTTGTTTTCCAAAAGTTTTGATCTCACGCAGAATTTCACCTTTGATTTCGGAATTTTCGGGAACTTCGCTTCCACTAACTTCGATAACCTTTTCACCTACAAATTTTTGTAAATCTTCTTTCATCAGAACAATTGTTGGACCTTCAGGCATAGCTTTGTTTTTAAAGAAAAACTCAAATATTATTCCTTTAAAAGTAAAAATTGAATTAATTTTGGAAAATGATGAATTTGAATCAGATTTTTACGAATCAGCGCACAGGAAATAATCCACATACCAAAGCTTCACGAACAGATTTTCAGAGAGATTTCGACAGAATTATCTTCTCATCTGCTTTCAGAAGATTGCAGAACAAAACGCAGGTTTTTCCGCTTCCGGGAAGTGTTTTTGTACACAACCGTCTGACGCATTCTTTGGAAGTTTCGTCTGTAGGAAGAAGTTTGGGGAGTGTTATCGGAGAGTTTATTCACGATAATTATCAAAGTGATCTGACGGAAGATTCTAAAAGTTTCTATCTACATAATTTAGGAAATGTAATTGCGGCAGCCTGCCTTTGCCATGATGTTGGAAATCCTGCTTTCGGTCATTCGGGAGAAGATGCCATTGCAAGTTATTTTGATCGAAATGAAAATGATCTTAAACCTAAATTCAACGAAAAAGAATGGGCTGATCTGGTTAATTTTGAAGGAAATGCCAATGCAATCAGGGTTTTGGCTCAACAACAGCAGGGAAAAGATGCGGGAGGAACTCAATTAACATTTGCTACGTTGGCGAGTATTGCAAAATATCCGTGTGAAGCGATTGCGAGAGATAAGAAAATTATTCACAGAAAGAAATTCGGGTTTTTTCAAAATGAAAAGGATATTTTTCTTGAGATTGCAAAAGGAACAAATTTAATATCAGAAAGTGAAGAACCTCATATTTTCAAACGACACCCGTTTGTTTGGATGGTGGAAGCTGCGGATGATATCTGCTACAATATTATCGATATGGAAGATGCTCACAGATTGGGTATCGTTTCAACTGCAGATTGTCAAAATCTGTTTTTTGAGCTGGTAAAATCCGAAACTGATGATGTAGACAGAGTTAAAAGAAAGCTTGATTCTATTGGAAATGACAACGAAAAAATTTCATATTTACGAGCGAAAGTTATTAATGCTTTAATTAATAAATCGATTTCAATGTATAAACAGAACTTTGATAAAATTCTTGAAGGAAATCTCGACAAAGCTCTGCTCGATATGTATAAAGGTGAAAATAAAGCATTACAGGATATTGCAAGCTTTTCTGTTGAGAAAATTTATAATCATAAAGCGGTTGTTGAAATTGAAAATGCCGGCTATAATGTAATGTATGAATTGCTGGATCATTTCATTCCGTCTATTTTAAAATCTGAAGAAGAGAGAAAATCTTATGATACGAAAGCTCTAAAACTTCTTCCGAAACAGTTTGTGTACGAAGAGGGGAGTGATTATCAGAAAACGTTGGGCGTGATTGATTTTGTTTCCGGAATGACCGATAATTATGCAACTGATTTATATCGAAAAATAAAAGGAATTGATATTGGGATGACGATGTAACTATTTTTACTTTAAAAACGATTATTTAACAATTAAATATTGTATCTTATCATTTCACTTATAAACTATTATAATATGATTTATTTCGGTATTCTGGTCTTTTTTGGACTGATCACATTATTCGCATCTTTTTTCACGGTCAAGCAGGAATCAGCGGCGGTTGTTGAAAGATTAGGCAAATTCTTAAAAGTAAGCCATGCTGGTTTACATCTTAAAATTCCTTTTTTGGATCAGATTTCAAAACGTCTGAATCTTAGAATTCAGCAATTGGATGTCATTATTGATACCAAAACTTTGGATAACGTTTTCATTAAAATGAAAGTTTCAGTTCAGTATCAAGTGATTAGAGAAAATGTAAAAGACGCTTATTATCGTTTGGAAAATCCTGAAAATCAGATTACATCTTACGTTTTTGATGTTGTAAGAGCAGAAGTTCCAAAGACAAAATTAGACGATGTTTTTGTAAGAAAAGATGATATTGCGATTGCTGTAAAAAGTGAATTGCAGGAAGCGATGCAAAGCTATGGTTATGATATTATCAAAGCTTTGGTAACCGATATTGATCCTGATGAACAGGTAAAACACGCCATGAACAGAATCAACGCTGCAGAACGTGAAAAAACGGCTGCGGAATACGAATCTGAAGCACAAAGAATCAGAATTGTTGCTGTTGCAAAAGCTGAAGCAGAATCTAAAAAGCTTCAGGGACAAGGTATCGCAGATCAAAGAAGAGAGATTGCAAAAGGTCTTGAAGAGTCTGTAAAAATGCTGAATGCAGCCAATATCAATGCACAGGAAGCTTCTGCGCTGATTGTTGTAACACAACATTATGACACATTAAATTCTATCGGAGCTAATAACAGAAGCAATTTAGTTTTGCTTCCAAATTCTCCAACTGCAGCAAGTTCAATGCTGAATGACTTAGTTGTTTCTATGGCGGCGACACAAAAAATGGAAGAATATAATAAACCGTTACTACCGCCAAATCCTCCGAAAAACAGAGGGCATCAGGAATAGATTAACACTTTTAAAATACAAATCCCTTTCAATTTCTGAAAGGGATTTTTTTATTTCTTGGTTTTTGAAAGCTGCTTTACTAAAGTATATTTGATTGATGAACCATCCATTGGCGGATTTTCAATTTTTTCTGTTTTTACTTTTAAAACATATTCAAATCCGGGTTCATAGGTGAAACCTTCAATGTTACTGTAGAAATTCCCCCAACTGTCGGATGCTTTTTCTTTTACCTGAAGGCATTTCATTGGTGCGACTCCCGTGCAATCGACAGTTTGCGAGGCGATGATAAACGTTTTTTCATCTCCAGACGATGAATTTGGCATTGGTTTGCACTGCGTCAGTAAAAATACCATTGCAAATGTACAGCTTGCAGCTTTTAAAATATTTTTCATAGGATTGATTTTAGTGGTAATCAAAGTTAAGCTTTTTCCTGAGTTCTGAATTTCTGTTTGCCTATCAATAATTCAAAGAATAATTTAAAATCAGAAATCAAAGACCAAAGCGGATATTTAAATGTTGCAGCTTTATTTCTTTCAATAAAAGCATGACTGAGCCACGCAAATCCATATCCAAAAATCGGAATGTACCAAAGAAATCTTTCTTTTCCGGTGTATATGACAAAAACGATGACGAGAAAAACAAACAGAATTCCTAGAAAATGAAAAATTCTTGTTCCTAATTTCTTGTGTTCGTCGAGATAAAATTCGTAGAACTCTTGATATGTTTTAATTCTGTCAGGCATGGCATTAATTTTTAAAGTTCTTAGATGAACCTTAGCAATTATTTCGCCAATTATTTATGATACTTTTTTTGTTTAGGTGGTTTATTCAAATATTGTATTATTTTCTTAAATGAAATGCCTATGTTTTTCCTAAACAAAATGCGGATTGTCAAAAACTTTGTCTTTCATTGCGATAATTAAACGCAACGCTAAACAAAGAGTTAGTTAAAAAGGTTTTCAAATTAAGATATACAAAGGCGTTTCACTTATTTTCGAAAAACAAGGATTGAATTATTATCTCAATAGTTTAAAGTTCCAATCATAAACGTTTTGGAAGCGTTGAGAGCCTGTGAAGTTTGGGTTGATTCCTTTACTACACCTTTGTCTTTGATGTAACTCGAATGAATAAAATAGGTGTCTTTATTTTCTCTCGTAATAAATCCTGTATGAAAGTCGAGACCGACAATATACACTTGGTTTTTATCCTTGTTTAAAATATATTTTTCTAAATCTTGTCTTTTACTGAAATATTTGATGTCTGAGCAAAGTTTTTTAATCATTACCGAAGAAGCTTGTTGCGCCAAATACGTTCTGTTGATATCAAAACCAAAATCAGTAAGCGTATTGGTAACAAAATATCCGCAGGCGATGCTTCCTTTCTGAGGCTCTCTTGATGTTCCGTTGAATGACCAGGGTGTACCCATCCAATAATTGGGAACGTCGTAATTGATAAATCTAAAGAGATAATTCTTTTTCTCTTCTTTTGTCTTTTTGTGAAGTGAAACCAAGAATGCTTTGTAGGGAATTTTTTCTATTTCAAGATTTTCAACATTTACTTTGTTATCAGATTTTTTACATCCAATAATTATCAAAAATACCAGCAATAAAATATATTTCATTTAGGCTTTGCTGTTTCTCAGCTTACTGTTTTTTCTACCATAAATAAAATAGAAAATCAAGCCTAAAACTAACCAGATTCCGAACCATGACCAGTTTTCCGTGCTCATTCCTGTTAAAAGATAGCAGCAAGAAACCAATCCTAAAATTGGAATTAAGGACAGTCTTTTAACAAAAGCTAAAACCACCATTACAATACAAACTAAATAGAAACTGATGACCGGAATATTGGCGACAACATCCTTAAAAATGTCTGAAAAGTAAGTCGGGAAAAGATAATTAACCAAAATAAGACTCAAGACAAAACCAATTGGGAAAATAAATTTTGAATTGATGTAAGGGATTTTAAACTTACCTTTTCTTTCCTCCATTTCCTCCTCACTCTGTGGCGAAAGCATTAAAACTCCGCCGCAGACAAGTACAAACGCAAACAGAGTTCCGATGCTTGTAAAATCTAGAATTAGATTTTCATCGGTGAAAAATATAGGAAGTCCAACAACAATACCCGTAAGAATCGTTGCAAAACCTGGCGTTTTATATTTAGGATGGATTTCGGATAATTTTTTCGGCATCAATCCATCTCGGCTCATCGTCATCCAAATTCTTGGCTGTCCCATTTGAAAAACCAATAAAACACTTGTCATGGCTACAACTGCAGAAATTGAGACGATGAAAAGCATCCATTTTACTCCTTTTAAAGCAAATATTTCTGCTAATGGATCTGAAACTCCGAGTTCGGTGTAAGAAACCATTCCGGTGAGAACCAACGCTAAAATTATGTAAACGACGGTACAGATAACCAAAGAATAAATCATTCCTCTTGGTAAATCTTTCTGAGGGTTTTTTGCTTCTTCTGCCAAAGTAGAAACTGCATCAAAACCGATGTAAGCATAAAAAACAGCAGAAACTCCTGCCATTACTCCTCCAAAACCGTTAGGCATAAAAGGAGTCCAGTTATCAATATCAACATACGTGAAACCAACAATGATTACGAGAAGAATAACGGCTAATTTAATGTAAACCATTATATTACTCAGGTTTTTAGATTCTTTAGTTCCTCTGTAAACCAAATAAGTAATTAAAACATTAATCATTAAGGCAGGTAGATCAAAAATAACCTTTAGATTTCCTAATAAAGGAGAGTTTTTCCAGGCTAAAAAACCTTCAGCGTTTTGTAATGATGTTGCCTTTTTTTGAAGAATAGCTGTCATATTTTGACCTTCTTTAAGACTTTCTTTCACTTCATTAGAAGATAAGTAATTGCTTAAAGCTGAATCTTTAACAAGAGTTGCTTTATTCGACAAATAATCATTAATGCTTTGAACAAAAGCAGTATTGTTATCAAAAATAGAATGTGCAGATTTATAATTGATGGTAAGCCATTCCGGAAGATGAAGCCCAAATGTATCTAATAAATTGGTAAAATAACCACTCCAGGAAAAAGCTATATAAATATTTCCAATAGAATATTCCATAATCAACGCCCAACCAATAATCCACGCAAAAATTTCTCCGAAAGAAACGTAAGCATAAGTATAGGCGCTACCGGAAACGGGAACTCGTGATGCAAATTCAGCGTAACACATTGCCGTAAATCCGCAAGCAACTGCACAAATAGCGTATAAAAAAATAACTCCCGGACCGCCGGAAAAACAAGCGTTACCTATTGCACTGAAAATACCACCACCAATAATGGCAGCGATACCAAAAAAAGTTAAATCTTTTACGCTTAAAACCTTTTTCAAAGAATGGGTTCCGTCGTTATCTTCGTTCAAAGTTGTAGAACTCAATGGTTTCCTTCTAAAAAGTTGATTCATGAAATATGATATATAAGTTGAAAAAAACAAATGTAATTATTTCTGATAAATAATTAAGATTTTCTTAATATTTCTTACTGAAAAGTTAATTAGTATTAAAAAATAATCCACAAACTAACATTATGTGAAAAGACTTGTTTATACAATATCTTTTCGATATTTTCGTTGATAATTTGTGGATAAAATCTTATCTTAAAATTAAAATATTTGGTCTTATTTTTGAAGGCTTATCCATTTTAAAATTTGATGTTAATGAAATCAAAAAAAATACTTTTAGCGGCTGCTGTTTTCTATTTCGGAGTTTCCGAAGCGCAACAGTCTCAATACTTTACCCAAAAGGAAAATTACAGGTTTAATCTTGCTCAGAATCTATATCAAACCAAAGTATATAACGCTTCTCAATACGAATATGCACGCCAGTATTTCTACAATCAGAATCTGGAGCAGTCGAAAAAAGAGGCTTCTCAGTTTTTTGATAACGTGATAGGCGTTATTCTTCAGAAAAATCATGCGGAAGACGGTTTGACGGCTTTTATGAAAGA
Organism: Chryseobacterium formosum; assembly: GCF_026460885.1. Taxonomy (GTDB): domain Bacteria; phylum Bacteroidota; class Bacteroidia; order Flavobacteriales; family Weeksellaceae; genus Chryseobacterium; species Chryseobacterium formosus. The sequence continues at coordinate 56,774 of NZ_JAOVZW010000004.1, forward strand.
ATATCCGAACTCTGCTTATTTTGCACAGGCCAATTTACCTTTGGCGGATTATTATTTGGCTAAAAAAGATTTTAAGGAAGCTTTAAAAACTTTAAAGAAAGTCAATCAATATCAGTTGACTCGTGAAGAAAATACGCAGTACATCTTGAAGTTAGGATATGCTAAATTTATGATGGGCGATTCTAAAGGTGCAATTGATGCATTGGAAGAAGCGCACAAAACGGCAGATGACTCTCAAAAAGGCGACATCGCTTATATGTTGGGACATTTGTATTATTCTAAAAGAGATAATGTAAAGGCATTTCAGTATTTTGATTCGGTAAAAGATCAACCTAAATTTTCAAAACTGGTGCGTCCGTATTACGTACAGATGTACTACAACGATAAAGATTACGATAAGGCAATTTCGGAAGGAAATGCTTTGTTGAATGAAGATATTTCGGAATCTTACAAAGCGGAAGTTCACAAAATCATTGGTGAATCTTATTTCATGAAAAATGATTACAATTCGGCCTATCCGCATTTGAAAGATTATTTGAGTGTTCAGCAAAACCCTTCTGAAAATGATTTGTATGAGATGGGATTTGTTGCAGCTCAGCTTAAAAAATATGACGAAGCGGTTTCTTATTACAATCAATTGTTGAACAGCAATTCAGCTTTGGCACAGAATGCTTACTATCAACTAGGAAATGCTTATTTGGCGGTAGAGAAAAAGCAGGAAGCACTTTCTGCATTCCGTTCTGCTTATCAGATGGATTATGATAAAGGGGTTAAAAAACTGGCGCATGAACAATATGCTAAATTAAGCTACGACATCGGAAATCCGTTTGAAAATCCTACAAACGTTATTCAGAATTATATTACCATCAATAACAATGATGCTAAAACTTCGGAAATGAGATCGCTTTTGGTGAAATCTTATCTGTATTCCGGGAACTTTAAAGAGACTTTAAATGCGATTGACAAATTGCCAAACTCAACTCCTGAAACCGATAAAGTAGATCAGGAAGTTTCGTATCTATTAGGAACGGAAGAATTTAACAAAGGGAACTTTGATGAAGCTGAAAAATATTTCCTGAGAAGTTTAGAATTTGATTTAAATAAAGAATTCCACAGCAGAGCTTTATATTGGTTGGGTCAGGTATATTATCAAAAAGGAAATTATCCTTCTGCGATTGCCCGTTACGAGAAATTAACGAACGAAACTTTCCCTGAAAAACAGCAGCTTTCCTACGATTTGGGATATGCTTATTTTAAATCTAAAAAATTCGATCAGGCTGAACAGTTTTTTACGCAATATTTAAAAAATCCAAAACCTGAATTTAAAAACGATGCAGAACTTCGTTTAGCAGATATTAATTACGCCAATAACGATTTGGATCAGGCAATTTCGATTTATGACAAGAATAGTGAAGATGCAACAGATTATACTTTGTACCAAAAAGCTTTGGCTTTAGGATTTAAAGATGATCAGGCTGCAAAAATCACAAATTTAAAATCATTGATTTCTAAATATCCTGCTTCAGAATATATTGATGATGCACAATATGAAATCGGTGTTGCTTATTCTGCCCAGAATGATTACAATAATTCAAATGATTTCTTTGGAAAGGTGATTAAATCTTCTTCGGATAAAGATTTAATAGCAAATGCATCGATTTATAGAGCGCAAAATTATATTGACCAAAATCAAAGTGATAAAGCTTTATTAGAATTAAAATCTCTTGGCGAACAGTATAAAAATACTGCTTACGCACAGAAAATTGTTCAGGCTGCTAAACCTATTTTTACTAAAAACGGTGATGTTTCGGGTTATGCTGATTTCGCAAGAAACGTAGGGGTGAATATTGATGCTTCTGAAATTGACGAAATTAACTTGTCAACCGGAAAACAGTATTTCACAAAGAAAGATTATAAAAACGCAATTTCTTATTACGAGAAATATTTAACGCAAAACCCAACAGGAGAGGGTCTTTATCAGGCTAAATATGAGTTGGGAGAAAGTTATTATCAGACAAATAATCCTACAAAAGCATTGTTGGTTCTTCAGGAAGTCGGAAATGTTCAGAACGATTATCAGGATGATGCACAAACTCGTTTAGCACAAATTTATATTGCCCAAGGAAATTCTGCTGAAGCTAAAAAGTATTTAGAAAGTATAAGAAATTCATCAGACATCAACGTGAAAAATTACGCCAATGTAGAACTGATGAAGGTTTATGCCGAAGAAAAGAATTTCTCGGAAGCTGAAAAATTAGCGAATGCTGTTATTGCTAATAACAAAAACTCTGCAGCAGTTATCGAAACTGCAAAAGTAATCAAGGCGAGAAGTCTTATGAATTCAGGAAAAGATAAAGATGCTCAAACTGCTTACACTTCTCTTGAAAAATCATCGAATACTGAAGTTGCCGCTGAAGCACTTTATGCAAAAGCATTCTATCAGAATAAAGGGAAAGCATTCAAATCATCAAACGAAACTATCTTTAAGATTGCCAACAATTACGCATCAGAGGATTATTGGGGAGCAAAAGCTTTGGTATTGATGGCAAAAAATTATGTGGGTCTGAAAGACAATTATCAGGCAAGTTACACCTGCGATCAGATTATTTCCAACTATGCCGATTTCCCTGAAATTGTAGCGGAAGCAAAAGAAGTTAAAAAGACTATTAAAAAGTAAAATGTATAATGTATCAACGTGTGAGTATTCAAAATTTTAAATCATTAATACTTCGACACAAATACTTAAATACAATAAGCAATGAACAAGAAAATTCAAATATTATCTATATTATTTCTGGGCTTTTCGTCGGTGGCGTTTTCCCAGATTAAAGAAGAAAAGCTGATTCTTAATAAAAAAAGAGAACCGGAAGTAAAGAAAATCGAGAAGAAAAAAACTTCTGTGGTCATCGAAAAAAATTATCCACCAGAAGAGAAATCAGCGAATCCTGTAAAATATACCATTACGGATGTTCCTGCAGTTTCAGATTTTAAAACTTCAACCATTCAGGGTGAAGATGTTACTCCAAAGTTTGACGGAACGGCTCAAAATAACTATTTCCAAATTGGAATGGGGAATTACGGGAAGATTTTAGCCGATGCTAATATTTCTACAACCCTTGAAAATAAACTGGAAGTTGGTGCAGATGTTCATGTTTTATCAACAAACGGACTGAAAAAAGAATACGATTGGAATTCTAAGCAAAGTTCGGCAACTTTGGGTGCTTTCTTAAACTCGTACGGAGAAAAAGGAAAGATTAATGTGAATGCTGAATATGGTTTAAATAATTATAATTATTATGGAATTTATGCAGTAAATCCTTCAGCTGATGTTGATTTGAAGCAAAAAGTAAATCAGTTTAAAGTAAACGGTTATTATGATTTTTATTCTAATGAAATTCTGAATGATGTAAGAGTAAAATCTTCATTTTTAAGCGACCATTTTGATGCAAAAGAAAATCAGGCTTCCATTTTGGCAAATCTTTCAAAACATGCTGTGAAGCTTTCCGATAATGGAATTGTGATGAATGCTGATTTAGGTTTAGGTTTAGAAACGGTAAAGACTGATTTTAAATTGATGGATCAAAATTCTGCAACGTTTTTTAATGCAGATTTAGCTCCAAAACTTACTTTTGCAAAAGGTGAAAATTATTTAATGGTAGGTTCTACATTTGCTTTTTTAAATGCAAGAAACTCTAATCTAAATATGGCTGAAGTGAAAAACAATAAATCATATTGGTTTCCAAAAGCTGAATTTCAGATTGCTGCCGCAAAAGAGTTCAAATTTTATGGAGGGATTGATGGAGGTTTAAAACTGAATACCTACGGCGAATTGTTGCAGGAAAATCCATTTTTACTTTCTGACCAGATGTTGAGACCGACTGAAACAACCTATCATTTTTATGCCGGTTTGAGGGGAGATATCGACGAAACTTTTAAATACGATGTTTCTGCAGGATACGGTAAAATGAAAAATATTATGTTCTTCGGCGCCAATAATCTTTTTACCAATGAATTTACTTTAGACAGACCTGGTTACGATTTTGCCAATACATTTTCTGCTCTTTATGATGATGGAAATGTGAGTGATATCAAAGGTAGTTTACAGTATTTTCCTTTAGAAAACTTGATTTTGGATGCTGATGTAAGATTTTTAAAGTACGATTTAAAAAACTACGAAAATATTTATAATGTTCCTTTAGTAACTGGAAGCATGGGTGCAAAATATACAATGTTTGAGAAAAAATTGTCATTAGGTTTTAAAGGAATTTTTGCAACAGACAGAACGACCAACTCGTATATGCTTGAAGGAGTGGGAAGTCCGTCTATGATTTTCCAATCAACTGAAGATACTAATGATAAAGTTGGTGGTTATGCAGATCTAAACTTATCTGCAGAGTACAAAATTCACAAAAATTTCAGTATTTTTGCACTCGGAAACAATCTTCTAAGCTCAAAATACCAAACGTACAAAGGCTATAAAGTTCTTGGTGCGCAGGTTGTGGGAGGTGTGAAGATTACTTTCTAAAATAATAATTGATAAATGATAATTGATGAATGATTACAATATCACTTATAAATTATCATTTATCAATGATATAAAACCGGCTTCGTAGTTCAACTGGATAGAATATTGGATTTCGGCTCCAAGGGTTGGGGGTTCGAATCCCTTCGAAGTCACAAAAAAAGCGTTTACATTTGTAGACGCTTTTTTGTGAATTTTTAAACCTAAGTGTTTGATAACTAAACTTCATTCATCAATTCCTGAAACCTTTCAGTAAACAGTCCGATATGTAAACCATCCATCAATCCGTGATGTGCATTAATCGAAACTGACATTAATTTTTTACCATTTTGTTCGGTGACTTTTCCAAAAGAAATTTTAGGACAACTATCCGGAAATGCAAAACTTCTTGCATGAGAAAGTGCAGTGAAATCAAGCCATGGAACAGCTGAAAAATGAATAACATTTTCTCCCGAACCTGCAGGAATTAAACCTTTAGATTGTTGTACTCTTGCAATTTCTTTTTTTGCTTTTTTATAAAATATTTCTTCGTTCTCAAGATAATCCATATAAGAGAAACCGAAAGTTTCATCAGGTCTGTTGATTGTTGCCGAAGCATTTATTTGATCAAACAAATAGACTTCTTTATCAATAATTCTATAGCGGAAATTTTCTATATTATTGGCTGCTTTTAAAGCTCTGTAGAGATAATAAAGAAAAAAAGAACTGCTTTTTTCTTTTGCATTTTTGTAAGCAATTGTACAGTCAATATTTATGGTTACTCCAAAAAATGGTTCTTCAAATTTCGAAAAAAATAGGAAATGTTCTTTTCTTTTCCAATCGTCAAGTTTAATAAGTTTCTTCATAATTTATACATTTATATCGGGAAATAGAATGAAATCAATAGTTTTATTTTTCATTACTATTGTGTAATTTTCTACCGCAAATTTCACCTTAAATAAAAAATCCCGAAAGGACATTTGTCCCGAATAAAAATATGTTACGAACAAACCATACGTTTTTAGATTTTATTACCAAACTTTATCTACAGCAGGAGAGAAAAGAAGATGTGATTTTGAAACAATTTTCAAAAGGACAAAAGCTTCTGATTCAAAATAATAACTCATCCAAAGTTATGTTCATGAAAGAGGGGATTGCAAAGTGTTATTTCAGTGAAGAAAATGATAAAGAATTTATTTTGGAATTTTTAGGAGAAGGTGAAATCATTGGCGAAATCGAATGCATTAGAAATATTCCTTGTTTATGCAATATCGAAGCAATGACCGATGTTTCGGTGTATGCTTTGTCGATACCATATTTTCAGAGTTTATTAAAAAATAACTTAGAACTAAATGCTTTATTGGTTGATGCTTTTGCTGAGCGAATTGTGAATACTTCGAGCAGAGCATCTTTTCAGCAATTATATACTGTTGAGCATAGTTTGCGAAAACTTTTGGATCTGCAGTTTAAACAAGATATTCACCTTTCAAAAGAAGATTTGGCGGCGTATTTGGGAATTTCGGTTAGAAGTTTAAATAGAAGTTTGAAAAATTTAAACGGATAAATTTAAAAATGATTGTATACTACAATTAAGCAAGTTTTCCCTAAAATTTTCAACATGAAAGAGCAGGATGCTGTAAATCCTCAAAATCTATATTTTTATAAAAATGAAACGAAATAATAATTTTCTTTATTAAACAGGAGATTATTTTAATTGGTTTTTGAATTTTGTAATAAATATTCATTAAAATCAAATCATTTAGCAATAAAATTAAATTATGAAGCGTCAAAACAAATCAAATATCCTATTATCTTTATTTGCTCTTTTTATTTTTTCTTCAACCATAAAAAGTCAAGATAAATTCCCAGACGGAACAGTAATTCCAAAATGGTTTAAAGAAAACAAACCAACAGACATCAACAAATTAGGCAAAAAATACATCCTTACAGAAAATGGTGTGAAGAACGACAGTACAGTTCTTCAGACAAAACAACTTCAGGCAGTCATTGATTTGGCGGCTAAAAATGGCGGCGGAGTTATCATTGTACCAAAAGGAACATTTTTAATTAGTTCGGTTTTCTTCAAGCAGGGAACACATTTGTATCTGGAAAACGGAGCAAAATTAAAAGGAAGCGACGATATCAATGATTTTCCGGTGGTAACGACAAGAATGGAAGGTCAGACCGTGAAATATTTTCCGGCTTTAATCAATGCTGATGGTTTAGACGGTTTCACGATTTCAGGAAAAGGAACATTGGATGGAAATGGACTTCGATTCTGGAAATCATTCTGGAAAAGACGCGAATGGAATCCTAAATGTACCAATATGGATGAAATGAGACCAAGAATTATCTATGTTTCAAATTCCAAAAATGTTCAGGTGGAAGGAATAACCATTAAAAACTCACCTTTCTGGAGTACACATTATTACAAAAGTGATTTTGTGAAATTATTAAATCTGACGATTCTCGCTCCAAAAGAACCTGTAAAAGCACCAAGTACAGATGCTGTTGACATCGATGCTTGCTCAAATTTTTTAATCAAGAATTGCTATATGTCGGTTAATGACGACGCAATTGCATTGAAAGGAGGAAAAGGTCCAAAATCTGATAAAGACCCGAACAACGGTGAAAACAGAAATATTCTTATCGAAGACAACAGTTTCGGATTTTGCCACAGCGTTTTGACTTGCGGAAGCGAATCGATTCACAATTACAATGTGATTCTTCGCAATTCTAAAGTAAACGATGCATCAAGATTATTACATTTAAAAATGCGTCCGGACACGCCTCAACATTATGAATATTTAACGGTAGATAATATTTCAGGAAATGTAAAAACCTTCATCTATGTGAAAGGCTGGAATCAGTTTTTTGATTTAAAAGGTGAAGAAAGACCGAGAAAAGGTTTGGCCAACAATATCACGATAAAAAATATCGATATCAGTTGTGAAACGGCATTCTCTGTTGAAAAATCTGATTTGTTTGACTTAAAAGATTTCACATTTGAAAACTTCAAAATCAAAGCTCTGAAACCTGAAATGCAAAACCTGAATCACATTCAGAATTTAAAGCAGAAAAATATCAATGTGACGCAAGTCGCTTCTCTCACGCAATCTTACGACAAAAAAGACGATTCCGATATTTCTGCTAAATGAGTTTTTATTCCAAAATATTCGTTCTTTTATGCTTTTGCTCACAGTTTCTGCATTCTCAATCTAAGGAAATCCAATTCCTGAGCGGGACAGATTCTGAGCATACGAAAGATTGGGATTTTTGGATAACCGGCGGAAGAAAATCAGGAAGATGGGATAAAATAAAGGTTCCTTCACAATGGGAACAGCAGGGATTTGGCTCGTACAATTACGGGCGGGATTACGTCACCTACGGCAAAAATTTTAAATTCAATGATGAAGTAGGTCTGTACAAACATAAATTTTCAGTTCCGAATTCGTGGAAAGGAAAATCAGTTAACATCGTTTTCGAAGGTTCGATGACCGACACAGAGGTGAAAATCAACGGAAGATTGGCGGGAGAAATTCACCAAGGCGCTTTTTACGAATTTAAATATGATATTTCTGATAAGTTAATTTTCGGAAAAGAAAATATTTTAGAAATTAAAGTTTCCAAAATGTCTGCGGACAAATCAGTCAACAACGCAGAACGTCTGGCTGATTATTGGGTTTTAGGCGGAATTTTCCGTCCGGTTTATTTAGAAGCCAATCCTAAAGAAAATATTCCATCAACATCCATCGATGCCAAAGCAGACGGAACTTTCCGTTCGAATATTCATTTAAAAGGAATCAATTCTGTCAACAATGTAAAGGTTGAAATTTTTGATGCTAAAAATAATTTAGTTGGTGAATCTCAAGTGAAAATTCAAAAAGGCGATACTTTAAATCAGATTCAATTTTCGATTAAAAATCCAAAACTCTGGACGGCCGAAACGCCCAATTTATACAAAGCCAAATTCAGTTTAAATAAAAACAGAAAAAACATTTTCCAATCCGAAGAAAAATTCGGTTTCAGAACGATTGAAATCAAAAAAGGCGACGGAATTTACGTCAACGGAATCAAAGTCAAAATGAAAGGCATCAACCGTCACGTTTGGTGGCCTGAAACGGGAAGGGCAGTCAACAAAAACATCGATTTGATGGACGTTCAGCTCATCAAGGAAATGAATATGAATGCCGTTCGGTGTGCTCATTATCCGCCAAACAAATCCTTTCTGCAAATTTGTGATTCGCTGGGCTTGTATGTTTTGGATGAATTGGCTGGATGGCAAAAGAAATACAGCACTGAAGTTGGGAAAAAGCTCGTGAAAGAAATGGTTACAAGAGATGCGAACCATCCTTCCGTCATTTTCTGGAGCAACGGAAATGAGGGCGGACATAATTTTGATTTGGATGCGGAATATGCAAAATACGACTTATCAAACCGTCCTGTCATCCACGCACATCACAAGCCAAACAACGCTTTCAACGGAATTGACTGCAATCATTACGAAGATTATTACAGCACCAAAAAAATTCTTGAAGGAGAAAATATTTATATGCCGACCGAGTTTCTGCACGCTCAGGACGACGGCGGTGGTGGAACTTCTCTCGCTAACTACTGGGAACTTCACTGGAATTCCAAAAAAGGTGCAGGCGGTTTTCTATGGGCGTTTGCTGATGAAGGTTTGGTGCGAACTGATTTTAATAATCAGCTTGATGTGAATGCGATAAACGCTCCTGATGGAGTGGTCGGTCCGCATCGTGAAAAAGAAGGAAGTTTTTACGCTATCCGAGAAATTTACAGTCCGTTAAAAATTGATTTAAAAACTTTGCCGACAGATTTTAATGGAACCATTCCTGTTGAAAACCGATACCATTTTACGAATTTAAATGAATGCAAGTTTGAATGGAAACTGGTCAAATTTAAAACACCATTTTCATCAGAATCCGGATTTGATGTTCTTCAAAATGGAAAAGCAGAATCTCCGAATATTAAACCAACAGAAAAAGGAAATATTAAATTAAATCTTCCTCAAAACTGGAAACAAAATGAAGCTTTAATGCTGACTGCTACCGATTATTTCGGAAAAGAAATTTATACCTGGACTTGGAAATTGAAGTCTAATGATGATATTTCAAAACAGTTTTCAAAATCTTTAATCAAAGAATTTCCTGTTTCAGTGATTGAAAATGATTCATTATTTATTTTAAAATCGGAGGAAAAAGAATTTTCATTTGGAAAGAAAGACGGATTGTTAAAGTCAATTGTTTTAGATAAAAAAGGCAAAAAAATGAATTTCCGAAACGGACCTGTTTTCGTAAACAGAAAAATGGAATTATCGTCCATAAAATCTTTTGCAGAAGGACAGAATCAGGTAATTCAAATTTCTTACAAAGACGGGAAAAAGGCAGTCTGGAAACTGAATCCGAACGGAATTTTAGAATTGAATTACGAATATTCGCTTGCCGGAGATTACCAGTTTACAGGCGTAAGTTTTGATTATCCAGAAAATTATGTCATCGGAGCAAAATGGCTCGGAAAAGGTCCATATCACGTTTGGAAAAACCGAACTCAGGGACAGACTTACAACGTTTGGCAAAATCTGAAAAACTCTACCCGAACAGGTTTTTCACCTTGGATTTATCCTGAATTTAAAGGCTATTTCGACGATGTGTCTTGGTTGCAACTGAATATAGCAGAAGGAAAAATAATGGTCGGGACGAAAGAAGAAAAAATGTTCGTCAGACTTTTCGATTTTTACGGAATTTATGGTGCGGAAGGTTATCCGAAACTGCCGACAGGAAATATCTCTTTCCTTGATGCGATTCCACCTTTGGGAACTGCTTTGGCGTTTAATATTAATAATGACACTTCGACTTTAGGCCCGGAAAGTGAACTGAATCATCTGAACGGAACTTTTAAAAGAACTTTATATTTTTATTTTGGTCTGCCGGATTTGGGTGATGAAAATAAGCAGTTTACAATGCCAAAAGAAAATATTTTAACAGATTAAGATGAAGAATTGGATTTCACTTTTAACCGTCCTTTTCTGCGCAGCGATATTTGCACAGCAACCCACTTTCAAATTTGATTTTGGTGGAAGCAGACTGGAAAAAGGTTTCATTCCAATCAATTCGACTTCAAAATTTGATAAAAAAATAGGCTATGGATTTATGAATATTTCTGGTTTGAAATCTGTTGACAACGGCGGAAATGCTTTGAAGGGAGATTTTATAACCAGCGACAAACCGTTTTATTTTTCAGTTGCAATTCCTGAAGGAAATTATAATATTACATTAAATCTTGGCGACTCTAAAGGAACATCTGAAACAACAGTTCGTGTAGAAAATCGTCGTCTGATGCTCAATGACGTCAAAACTAAAAAGGGCAAAATTCTTGAAAAACAAATCACCGTTCACGTTAAAGACAGTATTATTAGAAATCAAAACGGCGAAAAAATCGGAATTGTAAAATTAAAACCAAGAGAAACAAAATATTTGCATTGGGACAATTTGTTGACGATTGAATTTAATGATAAAGCTCCGAAAGTGTGTTCAGTAATTATTCAACCTAACAAAACGGCAAAAACTATTTATTTGACGGGCGATTCAACGGTTGTCGATGCGCAATACGAACCGTGGGCTTCTTGGGGACAGATGTTACCGTATTTTTTCGTTCCGAATGAAGTTGTGATTGCCAATTATGCCGAAAGTGGAGAAACTTTAAAAGCCTTTGAAGACCGCCACCGAATCGATAAAATCTGGAATAAATTAAAACCCGGAGATTATTTGTTTATCCAATTCGGTCACAACGATCAAAAAGCAGGAAACAGCACAAAATCCGGTTACCGAAAAAGATTAAAAGAATGGATTCAAAAAGCCAAACAATTGGGAGTAATTCCTGTTTTGGTTACCTCAATGAATCGCAGAGTTTTTGATGAAAACAATAAAATTGTCAATACTTTAGACGATTTTCCTGATGCGATGCGGGAAATTGCAAAAGAAGAAAAAGTTGATTTAATTGATTTAAATGCATTAAGCAAAACCTTATTCGAAGCAATGGAACCTGAATCGGCAAAGAAAGCATTTGTACATTATCCCGCAAACGCTTATCCAAACCAACCCACAGCTTTGGCAGACGACACGCATTTTAATCCGTACGGAGCTTATGAATTAGCAAAATGTGTTGTAAAATCTATCGTTGACCAAAACTTGCCTTTGAAGAAATATATTTCAAAAAATTATAAAAATTTTAACCCCAATAAACCCGATGATTTAGAAAAATTCCATTGGCCGGAATCTGTTTTTATGGAATCTTTAAAACCTGATGGAAATTAAAAATCTTTGATTTTTTGAACTAATGTGTTCTTCTAAGCAGTCGAATCATTTTCTTAAAATATCCAATATATTAAAAAACTTTTGTGCCTTTTGTGGTTAAATTTAAAGTTGAAAAAATGAAAATTAAAAATATACTCAAACTAAGCGTTCTCTGTTTTGCTTTCGGAAATCTTTCCGCACAAAATCCGTGGCCAAAAGCGACGAACACGGCTCAACCGTGGACGCGTTGGTGGTGGATGGGAAGTGCAGTTGACGAAAAAGGTTTGGACAAGCAATTGACAACTCTTTCCAAAGCAGGTTTCGGGGGAGTTGAAATTGTCCCGATTTACGGTGCAAAAGGTTTTGAGGATAAATACATCAATTATCTTTCTCCGGAATGGATGAAAATGTTGCAATTCACGACAGATAAAGCTAAAAGTTTGAAAATGGGCGTTGATATGGCAGTGGGAACGGGCTGGCCAATTGGCGGACCGCAAGTTGATGAAAATGATGCTGCGACGAAGATGATTGTTCAGACTTATGAGATTCAGCCGAATGAAAAATTTTCTGAAAAGATTGTTTTAAAAGACGAAAAACAGAAGAATTTAAAAACCACAAAATTGGATGTTGTTACTGCATACAATGAGAAAAATGAAGCGATAGTTTTAACAGATAAAGTAGCTCAGGACGGAACTTTAAACTGGAAACCAACCTCTGGAAAATGGACAATCTACGCAGTTTTTATCGGTAAAACTTTACAGAAAGTAAAACGTGCCGCTCCGGGTGGCGATGGCTACACTTTAGACCATTTTTCTCCCGATGCGACGAGGGATTATCTGAAAACTTTTGATAAAACTTTTGGAAATTCAAACTATGGAGTCCGTTCGTTTTTCAATGATAGTTATGAGGTTTATGGTGCAGATTGGACGGCCGATTTTAAAGAAGAATATAAGAAAAGAAGAGGTTACGATTTGAGTCAGTACATCAAATATTTGGTGAGTGATGAAGAAAGCGAATTGGCAGGAAGAATAAAATCCGATTACCGTGAGACAATGAGCGAATTGATTTTACATAATTTCACAGAAAATTTCACAAATTGGGCACATTCTAAAAACTCACAAAATACCAATCAGGCACACGGTTCGCCGGGAAATTTATTGGATTTATATGCTGCAGTTGATATTCCTGAATCTGAAACTTTCGGAAGTACAAAGTTCGATATTCAGGGTTTGAAAAGAAATGTAGAAGACATCAATACAAAGGAAGTTCCCGACATTAATATGTTGAAATTTGCTTCTTCGGCAGCAAATGTTACAGGGAAACCTTTGATTTCCAATGAATCTTTTACGTGGCTCACAGAACATTTCAAAACGTCTTGGTCAGAGGTAAAACCTGAAGCTGAACAGATTTTTCTCTCAGGAATCAATCATATTTTCTATCACGGAACAACGTATACTCCAACTGATGTTCCGTTTCCGGGGTGGTTGTTTTATGCTTCGACGAATTTTGTTCCAGAGAATTCCTTATGGCCAAACATTAAAGGCTTAAATTCTTACATTGAAAGAACGCAATCTGTTTTGCAAAGCGGAAAATCAGACAACGAAATCCTGATGTACTGGCCGATTTATGACCAATGGGCGAGTCCGAAAGGGAAAGATATGGCGTTCAAAATTCATAATATTGAAAAGTGGCTGCATCCGACTGTATTTTACGAAAACCTTGAGAAATTAGGAAAATCAGGGTATTCTCTGGATATGATTTCAGATAAAATGATTGGCGAAGCGAAGTTTGAAAATCAAAACATTCAGGTAACGAAAAATGGAGGTTCTTACAAGGTTTTAATTATTCCTCAACTGAATTATTTCTCTGAATCAACCTTAAAAAATATTTTAAACTTAGCTCAAAATGGAGCTTCGGTGATTTTCCAAAGGGAACCAAAAGACGTTCAGGGATTTTTTGAATTTGAAAAAAGAAGAAATGAATTACAATCTTTATGGACTAAAATTCCTTTTCAGCAAGACGGAAATTTAAAATCAGCAACATTCGGAAAAGGAAAAATTGTGTTGAGTTCTGATGTTGAAAAAGCTCTAGAATATTTAAAAATTGAAAGAGAAAAACTGACAGATACAGGATTGAAATTCGTCAGAAGAAAGTTCGATGGCGGAAAATATTATTACATCGTCAATCACACTTCCAAAGAAATCAATCAAAATATTCCTTTGAATTTTATCGGAAAGCAGGTTGCTTTAATGAATTCTGAAAACGGAGATTTCGGACTTGCCGAAACGCAAAATAATTCGGTAAAAGTTCAATTGAAATCAGGAGAATCTTTAATTATAAAAGCTTCAGAAACTCCGGATAATTCAATTTCAAAATGGAAATATATTGAAAAAACAGATGCTGCGATTGTTCTAAATCAACCTTGGCGACTGACTTTCAAAGAAGGTGGCTCCGAACTTCCTAAATCAAAAACTTTAGACAAACTTCAACCGTGGACGAATTTCTCAGAAGATGCTTCAACGCAGAGTTTTTCGGGAACTGGAGTGTACACGACTTCATTTAAATTAAATAAAAAAGCCGACGATTTTGTACTGAAATTCGACAAATTGTATGAAAGTGCAAAAGTCATCATCAACGGTCAGGATGCAGGAATTGTTTGGAGCCTTCCGTTTGAAATCAACGTCGGAAAATATTTGAAAAGAGGAAAAAATACCATTCAGATTGAGGTGTCAAACCTGATGGCAAACCGAATCCGTTATATGGACCAGAATAAAATCCAGTGGCGAAATTACAACGAAATTAATTTTGTAAACATCGACTATAAACCGTTCGACGCTTCTAACTGGAAAGTACAACCTTCAGGTTTGGATGGCGAAATTCAATTAATTCCAATTCATTATTCAAAATAAATTATAAAAATGAAATATTATTTGTTGAAAAAGTACCAAAATAATTTTATCTAAGATAAAATCTTTGCGCCTTAAAAAAGTATTTTTCTCATTAACTTGCGTCTTTGCGAAAAACCAACAAATAATTTAAAATAAATAGATATGAAGCAGAATATCGTAAAAACATTAGCGTTAGGAACGCTCCTCACATTCGGATTTTCCAATGCTCAAAACAAACCGAAAGTCGTTTTAGACAACTTTTTTAACAACGAAAAAAAGGAAAATAAAGAAACCAAAGTCCTTGAATCTTGGCACTACACGTGGAACGACACTTCCAACGGCGGATTTTCTTTGCTGGGCGAAATCTTCCAAAAACAAGGCGCAGAAATCGGTACTTTAACTAGAGCTCCGTCAAAAAATGATTTGAAAAAAGCCAATATCTACATCATCGTTGATGCTGATATAGACAAAGAAGCTTATGGCGGAAAAGCCAATCTGATTGATGCCAATTCCATCAAAAACCTTACAGAATGGGTGAAAAAAGGCGGTGTTTTGGTTTTGATGAGTAACGACAATGGCAATTCTGAGTTTGAACATTTCAACAAATTGGCGGGAGAATTTGGGATTCATTTCAATGATGACAGTTATAACCGCGTTCAGAAAAGAGAATTTGAACAGGGAAAAGTGATGGTTCCGGCTGGAAATGAGATTTTTTCCGAGCAAAAATTATATATGAAAGAAGTAAGTTCAATTGACGTAAAAGGTCCTGCCAAAGCAATTTTGATAGCAGAAGGCAAGAACATCGGAGCGATTGCAAAAGTCGGCAAAGGAACTGTTTTCGCATTGGGAGACCCGTGGTGTTACAACGAATATATTGACGGTAAAAAACTTCCTGCAGATTTTACCAATTATCAGGGAACTGAAGAATGGGTGAAGTGGTTGCTGAAGCAGGTTTCTAAAAAATAAACTAATCTGTGCAATCGATTGAAATGTGATGATTGGAATTATTTGAGCAACTTAATCCGCCTTCCGCTCCCAATCTTTTCACTCCACTTCGTTGCGTAAAAAGGGATTTCCGCTCAAGTCGGGTTGCGAGAGATTCAACGTTTAAAATGGTATTAGAGCATTTGTCATTCTGAACGAAATGAAAATGGAGTGAAGAATCTCGACTAACCTAATGAGATTCTTCATTCGTCAGAATGACATTGTGAAAATATTAGTTTATAAAAAGCATTTAGCCAAAACATAAAAATAATTAGATATTGATATAGAATTATGAAAATCAAATATATCTTCATTACATCCGCCATTTTTCTTTCGCAAACATTCTTTGCCCAAAGACAAATGGAATACCTGAAAAGAGGAATCGTAGCTATTCCTGTAGAATCAGGCGTTTTTGTGAGTTGGCGATTGCTGGGAACGGAAGCTCAGAATACCCATTTTGATTTGTATCGCACAGAAAACAATCAGACCAAAAAGCTGAACGAAAAACCTTTGCTTAACGAAACCAATTTTTTAGATAAAACCGCTGACAAAGGAAAAAATTATACCTATTTCGTAAAATCAAATACACAACATCAAGACGTTGACCAAGATTTTGCAAAATACACAGCGAATCAAAAGCCTTATTTTTCAATTCCGCTGAAAACACCAGAAGGTTACACTCCGAATGATGCTTCGGTAGCCGATTTGGATGGTGACGGAGAATATGAAATCATCCTTCATCAAACTGGAAGGTCGCACGACAACAGTCAGAAAGGAGAAACAGACCCGCCGATTATTCAGGCTTATAAACTGAACGGACAGTTTTTGTGGGAAATTAATTTAGGCAAAAATATCAGGGAAGGTGCGCATTACACACAGTTTTTAGTGTATGATCTAGACCAAGATGGAAAAGCCGAAATCGTAATGAAAACCGCCGACGGGAGCAAAGACGGAAAAGGGAAATTCATTGGTGACTCAACAAAAAATTACGTCAATGAAAACGGAATGATTCTTTCCGGACTTGAATTCTTGACTGTTTTTGACGGACAAACAGGAGCAGAAATTAATACTGTAAATTATGAAGTTCCAAGATTTGCAGGAAGTTTGAATCCGACCAACGAAGAAATGACCGAAACTTGGGGTGATGCCAAAGGAAACCGCATTGACCGATTTTTAGGAGCCGTTGCTTACCTAGATGGAAAGACTCCGAGTGTGATTATGTCGCGAGGTTATTACACCAAAACAGCAATTGCTGCTTGGGATTATAAAGATAAAAAACTCAGTTTAAGATGGCTTTTCGATACGGAAAGTTCAGAAGAAAATAAAAAATACCGTGGACAAGGAAATCATAATTTAAGTATTGCAGATGTCGATAACGACGGAAAAGATGAGATTGTTTTCGGAGCGATGACTGTGGATGACGATGGAAAAGTGTTGAACAGTACAGGTTTCGGTCACGGCGATGCTTTGCACGTTGGAGATTTAGACCCATCCAATCCGGGACTGGAAATTTTTGATATTCAGGAGAGGTTTGATGATGCGGGAGCGCATTTCAGAGACGGAAAATCTGGAAAAGTTTTATGGAAATTACCGTCTACAGTTTATAGCAAACAAGGGAAATTTCAAGGTCCGGGCAGAGGTTTATCTTTAAATATTGACCCTCGTTACGAAGGTTCAGAATCTTGGGCAGCCGGAGCCGGACTTAAAGGAATATATGATACCAAAGGCAAGAAAATAAGCGAGAAAAATCCGCCCGCCAATATGGGAATTTACTGGGACGGAGATTTTTTAAGCGAAATTTTAGACGGAACAGTTGTTTCAAAATGGGATTGGAAAAAGGAGAAATCAAATGTCATTTTTGATGCTAAAAATTATCAGTGCGAATCGAATAACGGGACTAAGAAAAATCCGTCTTTGGTTGCAGATTTATTTGGAGACTGGCGAGAAGAAGTGATGTACAGAACTGCAGATAATAAGGAATTGAGAATTTTTTCTACAACAATTCCGACGAATCACAGGTTATACACTTTAATGCATAATCCGCAGTACCGATTAAGTATTGTATGGCAAAATGTTGGTTACAATCAGCCTCCGCATACAGATTATTACTTGGATGAATCGGTAAAAGAAATTCCAAAGCCTAATATTATTACAGTAAATCTCAATAAATAAAATCATCAATGAAAATAAAATTCATCATTCCAATTGTTGCATTGGTCATTTTGATTGGAGCATCATTTCAGAAACTTCAGGATAAACCTGTTCTTTATATTATTGGCGATTCTACCGTTCAAAATGGCTCGGGAAAAGGCGCAGACTCACTTTGGGGATGGGGAAGTTTTATGTATTTATATTTAAAAACAGATAAAATCGAAATTCAAAATCACGCTAAAGGCGGTAGAAGCAGCAGAACTTTTTTAACGGATGGTCGTTGGGATTCTATTATAAAAGCTATTAAAAAAGGTGATTATGTTTTAATGCAATTCGGTCATAATGATGGTGGCGAATTAGCAGATACTCTAAGAGCGAGAGGTACAATTAAAGGGATTGGAGATGAATCTCAGGATATTTATAATCCAATCAGAAAAGTAAATGAAACCGTTTATACTTTCGGATATTATATGAGAAAATATGCGAATGAAGCCAAATCTAAAGGTGCAATTCCAATTATTGTTTCGCCAATTCCGAGAAATAAATTTAACGAAAAAGGTAAAATTGACAAAGATCAATATGGAGTTTGGGCTAAAGAAGTAGCACAACAGACCGGAGCTTATTTTTTAGATTTAAATAATATGGTTATCGAAAAATATGAAAAAATGGGCGCTGAAAAAGTGAAAGCTTTCTTCCCAAAAGATCATACGCATACTAATAAAGAAGGGGCAATTGTTAATGCAGAATTGGTAACGAAAGGAATTAGGGAACTAAGAAAATGTGACCTTAAAAACTATTTGAAGAGAAAATAGAAAAATAAATATATACTTATGAAAAAACTATTAACAGCAGGTTTTTTTGCCGCAATTATCGGAGGTTTTTCCTCTTGTACGGCTCAAAAGCAGAAAAATGCTAAGGTTGTTCTTCCCAACAAGAAGGAAGTTTTGGAAGTTGCTCAGCGCACGAACCAATATTTTATGAACAAATGGCCCGATACCAAAAAAGATATTGTTGGTAAAAAAGTTTGGCCAAGTAATCTTTGGACAAGAGCCGTGTATTATGAAGGTTTGATGGCTTTGTATTCGGTAGATAAGAAAAAAGAATATTACGATTATGCGATGTCTTGGGCGAACAATCACAATTGGGATTTACAGCGTGGAACCTACACAAGAAACGCTGATCATCAGGCTTGCGGACAGACGTATCTTGATTTGTACGAAATCGACGGCAGAAAGCATCCTGAAAGAATTAAAAACGTTAAAGCAGCGATGGACAGCATGATTGCTACAAAAAAAGTAGACGACTGGTGGTGGATTGATGCGCTTCAAATGTCGATGCCGATTTTTACTAAATTAGGAAGAATCACGGGCGAACAAAAATATTTCGACAGAAACTACGACATGTACGCCTACACAAAATACAAGCATGGTGGAAACGGACTTTACAATCAGCAAGATAAAATCTGGTGGAGAGATAAAGATTTTGTTCCGCCTTACAAAGAGCCGAATGGTGAAGATTGTTATTGGAGCCGTGGAAACGGTTGGGTAGTGGCCGCATTAGCGAAAACATTGGATGATACTCCAAAATCTGATGCACATTATAAAGAATATCTTAAGGATTACAAAGATATGTTAGCGGCTTTGGTTCCGCTTCAGAGACAGGATGGTTTTTGGAATGTAAGTTTGCACGATCCTAATAATTTTGGTGGAAAAGAAACCACAGGAACTGCACTTTTCGTGTATGGAATGGCTTATGGAATCAATAAAGGTTTAATTGATAAGAAAACGTATTTACCGGTTTTAGTTAAAGCCTGGAATGCAATGGTAAAAGATTCTGTTCAGCCAAACGGATTTTTAGGATGGGTTCAGGGAACAGGAAAAGAGCCTAAAGACGGACAACCTTTAGCTGTAGACAAAGTTCCTGATTTTGAAGATTACGGATTGGGATGTTTCCTTTTGGCAGCGAGTGAAGTTTACAAATTGAAGTAAAAACTCTTGTTTTTAAAATAAATTAAAAGACTTAGTAATGAAAAATTGCTAAGTCTTTTTCATTTCGGGAAACTCAGTTTCATAACATTTTTAGTATGATAAGTCAAATTTATGAATCTGACTCTATAATTTGGGAAATATTCTATGATTAAAATGAATCTTTAATCTCGATAACACTCAATATAATAGCTATTTAAATAATCTTTTTGAGACATTGCAAAAATTCTTATTTTATGAAAAATTTAAGCATGACACCACAAGATGCGCAATCGGTTTCATCTTGGTAATTTTCAACATCAATCAATTAGAATAAATTATGAATGCATTATTAGGAGTGATTTTCCATTTTCTCGGAGGCTTTGCTTCGGGCAGTTTTTATATGCCTTACAAAAAAGTAAAAGGTTGGCAATGGGAAACTTTTTGGTTGATCGGGGGTATATTTTCATGGATTATTGTTCCGCCTTTGGCTGCATTTCTTACGATTCCAAATTTTTGGGAAATTATTCAGAACGAAAGTTCTTCGATTTTAGGTTTCACATTTTTATTCGGAGCACTTTGGGGAATCGGAGGTTTCATGTATGGTTTGGGCGTTCGTTACTTGGGCGTTGCTTTAGGAAGCAGCATTATGTTGGGACTTACGATGGTGATTGGTTCGCTTCTTCCTTCTATTTATTATGAATTTAATCCGCAAGACGGAAAAGACAATATTGGTTTAATGTTTTCCAGCGATTGGGGTAAAATGGTTCTTTTAGGACTTTTAGTTTGTGTTGTCGGAATTATCATCAGCGGAAAAGCGGGTGTGATGAAAGACAAAGAACTTCAAACAGATGCTGTCGATCCTCACGGAATGGAAGTGAAAACTGAATATAAATTTGGTTTAGGATTAATCGTTGCGATTATTTCGGGAGTTTTAAGTGCATGTTTTAATTTCGGTTTGGAAGCAGGAAAACCTATGGCAACTATAGCCAACGAAGCCTGGAAAGTTGCCAATCCGAATCAGGGAGAATTTCTTTTCCAGAATAATGTGACTTACGTTGTTGTTCTTTGGGGCGGTATGTTGTCTAATCTTATTGGTTGTCTTTATCTTTCATTTAAAAATAAATCGTATTCAGATTATACCAAAAAAAGTGTTCCTGTTGCAAAAAATATCATCTTCTGTGCTTTGGCAGGAACGATGTGGTTTTTACAGTTTTTCTTCTACGGAATGGGCGAAAGTAAAATGGGGAACGGCCCGAGTTCATGGATTTTGCACATGGCATTTATTATTTTAATTGCAAATCTTTGGGGCGTAATTATCAAAGAATGGAAAGGTGTTTCCAAAAAAACCATTACTACGATTTCTCTAGGAATGTTAGTAATGTTTATCTCTATTTTAATTGTAGGATACGGAAATTCATTAAGATAATTAGTGATGAAAAGAATTGCATTTAAAATGTTTCTTCTTAAAGGATTTGAAGAGGAATATAAAAAACGCCACGCTGAAATCTGGCCTGAACTTGAAAATTTGCTGAAAGAATCGCGAGTGGAAGATTACTCAATCTTTTTAGACGAAGAAACTCATGTTTTATTTGGAGTTTTAAAATGCAGTAATGAAATGAAATATCAAAATCTACCATTGCAACCAATTATGCAGAAGTGGTGGGAATACAATAAAGACATCATGCAGACCAATGATGATAATTCTCCGAAAAGCATCAGTCTGGAAGAAGTTTTTTATTTAAAATAAAGAAGAATTTAGGTGAAAGAATTCTTTTATAATGTGAAATTTTATCTTTTTTATCATATTCATATAGTTACGAGTTAAAAGCTCAAAAGCACTGAAATTCTCAGTGCTTTTTTTGTATTAACTAAAAATGAACATTGGTAATCGTTTTTGGTTAAAATAATTAATATGTATTTTTCTTTTAAATTTTAAAACAAGCTATTATATTTAGATTTTTATAATTGAATTGATAATTTTTAAGCTTAATAGGGTGTTTGTATGTAATTATTTATCATAAATTATGAATTTTATGATGCAGGATATGGCAGGATGCCAGAACTTTTGTAACGGTGTACTTTGGTTACATAAAAATTAATATATGTCTTTGATAATTAAACAGAAGAATTTTAAGCCACTCATCGCACCGCTATTCTTGCTTGCGTCTGGCTTTATGTTCGGGCAAAAAACAGCAAGTGATAGTGCCAAAGTAGATACAAAAGATATCGAAGAAGTGGTTGTAATCGGGTACGGTAAAGTAAAAAAATCTGATTTAACAGGTTCAGTTTCTTCGGTTTCTGCTAAAGATTTAGCGGCAACACCTGCACAGAATGCTTTACAAGCATTACAGGGTAGAGCAGCAGGTCTTAACATTGTAACATCAGGTGGTGCTCCGGGAGCTGGTGCAAATGTAACAATTCGTGGGGGATCTTCAATTACGCAAGGAAATGAGCCTCTTTATATTGTCGATGGTTTTCAGTTGGATAATGCTTTAAATATTATTAATCCAAATGATATTGAAAGTATCGATGTACTGAAAGGTGCATCTGCCATTGCAATCTACGGAGCTAGAGGTTCTAACGGTATTATTGTAATTAAAACTAAAACCGGTAAGAAAGGAAGAACAATTGTAAGCTACAATTCTTTCATGTCATTTGATATGCTTTCCAAGAAAATGGACATGATTTCTAATCCTGAACAATTTGTAAAATATCAGTATGAATTGGCTCAGCTTGGCGGTAAAGCAACGCAATGGAGTAATATTTTTGATAACAGTTTAGGAACAGATTCTCCTGGTTTTTATACAGGTGTATTTAATAGGATAAGCAACAGATATGCTACAGCTTCAGCAGTAGATTGGCAGGAAAGAATGCTTGGCGGAACAGGAACAACCCAAAACCAGAATTTCAATATTTCTATGGGTACTGAGAAGACTCAGGCGATGATCAGCTATAACTATAACAAGCAGGATGGTTTATTACAGAATGCAAGCGAGACAAGAAATTCACTGCGTGCAAATGTAAATTCTGAATTGCATAAAGGAGTTCGTGTAGATTTTAATACTACTTTTAATACCAATTCTACAAACGGTGGAGGATCTTATTCCGGAATGAAAAAAATTCTTCTTCAGCCAATTACAGGAGGAACAAAATTTACAGATGATCAGCTATTTAATACTCAAACTTTCGGTGATTATTCTGCTTTAGATTCAGGGTATGATACAGAAAACCCATTCATAGAAACTCAAGCTTCAACATCAAACAGACGTTTCAGACAATTCCTTGGAAATATAGGTCTTGAAATTGATTTTTTAAAGAACTTTACATTCAGAACAGCAGGTTCATATGCTTGGACAAATAGTAAATCTACTTCTTTTTCAGATGCTAACTCAAAAGCATATCTTACAGATCCTGTAAATACAGGAATTAATGGAAATATAGCGAACGCAGAAAATTTCCGTTATCAAATTACAAATACAGTAACATACAATAAAACCTTTGGTGAAAAGCATAAAGTCAGTGCTTTAATCGGACAGGAAGCAATATATCAAGAATCAGAAAGCAATAGTATGAAACTTATTAAGTTTCCTTTAGCTAATTATGGTTTAGATGATATTGCGAATGCAACAGTCGCAGATAAAGATGTTGGACATTCAAGCAATTCATTAAGTTCTTATTTTGCACGTGCAAACTATAGTTATGATAACCGTTATTTATTAACAGCTACTTATCGTAGAGATGGCTCATCAAAATTTGGTCCTAACAATAAATATGCAGATTTTCCTTCATTTGCTTTGGCATGGCGTTTATCTCAGGAAAATTTCTGGCAAAATGGTAAGATTAACAACATTATTAATGACGTAAAATTCAGATATGAATATGGTATCACAGGGAATAATGATATAGCAAATAGTTTATATACAACCAATTTGGTTCTTACAGATTATCCATTAAACAATACTCCTGGTAATCCAGCTTATACAACAAGTTCCATAGTGGGTAACCCTAATCTAAAATGGGAACAGATGAAAGCTAAAAACCTCGGGATAGATCTAGCTTTTTTCAATAATAGAATTAAATTAACGTCTGAATTTTATGATAATACTTTGGAAGGCTTACTTCTACCTGCAACTTTACCTGCTTCTTCTGGATATACCACACAGTATAAGAACATTGCAAGCTTCAGAAACAGAGGTATGGAATATACTCTTAATACAGTTAATATAAAATCGAAATCATTCAGATGGACTACAGATGCAAATATTGGTTTTAATAAATCAAAAGTTCTTTTCTTGGATGGTAATAATTTCAGACAGTTTAGTCAAGGAAGTAATAGAGCAGGGCTAGTTAATTACTATGCTACTATTGGAGAGCAGTTAGGGGATATGTATGGTTATGTATATCAGGGTATTTATACTACCGATGATTTTACTCAGGCATCAAACGGAACTCTTACATTAAAACCGGGAGTTGTAAAACCTGCGAGTGGAACTCCAAAACCTGGTGATATGAAATTTGCGGCTGACAACGAAGCAGGAGATCAATTTACAAGAAAAATGGTGAAAATAGGTAACGGAACTCCTGATTTTATTGGTGGTATCAGCAATAATTTCTCTTATAAAGGTTTTGATAT
Organism: Chryseobacterium formosum; assembly: GCF_026460885.1. Lineage (GTDB taxonomy): Bacteria > Bacteroidota > Bacteroidia > Flavobacteriales > Weeksellaceae > Chryseobacterium > Chryseobacterium formosus. Next base: position 81,211 of record NZ_JAOVZW010000004.1, read on the forward strand.
GACTGTGTTTATGAAATTCAGCGTTGGTGGTGATATTTACAATGCTACTAAACAGAGCTTAAGCCCTTATGCTTTATTTCAAAATGTACCTTCAGAGTTTGGAAATAATTACTACCGCATTATTGACCCGAATACAGGACAGGCTACAACCAATTTAACAAGATTAAAAGAGCTAAATCCTGACGAGGGATCACGTTTATGGAGTTTAAGTAACACCAACACAGCAAACATTACTTATCCATCATCTTATTACGTAGAAGATGGATCCTATTTAAGAATTGCACAGTTAACAGTAGGTTACAGCATAAACAAAGAATTTTTAGAGCGTATTGCAGTTACTAATGCACGTATTTATGTAACAGTTAATAATTTAGCTACAATAACAGGATATTCGGGATACGATCCGGAAGTGGCCGCTGCAGCTAACGTTGCTGTTACTCCAGGATATGATACTTCAGCTTTTCCAAGATCAAGAAGTTATGTTCTTGGTATTAATTTAACTTTTTAATATTTTTAATAATGAAAAATATATTAACTCAATCAGTCAATTTAAAAAGATTAGTAGTGATTCCTTCATTGGTAATTGTCGGTCTTATTATCAGTTCTTGTAGTGAGGATTTTTTAGATCAACCAGCTTATAATATTACAGATACAAATACGGTTTTTAATAATTTGGAGACCGCAGATATGTTTGTTCAGGGTTGCTATAGAAATTTGATTCCTACTGAAATGTACTATCAGTTGGGAGCAGGTGATACTGTAATTCATTCTGCTGAAGATGCATCAACAAATAATTCCAAATACAATATCTGTAATTATCAGTATGATGCCAAAACTCCAAATACGGTTACTGGTATTTATGCAGCAATGTATTCTGGGATTGAAAAAACAAATATTGCTATTACAAGATTAGGTTTGATGGAGCCAAGTACAAAACGTAATGCTTTGTTAGCAGAAGTAAAAGCAATTAGAGCTTTCTGCTATTATAACTTAATTAGAGTATATGGAGACGTACCTGCAGTTTGGATACCATTGGAAGATGCAGATCCTAACGATCCTAACACGCTATATCCTAAACGTGCATCAAGAGATGAAATTTATGATCGGATAATTGCAGATATGCAAGGATCAGTGAATGATCTTCCTGCAACTGGTACTACTACAGAACGTTTAACAAAGCCTGCAGGTAATGCTTTGCTTGCAAGAATTGCTCTGTACGCCGCTGGATATTCTCTTCGTTGGCCTCTAAATACTTCTACAATGGGAACCATGTCTAGACGTCCAGACAATTCAAGAGTACAACAATTGTATCAGATTGCCAATGATGCTGCTTTTGCGGTAATAAGCGGAGGTGCAAACAGTTTAATTCAAGCTCAGGGTGGCAAAAGTGGCTTTGAAGCATTGTGGTATAATTTTGACCAAAGAAAATTTGCAGTAACTAATCCTGAAATGCTATGGCATATAGCGGAATATGGTCCAAATACAAACTCTGCATTCGGAGTTTATGCAATGGAAGGTTCTCGTGGAGGTACATATGGTTCCCGTAAAGCGTTGCAGTTTGTATTGCCAACTTATTATTTGTCTTTCAATCCGGGAGATACTCGTAGAGATGTTTCTTGTACTTCTTACAGTATTTATTTCCTAAATGCGGGTGCTGCTACAGATACTTGGGTAAATGCAGGAACTACATTTTCTTGTATTATGGCAGGTAAATTCAGAATGGGATGGTGTGTAGCTCCACAGGCTGCAGATGGGCGTAATCTTAATATTCCTATTCTTAGATATTCTGATGTTTTATTGATGTATGCTGAAACTCAGAATTTCCTGAACGGTGGACCTACAAGTGGGGGTATTAACGCTTTACAATTAGTAAGAAATCGTGCTGGTATTGGATCTTTACCAATTCCTACTGGCCAAGGAGCTTTCGAACAGGCAATTGTTCAGGAACGTAAATGGGAGTTTGCAGGTGAATTTAATCTTCGTACAGATTTAATCAGAATGAATAAGCTTCAGAGTGAAATTATGGCAACAAAACAGGCAATGAAAGATCTTTCAAATAAATCTGGTCAATATGCATCTACACCAACTTTACGTCTCTACAAATTTGAAAAAAATGCACAGATTTACGGAGATCCGTTTTTGGCAGTTAAGTATATTGATTTAACTAATCCTGCACAGATTTCAGCTGCTTCGGCAGTACCTACAAGTTCAGCAAGTTACGCAGCATATCAAACTACTTTGGCTGGTATTGCAACAGCAAATGGACAAACTGTAGTAGCTGGAGATAAATGGTATCCTGCAAGAATGTTTGAGGCTTATACCAGTACATTCAATGGTAATGCAAGAAAAGCGGTAGGATTTACAGGTGGATTTAATGCTCTTCAAATCGGTGCTATTATATATACTAAACCAACTGGTTCTGCTGAAAATGGTGGAACATATCCGAATTGGATTGAAGGTGGTGGTGATGGTCTTTTCTATGGATTTGTTCCAAACAAAACAGAATTATTGCCTTTCGCAGCTCTTTCTGTTGGTCACCCAATGATTGATAATCCAAATCTTACTCAGCTTCCTGGTTATTAATTATAATTTTAACATTCATATTAAACATTAAGAATTTTTAAAGAATAGTGGTTTTTAATCATCAGTTTTTTAGATTTTCTTAATGTTTAAATTTTTAAACGACACTCAATCACAAATTATTAATCATAAAACTCAATAAGTTCACTAAAAGACGATTTTATTTATTGAATAATAAAACGTTAAATTATCTTTAAATAAAGCATTTAGCAGTATAGTACGGGATGCTGAAAAAAGGATAAGAATTTAAATTTGGGTTAAAATTCAGAAAACAAAAGAAAACAAATGGAAAACGTAAAAACATTCAAATACGTAGATTATTTATGGGATGAAGAAAAAGCGGCATCTTTTGGTGATGACCAGGTTGCTTTATTTTTATACCGTTCAAACATATTAGGTGCAGATCTTAGAATTACCAATTACGGTGGTGGAAACACAAGTTGTAAAACCATTGAAAAAGATCCTCTAACCAATGAAGAAGTTGAGGTAATGTGGGTAAAAGGTTCAGGTGGAGACATTGGAACTTTGACAAGAAAAGGAATTGCAGGTTTATATACTGAGAGACTACGTAATTTGAAAAATGTTTACGGAGGTCTTGCAGACGAAGACAGAATGGTTGGCTTATTCGACCACTGTATTTTTGATCTTGAAAGCAAAGCGCCTTCTATTGATACGCCTCTTCACGGCTTACTTCCATTTAAACATATCGATCATCTTCACCCGGATGCACTTATCGCAGTAGCTGCAGCTAAAGACAGCGAAGCGGTTACAAAAGAAATATGGGGAGATACAATGGGATGGGTGCCTTGGCAAAGACCTGGTTTCGATTTAGGTTTACAATTAGAAAAATGTTTAGCAGATAATCCTGGAATCAGAGGAATCGTTTTAGGAAGCCACGGTTTATTCACTTGGGGAGACACTTCTTACGAATCTTATATGAACAGTTTGGAAGTGATCGAAATGGCTTCTGAATTTATCGCTAAAAAAATAGAAGAAAACGGAAAAGTTTTTGGAGGACAAAAAGTAGAATCTCTACCAGCTGACGAACGTAAAAACAAAGCAGCTCAGATTATGCCTTTGTTGAGAGGTTTGGCATCTTCTGAAAATAGAATGGTAGGTCATTTCACAGACAGCGATGTGGTATTAGAATTTATTAACAGCAATGATTTAGAAAGATTGGCTCCAATGGGAACTTCTTGCCCGGATCACTTCTTGAGAACAAAAATTCAACCGTTGGTATTGACTTTAGACAAAAATGAAGATTTAAGCGATTCTAAAGCTATTTTAGAAAAATTAAATCCTCTTTTCGAACAATACAGACAAGAATACAAAGAATATTACGAAACTTGCAAACATCCAAACAGTCCGGCAATGCGTGACCCGAATCCGGTGATCATCATTTATCCAGGAGTTGGAATGTTCAGTTTCTCAAAAGATAAGCAAACAACTCGTGTTGCGAACGAATTTTACGTAAACGCAATCAACGTAATGCGTGGTGCAGAAGCAATTACTTCATACACTTCACTACCAAGACAGGAAGCATTCGACATCGAATATTGGTTGTTGGAGGAAGCAAAACTTCAGAGAATGCCAAAAGAAAAACCATTGTCAAGAAAAATTGCTATCGTAACCGGAGCAGGAGGTGGAATCGGACAGGCAATCGCTGACAAAATGGTTCAGGAAGGCGCAGTGGTAGTTTTCACAGACTTAAATAAAGAAGCTGCGGAATCTGTTACCGCAAAATATAGCAAAGATCAGGCAATTGCCGTTCAGTGCGATGTAACAAGTGAAGAAGGAATTGCTGAAGCTTTCAAGCAAACGATTTTAGCTTTCGGTGGAGTAGATATTTTAGTTCATTCTGCAGGTTTGGCTATTTCTAAATCTTTAGAAGACACTACGTTGAAAGATTGGGATTTACTTGAAAATGTTTTGGTTAAAGGTCAGTTTTTAATTGCAAAAAGCGGAACTGAAATTATGAAAAAGCAAAATTTAGGTGGCGACATCGTAAATATTGCAAGTAAAAATGGTTTAGTAGCCGGTCCAAATAACGTAGCGTACGGAACTGCAAAAGCAGCTCAACAGCACATGACAAGATTATTGGCTGCAGAATTGGCAGCAGATAAAATCCGTGTGAATGTGGTAAATCCTGACGGCGTAATCGTTGGAAGTAAAATCTGGGAAGGTTCTTGGGCAGAAGGTCGTGCAAAAGCAAACGGAATCACTGTTGAAGAATTGCCGGCATTCTATGCAAAAAGAAACCTTTTAAACGAAATTATTCTTCCGGAAGACATCGCCAACGGAGTTTTCGCTTGTGTAGCGATTTTAGATAAGAGTACAGGAAATATCATCAATGTAGACGGCGGAATGGCAAATGCATTCCCAAGATAATATTTTTGGTTGTCGGTTTTTAGTTGTCAGTTGCTAGTTTTTTTAACTTTCAATTTATTTGGGCAGCTTTATCCGCCCTCCGTTCCCGCTTTTTTGTCTCCGCTTCGCTACTACAAAAAGAGCTCCACTCAGGTCGGGCTGCGAGCGATTCTAAAGCAATTAAAGGAACGAAAATAAAATATTTAGTACTAATTTAGACAATAAATTTAGCCTTGTTAATGTTCAAAACCTTGACAAGGCTAATCAAAAATCAAAATATGATTATAGGAAAAGATATCATTGAACAAAACAATAAAAGCGAAGTTGAAAATTTCAATTCAGACTTTGCTTATTTATCAGATAAACTGACAAAATCAGGAGCAAACGTTTCAGATATTGTTAACAAAATTGCTGACTTTCAAGTAGCAATTCCAAGTTGGGCTTTAGGAGCTGGAGGAACTCGTTTCGGGAGATTTTCTTACGGAGGAGAACCATCTTCTTTAGAACAAAAATTAGATGATGTAGGATTAATTCATGCTTTAACACATTCAGCGGGAGCAATTTCTCTTCATATTCCTTGGGATATTCCAAGTGATGTGAAGGCAATTAAAGAAAAAGCAACTTCTCATGGATTGATTTTCGATGCAATGAATTCAAACACATTTCAAGATCAGCCAGGAGCAAAACATTCTTATAAATTCGGTTCTTTGAATGCTTCAAACGAAGATTCAAGAGCTTATGCTGTTGAACACAACAAAGAAGTAATCAGAATCGGAAAAGAATTAGACTCAAAAAGTTTAACCGTTTGGTTAGCAGACGGAGCGAGTTTTCCGGGACAATTGAATTTTCAGACTGCTTTAGCAAAAACCGAACAAAGTTTAAAAGAAATCTACTCAGATTTACCGGAAGACTGGAAATTATTCATCGAATACAAGCCTTACGAACCGAATTTCTATTCAACAACAATCCAAGATTGGGGAACGTCGTTCATGTTGGCAAACGCTTGCGGAGAGAGAGCTTATACTTTGGTTGACTTAGGACATCATTTACCAAATTCAAATATCGAACAAATTGTTGCAACCTTGATGTACAAAGGGAAATTAGGTGGTTTCCACTTCAATGACAGTAAATATGGAGACGATGATTTAACGGTTGGTTCTATTAAACCTTATGCTTTATTCTTGATTTTCAATGAATTGGTATACGGAATGGAAAACAATCCAAACAATCCATATCCGGCTTGGATGATTGACGCAAGTCACAACATCAAAGATCCATTGGAAGATTTATTACAGTCTTTGGAAGCGATTTTAATTGCTTATGCAACCGCACTTTTGGTGGATCAAAAAGCATTAAAAGAAGCACAACAAAATAACGATGTCGTTTTGGCGCAGGATATTTTGCAAAATGCTTACAGAACAGATGTTCGTCCATTATTAAGAGCAGCAAGATTGCAAACGGGTGCAGCTTTAGACCCAATTGCAACCTACAGAAACCTAAAAGTAAGAGAGCAATTGATCTCTGAAAGAGGTTTAAATGTAAAAGCAACAGGATTGTAAAACCTGTTTTTAATTTGATAATTTCTACTTTCAGGTGCAATCGAAAGTTTAATTATATATATCCTTATTCACCGTTGAGAAAAGAGTGTTTAGAAAATTAAAAGTAAATTTTGTTACTTAAGAAATCAGTGGATTTTTTTCTTAATTACTTTTAGTTCTAAACACTCCTTGATGGTTTCAAATTTAAAGGTAAAGAAAAATATTGTGATTCTAAATCACATTAAAAAAAAACTAATTCCCATTTTATTATAAATCATTAAATTCATTTTAGGAATGTCCAAAAAAAAGAAGGTAACCATTGTATTTGATATCGGAAAGACCAATAAAAAATTCTTTCTGTTTGATAAAAACTATCAGGAAGTCGTAAGGGAATATACAGAATTGCCTTTGACAACTGATGAAGACGGTTATCCTACCGAAGACCTTTCGGCACTTCAAAACTGGATTAAAGAAAACTTTCACAACATTCTGGAAAGTGATGAATTCGATGTAAAAGCAATTAACTTCTCCACGTACGGAGCAAGTTTTGTGCATTTAGACCAAAAAGGAAACGTTCTGACTCCATTGTACAACTACACAAAACCGATGGATCAGGAAATTCTTGATTTATTCTACGAAAAACACGGTAGTAAGCTGAAAATTGCAAGAGAAACAGCATCTCCGCAAGCAGGAATGTTGAACTCAGGTTTGCAGTTGTTTTGGTTAAAATACGAGCATCCTGAAGTTTTCAAAAAAATCCGTTACAGTCTTCATTTACCCCAATATTTGTCGTATTTATTTACGGGAATCTGTGTTTCAGAATTTACTTCAATCGGTTGTCATACCAATCTTTGGGATTATGATAAAAATGATTACCACGATTGGGTTTATGAAGAGGAAATTGATGCTTTATTGCCTCCAATTGTTCCAACTTCAGCGAGTATTAATACTTCGTACAGAAATAGAAAAATGAAAATTGGGGTAGGTATTCATGATAGTTCTTCAGCGCTTCTACCTTATATTTTAAGTAAAAAAGAGCCGTTCTTACTGCTTTCTACGGGAACCTGGAGTATCTCTCTTAATCCTTTTAATGATGAAAGTTTAAATGACGAAGACATTGAAAATAATTGCCTAAACTATATGCGAATCGACGGAAAACGCGTGAAAGCATCCCGTTTTTTTATGGGCAACGAATATAAAATTCAGGTTGAAAAACTGTGCGCTCATTACGGAAAAGAATATGGTTTCCACAGAGAAGTACAGTTTGATCAGGATTTGTATTTGCGTTTAATGAAAAACAAAAACATTTATTTCCGATTTGAAGGAATTATTTTAAAGAGAAAAATGATTACTGCGACCGATTTAAATTCATTTAATACTTTCGAAGAAGCGTATCATCAGCTGATGATTGAATTGATGGATCTTCAGATTCACACGATTACCAACGCCATCGGAAATTCTGATATTTCAAATATTTACATCGACGGAGGATTTACCGACAATGATGTCTTTATGAAACTGATGTCTCATCATTTTCAGGATTATAATGTAATGTCCACACATTCTCCTTTGGGATCGGCTTTAGGAGCTTCAATGGTTATATCCAATAAAAAAATTGATGAAACTTTTTTACAGCAGCATTATCAGATGAAAGTGCTTCAACCGTTAATTCTTAATTATTAAATTTTGTTGCTGGTTGATAATTGTCAGTTGATGACAAACTCAAAACCAACAACCAACAACCAAGTACCAACAACTGATTATGGCATTTCCATTTGATACAAGATATGCATCACTCGAATTATTAATCGAAAGAGCACAGAAAAAAATGCCCCGTTTCGCATTCGAATATTTAGACGGTGGCTGTAATGAAAATATCAACCGTGACCGAAATACGAGTGAACTGAGAGATGTTCTGCTTCGTCCGCAATATCTGAACAACAATTACGCTGAAGCCAATATGGAAACCGAATTATTCGGGAAAACCTATTCAGCACCGTTTGGAATTTCTCCTGTGGGTTTACAGGGATTAATGTGGCCGAATGCTCCTGAAATTTTAGCTAAAGCAGCTTTCAAACATAATCTTCCTTTTATTTTAAGTACGGTTACGACGAGCAGTATCGAAAGAATTGCTGAATTAACAGAAGGAAATGCTTGGTACCAACTCTATCATCCGAGGGAAGAATGGTTGCGTGACGATATTCTTGACCGTTGTGAAGCGTCTGGTTATGATGTACTTTGTGTGTTATCTGATGTTCCGACTTTTGGTTATAGAGCGAAAGAAATCAGAAATGGTTTGGCAATGCCTCCACAACTGAATTTCCGAAATGTTACTCAGGCCTTGGCAAGACCCGAATGGTGTCTTGAAATTTTGAAACACGGCGTTCCTAGTTTTAAAACAATGGAAAAATATATGGATAAAAACATGAACGTGAAACAGTTGGGACAGTTCATGAATTCTACTTTTTCCGGCAGATTAAACTCAGACAGAATCAAAGCAATCCGTGATAAATGGAAAGGAAAATTGGTTATAAAAGGCGTTGCTTCCGATGAAGATGCTGCAGAAGCGGTACGTTTAGGTTTCGATGGAATGATTATTTCCAATCATGGCGGAAGACAGCTAGATGCCGGAGAATCTACAATTGCTGTTGTAAAAGATATCAGTGAAAAATATAAAGGTCAGATAAAAATCATGATGGATAGCGGAGTAAGAACCGGTCCGGATGTTGCCCGTGCGCTAAGCTGCGGTGCAGAATTTACCTTTATGGGAAGAACGTTTATGTATGCAGTTGGAGCTCTTGGCGATAAAGGAGGAGATCATATTATTGAAATGCTTAAAATGCAGTTCAGACAGGTGATGGAGCAGGTTTGCTGTGATAAACCCGAGGATTTGCAGAAGTTTAGAGTGAAGTAGGTGAAGCGGGAAGATGGGAGACGGAAGTTGGAAGTTTTTTATCTTCACTTTTAAAATAGCAAAACTTCATATTAAAAACGATTATTCGTAAAATTGAAATAAAATTAAAATACAGTTCGATGAATTGTATTTTTTGTTTAAGCTGTATTTTTTTTCAAGCTTTGCGAAGCAAATTTATTTTCCTTTACTCACTAAAAATATACGGCATAAAAAATAATCTTTGCGATAAAAAAAAGCACAAAATATTTTTCATTTTTGACAAAATAAAATTAAATCATGAAGAAAATAACCATATTCATACTTATAATATATTCTGTTTTTACCTTTTCCCAAAACAAAAAACATGAATTACCTTGGTCAAATGGAGCTCTGCAAGTCAGTTCAAACAATAGATATTTACAGCACAAAAACGGAAAACCTTTTTTTTGGTTGGGAGAAACGGGCTGGTTACTTCCGGAACGAACAGATCGTGACGAAGTAGATTTTTATCTAAGTCAATGTGCAAAAAATGGATTTAATGTTGTGCAGGTACAAACTATCAATGCGGTTCCCGCTTATAATAAATACGGTCAACCTTCGATGATTGACGGTTTTAATTTTACCAATATTAATCAAAAAGGAATTTACGGATATTGGGATCACATGGATCATATTGTAAAAACCGCCGAAAAAAACGGAGTTTACATCGGCATGGTCTGCATTTGGGGCGGTTTGGTCAAAAGTGGAAAAATGAATGTGGACGAAGCAAAAAGTTATGGTAAATTTCTGGCTGAACGATATAAAGATTCTCCAAATATCATCTGGTTTATTGGTGGTGATTTAAGAGGCGACATTAAAACTGAAGTTTGGGAAGCGCTGGCCAACAGTATAAAATCAATTGACAATAACCATTTGATGACGTATCATCCTTTTGGTGCTACAAGTTCTGCTGACTGGTTTAACGATGCTGAGTGGTTGGATTTTAATATGTTCCAGAGCGGTCACAGAAGATATGGACAAAGAAAGGGTGACGGCGAAATTAAAAAACTTGCCGATACAGAAGAAGACAATTGGAGGTATGTGGAGAAAGCTTTAGCCTTAAAACCATTGAAACCTATAATCGATGGCGAACCGTCGTATGAAGATATTCCGCAAGGTTTACATGATGCCAACGAACCGAGATGGAAAGACAGTGATGTAAGAAGATATGCGTATTTGTCGGTTTTTGCGGGTTCTTTTGGGCATACTTATGGTCACAATTCTATCATGCAGTTTTATCGACCTGGATTGCCCCCTGCTTATGGAGCAAAACGTGCTTGGTACGATTGTCTTAATGATACAGGTTTCGTGCAGATGCAAAATTTAAAATATTTGATGTTGAAGTTTCCTTATTTTGACAGAATTCCCGACCAAAGCATCATAAAAGGAGAAGTTGGAGAACGTTATAATAGACTGATTGCAACGCGTGGAAATGATTATCTATTGGTCTACAACTATAACGGTCGAAGTATGGAAATCGATTTATCCAAAATCACTGGAAAGCAGAAAAAATGTTGGTGGTATAATCCGAGAACTGGTGACTTCAATTATATCGGGGAAGTAGATGGAAGTAAAATCATGCAGATTACCCCTGAAAAAGAAAATGGAGAGTCAAAGGATTTTGTTTTTGTAGCGGTGGATGCGGCTAAAAATTATTTGAATAATTAATCTCACTCTTTTGTATTATACTAATTAGTAAGTAATTTACATAGTTCAGCGAATTCTTGATCATTATTATTTTCAGGACTATTTCTAGTAACTAAATGATACTTCCCATCAATTAAAATTTCCAGAATCCATTCTTCTCCATCTAAAATGATATTTGAGCCATGTGTTTCCATGTTCCAAAAATTAATATCATTTGCTTTTGAAAATAAATTATTCCATTTTTCTACACTCATTTTCTCTGTGTACTCTTTTATTATTTTTCCTGTTTGATATCCTCCTAATCCATCACTTTGGCTATAGGTTAAAATTGTTTGGTCATTTTGAAGTTCCATTTTATAAACAAAAGGATTTGACCACGTTCCTAAATTTGTATATCTGATAATTTTTAAATTTTCGTTTTTTTTATCGAAAAGAGATACTTCTTTAAGTGAATTCAAATGTTTTGAATACCATTTGTTTACGAATAACGAAAGCGAGTCGTTCGGACCATTTCTAATTGTATCTCTAGGATATTTATTTTCATCATAGGTTGCGAAATATAATTTTCCATTGTAATCTTTTTCATCGTCTTTTGGCGAAATAATTTTTTTACTCATGCAACTCATGTTTAAAATTATAATAACGAAGAATAATGAGAGTTTTCCCATATCTTTATTTTGTAAATGATTTCTAAATTAATAAAAAAATTCGCAAAGCTACCTTCACGAATTTATATAAATAAAAATTTGATTATTTACTTTTTCTTCTCTGCTTTTACAGCCTGTCTCGACAACAGTTTCCAGTCTTTTTTCATTTTAACCCAAACCAATACAATATCCAGACTGACATCTCCCGGAGCTTTTCCCAAATCTGCAGTGGTTGCATACAAATGATGACGAACAATCGCCGTATTTCCGACAATCTGTACATTTTGATTGGTGATATCGATGGTTACAAAATCAGATTTTTTACTTACCAATTTGTCTACAAATTCTTTCGCATCATCAATGTGACCGCCGGAATGTCCGTAAGTCAATTCAGGTAAAATCAAAGATTCCAAAACAGATTTTTCTCCGCTTATCATTGCTAACCTTAACTTTTCTGAGGCTCCAGTTACCAATTCATAATCATTCTTTTTCTGTGCAGAAACAGCAATTACCATAAGAAAACTTACAGCAAAAATGAATTTTTTAATCATATTTAAATTAATTGTATTAAAGTTTTTTTGAATAAAATCAACAATATATATATTGTTGTGTAATCGATTGCGCTTTTAAGTTTGTCAATAAAATTATAAAGAATCTCTCTGAATAAATTTGAAAACATTATTCACAGATTCCTTTTTATTTTTTAAAATCATATAAGCGGCAGATTCACCCATCGCTTTAAAATCTGTAGTAATAACGGTAATTCCCAACAATTCCTTCAGAGGAGTTTCGTTGTAAGAAATAATTCCTATGTCTTCACCCAATTTTAAATTTTTCTGTCTGATTTGCTTGACCAAATTCACCAAATCACGCTCTCGAATGGTGATGAAAATATCTTTATCCTGCAATTCCATGTCGGGATAGATTTCATCCAAAATTTCATAATCCAATTTAAAATCTTTACAGAATTTTTCAAAACCGCGCGCAATTCTAAAAGGGTAGGGATGAATATCTTTGTCGGGATAAACCAAAATAATCTTTTCGTATTTTTTTATTTTGTCTAAACCTTCCTCCAAAGCATTGTAAATATCGTTCTCAAAATCCTGAAAAATAGAACCGTAATCCCCTGAAATATTGGGTTTGGTATTATCCAAAATCAACAGTTTATTCTTCGGAATTTTTTCAATTATATCCAAAACTTCCTGCGTTGAGCTCGTATGTTTTGAATGTTCATCACGGAAATGAGGCATCACGACATAATAATCAAATCCGCCTAAATTTTTCTTTAATGAATTAATGAAAAGCGTTTCGTCGCAGTGGTAGATGTACATTTCCACATTTCCCTTGGTTCCGATGGCGTTCACAAAATAATTGTAAATCATCATTTTGTACGTACTCGGTTTGTTGATCAGAAAGAAAATATTAATGCTATCGTTTTTATTGATGCGCGAAATGTAATAGCCTTTACCTTTTACTGACTCAATAATCTGCCTTTTTCTAAGCTCTTTATACGCTTTTTCAACAGTGTCTCTCGAAAGAAAACAGGATTCGCTGAGCTCGTTAATTGATGGAATTTTCTCTCCAATTTTAATCTGTCCGCCATCTATTCCGTTGAGAATAGAATCTACAATCTGCTTGTACTTTGGAACTCTGGAGTTTTCGTTAATGTGAATATCTAATGTATCTGACATGGTCTTTTACTTAGGGAATATGAATTTCAGCCATAAAAAATATTTCTGAAATATTGTTTATATGAGAGAAGACAAGATACAATTTTTGAATTAAATGACAATCGTCATGTTCTATAAAGTTTTTTGAATTTAAATAATTGATTATTAGATAGTTTTAATTTTGATTAAAAATTATTTTATATTTTAAAAATTACCAATTTCTTGCTTCAAAATAGAAATTTGGTATTTTAAATCGCAACAGTGGAATCCCGAATCTTGACTTCAAATCTCAAATAAAAAAGCCTGTTCTTTTCAGAACAGACTTTGAAAAATATATGAATGTGAAATTTTTTAAGGCATTTTCTTAAACCCTTCTGCTTTTATTTTCCAGCTTCCGTCTTTCGGAAATCCCGGATATTGTCCTGTCGAACTGTCCCAACCTTCAAGCATCATCGCAACAGTCGTTAAAACTCCACCATTTCCGGGAAGATAAATTCTCAGTCTTCCATCCTGGAAATTATGACCGTTTTTAAGATAAGTATTCGTCTGAACATCCATAAATAATGCATCCAAAGCTTTATTCGGTAGATTTAATCTTGCTGCTGTCATTGCTGTCATCGGGAAATCCCAACCCCAAGTGTGACCCCAGTTCCATCTTTCCCAAACGATGTCTAGCGTGTTTTTCATTATCTTTTTATCCAATTTCGGAGATTCAGGAACCATTCCTAATGCCCCTAAAACTGCAGGATGATCGGTCATCCATTTTGGAAAAGTGAAAGAATCTTTTGCAGATTCTGTTGATAAGTAAACTCCATCCTGAACCGGAAGCGGAGCCAATTTATTAATCACATCATCCCATTTTTTATCTCTCGATTCTCCCAATCTTTCTTTCCATTGCTGGGCGACTTTCAAAGCCCAATCCCAATACGCAACCTCATAAGTCGGGTTAAAAGTATCTTTTGCAGGGAAAACTTCCTGTGCCGGAATTACACCTTTTCCAAGATTGTAACGATTTTTTTCTTTGTCATACGTTGCAAAATCAGCCATAAATTCGGCCGTTGCATACACCAGATCCTTATACTTTTCTAAAACTTTTTTGTCTTTGTTGTGACGGTATAAAAGTTCGGTCATATAAATCAAATGCGGTTGTTCCCAAATCAAAAATGCAGCTACAGAAGACGGACTTTCATTACCTTCATTATCCGACATTTTAATCCAACGAACACCTTTATAACCTTGTCTTTCTGCTAATTTTTTTGCTTTTTCAAACGACCTGAAATAATAATCCAATTGTTTCTCCAAAATCTCCGGTCTTCCCCACAAAGCGTAATGAACGCCGTGCCACCAATGCATTTCGGTATGCGGTTTTCCGTACCAACTGTTGAAGGTTAAACCAGTTTCTTGTGGCGGATTACTTCCTCCGCACTGAACTTTCGTTAAATATTCAGACAGAACAATCCTGCGCTCCAATTCATTCGCTCTTTTATCGGTACTTCCTTCAAAATCTACGGCAGCGCCGCTTTCCCAGAAGTTTTTCCAGCCTGAAGTACTTTCTTTCTCAGCATCGGCAAATAAGCTTTTCGGAGTTTTCTGATTTTTCTCTGAAAACTCAACTGTCAATTCTAAATTTTTACTTTTTGAAGAAGGTTCGAAAACGAAATTATGTTTTCCAGCCTCACTTAATTTTCCATCCGTAAAATATAATTGTGTGAAATAATCGGCAGTCTGTAATTTATGCTCAATCAATCCCTGAGTTGAATTTGATGAAATGATTTTAGTGGAATGTTTATCAGCATTTCCGTAAAAAGCTGCTTCATCCAAAAACTGTCCGCTCGGATAAGGATATTTTGCGAAAACCTTCAACCTTTTTTGAGCAATTAAATCAGATTCAATTTTTACCCCAATTTTATCTGAATTCTGGAAAGAAGCCGTCCAAACTTTTACGGGAGTTCCTTCTAATGAAAACTCACTCGTAATAATTCCTGTCCACAAATCAATTTTCTGATTGATGTTTTGTAAATCTGAAACTTGTGCTTTCTGTCCGTTCTTTTTAATCAGTTCAATCCCGATATTTCCGAGTTGTAAACGATGTTGATTGACTCTGAAATATTCAACTGCTTTTTTGTTGCGTTCTGGTTCTTTGATTTGAACACTGTACAACGCTTTTCTTCCGTCATTATTGAAATCGTATGGCTTTAAAGTTTCCTCAAATTTGAAATTTTCGGTATTCGGAAAACTATTCCAGCCCCATTCTGACTGAGTTCCCAAAGAAACTCCATTTTTGTAATATTCTGGAAACGACTGCATTCCGGTGATGTCAACCGTGTAGGCGAATTTTCCGTTTCCAACGGTAAAAGTGGAAAGCGTATCGGCTTTTGTGTTGACAATATTATGTCGCTGAACGACCTTTTTCCGGTCGATTTTCTGGGCATTCATTGAAGAAAATCCCATCAGGAAAATCCCTAGATATATTGTAATTTTTTTCATTTTAAATTTATTTAATTTTTCTTTACCGCAAAATAGACAAAAGATTTTCCAGCGTAATCAGATATTCAAAAGACGGCAAAATGTTAATGGTAAATTCTACATTTTGCAAACTTTTGAAATCCTTTATCGCAAACAGTTCTTTTGTGGCTTTTGCGGTTAAATGATTTAATTATTTTTATTTTATCTGCCACGAATTCATGAATATTTTATCTAAAGCCTGTCCAAATTTCATCAGAATTATTTCCCCGACCCTAAAGGGAGTAATTCTGATGAAAATTTTCAAAACATTTTTCCACCCTTTAGGGTTGGGGAAAAGAAAAATGTTTGAAAATTTTATTTTAAATAATTTTAAAACGTCCTTTTAATTCGTGCAATCGTGGCATTAATTCTTATTTCAAAACCGTCGCACTCATCATTCCAATCACTACATCGTTGCTCACGGCGGTTAATTTTATCGATTTTAATTCTTTATTTGCGTCAATCGGCAAATCCAGAATCGTGGCAGAACCACCATCAATCTGGCGGTCTGTAAATCCTTTGATGCTTGAATATTTGCTCAACGTTCCGCCTTTGTATAATTCTCCCGTTTTCAGTTTTACACGATACGGAATTTTATCATCCGGAATTTCAAACGCAAAATTATCATCAAACAAATCCTGCTCAATCGGCCACCAATTCGTCGGATTTTTCAACTCTAATTCTGAAGTTGAACCGTCTTTATACTGAACCGTAATTTTTCCGTTCACAATCTGCGACTGCATCGGATTGGTAGAACCCGCCATCAGAAAATAGATTTTCTTTCCTTTTCCTGATATTGGAATTTCAAGAGAATCAGAATAATTATCCCACTGACTGACAAAAGCAATATTTTTATCTGTTTTATCAATTAAAAAAGGAACTCCAAGATACTCAACTTTATTGTTTTTTCTTTTGTTCATCAATCCGCTGTCATCGATTTGAGCAGTGATTAGCGGATAGCACCAGTTTCCGATTCCCTGCCATGGAAGCTGTAAAGTCGGAACTTCCAGTCTTGGCGAAAGGTATTTCTGATTGAAAATCTCGGTTACTTTTTCATTGTATTTTGAAGCCAATGAAATATTGTTGAACTGACCTTGGTTTTCAATTTCCCAATCTGTGATTTCAATATTTTGTTTAATTCCGTTGTACTCAAGCGTGATAGAATTGGTTCCTTTGCTTAAATAATTTGAAGGAATTTCAATCGATGCACTTTGATTTTTTTGAATAGAAAAAGTTTTATTTAAACCGTTAACAGAAAGTTTTCCATTAATTGGATTAGATGATTTTGATTGAATCTGAAGTTTTTTATTCACCCATTTAGCTTCCAAAGGAAAACGGATGTCAACATTCACAGGTTGCCACCAACTTGTTCCGTTCTGTTCAACTTGTACGAAAAAAGTTCCTTTTCTTTCTTGGTTATCTAATTTTATTGCGTGGTTAACCACCCCGTCTTCTCCCTTTGATCGAATCCATCCCTCCAGAGGAGGGGAATTTTTAATTAGTCCTTGTGGGTCGTAGATATTTTTGATTCTCTTTTTTGAATCAAAATTCAATTGAAGATTTTCAGAAATATAATTGGTGAAATCGGTTTTATCATTTTTCAGTTCCTCGCCCGAATATTTAATTTCAATTTTAAAATCATTTCCTTTTGGCGTTTCAAACTGAATAAATGGTTGTGAAATCGAATTGGGTTTAATCTTCCAATCCACTTTTTTACCATTCACTTTTACCGATTTGATGTTGGAATAATTCACAGGAATTTCCATTTCCAGCGCAACCGGATTTTGATATTTTGATTTAAATAAATATTCAGTTTTCTTTGAATTTCTTTTAAACTGATATTCCCAATCCGGAAGTTTCAGTTCGGCAAAATTCCAGTCTTTCGGGAATCCCGGTTTGATGCTGATTTTATTCTCTAATAAATTCGGATAAACTCCGAAAAGCCCTTCTGTCAGAGTTCTTGAAGCCACACCAATCGGGTCGGCAAAATCACGGTACAATTCTCCACGAAAAGCATCGTAATGAGAAAGCTGTTCAAAATTCCCCGGACTGATGCCGTAATACATCGACTCAACCAAATTTCCCTTCCAAAGTTGGTACGCATCTTCTGTTCTTCCCGCCTGCCAATACGCCAAAGCAGTCTGTAAATTTTCCGCCAAAGCCACATTGTTAATCGACCAATCGTAAGGTTGCCAATTGGTCGTCGCTAATGTAAAATAGTCTTTATTATCCGCACCTTTTACCGTAATCGGAATTTTCGGTGTGTGATTATTGATGTATTGTAAATTCTGATAATCTTCAAATTCATTTAAAATAAACGCATCCGAAACGTGATAAATAGACCAGATTCCTGGTTTGTCGTGAACGATTTGATTTCCCAAAGCATCTTTATATTCAGAAAAATATCCTTTGTTTTTAATCCAAAGTTCGTTTTTCATTGCCTTTAAAATCGCATCAGCTTCCTGTTCGTAAGGTTGAGGATTTTCGCCAATGATTTTCGCCAGTTTTGCCATCTCACGGTTGGCTCTGTAATTATACGCCGAAGTGTGCGTCACTTTTCCACCCGAATATTGAAGCGCATCACTCGCCCAAATCGCAGCATACGCATCGTATAAATCGCCACGCTTGAAATTTCGTTTTTCCCAATCGATATGACGAACCATCGTCGGCCACATTTTCTTCAGAAACTCTTTGTCTCCGGTGTAATTGAAATGCGAAAACATTTGGTCAAAAAACACCAGATTCATATCGTAATGATGCGGTTTTGTGTTGTCATTAGGATTTCTGGAAATATATCCGCTGGAAAAAACTGAAGTTCCCATTTTCTCTTCTTGACGGGCAAGATGACGCATCGTATCCATTTCTACAGGGGCGAAATCTGGTTTTAAAACCTGCGAATTGGCATAACTTTCAAAATGTTCTTTTGCCCTGTCGTGCCAACTCAACGCATCGGCTGTATAAGCTCCTCTCCAGGCATTCAATCTCATTCTCCACGCCACTGCGCCGTGAAGAAAGGTCGGACTTTCCCAAATTCCATCCGCCGCCACCGCTAAATTCGCTCCGAAATTATTCAAATCTGCATCCGGAGTTTTTAGCTGAATTCTGTTGGTTAAGGTTAAACGGGATTTTTCCGCTTCATTAAAAATGCTTTTTAAATCTTCATCCGAAAAATTTTTATCTGATTTTCCTTTCGCAACCTGAATGTAAACCGGTTGTTTTTGTGAAGAATAAGAAGCATAGACAATCGGAGATTTGTCTGTTTTATTTTGAGTAAACTCAGACAATTTTTCCAAAGTCGTCGCATCGGTTTGCTGTAAAGAATTTACACTTGAAAAACTTCCGCTGACCGTTTGACTTTCTTTTTTCTTATTTAAATAATTAAGCTGAAACTGATTTTTATTCAACTGAAACTGATTGTTCAGACAATATTCCGGCAACAGATAAAATCCGGATTCAGGGTCTGCGCCGATGTCGCCATTTCTGCTGAAAGTCGTTCCACTCGCACCGCCAAAAACTGCGTAGACTTTTGTTGACGAATCTACATTGACGGTTTCCATTTTTAAAACAAAACCTTCTTCTTTAGCCTGCGCCAAAACCGTCAGTTTTAAAGTTCCACTTCCAAGAATCGGGTCTTTGATTTCATACAACATCGTTCCAGGTCGGTAACGCGTTTCAATTTTGTCAGCCTTTATTAATTGTTTAATTGAATTTCCCTTTTGAATAACAAACTGAAGATTGCCACCCATTCCAGGAAGATACAATGCGAATTCCGGCAAATCTCCGGCTTCAACTCTCGATGCACGGTTATCTCCATACAAAGCCCGGTTGAATCTGTACTTTCCGTTGACCAATAAAAAATCGCCTTTGTCTTCTTTGTAATGCAGTTCACGCTCGTTATTCTGCCAATGTTTCGACTGGGAAAACGAAAGTGAAAATGCCGACAAAACAAGAAGTCCGGCGAAAATGGTTTTTCTTCGCATTTTATGGTTTTAACTCGGTTAATGGCTGTCCGTTAACGGTTACGTTTTTTAAAGTCACATTTTTCAGATAATCCACTTTATAAGGAATCTGAACGCCAACCATTTTTGCATTAATCATTGTGAAATCTGTTACTGGCGAAGATTCGTAAGCATCAGAAAATACGGCATATTTTCCGCCTTTGTCAACGGTTAAATTTTCAACCCAGATATTTCTGATGGTCGGAATATGATTTCCAGGCTTTTCATAATGCATATTGAAACGCACGGCAGCTTCTTTGTAAGCGCCCACTTTTGTGTTGTAGAAAAATACATTTTCTATCGTTCCGCCACGGCTGGAGCTGGTTTTAATTCGTAAAGCACGGTCAAGATTCTTACTGTCCATCACGTTTCCGATGGCGTAGATATTTTTTGCGCCGCCTGCAATTTCACTTCCAATCACGACACCGCCGTGACCGTCTTTCATTTCGCAGTTTTCGATGATGTGGTTTTCGGCAGGTCTTCCGATGTCTCTTCCGTCCTCGTCTCTTCCGGATTTTATGGCGATACAGTCGTCTCCTGTGTCAAAATAGGAATCTTTAATCCAGACATTTTTACAAGCTTCAGGGTCGAAACCGTCGTTGTTTGGCCCGTGGCTGATTACTTTTACTCTTTCAATCAAAACATTTTCACACAAAACAGGATTCAAATTCCACATTGGAGAATTTTTCACCAAAACATCCGCCATATAGAAGTTTTTAGACTTATAAGGCTGAATGAAATTGGGTCTTAAATACCATCCGTCGCCAAAAATTCTTTCTCTCGCAGGCGTTCTGTTGGCCATATATTCGTGAAGTTTCGCTCTCGCAGGGTTTTGTCTTCCCGGGCGGGATGCGTTGTAGCCATATTTTGTAGCACCACACCAAAACCACCAGTTGTCTAAATCTGAATTTCCATCCAAAGTTCCTTTTCCGGTAACGGCGATATTTTCTTCCTCATAAGCGTAAATTAATGATGAATAATTCATACATTCCATACCTTCCCAACGGGTGAAAACGATAGGGTAGTCGTTGCTGTCCTGACTGAACAAAATCGTTGAACCATCTGTCAGATGCAGATTCACATTAGATTCCAGATAAATGGCACCCGTTAGGAAAACTCCAGGTGGAACCACAACTCTTCCGCCACCTTCAGCGCTGCATTTTTCAATCGCTTTTTTGAAGGCTTCTGTGTTTTTTGTTTTTCCATCTCCAACTGCTCCGAAATCGGTCACCAAATAATCCACTTTCCTGAATTCCGGTTTTTTGATTTGTTTCTTTAAAGCTTTGATTTCTTTTAAAGGTTGCTTTGCGGAAGTCCAAGGTTTGTATTGTGCCGATAAAGATATAGATACTGATGTGAGTAATAGAAATACGAGTTTTTTCATAACGTCGGAATATTGTTTAGTTTTAAGTACTATTAATACTTTCTTTTATAATCGCAATCTAAATTAATTGCAAAAATAAATTATCCTGCACTGTCGGCATATTTAAATTTTTGTAATCGATTGCGCATTTTTCAAAGATATATTAATTATTAGATATAAATTTTTTTTTCATTTATTGAAAAGTCAGCTTAATGAATGTTTATGACTGTAATCATATTGATAATAAATATTTTAATTAAATATAGATTTTTCAGTCTAAAAAGAGTTTATCCAAATTTTTGGTAAAGAAATTGTATAGTGAAATGTATATTAATTAACAAAAATTAACAGCTATGAATATTTCACTTTACGATTTTAAAAACTTGCCGAACCAAACTCAATCTGAACTTGTCATCAATCAAGGACGCATAATGAATGAAAGAGTATTAAATACTGTAAAGTATGTTTTATATGAAATTTCATGTTTTTCTGTGGAAGTCATTTACAATATTGAAAATGGAAAAATTGAAGGTATGAATGTTTTTCAAAACAAAGGAGCCTATTCGAATTAAACATTTCGGCTGTTAAAAAAATACAAAGAGAGCAATATTTGTTCTCTTTTTTTGTGAAATAAGTTCGATCTTAAATACAAAAAAAGCTAAAAAATAATTTTTAGCTTTTATCATTGTAAAATTGTATCGTTAATTGAGTGGTTTTCGACCGGTGAGTAAGTTAATTACTACAACTACAATCGCAATCACTAATAAGGCGTGAATTAAACTTCCTGTATCCATTCCCGGAATTACTCCTAACATTCCTAATACCCATGCTATAATGCAGATTACTGCAACGAGCCACAATATACTTCTCATAATAATAAATTTTTTGGTTACTATTAACTATACATTTTTTATGCCTTTTTTAATAATATTTTGAAATTAGTAAAGTTTGGACTTAGTTTTAGGGTTGAATTTCAATTGTTTAAATTTTTTAATGTGGTATTTTTATTTTTTTTAAAATTTATATTTCACAATCCTATCAACCTTAATTTTTTAAAAAGTTCATGGAGTAGTGGAATAATTGTTGCAAACTTTCATCAAATAATTAATGATAAATAATTTTTTTTCTTGTTCAATGTTAAATTAAAAATTACGATTATGTTGGTTTCTGAAAAACTTTTAATTGCCTATGGTGCAGAGACGGAAATTTTTGAGTCTGGTGAAATTATCTTCAGCGAAGGAGATATTCCTAAGTATTATTATCAAGTTGTTGATGGAAGGATTAAACTCAATACTTATAATGAAGAAGGTAAAGAACTCATTTTCGCTATATTGGAAAGGGGTTTGAGTGTTTGTGAATTGTTATTATTTATTGATAGAAATTATCCGGTAAATGCAATCACTTTTGAAAAATGTACCGTTTTAAAACTTTCGAAAAACAGTTTTGAAAAAATGCTCGATGAAAATCCTCAGACTTCAAGGGATATCAACAAGTTTTTGTCGGAGCGACTATATTATAAGTATATCATGCTGGAAAACAATTCATCTTTAAAACCAGCTGTTCGTGTAAAAGGTGCTTTAGATTATTATAAAAGTTTTACCGATGATCAAACCAAATTTTCTTATCAAATTCCCTTAACGAGACAGCAAATTGCATCATTAACTGCTCTTCGGGTTGAAACGGTTGTAAGAACGGTAAAAATGCTGGAAAAAGAAGGTGTGTTGAAAATTATTAACCGAAAGATTTATGTTTAAATTTCATTAAAAATTAACAATTTCTTAGAATCCATAGATGATGGCACAAATTCTGTAATAAGACAGATAACCAAAATTAGTAGTATGGAAAATATTTATATTAAAGTAGCTTTCTGCAAGAATTGTGGTGGTTATCATTCTTCAGCACCGGAAAATTTATCACAAATCAATCATCCTGAAATCATAGATCATTATTTTTATCATGGTGAACCTTGGTTTACTTTAGATCAATCTGTTTTTGAAAAGTCAGCAATGATGGATGCTACAGAAGTAAAAAGAATGAAACTAAACGATCACAGAGAAAACGATCAAGATTATTGTTTTTGTGCGAAAAAAAATCAGACGATCACAAAAACTCCACATCATCAATTTTCAGTTTTTTCAAACGCTATTTCTCCGGTAAAACAATCAGTGGAAGTGGAAGAGTTTTATTTCAGAGATGTTTATCAGCTTTGCTACAACTTTCATTAGAACAGAACTAGCCTAAATTCTATAATAAATCATCAATATATTTAGTAACTCAAACAAAATGAAAAATTAAGTTGATTATTTAGGCACATTAATCTTTTATTTTGAAACCAATGATGTAAAATCATTAATGTTACAATTATCAATCCTGAAAAGAAATTTTTAGGATTTTTTAATAAACCAAACAAAAAAATAATATGAAAATTACAGACAATTTAAAAAACGAACTATTACAAAACCCTAAAACCATTGAAAGCGTCACTGTACTTTATAAGAAAAAGAAACAATATGAAGGTGTATTGTCATTGGTAAATGAAAATCCTTTTGAAGTAAAGATTTTTGATAAAGACAATAAAGATGAAGAAGAAATGGAACACTTCATCAATTTTGAAAAAGCCATAGAAATTTCTGTTGCTCACTTTGATGGCACAATCAGTGTTTTTAAAGATCTAGAAGTGGATTAATTTAGTTAAAGTTTAAAAGCTGTTTTCATTATGAAAATGGTGAGTTGTCATTTTTAAGTCTTATCATTTGTAATGATGAGACTATTTTTTTGCTCTGAGAATTGGTAAATCCTAAAAGTATCATTTTGATGACTGGATTCTTTTTTCTTCTTGAATTTAGTCTCAATGTCAACTTGGTAACGCCTAAGTTGTTGTTAAAATTAAAATCTTTAATACTCGATTGCGGAAGCTCAACAAAAGGCGGAATAAATTTTTTAAATGTAAAAGGATGATGCTTTCTAAAAGTTACGCAATTCCCCGAATTTTCATATATAACACACTGAAGACGCATCAATAATGAAAAAAGAGCTATACATGCAATAGTTAAAATAACATCAGAGACTAAATAGTCTAACCAAATAATTAGAAAAATTGAAGATATTATTATAGCTGTTAATAAGTACGCAATACACATAGTAAGCCTGTAATTGGATATTTTCATATAGTTATTATTTAAAAGGTTGATTTGGTAGGGATTTGTTTGTTTAACTTTTTCTAAATTTTGTATTATTTGATTTAAATTATTATTTAATAGTGATAAATTTAATAATAAAATTCAAAATTTCGTCATATTTATGGTGCAAATTTAACTTATGTTTTAGATGATTACATGCTGATTTATTTTGATTTATAAATTATGGAGTAATAATTCGTAAATTTTTACCATTATTATCTATAAAGCATTGAAATACATTGATATAAAAATTAAAAATTTTTAGTAAAATATTTTCTTACTATAAATTTTATTAATGAAAAAGCTTTTATTGATGTTGATTTTTCTAATAAAAAATTAAATAATAATATTTTTAACTTTAAAAATCGAGTTTTAATGAACATTTTAATTCTTTGAAAACAATAGAAAATAAAATTTTATAACTGTTATTAGAAAATATTTTGAATAATTGTAATATGCATTAATAAACTAAATGCACTTATTGAGTTGAAAAATTTGGACTGAGAAATATTAATTAAAGTTTTGTCAGAAATAAATTGCTTTTTAGAAACAAGAAAGAGAAATAAACTAATATTTCTCTTTTACAATTTATATAAAAACGAAGTTTAATACTTATAGACAAAAGCATTGATATTCATACCTGCACCTACAGATGCAAATAAAAGAATGTCACCTTTTTTTATAGTGTGAGATGGTAATTCATTATTCAAAATCATTGTTAATAATGATGGAATCGTTGCAACGCTGCTATTTCCAAGTTTGCTGATAACCATTGGCATAATATCGGAAGGTGTAGGAGTGTCGTACAATTGATAAAATCTTTGAACAATAGCTTCATCCATCTTTTCGTTTGCCTGATGAATGATAATTTTATCTAATTGATCGATAGAATATCCACTTTGGTCGAGGCATTTTTTCATCGCTTCCGGAACATTTACAAGTGCAAATTCGTAGATTTTACGACCATTCATTTTAATGAATTTTGTGTCCGGACAACTCTCATTATTATATGATTTTCCAAAGTTTAAAAAATCTTTTTCATTTAAAGTGTATGAAGCAGAAATGTGGGATTTTATACCAGAATCATCATCTTCGGAATTTGCTTCCAAAATAACAGCTCCGGCTCCGTCTGCATAAATCATACTGTCTCTGTCGTGAGCATCTACAACGCGTGAAAGAGTTTCAGCACCGATTACTAAACATTTTTTTGCAATACCGGATTTAATAAAAGCATTTGCCTGAATAATCCCTTCGATCCAACCCGGACAACCAAACAATAAATCGTAGGCAACACAGAAATTATTTTTAATCTGTAATAAATGCTTAACTCTTGAGGCAAGGCTTGGAACCGCATCAGATTGTATCGTCCCAAATTTAATATCTCCAAAATTGTGTGCAAAAATGATGTAATCTAAGGTTTCAGGATCAATTCCTGAATTTTCAATCGCTGCCTTTGCTGCAATAAATCCTAAATCAGAAGTTACCTGATTTTCGCTTGCATATCTTCGTTCTTCAATCCCGGTAATTTTTTGAAGTTTACTGGTAATTGAAAAATTATCTTCCTTTAAATATTCGCCATTTTCATTAAGGAAAATATGTTTATCAAAAAATAGATTGGTAATGGTTTCTGTGGGTATGTAGTTTCCTACACCGGTAATTTTGCTTTTCATATAAAAAATCTCAGTGCATGAGATCTGCTGGAAATATTAAGGTTGTTTTACAAATTTAGATATAAAGGTAATCTATTCTTA
Source organism: Chryseobacterium formosum (assembly GCF_026460885.1). Taxonomy (GTDB): domain Bacteria; phylum Bacteroidota; class Bacteroidia; order Flavobacteriales; family Weeksellaceae; genus Chryseobacterium; species Chryseobacterium formosus. The sequence goes on from NZ_JAOVZW010000004.1 coordinate 107,388, forward strand.
ATAAAAAAACGCTAAGTTTAACTATTTATTACATTGAATTAATCTTTCGTAGATTCTTCTCAATAATAAATTTTATTACCATCAATCTTTAAAAGGTTGATTTTCTGCATTTTTTTAATGCTTCTGATGACTGTTTCGACTCTTAAACCTATCAAAGCTGCAAGTTGTTGTCTTGTATAAGGAACAACAAAACTATACTTCTCCTGATGATTGAAATAATTTTTGATGTGATCTAATAATTTTTTAACTCTAATATCTGGGTCTGGAATCGCCAAAAAAGTTGAAACAATATATCTGAAATGAAGTCGGTCTGCTGTATATTCATTTAATTTTAAAAAAAGCAAAGGCTCTTCCAATAGGATTCTTAAAAATTTGTGCTTTTCAAGTTTTATAATTTCACATTTTGTAACTGCAACAGCGTTCATTGCATATAGATTTTCTGTAAAAAGATAACTTTCGCCAATACAATGTCCATCAAAAGGAAAACCATGGATAAATTCTTTTCCGTTCTCAAAATAATTATTGAGTTTTACTGTACCTTTTTAATTTGATAATAATATTTTGCGGCATTTCCTTCATTAAAAATAAGTTGATTTGATTGATAAGAATGCACTTCTGCGCCAAAAGAGATAAGTAATTGATCTGAAATGATCATAGTGATTAAGTTATTAGTCTTCTAAATTTATAGATTTAACCTGGTTAATCAATGGTTTGTGGTATATCACAGATGTAAAATCATTATTAATGGGTATTTGGTCTAAGTATTGCGTTAAAAAAAAATAATTTTTTGAATGTTAAGTTTCTTTTAAAACTTAATAATGGTATTTAATAAAGCTTTTACTCAATATTTTTTTTGTTCTTTTGCAAATCGTTAATTTTTTTAAATAAGACTATGTCAAAGTTTGATGAGATCAGACCTTTTTATGATCATGAAGTGAATGATGCTTTACAAAGTATAGCGAGGCATCCGATGATGAAAGCCTTAATGCAGTTTACTTTTCCTGATTCTGATGAAAATTTTTGGCTTAATCAGTTTAAAAATGTTTATACAACGAGTGATTTTCAGCATCAGTTTATTTCGCAGACGATTCGTCAGATTTTGAAGCAGAGCTCTGAAGGATTAACTAAATCCGGTTTTGAAAAATTAGATAGAAATACGGCTTACTTATTCATTTCCAATCATCGCGATATTGTTTTAGATACTTCTTTGCTGAATCTGGTTTTGTTGGATAAAGGTTTAATTATGACCTCTTCTGCAATTGGAGATAATCTTGTTCAGAAAACATTTCTGCATGTTTTGGCAAAATTAAATCGTAATTTTTTAGTTCAGCGAGGTTTGCCGATTCGAGAGCAACTGAACAGTTCAAAAGTGATGTCTGAATACATTCACAATTTATTGCAAAAAGAAAATCGCTCGGTCTGGATTGCTCAACGTGAAGGTCGTACGAAAGACGGAAATGACGCTACACAACAAGGTGTTCTGAAAATGTTGGCAATGGCGTCAGAAAAAGAATCACTGACAGATTTTTTTAAATCGCTTAAAATTGTTCCGTTATCTATTTCTTACGAATATGATCCTACAGATGCTCTGAAAATGCCCCAAGTAATGGCGAAATCTAAAAATGAAGTCTATGTTAAAGATGAAAATGAAGATTTTAATACCATGTTGAGTGGAGTTTTAGGACAGAAAAAACGCATTCATTTGCACGCAGGCGAAGTTCTTGAAACTGAGTTTGATGAAATCGCCTCAACCACTGAAAATAAAAATAAGCAACTTCAGGCGATTGCAAAAATTATTGATGATTCTATTATTGAAAATTACAAACTTTGGCCAACCAAATATATCGCTTTTGACTTATTAAACAATTCTAATCAATATTCTGAATATTATACAGAAGAAGAAAAGCAACTGTTTCAGAGACGGTTAGAAATGAGAATTGACAGTTCGGATACTGTTTTGAAACAGAGTTTTTTAGCAATGTATGCAAATCCAGTGATTAATAAAATCAAATAAGTTTTATTATTTTAGAACAATCAATTAAAATTTATTGTAATACTGTTTTCTGAAAGCTTCGGGAGTAAATCCTGTATATTTTTTGAAGAATTTAACGAAATTGGAAGTATCGAAATAATTCATTTTTTCGGCAATAGCGGCAATTGATAAATCGAAATTAACCAAAAGTCTTTTTGCTTCGAGGATAATTCTGTTTCGGATAATTTCTCCTGCTGATAAATCGATTTGCTGTTTGCAGATAAAATTCAAATGATTCGGAGTTATATTTAATAAAGATGCATAATCTTTCGGTAATTTAATCTCTTGAAAATTAGCTTCGATTAATTCTATAAATTGTTTGAAAATAAGTGAATTATAATTTGTTTTATTAAATGCAGCTTTAGAATCTATTTCTTTATCGGCAAGTGCAAAAATCTGCAGTAAAATTGCCGCAATCATAATTTGTGAACTCCCATTTGGATTTGAAGATTCGGAAATAATTTCTTCAAAATAATTTTTCATTTTATCCGTATTATTTTCGGATAAAACAATCATCTGATCACTCGGAAATAAGTTAAAAAAAGGAAATTGGTCAATTAGAGAAGAATTAATTTGAAGTTGGTCAAAAAAAGTTGACGAAAAATTGACGACATATCCTTCAATATTTTCATCTAAAATCCAGTTATGAACCTGTCCGGGACGCATCAGAAAAATGCTTCCGGGAACAACTTCATACGATTTAAAATCCATGATATTTTCTCCTATTCCTTTTGCAAAATAGGTCAGATGATAAAAAGCATGACGGTGAACTTTTGTTGTTTTCGGGTTGCCTTCAAGATACTCTGAAAACCTGTCAATACTGAAAATCTCATTGATTGAATTGCAGGTCGACAAGGTGTTGATGTCAAATGTAGGATATAAATCTTTCATTATTAAATTCAATAATAATTCGCAGTTATAAAAATGACTATTTATTCGATGAAAAATACCATAAATACTAAGTATGGCAGTTTTAAATTTGAAAAATTAAATTCTCATTTTAGGATAACTTATATTCTTTTTTAAATTCATAAAAAACCTTTTGCTTTGAAGCTTTTTCGAAATTTTTAAGTTGAAAAAATAGAATCGTATAAATATGAGAATTTCTTTTAGAAAAATGAAATATGGAAGTGCAAAAAATTGGCTATGAACTGCGAATTTTCTTTTTAGTCTTACTCATTTATCAAGATTTTAGATTAAATGATTAATTTTTTTTCATACAGAAAAGAAAATTGTCGATGAAATTATTGTTAAATGGATGATTTAAAATGTATCAATCCATAAAATTTGAAAACTGAAAAATCAATGTTAAAAGTAGACGAAGAAATCGCACGTGGCGGACAAGGACAAGTTTTAAACCCCGAAACCTACAGAGATTCTATTGGTACAATGGAGCAATCCGGAAAAAGAAAATGGATTTTTCCGAGAAAACCAAAAGGAAAATACACCAACAAAAGAGAATTGGTAAGTTATATTTTACTTGTAATTTATTTTGCTATACCTTTTATCAAAATCAATGGAAATCCGTTTTTTCGTTTTAATGTAATTGATGGTGAATATTTTATTGCGGGACAGCCTTTTTATCCGCAGGATTTTTTCATTCTTACTTTAGGGGCGATTGCATCTCTTATTTTCATTATTATTTTTACCATTGCATTTGGTAGAATTTTTTGTGGCTGGATTTGTCCTCAAACCATTTTTATGGAATCTGTTTTTCGAAAAATCGAATTTTGGATTGAAGGAGACCGAAACAAACAAATGAGACTTGACCGACAGGAATGGGATTCTGAAAAAATTTGGAAGAGAAGTTTGAAATGGTCTGTTTACGGAGTAATATCCTTGATTATTACACATTTTATGTTCATGTATATCGTTGGATATGAAGAGGTTTTTAATATTATTTCACATGGTCCGTTTGCAAAACTTACCAATTTTATTGTAATGATTCTTTTTACTTCTGCATTTTACTTTGTATTTGCTTGGTTCAGAGAGCAGGTTTGTACATTGGTTTGTCCGTACGGAAGATTGCAGGGTGTTTTAATTGATAAAGAAACGATTAATGTTTTTTATGATTTTAAAAGAGGCGAAAACCGTTCAAAATGGAGAAATAATGAGGACAGAAAAGCAGCAGGAAAAGGAGATTGCATTGATTGTTATCAGTGTGTTGTGGTTTGTCCTACCGGAATTGACATCAGAGACGGACAACAATTGGAGTGTGTAAATTGCACCGCTTGTATCGATGCTTGTGACGAAGTCATGGAAAAAGTGGGACTTCCAAAAGGTCTGATTCGTTACGCATCCGAAAAAGAAATTGAAACTGGAACTCCTTACAAATTTACAGGAAGAATGAAAGGCTTTGCTGTAATTCTGATTTTATTGGTTGGATTTTTAGGGTTTTTGCTTTACAATCGTGGTGAAATGGAAGCAAAATTCATCAAACCTGCAGGAAGTACATTCTTTGTAAGAGATGGAAAAATTACAAACACCTACACCTACACTTTTTTAAACAAAACCAACGAGAAAAAAATAGTAACCATTAAAGTTATAGAACCTTCTCACGCAGAAATCAATTACAGTACAGTAAGCAAAATTACGGTTGACAGAGATAAAATTTCAAAAGGAACCATCAATATCAGCTTCCCAGAAGCCGAAATAAAATTGTCTAAACAAAATATTACGATCGGAGTTTACGATATGAAAGGAAAATTAATAGATTCTTATCAGACGTATTTTGAAGGTCCGTTTAAGTTGCAAATTCCTTAAGAGTTTAGTTCGAAATAAAATAAAGTGAACGATTATCTTCTGAATTATTAGATTAAAACTTTGCTTAAAGTTTTGTTATAAATGTTTAATTGTTAATAATTCTTACGAAAAATTGATACATTTGTCTGATGAATTTTTTTAAACTGTTATTAACAATCTATTTCATAGTGCTTTCTGTAGTGCCGTGCAATGATGTTCACGCGCAGTCTCCGAATAATTCTACAGAATCTTACAGTGTTTTACTCAATTCAGAAGACAATCATTCAAAAGACCAAGGCGATATTTGTTCGCCGTTATGCTCTTGTAACTGCTGTCAGATGACTGTTACTTCTTTCAAAGTTGAGCCTTTGATGCCTTTACCTAAAAAGGCTACAGAATATTTCTCAAAGAAAATTCATTTTCAGAAAAATGATTTCGCTTATTTGGTGTACGACCAGATTTGGCAACCTCCCAAAATTTAATTTTTATTGATTTAATGGAAGACGTGGGTCTTTCATCCATTTGTCGTGGAAACTTTGCAATACCATTGCAATGAGTTCCTGTTCATCTTTGTCGCTCATAATTCATCTCTTTTTTGATGAAATGAGTTCGACATTCAATAAAATTAAATTTCAATGTTAGATAATATCATAAGATTTAGCATCAAGAATAAGATTATCATTGGGATAATGACTTTGATGCTTGTCATTTGGGGGACTTGGAGTGCCACAAAACTGCCTATTGATGCCGTACCTGACATCACAAATAATCAGGTTCAAATAATTACCGTCTGTCCAACTCTTGCCGGACAGGAAGTAGAACAATTAGTCACATTTCCTATAGAGCAGAGCATTGCGAATGTTCCCGATATTGAAGAAACAAGAAGTATTTCCCGATTCGGACTTTCTGTGATTACTGTTGTCTTTAAAGAAAATGTTGATATATATTTTGCCCGTCAATTAATCAGTGAGCAATTAAAACAGGCTTCTGAAGAAATTCCAAAAGGAGTCGGAACTCCTGAAATGGCTCCCGTGAGTACAGGCTTGGGCGAGGTTTACCAATATATCCTCCATCCTAAAAAAGGAAGCGAAAAAAAATACAGCAGTAAAGATTTGCGAACAATGCAGGATTGGATTATCCGCAGACAGCTCAACGGAACTCCCGGCGTTGCAGAGATCAACAGTTTTGGTGGAGAATTAAAACAATACGAAGTTGCTGTAGACCCGAATCGCCTGAAAGCAATGGGAATAAGCATTACCGATGTTTTTACAGCTTTAGAAAAAAATAATCAAAACACAGGTGGAGCCTATATTGATAAAAAACCAAACGCCTATTTCATCCGAGGAATCGGGATTGTTACATCGATTGAAGATATCAAAAATATTGCTGTTAAAAATGAAACAGGAAGCGTTCCTATTTTCATAAAAGATGTTGCCAATGTTGGTTTTGGTCACGCTGTCCGTTACGGAGCTTTGACATATAATGGCGAAGTTGATGCCGTTGGAGGTGTTGTGATGATGCTGAAAGGTGCAAACAGCAACGAAGTCGTTCAAAGAATTAAAGATAAAATCCCTACCATTCAGAAATCGCTCCCGAATGATGTGGTGATTGAACCATTTTTAGACCGAACGGATTTGGTCGGAAGAGCCATCAATACCGTAGAAAAAAACTTAATCGAAGGGGCTTTGATTGTCATTTTCGTTTTAGTCATTTTCCTTGGAAATTTCCGTGCAGGTTTGATTGTCGCTTCGGCAATTCCACTTTCATTGTTATTTGCTTTAGGAATGATGAATGTTTTCGATGTAAGTGCAAATCTGATGAGTTTGGGAGCCATTGATTTTGGTTTGATTGTCGATGGAGCGGTGATTATCGTTGAAGCAACTTTACATCATTTAGGTTTAAGAAAGACCAATAAAATCCTCACGCAATCCGAAATGGATGAAGAAGTTTTCCTTTCTGCATCGAAGATTAGAAGCAGTGCAGCTTTCGGAGAAATCATCATTCTTATCGTTTATATTCCAATCTTGACTTTGGTTGGCGTTGAAGGAAAAATGTTCACACCAATGGCGAAGACAGTTGGATTTGCGATTTTAGGAGCATTGATTTTGTCATTAACCTATATTCCGATGATGAGCGCTTTATTTTTATCTAAAAAGCCGATGACTAAAGAAACTTTTTCAGATAAGATGATGAATAAACTTCAGAAAATCTATCAGCCATTATTAGAAAAAGCTTTAAAAATAAAATACTGGTTGGTTGGCGGAACTGTTGCTTTGTTCGCATTTGCTATTATAATTTTCGGTAGAATGGGAGGCGAATTTATTCCGCAGTTACAGGAAGGAGATTACGCTTTCCACTGTATTCTTCCACAGGGAAGTTCCTTAAGTCAAAGTATTGAAACCTCTATGCAGGCTTCAAGAATTATCAAGCAATTTGATGAAGTAAAAATGGTGGTGGGAAAAACCGGAGCAGCAGAAGTTCCCACCGATCCAATGCCACCGGAAGCTACCGATTTAATTGTCGTTTTAAAATCCCAAAAAGAATGGAAAACGAAAAAATCCTACGAAGAATTAGCCGATGAAATTTCCGAAAAACTTGAAAATATTCCCGGCGTTTTCTTTGAGAAAAATCAACCAATCCAAATGCGTTTTAATGAATTGATGACCGGAATCAGACAGGATGTTGCGGTGAAGATTTTTGGTGAAAATTTAGATTCATTAGCAATTTATGCAGATAAAACTGCAAAAGTCATTCAGTCTGTTAAGGGTGCAAAATCACCACAAATCGAGCGGGTGAGTGGACTTCCGCAAATCAATGTGGAATATGACAGAACCAGAATGGCAAATTACGGTTTAAATATCGAAGATGTGAATAATGCTGTAAGTACCGCTTTTGCAGGGAAATCTGCAGGTCAGGTTTTTGAAAATGAAAGACGATTCGATTTGGTTGTCCGTTTAGACAGCTTAAATCGTACAAATATTGATGACGTAAACAATCTGATGATTTCTACCAATTCGGGAGCTCAGGTTCCACTTTCTCAGGTCGCAAATATTAGTTACAAACTCGGTCCTGCACAAATCAGCCGTGAAGCTGGAAAAAGAAGGATTGTGATTGGTTTTAATGTGAAAGACCGTGATGTGCAAAGTGTTGTGGAGGAAATTCAGAATAAATTAGACAAGCAAATCAAGTTACCTTCCGGATATTATTTCACATATGGTGGTCAGTTTGAGAACTTAAAAGCGGCGAGCGAAAGATTAATGATTGCTGTTCCTGTTTCATTATTATTGATTTTTCTGTTACTATATTTTACATTTCATTCGTTTAAACAGGCAGCGTTGATTTTTACAGCGATTCCTATGAGTGCAATCGGAGGAGTTTTCGCATTATTATTGAGAGATATGCCTTTCAGCATCAGTGCAGGAATCGGATTTATTGCTTTGTTTGGAGTTGCCGTTTTGAATGGAATTGTGTTAATCGGAACTTTCAATCAATTAGAAAAAGAAGGAGAAACCGATATTTTGAAGAGAGTAGTGGAAGGAACAAAAACCCGATTAAGACCTGTTTTAATGACGGCAACAGTAGCTTCATTAGGGTTTTTACCGATGGCAATTTCCACGGGAGCAGGAGCGGAAGTTCAAAAACCTTTGGCAACGGTTGTCATCGGAGGTTTGGTTACAGCAACGTTTTTGACTTTGTTTGTGTTGCCGATGTTGTATATTATTTTTAATTCTAAAATCAATTTTAAAAATTTTAAATCTAAATCTGTATCGGCAGTTGTTGTTTTGTTTTTTTTATTGGGAAATACACTTAAAGCACAACAAGGAAATCCTCTGACAGTACAGCGGGCAACTCAAATCGCTTTGGAAAACAGTCATTTGATGAAATCAAAAGATTTAGATATTAAATCTGCTGAAGCTTTGAAACCAACATCAAAAGAACTTCCGAAAATGAATGTTGATGCACAATTAGGACAATATAATTCCAGAAAATTTGACCAGTCTTTTGCTATTTCTCAGACAATTCCGTTTCCGACTTTGTTTAAAGCCAGAAAAGATTTGATTACCGAGCAAATTAAGGGAAAGCAAATCAGCAAAGAGATTTCGGCGAACGAATTGGCAAAACAGGTCAGAACATATTATTATCAGATTGAATATCTACAATATAATCAGTCGAAACTCAAAAATTTAGACAGTTTGTATAATGATTTTATCCGAATTGCAACGGTAAGATTCAAGGCAGGAGATATTAAGAAAATTGAGATTAATACTGCTGAAACTCAAAAAGGCGAAATCAATTTATTATTGAGACAAAATGAAGTTTATTTGACGAATGCTTATAAAAATTTAAAAACGACTTTAAATACTTCGGAAAATATAGCTGTTCCGTTTGATCAAAATTATCAACCTTTAAAAGCAAATTATGTTTTGGATAGTTCAGCTATTGCAAAACATCCTTTGGTAAAAGCCTTTTATCAGGAAATGGAAATTGCGGAAAAGAACAAGAATGTTGAAAAATCGCAGGGACTTCCCGAATTTACAATCGGTTATACAAATCAGTCGTTGATTGGGTTTCAGAATGTGAATGGGATGGAGCAGTATTTCAATGGCGGAAACCGTTTTCATTCGGCAACAGTTGGTGTTTCGATTCCTTTGACGTTTGGAGCGACAAAAGCAAGAATGGAGTCTTTTGATTACCAAAAACAAATGGCTGAATCGAATGCAAAATTCCAGCAAAAACAATTGGAAACACAATTGGAAAATGCTTTGAACCAATATCAGCAAAACATAAAACAGTATGAATATTATGTGAATCAGGCGATTCCGAATGCGGAGAAAATTACCAAAGCCGGAAAATTAGGCTATAAAACTGGGGAAATTTCTTACGTTGAATATCTTTTCGCATTGCAAACCGCTACGAATATTCAGTTAAAATATCTGGAATCCATTCAGCAGGTCAATGAATCTGTCATTATCATTAATTCAATCATAAATCAATAAAAATGCAAATTAAATATAAAATCATTTCATTAATAATCATCTCAATTTTTGCGATAAGTTGTGGGGGAAAAAAGGAAGAACCTCAAGGTGAAATTAAAACCGAACAGACCGAAGAAAATCACGAGGAAGCCCCTCAAACCATTACGGAATTGACAGAAGAACAAATGAAATCTGTTGGAGTGACTTTGGGAACAATAGAAATGAAAGAACTGACTTCAACCATCAAAGCTAACGGTTTATTGAGAGTTCCCAACAATAAAAAAGCAACCGTAACATCTTTGTATGGCGGAGTTATTCAGACCATTAAAGTTCAGATTGGTGATTTTGTGAGAAAAGGTCAGGTTTTGGCAACCATCAGCAATCCTGAATATATTCGATTACAGGAACAATATTTAACTGTAAACAGCAGAATTTCCTTTGCTGAACAAGAATTTAAAAGACAAAAAGAATTGTTTGATAATGATGCCGGAGCGAAGAAAAATCTTCAAAGTGCCGATGCAGAACTGAAAAGTCTGAGAACTCAACGAGCATCTTTGCAAAGACAATTGCAATTGATGGGAATCAGTCCGGGAAAAGTTTCTAATGGAAATTTACGTTCAGGTTTGGTGATTACTTCACCGATTAGCGGTACAATAAGTAATATCAATGCACAGATTGGAAGTTATGTTGATGTTTCATCGCCGGTTTTGGATATTATTGATAACAATTCTATTCATCTTGATTTACAAGTTTTTGAAAAAGATTTACCAAAAATGAAAATCGGACAACTCGTTCATTTTAAACTGACCAATAATCCTGAAACAGAATATGATGCGAAAATTTACAGTATCGGTTCATCCTTCGAAAATGAGAGCAAAACAATTTCCGTTCACGCCAATGTTACGGGAAATAGGATAGGTTTAATTGACGGAATGAATATCACCGGAATTGTGAGTCTGGATAAAAGTACAACTCCTGCAATTCCTGATGAGGCAATTGTGGAAGCCGATGGAAAATACTATGTGTTTGTTAAGACCAATAAAAAAGCAGAAGAACATAAGGAGGAAAAAAGCGAAAACCACGGAAAAGAAGAAGCTGAAAAACATTCAAAAACAATTAATTTTGAAAAGGTTGAAATCGTGAAAGGTTCTTCTGATATGGGTTATACAGCAATAACTCCAGTTTCTGAAATAGGTCCGGATGCAAAAATTGTAGTTAAAGGTGCGTTTTTTGTGAATGCTAAATTGTCTAATTCTGGTGACCATGGACACTAATAAATCGAAGTAAATGAAAGAAAATATAGAAAACAGACTCATTTATAAAAATACCAAACCAACAAGTATGAGGATTTTGATATATGATTTTTTAAGCAATCAGAAAAGTGCTCTATCGCTTTCTGAAGTAGAAAATCATTTTGAAAATGCAGACAGAACTACCATTTACAGGACTTTAAAAACTTTTGAAGAAAAAGGAATTGTACACAGTATTCAGGAAAGTAATACAACAAAATATAAGCTTTGTGATGACGGTTGTAATGAAAATACTCACCAAGATTGGCATCTACATTTTTACCGCAAAATTTGTAAACAGACCACCTGTAAAAAAGATATTTCGTTTCCTGAAAATATGAAAACGAGTCTCAGGATAGATGAAATACGATTTTTTGCGAAAGGAATCTGCGAAAACTGCCTGGAAGAAGAAAGTTTGCAATAGTATTGCATCAAACCATTCTATAAATTTGAAATAAAATTAAGAAAAATGTCAAAAGAATGTTGCTCCAATGACGGAGAAAATATAAAAAAACAGGCTATTCATCACAATAACGACCACAATGATGACGATGGACACGACCACGGAAGTTCGGATAAAACAACATTTCAGATGTTTTTACCAGGCATTATTTCACTGGTTTTATTACTTTTGGGAATCGGAATGGATCATTTTTTTCCGCAGAATTGGTTTAAAGATTGGGTGAGAATTGTTTGGTATGGGGCTGCGTATTTTCTGGTTGGATTACCAGTTTTAAAAGAAGCATTTGAAAGTATTACGAAAGGCGATGTCTTTTCTGAATTTTTCCTGATGGGAATTGCTACTGTTGGAGCATTTGCGATCGGAGAATATCCGGAAGGTGTTGCAGTGATGTTGTTTTATTCAGTCGGCGAAGTTTTCCAGACTTTGGCGGTTACCAGAGCGAAAAGCAATATTAAAGCTTTGCTTGACCAAAGACCGGATGAAGTGACTATTTTAGAAAATAATACTTCGAAAATAATTAAAGCTGAACAGGCAAAAATCGGAGACATTATTCAATTAAAATCAGGCGAAAAATTGGCTTTGGATGGTGAATTATTGAGTGAATCTGCATCTTTCAACACCGCAGCTTTGACGGGAGAAAGTAAACCCGATACCAAAAATAAAGGCGAAACAGTTCTTGCCGGAATGATCAATCTTCAAACTGTTGCACAAGTAAAAGTTACTACAGCGTACGAAGATAGTAAGTTGAGTAAAATTCTTGAATTGGTTCAAAATGCAACTTCTCAAAAAGCACCAACCGAACTTTTTATCAGAAAATTTGCGAGAATTTATACTCCTATTGTCGTGGTTTTAGCGATTTTAATTTGCCTTTTACCTTACTTTTTCGTCAGTGATTATATATTCAGAGATTGGTTGTACAGAGCTTTGGTTTTCTTGGTGATTTCTTGTCCGTGTGCTTTGGTGATCTCAATTCCTTTGGGATATTTTGGCGGAATCGGAGCTGCTTCGCGAAACGGAATTTTGTTTAAAGGAAGTAATTTTTTAGATAAAATAGCCAAAATCCAAAATGTTGTAATGGACAAAACCGGAACGATGACAGAAGGGGTTTTTGAAGTTCAGGAAGTAAATATTAATTCAGATTTTAATAAAAATGAATTGCTTCAAATGGTCAATGCTTTGGAAAATAACAGTACCCATCCCGTTGCAACAGCCATTCATCAGTATGTTGGTAAAATCGATTCATCTATAAACCTTAAAAATGTAGAAGAAATTACGGGTCATGGTTTGAAAGCCAATGTGAATGACAAAGAATTATTGGTCGGAAATTTTAAATTGATGGACAAGTTTAATATTCAATATGATATTAATCTGGCTGATATTATTTATACTGTAATTGCGATTTCTTTTGATGGGAAATTTGCAGGTTATATCATAATTGCTGACAAAATTAAAGAAGATTCAAAATCGACCATAGAGAAATTGCACAGTCTGAATGTAAAAGCAACAATGCTAAGTGGAGATAAAAGCACGGTTGTAAAATTTGTAGCTCAACAATTGGGAATTGATAATGCTTTTGGCGATTTACTTCCTGAAGATAAAGTAAATAAAGTGAAAGAAATAAAATCCCGAAATGAAAGTGTAGCATTTGTCGGCGATGGTGTGAATGATGCTCCAGTTGTCGCTTTAAGCGATGTCGGAATTGCAATGGGCGGATTGGGAAGCGATGCAACGATTGAAACTGCAGATGTGGTGATTCAGGATGATAAGCCATCAAAAATTCCAATGGCAATCAATATAGGTAAAAAGACGAAACAAATTGTCTGGCAAAATATTATTCTCGCTTTTGTAGTAAAAGGAATTGTTTTGGTCCTTGGAGCAGGCGGTTTGGCTACAATGTGGGAAGCGGTTTTTGCGGATGTTGGTGTGGCTTTGCTCGCAATTTTGAATGCAGTGAGAATTCAAAAGATGAGGTTTTAAGGTGAAAATGTTTTTGGTTCAGATAAAAATTCTAAATTTATTCTAAATTCAAAATATAAATTCGCAGCATGAAAGTTTTAATCATAGAAGACGAAAAAGATTTGGCTAAAAGCATTTCTGAATATCTGTCGGAAGAAAATTATCTCTGCGAATTTGCATCTACATTCCGTCAAGCGATGGATAAAATCAATACTTACCAATATGATTGTATTATTCTAGACATCATGCTTCCCGATGGAAACGGATTGGATATTTTAGAAGAACTGAAAAGACAAAATAAACAGGATGGTGTTATCATTGTTTCTGCGAAAAATGGTCTGGATGACCGCGTAAATGGTCTGCAGATGGGCGCCGATGATTATTTGACGAAACCTTTCCATCTTTCTGAGCTGATGGCAAGAGTTTTTTCGATTATCCGTAGAAAGCAGTTTGATAACTCCAATAAAATACAGAATAATGAGTTGCAGATTGATTTGCTTTCAAAAACGGTAACGATTAATAATCAGACAATTGTTTTAACTAAAAAAGAATTTGACCTGTTGATTTATTTTATCGGAAACAAAAATAAAGTCATCTCTAAAAGTACTTTGGCAGAGCATCTTTCTGGGGATTTTGCAGATATGCTTGATAATCACGATTTTGTTTATGCTCATGTAAAAAATTTAAAGAAAAAACTGTATGATGCAGGTTGTGACCATTATTTAAAAACAGTGTATGGAACTGGCTACAAATGGGTAAATTGATGCTATGAAACCACTGTTAAGTAAAACTACAAAACCTTTTATAATTTACGTGCTGATTGTTCTTACCATCAGTGTTCCTGTGTATTATTTTGTGGTAGATTTTATTTGGCAGGAAGAATTGGATGAGCATAATACGATTGTTGCTGAGAAAACTTCTTACGATTTCAATCAGGCAAATATGAATGATGATGAAATTCAGCAAAATATTGCTCTTTGGAATAAAATTCAGCCGGGAACAAATATTGAAAAAATTTCAATAAATCAGATAAAACCGGATTCTATTTTTACCGTTGAAAAATACAAACCTTTTTCTGCCGATAAGAAAATTGAGCGGTATAGATGTTTAAAGAAAGTTGTCTACATCAAGAATGCTCCGTATTTATTTACCATCGAAACCAATATCGAAGAAACGGAAGATACCGTAATGATTATCGGCTTGATTACAGGTTTTTTCTTTCTTATGATCGTAATGGGATTGTTTATTTTAAACAGAAGATTATCGAAAACGATTTGGGAACCTTTCCGAAATACTTTAGAAAAATTAAAAAAATTTAATCTTAATAGTAATGATAAAATTGATTTTTTAAAAACCGATACCAAAGAATTTGAAGACCTTAACGAGTCACTTCGAAAGCTGATTGATCACAGTGTTTCTGTTTATGCAACCCAAAAAGAATTTACAGAGAATGCTTCACACGAATTACAAACGCCTTTAGCGATTTTAAAAAATAAGCTTGATATTTTACTGCAAAGCAAAGATTTAACAGAAAAACAATATGAAATTGCTGAAGAAATGAATCGGGCTTTAACTCGAAGCTCAAGAATCAACAAAAATTTATTGCTTTTGGCGAAAATCGAAAACAATCAGTTCGAAAATTCTGAAATTCAATTGGATGAACTTGTCGGGCAATGTTTTGAGACACTTCAAGAGCATTTTCAGCAAAAAAATATATCGGTTTCAAGTGTCATCAATTCAAATATAAAAGCTGTTGGAAATGTTGCTTTGACGGAGATTTTAATCAATAATCTTTTGATCAATGCGATTCGTCACACCCCGAATTCAGGAATTATTAAAATAGAATTAAATGAAAATTCGTTTCAGGTTTATAATTCCGGAACTCAAAAACTGAACGGGGATTTACTTTTCAAAAGGTTTTCCAGATTTTCTTCGGATAATAAAGGAAGCGGTCTTGGTTTGGCGATCATCAAAGAAATCTGCAGATTTCATCATTGGGAAATAGAATATTCTTTTAAAAATAATTTTCATGTTTTCTCTGTGAATTTCTAAAATTCAAAATTTCTTCAAAATTGGAATGTAATCTTGTCGTCTCAAATAATTGTGATGATATTCAAGAAACTGTCAATTTTCATTAAAAACCTTTACAGAACAAGATTTTCTGCACTTTTCAGTGTTTTAAGTCTATATATTTTGCTTTCATTTCTCATTCGGATTTCTTTTCTGATTTGGTCTTCAAAAGATGTTGATTTTAATCTAATTTATATTCTGAGAGCATTTTTCACAGGATTTATTTACGATTTTACAGTAGGAACTTTATTTCTGTTTTTATATGGACTGTATCTTTTGATTTTGCCTAAAAAATGGATTGGTTCTTTGTTTGACAAAAGTTTTACCTACTTTTATTTAACACTAATTTTCATCATTATTTATTTCAGTTTGCTGGCTGAAATTCCGTTTTGGGAAGAGTTTGGAGTCAGATTTAATTTTATCGCAGTAGATTATCTCATTTATACATACGAAGTTTTTGAAAATATCAACGAATCTTATCCGCTTCCTTTAATTGTCTTTGTTCTAATAGGTTTAATTGCGCTTACTTTTGTTTTATTTAAAAAAATAAAGGTTTTTAAATATACTTTTTCAGATAAAATACCAATTTCAAAACGATCCACTTTTTCACTTCCTTTACTATTGGTTTCAGTTTGTTTAGGTTCAATAATGAAAAATAAACAGGCAGATTTTAGTAATAATTTAGTGGTTAATGAATTGGGAAAGAATGGCGCTTTTTCATTTATTTCAGCATTTAAATCAAACGAATTAGATTATGAGACTTTTTACCCGAAGCTTCCAGAAAAAGAAGCGTATTCAATTCTCAAAAAAAATATTTTACAAGAAAATCAAAAATTTACAGCCACAAATTACAGTGATATTTCAAGATTAACAACTGGAAATCATGAGCAAAAACCCAATATTATTTTAATTGCTATCGAAAGTTTTAGTGCAGATTTTCTGACAGAATTTGGAAATAAAGATCAGCTCACTCCAAATTACGATCAATTATCAAAAGAAAGTATATTTTTTACCAATTTATATGCAACCGGAACCAGAACCGTTCGTGGAATGGAAGCTTTGACTTTGTCTGTTCCTCCAACTCCTGGAAACAGCATTGTGAGACGACCGAATAATGATAATTTGTTTTCGATTTCTACCATCATTAAAACTAAAAATTATCATCCATATTTTATTTACGGCGGAGATGGATATTTTGATAATATGAATAACTTTTTTGGCGGACAAGGTTTTGATATTGTGGATAGAGACAGGGGAAATCCGCTTTCTGATCAAATTAAAACGTCCAGATTCAAAATAAAAGATGATGAAGTCAGTTTTGAAAATGCGTGGGGAATTTGTGACGAAGATCTATACAAACAATCGATAAAATATGCAGATTTAAATCATAAACAAGGAAAACCTTTCTTTGAGTTTGTAATGACGACTTCCAATCATAAACCTTACACTTTTCCGAATGGTAAAATAAATCTTCCGCAGGGAGATCGAAATGCTGCCGTAAAATATACAGATTATGCTTTAGGGAAATTTATTGCTGATGCGAAATCAAAACCGTGGTTTAAAAATACCGTTTTTGTAATTGTGGCTGATCATTGTGCAAGTAGCGCAGGAAAATGGGAAATCAATATTGGAAAACATCACATTCCTGCAATTATTTATAATCTGAATCATTCTCCTGAAAAAATCGACCGTTTGACTTCACAGATTGATTTGATGCCGACTTTATTCGGATATTTAGGCTGGAATTACAAGACTTCTTTATTTGGAAAAGACATCAATCAAACCAAAATCGGCGATGAAAGAGCTTTTCTCGGAAATTACCGCACTTTGGGAATGCTAAAAGCTAATGTTTTTACACAAATTGATGACAGAAAAAGAGTTAAACAGTTCAATGTTTCAGGAAATGACCAGTCTTTATCGGAAATGAAAAAGAAAAATAATCTTTTGGTTTCCGAAACGATTTCTTATTATCAAACAGCAAGTACGAGATTTAAAAATGGTAAAATGAAGACGAATTAAGTATTTCTAATAATTTAAAATAAATTAAAAATTCTCTCGCAGATTAAGAAAGTTTCGCAGGTTTTGAAGAAAAAATAAATCTGCTGAATCAGCAAAATCTGCGAGAGAATTTTGTAATAAGTTTGATAAAAATATTAATTAAAAAGAGCTTAAAAATTTAATTTTCAAAAGCTTCCAAATTCAAAATTTCTTCCAATTCAGATGGCAAATTTGTATCAAAATAATTTAAATGATATTAAAAATGCTAAAGAAGATTGTTTTCATGTTATTGATTCTCGTCTCGGTTGGTTTCATTAATGCTCAAAATACGCAGGTCACTATTTTCGGAATCATAAAAAACAGTGCAGATAAAACAGGTTTGTCTTATGTAAGTGTTGTTTTGAAAAAACCAAATGACAGTACATTGGTTTTAGGGACAATTACCGATAATGAGGGCAGATTTTCTCTTACAGACGTAAAAACAGATACTTATGATCTTGAATTTTCTCTTTCAGGATTTGAAACAAAACACCAGAATCTTTTTGTGGGAAGTCTTTCTAAATTTATTGAAATTCCAATGATTGAGCTGATTCCAAAAGCTGAGAAAGAAACTAAGATTGATGAAGTTGTTTTAACATCCACCAAGGAAAATGGAATTAGCAATCAGCTTGATAAAAAAACATATTCTGTTGCCGATAATATTAGTCAGAATGGTGGTTCGGTTTTGCAGACGATGCAGAATTTACCGGGAATTACCACTCAGGATGGGAAAATTCAGCTCAGAGGAAATGATAAAGTAACAATTTTTATTGATGGTAAACAAACCGCAATGACAGGTTTCGGAAGTCAGACAGGGTTGGATAATATTCCCGCTTCTTCGATTGAAAGAATTGAAGTGATTAATAATCCTTCTTCAAAATACGAGGCCAACGGAAATGCAGGAATTATCAATATCATCATGAAGAAAAACAAACAAAATGGCTGGAACGGAAAGGTTGGATTAACAACAGGTTTAGGTTCACTTTGGGTAAGACAGGAAAATCTTCCAACTATAAGTTCACAATATACTCTGACTCCAAAAATTAATCCTTCAGTTTCTTTAAATTATAGAAAAGATAGGGTAAATATTTTTCTCCAGACAGATAATTTATATACAGAAACACTGAACAAAAACGAATTTGTAACCAGAAATTACGAAGACGGAACTGTTATTAATTCTCAGTTAAAACGAAACAGAAATACCAATTTTCTTACTACAAAAGCAGGAATCGACTGGAATATTGACACTCAAAATTCATTGACAATTTCCGGAATGTTTGGAAGTGAAAAAATCATCGACCGTGGAGATCAACCTTTTTTTAACGGAAATTATTCGCAGAGATTGCGTTTATGGCAGTTTTTGGAAGATGAGTTGAAAACGACTTGGATGGGAACCGCAAATTATCAACATAAATTTAAAGAAGCAGGACATTTATTAAACATCGGATTTAATTATACATTTCACAGAGAAGATGAAAAGTATTTTTACGATAATTTTTTACCTTCTTCAAGTGGAACGGATGCCTTTAAATTATTATCAGACGAACAAGTTTATGATTTTAGTGTAGATTATGTGAAATCTTTAAAATACGGAAGGATAGAAACCGGAATCAAAATCAGAAACCGAAATATTCCGACTGATATGAATTTTATTCCTGGCGTAAATTCTGTTCTAGATGCAAATTCGGGAGGTTGGGCGACATATAAAGAATTAATTCCTGCAGCTTATGCCAATTATATTTTTGAAACTCCAAAATGGGAAGCTGAATTAGGTATGAGATTGGAATATGTGAAAATTCAGTATGATGTGAATCTAAATCATCCAACTTATAAAAGTGATGGTTACAATTATACACAGCCATTTCCGAATCTGAGATTGGCTTATAAACTGAATGACAACAGCAAACTTTCGATTTTTTATAACAGAAGGGTAGACCGACCAAATGAAGTCGACATCAGAATTTTTCCGAAATATGAAGATGCGGAAATCATCAAAGTTGGAAATCCTGCTCTTCGTCCACAGTTTACCAATTCAATTGATATGGGGTACAAATACAATTGGGAAAACGGGTATTTCTATTCTGCACTATATCATCGTTTTTCGGATGGAACGATTACGAGAATTTCGAGCATTATTCCGAACAGTAATTTGATTTATGCGGTGTTTCAAAATACAGGAAAAAGCAATAATTCCGGTTTGGAAGCGATTTTTAATCAGAAAATTTCAAAAACATATTCATTTAATATTAATGGAAATCTTTACAGAAATCAGATTGATGCTTTCAGCGTGACCAATCTTTATCCGGTTCCAAATGTTTTTTCGACAGAGACTCAAAGAATAATTTCATGGAATCTTAAAATGAATAACACTTTTAAATTTATAAAATGGTTTGATGCACAGTTGTCTGCAATGTATTTAGCACCCGATATTATTCCGCAGGGAAAAATAGGTTCTAGATTTTCAGTCGATTTAGGAATTAAAAGATCGATTCAAAACGGTAAAGGAGAATTTTTCGTGAATGCAACCGATTTATTCAATACAATGGTTATCAAAAAACAAGTTCAGGGCAACGGATTTAATTATACAAGTAATGATTACTACGAAACACAGGTAATCAGATTAGGCTATAGTTATAAATTTTAATTTAAAAATCAATCAGTAATGCTAAATAAAACTTCATACCTCTTCATTTTTGTAATTGTGATTTTAAATTTCGGCAAATTATCAGCGCAAAATAGTAATGACAGTATTCAAACCCAACAATTGGAAAAGGATTCTGTAGAAACTCAAATTAATCCTGAAAATAATAAATTCAATCTAAAGAAACTCATTATTCCGACTGGACTTATTGGTTATGGAGTGGCGAGTTTAACGATAAAAGATTTGAAACAACTCAATTTTTCTACACGTGATGAAATCAAAGAACATCAACCAGATCACATCAGACTAGATAATTACACCCAGTTTGCTCCCGTTGCTTTGGTTTATGGTTTGAATGCAGCAGGAATGGAAGGAAAGCATAATTTCCGAGACAGAACGATTATTTACGGAACTTCAATGTTAATTACTTCTGCATTTACACTTCCTCTGAAACATTTGGTAAAAGAAGGAAGACCCGATGGTTCCAATACTTTGTCGTTTCCTTCTGGACACACTGCTATTGCTTTTGCATCGGCTCAGTTTATGTTTCACGAGTATAAAGACACTAATTTTTTATTGAGTATTTCAGGGTATTCTTTTGCAGTTTTTACAGGAGCATACAGAATGTTTAATGACAAACATTGGTTTGGAGATGTTGTTGCAGGTGCAGGTTTTGGAATCTTGTCTACTGAATTGGCGTATTGGCTGTTTCCTAAAATTAACAATTTACTCAGTGGAAAAAACAAAAATTCTTCTGCGATGATTTTGCCTTTTTATCAGAATAAAAGTGTAGGATTGGGATTTGTGAAGACTTTCTAAAATTAATTTCATTTGAAAAATAATCCCGAAATTTCAATGTTTTCGGGATTATATTTTATTTCAATTTCTTTTAGCAATAATCACATGGTTAAGATGATGATTACAATGCCAAGCGTAAATTCCAATATTGGTTTTTAGTGAGATTTCTTCTTGACCTTCAGGATGAATAAACGTTCTGTTGAGTTCAATTTCAGATAAATTTTCAAGAATAAAAGTCCATCTTTCATGAATTCCTTCGAGCATTTTTATTGAGCTTTCAATTGAGAAATCTTTAGAATCAACTAATTCTGCCCACGAATTTTCCTGATAAGGTTTGATTGTAGGAGTTTCTTCGGTTAGAGCGAGTTTAAATCTTACCAAACTGTTCATGTGGCTGTCTGCACAATGATTAACAACTTGTGAAATCATCCAGCCATTTGGTCGATATGTTTTCTTCAAATCGTCTTTAGATAGATTTTCGACTTCAGATTTTAGTTTTTGTGGAAAATTTTTGATGGTTTCTATCCAGTTTTTGATATGATTTTCGGTGATAATTTTAGGCTTTTCAAATTTGCCAATAGGAAATTTAAGCTGTTCTATGTTTTCTTCCATAATTCCTTTTTTTCAAAATAGCATTGATTATTTTGAGAGCGTAAATGTATCAAAAATCCCAATAAATAATAGATTGAGGCAAAATTTTTTGTGTTTTTTCCATTTCATTTTTGTCTAAATTATTTCTCAGAATTTCAGGTTATTCTTAATTGCTCAATTTATAAATGATCTATTTTTAAAGAATTTTCTTGAATAAAATTCTATTTTTTGTTTATCTGCTATATTTTCAATGGCTCGATTTTAGATAAGTTTGAGATGATCACAATCTATTAGCTATTAATATCAAAATTATCGAATCATGGAGAGGTTTAAAAAAATAATTTTGAAAATTCTGAAATGGACGGGAATTTCGATTGCTTCCATTCTTTTTCTCATGTTTATTATTCCAATTTTATTTCCGGGAACAGTTTCGGAACAGGTAAAAATATTTGCCAATAAACATCTTGCAGGAAAACTCGATTACAAAAAAACACATCTTACATTTTTCAGACATTTTCCTTCACTTACGGTTTCTGTTGACGATGTTTTGTTGAAAGGTTCAAAACCATTTCAGAATGATACGTTGTTGGCTGCAAAAGAACTTTCGGTAGGAATTAATCTTAAAAATCTGATTTTCGATGGTGAAGTTAAGATTGATGAAATTTACGTGACTGATGCTGTTGCAAATGTTTTTGTCAATACAAAAGGAGAAGCAAATTATAATGTTTACGTTTCAAAACCTTCGGAAAAACCAAAAGATACAACCGGAGCGGGAGCTTCAATTAAATTGGATTTAATTAAACTAAAAAACTGGAATATCAAATATAACGACCATGCTGCAAGAGTTTTAGTCGATGCAAAAGGTTTAAATTATACAGGAAAAGGTGGTTTAAGTGAAGATATTTTCGACCTTACAACCTACTTAGATATTAATAAACTTGATTTTAGCTTAAACAGAATTTATTATGCCAAACAAAAAACGCTACATGCAGATTTAATCACGAGAATTAATACCAATGCGTTGACTTTTGTTTTAAGAAAAAATGAACTGAGAATTAACGAATTACCATTAAAATTTACAGGTTTTGTAAGTATTTTGAAAGATGGTTATAATCTTGATATTAACGCAGCTTCAGAAAAAACGACAATTCGTGATATGATTTCCGTTCTTCCGCCACAATATTTAGATTGGGCAAAAGACACGAAGATTGAAGGAAACAGCGATTTGTTTTTCAGTTTAAAAGGAAGATTCAGCGAACCTAAAAATTTGAAACCAAGATTAAAAGCCAGACTTTTGATGAAAGATGGTTTTGTTTCTAACGGAAAGGCGCCTGTTCCGATGAACAATTTTAATATGGATCTGAATGTAGATTTACCGGATTTAAATACCGAACAATTAGGATTAGACTTAAAAAATCTGAGTTTTGATTTAGGTCCGAATAATAATTTCAAAGCTGTGGTAAAGACTAAAGGTTTAGATGAAATGCAGATTAATGCAGATGTAAAAGGCGCGGTTAATTTGCAGACTTTGAGTCAGGCTTTAGGCTTAAAAGATATTGATGTTCGAGGTTTAATGGATACTAATATTAAAGCAAACGGAATTTTTAGTTTAGATAAAAAACTATTCCCTAAAACAAACGGATATCTCAATCTGAAAAACGGTTGGTTAAAAACAAAATACTACCCGAACCCAATTCAGAATATTAATATTGCCGCAAATATTACAAATACAGACGAAACTTTCAAAAGTTTGGGAGTAAAACTCGATCCTTTTAAATTTGATTTTGAAGGAAACCCTGTTTTTGTAAATGCAGATCTTCAGAATTTTGAAGATGTTTTGTATAAAGTTCGGGCAAAAGGAGTTTTAAATGTCGGAAGAATTTATAAAGTTTTTGCTAAAAAAGGCTTGGATGTAAGCGGTTTAATTATGGCTGATTTATCATTAAACGGACGACAAAGCTATGCAACTACAGGTCAATACAGCAAATTAGATAACAAAGGAAATTTGATTTTAAAAAATATAAAAGCAACCACAGAATATCTTCCAAAATCATTTTATATTAAAGAAGGGAATTTTCAGTTTGAGAATGAAAAAATGTGGTTCAGAAAGTTTTTTGCGAATTATGGGAAATCAGATTTTGCTTTAAATGGTTACCTTTTAAATACGATTAATTATTTCATTGAAAGAAAAGGAACGCTTCACGGGAAATTCAAATTAAAATCAAGATACATTTTGATTGATGAATTTATGGCCTTGAAAGACGGAGATAATTCAAAAAAATCGATAGAAGTTGATTATGCCAAAGTAGAAAATCCGAAAAGCAGCGGAGTTGTAATTATCCCTAAAAATCTAGATGTTTCGTTGGAAGCTGATGCCAAAAATGTTGAGTTTAAAGGTTTAAATCTTAATAATCTTTTCGGTTTGGCTTCGGTAAATAAAGGAGAAGTTTTCTTAAAAAATACTTCATTTGACGTTGTAGGAAGCAGAATGAAAATTGATGCACGTTATCAGGATGAATCTCCGTTGACCGCAAATTATGATATTGCCTTAAATGTTTTAGATTTTGATGTTCAACGAGCGTATAACGAGATTGATATGATTCGTGAGATGGCAACTGCCGCAAAAAACGTGAAAGGAATTGTTTCTATAGACTATAAATTAAAAGGAGATTTTGATAAGAATATGACTCCAATTTATCCGTCTCTTGAAGGTGGAGGAGTGGTAAATCTTCGGGATGTGGAAGTGAAAAACTTAAAAATGCTTTCTGCAGTTGGAAATGACATTGGAGCAAAAGCATTCAATAATCCAGATATGAAAGGCGTAAATATCGAAACTCATATCAAAAATAATTTAATTCACGTTGATAAATTTACTTTTAAAGTTTCTATTTTAAGACCTACAATTAGTGGAACAACCAGTTTCAACGGATTACTGGATTTAAGAATCAGAGTAGGAATTCTTCCAGGTGGTTTAATTGGTTTTCCTGTAGTGGTTACTGGAACTCACGAGAAACCGAAAATTAAAATCTTCAGTAAAACTGGACAAGGAATTGTTGATGCTTTATACAATCAAAAATCCAACAAAGTGATTCGTGAAGAACGTCGTGCCGAGAAAAAAACAAAAAGGCAACAGCGAAAAGAAAAAGCTGCTCAGGAACAAAAAGCGAAAGCTGCAGAGAAAAAGATTATCAAAGATGTAAAGGAAAAATAATTAGTTGGTAAATGTTTTTTTGTTAATTTTCTTTTGCTTCACTTTAAGGATAAAATCAGGAACTTTAGAAATTTCTCCGGCTTTTAAACTGACGTTTCCAACTTTTTGGTCACAGTAAATATTAGCTGGAAGTGACGATTCATCAATCATCACTGTGTAATTTCCTGTTGGAAGAAACGAAGTGAACTTTCCTTCATCATTGGCGCTGAATCTCTGTACAAGCTGATTATCTTTAAGGATATTGAAGTAAATGGATGTGGCTTTTAAGTCAAATTCAACAGAAGTTGCAGCATTATAATCTACAAATAATCTTCCCATCAAAGTTCCATTTTGATGAAGCGGAATTGTTAAAGGATAGTTGTATCTGTTTAAATCTAATTCTTGTTCATCATAATACCAACCTTGTTGTATTAATTGTTTTAATTCAAAATTACCGAAAGGAACATTTTTGTAAACTGCTGTTCCTGAAGCGTCCGTTTTTAGTACAACATTATTGATGCTTACAATATAATCATGGGCAGGTTTTTCTTCGGGATCGAAAATATTGTTGTTATTTTCATCATAAAACGTGAAAATTTGAATTTTTCCTTTTTTACCGGAATCAAGCGCAGATTTTTTAATATTAATCGTAACTCCGAGTTCTAACGTAAAAATATTATTCGTTAAGCTTCCAACAGAATAATTGTACCATGAAGAGTTTAAAAAAGCTCCGAATTTTTTGGTGCTGTATTTCGCATTGAAAAAAGCTGAAGGCGCTTTACCGTAAATAATATCATCTACATAAGAAATTCCGGTACTTACATTTAGTTTTTGTTTTAAAAACTGGTTGTTATAGAAAAGTGAGAATGAGCGTCTTTCGTAATCTATATTTTTGTTGAATTGATAGGCAAATGCATATTCAGAAAGATAAAAACTTCCTTTCTGATAGATTGCATTAAAGTTAAATTTTTTGAAAGTATAATTTCCGGTAAATCTAAACTGAAACTGTGGATTTTCTACGAGCGGATAATTTACAAACCCATTCTCAAAAGATAAAAGAACTGACTGTCTGCTTTTGTAATCTGACCATGTAAAAGATTCTACTAGTCTGTGTACGTCAACATTTTTAGCTTTATCATCAAACCAGCTCCCTAAAAAATTGTTAAAACTGTTGGAAGATTCATTCTGATATTGGTACATCATACTAAAATTGACGTTCCTTATGCTCGGAAATTTTACACCGATATCAAATCTTTCATTCTCTGAATATTGCTTTTGAGTGAAAAAGTAATATTTTGGAGTAAAATTAGAATAGTTAAAACTTGTAAACAGAGTATAATTTCCGAAACTTCTTGAAACATTCTGCTGAATTTGTGTACTTCCTCTTCGGTTTCCCGGAAAATATGCAGAACTATAGAAGTAATTTCCATTAAAATCATATTTATCAATAACTCCTCTGTACGTCGTTTCAAAAGCTAATGAAGGTTTAAGAACATCCTGTACATCGTAAGAACTTAATCCTGCGTTTAGTTTAGTATTAAATTTCCATTCTTTGTTAAATGCATAATTTCCTTCAGTTCCCAAAATGTGATGTTTCCCTTTTTCATAAGGGTCGTATCTGTAAACGTAAACAGCCGATAAATTTTTATCGTCATTGTTGGTGTTTAGACTTCCTTTGGTGAAAAAACCATGTCCGTTTTTAAAAAATGCGTTTCTTTCGAGGAGGTTAAAGTTTTGGTCTACTAATCCGACTTCTAATTTTTTATTTGAGCTAAAATTATGGCTGTATTCTACACCACGACCTGAAAGTGTAGTTTCAAAAATTCTGTTTACAGAACCTATATTATATTCATTATTACCTTGAAAAAAAGTAATGTTGGTGTTAGTAAGAACCGGTAAATCTTGATTGTTAAAAAGAGATGCATTTGCTTTTAATAAAAGATATCCCGAAGGTAAATTAAATCCGCCTGAACCTAAAATTTGGTACATATTAAGATTTTCACCCATTCTTCTGAATGAAGTGGTGATTTCATTTTTCGAAGGATCTGTAAAATTGCTGTACTGTGGTTCCTGAAAACGCTGCTTACTGGCAATATTCTGAACAGTTACGCTGGTTGTATTAAAAATTTCTTTTTCGGGATTTCTAAAACCGGAGATATTAATTGTATAATTTGAACTTCCCGAAAGACTTTTTGACGGCTGATAATTAAATGTAAATATGGAATCTTTTTTTACACCGATAACAGCTTCCTGTTCTACAAAAGAGTTTCCATTGTCTGGATCTGGAAATTTACAAACCAAAGTAATGTTTTGTGCTATATTCCCTGTGTTTGATACACGAATTTTTACCGAAATAGTCTCATTATCTGAAGTCTTGAAAATAATAGGCGACAGCGGCGACATCATTAAGTTGTTGTCTACTTCAATCGTATGGGTTGTGATTTGCTCAGAAATAATGTTTCCGGTTTGGGTTAAAAGCTGGATTTTCAGTTCCGAACTTCCCGCTTTTGCATTGGTGTCTGCAATTAATCGTAAAGGAATATATTTCTTTTCACCTTTCTGAAGATTTACCGGAATCTGTGCTCCGGAAATTGCTTTGTAACCTTGAGGTAAAACAGATTGCAGGTTTCCTGTAAAACTCTCTGAACCATTGTTTTGCAGTGCTACGACAATATTAATTAATCTTGATTTTGAAATTTGATTATCTTTTTCAATTTCCATTCTTATAGGAAACTGCTGAGTTTGAGCATCAGTTTTTATAAAACCAATGACCATTAAAATAAAAAACAGAATTTTCTTTCCGTAACTAAAACTCATTTAAAAACTTATTGAGGCGTAATTTCGTATTGCAGAGACGTAGAATATTCTCCGGGTTTTGCGTTGATAAGCTGCGGATCCTGAGCTACAGAATAATAAATGAGATCATAATTAAAAGCTGTTGTCTGAGAAGCATTTCCTTTAGCTAAAATTTGACTCGTAGTAGATAAGGTTAAAGGATAAACCGTTTGTGTTCCTTGCGATAAAGGCTGTAATCTTACACGAATTGTAGATATCGGAATGGTATAACCAAGCTGTGAACTAAGATTATTTTGAATAGAACGTACTTTCAGCTGGAAGTTGGTGTTTGTACTTACTCTTAAACCATTGGTGTAGGTGACACTGTTTCCGTCATTATAATCTTGCGCACTGTCGAATAAAAGCGTACCATTTGATGCATTAGAGTCAATAATCATAGACATTTCCTGCGTAACAGGAGGTGTCCCGGAAAGACTTCCGATATGAAACTGAAAAGTATGTGGTATTCTTCCTATCACATTATTATTTTGGTCGTAAGCGGTAAATTCTATGGTTGCATTAAATCTCGTCCATGCAGGATAATTTCCCAAATAAGCTCCACCCATAAGCGTAATCGCATATTTTAATGATAAACTATAATACGCATTTGGTGAAGATGACATATTATAAAGTGGTGCATTAGATTGAGGAACCAAAAAAGCTTCCACATTTTCCTGCAGAAATACATTTGATGTTGCCCCAATTTGAGCCATAGACGGAATCGGTCCCGGACTTGCCTGTCCTGTTGTAGAAATTGGTTGAAGTGAAACCTTGTTCCCCGGAATAGTGTATTGTCCGTTTTCAGAAATAATATTTTGCTGAAGACGTGCAGAAAGTCTCCAGTTGGGTACATTAAAATTTCCGTTTCCCGCAAATGTAACGGTATATGCATCCGAATTTGTGTTTCCGTTGTAGTTGTTGATTTGCATATAACTGTTTATCCACGAGCTTACAGAAACCTGAGCATGTAAAACCAAATTTAAAATCAGGAAAAAAACAGTAAAATATTTATTCATAATTAAAATTCAGTTCTGCCATTTCCAAAGTACTATCGTCCCCGTAATCAATCAGGACAGATAGATTGTAAGAGCCTTTTTCTTTTAAATCATTAACAGGAATGCTTACTTTTCTGATATTTCCGGGAAGTGTATAAAAAACAACCGTTTCTACGGCTACTTTTTTTCCCGTCGTTGTATTGATTAGGTCTGTGGTGATTTTACCATCAGTCCATAATGATGATTGGTTTTCAAACTGCAGATTCAGAACTTTATTGGCTGTATCGAATTTTAAATCTTTAATTTCGATTTTTCTTGCGGAAGTTTCTGGTTTTTTATGAAAAATTTTAATTCCTGATTTTACGCTTACTTTTATTTTGGCTCCCGTATTGTCTTTTCCGTCTACAGGATTCATTTGACTAACAAAAAGTACGGCTGTATGTGCATCAAGCTGGTCTTTTGATAGAGTAGGAGTAGTTAAAGTTACATTGATGTCCTTTCTTTCTCCAGGACCAAGGCTGAAATAAGTATCTTCTTTGTTAATGCTTATCCAATCTGCGCAAGAGTTTTCTAAAGTATTTGCTGGTTGCATGATATTTTCACCTCTCTCATCATATTCCCAATCTCCAAGACTCACAGCAAGATCCAATGTATGTTTTGCACTCACATTGGTTACAGTAACCTTTTGTGTGTTACTGCTTCCGGATACTGTTTCAAAATAAACTCTTGGTGGAGATACCGAAATTCCTGTCTGAGCTTGAATTTTGATAATTATGAATAAGAAAAGTAAAACAAATTTTTTCATATCAGAATTTTACGACAAAAGTGCCACAATTTAATATTTGTGACACTTCTTATCATCATCAGTTTTCAATTTTTTTTTATGCACTTACAATGCTATAAACTAAAGTTGCCTTATAGGTTGATGGGTTTTGCCCAGCTACATAATTATCAATGTAAGTATTCGCACCTCCACCTTGGTATTTTACATTTACATTTTTATTTACGGCACCACTTGTAGAAGATACAATTGTTGTTTCACTTGCAGAAAGAGGTAAATCCTGCTTATAAGTTGCATTTTCTAATGCCTGTGAACCAGCAGAAGTGGTAAGTTTTATAGTGCTTACCGCCATATTCTTACCGTTAAGCTCCATATTTGCATTATTTGCCTGCACTTTTACCTGAAATCCTCCGGTACTGTAAATCGTTAAATGATTGTCATTTGTTTTACTAACACCATTTTGGTAATCTGCTGTCGTAACATACTCAAGATTTACATCTTTTTGATCTTCCTTAATCGTTAAAGTTTGGATAGGCCTAAGAATTACATTCAGTTTAACCTGGTTTTGAGCCTTAGCAGTAGTAGCAAAAGCCACGATAGCTAATGCTGTAAATAAAAATTGTTTCATGTATCAATCAGTTTTAATTAGATATTTATCTATTCTTTTCGAGTGCAAAGATACATGCCATTTAGAGAATGGGATTTGCAAAAACACGCTTATTTTTTGTGAATTTTTACAAAAATGAGTAAGTGATACTGTATTTACTGCAAAGAATAGTGTTTTTGCTGCAAATATCTAATTTGAATAATTAATTATTGTTGAGAAACAATTGAGAATAATCATTTTTTTTAACTGAGATAAAAAGGTAACAGGATTCATTAATTGTCTTAATAAATCCAGTTACCACTGAAAACTGATGATGAAAAGTTTATTAATATGATTGAATGTATTGGTTGAAAAGAATAGATTAAATACTAATAAAAAACTTTTAAAACTTTGTGATTTGGTGTTCTTTTTATTTTGTGATACTAATGATTTTTATATGTTCTTGTTATTTAATAATGCAAATGTAATCAGTATAAATACGTAATACAATTTAGTGTGGGTTTGATTTAATAATTTTTACGTAAATATTTATAAATTTTTACGTAAAAATTAATTTTAATCATTTGATAATTAATGGATTATTGTTTTTATTTTATAATTGATTACAAATGAAAAATGCTCTAATAATTAGAGCAAAATACATTAATTTATGTGGGATTTTTGTGTGGAATATTAAGATTCTATCCAACCAATTCTCTCATATCGGATGGCTTTTTACCACTATGTTTTTTTACAAAATTGCTAAAGTTACCTTCATCTTTAAAGCCTAAATCAAATGCAATTTCAGATAAAGTATTGTTGGAAAATTTAATAGCTTTCTCACATTCGAAAGTGACTTTTTCAATAATCATTTGTTTTGCAGATTTGCCATAAACAAATTCTGTCATGTCTGTCAATTTTCTACTTGATACTCTAAGTTCACTTGCGTAATAAGAAACTTTCTTCTCGGTTTTGTAATCTCGCTGAAGAATTACTGTAAAACGATTGACTAAACTTACAGAATGTAAATGGTCTTCTTTTGGATCATTTTTGTGATCAATGTGTAAATGTGCATCAAGAATTAAACTTTCAATAGCGTTATGAGCTGCAGAAATAAAAATATTTTCTTCATCGATAGCAGAAAACTTTTTAAGTCTTTCTATTAATATGATTTTGTTGTAATCGTTGTTCCCAAAATAGGGAGCTACGAAAATGTGAGACTTAAAATTGAAAAATATATTTGAGTTTAAATAAATACTGTCTTTTGAAGTTTTGTCGAAAAATTCTTTTGAAAAAACAATGGAGTAGATTTCTTTCCCTAAAGTATTTCCAAACTCTACATTTTTTTGAGGACCAATGAATACTGAGTTTCCTCCAGGAATTTGATATTTTTTATTCTCAACAGTGATGTCAAGATTTTCTCCAACCAGAAAAATGGAAAAATAATCTGAAGTATTAAATTTTCTTGAAAAATTGTTGCGCTTAATTATTTCGGAAACCAAATTAATACTAAATCCGTTATTTTTTAATTCATCGAATACTTTAAACATTATGTGGTGATGGTGTTTAATAAATATTCGCCAAAAATAAGTATTTATGTGGTATAATTAATAGTTATTTTGAATATTATGTAAAAAATATTCAAAAAATAATGCGTTATGTTTGAATTTATTTCAATTGTTTTAAAATAAGGTTAAATTTAACGATAGTAAGAGTATGATTTTGATATTTGTTTGATAACTATTTTAATAATTCCAAACAAAAAATATTTGCAGGTAATTTAAATTCCTGACTCAAAGTACTTTCAACAAGTTCAAAATTTTTGCTTTTCAGAAATTCAATTAATGTGTTATGTTGTAAAATATTAATCCAGATAATATCGGCGAATTTAGTTGCAGATGAAAATTTAGTGTAAAGTGAAGTTCTTATTTCTTCGGAATCATGCTCTGGGAGAATTGCAAAATCAATTTCTGTGGCTCTTTTTTCTTCAGGAAAAAGCGGATTTCTTGAACCGCTTTTGATAAGGCAGTATGCAACAGCTAAATTTTCCTTATAAGTTATGATAAGCTGGTTGGAAAGATTATTCAGTTCGTTAATCGTTTTTCTTTCATCAAAATTCTCTTCAATATAACTATTGATTTCTTCTTCACTAATAAAACTCTTGTGAAGATTAATAAATGCAAGTTTTTTTACATTTAAAAAATCTGAAACTCCTTTATCTGAACCAATTACAAATTTTGAAACTATTTCCATTACTTTTTTATCAAAGGTAGAGAGATTTGATTTCAGAAAATAGATACAGTGTATGAAAAAATAATCAGTACAGATTTTAATTTTATAAATTTGCTCAGTATAGATTTATTAAAAAAAATGTTTTCTTATAAATATGAAATTTTCACTGCGGCTATCGAAGATAAAATCAATAAACGGATTTTGTTAAAAGGTGAGCGTTTACCTTCGATTCGTGAAATAAAAAAGGAATATAATTTAAGTATTGTTTCTATTCAGAGCGGTTATGAAAGCCTTATTTTAAAAGGTTTGGTGAAAAGCGTTTCCAAAAAAGGGTATTTTGTCGATAAAAGTTTTGAAAATCAGTTTCCCACTTCACAAAAACAATTTTTACCAGTTTCAAGAGATGTTGACTTTACCAGTAATCTTGAATTAACATCAGCAAGAAATAAATCATCCGAAGCAAATTCTTTCAATAATGCTGTCCCCGGAGATTCTATGATTCCGCAAAAACTTATTCTTCGCACAATGCAAAACGTAATCAGGGAAAAAGGTGCTTCATTACTTCGTTATTATCCACCAAATGGTTCTGAAGAATTGAGAAATCTTATTTCCGATAGAATGCGACGAGTTGGAAGTATTATATATCCCGATGAAATTATCATCACCGATGGTGCATTGCAAGCTTTGTTTATTGCGCTCCGCTCTGTGACGAATGAAGGGGATGTGATTGCGATTGAAAGTCCGTGCGTTTTTTCGGTACTTGAAGTTGTGGCAAATTTAAAACTTAAAATCATTGAAATTCCTGTACAATACGAAAACGGTTTTGATATAAATTATTTTGAAAAAGTCTGTCTTGAACATCCGATCAAAGCTTTGGTTATTACTCCCAATTTCCACAATCCTACAGGGAAATTAATGAATGATTTAGATAAAAAAAAATTACTGAGTATTTCTGGAAAATTTAAAATTACAATTATTGAAAATGACATTTATGGTGATTTGCATTTTACCGAACAAAGACCAAGCTGCCTTAGAAATTTTGATGAACATAATAATGTAATAACTTTTTCATCTTTTTCTAAAAGCCTGGCTCCAGGAATTCGTTTGGGTTGGTTACATGCAGGAAAGTTTTATCACGAAGCAGA
This sequence comes from Chryseobacterium formosum, assembly GCF_026460885.1. Lineage (GTDB taxonomy): Bacteria > Bacteroidota > Bacteroidia > Flavobacteriales > Weeksellaceae > Chryseobacterium > Chryseobacterium formosus. Next base: position 140,747 of record NZ_JAOVZW010000004.1, read on the forward strand.
AAAAATAAAATTTTCATTGGGAAGAACGGTTTCTCCATTATATCAGGAATTAATTGTTAAACTTCTTCAAAATAACAGTTATGACCGTCATCTCCGTTCGTTCAGGAAAAAATTAAATCAACAGGCGATGTATTTATGGTCAGCGTTAATAAAATATTTTCCTGAAAGCTCATATTTCCATCAACCAGAAGGCGGTTACAGCATTTGGTGTGAACTGTCCAGAGAAATTAATATGGAAGAATTTTATAATTATTGTGAGAAGAACAAAATCCTATTTACACCCGGAAATACGTTTTCTATAACCAACGAATATCAGCATTGTTTCCGAGCTGTATTTTCTGATTATCTGACTTCGGAAAGTCTTATTTTGATAGAAAAAGCTGGTGTGAAAGCAAGAGAACTTCTTTTAAAGTAAAAAGTAAATGCTAAAAATTTAGGTCAGAAAAGTGAGTTATTATGTTAAATCAGCCCTCTAAAAGTTGCTTTTTTACCTTTTTTTGATTTTTCATGTTATATTTTCACTTATTATGTCAAAAAAAACCTCTACAATTAGGCTGGAATCGTCTGAAAACATATATTTGCAGCCTAAATTTTATAGACATGAAAGAACTTATCGAAAAAATCAACGCAGAATTTGAAGCGTTCACTACAGAAGCAAACCAACAAGTTGAAAAAGGAAACAAAGCAGCTGGAACTAGAGCTCGTAAATCAGCTTTAGAATTAAGCAAATTGTTCAAAGACTTTAGAAAAGTTTCTGTTGAAGAATCTAAAAAATAAGAAATAAGCCGGCTCATTTAGTCGGCTTATTTTTTTGTCTTAAAATGTTACTTTCTTAATTACTTTTGGTTTTACATTCATCACTGCCAAATAGGAAGATGTAAATGCAGAAAGGCTTTTGTAGCCAATTTTGTAAGCAATTTCGCTTAACGTAAACTGATTTGAATCGATTAATTCTACACTTTTCAGAATTTTTATCAGTTGAATATATTTCTTTACACTTATTCCGGTTTCTTGTTTGAAAATTCGCTGCAGACTTCTTGTTGAAAGATTTGCCTTTTCAGCCAATTCTTCGATACTGTGATTCTCATGATAACATTCATTAATAAACTCACAAACCTCCAATAATCTTTTATCTGAAGGAATAGGAATCTGTAAAGCAGAATTTTCATCACAGAAATTGGGAAGGCTTGTAAGCAAAGCATTCATAAAAACTTCCTGTTCATGGTTTTCTTCTGTTAATTTATTCCATTTTGAAGCGTATAAAAGCATTTCTTTTAAAATTGACGGAGCTAAAAATACATGAACTTTTCCATAAAAATCATCTTCAGGAATGTGTTTAAATAAACTGACCATTAATTTTACAGTTTCTGCTTCCGAGGTAATTTTATGTTTTTGTAGAGAAGGAATCCAGATAACATGATTTTGCGGAACGAGATAGATTTTATCATCAATATGAAAATATTGATAGCCTTCTTTTACAAAATTAAGTTGAGCGCGTTGATGAAGATGTTCATAATCATCATGTTGCCAATTTTCTTCATACCAAATGTAAGCTTGCTTTTCGATTGAATCATCAAAAAATCCGTTTTCCTGTTCGGTAAGACTGCATTTGGATTTGGCGTTTTGCATAAAGTTTTTGGCAAAATTAAGAAAATTGACAGTAGTAAATTTGTACTGTCTTAAATAATTTACATGAAAACATTCAACAGATTTTTAGCAGTTTTAATTTTAACAATCATTTCAAACACGATTATGGCTCAAAATAATAAAGCAAAAGTTTTGGTATTGATTCATTCCGACAACGGAGGAACGTATGAATTGGCAAAACAAATTTCAAAAGGTATTGAAAACAACAGTAACGTTCAGTCTGTTATAAAACAGGTGAAGTCATCGGATAATCCAAAACTTAAAGATATTCCTGTTGCTTCAGTTGATGAGTTGAGTTCTTATGATGCAATTGCTTTTGGTTCACCCGTTTATTTCGGAAACATCAGTACGGGAATGAGCGAGTTTCTTTCTAAAACTGTGAATTTGTGGACTAATCATGCTTTGGAGGGAATGCCTGCAACGGTTTTTATGTCGGCTGGAAGTGGAGCAGGAAATGAATTGGCGGTTCAGGCTTTTTGGAATAGTCTTTCAGTTCATGGGATGGTTTTGGTTTCAAACGGAATTCGTGGTGTTGAGAAAATTGATAAAAATATTACGCAGGGAAATACGGTTTTGGGTGCAACAAGTTTAGCTTCCGTAAAAAATGTTGAAAGACCAAGCGTTGGAGAAAAAGAAATTGCTTTTGAACAAGGAAAGAATTTCGCTAAAATTGTTTTCGCTTTAAAAGGAACTTTTAAAAAAAATTCAGAATTTAAAATTTCACAAAATAAAAGTATAGAAAAGGTTTTGGCTGAAAAAAATATTGTTCTTCCAATTGCTCCGAAACCTGTAGGAAATTATTCTCCTTTTGTAAGATCAGGAAATTTGGTTTTTATCAATCAGGTTGCTCTGAAAGATGGTAAAATTATGAATCCTGGAAAGTTGGGCGTTTCTGTAGATGAAAATCAGGTAAAAGAAGCAACCAAACAAACGATGCTGAACGTTATTGCGGTCTTGAAAGACGCTGTGAATGGAGATTTAGATAAAGTGAAAAAAGTCGTCCAGCTTACAGGAATTTTCAATACAAAAGATGATTATACGAAACATGCATATTTGATGAATGCGGCTTCATATTTGGCAGTTGAAGTTTTTGGCGAAAAAGGAAAACACGCAAGAGCAACATTGGGAGCACCTTCAATTCCTGTGAATTCATCAGTGGAAATTCAGGCAATTTTTGAAGTGGAATAGATTTGAAAATTAAAGTAGATAATCAAAATTTTAATTTTCATTAAATAACTTTATCTTTATGCCAATCAATAAAAAGTATGAAGATAAATACGTTTTTTGCAGTTCCTGCAGTGGTTTTGGCGAGTCAGTTTGCCAATGCGCAATCATCAGAACAGAAGTTGAATCCTATTGTTCAAAGTTTTGTAAACGAGACAAATAATCATTCTCAGTTAGAAGATATGGCATTCGAATTATTAGACGGAATCGGTCCTCGATTGGTCGGAACTCCCGAAATGCTCAAATCGAACGAATGGACAGTCAATAAATTAAAATCTTGGGGAATTGATGCCAATTTACAGCAATTCGGAACGTGGAAAGGTTGGCAAAGAGGAACAACGCATGTTGATATGGTTTATCCAAGAACAAAAACTTTGTCAGCAACGCAATTAGCATGGAGTCCTGCAACCAAAAAAGCAGTGGAAGCAGAAGTTATTGTACTTCCAAAAGTTTCTTCTAAAGCAGAGTTTGACAAATGGCTTCCTTCTGTAAAAGGAAAGATTGTTTTGATGGCTCAATACCAGAAAATCGGTCGTTCAGATGAGCAGATCAAAGAGTTTGCAACCCCTGAATTATACGAAAAATTAAAAGCAGAAAAAGAGCAGGCTTCAAAAGACTTTCGCGATTATGTGAAAAATATTGGGTATGATAATAGTACGCTTCCTGAAGCTTTAGAAAAAGCAGGAGCAGCGGGAATTGCGATTTCAAACTGGACAGGAATTATGGGAGCTAACCGTATTTTCGGAGCAAAAACTTCTAAAATTCCAATGTTTGATATCGATGTGGAAGATTATGGAATATTATACAGAATGGCTGAAAAAGGAAGTAAGCCCAGAATTAAGGTTGACGCTCAATCAAAAGTTCTTCCCGATGCAAAAACTTTCAACACGATAGGGATGATTAAAGGTTCAGAAAAACCGAATGAATATGTAATTCTTTCTGCTCATTTAGATTCTTGGGATGGCGCTCAAGGCGCTACAGATAATGGAACGGGCGTTTTAACAATGCTTGAAACCATGAGAATTCTTAAAAAATATTATCCGAATCCTAAGAGAACGATTGTTGTCGGACTTTGGGGAAGTGAGGAGCAGGGTTTGAACGGTTCAAGAGGTTTTGTAGCAGATAATCCTGAAATTATCAAAGGAACTCAGGCAGTTTTTAACCAAGACAATGGAACGGGTAGAGTAGTAAATATTGCAGGACAAGGTTTTGTGAAATCATACGACTACATCGGAAAATGGTTGAATGCCGTTCCAAAAAATGTGAGGGATCACATCAAAACAGATTTCCCAGGAATGCCGGGTGGAGGAGGTTCTGACCATGCTTCATTTGTTGCAGCAGGAGTTCCCGGATTTTCTTTAAGCTCATTAAACTGGGGATATTTCGGTTATACATGGCACACTACGAAAGACACATATGATAAAATTGTTTTTGATGAGGTTAAAAACAATGTGATTCTTACCGCAACTTTAGCGTACATGGCTTCTGAAGATTCTGAATTTACAAGCAGAGAGCGCAGAACAATGCCTGAAAATGATAAAGGTGAAATCTCAAAATGGCCGGAAGTAAAAGAACCGAGAAGAGATTCTAAGGATTATAAATAATTAAAAACTATATGAAACAAATAACCACGGCAATTACTTTTTGCTTAATAATGGCAAATAATTTTGTTTTTTCCCAAACTACAGAGGAAATCAAAGGGAAAGAAATCATTGAAAAATCAATTAATGCTACTGGAGGAAAAGAACTTTTAAGCAATATAAAAACTCTTTATTCTAAATCTTCTACCATTATGGATGGGAGAAATGTAAATTACATTACTAAAGAAATGGCTCCAAACTTGGGAAGTTTTGAAATAGAATATGAAGGGAGAATTGTTTACAGATCTTGGTTTGATGGTAAAACAGGATATGAAACTGTAAATGGCCAAAAGAAAATTGCAGATCAGGAAGAGTTTAAAGATAAGCATGATAGAAAGTATATAATGAATGAAGTGGCTTATCTTGACCCTGAATTATTTAAAGTAAAGTTTATAAAAACTGATAAAGATGAAAAACTTAATCAAGTAGAAGCTACTGCAAAAGATGGAAGTATTACAAATCTATATTATGATACAGAAAGTTTCTTACTGAAGAAAGAGGAAAAAAAGAATCCTAATAAAAGTTCTTTTTCAACCATTTTATGTACAGATTATAAAAAATTTGGAGAGCTTACCTACTGTTCAAAAAATATATTTAAATCTGAGAATGGTGATCAAATTGTGAGTCTGATAGATTTAAAATACAACAAAGACATTAAAAAATCTGATTTCAAATTTTAGTTTGATTAATAAGAAGGTTTATAAAAAATCCGTTTCATCTATTTTGAAACGGATTTTTTTATTTTAATAACTTTTTGATTTCTAACAGTTGTCTTTCTTTGACAATATAAGTCGTACACAATTTATTATTCATGTGCATACTTAAATCTGTTCTGAAAAATGTTTGAGTTCCAAATGCTACATTTTTCGTAGTATATTCTGAAAATGAAGGATAGAAGTTTGACAGGCACAAAAAATTCCTTTTTAAAGATTTAGAAAAACCAGGAAAGTTTCCAAAATCATCAATAACAACCATCTTGAAAAATTTCTTTCCTAAAGTTGTTCCCCAAATTGTTTCAGTAACACTTCCAACAATTATTACTGCTGGAATCGAAAACAAAAATGAGAAAAATAGAGTTTGTTTAAAAACGAAAAGGAAAATCAAAAATAAAGGAATTGCATCAATTACTTTTGCACATTCTCTTTGCCTTTCACTACCTGTGAAATCAGCTTTGTAAGGTAACTCATATTCAAATTCCTGATAAATACGCCTGCCTTCCGAATCAAAATTTCGAGTTGCTCTGCGGGTTGTTTTTCTTTCTGTCAGCTCCGAAATTCTCATTATTTTAATTATAAAATCATACTCAGTTGAATCCTTTTTCTCTGTACATCAACTTCCGTCACTCTTACCTGAACATGTTGATGCAATTTCACAACTTCATTTACATCAGAAACAAAACCGTCTTTTAACTGAGAAATATGAACCAATCCGCTTTCTTTAATTCCTAAATCTACAAAACATCCGAAAGCGGTAATATTGTTGACGATTCCGGGAAGAATCATTCCTGTTTTTAGATCTGTAATCTTTTTTACATTCGGATCAAATTCGAAAACTTTGGCTGCTCTTCTTGGGTCTAATCCTGGTTTTTCAAGCTCTTTCAGGATATCTTTTATCCCTAAAATTCCAATGGTTTCGGTAAGGTATTTTTCTGCTTGAACTAAATTTATTTTTTCTTTATTGGCAATCAGTTCATCCGTTTTTATGCCTAAATCTTTCGCCATTTTTTCAACAATTCCGTATGCTTCAGGATGAACTGCTGAATTGTCTAAAGGATTCTCACTATTTGTAATTCTAATAAACGCTGCAGCCTGCTGAAAAGCTTTTTCACCCAACCTCGGAACTTTCTTCAGTTGCTTTCTGTTTTCAAAAGCACCGTTTTCAGCACGGTAATTCACAATATTTTCTGCCATCTTTTCACCAATTCCCGAAACGTAACTTAAAAGCGATTTACTTGCCGTATTTAAATTAATTCCAACAGAGTTTACGCATCTCATCACCGTAGAATCCAGTTCATTTTTCAACTGAGTCTGGTCTACATCATGTTGATATTGTCCTACACCAATTGATTTTGCATCAATCTTAACCAATTCAGCCAAAGGATCTGAAAGCCGTCTTCCGATAGAAACCGCACCACGAACCGTAACATCAAAACTCGGAAATTCTTCTCTCGCAATTTTACCAGCAGAATAAACGGACGCTCCCGCTTCTGAAACCACAAAAACCTGTAATGGCTTATCAAAAGCGATTTTCTTAATAAAAAATTCTGTCTCACGACTTGCCGTTCCGTTTCCGATAGAAATCGCCTGAATATGGTAAGCATTCACCATCGAACGGATTTTCTTCATTGCCATTCCGCTTTCGTTTTGCGGAGCATGAGGATAAATGGTTTCATTGTGCAGTAAATCTCCTTTTTCATCAAGGCAGACTACTTTACAACCACTTTTATAACCCGGATCAATCGCTAAAATTCTTTTTTCTCCCAAAGGCGGAGCGAGTAGAAGTTGGCTGAGGTTTTCTGAGAATATTTCAATCGCCTTTTTATCTGCTTTTTCCTTTGCTTCCTGTAAAGTTTCATTAGAAATAGCAGGTTCAAGAAGTCTTTTATAAGAATCTTTTATGGCTAAAACAATTTGTTCTGCGCTTTCATTTTTAGATTTAATAATGGCATTTTCTATAAAATCTAAAGCTTCATCTTTATCAATTCCGATGTTTGTTTTTACGAAACCTTCAGATTCTGCTCTCAACATTGCCAAAAGTCGGTGTGATGGAGTTCTGTTTAAACTTTCTTCCCATTCGAAATATTGCGAAAATTTTTGTGCGCCTTCTTCATCTTTTTTTGCTTTAACAACTTTTGAAATGATTACAGCTTTACGCTGAAACAGTCGGCGAAGATTTTTACGAACGTACATATTTTCGTTAATCCATTCTGCTATAATATCTCTTGCGCCTTGTAAAGCTTCTTCTTCGGATGCAACTTCGTTATTAATATATTTTGAAACCAAGAACTGTAAATCCTGAACGTTTTGACTCATAATGATTTTTGCCAATGGTTCAAGCCCTTTTTCTTTTGCAGTATCAGCTTTTGTTTTTCTTCTCTTTTTGAATGGCAAATACAAATCTTCTAGTTCCTGAATATCAAAACTTGACTCAATTCTTGTTTTTAAGTCTGAGGTTAATGCATTTTGCTCTTCAATCGATTTTAAGATGCTTTCTTTACGTTTTACAATTTCTTCAAACTGTTTATTAAGTTTAAAAATCTGTTCGATCTGAATTTCATCCAAATTTCCTGTTGCATCTTTTCGGTAACGTGAAATAAAAGGAATCGTGCAGTCTTCTGATAATAATTTTAAAGTGGCATTAATGCTTTTATCGGATATATTGACGTGGTTTTGAATGAAAGTTGAAGTGTTCATGAAATATTTTTGGGATGGCTAAAATACTGACTTTTTCGAAATAATTTAATTTGCAATATTTATCATTATTAATTTAAAACATTAAAGAAAAGTATGATTTGCGGATGTTTATCAAGAAATAAAATTGTATTATGAATTCCACCGTAAAATCACTATATTTGCACGCTGAAAGTGAAAGGTAATATCACCTTAAACTTTAAACCTTAAACTTTGAATCTAACGTTATGAAATGTGGAATCGTAGGCTTACCGAATGTAGGTAAATCAACTCTTTTTAACTGCTTAAGCAATGCTAAAGCGCAGTCAGCGAATTATCCTTTCTGTACTATCGAGCCGAATTTAGGAACGGTTTCTGTACCGGATCAAAGATTATTCGAGCTTGAAAAATTGGTAAACCCTGAAAGAGTTTTGCCTGCTGTTGTAGAGATTGTAGATATTGCAGGTCTTGTAAAAGGAGCAAGTAAAGGAGAAGGTTTAGGAAACCAATTCTTGGCAAACATTCGTGAGTGTGAAGCAATTATTCATGTTTTAAGATGTTTTGAAAACGGAAATATTATCCACGTTGAGGGTTCAGTAGATCCTTTGAGAGATAAAGATATTATCGATATTGAACTTCAGTTAAAAGATTTGGAAACAGTGGGTAAAGCTGTTGAAAAAGCGAAAAAGTTCATCAAGTCTGGAAAAAAAGAAGATTTATTGACGTACGAAATACTTCAAAATCTCCAGAAACACCTTGAAGATGGTAGAAATGCAAGAGAATTTGCAATGGATGACTTTGCAAAATCAATTATTGGTGAAGTTCAGTTGTTGACCAACAAACCAGTTCTTTACGTTTGTAATGTGGATGAAAATTCAATTAAAAACGGAAACGATTGGATTGGGAAAATTGAAGAAATGGCTAAGAATGAAAATGCTGAAGTAGTAGTTTTGGCAGCTCAGATTGAAGCAGATATCAATGAATTGGAAACTTACGAAGAAAGAGAAATTTTCTTAGAAGAGCTTGGTCTTACAGAACCTGGAGTAAACCGTTTGATCAGAAAAGCTTACGATTTATTGAAGCTTCAGACTTACTTTACAGCAGGTGTAAAAGAAGTAAGAGCTTGGACAATCGGACAAGGTTGGACGGCTCCTCAAGCTGCAGGTGTAATTCACACGGATTTCGAGAAAGGTTTCATTCGTGCAGAAGTTATTAAGTATAATGATTATGTTACTTATGGTACAGAATCAAAGGTAAAAGAAGCTGGAAAGCTTTCTGTTGAAGGTAAAGAATACATCGTTCAGGACGGTGATGTGATGCACTTCAGATTTAATGTTTAAAAATATTAAAAGTTAGTTATATAATATTTTAAAAAGCGCTCTCATGAATTTGAGAGCGCTTTTGCTTTGTTGAAATGATGTTTATATCTGTAAATAAGCATCTTTAATTAGTCGTTTTTACGTAGAATAATTTTAACTGGTTTGAAGTTGGGTTCATTCTCATAAGCTAGAAATACGGTATAATCCCCATTAAAGATATCCCAAGAATCTCTTGTTTTAAACATAGCTGTTTCCGGTTTCATTTTTTCATTCTTGTTAGATTTTAGCCATTGTAGCATATTATTATAGTCATCCTTTGTAATGTTATCTACTTCCACGATAAAAGATTTCCCATTCTTATAACTTACAACGATTTCTGTTTCATAATCAACGTCTATAAATACTTCCTCTTTACGACCATCTTTCTCATCATCCATTTCTTCATCATGAAAATATTTTTTCTGTGTTAATATTTTTTGCACAGATGTATTACTTTGTCCAAGTATTTCTTTTAACTTGTCAACCGTTACCAATCTGTCATTTTTAGAAGGTTTGTTGAAATTGTGCTGATCTGTGAATAACATCGCACTCGTTGAATCTTTATACTCATCAATTAGAAAAAAATATTTATAGCCATTTTTCTTAAGCAATTTATCTTGCATTTTGAATTGTTTACTTTCCAGTTCATCTTCTGCTTCGTCCATATATCCTTTTATGCTAAAATTTACTGCATATAATTTGCCGGTATTGGTATATGCTACCATAACACTTTGATCAGAAGAGTTTTTAAAGGAAAACATTTTAGAGTCAAATTTGTCAGCAGAATCTTCTAGTGAAAAGCCTTTTTTCTTCATAAAGCTTTTGATGTCATTTTGTGAGACGACTGCGGTTTCTTCCAAAAACTGTAAATATTTGTCTTTAAAAGTTGATTGTGCAAAAGTGAAATTAATACTTGCACATAAAATAATGAACAGCGATTTTAATGATAATGATTTCATGGTTGTTAATTTTACTCAAAAGTATTGGTAATATCGCTTCAAAACAATCACCCAAAAGGGCTATATTTTTGTTGGACTTATTATACTTACTGCAGAATAATTAAAATATAAAAATTGAATTATTCTGCAACGTTAAAATTAGCTCATGAATATTTATAAAATCTGTATTTTGAAAGGTATTACTCGTGAAAAGATGTGAATGAGATTCTCAAAGCCATCAATTTTTATCTAAAGTTTAGCCAAATTCTCAATCGCTTTTTCCAAAGTTTCATTTTTCTTTGCAAAACATAATCTGATTACATTTTCATTTAATTTATCCTTATAAAAAGCCGAAAACGGAATGCTTGCCACTTTATGATGAATGGTTAATTCTGTGGCGAAATCAAAGTCACTTTTGTCTGAAATTTTATCATATTTCAAAGCCTGAAAATACGTTCCTTCACAGTCGAGAAGTTCAAATGAAGTCTGAGCTAAACCTTGTCTCAGGAAATCTCTTTTTTTCTGAAAAAACTGATTAAGTTGATTATAATGCTCGTCATTTTTCATGTATTCTCCCAAAGCCATTTGAAGTGGAGTATTCACGCAGAAAACATTGAATTGATGAACTTTTCTGAATTCGTCTGTTAAAGCTTTTGGAGCTGCGCAATATCCGATTTTCCAACCTGTGATGTGAAAAAGTTTCCCGAAAGAAGCGATTAAAAGACTTCTTTCTTTTAATTCAGGATATTTACAGATGCTTAAATGTTGATTTCCTTCAAAGACAATATTTTCGTAAACTTCGTCGCTTAAAATTAAAATATTCGTGTCTTTTACGATTTTTATTAATTCCTGAATATCATTTTCTTTTAAAATTTTCCCGGAAGGATTGTTCGGATTGTTCAGAATAATCATTTTTGTTTTTTCTGAAACTAAATTTTTCACCACATTCCAATCAATTTCATAATCGGGAGCTTTCATTTGGAAACGTTTTACAATTCCTCCGAAAAGTTCTACGGTTGGTTCATAACAATCATAAGCGGGTTCAAAAATAATTACTTCATCATCTTTTTTAATGAATGTAGCAATCGCTGTGAAAATTGCCTGAGTTCCGCCTGCTGTGACGGTGACTTCAGATTCGGGATGATAAATTGCACTATGAGAATTTTCAATTTTTCTTGCAATTTCCTCTTTCAAACCCATAATTCCACCTAAAGGAGCATATTGGTTGAATCCTTTTTTAATAAAATCATTAGCTAAATTCAGTAATTCGGAATCTGTCTCAAAATCAGGAAAGCCTTGTGAAAGATTAATGGCTTGATGTTGATTTGCCAATTGAGACATTTGGGTAAATATGGTGGTTCCAACATTTGGAAGTTTCGAAGAAGGAAGTTGTATCATCTAAATTCTTTATGAATCTAAATTAGTGCAAATTTTAAAATTTCGAACTGTAATTTTATGTTAAATTAAATGAATATTAATAAGATTAAAAATTTTAAATTTTATCATTAAAATATAAGAAAAACGACTCGAAAAAATTCGGATATTTTTCGCCGTTTTTGTACTTTTGTATGTTTGCTGAAATAATATATGTCACAAGAAATACAACCTATCTACTCCGAAGATAATATCAGAACCCTCGATTGGCAGGAACATATTCGTTTGCGTCCCGGTATGTATATCGGTAAGTTAGGCGATGGTTCGTCTGCTGATGACGGTATTTATATTTTGCTGAAAGAAATTCTGGATAACTCGATTGATGAATTCAGAATGAAATCCGGTAAAAGAATTGAAATAAAAGTAGATGACGGAAAAGTCATGATTCGAGATTTCGGTCGTGGAATTCCTTTGGGGAAAGTCGTTGACGCGGTTTCAAAAATGAATACCGGTGGTAAATATGACAGTAAAGCCTTCAAAAAATCAGTTGGTCTGAATGGTGTCGGTACAAAAGCCGTAAATGCACTTTCAGATTATTTCCGTGTGCGTTCTTTCCGTGAAGGGAGAATGAAGGTTGCTGAATTTTGCCGAGGTATAATCACTGAGGAACACGATGAAAAAGAAACTTCAGACAGAAACGGAACCGAAATTTTGTTTACTCCCGATTCTGAAATTTTTCTTCATTATAAATACAGAAAAGAGTATATCGAAAGAATGCTCCGCAATTATGCATATCTGAATCCTGGATTGAAGATTATTTTCAACGGTGAAACTTTTTATTCTGAAAACGGATTGAAAGATTTGCTGGAAGAAGAGCTTGAAAGTGATGTTTTATATCCGATTGTTCATTTGAAAGATAATGATATTGAAGTGGCGATTACGCATACCGATAAATCTCAGACAGAAACCTATTTTTCATTCGTAAACGGACAAAATACAACGCAAGGTGGAACACATTTGAATGCTTTCAGAGAAGCTTATGTAAAAACAATCCGTGAATTTTTTAATAAAAGTTTTGATGCTTCCGATGTAAGAAAATCGATTGTTGCAGCAATTTCCATCAATGTTGAAGAACCGGTTTTTGAATCTCAGACAAAAACTAAATTAGGTTCAAACGATATAGGACCAAACGGACCTACAGTTCGTACTTTTATTATTGATTTCTTAAAAAGTAAATTAGATAATTTTCTTCATAAAAATCCTGAAATTGCAGAAGCTATTCAGAGAAAAATTTTAATTTCAGAAAGAGAAAGAAAAGAACTTTCCGGAATTCAGAAATTAGCGAGAGAAAGAGCCAAGAAAGTTTCGCTTCACAACAAAAAATTACGTGATTGCAGACAGCACTACAACGATCAAAAGGCAGAAAGAAAAGCTGAAACTCAGATTTTTATTACCGAAGGAGATTCTGCATCAGGATCAATCACAAAATCCAGAGATGTTGAAACGCAGGCTGTATTTTCATTGAAAGGTAAACCTCTGAACTGTTATGGTTTGACCAAAAAAGTGGTGTACGAAAATGAAGAATTCAACTTGCTTCAAGCTGCTTTAAATATTGAAGAAAGTCTTGAAGATTTAAGATACAATCAGGTAATTATCGCAACGGATGCCGATGTTGACGGAATGCACATCAGACTTTTGATGATTACGTTCTTCCTTCAGTTTTTCCCGGATGTGATTAAAAACGGACATTTATTTATTCTTCAGACTCCGTTATTTAGGGTTAGAAATAAAAAAGAAACGAGATATTGCTATTCTGAATTAGAAAGAGTGAAAGCTTTAAATGAATTAGGTAAAAACCCTGAAATTACCCGATTTAAAGGTTTGGGAGAAATTTCACCTGATGAGTTTAAGCATTTTATCGGAAAAGATATTCGCCTTGAACCTGTAGTTATCGGAAAAGATCAAACAATCGAGCAACTTCTGGAATTCTACATGGGAAAAAACACACCGGATCGACAGGTTTTCATTCTTGAAAATCTAGTTGTTGAAGATCAGGATATTAATAAAAAAGAGATTTTAGATGAAGTTGAGCCATAAAATTTAACAAAAAACACAAAATACACAAGATGAGATTAAGTAACAGGAAAAAAGCACCTGTATATAATTTTTTCAATACCCTTTTATTGATGATGTTATCTGCAGGAATTATAGGTTTTATTTTTGATGAAATGAGATTTAATATTCTGGAAGGTAAAAGTTATTTTTTAATTATAATTCCGGTCATATTACTGATTATTTTTTACCTAAACGGAAGGCAAATTTTTGAATATGACAGCGATGGAGAAGCATTGCATTTTAGAAACAGAAATATTGTCCCGTTCATTAATAAACCTTTAAGTGACGAATTTCCGAAGTATAAATTAATTAAGTTTGAGATGGTAAATGTTTTGTTTCTAAAGAGACTCTATATAACCATTACGAGTAAAAATAGTGGCTCGACGATTTTAAAATATGAAATTTCGTATTTAACAAATAAAGAAGCCAACGATTTAAAAGTATCCCTCAACAAAGTAGTAAAAACTAATAAAGAGAAAAGACATCAAGAATAAGTAATGATAGAAGACAACTCTCACGAAGGCGAAAGCTTAAAAAAAGTTTCAGGACTGTACAAAGACTGGTTTCTGGATTATGCATCTTATGTAATTTTAGATAGAGCGATTCCGTCTGTTTATGATGGTTTCAAACCGGTTCAGCGTAGAATTATGCATTCCATGCGTGAATTGGAGGATGGGCGTTACAACAAAGTAGCGAATATTGTCGGTAATACGATGAAATATCATCCACATGGTGACGCTTCGATTACCGATGCAATGGTCGGAATCGGGCAGAGAGAATTGCTTATCGATACTCAGGGAAACTGGGGGAATATTTACACCGGAGATTCTGCAGCTGCAGCAAGATATATTGAAGCGAGATTAACACCATTTGCTTTGGAAGTTGTCTTCAATCCAAAGACTACAGAATGGTCTAAATCTTACGATGGAAGAAATAACGAACCGATTGATTTACCGGTGAAATTCCCTTTGCTTTTGGCTCAGGGAGTTGAAGGAATCGGGGTTGGACTTTCCACAAAAATTCTTCCGCACAATTTTAATGAATTAATTACAGCTTCAGTTGCCTATTTAAAAGGTAAAAAGTTTGAAATTTTCCCGGATTTTTTAACCGCAGGATTTCTTGATGTTTCAGAATATAATGACGGTCACAGAGGTGGAAAAGTAAGAGCCAGAGCGAAGATTTCTCAGGTAGACAAACATACTTTGATGATTTCTGAGCTTCCTTTTTCTAAAACAACAACAGATTTGATTGATTCTGTTTTGAAAGCCAACGAGAAAGGGAAAATTAAAATCAAAAAAATTGAAGACAATACGTCAGATAAAGTTGAGATTCTGATTTATCTTCACAACGAAGTTTCGCCCGACAAAACAATCGATGCTTTATACGCATTTACCGATTGTCAGGTTACGATTTCTCCGAATGCTTGTGTAATTGTTGGAGATAAACCCATGTTCCTTGATGTTTCCACGATTCTTAAAATGAATACCGATCACACCGTTTCTTTATTGAAGAAAGAATTGGAAATCGAGCTTCACGAATTGCAGGAAAACTGGCATTTTTCTTCTTTGGAAAGAATTTTCATCGAAAACAGAATTTACCATGACATTGAAGAAGTGAAAAGCTGGGAAGAAGTTCTAAAAACAATTGCTGTAGGCTTAAAACCTCATACTGCACACCTTTTAAGAGAAGTTACGGAAGAAGATATTTTAAGATTAACTGAAATCAGAATTAAAAGAATTTCAAGATTCGATTTAGATAAGTTTAAAGAAAATATTGCAGCACTAGAAGGAAAAATAGAGCAGGTAAGATTCCATTTGGCAAATCTTATTGCTTATGCAATTGAATATTATTTAAACATTCAAAAAAAATACGGGAAAGACAGAGAACGTAAAACGGAACTAAGAATTTTCGATACGATTGATGCATCGAAAGTTGCCGTTGCCAACGAAAAATTCTATGCCAATTTCGAGGAAGGTTTTATTGGAACTTCGCTTAAAAAAGATCAATACCTGTTTGACTGTTCAGACATCGATGATATTATTACATTCAGAAAAGACGGAAGTATGAAAGTCGTGAAAGTGGAGGCTAAAACTTTCATCGGAAAAGACATTCAACACGTTGCCATCTTTAAAAAGAATGATAAACGCACTGTTTATAACATGATTTATCGTGAAGGTAGAGACGGACCTTATTATATGAAACGTTTTTCGGTAACCGGTGTTACACGAAATACAGATTATGCTTTAGGTTCGGATATAAAAGGCTCGGAAATGCTTTATTTCTCGGCAAATCCGAATGGTGAAGCGGAAGTTGTAACTGTTTTGTTAAAACCAAATCCAAGAATCAGAAAAAATAAAATGGAAATTGATTTCTCTGAATTAGCCATTAAAGGAAGGGATTCAAAAGGGAATTTGGTAACCAAATATTCTGTAAAGAAAGTTGATTTAAAGGAAGAAGGTGTTTCTACTTTAGCTCCGAGAAAAATCTGGTTTGATGATACCGTAAGAAGATTAAATGCCGATGTGAGAGGAACTTTACTAGGGAATTTTAAAGGTGATGATAAAATCTTAACTATTAATGCTCAAGGTGAAGCGAAATTGGTAAGTTTTGATCTTGGAAACCGCTTCGATGATGAATATATTATCTTAGAAAAATGGCGACCAAATCAACCTATAACCTGTATTTATTACGACGGAGAAAAGGATATTTATTTCATCAAAAGATTCTTGCTGGAAAACAATACCAATATTCAAACCTTTATGCCATCGGAACATCCGAAATCTTTTATCGAAAGAATTCTTGTTTCTAATAATACAACTGCAGAAATTATTTTTGCAAAAGATAAAGGAAAAGAACGTGATCCGGAGTCTATCAATATAGACGAATTTATTGCCGTAAAAGGAATAAAAGCAATCGGAAATCAGTTCACGAAATTTAAAGTTAAAAATATCAACATTACAATTCCTGAGCCAGAAGAAGAGGAGCCGGAAGTTTATGAAGAACCGGATTTTACACCTTCTGTAGATGATGAAGGCGGAACAATCGGAGATCTGTTTCAGAGTGATGAGAGCGAAAACTAAAAAATATGAATATCATAATTATAATTATTGCTATTACAGCAATTATAAGTTTTATAGCATTTAACAATAAAGAAATATTTGAAAAATATAAATTTAATGTAGGAGCAATTCAACATAGAAAAGAATATGTCAGAATTATATCTGCAGGATTTCTTCATGCAGATATAATGCATTTGTTATTTAATATGATGACACTTTACTTCTTCGGTCCGGTAATTTTAGAAGGATTCGGAAATGTAGGTTTTCTTATTATTTACTTTGGTTCTATTCTTTTAGGAAATATTTTTTCATTATTTATTTACCAAAAACAACCGTGGTATTCTGCAATTGGAGCGAGTGGAGGAGTTTCGGGTATTTTATTTGCGGCAATAGCAATGGAACCAAGTATCGGAATTTACTTCTTTTTTATACCTATTCCAATTCCAGGATTTATTTTTGGACTTCTATATTTTGGATATTCTGTTTATATGATGTTAAACCCGAAACAATGGGATAATTTAGGACACGCAGCGCATTTAGGCGGAGCATTTTTTGGGTTGGTTTATGCTGTGATTGTTCAGCCTCAAAGTGCAATTGAAAATTCTTTATTTATAGGAATTATGTCACTGCCGTTGATTTATCTGGCGTATGAAATATTTGTAAGAAAAAGAATTAACTAAATTCTTTCAAATCATCTGAAATAAAAAAGACTGTTCTCTAATGAAAACAGTCTTTTTTATTATTTTAGATTTACTATTCGGCCCAGGCAATTGGGATATAAACATTCACATAACCGTCTTGTCCAACTGAAGATGGTGTTAAGGTTATTGTAGTAGATCCATAACCAACCCAACCTCCTTGTCCCTGATACGCCGATATTTCATAAGTTCCTTCAGGAAGATCGTTAAAATATCCTGGTAATTTTGCAAAACCACCAACATAAGTGATATATCCGTCATAAACATCACCTGTATTTACGTCGGTTGCATAAATTCCGCCCATGTCATAAGTTCCACTCATTGTGTTTACTCCGTTTTGAGTAGTACCTACTTTTAACTGATAAGTCTGTTGTTTCTTACTATTTTCACTTTTATTAGCAAAATTCATTTCAGAATCCGTAAGAGTTGTTGCATCAGTACTGCAACTGAAAATCGTAAATAAAACTCCGCAAGCAAGCAGAGCGCTTTTCATTGAATTTTTCATAAATATAATTTTTGTTTGGTGTGATAAAATTAAGAATATAAAAATAAAACGAAATTGGATTACAATTAACTTTATATGAATTTTTGAACGTAATATTATTTAATTCCAAAAATAAAACGGTCATTTTCACTTAAATCTTTTATCAATTCAGAATGAGTAAAATCTTCATATAGTTCTAAGGTTTCTGGACCTAATTTCTGATTGATTTCTAAAAAGAGGAGTCCATTTTCATTCAGATATTTTTTAGAATCTTCAGCTATTTTTCTATAAAAAATTAAGGCATCAGAAGTCGGGGAGAATAACGCCATTTTAGGTTCAAATTCTTTTAGAGAGTCTGCAATTTCGTTTTCTTCATCCATTCCGATGTAGGGCGGATTTGAAATAATAACATCAAAGTTTTTATCTAAATCTAAATTCAAATAATCAGCATTAATAAAATTTATTCCTAATTGGTGAAAATTTGCATTCTTTTTAGCAGTTTCCAAAGCTTTTTCAGAAAAATCAATGGAAGTAACTTCAGCTTGAGGGAAATGTTTTTTTAAAACCAAAGGAATAATTCCGCTTCCGGTTCCGATGTCGAGAATCTTTAACGTATTTTTTGTTACTCCAAGGAACGAGGAATCTTTAGATTCTTCATTACACTTCCTTTCATTTAGAATGACAGACTGCTGATTTATCCTATGAATGGCAAATTCAAGCAATTCTTCCGTTTCCGGACGCGGAATCAAAACATTTTCGTCAACAAAAAATTTCATTCCATAAAATTCGGTTTCGCCTAAAATCTGCAGATATGGTTTTCCGGTTTTTAATTCTGAAATGATTTGTTTAAATTTTTCTTCGTGTTCTGAAGAGATTTGTTCATCCGAAAATTGTCTTTGCTGAATTGAATTTAAATCTAATATTTCCTCCACAAAAGCCTGAAATATAAATGCTGTTTCAGAATCTGTATAAACCTCCGAAAGCGAATCTGAAAAATATTTTTTAAGCTGTAATAATGTCATTATCTTGTGAAAATTAGTTTTGTATCTGTCGATTTTTCTTCATCAATTCTGTATCGATCATAATTAAATGCTTTTACATCATTCAAATTTTTAGCATTTGTTTCTGCACAGAATCTCACCACTAAACCTCTTGCGTGTTTGGTGTAAACAACAATTGTTTTTAGCTTTCCATCTTTCATTTCATAAAAATCAAAGTCGATAACCTGATGATTGAGTTTTTTTCTGTCAACCACTTTTACATATTCATTACTCGCTAAGTTTAAAAGGACTTCATTTTTCTTCATTTCAGAATTAAGTAATTCTGTTACTTTTTCTGTCCAAAATTCATAAAGATTTTTATTTCCTTCAAACTCAAAATTTCTGCCCATTTCCAGACGGTATAACATCACTTTATCTGAAGGTTTCAGCAAGCCATATAATCCGGAAAGTATTCTGTAATTCTTCTGAAGATAATCGACTGCATTTTTGTCTAAAGTTTTTGCATCAAGCCCACGATACACTTCGCCTGTAAAAGCAAACATCGCTGGTGCAGATTCTTTTGAGGTAGGTTTAGATTTCCATTTTTGGTTTCTTTCCCAGTTTTCGTCTGCCAGTTTTGACGAAATTTCCATTAAATCTGAAAGATATTTTGGCGATTTATGTTTTAAATGAGATTGTATCAATTCTGCCTGTTCAATGAATTTTGGTGTAGAACTTCTCAAAAAATCGGTTGAGTTTTCTACATTCATTAATTTGGCAGGAGAGGTTATAATTTTCATAGGTTTAATAAAGATAAATGTTTAAAATCGACTAAATTCATCAGCATCATCGAGATAAAATCAAACATAAAATGGCAGATAATCAGAATTTTAATGTTGGAATATTTTTTATAAAATAAGGCAAATACAATCCCGATAAAGAAAGGACCTACAACTTGTGCAATCGTTCCATATGTGCTGTGTAAAATAGCAAATAATAATGCGGAAACAATAATTCCTAAAGCCGGACTATTGTATATTTTTTCAATTCTTGGCTGAATGTAGGCTCTCATCAACAATTCCTCAATAATTCCTGCTGTTAAACAAGTAAAAATAATGAGTAAATAATTGTTTTTAAATAAAATTTTAAATTCTATAAGCCTTTCACTTACTTTTTCTTTGGTTAAAAAAATAACAATTGCATTAAGAAAAGCTCCTCCAAATAAACTAATTAAATATAAAAGAATGACTGCTCCAAAATAAAATAGAAATGAATATTTCCGATCTTCCCAAACAAAAAACGACCTGTTTTCGATGAAAAAATTATAAATTAAAACCAATAACAAAACCAACCACAGAGAAAGTCTGTTGTAAAAAAATAAATCTGTCGTTAACGTTTTATAATTAAAAAAAGAATTGATTAAAGGAATAGAATACAGCATCGAAGTGGCAAGTAATACAAAAGTGAGTATTATGCCTAAAGAATATCTTCCGTTCAGACTCATTTTAAATATCTTTCTAAATTTCTCCTTTTCCCTGACGAATAATTTCCGGTTCGCCTGAAGTTAAATCGACAATTGTAGAGGCAACATTATCTCCATAACCTGAATCTATAACTAAATCAACCAAATGATCATATTTCTCAGCGATTAATTCCGGATCGGTAGAATATTCGATTATTTCATCGTCATCTTTAATAGAAGTTGAAGCGATAGGATGTCCTAGTTTTTCAACAATCAACTGCGGAATCGGATGATCTGGAACACGGATACCAATAGTTTTATGATTTTTATAAGCTAAAGGCAAACTTTTGTTGGCTTCTAAGATAAATGTAAACGGTCCAGGAAGGTGACTTTTCAAAAACCTGAAAACTGAGGTGTCAATAGGTCTTGTAAAATCGGATAAATGGCTTAAATCATTACATATAATAGAGAATTTTGCTTTCTCAAGCTTCTGTTTTTTAATCTGAGCCAATTTTTCCATGGCTTTAATGTCAAAAATATTACAGCCTAAAGCATAAACTGTATCAGACGGATAAATAATCAGTCCGCCATTATTCAGGGTTTTAATAACCTCATTAATAAGGTTTTCCTGAGGATTGTCGGGGTAAATTTTTAAAATCTTTGCCATAAACAAATGTACGAATATTTAGGTTTAATCAAAGAATATGCCTTTATTTAAAGGATTGCTTGTGGTTTTGAAATATATTCGTATATTTGCAATCCAATATCGCGGGATGGAGCAGTAGGTAGCTCGTTGGGCTCATAACCCAAAGGTCATCGGTTCGAGTCCGGTTCCCGCTACTAAGTATAACGTTTTCGGTAAGCGTTTAAAAAATATACCGCGGGGTAGAGCAGTAGGTAGCTCGTCGGGCTCATAACCCGGAGGTCGCACGTTCGAGTCGTGTCCCCGCTACTAAGCAAAGTGTTTTCGATAAACACTATAAAGATATATCGCGGGATGGAGCAGTAGGTAGCTCGTTGGGCTCATAACCCAAAGGTCATCGGTTCGAGTCCGGTTCCCGCTACTAATTTTAACGTTTTCGGTAAGCGTTTAAAAAATATACCGCGGGGTAGAGCAGTAGGTAGCTCGTCGGGCTCATAACCCGGAGGTCGCACGTTCGAGTCGTGTCCCCGCTACTAAGCAAAGTGTTTTCGATAAACACTATAAAGATATATCGCGGGATGGAGCAGTAGGTAGCTCGTTGGGCTCATAACCCAAAGGTCATCGGTTCGAGTCCGGTTCCCGCTACTAATTTAACGTTTTCGGTAAACGTTTAAAAAATATACCGCGGGGTAGAGCAGTAGGTAGCTCGTCGGGCTCATAACCCGGAGGTCGCACGTTCGAGTCGTGTCCCCGCTACAAAGCAAAGTGTTTTCGATAAAAAATATAAAGATATATCGCGGGATGGAGCAGTAGGTAGCTCGTTGGGCTCATAACCCGGAGGTCGCACGTTCGAGTCGTGTCCCCGCTACCAACAGGAGAATCAGAAATGGTTCTCCTTTTTTGCGTTTGAAATTTTGCTTTTTTTGGTTTATAAATTGCTTGTCGTATTATTAAAAATAAATAATTATGGCAGATATGACATTTAGAAAAGAAGATTTCATTAAGGATGGTGAAAGGTATAAAGTTGAAGTTGATCAGGGAATTGGTAAAGGTGTAGATCTTATTGTGCAGAGAGAAGA
This sequence comes from Chryseobacterium formosum, assembly GCF_026460885.1. GTDB lineage: Bacteria > Bacteroidota > Bacteroidia > Flavobacteriales > Weeksellaceae > Chryseobacterium > Chryseobacterium formosus. The sequence goes on from NZ_JAOVZW010000004.1 coordinate 162,837, forward strand.
TGAGAACGGTGAATATGAAGTTATTCAGGCTGAAATTTTGAGATCTACAGATGAAAGAGTTTTCGTAGCTTGGAGTGAACCCTTTAATGGTAAAGTTGTTTCAGACGAATATAAAAAATTATAACAAAAAAAGTCCCGTTTCAATGAAGCGGGACTTTTATATAAATTATAAAAACTCTTATTTTATCAACGTCTCAAATGGAGCCAGTTTAAAATCTTCAGATTTTACCTGCTCAAAATAAGATGATTTGCTGTTTCCTTTCAATCTTCCAACTGCTTTTGAAGCTGCTGTAAAGTCAGTATCAATTTTAGTAGCAATTTCTGTTGGTTTGAAATCTTTTTTCACGCTATCATCATCAACTCCTAAATATCCGTTTTTCTTTGTGATATAATTGATGAAGTTATCGTAATTTCCTAACGTATTTTTGAAATACTGCGTGTGATAATTCATGCATTTTGTTGCTTTCTTAGATTTATTAACGATGCAACTTGCCATATTTCCTTTATAAAGATCAAATTCTAAAGCTACCGCATCATATTCTTTTTTAAGTGCAGTTGTACCATTAGTAAGTATTGAATTGTCTTTCTGAGACTCGCTTATTTTTTTCAAATGTTCCAAAACCAAAGGAACAGTGTTTTCAATCTTTGTTTTTGCTTCTGTAACAGACCCGAAAACAGATGATGTTTGAGCTGATGTTACATTAAAAATCAACAGCATTAAAACAGAAAGTAGAGTATATCTTTTCATTAGAAATTTTTAAAGCACTAAAATAAATATATTTTCTCATTTTCAGCACATTCATAATCATTTTATTTAATAAATTTTAACAAGTTTTAAGAATTTATATTAAAATTCACCAATTCTCTGATAAATAATTAGAGCATATTTCTGTTAATTGAAAATTTAACATATTTTAATATTTTGTAAAATGTTGATTTTCAATTTATTATTTAAATTTTATTTTTATCACTAAAAAAATAGTTGTTCGAATGAAAAATAATTCTACATTTGTATAACTAATTTATTAGTGATATGGATTTTTTAGTAACTTTATCACAATAATTAAAAATCATATTATGATCATCCAGACTTTAACAAAAGCAGAAGAACAGGTAATGCAGTTTTTGTGGAAACTCGAAAAAGGTTTCTTAAAAGATTTTTTGGATCTCTATCCCGAACCGAAACCGCATACGAATACAGTTTCTACGATTCTGAAAGTTCTAAAAGATAAAGAATTTGTTGATTATAATGTCTACGGCAGACAGCATGAATATTTTCCTTTGGTAACAAAAGAGCAATATTCTGGAAAGACTATGAAAAGTTTGGTGAAGAATTATTTTAAAGGTTCTTACAAAAGTGCCGTTTCTTTTTTAGTTGAAAAAAACGAAATGACCGTTGAAGATCTTGAAATGCTATTAAATGAACTAAAAAACAAAGACTAATAACTATGGAAGCTCTTATTTTTTATTTCGGAAAAGTAATAATCTGTTCGGGTGTAATGTTTTTGTATTATCAGTTGTCTCTAAAAGACAAGACGTTTCATCATTACAACAGATTTTACCTTTTGTCTGCAATGTTGATTTCGATTTTCCTGCCTTTGATTAGAGTGGAAGATTTCACAATTGAGGTTAATGAAAATCTGTTTTTATTAATTAGTAAGCTACAAAATTTAAACGCAAATAAAAGCATAGACAATGACTACATTTATTTTAGAATTATTTTTTCAGCTTTGGGATTGGTTTCTCTCTATTTTTTAGGGAAATTTCTTTACGGAATTTTCAGAATCCAACAACTCAAAAACCAATTTAAAAAAGAAAGTTTTGAAGGAGTAAATTTTTACCAGACCAATCTTTCTGAAGCACCTTTTTCCTATTTCAAAAATCTTTTTTGGAAAAATACTATTGTCATTAATTCAGACATCGGAAAACAAATTTTAAAGCACGAAATGGTTCATATTGAGCAGAAACACTCTGTAGATAAAATCTTTATGGAGATTATCACTTCTATTTTCTGGTTCAATCCGTTTTTTCATATCATTAAAAAAGAAATAAGCTTAATTCACGAATATCTGGCTGATAAAAAAGCCGTAAAACAATCGGACACAAAAGCATTTGCGCAGATGCTTTTAGCAAGCCACTTTTCCGGAAAAGAGTTGCCTGTGACCAGTCCGTTTCTAAGTTCAAACCTTAAAAAAAGACTTAAAATGTTACAAAAACCTCAAACAAAATTCGCATATGCGCGAAGAATATTTGCTCTGCCTGTTTTATTCACCGTTGCATTTGCTTACATGGTGAATGCCAAAAACAAAGAAATAAAAGAAACCAATATTGAAATTGAAAAAGCCGTTGCTGAAATTAAAAAAGATACTTTATCTCCTAAAAATGAAACGGATCAAATTGTAAAATTACAGCAGGAAAAAATTTCAAAGGCAAATGAGAAATTAAAAATTCAATCTGAAAAACTAAAAACGTTAAGCGAAAAATCAAAAGAAAAAGCTACTGAACTTCAAAAAATAGCTAAAGAAAAAGGTGAAAAAAGCTACGAATTTGAATTAAAAGCTAAAGAATTGAAACAGCTTTCTGGTGAAATGGATAAGATTTCCCGTGACAAATTATATCAAGCTGATTTTGAAGAACTTTTAACAAGAAGAGATAAAATGTTAGCAGAAAAAGATGCTAAAGTTATTCTTAAAGATATGCAAGTAAAAAGAGTTTTCCCTGATGGAGATAACTATAAAATAACTGTTCATGGAGAAGAGTTTGATTTTGATAAAATGTTAAACTCTAAAGATTTTAAAGATTTAGATTTAAGCGAAGATAAAATTAAAGCAATAAAAGAGAAATTTAATTCACCTGAATTCAAAGAGAAATACGGAAAGCTCAATAAATTTTATATTAATGGAAAAGATATTAATGCTAATTCTGAAGAATTAAAGAAAATTGTAAAAAATTATTCAGGAAATGATTATAGTTTTTTCAATGGAACAAGCAATTTTTCAAAGAAAGAGCTTACTAAAAAAGAACAGAGAAAGCTTGATAAATTAAATAAAGAAAGAGCTGAAGCTGAGAAAAAACTGAAGGAAATCAGAAAAGAACAAGCTGAATTACAGGGAAAACCATGGATTGTTGCAGTAAATGCTCATGCACCAAAAGTAAATTATTCTTATACACAATCCATAACGCCACCAATTAGCAGAGCTCTACCTAATAGTTCAACTTTCAAGACTAATGTTAAAGATATAATTGACATTAATTCTGATGAGGATATTAAAATTTTCATCGATGAAAAAGCAAGTTCAAACGAAGAAATGAAAAATCTTAATCCTAAAAATATTGAATCAATAACTGTAAATAAAACAAAAACTACAGGAAAAAAATCAGGAGAGATTTATATCAAAACTAAGAAATAAAATAATAAAAACACAAAATCATGGAAACCGCAATCTATTGTTTTAAAGTATTTATTTGCTCAGGAATTATGTTTGCTTATTACTTATTTTTCCTGAAAGACAAGACTTTTCATCACTATAATAGATTTTATCTTTTGTTGCTGGTTGTGGTTTCTCTGGTTTTACCGTTGTTGAAAATTGAATATTTTACCATAGAACTGAATGACAAAGTTTTTCTGATTCTCAATAAATTTCAAAATTTCACAGAGATTAAAAATACAAATGATAAGAATGAATTTTTAAGATATATTCCTTTTTTACTCGCTGGAATTACAACAGTTTTATTAACCAGACTTTTTATTGGAATTATTAGGATCAATCGTCTTAAAAATAAATTTAGACAAGAAAAAATCAGTGGGATTAATTTTTACCATACTGATTTGCATGATGCACCGTTTTCGTTCTTTAAAAACCTATTTTGGAAAGACAGTATTCTCATCCAATCCGACTTGGGAAAGCAGATTTTAAAGCATGAAATGGTTCATATTGAACAAAAACATTCGTATGATAAAATTTTCATCGAAATCGTTACTGCAATTTTCTGGTTCAATCCAATTTTTCATATTGTCAAAAAAGAAATTAGTTTAATTCACGAATATTTGGCTGACAAAAAAGCTGTAAAACAATCTGATACCAAAGCTTTTGCAGAGATGTTGTTATCAAGCCATTTTTCAGGAAATATTTTACCGGGAACCAGTCCGTTTCTGAATTCAAATCTTAAAAAAAGACTCAAAATGATACAAAAACCAAAAACAAAATATGCTTACGCAAGACGTTTTTTTGCGCTTCCAATCATGTTTACCATTGCTTTTGCATATATGGTAAATGCAGAAAATAAAGAAATTGAAAAGCAGAATGAGCAAATAGAAACAATTGCTGATTTAATTAAAAATAAGGGAAAAAATTTATCAATAACTCATGATACGATTTCTGATGAAATAAATGGGACGTCAGAATATAAGGCAAATGATATTTTCATTTTTAATGGTAAAAAAGTAAGTCAGGAGATATTTTCTCAGAAAAAGGCTGAATTTAATGCTGATAAAAATTATTATTTCTCTGCAAATAAAAACTTTTTGAGTAATGATTTACCGATTATTTACGTTGGCGGAAAAAATAAAAATGTAAAGAAAGACGATCAGTTTATCGGAAAAGTTGTTGCTGTTGTTTGGGATACACCTGCAGCAGAAAAAGTAAAATATAGCCCTCAGGCAAACGATATTCCTTATGAAGAGCAGTTAAATAATGCCCATGAGAAAGCTCTATATGTGATTAATGCAGAAATTGTTTCTAAACAAAAATTTGAAGAGTATTATCAACAAAATAAAAATAAAACAATTGCTTTCAGTTCAAATTCTCATGTAAATAATGACAAAGACCATTGGATTTTTGGAGAAAGAGAACAGTATGGAGTTTTTCAGGCAACTGATATTTCTAAAATGAGTAAAGAAAATGCTGGGAAATTTCATCAACTAGTCAAAAAAATAAATCCGAAATGGTATTATGAGCAATACGTTAATCAAAAATATACCGCTCGTGAAAATGAAATAAAAAGACAAAACGGAGAAAAAGAAAATACAGGAAAAATTATTGCAGAAGAAGTAAAAGTTGCTGCTAAAAGAGATTATGATAAAAATCCGTTAACTCAGGCAGAAACTAAAGAACTGAGAGATGAGGCGGAAAGGCTTCAGGCGAAAGTAGAAAAACAGTCACAAATTAACAGAAATAATATGATTATTTTTAAATCTGATCTTATTGCTTCGTATGTTACCGGTAAAGACCAACCACTTACAAAAGATAAAAAAAGTTACGCACCTGTAAATTCAAATACGATGGTAATGCCTTTAAGAGATGGTCAGTTTTTTATAGATGGAAAAGAATACACAAAAGAAGAAGTCAAAATGTATATGAAAGGTTTTGAAGAATAAATGTTTGGAAAAGAAAAACTTGCAAAAGCACCTTTCAAATCTGTGAAAATGTATAGAACCCCTTATGGAGACAAGGGTTTTTCAAAGCTTGACAAAATGGAATTTTTCACCAAATAAATTTTAGAATGAAATTATTAACTACTTTCAGTTTATTACTTATCGCAATTTTAGCGAACGCTCAAAACAAACGTTTCATTTACGAATACCGATTTATTCCAGATTCTACCAATGTATCTGAAGTAAAATCTGAGATGATGAATCTCGATGTTTCAGATGAGGGATCTCAATTTTACAGTTATGACAAATACAGTTCAGATTCTTTGAGAAGAGCTGAAATTAGGAAAATGGCTTCTAATGGAGGTGCCATTTCTATAAGTGCAGATGCGGGGAAAGGATCAGTGAATTATAAAATATCAAAAAAATATCCCGGTTACAATGTGTTTTTTCATAACAGAGTTCTTCTTGATAATTATAAGGTAGCTGAAGAAAGAAAAATCAACTGGAAAATCAGCTCAGAGAAACAAAAAATAGGAGAATGGAATACGCAGAAAGCAGAAGCTGATTTTGGTGGAAGACATTGGACGGCGTGGTTTGCTTCAGATATTCCGATCCAGGATGGACCGTATAAATTTCATGGTCTTCCGGGACTTATCGTGAAATTGGAAGACAAGACTAAATCTCATGTTTTTAATTTGCAGGGTGTAAAAAATATAAAAGAACTTTCAAAAGATATTATTTCTGATAAAAATATTTCAATCAATCAAAAGCAATATGATAAGCTGATCAGAGATTTTGAAAAAGATCCTACAAGTGGATTAAAAATGATTCAGTCAGGCGGAATTACTATCAAAATGGTTGAAGGACAAAATAATCACATGAAAGAAATGGAACAGCGCCAAATCGAAAAAATTAAAAAAGACAACAACCGAATTGAATTAGTTAAAAAATAAAACACTTATGAAAACAACTTTAAATTTAAGCTTCTTACTTTTATCGGTATTAGTTTTTTCACAGACCAACCGATTCTTTTACGATTACAAGTTTGTTTCAGATTCTACGGATAAAGCCAATGTGAAAAACGCCGTAATGCTTTTAGATATCGATCAAAAGGGTTCTGTTTTTATGGATAATCAAAAGTATATTGCAGATTCTACGCAAAATGCTGAATTGGCAAAACAAATGAAGCTTAATTCTGGTAGTTTTACCATCAATAGATCTGAGAAACCCGGACAAATTAGTTATAAAGTAACAAAACAGTATCCTGAATTTAAAACGTATTTGTTTACAAGAGTTGCAAGCGACAGCTATAAAGTCGAAGAAAACAAAAAACCAGAATGGAAAATTCTTCCCGACAAACAAAAAATTGGAGAATATAGTGCTCAAAAAGCAACGACCACTTATCTTGGAAGACAATGGACGGCTTGGTTTACAACGGAAATTCCTTTTCAGGACGGACCTTACAAATTCTACGGACTTCCAGGTTTAATTGTGAAAATTGAAGATAAAACGGGAACACATTCGATGACTTTAGCCGGAAATAAAAAAATAAATAAAGTTGAAAATGAAGAAGTTGCACTTCCGAATGGAATGCAGATTTACGGAGTAGGAACAAAAGATATCGAAGCTACAAAAGAGCAGTTTAAAAAAGTATGGAAAAATTACAAGAATGATCCTACTAAAAATATGCGAGAAATGATGTCTAAAAATTCTGACACCAATAAAGTTATTTTCAAAACAAAATCTGCTGATGGAAGAGAGATTTCAGATCCTAATCAGGTTTTCAGAGAAATGGAAAAAAATGCCAAAGAAGGTTTCAAAAAGAACAATAATCCGATAGAATTAGATTTATATTAAATTTTCACTTCATATTAACAAAGAAAAGCAGCTTTCTCATGAGAGCTGTTTTTTTGTTTTCCATTGCAATAATCATTTTAATGTCTCCGCTAAGGATTTATAAATTATTGTTTAAAACTTTTCGTTCGGAAAATCAAAACTGCGTTCGTAAATCTTCAGTTGATTTTTAGCCATGTGCAGTTACATCTTTAGCTGAGTAGAACGCCCTTCCGAACGGAAAATATTTCAAGATCAGGAAATCAATCTTTGAGAGCTATTGCGTTAAAATTAATATATATCAAACTAAACAATCTCAATCATTCGGTTCAACACCTCATAGTTTCGGTTGTTTAATGAAATGATTCGGTTATCCACCGGAAAATTAGGGTTCCGAACCCAAACGATTCGGTTAAAAATTGAAATAATAAGGTTAAGAACGGAAACTTTTGGGTAGAAGACCGTATCGTTTAGATAAAAGACAGAAATGATTCGCTAAACAACCGAAACAGACTGTTAAATAACCGAAACGGATATGTTTTAAACGAAAAAAGCCAGCAAGATAACCTTACTGACTTTTTAGATTTATGTTTAAAAAAACTATTTTTTCCCGGTCAACCATTGATCCTGAAGTTTCTGCTCAGCAGGAGTGGGATTGGTTTTAAACTGAAGCGTTTCCATCGTTATTTTATCTAAAATAGCTTTTCCTTTCAAGTCAATTTTATCTTCTTTATCACCATTTTTACGAAGAACCGTTACCGTCACGTCTTGTCCGTCTTTGATGGATTGAGCATAACCGATAAATTCCTGAACGTTCTGAATATTGATTGTTTTACCATTTAGAGCAAGAACTTTATCGGTAATTTTCATACCGATATTTTTTGCAAAAGGAGAAAGTGCAGAATGGTCGTCAAATACAAATGCACTACTTTTCTCATCAAAGCCAGTTTGCTCAGGGCTTTTAATAAACCAGAAAATTGGCGGAGTTTCCTGTTTATTGATTTCAACGCCTACTTCTTTCAGATATTCAGCATAAGGAGTCGGGTTGCTTCCTGCAATATATTTATTATAAAAATCTTTTACCTGTGGAAATCCTGTGATCGTTACCAGTTCGTCAATCAGTTTATCGTCTTTAAATGGTTTGTTTTCACCAAATCGTTGAGACAGTTTTCTGATCATGTCACGATAACCCATTTCCCCGTTTGATAATTTTCTCAATTCAATATCAAGACACATTGCCAAAAGCGTTCCTTTTTCGTAAACATTTCGGTACTGATCTTTGTATTCATCCTGAAGAATATTTTTACTCATCACCGTGAATGGCATCGTATCGTTATAACTTTTCGAGTTTTTGATTTTGTCAGCAATTCTTTGTAAAAATTGGTCTTTCGTAATCAACCCCTCCTGAATCTGGAATAAATTGGCAAAATATTCGGTTCCGCCTTCGTACATCCAAAGATGTTGAGACATTTTCGGATCTGCATAATCGAAATAGTGAATTTCCTCAGAATGTGTTTTTAAAGGATTTACCGTATGGAAAAACTCATGCGAAACGACATCTACAATTGCTTCATCAATCGCTTCTTTTGGCATCATTTCGTGAAGAACAACACTTGTAGATTCATGATGTTCCAAAGCTCCAAAACCTTTTATTTGCGGACCTTGAGTTCCTGCAAGATAAAGCATAATGGCATATTTCTTATTGGTATTCATATCGCCCAAAAACTTCTTCTGAGCAACTACCATTTTTTCTAAATTTTCTTTAAAATCTGCTGCTTTATATTTTCCGGTCGGAGAATAAACACCTAAAACAAGATCCATTCCGCCTGCATTGAAAGTGATGTAATCAGGTTTTGAATACATTAATGGAGAGTCAGTAAGTTTAGCATAATTCGCCAAGGTAAAAGTGTCGGTCGCTTCAGATTTATCCTGATCAACCAAAGCAGTCGTTCCATAAAAATCATTAGGTTTCTGAATAACCAACTGATAAGGCACATCCTGCATATTGTTGATGTATCCAATAAAACCATGGGTATTGATTAAATAAACTTTTCCTTCCTCAATATCAGTTCCGGAAGGAGAAAATACGGCTTTGTGTTTTTGAGTTTCGTTTTCTTCATCAAAACTGTCGTTAACGAAATACGTAATTTTGGTTAAAGCTTTTGCATTTTTTAATGAATACGTATTGTCATTTACTTTGGTAAAAGCGATTTCTTTTCCTTTATTGTCTAAAAATTTGATTCCTTCTACAAATCTTCCGTAATCATCCACAGAATATGTTCCGGGAACGGTTTTAGGAAAGTGAAATTTTACGTCGTTCGATTTCATTTTCGGAAATTCCATCGTTACGGCTACTTTATCGTCTTTTACGTTAAGTAAATCGATATTGGTTTTAATCGACTGTGCCTGAACGAAAGCTACTGCCAGAATCCCTAAACTTATTACTATTTTTTTCATTAGGTCTAATTTATAGATAAGTAGTTGATTTTAAATTGAATTTGTTACAAGCGGAAATATAATTTATTGCTAAATTTTAGTTAAAAAAAGCAAAACCGAAAACCGATTTTGCTCTTAATATTTTACTGAATTTTTTTATATCTAATGTAATAATTCTTGCTAAACTGCACCGGATTTGAATTTTGAAGTTTTAAAACCTGCCAGTTTTCATTCGGAGAAATAGTTTGATCACCAAATCTTATCGGAAGATTTAAGTTTTTAACTCCATTTACAAAACGATATTTCAGTTCATTTCCATTTTGAGAATATTCCAAAACAGGAACATCCACCGTTCTTAAATATTGGTTGAAAATACTCGAAAAATCAAATCCGGCCTTTTCAGAAATGTATTTTTCTACTTGTTGGGTAGTTACAGTTTGATGATAAAAATCTTTATTCAAACCTCTCAAGATCTGCCTGAATTTAGCATCATCGTTGATAATCTGTCGCATCGTGTGAATCATACTTGCACCTTTTGCATACATATCGCCGCTTCCTTCATTTCTCACACCGTATTTTCCGATAATAGGAACATCGTTTTCAATAGTATTCTGAATTCCTTGTGCATAAATATCTGCAGATTTTTTATCAATATAATTTTCGGTAAAAAGAACTTCAGAATAATTGGTAAATGCCTCATGAATCCACATATCTGCTTGATCTTTTGCAGTAATATTGTTGGCAAACCATTCGTGTCCGCTTTCATGGATGATGATGAAATCCCACTTTAACCCTACTCCGGTTTCTGATAAATCTCTTCCTAAATATCCGTTTTTGTAACCATTTCCGTAGGCTACATTGCTTTGGTGCTCCATTCCCAAATGTGGAGATTCTACTAATTTATAAGAATCTTCGTAAAAAGGATAGGGTCCGAACCAATATTCAAAAGATTTCATCATCGGTTTTACCTGCTGAAACTGCTTTTTAGCTTTGTCTAAATTATAATCTAAAACCCAATAATCAAGATCTAATTTCCCTCTTTCGCCGTCATAAGAATCTTTGAAATTTACATAATTTCCAATATTCGGAATGATAGAATACGCATTAATTGGATTCTTCACTTCCCAAGTGAAAACGTTCTTATTATTTTCTGTTTTCTGATTGATTAACCTTCCATTTCCGACTCCAAGTAAGTTTTTCGGAGTAATAATTTTCATTACAATTCCGGAATCTGGTTCATCACTCCAAATGTCCTTTGTAGGAAGCCAGACTGATGCTCCGATTCCTTCATCGGCAACGCTCATCCAAGGATTTCCTTTCTCATCAGTTTTAAAAATCCAGCCTCCATCCCAAGGTGCATTTTTGGCAATAATTGGATTTCCAGAATACGTTACGTCAATTGTGTATTTTTCTCCTTTTTTTAAAGATTTATTAGCTGAAATAAAGATGAAATCACCGTCTCTTTTAAAGTTGCCAATTGTAGGAAAACTGCACTGAACCTTATCAGCTTTCATCGGTTGTTGTAAATCAATCTGAAAAACAGGATTTTTTATGTTTTTAGTAATTTCAAAACTAATTGTATTGTTCCCTTTAATGCTTTTCTGTTCGAAATTAGGTTCTACAGACAAATCATATTTTTTAACATCCCAAAAATCCCGGAATTTTGTATTTGACCCTTTTAAAGTATCCTGTTTTGTGAATGTTTTATTCTTTTCAAAAAACTGTCCGAAAGCAAGACCGGAAATCAATAGAAGCGAATATGAAATTTTTTTCATAAGATGTGAAACTTGATGCTTTCAAAAATATAAAATTTAATCTCAAGAATATATAGTAAGACTAAAATATATAGTCCAAAACACAAAACTTATGTAGATCCAAAGCAGAGAAAAGATAATATGTACACTCGTTTCGAATAATTTGCCTTTCCAGAGTTTTGATGAATAACCAAAAAACTGAATGATCAGTCTGAAAGTCCAAAAGATTGCCAATCCGAATATTATTTTTTTACCAAGATTGGTTTCTATTAATTCATCTGAAGATGTAAGAAGAAGTAAACCCATTAAAAAAACGGTCAGAGCAATGAAAATAGTATGAACTTTCATAATTTGAGAGTTGATCAGGCTCAATAATCTGAATTCTTTTTCCCACTCAAAATATTTCGGAAAAATAATGTGGATTGATGCTAAAACAATGAATATGATCCCGATAATAATTAACTGAGTATGCATTATCAAAAGTTTTTATGGTTTACAAATAAAAATGGACATGAACGGAGTAAATTTAATGTCTTCAAAAGTTTTAAAACCTGCACTTTCGAAAGCATTCCTCCAAGTTTTTTTCGAAAAGAAATGAGTAAATCCGACTGAAAATGCTGAAAAATTTGGAAAATCCCTTAAACGTTCAACCATAATAACTTTTCCATCTGGTTTACAAATCCGATGACACTCTTTCAAAAACTGAATTTTTTCCTCATTTGATCTGATCTCATGAACCGCCGAAAGAAGAAAAACAAGATCAATAGAACTATCATTCATTGCTATTGAATCTGATTTCATTTGTTGTGTATTCGGATAAACCAAGCTTACTTTTCTAGCTCTTATAATTGCTGCTTCGGTATGTCGCTCAGAATCATAAAAATCGAAAACCTTCAGATCTGCATTGGGGAAATTGTTTTTAATGATAAAACTTGTCTCATCAAAACCTGCATTGATATTGACAATTTTTTTAACCTTTAAATCGTCAATTTCACATTTTTTAAGCCAATTAAAATTATAATATCCGGAAAAATCATAAATATATGCAGAGACAATCAAAGGCATTATAAGTCCATATAAAAATGAAATGATGATGATCCAAAACAGACTATCTGACCAGTGAAAGATTTGGTGACTGATTATAATTAAAGCTAAAACTCCGATTCCGAAAATGTAAAAATGTCGGTTAAAGCTTAAAATATTTAAAACGCCCTGAAATTTTCTTCTATTTATTTCCATGATTCTATTTTTCCTTTTTTCCAGTAATACGGGATATTTTTAATAATAAAAGCGTTGGCTAAAATTGGATTTTTCAGTTGTAATTTATCTAAAAAATCGAGGTGATAATCAAGAACCTTTACGGGTTCAGGAGTCCAGTTTTGTCTTATGCCTTCAATGATGAGAACTTCTTTTGTTTTTTCATTATAAGTAAAAGTGAAAGGCAAAGGTCCGGCAAATCTTCTGGCTTCTTTCCAGTCCGCAAATGGTGAATTTTCTGGCAGCAAAATATCTTTTTCTGTTTTGCTTAAACTGACTTTAAATTTTGACTGAATTGAGTGGATTTCTTTTGAATTTTCTTTCTCAATTTGATGGATGTCGGTCGTTGTATAATTGTAATGGGTGAAAATATTTCCCATGAATTCCATTTTCTTTTTATCGGTCTCAGATTTTAAGATATATAAACCTCGCAGTCTTTTTCCAGCGCTGTTGGTGTATTTTACAAAAACACGATAACCAATTAAAAAGAAATCGTTTCCCATGAATTTCGGAAAGCCTTTCGGACGGAGGTCTTTAGTCTGAACCATAGCTGCAGCTACGAAAGCCCATTTATCTTGAAAGATATCTAACTCGAGACATTCCGGGATAAGATGTTTCAGCTCTTCTTTCGGAACTGCGAAGGTGAAAACAAGCGAACTTTCAAAAAAAGCTTCTACAGCGAACGGGTGATTTTTTAGAAATTTCAGCATGATACTTTTTTGGTTTTTTGTTTTAAATAAAATTCATTGAAATAAATCAACATCATAAAAAGAAAAGCAAACAACGAATTGTAATGTTTCCAAAGTAATAAATCTGGAACTAAAATGAATTCAAGAATGTTCATTGAAGCAATGACGATCATCTGTGTTGCTGCATTCAGTCTTGATTTAAATCCGGATAAAATCCAGACTGCCATAATTGTTTCTGAAATTCCAATAATTATTGTTGCAATTCTTGAATGATTGTCACCTAAAATTCTGCCAACGATTTGCTCATGTCTTGGAACTAAGTTTAGAACTTTACAAAACAGACCATTGACAAACCAAACTGTTGCAATTAAATAGTTCAATATTTTATTCATCTTGATTATTGTTTTATTTCTAAACAAATATAAATAAAACTTTTTGAACTTTCAGTAATTATTGAAAATTAAATTTAAAAAAATAGTTTATTGGATTTTCTTCAACAAGCTATTTGATTAATATTTGATTTTTTTTAATGCATTTTACCTTACCGCAGGAAGCTTTACTTCTCTTTTCTGTACTTTTTTATAAGTGTAACCACACATTACTATACTAAATTCATATAATAGCAATAATGGTAAAGCTGCCATCATCATACTCAAAACGTCTGCAGGAGTAATAATTGCAGCAACAACCATAATTAAAACGATGGCGTGTCTTCTGTATGTTTTCATGAATTTCGGATTTAAAATTCCGATGTTGGTTAAGAAATAAATCAAAACCGGAAATAAAAATACAACTCCCATTCCTAAAACGACCTGTAAGAATAGAGTAGTATAATCACTTAAGTCATAGAGTGGAATGATAATATCTGAAATTTTAAAAATAACTCCAAAATTTACAGCGAAAGGTAAAATCAGAAAATATCCACACAAAACTCCGGTCATAAATAAAATCCAAACCGAATTAATGACAAAAATTGAATTTTTTCTTTCATTCGGATGTAAAGCAGGGCCGATAAATCGCCATAATTCCCACACGATGTATGGAAATGCGGCTACAATTCCACCAAAAATGGAAACTGCCATCATCACATTAAACTGCTGATATAATCTCTGAACACGCACCGGAAATTCGTCCGGTAAAGTAATACTGTCTTCGCCCAAAATCCAACGGGAAAATTCATTCACCAATTTAAAAGTTGGAAAATCATTTCTTGTAGGACCAAAAAAGATGTGATCCATAATCCAATTAATGTTAAAACCGACAATAAATGCCGCAACAATAATTGCTATGATAGATCGGATCAAGTGTCCTCTCAGCTCGCCAATATGTCCCCAAAAAGACATGTCTTTTTCTTCTGCCATAAATTTATGTTATGAATTCTGAGATTCGATTTGCAATGATAATAATTATTTTAGATACTTATTGTTCTGATAAGCTAATTCTTTATCTAATAAAGTTTTTAATTCGGAATCAGGTGAAAATTTCACATGAAATGTAAATGGAGTTTTATACCAAATCTCTTCTTTAATAGTATATACGCCTAATTCTTTTAAAATGGATTTTAAAACTTCAAATTGTGGTTGAGCATTAGCAACTGAAATCTGATAAACCTCGTACTGATCTCCACCGTCATTTTCTATTTTTATACTTCCATGAATTAAAAATGAACCTAACAAATAAGATAATAATTGGTTTTTTGTTCCTTTTAAAACTTTGTCAAGATTTAATTTTCCGTTATAATTTTCTATACCTTTCATTTTAGAGAAAGAATAATATTTATTAATTTCTTTTTCATAATGATCAGAATTAAGAGAGACCCAATCTTTTAAAATTTCGGAACTGAAACTTGAGAATTTTAATCCGGAAACTTCTTCAAGCCTTTTAATTTTATTGGTTTCATCTTTATTGACCTTTAAAATGTAGCCTTTATATTCACTGTTTTTTAGGTCATAATTTCTACCTGAATAATTATCAACTGCTCCTAATAAATAATACATTCTATCAACTTCTTGAGCATTTAGATTATATGATAAAAATGCAAAACAAAATATTATAAAATTTCTCACTTTAAATAATATCAAACCTAATTTATTCCTTCGTCCAGCAATTTATGCAAATCAATAATTCCGAAATACTGCCCGTTTTCTGTCACGATTAATTGTCCGATATTATTATCTTTTAAAATTTTCATCGCTTCTTTTGCTAAAGCATCTTTTTCTATCGTTTTCGGATTTGCAGACATGATATTCTTTGCTAAAATTGTAGAAATATCATCGCCATTAAGAAGCATTCTTCGTAAATCTCCGTCGGTAATAACTCCGATAATCTTTTCTTCATTAGTTACAACGGTAATTCCATGGCTTGAAGAACTGATAGAGATAATCACATCTCTTATTGATGAATCTTCACTAACTTGAGGTTTTTGAGAAGAAACAAACTGCTCAACTCTTGCGGTTAAATTTTTACCTAAACTTCCACCCGGATGAAATTTAGCGAAATCATTTTCTTTAAAATCATTCAATTCCATTAAACAAATTGCTAGAGCGTCTCCCAAAGCCATTTGATTGGTTGTAGAACTTGTCGGAGCCAGTTTATTCGGACATGCCTCTAAATCAACATGAGTATCTAAAATGACATCAGAAAATTCTGCCAATTTACTTTTTCTGTTTCCAGTCATTGCAATTAAAGCGGAAGAATAATCTTTTAAATAAGAAACCAAATTGGTGATTTCAGGAGAATTTCCTGAATTTGAAATGCACAAAACTACATCCTGGTTTTGAATAACTCCCAAATCTCCATGAATTGCCTCTGAAGCATGTAAAAATTGTGAAGGCGTTCCCGTAGAATTTAAAGTTGCAACAATCTTATTTCCAACGTGTGCAGATTTTCCGATTCCTACAACAATCAATTTTCCGGTTGCAGAATGAATTAGTTCTACTGCTTTTACAAATTCGTCTGAGATTCTTTCTTTTAATTTCTCCAGTTCAGAAATTTCTATAGTTAATGTGTTCTTTGCGATTGAGATAATTTTGTCTCTTTCCATTTTTATAACGAAATTAGTATGTAAATTACCAAAGAATTCAATTTATACTCAATATAAATTTAAACAGTAAAAAAAGCTATTGCTTTCATTTTAAGTAAAAATTTTATAACTTTGGATTGGATGCAAATTTAGCAATACAAAATTAGATGAGCGCAAAAAAAGCCAATTTATCAGGCGAATTAAAAAAATACTTCGGATTTTCAACTTTCAAAGGACAGCAGGAAGAGATCATCAATAATCTCTTAAACGGAAAAGATATTTTCGTCCTGATGCCTACAGGAGGAGGTAAATCTCTCTGCTATCAGCTTCCGGCTCTTATTTCTGAGGGAACTGCAATTGTCGTTTCGCCGCTAATTGCACTGATGAAAAATCAGGTAGATGCTGTAAACGGACTTTCTTCGGAAACAGGTATTGCCCACGTTCTGAACTCTTCTCTAAACAAAACCCAAACCAAGCAGGTTTTTGATGATATAAAAAGCGGAAAAACAAAACTTTTATATGTTGCTCCGGAATCTTTAATTAAAGAAGATTATCTTGAATTTTTGAAAGATGTAAAAATATCATTCGTTGCAATAGACGAAGCGCACTGTATTTCAGAATGGGGACACGATTTCAGACCTGAATATCGAAACTTAAAACAAATTATCGATAAAATTGCAGATGTACCTGTGATTGCTTTAACGGCTACAGCAACTCCAAAAGTGCAGGATGATATCCAAAAAACTTTGGGAATGTCGAATGCTTTAGTTTTTAAAGAAAGTTTTAATAGGCCTAATTTGTTTTATGAGGTAACTCCAAAAGTTAATATTGACAAAGAAATCGTGAAATTTATCAATAAGAATAAAGGTAAATCGGGAATTATATATTGTTTAAGCCGAAGAAAAGTGGAGGAATTTGCACAGCTTCTTCAGGTGAATGGAATCAATGCTCTTCCTTATCATGCAGGTCTTGACCAAAAAGTGAGAGTTGCCAATCAGGATAAATTTCTAATGGAAGAAGCAGATGTAATTGTTGCCACAATTGCTTTCGGAATGGGAATTGACAAACCTGATGTTCGTTTTGTAATTCACTATGATTTCCCAAAATCTTTGGAAAGTTATTATCAGGAAACCGGTCGTGCAGGTCGTGATGGAGGAGAAGGGTATTGCCTTGCTTTTTATGATCCTAAAGATATTGAAAAATTAGAGAAATTTTTGGCTCAAAAACCTGTTTCTGAAAGAGAAATCGGTTTGCAGCTCTTAAATGAAGTGGTTGGTTATGCCGAAACTTCAATGAGCCGAAGACAGTATATTTTATATTATTTCGGAGAAATTTTCGATCCGGTAAATGGTGAAGGAGCGAAAATGTGCGATAATGCGGCAAATCCGCCAAAGCTGAAAGATGCTTCAGAAGATTTGAAAAAAGCATTAGAATTAATTAATGAAACTCAAGAGAAATTTAAGTCTAAAGATTTAATTTCTGTGATTGTTGGAAAAGAAAATGCTGTAACCAAATCCTATAAAATGGAGCAAAGTTCATTTTTTGGTTTTGGGAAATCTGAAAAAGATAATTATTGGAAAACAATCCTAAGACAGGCAACTGTTCAGAATTTCTTACAAAAAGATATTGAAACCTATGGCGTTTTAAAAATTTCACCAAAAGGTCATCAGGTTTTAGATAATACTTATAAAGAAAGTTTTTTAATTGCTGAAGACCGTGAATTTGATTTGTCTCAGACAAAAGCAGAAAGCGATCAGGTACAGCAACAATCTAGCGGAGGTTTAGACCAAAATCTTTTTGCACTTTTAAAAGAACTTAGAAAAAAAGTTGCCAAAAAACATGGGATTCCACCTTACACGGTTTTTATGGATCCGAGTTTGGAAGATATGACGGTACAATATCCGATTACTGTAGAGGAAATTGCAAAAGTTTATGGAGTAGGTGAAGGGAAATCTAAAAAATACGGAAAAGAATTTGCAGATTTTATTGCAAATTACGTTGAAGAAAACAATATAGAGCGTACTCAAGATATGGTTTTGAAAAATGTGGCTAATAAATCGAGTCACAAGGTTTTCATCATTCAAAATACCGATAAGAAAATTGATTTGGAAGATATTGCAAGAGCCAAAAATCTTTCAATGAATGATCTTTTAAAGGAAATGGAACGTATTGTTTATCAGGGTACAAAATTAAATATCAATTACTACATCGAAGAAAATTTTGATGAAGATATAGTAGATGAATTCATGGAGTTCATGACTGAATCTGAAAGCGACAGCATGAAAGTTTTGCTAGATGAATTTGGAGACGAATTGTCTGACGAAGAAGTAAGAATGTTGCGAATTAAATTTATCAGTGACGTTGCGAATTAGAAAATATAACCTTATCTAATTTTGGGGTAAGTTTTTTTTATTATGAATAAGAAAATTTCTGTCATGTTTATTCTGCCGGATTTGGAAACCGGAGGTGCAGAAAGAATCGTTACTACCATCGCAAATCATCTCTCAAGAGATCGTTTTGAAACTAAAATTTTGCTTCTTCGTAAACAGGGGGGGTACTTAAATTTACTTAAAAAAGACGTTGAAATTATCGATTTGAATATCGAACGAATCAGAAATTCTCTAAAACCCATTCTTTCTCAAATTTATCGTAGAAAACCTGATATTGTTTTTTCTGGATTTGGTGAAGTGAATGCGTATTTGTCTTTATTTATTAAGCTTTTCCCGAAAATTAAATTTATTGCAAGAGAAACCAATGTTGTTTCTGAACACATTAAAAGAAAAGAAATAAAATTTTTTTATAATTTCTACAATAATTATCAGCAGATTATTGCGCAAAGCGATGATATGATGAATGATTTAGTGAGCAATTTTAATATTAAAAAGCATAAAATCACAAAAATCAATAATCCTGTAGATTTTGATTTTATTAATGAAAAACTTTTAATTTCTACTAAACCCGAAAGTTTTAAATATAATTATAAAAACGTAGTTGCCATCGGCAATTTATCAGCAAGAAAAGGTTTTGATAATTTGCTAAAAGTTTTCTCAAGGCTTAAAAATGAAAAAATTATCCTTCATATTTTAGGAGATGGAAGAGATCGTGAGATACTTCATCAGATGAAAGATTTTTTAGGGTTAAAACAGGTGATTTTCCATGGAAGACAAGAGAATCCGTATCAGTTTTTAAAGTTTGCAGATCTTTTTATTCTTTCCTCACGTTACGAAGGTTTCCCAAATGTTTTATTGGAAGCCGGAGCTTGCGGAACGTATTCTTTGGTTAATAACTGTAAAGGCGGAATCAACGAAATCATTCAGCACAATACAAACGGAGAAATTGCGGATATTGAAAATCATGAAGATTTTTCACAAAAAATTCTTACCCTTATTCATCGTGATTACGATTCAGATTCAATAAAAAATTCTATAAAATCGAGGTTTTCAAAGGAAATTATTTTAGATAGATACGAGAAAATTCTATTGGATTTAGTGAACAAATAATATTTTTAAACTCAATCGATTAAATGCGAAGAATTATTTTCTTACTGTTTTTACTCACTTTATTCTCTTGTAAAAAGCAAGAAATTTCAGCCATTAAAGAAAATAAAGACACAGTAGAATATGAATCTACAAATTGGCAAGAAGGTTTTGGATTAACTCATTCTATTGATCTCGATTCTGTTTGGGGAAAACCTGTGAGATATTATATTACCAATAAAAATTTAGATTCAAAAGCGTTAAAGTTTTATTTAGGCAACTATAGACCTAAGGATGAACCTGAAACTGCGAGATTATTAAATTTGGTTACAACAGATAATGATTCTTTAAGACCATTTTACCGATGGATTTTACATAAAACGATACTTATTCAAGACGGAGCTCTGGGAGAATATACAGGAATTCCTGCAAGAAAATATGCGGAAAAATATCCAAAAGAGTTTTTTGAATATATAGATTTTGATAAATCTGGGAAAACATATTTAGATTGGTATAATTCTATTGCATACAGTGGTTTTTATGATTTTGAAAACTATAAAGAGACAAATGGAATTAAGGAAAATCTTGTAAAAACAATGAATTCAAATTGTGGAAACTGTGATGAAACTATCAAGAAAAGAATTTTAAAATTTGCAGATGATTGTTTCTCACACGAAAAACCGACGAATAAATAATCTTTATATTTACCTAAATTTGCACCTCAATTTTATTTAAAATCAATAAATCATTCATGAAAAAACTCCCGAAATTGGGTTGTGCCTGTGAAAAGCATGACTTAATTGAATCTGAATATAGAACTTCAATAGTAGGAACCGATTTTACAGATGGCAGAAACGCTGAAGTTAGTATTATTCAATGCAGACTTTGTCAAAGAATCTGGCTTAAATATTTTATCAAATCTGAAAATTCTCCAGAATTAAGCAGATGGTTTAAAGGAATTATCGCTAAAAAAGAGGTTGCTGAAATGAAGCCTGAAAATGCCGTAGAATATCTCGAAAACCTTCCTTGGTATATTGGCGGAGGAAACTTTTTTGGAAATAGAGAAGTTTTCGGTGAAGGAAAATTAAATGTTAGTTTTTAACATTTAAATATTCTGAATTCCTTTCAAAAAACTTGACAAAACTCACTTTGTGGCGTGGTAATTAATCATTAAATTTGTAAGAATTAATCAACTGAATAATAAATAAATTAAATATAAAATGAGTCAATTTGATGTTACCGTAATCGGTTCCGGTCCTGGAGGTTATGTGGCTGCAATTCGCGCTGCACAATTAGGCTTCAAAACAGCAATTATTGAAAAATATTCTACATTGGGAGGAACTTGTCTTAACGTTGGATGTATTCCTTCAAAAGCACTTTTAGACAGTTCTGAGCATTTCGAAAACGCAAAACACAATTTCGAAAACCATGGAATTATCATTAACGAGCCACAAGCTGACATCGCAAGAATGATTGCGAGAAAAAATGAAGTGGTAGAGCAGACTACAAAAGGAATTAACTTCCTGATGGACAAAAACAAAATTACTGTTTTTGAAGGGGTTGGAAGCTTTGAATCTGCTACTCAGATTAAAGTAACTAAAAACGACGGTTTTTCAGAAACCATTGAGTCTAAATATACAATTATCGCAACAGGTTCTAAACCGTCTTCTTTGCCTTTCATCACTTTGGATAAAGAAAGAGTGATTACTTCTACTGAAGCTTTGAATTTAAAAGAAATTCCTAAGCATTTGGTTGTAATTGGTGGTGGAGTTATCGGTCTTGAATTAGGGTCAGTTTACTTAAGATTAGGTTCTCAGGTTACTGTTGTTGAATTTATGGATAAAATCATCCCTACAATGGATGGAGCTTTAAGTAAAGAATTGACTAAAGTTCTTAAAAAGCAGGGAATGAAGTTTATGCTTTCTACAGCGGTTTCTGCCGTTGAAAGAAACGGAGATTCTGTAAAAATTACTGCTAAAGATAAAAAAGGAGAGGAGGTTACTGTTGAAGGAGATTACTGTTTGGTTTCTGTAGGAAGAAGACCTTTCACAGACGGACTTGCTCTTGAAAAAGCGGGTGTTGAATTAGATGAAAGGGGAAGAATTAAAACCAACGATCATCTACAGACTAATGTTGCAAATATTTATGCAATCGGTGATGTAATTAAAGGAGCAATGTTGGCTCATAAAGCTGAAGAAGAAGGAGTTTTTGTTGCTGAAACTTTGGCTGGACAAAAACCTCACATCAATTATAACTTAATTCCTGGAGTTGTTTACACTTGGCCTGAAGTTGCAGGAGTTGGTAAAACTGAAGAGCAATTGAAAGAAGAAGGTGTAGCTTACAAGATTGGAACTTTTCCAATGAGAGCTTTAGGAAGAAGCCGTGCAAGTGGTGATATCGATGGTTTGGTGAAAATTATCGCTGACGAAAAAACAGATGAGGTTCTAGGTTTCCATATGATTGGAGCGAGAGCTGCAGATTTGGTTGCTGAAGGTGTAATTGCAATGGAATTCCGTGCAAGTGCAGAAGATATTGCAAGAAGTTCTCACGCACATCCAACTTACGCAGAAGCTATTAAAGAAGCTGCTTTGGATGCTACAGGTAAGAGAGCACTTCACATGTAAGAGTCAAGTAAAAAGTACAAAAGCCAAGTTTTGGCAGATATATAAAAGAGAAGTTTTGGCTTCTCTTTTTTTTGTTTAAATTTCCCTTGGGTTCAATATTTTGAGCAAGGTTAAACGGATAAAATTTAAATTTTAGTTTAATTAAAATTGTCAGTTTTTGGCATGAAAATAGAGTTCGAATTCACTATAAAATCAAATCATTATGAAAAGAATATTTACAATTTGTGCTGTTTTATCTGGTCTACTATTTTTTGCACAGGAAGCCGGAAAAGCAGGTGAACTTTTGAAAAATGAAGCCTCAAAAAATGAAATGGGGGCTTCCAAAGATAAAACAGAGGCTTCAAAAAATAACAATTCCGGTAATTCAGGATTTAGAAATCCAAATAATCAGAATAATCAAAACAGAAGACCGACGAATCCAAATTATCAGTGGAATCAGAATTACGGGTATGCAGAAGTTTTTTTAAGAATTCCTGAGCAAGGATATTTTAATGTGGAATTAGGTGATCAGTCAATTTCAAATAATTCAGGAAAATACCGCTTTTTTGATCTTTCGTCGGGAAGAGTTCCTATTGCTATTTATGATAACGGTTATTTGATTTACAGAACAACTTTAAATATCCGAAACAACAGCAGATTGGTGCTCGATTTTTTCACAAATAAAGGTCTGTATTTGTTAGATTCTTATCCGATTCAAAATGATTATTATGGCTTTAATAACTGGAATGACGTTTGGAATAATCCTTATGCAAATTCAGGTAACAATGGAAACATAAACTATCCGAATGTAATGGATAACCAGACTTTCCAGCAATTTATGTCTGCAATGAAAAAAGATGCATGGTTTGATGATAAGAAAATTACATTTATTAATCAGCAAGGTCGTCACGCGATGTTTACTTCGGATCAGATTGCTGTTTTAGTGAAAGATTTAAGTTTTGATAAAAATAAAATTACTTTGGCTAAATCATTATTTTCAAAATGTGTTGACAAACAGAAATATTTTATCGTTGGAGATGCATTGGATTTTGATAGCAGCAGACGTAATTTAATGGATTTTATCTCTAATAATTAAACATTATGAAAAAGCTGATTCCATTTTCACTAATTGTTTTTTCCGGATTATTATTTGGACAAAATATTGAGTCTGTAAAAAAGACCGTTCTAAATATTAATCAGACAAAAGGTTTTAAAATTAAAACGGTTCCATATTCTTATTTCATGGATAAAAATCAAGTGACTGATAATGGAGTTGAATTAAAAGGATACTATAAAAATAATAAACTTTTGAAAATGGAATATTGGCTAGGTTTATCTGCATGGATAATTACCACCGAATATTTCTTTACAGAAAATGGTAAATTGGTTTTTGTGCATTCTAAAAAATATCAGACTGTTGATGAAAATGGATATTTAGAAAAACCTCAACTGCTGTCTGAACTAAGACGTTATTATGAAAAAGATAAACTGATAAAGTCTGTTGGTGTATTTAATAATGATGAAAATACAGATTATTTAAAGGAATCGCAGAACCTTATTAGTGATTTGAAAAACTATAGAAATTAATTTTAAATCAATTCAGCAAACTTAAACTCTAAAACTCTCCAACTTATTTTCCTTACCTTTGCACCCTAAATTTATCATTGATGCAAATCGGAAAAACCCAAACTTTAAAAATTTCAGAAAAAAATCATTCAGGATGGATGCTTAATGACGATTCTGGCGAAACAGCTTTTATGTCTAAAGTTTTCATTCGGGAAGAAAAAGAAATTGGGGATGAATTGGAAGTTTTTGTTTATCAGGATGATAACAAGCTAAAAGCTACAACCGAAACTCCTTTGGCTGAAGTTGGTGAATTTGCCGTAATGAATTGTGTGCAAAGTCTTCCGAGCGGTGCTTTTATGGATTGGGGAATTATTAAAGATCTTTTTATTCCGTATAAGCAGCAGAAAACAAAGATTATTGAAGGAAAAAGATATTTGGTGAATCTTTATATTGATGAAGATTTAAAATTAATTACCGGAACTACCAAGTTTAAGAGAAATCCTCAATATCAGGATTTACCTTTCCAAAAAGGGGATAAAGTTGAATTGCTGATGATGAACGAAAGTGAATTAGGCTGGAATGTTATTATTAATAAAAAATATATTGGACTGATCTACACCACCGATGTTTACAAAAAACTGTATCCGCTATCTGAAGAAGAAGGTTACATTAAAGAAATTCGTGAAGACGGAAAAATAGATGTTTCTCTTCAACCTGTAGGTTTTGAAAATATTGATGAATTCAGACAAAAAATCCTAAACAAATTAGAAGAAAATTTCGGTTTACTGCATCTTTCAGATAAATCTTCTCCGGAAGAAATTAAAGATGAACTGCAAATGAGCAAGAAAAACTTTAAAAAAGCTTTAGGAGGTTTATATAAAGATAAAGTGGTCGATATTTTAGATGATAAAATAAGGTTACTATAGAATTATTCCTCAAATATAAAATTGCAACTCCGAACATTTGTTCGGAGTTTTTTTATGATAATAATCACAAGAAATTACTTAATTATTTTGTTTAACAATTTTGTCAAAACAAATGATTGATATATATTTGCACAAAATTGTTTAACAAAAATGTCAAAACAAGAAAAAAAAGACCAAACCCAAGAGTTAATCAAGCAAACTGCAAAGAATCTTTTCTTCGTGCAAGGGAAGTTTGATGCTACAACACAGGAAATAGCCGATGAAGCGGGTGTCAACAGAACACTGATTAATTACTATTTCAGATCCAGAGATAATCTGATTCAAATTATTTTTGATGAAGCTCATCGAGTGGAAAAAGAAAAATCTGAACTGATTATGAATTCAGACCTTCCTTTTAAAGAAAAGATTGCCAATTTTATTGACGGAAGTTTACAGACAAGTCTTCAATATCCTTATTTGGAAACTTATATTGTCTCGCAAATTAATAAAGGAAGTTGTCATAAAAGGGATGTAGAAGAAGAGGAATTAAAGAAACTGTATGCGGATATTGAAATAGAAATGGAATTGGGAAACATCGAAAAGATGGCACCTGTACAATTTGTTCTCAATATGATCTCACTTTTGGTATTTCCGAGTGCGGTGCGTCCTCTTTTTCTAGAGAATATGATGATTGATGACAAAGAATTTGATTTACTGATTGCTGACAGAAAAGATATTATCTTAAATATGCTTTTTAAAAAATAATTAAAAACTGTTAAAGTATTTTAAGAAATCAATCGTCCTTTAGGAATAACATTATTAAACAAAAAAAATAAACGAAGTATAGAATTATGAACAGAAAACGTATAACTGCTAAAAAGCTCAAAATTGGTGTAGCTGCAGCATTTATGATGTTGGCCTCTTCATCAGCTTATGCGCAACAGCAGATTACTCTGCAGGAAGCTATTAAACAAGCGTTGCAAAATAAAGCTGAAGCTAAAAAAGCGGCTTTACAGATTAAAAAAGCGGAATACAAGATCAACGAAGCAAGAGCAGGTGCATTACCACAAGTGAGTGCTACTGCAGGTTTGACCTATAACCCGATCATTCAGGAGTCGTTGTTAGAGTTTGGAGGTCAGAGAATTCGTGCACAACTGGGACAACCTTGGAGTTCAAGTGCTGTAGTAACTGTCAATCAGGCAATTTTTGACCAAAGAGTTTTTACAGGTCTTAAAGCTGCAAAATCTACAAGAGAATTTTATGTTCTAAATGCTCAGCTTTCAAACGAGCAGATTATCGAGAATGTTGCAACCGCTTATTATCAAGTTTTTGTACAAGAAGAAAATCTTAAAACATTAAACGTAAGTTACACCAATACTGAAAAGGTAAGAAATGTAATTAAAAGTTTGGTAGATAATGGTTTAGCAAAAGGTATTGATTTAGATAGAACCAATGTTCAGTTGACGAATATCAGTGCAAGCAGACAGCAGTTAGTAAATGCGGTTGAGCTTTCAAAAAACTCTCTGAAATTTTATATGGGAGTTCCTATTCAAAATGAAATCGAGCTTGAAGAAAAATCTATCGAACCAAGACCTGAACTAATCGCTGGAACTGTAGATCTAGATACAAGAACTGAAGTGAAAGTTTTGCAGAAAAACAGAGAACTTTTACAATACAATAAAAAAGCAACCGAAGCATATCTTTATCCAACAGTTGGTTTACAGGCAAATTACGGTTGGGGTGGACAAGGTGCTAAATTTCCTTTGACAAACGGAATCAATAATGGTGTTCTTTGGAGTGATTATTCTGCGATTGGTTTAAATATAAACATTCCGATTTTCACGGGTGGAGCTACAAAATCAAAAATTCAACAGGCAGAAATTGATATTTTAGACATTGATCAGGATATTGAAAATACACAGTTGAGTTTAAGTTTAGAATATAAAAATGCCATTACCAATATGGAAAATACCATTATCAATATCGAAAGCATGAAAGGCAATGTAACATTAGCTGAAAAAGTTCAGAGAGATACTCAGGCTAATTATCAGTACGGTTTGGCAACATTAACGGAAGTTTTAGATTCTGAAAATGCTTTAACAGATGCAAAACAAAATTACACCACTGCTTTATTAGATTACAAACAGGCTGAAATTAAATTAATAAAAGCTAAAGGAGAGCTTAATACTTTACAAAACCCATAAGAACATGAAAAAAACTTTAATATATATCATCGTAGCAGCTGTACTTGTTGGTTTGGCAGCTTGGAAAATAACAGATAATAAAAAGAAGCAGGAAACAGAAGTAAAAGAGGTTGCAAAACAGGTTGACAAAATCAACGTGAATGTAATTACTGTTTCAAGAGAAAATATCAACACCGACTATTCAGCAAACGGAACTTTTATTCCAAAGCAGGAAATGCAGCAATCTTCTGAAATTTCAGGACGTATTGTGAGTGTTTTGGTAAAAGAAGGTTCTAAAGTTGGAGCTGGCCAAACTTTAGCAACAATCAAGAGAGATGCGATTGAAGTTGATGTTACTCAGGCTCAAAACAATTTGCAGAATGCAATTGCAGATAACCAACGTTATGAAAATGCTTTCAAAACAGGTGGTGTTACAAAACAGCAATTAGATAATTCAAGACTTCAGCTTAAAAATATGCAAGCTGCAGTAAGAGCTCAAGGTGTTAAAATTAGCGATACAAGTATCAGAGCGGGAATCAGCGGTACAATCAACAAAAAAATGGTTGAGCCGGGAATGGTTGTTGCTCCGGGAACAGCTTTATTCGAAATTGTAAATATCAATTCATTAAAACTTTCAGTTTTGGTTGATGAAAGCCAGATTGGAAGAATTCAGTTAGGTCAGGAAGTAGCAATTAATGTAAATGTTTTACCTGATGACTCTTTCAGCGGAAGAATTACATTTATCGCTCCTAAAAGTGATGCTTCTTTAAATTTCCCTGTAGAAATTGAAGTTCAAAACAGAGGAAACTTAAAGGCAGGTATGTATGCAACAGCTTTATTTAAAACAAATAATGGTGCTGAAACTCAAAATATGTTAACGGTTCCTGCAGAAGCTTTTGCTAATGGAGTAAGTTCAGGACAAATTTTTATAGTTCAGAATGGAACTGCTAAAATGATTACTGTAAAAACAGGAAAAGTATACGGAGATAAAGTACAAATCATCAGCGGATTAAACGGTGGTGAACAAGTAATTACCAGCGGACAGATTAACCTTGATAACGGTTCAAAAATCAATATCGTAAAGTAGTAGAAGATGAAGTTAGCAGAAATATCCATTAAAAGACCGTCCCTTGTCATCGTATTATTTACGATTCTGACGTTGGGAGGTTTATTAAGTTACTCCATGATGGGGTACGAATTGATTCCGAAGTTTGAAACCAATATGGTAACGATTTCTACGGTTTATCCTGGAGCTTCACCTTCTGAGGTGGAAACTTCGGTGACCCGAAAGATTGAAGACGCCGTTGGTTCTTTGGAAAACGTAAAAAAAGTTGAATCTTCTTCTTACGAAAGTTTATCAGTAATTATGGTTCAGTTGAATACTGGTGCTGATGTGAATTATGCGTTGAATGATGCTCAAAGAAAGGTAAACGCAATTTTAGCAGACCTTCCGGAAGATGCAGATCCGCCATCGCTTCAAAAATTCTCTTTGGATGATTTACCAATTATGACTTTGAGTATTTCAAGTGATAAACTAAACAGTAAAGAGCTTTATGATCTTTTAGATAAAAAAGTAGAACCGGTTTTCTCACGTGTAAACGGTGTTGCTCAGGTTGACCTTGTTGGTGGACAGGAGAGAGAAATTCAGGTGAACTTAGATGAAAAGAAAATGCAGGGTTATGGCGTTGCCATCTCAGATGTACAGCAGGCGATTCTTTCTTCAAACTTAGATTTCCCGACGGGAGCTTTGAAAACGAGAACTTCAAGATCTACTATTAGACTTTCAGGAAAATACAGAGATATTGCTGAAATGAATAGTCTTGTAGTATCAAACAAAAATGGGGCTCAGGTTCGTTTATCTGATATTGCAACAGTTTTTGATACCCAAAAAGATATTGAAAAAGTGGCGAGATTTAACCAAAATCCTACCATTTTACTTCAAGTGAAAAAACAGTCTGATGCCAATGCAGTATCAGTTTCTGAAGCAGTGCAGAAAACGATTGAGCAGGTTCAAACCAATTATAAAGTTCAAGGATTAAAGGTTGCAATTGTTGATGACAATACAGACTTTACTCTTGAAGCTGCAGACCACGTAATTTTTGATTTATTCTTAGCGATTATATTGGTAGCAGTGGTAATGTTATTATTCCTTCATAATATTAGAAATGCATTTATTGTAATGGTTTCTATTCCGGTATCGTTGATTGCAACGGT
The DNA here is from genome assembly GCF_026460885.1 of Chryseobacterium formosum. Lineage (GTDB taxonomy): Bacteria > Bacteroidota > Bacteroidia > Flavobacteriales > Weeksellaceae > Chryseobacterium > Chryseobacterium formosus. The sequence goes on from NZ_JAOVZW010000004.1 coordinate 192,149, forward strand.
GATTGGAATGTATTTGATGGGATACACGCTAAACTTAATGAGTTTACTAGGACTTTCATTGGTTGTAGGTATTCTTGTGGATGATGCGATTGTGGTACTGGAGAACGTTTACCGTCACATGGAGATGGGTAAAAGCAGAATTCGTGCAGCGTATGATGGTGCTTCAGAAATTGGATTTACTGTTACAGCGATTACAATGGTAATTGTGGTGGTATTCTTACCAATTGCGATGAGTTCAGGTTTGGTTTCAGATATCTTAGCACAGTTTTGTGTCACGGTAGTTATTGCAACATTGTTCTCTTTATTGGCATCATTTACCATTATTCCTTGGTTATCTTCAAGATTTGGAAAATTGGTTCATTTAACGGGGAAAAATCCTTTCGAGAAATTTATCCTTTGGTTTGAAAAGCAATTAGATAAATTCACACATTGGATTACAGGAATTCTTGAATGGGTTTTAAAATCTGGTTTAAGAAGAATTATGACCGTTGTACTTACCTTTGTACTTCTAATTGTAGTGACAATGGGATTAATGGGAGGTGGATTTATTGGTGGAGAATTCTTCCCGAAAATGGATAGAGGTCAGTTCCTTGTTCAAATGGAATTACCGAAAGATGCTTCCGTTGAAAAAACCAATCAATTGACTTTACAGGTTGAAAAATACCTGAGAGACGATAAAGATGTTGTCGATATGATTACGACAGTTGGTCAGCAATCATCAGGTTTTGGTGGAGCTCAGGCAACTTTATACCAATCAGAAATTCAGGTAATTTTGGTTGATAAAGCTGAACGTAATGAAAGTACAGATATTAAATCTGCTAAAATTAAAAGAGCATTAGAAGAAAAATTCACTGGAGTTGAATTTAAAACAGCGCCAATCGGATTAATGGGAGCGGATGCTGCACCAATCGAAATGGTGGTTACCGCTCAGGATAATGCAACTGCAAACAAAGAAGCGAACAGAATTTTAGCTTTGCTTAAAAAAGTTCCGGGAGCTGTAGATGCAGAATTATCAACAGATTCAGGAAATCCTGAAGTACAGGTGAATATTGACAGAGATAAAATGTCTTCTTTAGGATTAAATCTTTCAAGTGTTGGTCAGACAATGCAGACTGCATTCTCAGGAAATACAGACGGAAAATTCAGAGCTGGAGAATATGAATATGACATTAATATCCGTTTTGGCGATGCAAACAGACAGTCGATTGATGATGTAAGAAACTTAATGTTCACAAATCCATCAGGCGAACAGATCAGATTGAGCCAGTTTGCTGATGTGAAAATGGGTTCAGGACCAAGTTTGCTGGAGCGTAGAGATAAAACAGCTTCCGTAAAAGTGAAATCTAAAGTTGTAGGTCGTGCTATGGGTGATGTTGCCAACGAATGGGCAGCGCAGTTTATGGACAACGAAAAAACAAAACCAGCCGGAGTAAATTACATTTGGAGCGGAGATATGGAGAACCAGACAGAAGGTATGGGTACGTTAGGAATCGCATTATTAGCGGCTATCGTATTGGTTTATCTTGTAATGGTTTCGCTGTATGATTCATTTGTATATCCATTTGTGGTATTGTTCTCTATTCCTTTGGCATTGATTGGAGTAATGGTGATCCTTGCTATTACAGGAAATACCATTAATATCTTTACGATGTTGGGTATGATTATGTTGATTGGTTTGGTGGCGAAAAATGCGATTATGATTGTCGATTTTGCCAACATGAGAAAAGCAGCCGGAGCAAGTACGCATGATGCTTTGATTCAGGCAAACCATGCACGTCTTCGCCCGATTTTGATGACAACGATTGCGATGATTTTCGGTATGATTCCGATTGCGATTGCAAAAGGAGCAGGAGCGGAGATGAACAATGGTCTAGCTTGGGTAATTATCGGTGGTTTAACTTCATCATTATTCCTAACCTTGATTATCGTACCAGTGGTTTATTCATTATTCGATTCATTATTGAGAAGAATGGGTAAAAATGAAACAGTTGATTATGACGCTGAAATGAAAGCTGAATATGTAGAAAAAGAACTAAGTGAAGACGGTTATACTCCGAAACACGTAGATTAATATAACAACCTTAATTAACCTTGAAACCGTATCAGTAATGATGCGGTTTTTTTATGTGCCATTGCGATGAGCGAAGCGAAGAAGCAATCTTAAAAAGTAAACGGCATGTTTGTAATCCAGTATGAATCCAAGAAGCAATTTGAAAAAAATAAAGTTGATTATTCGCAAGACCGCAAATTTTTTATCATTTATGCTGTTTTTAAGGAGCAAGAAAATCAAAGGTTTTCAAAAAATTTGGTACCATAAATTTTATCGCAGATAAAATCTTTGCGCCTTTGCGCTTAACCAAAGACAAATAAAGCTTGAAAACTTAATTATTAAATATCTACCATCAGATACATTACACAGTTCCAACGGGACGAAATTCTAAAGGATAGGAGGCAATCCTATTAAATCAAAAACAAACAATTCATAAAAAACAAAAAAGTCAGATTTTCACTGAAAATTTCAGGAAAAACCTAACTTTAAAAACAAACTATATAAAAATTCTTATCAGCTCAATTATCTCAAACTGATTATTTTATTAAAAACTTTTCCGTTTTCTTCTACAGTGATGATATATTGATCAGCTGTTTTTTTACTAAAATCAAAAGTAAGCTCAATCTCTCCATTTGTTGCAGATTTTGTTGCGTTGTAGTAAATAGTATCCTCAAAATCTGTTACCGAAATCTTCGCAGTGGTTTTTACTCCAGATAAAAGTAATTTAACCTTATTTCCGTCAACTACAAATTCAGGCTTAAATATTTCTGAAACAGGTTCTTTTTCAATCTCAATTTTTTTATCTGAATATACTTTGATTTTATATTTTTCAATTTTCTGCTGAGATTCAAGTACCAAATAATAAACTCCTGAATCCAAATCTTTAAAATTATAAGATTTGCTCACAGAATTATAGTCTTCAAAAGTATCGGAAAACAATTCTCCGTAAAAGTCATTGTAAATTACTACCGATACATTTTTTGCATTCGATACCTCAAAATTTACCGTTTCTGCTTCCGTTTTTCCAAATGAAAGAGAAAAGTCCTTTTCTTTACTCATTGCCGTAGCTGAAATGGATAAGAAACCTATCAATAAAACTGATTTAAATACTTTTTTCATAACATTTATTTTTCATTTGTTAATACTGCAAATTTAGATGAAGTATAAACTTGGTTCTACTCTACAATTTTCTTATTTATGTGCTATTTTAACCTTTAGATTAATTATTTAAATAGTATTTGTTAATTTTGTGTATAAATTAATGGTAGTGATATGAAACATTCTCATCCCGCCTTTGAAGCCATAAAACCTAATATAGGAAGCAGTTTCACAAGTTTAAAATTTTTAAAAAATGAAAATATCAAGTCTCATGTTTGGCATTATCATCCTGAAATTGAGTTGATTTTCGTTTGTGGTGGTTCCGGTAAAAGACAAATCGGGAGTAATATTTCTTATTTTTCAGATGGAGACTTGGTTTTAATGGGAACCAATCTGCCGCATTGCGGAATGACCAATGAAAATACCAATAATGATTATGAAATGGTTATCCAATTTAAACCCGATTTTTTAGGCGAAGAAATCTGGGCTTTACCAGAGATGCAGAAAATTACCGCTTTACTCGAAAAAGCAAAAGCCGGAATTGTATTTTCAGAAATGATAAAAAAAGAAATTGGTTTAAAAATTCTTGAAATGCATGAATCTTCTGCATTAGATAAATTAATGAAATTCCTCAAAATTTTGGAAGAACTTGCTTCAACAAATGAATACCGAATTTTAAACGCAGGGAAATATTATTTACAAACGCAAGTTGAGGATAACGAGCGAATTAATCATATTTTTAATTATGTAAAAGACCATTTTAAAGAACAGATTACTTTGGAGCAGATTTCTGATTTGGCGAGTATGAAAGTTCCATCATTCTGTCGTTATTTTAAGAAAATTACCAATAAAACATTTACACAATTCGTCAACGAATATAGAATAACGCATTCCTTAAAATTGCTTGCGGAACAACCTTTAAGCATTACGGATGTCTGTTTTGAATCAGGTTTTAATAACTTCAGCTATTTCAATAAAACTTTTAAAGAATTTACTGGGAAAAGCCCATCTCAATATAGAAAAGAATTTAATTATTTGATTGAATAAAGCACGAATTTTTAAAGCATTAAAAAAGTTTTAATTTTCAAGTTCAATTTTACAAAGTTGTCATTTTGAGCATTGACTGAAGGTCAACAAACGTAGTTCTGAAGTGAAGTCGAAAAATCTCAAATATATCAATTCAAAAGATTCTTCATTTCATAATGCTTTGCAAAATTCCATTCAGAATGACAAAAGAACTTTTAAATTCATTTCTGTCTTAACAAAATTTAAAATAAAACTAACTATTTATAACAGAATCCAAGTCAACGTTTAAGATTTTAACCTCTATATTTGTACAAGGTTTAACAAAAAGAAGAAGAAAAAAGAATTTTATGAAGGATATTAAACTGATTGTAACCGATATGGACGGAACTTTCCTGAACTCGAAATACGAAGTAAGTCCGGATTTTCCAAAGGTGTATGAAGAACTGAAAAAAAGGAATATTCTCTTTGTCCCTGCAAGTGGAAGACAGATGTCGGGAATTACAAAATATTTTGGAGAAATTGAAAATGAAATAGGTTTTATTGCTGAAAACGGAGGATATGTAGTCTATAAAAATGAGGAAGTTTTTGCAGATAAATTAAGCCAGAAATCAATTGCGGATATTATTCATGCGGTACGGGAAATTCCTGATGCAAGAGCGGTTTTAAGTGCAAAAGGAAGTTCATATTACGAAAGTGAAGATCAAAATTTTGTAGATTATTTTTCTAAATATTATATTGAAAATCAGAAAAGGGAAGACCTTACGCAGGAAGTCGATGATTCGGTTTTTAAAATTGCGATTTATCATCCGATGAGCTCTGAAGAGTTTTTGTATCCTGCTTTGAAAAAGTTTGAAAATGAAAATTTGGTTGTTGTTGTGTCCGGAAAAAACTGGCTGGATGTTATGAATAAACACACCAACAAAGGAAACGCAATCGAAAAATTACAAAAATCTTTAAATATACTTCCCGAACAAACGATGGCTTTCGGCGATTATCTGAACGATATTGAAATGCTTAAAAATGCACATTATTCTTATGCCATGAAAAATGCACATCCCTCGGTAAAAGAAGCTGCGAAGTTTGAAGCCTGTTCCAATGACAGCTTTGGTGTTTTGGAAACGATAAAAACGTATCTTAACGGTAACGGAAATTAATTTTTAATCATAAACATAGAAACCGTATTAGAAATGATGCGGTTTTCTTCTGTCATTGCGAACAGACTGAAGATCTGCGAACGTAGTTCTGAAGCAACGAAGGAATCTTAAAAACTAATTAATATTTTTATAAAAGCACTTGAATATATTGTTGGTTTATCGCAAAGTCGCAAAGCTTTTTATCTTTCATGCTGTTTTTAAGGCGCAAGAAATCAAATATTTTCAACAATCTCGGTATCATGAATTTTATCGTAGATAAAATCTTAGCGCCTTATAAATAATTGCCATTTAAAATATCTTAGCGCCTTTGAGTTTGACCAAAAGCAACAAAAAAGCTTCCAGAATAATCTGAAAGCTCAATATATCTTATAATCTGAAAAAATTAATCAGCCATCACTTCACCAGACTTTCTATAGATAAAATTACCATAGATATGTCTTCTTGCGAAGCGACTCGGAGAATCAGCATTCACCATTTTGATATATGTATTTCTCGGAACTCCGATGTATTCAAACATTTTACCGTTCAAATGCTGAACTTTCAAAATTGATTTCTCCAGATAAAAATCAGTAATAATTGATGTAGTAATCGTTTCTGTGTATTCTTCTTTGTATTTTTCCTGCGTTTCAGGGTTGATACTTACCAAAAAGTGATAGGCTTCAATCACAGATTTGCTTTTTTCCTCAGCTTCAAGTTTCCCTTTTTCATTATTCACAAATTTATCAGGATGTGTATCTTTCATCACATTTCTGTAAATTGTTTTTAAATCTTTCAAAGTAGCGGTATTGTCTACCTCAAGAAGTTTTCTGTAATCACCTATTTTTTTCATAATGAATAATCCTTATTTCGGGGTGCAAAATTAGGGTTTTTAATTTGAAAAATCGTAAGTTTTTGATTATTAATTTATTTGAGTGGAAAAAGATATAATTAAATTAAGTTTCGAAGAGGATTAGTAATAGTAAGTTAATCTTTGAATAATTTTTCGTTGACAATTTTAATAATTTTTCCGGTACCAATTAATTGTAAACTTTCATATAATTTAAAAACCATTCCTACCTTTAATTTTTCATTAAAATACTCTTGAGATAGGATGTCGATTTCTGCATTCACCATATCTCCGGGAAAAGCAAAATCTGTCCCAATATAAATTTGACGAGCAGAAGTTTGGTAATCATCAAAGTTGAAAACCAATTGACATCGGTAATCACTTTTTACATAATGATTTCTTCCCCCCTCATTTTCTTTTTTAAAATGAATTTGAGCTATAAAATCACATTTTGAATTTTCAGTTTCTAATTTATTCTCATGAAAATATTTGTATGCATAACCTTCCAAATCTCCACCATCAGAAATTAAATTATCTTCTTCATCATAAATTTTAAAAGGTTCTTGTAAATCTCCAATACTTGCCGAACCATCCAAACCAAGCAAAATTGTATAAAAAGTATCATCTAAAAGATAAGAAATGATCTTTTTAAATTTTTCATTTTTAATCTCATTGAGATTTAATTCTTCAATTTTAGTTGAAACAAGACTTATATATTCTGATTGAGTATCAAAACTGGAATTGAGAATATTTTGTTTTTCTATGTAGAAATTTTTTACAAATTCTTCGATGGTCATATCATTTACTTATAACATTTTAAATACTGCATGAGATTATAAATGCCTTTCTATAATCGGTTACATCATAAAATGATTTAACTTTCTCTAATTTATCAAAATCATCCAAAGCAAAGGATAGTTCGTTTTTAATATTTTCAAAACTATACTTTTTAAATAAGGTTTCATATGCTTCAAAATCACCTTTAAACCTTTTTTCTTCTTGACTAATTATACCTAAACAAGTTAAATTATCTAAATAGATTGAAACATTATTGGGAAATAATAACTAGTAGCCTTATTTAATGTAGTTACATATCCTTCTGTACCTCTTCTATAAAGCCTATAGCTTATATTAGTAATATATGATTTATTTTTTAAATATTTAATAATTTTGGCCTCATCTGAGGAAATTCTTTCTAGAATATTTATAAAACTTGGGTGTGCTTGAGATACTGTTTTTATAGAACTAGCTTTTGTTAATAAATTAGAAAACATTTCAGCTATATCATCATTTGTGGTATATACTAAACGGTCAATTATAGGAACTCCCAATTGTGGATTGACTTCTATAATATCTTCTTCAGAAATACTATATAACTTATTTTTATAATCATTTAATCTTTTATCAAAATTAATTTTCCATTTTTCACTTTGAAATTTTAAAGGAAGAAATATTGATGTTGAAAATTCTATGACCGTTCCTAATGCTACTCCAACTTTTTTCACTGAAGGCTGTGCTAAGTCACCATAAATTGCCATTAACAATTGTTGTGAATCTTTTAAAATTCCTAAAGTATTTTTTTCATCCATAATTTTATTTTAACTAAATATATTGATATTATAATTATTTACCAAAAAAAAAGGAGCCTCAAAAGGCTCCTGAAAAAACAAATATCATAATTATTAAAGCATCTCCAAAGCAAATTCCTTACTCATTTCCCTCGAAGCCTCCACCATCGCAATCAACGCCTTTTCCGTTTCATCCCAATGACGGGTTTTCAAGCCACAATCGGGGTTTACCAAAGTTGCTGTGCAGGAATTACGGCTTGAGCTTTTTTCAGCAATTCTACCATTTCCTCTTTCGTCGGAACTCTTGGTGAGTGAATATCATAAACTCCCGGTCCAATCTCATTCGGATATTTGAAATCTGCAAAAGCATTCAACAGTTCCATCTGACTTCTGGAGCATTCAATCGTAATCAGATCTGCATCTATATAGGAGATATTTTGGATGATTCTGATTCCTGCTTTCTCCAGATCATTTACTTCATCACGAATCGCCCAATCTGTTAAAAGACTAGAGCAGGAAGGTTATATTAAACATTATACAGCCATTTTAGAAGCTGAAAAACTGAATGGTGGTTTACTATTTTTTGTCAAATCAAACTGAAAATTGATGAAGTGGGAGAATGTTATAATATTTCTGGTGATTTTGATTTCTTACTGAAAGTTCAGGTAAGAGGTATGAAACATTATCAAGATTTTGTGTTTAATAAATTAGGAAGCGTAGATTCTATCGGAAGTACACATAGCACTTTTGTAATGGCGGAAGTGAAGAATATTCATGGAGTGAGTATTTAGTTTATTTCTGATAAACTTTAATAGGTTTAGGGCTTTCAGTATAAAAGCTTAAGACTTTATTTGCTTCGTTTTCATCCAGAATTTTTAATTCAGAATTTAGTATGGCTTCATTGGAAGGCATCATAGATATTGAAAGTAAAAGTTTAAAAACTTCTTGTTTTTTCGTTAAATCTAAATTGTTAGTTTGACTTTTTAAGTAGTTTTCATACGCACTCGACATATCAAGCCATATTGCAATTTCATTATCAGGATTTTGATCCCTTTTAAAATTATCAATTGTTTCTTCTAAGGTTACAGGATAAACTTCTTGAAATGTTTTTTGAATGATTTTAATTTTATCAAGTTGATCTGATGTTAAAGTATCATGAATAATTTTATTTCTTTGTATTTGGTCGGATTCTATTGTAATAATTTCACTGTTTTCTTTTTTTCGTTGACAAGAAAATATAAAAACAGCTGACAGAATGATATAAAGGTTTTTCATGATTGAATTTTGACAAAAATAAGATTTCTTTAATACATAGGAAATTACTAATGCTTTAAATCAATTAATCAATATTCACATAATTACTCACTTCAATCAAATTAAAATCTGGATCTCTGAAATAAACGGATTTTATTTTTCCTAAAGCTCCGGTTCTGTCAACAATTCCTTCAATAATTTCAATATTTTTCTGTTTTAATTCTTCCAAAACTTGGTGAATGTCTGTTTTAGCAATAAAACATAAATCTGCAGAACCTGAAGTTGGATATTCAGCTTTGGGCTCAAACTCTTTTCCTTTTTGATGAAGGTTGATTTTTTGATTTCCGAAAATCAAGGCTTTTCTGTTATCTCCAAAAGTTACGACTTCAAAACCAAGAATATCAGCATAAAATTCTACAGTCTTTTCAATATCTGCAACAGTTAAAACAATATGATCTATATTTTTAATTTTCATGAAATCTACTTAATTTGTAAAATTAATTTTGCTTATTGCTTCTTCAATATTGCTGAGGGGACTAATTATAGATTGTTTCCAAGATTCATTATCAAAACCATTTTTTACCATCCATTCTTTCATAAACTCTAGCTTTTCTATTTGTTGAGTGTTACTCCTATTGATGAAAAAACTATTATAAGAAATTTCTGATCTTATCTCAAAATCATCTAATAAAACAAATATATCAAGTAAGAAATTTCCAGACTGATGAGTTATTTTCTCTTGTGAACTAGGAGGAAATGTATTGTCAAAACCATGCGGAATAGCATTAATAATTACTAATTGTTGATATTCTGTCCAATTAAGAAAATCTATTTTTAATTCATTCCAATCATTATCATTGAAGTAATTTAGTATACTTTGGATTGCTTCATTTCCACCACCCATACTCCATAAATCACCATCTACATATTCGTTTTTTAATAAATAATCGTAAACAGAAAGAATGTTTAAATTACTGCTTTTTGTTTTAGAATTGATTTTGTAGTTTTTTCTCCATTTTTTTATATTAGGGTGTAAAAAGTATGGAACATGAAAGTAAAGTTTAGCTATTAAACTTCTTTTTTCATCATCATATTTTATATCAAATTTGCCATCAATGCCATAAGCAATACAATCTGTGAGAATTGCTTGTTCTTTTTCGTTCCAGCTTTCAATGATTTTACCTAAGCTTTTTATTTCAGATTGCGAAAGAATAATTATAAGATTATGAAGTTCCTGAAACCCATTTCTTTCCCAGAATTCTATATTTTGTTCCTTATTTAAGACAATAAACTCCTGAATCTTTTCAATTCTTGATTGCTTATTAAGAAAGTTTAAAATATTCATTGTTTTAGGTCAATTTTTTTTATTCAGTATCAATATAAGTCAATTTGGCCCCCTTAATAAACTCCTCCAAAGAAATATCTTTCGTTGATTTATCATTCATCAATTCAAAAAGATAAATCGATGTTGAATTTAGTCTGATGTCTTTCAAAGAAATTTTAAATCTTTTGGTTTTGAGATTTGAATTTAAAAAAGTGAGTTCTGTAGTATTACTCAACTTAATATTATTCACATCAAAAGAAGCTTTCGGGTCTTTTTGTAATTTTAAAAATCTTTTCTGTGTTTTATCGGTTGTTTCATCCAAAAATTTCTGCATTTGAAAATCGGTTAAAAGCTGTGGATAAATTAAGCCTTCTTTCAGAATAATTGAAGTGATTTTATCAGATTTATCATAGTAAACTGTTTTGTCGTCAAACTGTATCAAATTATCTTTAACCGTTATTTTTCCTGCAAATTTTTTATAGCTTTTCTTTTTATAATCATTTTTAAAATGCTCTACAATGGCAACATCTCTTGTGCTTAATTTTTCAATTTTCTGAGCGAAAAAATTAGAAGAAAGCAATAACGAAAGCCCAATTGAGAATAAAAATTTCATAATATTTTAATTTAGGTGTGGATGTAGAATTCTACAAAATATTTTTCAGTCGAAGATGTTGTAAAAGCATAATGGTTTTCGCATCTTTTATTTCTCCGTTATCAATCATAGCAAGTGTTTCATCAAAATTTAATTCTAAAACTTCTATGTTTTCGCCCTCTTCTTCAAGTCCGCCTCCTTCATTGATTTTCATTTCATCAGAATATTCAGCAATAAAAAAATGCAGAATTTCTGTTACCGATCCGGGAGACATGTAAGCTTCAAATATTTTTTCAACTTTAGAAATTTTATAACCTGTTTCTTCTTCAGTTTCTTTTCTGATGCAGTCTTCAGGATTATTGTCGTCTAATAAACCGGCACAAGCTTCAATCAACATTCCGTTCGCATTTCCGTTAATGTACGTTGGAAGTCGAAATTGTCTTGTTAAAATTATTTTTTTGGAATCAGTATTATAAAGCAGAATAACGGCTCCGTTTCCTCTGTCATAAGCTTCTCTGCTTTGCGTTTCGGTTTCTCCGTTTTGTTTTTTAATGTTAAAGGTTACTTTCTTCAACGTGTACCAATTATCAGATAAGATTTCTGTTTTTTCGATACTTACATTCGTCTCTCGCATTCTATTTTTTTATGTCTGTTTATTATTAATTTATAAAATTATTTCTTCAGCAAATCTTCCAAAGCCATTTTTAAATCAGGAAATTTAAATTCAAAACCTGCTTTCTGAATTTTCTCCGAAGAAGCTCTAGAGCCTTCTAATAAAGCATCTGCCAATTCACCAAATATCAATTTTAAAATAAAAGCTGGAACATTCGGCATAAACAAAGGTTTCTTTAAAACCTGAGCAATTAATTTCGTTAAATTTTCATTAGTTGTATGTTGTGGAGCAGAAGCATTAAAAGAACCTTCAACTTCAGGATTTTTTAAAGCAAATTGGTAAATCGAACAAATATCCTCAATGTGAATCCACGGCATATATTGTTTTCCGTTTCCAAGTGGTGAACCAATCCCAAATTTTATCGGAGTCATCATTTTTTCTAAAGCGCCTTCAGTTTTAGAAAGAACAACAGCAGTTCTTATTTTCACAACTCTTTCCGCAATATTTTCAACCTTAAATTCATCTGCAGCTTGCTCCCAAACAACGACGACTTCACTCAGGAAATCATTTCCTGAAGCATCATTTTCAGTAAAAACTTTATCTGTAGTTTTTGTTCCGTAATAATTAATTCCTGAAGCTGAAATAAAGGATTTTAGCTTTAAATTTTTCTTTTTTAATGTGTTTAAAATCAGTTTTGCTGAATCGACACGGCTGGAAATTAATTCCTTTTTCCGGTCGTCGGTCCATCGTTTTTCAGAAATATTCGCTCCTGCAAGATGAATGATATGGCTTACGTTTTCAAAAGCGTTTTCATCGACAATTTGGTTTTCCAAATCCCATTCAAATTCGTTATCGGCTTCTTTTTTTCGGGTTAAAAACCGAATGGAGTATTCATTTTCTAATTTTTTTGAAAGCGTTCTTGCAATGGCTCCACTTGCACCGGTAATTAAAATAATTTCTTTCATTTTTGTGAAATTAATTTTTAACAATTAATATAAAATCTTCTTCCAACAGTTTATAACCTTGGTCGTAAACGAATTTATATTCAGAACCATTTTTGTAAACTTTAATATTGGTAAAATATTTAAAATCAAAACCTAAGCCATCTAATTTTGACTTTGCAATTTTAGTTTTTCCATCAATATTAATTTCACTCAGAATACGATAATTTTTGCGAAGTTTGTTGTTTACATTCCGCATCAGATTGCTCGAATCTTTGTTCTGTTTATTGTTAAAAGCATTTCTGCAAGCGTCGTTACAGAATTTTTTATCAGACCTGCCGATGATTTTTTCGCCGCATTCGATACATTCCATACTAATTAATTTTTCAGTTTGTGTTTATGTTTTTTCTTTAAAGCTTTAATTAATCTGCTGTGAGTAGGATAGCTTCGGTTTTTTGTCATATTATTAAAAACCAAAGCAACTAAGAGTAAGATCAAGCAACCCGATAAAACAGGCGAAAGTACATACCAATAGCCCAACTCAGGGATTTTTCCCGTCGAACTGACTGCAATTAATGCTGTTGCTCCACCAGGAGGATGAAGTGTTTTGGTGTATTGCATAAAAACTATCGATAAACCAACCGCCAAAGGTGCCGAAATCCAGATAATATCAGGAACAATTTTAAAAACAGTAACTCCGATTATTGCTGAAATCACATGACCGCCAATTAAGTTTCTCGGCTGAGCAAGCGGACTTTGAATCGCTCCGTAAATTAATACACACGAAGCTCCGAAAGAACCGATTAAAAATATGTTTTCCTGTTTAAATAAAAACTGTGACTGTAAAAAAGCAATAATTCCAATACCAAAAAAAGCTCCTAAAAATGACCAAAAATGTTCTTTATAATCAACCAATGTTTCTTTATAAATGACATATTTCGATACCCTGAGCGTTCTTTTGAAAGTCTTTTTCACAATAAATTTATTTGAAATTTAAAGATACAAAATATCCGTTTGTAAACGGCTAATTAAGAGAAATAAAAGCGACATAAAATTTTAACGCAATGAACGCAAAGTCAATTTATATTAATTGAAACATTTTCCGTTCGCAATGGCGTTTCACTCAGCTATGAGCGCTATTGAATTTTGCTGAACGAAGTGCCCTTGCGAACGAAAAATATTCTTAAACATTAAAAAAAATTTTAGCGCTCATTGCGTTAATAAGATAATTGTATTTAAATCAATATAATTATAATGTATTTTACAGTTTAAAAAACAAAATACTTTCATTTTCCAAAAAAAAGTCTCACATTTGCGCCATCAATGGGGTGCTGCAATAGCGGCTGAGATGATACCCGGGAAATTTTTCCACACCTGATTCGGATAATGCCGACGTAGGGATTTTTATGATTTATCATCTCATCATTTAATTTATATAAGTTAATTTGATGCAGGAAATTTTACAACAGACAACATGGCAAGAATGGCTTGGTGTCTGCTTTTCAGTAGTTCAGGTTTTATTAGCCAGAAAAAACAATTCAAACAATTATCTTTTTGGTATCGCCGGAATTTCGCTTTCACTTTACGTGATGTTTTTCGCAAAGCTTTATGCGGAATTTACTTTAAATCTTTACTATTTGGTAATGAGCATTTACGGATGGCTCTACTGGAAATTTGGTAAAAGAAAATCAGAAACAGTAATTTCTGAAACCACCAATCAGGAAAAAGTGATTACTGCAGGAATTGTGGTGGGAACTTTCGGTTTGTTTTGGTTTTTTCTAACACAGTTTACCGATTCTGATGTCCCGATTTTAGATTCTTTGGTAAGTGCTTTTGCTTGGGCTGGAATGTGGTTAATGGCTCGAAGAAAAATTGAGAACTGGGTTTTGCTGAATATGAGCAATATCATCGCAATTCCGTTGTTGATTCATAAAGGTCTTTATCTGTATGCTGTTTTGACGGCTTTCTTATTTATTGTTGCTATTTCCGGTTATTTGGAATGGCGGAAGATTATTAAATCAAAAGAATTAGCGGTTGTTGAATAAATTTAATAGTTAAATTTTTCACGCAGATTTAGCAAATCGCGCAGATTTTTTTGATGATCTGCAAAATCTACGAGAGATAAGAAACAATAGTAAGCAGAAGACAATTATGATTAAAAGAACCATCGAAAAGAATTTCACAATGTTTTCGCATAAAGAAATAAGAGAAAAAATGCACGGAGCTTCTGAAGTTTCGTCTCAAATTATCAATCAGATTCATCAGGAGAGATTACTTCAGATTTGGGTTCCGAAAATGTATGGCGGATTGGGATTACGTTTAAGCCAAGGTTTACAAATACTTTTTGATTGGTCAAAAATCGATGGAAGTTTAGGCTGGATGTTGACTTTATGTTCTGGAGCCAACTTTTTCTCAAGAAATTTAAAACCTCAAATAGCAGAAGAATTTTTTGCTGATGCTAAAACCTGTTTCGGAGGAAGCGGAATGATTGGAGGAACTGCAGAAAAAAAAGCCGACGGAACTTTTCTGATTAACGGACTTTGGCACTTTGCAACGGGAGCACCACATTTAAGTCACTTTACTTTAAATGCTAAATTAACTGAAAACGGAAATCCTTTACTTGATGAATCTGGTTCTGAAATCATCAGATCATTTGTTGTTTCTAAAGATCAGGCTGAAATTATTCCCAATTGGAAATCGATGGGAATGAAAGCAACCGGAACGTATTCTTTTAAAGTGGATAACGTAAAAGTTTCGGAAGATTACAGTTTTATTTATGATGAATTTTTTACGGATGATGTTTTAGATAAAATTCCTTTCAGGATTTTTGTGGATTTAACTTTGTTGGTAAATTATCTAGGGATGGCTTCTCATTTTGCAGAAGAAGCACTTCAAATTCGACCTCATCTTAACTTGGATTTTTTCAATAAAAGAATAGAAGATGCAATGGAAAAGGTAATTGAATTTGCTGATGAAATTGAATCTTTATTACATGATTTCAAATTAATTATTTCTGAAAAACAGTCCGAAATTCATGATTATTCATCAGATTTGGTTGAAGATTTGTCGCACCAAATTCTTGATATTTATTTTCAGTTAGGAATTAAAGCAAGCCATACCGATTCTGCAGTTTATCAGGTTTTTTGTGATTATTTTACGGCAACACAACATTCTAATTTTAGGAGAGAGTTTTAATAATAAGCTTGTCATTTTGAGTGTTGACTGAAAGTCAACGAACGTAGTTCTGAAGTGAAATCGAAAAATCTCTAAAACCTGAATTTCAAGATTCTTCATTTCATAAAGCTTCGCAAAATTCCATTCAGAATGACAAAAAATAAAACGACTATTTTAGACAGATTAAAATCGTACAACAACCTAAAGTTTAACTTTACAATCTATTCGAATTTTCGTTTACAGCATTCTCTTTATAATTCGATTTTCTCAGTTTACCGAAATTATATTTTACGGCGATTGAAAGAGTAGGAGTATTACCGAAAAAAGTTCCTTTTGACGTTATTTTTTGATATGTCATTTGTTGCACATAATCCATCTGTCTGAAGACATCATTGTATCGAAAAGTAAAATCAAAATCAGAAACCGAAGAGGTGAAGCCAAGATTGACAAGACACATTGCATTGCCTTCATATAAACCTTCTACACGTTTTGTAATGTAAGAGCCATCCATTAAAAAGCTTAAATATTTCCACAAAACAACAGTATTATTAGTTGAAAAATAGAGATAAGGTGTAGACTTTTTTAAGATTGCCAAAGAATCTTCTGTTTTGTCATAGTTTAATGTAAGACTGTTTTGCGAACTCCATTTTTTCCAATTAAATGGATAATCTAAACCGACGTTTGCACCAAGTTCTTTCTCGAAATTCACCATCGTGAACTTTGAAATATGGCTGTTTTCGTTATAAACCAAAGTGTAGCCCATCGGATTTTTTGAAGAATAAACAGAAGCGTTCAAAGACCATTTATTAATATTCATAGCAAAAGATACTGTATTTGAGTATGTTGGAATAAGCTCTGGATTTCCTACATATTCCACATACGGACTTCCATATAAACCACCAGAAGCCAGATTGCTGTAATTGGGACGGGAAATACTTTTGCGATAATTTAAGCTAAATGTCTTTTTGTCATCTTGCTCAAAAGTAATTTCTGCATTAGGAAACCAATCGATATAATTTCTTTCAATATTGGCTGCATTTTCTACAATATCAAATCCTTTTGCACGGGTGGTTTCCATTCTTAAACCACCTTTCAATTGCCATTTTTTTAGTGTAGCTCCCAGATTTAAATAAGATGCAATATTGCTTTCCTTGAAATTATATTTGAAATATTCGATGGGTAAAATCTCTGCATAATTAGTTTTATTGTCGGTTTTGGTTTCTGCTGTTGTAAAACTTCCACCCAATTCCAAAAGATATTTTTCTCCAAATTTTTTCTCGGCATCAATTCTTCCTGAATAAACATTTCCCGAATAGTGCTGATTTCGAAACTGATTAAATAAATAGCCCGAATTGTTGGTATCATTATAAAAATCGTAATCTACATTTTTGCTTTCTCTCTTGTACTGTAAGCCTGTGAAAATATTGGCGTCAATTTCTGTCAGTTTTTTATTGTAATTAAAAATCGAATTGATGGTGGCTCGGTTACTGTTTTGATGATTTAATGTTTTAATATGATTAAAATTACCGTTTTCAGAATAATTCGTCACCGTATTATTATCTCCTATATCCGGTCTGAAGTTCGCATTTACTGATAGCGTCACATAATCGTTTTCGTTAATTTCCTGATAAATACTTGCTCCGAAAATCGTTTGTGGTCTTTTTGTAATCGATTTTATAATGTAATCTGATTTTATATTTTCGGAAGGAACTTGATAATCAAAACCATTGCTTTCCCAATGATTGATCTGATTGTAGGCTGCATTGAGTTTCCATTCCGTTTTATTTTTTTTATGCTGAAAATTGACATTCAGATAATTACTGAATTTTTTCTGAAACATCGCAGTTTCTGAAATACTGAGTTGAGATCCGTCTTTTCTGCTTTTTTTTAAATTGATTTTAATAACTGCTTTTCCTTCAGATTCGTATTTCACAGATGGATTTCTAATAATTTCAACCGATTTTATATCTTCTACAGAAATCCCCGATAAAGTGGCAAAATCAACTCTTTGATTATCGATATAAAGCAATGGAACGCCTTTTCCAACGAAATTTAAACCTTCACCATTCGCATCAACCCTTATAAATGGCAGTTTTGAAAGTAGATCAACAGATGTCGGCAATTTATTTAATGGTGAATTGGCAATTTCTAAAGTAATATTTCCATTTTCGACGGTGAAACTTTTTCTTTTTCCTGCAATGGTAACTTCTTGAATTTCTTGAGTTTTTAGATTGTAAAGAATATTCAATTCTGCATCTTTTTCCAAAAGAAATGGTTTTTCATTTTGAATGGTTTCGTCAGAAGATATTTGAATATGATAAGTTCCCGATTTTAAATGATTAAATTCAAATTTTGCATCCTGAGTAATGGTCGATTTTATTAAATGATTTTCGCGGTCAAATAAATAAACATCAATTGCCTGACTGATTTTTGAATCTTTTTGGCTAAAAATTGTGCCTGTAATTTTTAATTCGTTTTGTGCAAAAGTAAATATGGATGTAAAAAGTAAAATCTGGAAAAGTATATATTTCATTCTTGTCTTTTAGTTTAAAACAATCATGTGTGATATTTTATTACATGGGTTTCTTTAAATTTTTGAAGTTAAGTCAACATGTATGGTTTAATTTTAATATAATAAAAAGAAAGAAATTGTTCTTATATGAGGAAAAAAATGGACAAAATACAATAACATTGTAATTCTGAATTTTGAAAAACTTTGTTGGTGGAAATGCTGATTTCTGTTTAGTGATTTATTTTTCTTCCAATAAATTTTTCTAACTCGGTGAACATATCACTAATACTTAAAACTAATAAATCCGGGTGATTTCTCAACCATTGTGAATTTAGTATAATCAAATCTTCATTTAAATTGTAGAAATCGTCGTTATTAAGTGAGTCTCTAGTAGAATTGTCTCCGAAGTATTCACTTTATTATTTCTGATAAAGTTTAAATATAAAACAATATATAAATAATTGAAGAAAATTCTTGAAAATGATAATCAATTGATCTTTAATTGTTAATCCGTTTTCAAACGACTACAAACGAATTTAAATAGTTTATCACCGACTAAATTTTCCAATCTGTCGAATCTTTGCAACAGAGATTTGAGAAAACAAGTGAACGTCTCTTATCTGAATATTAATTTTAAAAATACAAAGTTATGTCACTGAGAAACAAAGTAACCTTAATAGGTTTTACAGGAAAAGAAGTTGAAACAGTAAACTTCGAAAATGGCGGAATGAAAGTTTCCGTATCGTTGGCTACAAATGATCATTACACCAATTCAAAAGGTGAAAAAGTAGAAGAAACACAATGGCACAGTTTGGTTGCTTTCGGAAAAACAGCAGAAATTTTTCAAAAGTATGTTCCAAAAGGAAAAGAGATTGCTATTGAAGGGAAACTTACGTACAGATCGTATGACGATAAAGATGGTGTGAAAAGATATATTACGGAAATAAGAGTAGATGAACTTCTGCTTTTAGGTGGTAAATAATTGAAATAAGCTTTAAAATCACTAAAGATGAATATAAAAGTTTTAAAAGTGAGAATTGCAGATGAATTTCTCTTGCAGGATCAGAAAATGATTGATGATTTTCTGAACAATCACGAAATCATAAAAGTGGAGACCGCTTTTGTGCATGAGGAGAACTTCTGGTCTGTGGTTTTGTATTTCAATGAATATAAAACAGAGATCAATAAAAACACGGTGAAAGATTCTAAAGCTGTGAAATATTCTGCTGATGATGAAACGCTGAACAGTGATGAAATTGAAATTTTAGAAGCCCTGAAACTTTGGCGGTCCGAAAAAGCCAAAGAACAAAATCTTCCGTCCTATTTTATTGCTACTAATAAAGAATTGATCTCTGTAGCTAAATATAAACCGGCAAAGAAAGAAGAGCTTTTAGATATTAAAGGTTTTGGAAAGCATAAAATTGAAAATTATGGTGAAGAAATTCTTGAAATTTTAGAAAGCGTGTAAAAAAGTATTTACAGATTAAAACACAAATGATAAACTGAAAGCTGGAGAATAAAACCTCCGGCTTTTTTATTGGTTTAAAAGTCCTTTCAATTGCTTATTTTTGCAATCAATATCATTTATCAACAATCAATTATCATTTATAAAAATGAAGCCAAGCTTAGCAAAAGGGACGAGAGATTTTACATCGTTGGAAGTTTCAAGAAGAAAATACATCATCAATATATTACAGAAGAATTTTGAACTTTTTGGTTTCCAGCCTTTGGAAACCCCAAGTTTTGAAAATCTTTCAACATTAACAGGGAAATATGGAGAAGAAGGGGATCGCTTGATTTTTAAGATTTTAAATTCAAGCATTAATGAAGCTAAAGATGACAAAAAAACTCAAATGCAGAATGATTTTCAGAAAGCTTTAGATAAACCTTTTAGTTCAGAAAATCTTACAGATAAAGCTCTTCGTTATGATTTAACTGTACCTTTTGCAAGATTTGTAGCTATGAATCATGGGAAACTTACTTTTCCTTATAAACGTTACCAGATTCAGCCGGTTTGGAGAGCTGATCGTCCGCAAAAAGGTAGATTCAGAGAGTTTTACCAGTGTGATGCCGATGTTGTAGGAAGCGAAAGCCTTTTGCAGGAAGTTGATTTAGTGCAATTATATCTAAAATCTTTTGCTGAACTAAAAGTTTCAGTGACGATTCATATTAACAACAGAAAAATACTCTCAGGTTTAGCTGAATATGCAGGAATTACAGATAAATTAATTGATTTCACGGTTGCTTTAGACAAATTAGATAAAATTGGGAAAGATGGAGTCGTGAAAGAACTTCTGGAAAGAGAAATTTCTCAGGATTCTATTGATAAATTAGATTTCCTGTTTAATCAATCTGATGATGCTTTGGAAAATCTTCTTCAATTAAAAGAAAAATTTGCAGGAAACGAAATCGGATTAAAAGGAGTTGAAGAACTGGAATATGTCATCACTCAATCTTTAAATTTGGGTGTTGATATTCAGAACCTTGTTTTTGATATTACTTTAGCTCGTGGTTTAGATTATTATACCGGAGCAATTTTCGAAGTAAAAGCAGACGAAGCGCAAATGGGTTCTATCGGTGGCGGTGGAAGATATGATAATCTTACTGAAGTTTTTGGAGTAAAAAATGTTCCGGGAATTGGGATTTCTTTCGGTCTTGACAGAATTTATCTTGTAATGGAAGAGTTGAATCTTTTTCCTGAAGACGCCACTTCAAACGTAGAATATCTGTTTGCCAATTTTGGAGGCGAAGAAACTTTAGAAGCTTTAAAATTAATCATTCAATTAAGAGAAAAAGGAATTTCTGCAGAATTGTATCCCGAAAATGCTAAAATTGGAAAGCAATTTACATACGCCGAAAAGAAAGGAATTAAAAACCTTGTTTTTTTAGGTGAAGAAGAACTTAAAAACGAAACTGTAACCTTTAAAAATCTTGAAGCAGGAGAACAGAAAACGGTTTCTTTAGAGGAATTTTTAACGAACTAAATGATGAAGAAAATTGCCTTTTTACCGCTTTATTTCTTGTTTAACTTGAGTTCAGCGCAATATCATGAATCTCCAAAGATGCCTCCTCCAGAAAAAATTGATTTGTCAAAAGAGAGCGACCGTGTTGTGCTAAGAGAAATTGATAAGATTCCTGATCATATTTTTTCATGGAATGTGAAAACTTTAATTATCAGTGAGTCTGATAATTTAAAATCTATTCCTCCGAAAATATTAAATTTTAAAAATCTTGAAAAATTTGTGATAACTGGAGGTCACGGTATTACAGATTTTCCAAAAGAATTTTCTTCCTTAGATCATCTTAAGGTGTTGAATATTCATAATATGCGAAGCGAAACAATGCCTTTACAGATTTTTAATCTTAAAGGACTTGAGGAACTTGAGTTTATAAAATACAGCTACTTCTCTTTTCCGAAAGAAATAGGGAAATTAAAGACGCTGAAAAAATTAATGCTTACTCGAGGATTAGACCAAAGAAGCAGAGAAAATGTAAAATCGAAGGAACTTAATCTGCCTTCAACAATTAAAAATTTGGTTAATCTTGAATCACTTTCTTGTTCAGCCAATTTAATGACCGTTCTTCCAGAAGAAATAGGAAGTTTAAGTAATCTTCAGGATTTATCACTTTCAAATAACAGTCTTGAAAAATTACCCAACAGTTTTTCAAAACTAAGCAAGCTTAAAACTTTGAATTTACATGATAACTTTTTCAAAGTTTTTCCTGCTCCCATGTATGGACTTGAGAACTTAAAAAGACTTGATATTTACAAAAACAAGATTGAATCTTTTCCTTCAGGAATGTCTAAAATGAAAATCTTAACAGGATTATTCATCAACGACAACAATATTTCTAATGAAGACTTGGCAGAAATCTATAACCTTGAAAATCTTGAGGTTTTAGATATCAGAAACAATAAAATCACTGCATTTCCTGCCGGAATTGAAAAGATGAAAAAACTGAAAACTATTTATTTAAAAGGAAATAGTATTCCGAATTCTGAGATTGATAAAGTACAAACTCTGTTGCCGAATGTAAGAATTAATATGACAAATTAATCTAAATTAGATTTTTTCGGATAAGTATAAATTAAAATTCCGGCTGTTTTACAGCCGGAATTTTTTATCATTATTTTAAGTAGAAATATTCTATAATATTTAAACAAACAATTAAAATCCCCGTGTAAAGCGGATGAATCTTTTTTCATCAATTGCTTTATCCATCGCCATGAATTTCCAGGTTCCGTTCTCTCGATAAAGCTTACCTAAAACTAAAGTTCCTTTATTTTTTTTATTAGAATTGGGCTGAATTTTAAATTCAGAAAGCGTTTTATCAATTTCCGGATGATTAATTTTAAGTTCTATAGAATCAACCAAAGAAAAATCAGTTTGCTTAGTTTTCTTCACATCAATATTCAGATAAAAGAAAACCGTATAAACCTCCTCACTTATTTTCTCAGGATTTACATTGATCACTTTTTTGTGTTCAGAATCTTCATTTGAAGTATCATCATGATGTTTAAAAGCTCCGTCTTTAGATTGGAATTTCCCCAATGGGAAATTATTTTGAATAAGCCAGCTGTTATATTTCGGAGAATAAATCCAGTCAATTGCTTTTTTTTGCGAATCAAACATAACACAGGTAAAATCAAGGTCTATGTCACTGGCCACTTTTTTAGTTTTAATACCTAAAAAGTTACGCTTCTGCATTTCTACTTTCCCCCAATTAATTCCAAAAGAATAACTTGCATTGTTACTTTTAGAATCTTCAAACATATTGATTATCTGACTTTTTTCTAAAATTGCTGTCATAATTTTTAATAATAAATTTCTACTAAAAAAACTAATCTCAAGCTGCTCTTATTTTTTTAACAAAAGTATTTTTTAACGATGAATAAAATAAATATAATTATTGCTTTGATAGCATTAATCAAAACTCATAAAAATATTAAAAATGATAAGGTGTGGAATTATTATTTGATATAATAATTTGAAATACAGTTGTTAATTTAGGTTTTAGCTCTTAGTTTGAGGCAAATTTAACATAGTTTTTGGAAAACCCAATATATTTTATACTAATTTAAGCAATATTTAATATTAAAATGTGGATTTTTTTTAACTATCGTTTAAATTAAGTCATATCAAATCAGAGAAAATTTAGATACTGATAAAAATCTGGGAATACTAAAAGAAATCATGATTTGAAATCCTCTTTATTTTGTTGAAGAATTTTTGGAAAATACCATATTAGTAGATTTAGGTGAAGATGATTTTCGTGATTTTCTCCAATCCCAAGGCGCTATTGGATTTGTGTCTTTCCATAAACCGAGCTTTAATTTTCTGGCTTGTTTTTCCAAAATATCATAACTATTATCCTTAGAATATTTCTTAAAATGCCAAGCTAAACCATTTTTTACCAATTCTTTATTAATGTTTTTTCCATCAGATAAAATGATTTCTGCAATCAACCTTTTGTTTCTGTCTTTTTTACCATTACCTGAAACTTCCACCATTTTTCCAAAGCATAAATCAGAAACAAACTGTTTTGCATTATTTCCAAAAGGTTGCTTTTTTTCAGGGCAATCGATATTTGATAATCTTACAACTTGCGGTTTCCCATCCATTAAAAGTTCAACAGTATCTCCGTCTTTTACACCAATTACTTTGTAGGTTTTGGTTTGAGAAAAGAGTAGGAGTGGGAAAAGTAGAAGAATTAAAGTTTTGTACATTATTTCAAGATAAGTATTTTATTGCTGTTATCAAAGGATTCTGAGTTTACTTTCATAGAACTTTTATCACTATGAAAAATACTCTTAGGAAATTTATAACCTAAGAGTAAGATATTAAGGATATTGAAAATTTCAGTTTTTATAAGTTGGAATTTGCAACAGTAAATTTTTATTCATTAAAATAGTATCAGAATTATTTATTTTAAAAGCATTGGTGTTTTTTTCAAAAAGTGCTTTTGTGTAATTACCTTTTTGATTTTGATAAATATCTTTAATACTTTTATTTTTTTCGAAAATAACTTCAACAACATAGTTTATTTTAGATGTACTATCGAATTTTTTTAGCATTTCTGCGATGTTTTCTTGATTTTCTGCAATAGCATTCGGCATAGGATTCAATTTATCTGATACCGAATCTAAAATGGTGGTTTCAAGAGTTATGTCTTCTTTATTTTCTGGTATGTTAATCGGAATTTGTTCCTGTGGTTTTTCATAAAACATAGTGTAAAATACAATTGCCCCGCCAATTAAAAGTACATTTAAAACTACCGAAATAATTTTGAAAACATCCAATTTTCTTTCTTTTGGCTCTTCTTCGTCTTCATGAATAAATCGACTTGTCGGTCTTGATGGAACTGTTCTGTTATTAGAAAAAGAAGAAATTTCATTTGTAGAATTTAATTTATTTTTTTCTTTGATAAATTCTCTTTCCAATTGATTAAAAGAATAATTGATGTCACCCAATTCCTTTTCAGAGCTTAATTTTGTAATTAATTCGTCTGATTTTCTTAAAAAAACTTGATAAAGATTGTTTAAAGCTTTAAGATTACGATCTGCTTCCTCAATTGTTTTGCTGTTTTCAGAATGCTTTTGCTCGTTTTGCTCGATTTTCTTTTTTAAAC
This sequence comes from Chryseobacterium formosum, assembly GCF_026460885.1. Lineage (GTDB taxonomy): Bacteria > Bacteroidota > Bacteroidia > Flavobacteriales > Weeksellaceae > Chryseobacterium > Chryseobacterium formosus. The sequence continues at coordinate 216,911 of NZ_JAOVZW010000004.1, forward strand.
TGTCAAATTCTTTTCTTCCCTCTTCTTCGTGCTTTTGCCTTTTGTTTTTGAAACTTAAAATTGCATCTGCCGTTTTCTGTACTCTTTCTTCCTGTAATTTCTCAATTTCTCTGTCTAATCCGTTATTGTCGATTAATCTGAATAATTTTTTTTGAGAAACAAATTCAGCTATTTCTTTACTGTCAATAAAATAAATCGTCTCATATTTAGGAAGTATTTGTATAGATTTTTTGAATAAATTTTGGATAGAATTGACGTCTAATTTATCCGTTTTGATAACCAGACTATATCCGGAATTATCCCAATCTAAAAAACTAACTTTATTGGTTTGATGTTCTAATTTTTCAAAATCTTTCGAAAAGATATTTTGAAGGTTAAAATCTTTCGAGTGACTGATATTCAAAACAAAATTATCTCCGCTAACATTATTGTTTTTAAGATTGATATGAATTTCGTGAAGAGAACTTAAAATTAAATTTTCAGGAAGAATTTCGTTCGTAAAAACCAAACTTGTTCCTATAAATGTTCCGCTTCTATTTGAGTTTTTCTCTTTTGCAAACGTGTAAACAGAGTAAGAGACAACGGCATTGTTTTGTACAGATTCTTTTCTGATCGAGTAAATACGGTCATTTGGCGAGAGCAGCTGAATGGCATCCGATTTTAAATCAAATTTTTTAAGAACTTTTTCTAAACTTTGATTTCCGTGGATACAGGATTGTGTAAAGCCATTTGGCGTACCAAAGGTTGCATATCCGAATACATTGATATTCTTCATTATTTAGAAAAGCTAAATTTTATTTTTTCCCAAAAAGTTCCTTCGTAATCCAAATTATAGCCTACAATATTATGATAGAGCCATTTGGAAATAACTTCAGCTGAATCAAGATTGAGCAATGTGATTTTTTCCATTCCTGCTTGATTTTGTACATTTCCTATCGTGAAATACGTTTTGCTTAGATTATAAGTATCAATTCTGTTGTTGGTCATACTCAATCTTTCACTAATGAAATTTTCTAAATGCTGCTCATTATCAACACCTAAATTCCCAGATTTATCCCATTTTGAAATCACTAAAAGTACATTTACGTTTTTCAGATTCTTACCTTTTCTTTCGAGATAATCTAAAAATTCAACAATTTTTGAATCTTCATGATGCGCTCTGTCGTAGCTTGTCACAATGATAAAATTTAACGGAATATCAGAGTTAAGATAGGCTTCAATTCCATCTACATATTTTCCTCCACGCGAAATTTCGTTGTGGTTTTCACCTGCAGTTTCTAAAAATGATAAACTTATCGGCGGAACTTTTTTAGATTTATTATTAGGATCAAATACAAAATCTAATCGTGTCACTTGATCTCTCGTTGTTCTGTTGGGAAGAATTCCTTTTTTAATATTTTCAAAAAAATCGGCAAGTAAAACGTGAGCTTCACGAGAATTTGGGCTTCCTAATTTAGGACGTAAAACGCCTGCAAAAGAATTTAGATAATATAAAATTGCAGACAGAATTACAGATTTTCCTGATGCGGAAGTTCCATAAAAGAATACAAAATTGCTGTCTTTATTTTGTACCGTAGTTGTACTTCCGTTGGAGGTAGGAACAAAACCGTCGTCATCATCCATTTCAAGAGTAGAGTAAATCGAAGGGTTTTCTTCAGGCTGATGATTTAAATCTTGAAAATTATCTTGCTTCTGAAAAATATTCTCATTATCGTAATCGTCAAATGAGAACGGTTTATCTTTATTTATCATTTTCTATTTATTTGGAATTAATGTTGAGCCTTTTTTTCTGGAACCGCCTAATACACTTCTGTTACTATTATTATCAGGATTTGTCACCAGTAAAATGATAATCACAATCACAAAATCCAATAGAATACAACCTGCCAAAACTACAAATTGATACATTCCGAAGTTTTTTATAGCATGCTCGAAAGCGTAACCGATTTTTCCTACATCCTGAGTTTTAGAAGTAAGAATTTCAAATTTGAATTTATCTTCGCCCAAAACATTTGTTGCCCTGCTTCCAATTTTATTATAATCGGTTAAAGCATTGTCAATAAGGGTTTGTGCTAAATCATCTTTGTCTTTTTTACTTAAAGCCAGAAATTCCTGCGTTCTTTTGTTCCATTTCAAAACAGAACTATTGATGTCAGATTTTAGATTTCTTTCATCCGGAGATAAATCCATCACCATATTATCGATTTGATTTCCCATTCTTTGTGCCAAATCATCGTAATCATTACCTACAGGTGTCAGTAAATCAACTTTTTGACCTGTCATTTTTTCAATATCTCTGATTAAAGATTGAGCTCTCGAACCAATTCCCTGGTTTGCAGGATCAATAATTTGAGCCATCAACTGCTTTTTCTTTATTTCTATATTTCTGGCAGTTTCTTTTGGATATTTATAACTTAATTTTGATTCTATGCTGGTTTCCAAATTATTAAAATCTTCATTTAAAGTTCTCAATTCATTGCTGTAAATGTCTGTTCGCATAAACCGTGTGTACAAAGCATTAAAGTTGGCGATGAAACAAAATGACGCAATAAAAATGTAAATACCGACTAAACTTCCCGTTGATTTACCTTCCAACTTTGCAGCACGCAACATCCAGCAAAGGAAAAGCAGAAGAAGTGAAAGAACCAATGCGATCACAAAAGATGCATTACCAAAAATCTGTTCGAGACCAAGCCAAGTCTGGTAAAAACTTACGCTGATTAATAAAATAGCGAGCACACCCAAAAAAAGGTCAGATGCTCCTAAAGAAGAATTTTTACTCATGTTTGATATTTAAATGTTATTAATTTTCCTGTAAAACAAAACTTTAGTACAACAAAAGCATTGTTTTTTCTATTGCAAACCTACATTGCTAAAACATTTTTTCATTACGGTTTCCCGTAAACCAATTTATATTTTCAAAAAAAATTATATTTACATCAAACAAAAACTCAATGGAAAACTATTTAGAAATCAACAAAAAATCCTGGAATGCCAAAGTAGAACCGCATTTGAAGTCAAATTTTTATTTTGTTGATGAATTTTTGAAAGGCAGAACCTCATTAAATTCAATAGAGCTTGAACTTTTAGGAGATGTGAAAGACAAAACAATTTTGCATTTGCAGTGTCATTTTGGTCAGGATTCTATCTCGCTTTCTAGAATGGGAGCGAAAGTTACCGGAATTGATTTATCGGATAAAGCGATTGAAGAAGCAAGAAGTTTAGCTGTAAAATGTAATATTGATACAGAATTTGTCTGTTCTGATGTTTATGATCTGCCAAATAATTTAGACCAAAAATTTGACATCGTTTTTACGAGTTATGGAACAGTTGGTTGGCTTCCTGATCTTGAAAAATGGGCAGGAGTGATTGATCGTTTTTTAAAACCGGGCGGTAAATTTATTATGGCAGAATTTCATCCTGTAGTTTGGATGTTTGATGATGATTTTAAAGATATTTCTTACAATTATTTTAACGAAAAACCAATTGCGGAAACGTATGAAGGAACTTACGCTGATTTTTCAGCGGAAATTGTTCAGGAATATGTAATGTGGAATCATTCTTTGTCTGAAGTCATGCAAAATCTTATCAGTAAAAACTTGGTTATTGAACAATTTCAAGAGTTTGATTGGTCACCTTATCCGTGTTTTAAACACATCGAAGAATTCGAAAAAGGAAAATGGAGGACTGAAAAATTCGGAAACAAAATACCAATGGTTTATGCCATTTCTGCACAAAAAAAGTCATCGTAATGATGACTTTTCTGTATATGAATGTTGAATGAATTTTTAAATATTTGAAGCCGTATCTTCAACTTTAGCTTTAGCTTCATCGAATTTACTTTGAGCTTGCGAAGCAACATCATTTGCTTTATCTTTCAAATCATTTCCCCATTTGTTCAAATTATCTTTTGCAGAATTGATTTTATCTTTTACCGCTTGTTGCTGTTCTGGAGTAGATTTTTTGTACTTCCAATATGCTAAAGCACCAATTCCTAATAAAGCTAAAATTCCGTTTGTCTTATTTCCCATGATTTCTGATTTTAAATGTTTATAATATTAAATTTGTTATAAACAATGATGTAAAATCTATGCCAAAAAATATTTCGGAATAATAAATATTTGTTAAAATTAATTAAAGATTTCAAAATCATTTCCGTCAAAACTCGCAAAAACCATCGTTGGATAAGAATCTTGATGATAAATATTTGCATTTTTATCAATGGCAATTGCACCTGCAAAACCATCTATTTCTTTTAATTCTGCAAAAGTTTTGTCAAAAGCTTCTTTTAAAGTCATTCCATCAGTTACTCTGGTAACAATTTTCGCAGAAGTGGCATTACTTACAATGTCTTCGCCTACTCCGGTACAGCTAACTGCACAAAATTCATTGGAATAATTTCCTGCAACTGTAGCAGAATCAGAAATTCTTCCCGGAATTTCAAAACCTTTTCCTCCGGTAGAAGTTGCAACGGCTAACTTTCCATTTTTATCTAAAGCAACGCAACCAACAGTTCCTTTTCCGCCGTTTTCAAGCTTAGCTTTGTATTCTTTTCTTCTTTGAGGAATTTCAGTTGAGAAATTCTCAAAACCATGTTCAGTAGCATAATTTTTAGCTCCGTTTCCGCCTAAAACACGGTCATCTTCTTTCATCAATTCTTTAGCAACAAAAATCGGGTTTTTTACATCCTGAATATTGATTACACCACTCATTTTCTGAGTTTCACCATCCATCAAAGCTGCGCTCATTCTTATAATTCCATCACTTTGAATTTGTGAACCGATTCCTGCATTAAATAATTCATCATCTTCCAAAAGCGAAACGGCATAAGCAACAGTATCAACTGCCGAATTTGTTTCTAAATATTGATAAGCTTTTTCAGCAATCGTTTTTAAAGAATTTTGCTTGGCAATTTTTACTTCGTGACTTTGGTCACTTTCAGAGAAAAAACCACCGTGGATTATAATTTTCATGTTGATTATTTGATTTTTAAATATATAAAAAAAGTGAAGAAATTCTTCACTTTAATTTATTTTTATGTTTGAGGTATCGGATTAAACTGTGAATTTTCTATCGTCAGTTTTCTTGTCGTTAAGTCATAATGATCATTCATAGACATGACGTGAACAGTAAGATTATCAATAGAAATTGGTTCGCCTAAATTGATATTCGTAAGATTAGTGTCTTTAATGAATCTTCCGTCAACAATAATCACCAATCCTGATCCAACTGCTGTCATTGTATCATTATGAATGAAAAGTCCGGTATCTTCACCCAAACCAATTCCCAAAGTTCTGGGATTGTTTACGACAGCCTGAAAAAGTCTTCCGATTCTTCCTCTTTGTACAAAATGGGTATCTACAATTACATTATCGATTAAACCTAAACCTTGTGTAGTTTTAATTTCGCCTTTTAGCAAAGCTTCAGAACTGCTTCCCTGATAAATCATATTTTCAGAGGCAGCAGCTGCTCCTGCAGAAGTTCCGGAATAGATAAAATCCTGCTCCTGATATTTCAGCAAAATAGCGTCGTGAAATCTTGTTCCTCCAAGAATAGAAGTCAATCTCAATTGATCTCCACCCGTAAACATCACAACATCCGCAGCGTTTGCTCTGGCAACAATAGCATCAGAATTAGCTTCTTCACGATTGTGAATGTCTAATATATTGACGTTTTTAGCTCCTAAAAATTCAAAAGCTTTTTTATATTCAGCACCCACAATTTGGGGGATTTGCGAAGCCGTAGTGATGACTTCGATTATCGAGTTTTCTTTGTTTTTAGATTCAGTAATGATTTTCCTTAAGATTCCTCTCTCAAAAAAGTTAAGATTTTTTTCAACATTCTGATCGTAATCGGTCTCAGAAAAGCTGCCTTTATTCACAGCTCCACCGATAATAATTAATTTTCCAACAGGTTTCATAGCCTGCAAATTTAAAAAATAATAAATTGTTAAGGAAATTTAAACTCAGTTTTAACGTATTTAGTTTGATTTATAATTGTTTACGAAAATTGCTTTTTTTTAATAAATCTTTAATAACCCTATGGTTTTTTTTAAGGTTTTACATTATCTTTGATTTAGAAAGATGTTTTTATTAATTATAACAAGGTATAACTAAACTGTGATTCTTAGATTTTTTAATAATTAAATAATAGTTGTTAAAATTTATGATTTCACTCAACAAAATGAAAAAAAATAAGTAGCTGCATATGAAAATTGAGAAGATACAGGCTTTACGTGGTCCTAATATTTGGAGTATAAGAAGAAAGAAGTTGATACAAATGCGTTTGGATCTCGAAGAATTAGAGAATTTTCCTACCAATAAAATTGAAGGCTTTCGAGAACGAATAGAGCTTCTTATTCCTTCATTGATCTCGCACCGTTGTTCTGAAGGAACGAGAGGCGGTTTTTTTCATAGAATAGAAACGGGAACCTGGATGGGACATGTAATTGAACACATTGCCTTAGAAATCCAGACTTTAGCAGGAATGGAAACTGGTTTCGGAAGAACTCGTGAAACAAAATCTCCAGGAGTTTACAATGTAGTATTTGATTATATTGAAGAAAATGCAGGGATTTATGCAGCTGAACAGGCGGTTGAAATTGCTTTAGCTTTAATTGAAAATAAAGAATACGACATTAATGCTTGTATTCAGAAATTAAAAGAAATCAGAGAGCGTGTAAGATTAGGACCTTCTACAGGAAGCATCGTTGAAGAAGCAGTTTCAAGAAAAATTCCTTGGATTAGATTGGGTACTAATTCTTTGGTACAGCTAGGTTACGGAGTGAATCAACAGAGATTTCAGGCCACAATTACTGGAAATACAAGTTCAATTGCTGTTGATATTGCTTGTAATAAAGAATTAACGAAAAGAATGCTTCATGATGCTGCAATCCCTGTTCCGATGGGAGATTTGATTGTAGATGAAGAAGATCTGCAAAGAGTTATCAAAAAAATTGGTTATCCAATTGTCATCAAACCTTTAGATGGAAATCACGGTAAGGGTTCTTCAATCAACGTTAACGATTGGGTTTCTTCAGTGACGGGTTTAGAACACGCTCAAAAATATTCTAAAAAAGTAATTGTTGAAAAATACATTACAGGTTACGATTTCAGAGTTTTGGTAATCAATAATAAAATGGTTGCTGCGGCGAGAAGAGTTCCTGCTCATGTTGTGGGTGATGGAGAATCTAATCTTGAGAAACTGATTGAAAAAGAAAATAAAGATCCAAGAAGAGGTTACGGTCACGAAAATGTTTTAACTGAAATTGCTATTGATAAAGATACAACAGAGTTGCTTGAAAAACTTCAATATACTTTAGAAACTGTTCCTCAAAAAGGAGAAGTTGTTTATCTAAAATCTACTGCAAATCTTTCTACAGGTGGAACTTCTATTGATGTTACCGACATGGTGCATCCTGAAAATATCACAATGGCAGAAAGAATTTCAAAAATCATCGGATTGGATGTTTGCGGAATTGATATTATGGCGGAAAATCTTACTCAGCCATTAAAAGAAAGCGGAGGAGCGATTATTGAAGTAAATGCAGCGCCTGGTTTTAGAATGCATTTGGCTCCAAGTGAAGGTCTTCCGAGAAACGTTGCAGCTCCGGTTGTTGATATGTTATATCCACAAGGAAAACCGTTTACAATTCCAATTATTGCAGTTACAGGTACCAACGGAAAAACGACAACGACAAGATTAATTTCACATATCGTAAAAAGTAATGGCTATAGAGTAGGATTTACTACTTCAGATGGAATTTATATTCAGAATACGATGTTGACGAAAGGTGATACAACTGGTCCAATTTCGGCTGAATTTATTCTGAAAGATCCAACTGTAGAGTTTGCTGTTCTGGAAACAGCAAGAGGCGGAATTCTTCGTTCAGGTTTAGGTTTCGGACAGTGTGATATTGGAGTTTTAACCAATATTAAAGAAGATCATTTAGGCTTAAATGATATTCACAATCTGAAAGATTTAACCAAAGTAAAAAGAGTAGTACTCGACAGCGTAAAGAAAAACGGATGGAGCGTTCTGAATGCTGAAGACGAATATTCAATGAGAGTTATCAACGATTTACCGAGTAATGTTGCGATTTTCAGTTTGGATGAAAATAATGAATACATCAAGAAATTCGCTAAAGAAGGTCGTACAACCTGCGTTTATGAAGAAGGTTACGTTACGATTAAAAAAGGCGACTGGAAAATCAGAATCGGAAAAGTAAAAGACTTTCCTATTACAATGGAAGGAAAAGCGAGATTTATGATTGATAACGTTCTGGCTGCAAGTTTAGCGTGTTATCTTTATGGTTTCGGGATTGAAGATATTTCAAATTCACTTCGTACATTTATTCCAAGTGCGCAATTAACTCCGGGAAGACTGAATGTTTTTAAATTTAAAAATTTTAAAGTTTTAATTGATTTTGCTCACAATCCGGCAGGTTATGAAGCGATTGAAGATTATCTTAAAAATGTAGAATCTACCAAAAAAATCGGGATTATTTCTGGTGTTGGAGACCGTCGTGATGAAGATATCAGACTGTGCGGAAAAATTGCAGGAAGAATGTTTGACCATATCATCATCAGAAATGAAAAACATCTTCGCGGAAGAACAGAAGAAGAAATCAATGGATTGATTATCGATGGAATGCAGGCTTCAGGAAAAGATGTAAGTTATGAGACTATTCCTAAAGAAATTGATGCTTTAAAACACGCAATGGGAATGGCAGAAGAAGGAACTTTTATCACCGCTTTAAGTGATGTGATTTCTAATGCTATTGAACTTGTTCAGGAATATCAGGCGAGAGAATTGCTTGAGGAGGATAGGATTTAAGATAATATTTATATAATGCAAAAACCTCAGTATTTCTGAGGTTTTATTTTTATAAAAATAAATTAAGATTAAATTTATCCACTTGCCCCTTTAAAAAACCAAGTGTTATTTTCTTTTCTAACCATAAAAATAAACATGTCATCCCAAATGAAATTCTCATTATTTTCATCTTTTAGTTTATTGCCAAAGAAAAAATAATCAGTTTCAGTTGGAACATAATATCCTGGAAGCTTAACTCTACTTTTTTCTATAAGTTCTTGAGGTGTATAAATTTCAATTATGTAATTGTCTATATAATCTTTGTAAGTTTTAGATTTATTACGAATTGCAGAATTAAATGATTCACAGAGTTTATCTTTAAATTTTTTCTTTTCTACAATACCATCTCCATCAAGAATAATTACAGAATTAGAAATAAGATCATAGTTTTTACAACCTTTTTGAAAGTAAGCTTTAACAAAATCAAGCGAAAATTGTTTTGCCTGAGTTTTCAACGAAACTTCATTTTCTTGAGAAAAGATTAAAGAATTTAAACTTAATATCAATAAAAAAGAAAGTCTAATTTTTCTATTCATTTCTAATATATTTTTATTCTCCAAAAAACGCATGCGAACTTCCAATCCAAATTGCATTTTTTTTATTAAAATCTACATTTACCATTGCTGCTTTGGTCATTCTTGAAAGATTTTGAAGCAAAACAGGTCTTTCTTCATTTTCTTTCCAAATATAAAGCAAACGAATTTCCGCTCTTGAAAATTCTCCGTTGATATCTTCAAAAATTGGTTCGTAATTCACTTTTCTCTGCAAAATATAGTTTTCTTTGTCCAAAATATCATCCGTAATTTCTTTTGTCGGATTTAAATTTACTCCACTTCCTGCGAAAGAAAATAAAGGTTTTAATACGAAATTTTCTAAGCTTTCATTTTCCGGAAATTCATTAAGGAAATAACTTTTCGGAACAAATTCATGTTTCAATAAAGGCAAAAGATATTTGGATATTTTGAAAAACCAATTTGGATGAGTAACCCATTCTACATCGACTTCTTCACGGAAATTAAATTCAGTTTTCAAGTCTGGAATTTTATCAAGCTCATCAAAAATTACACGGTTATAAATCCTTTTGATTTCGGTTAAATTTCCATTATTTTCGTAGAATAGCTTCTTTCCTTCTTTTTTGATTTTTGTCAGACAAACCGTTTTTATACCTAAAAGCTTTTCAGTTAAAGCAAAATCAATTGCTGTTTTTTGTTTTTCGGGATAAATTTCAAGCAGAATTACATTTTCAGGATTTTCATTTCCAACAATTAATTCATACAAGTGTTTTTGATAATCCTCTTTTGAAATATTATTTTTAAGCTCATTTAAAAAAGGATAAACTTCACAAAAAGTTTCTTCATAAATATTCTGAAAAGCATACAAAGAAGGGAATGCCTGTAATTCGATGAGTTGAGGTTCAATTTTACCATTTGGGCTTCTGCAGACACCAAAATCTATTGTGAAAAAGTGAGGCTGTTTTGTATCATTGGGAACTTTACAGTTTTCAGGGATTGATTTCTCTAAAGTTCCTTCAGGTAAATTTTGGATCTGATCAATGATACTTTCACTTGCGGAAATTAATTTCTCTTTGAATTCCTGAGTTAAAAAGATCGGACTTTCAGAAAGTCTAAATCCCGGCTCTAAACCACTTTTTTCAATCAGCAAAGATTTCATCTGATTGTATTTTTCCTGAGAAAATTCTTCGTTAAATTGTTTTCTGTATTTTTGAATCATGTTTTTTTTCTTTTGTGATTTAAAAAATCGAGCAATAATGCTCGATTTTAATTATTTTTTATTTGAGTTATTTTTAAGCTGTTGCTTTATTGGCTTTCAAAATATTTTTCTTCGCATCACTTAAAAAGCGGGGTAAAATCTGAGATTGTGTAAGAACAATTTTATCTTCATCATTGATCCTGTCTACGGTTTCCAGATATTTTTCCATTCCGTAGTTTTCAATCATGGCTTCTTTATTTTTCTCGTCTTTCAGGTTTTCAATCATTCCGTCAGGATTTGCTTCCGGATGAAACTGAGTTCCGAAAATTTCGTCAGAAAAACGAATTGCCATAATGGCTCTTTCTAGATTGATATTTGGACGAAATTTTTCAATCGCCACCATTTTCATTCCCAATTCTTCAAAACGCTCCAAATTAGGTTCAATAAACTGATACGCTCTTGAATCTACCGCATAGAAAGGATCGGGTAAGTTTTTAAATAAAAACTCAACTTCACCTTCTTCTGTTTTATGAATCGGTTGCACTCCAAAAGAATAAGATTTTCTTTTACAGATATTTCCCAAATCCCAATGGATACTCGCCAATTGGAAAGAATGACAAATTAAAAAAAGATATTTCTTAGCTTCATTTTGTTTGTTGTGTTCATAAACAGCATCCAAAAAATCAGCAAATTTCTGTTCCCATTCAAAACCTTCACGGTGTGGATTTCCCGGTCCTCCAGAAGAAATGAATATATCAAAATCTTCAATATTCGGAATCTCGTTTTTAAATCTTATATCAAAACTTGTAATCGTAATATTTTCTTCTGACTGCTTTTTGAACGTTTCAGAGATTTCTTTAATATTTTTAAAACCTTGATTCGTCTGATTGTTATTCATATCCAGCAAAGCAATTCTTACATCTTTCATAACCTCATAATTTCTGCAAAGTTATGAAAATATTATATAGCAGCTTCGCCGTGAGTAATACCAAATTCGGTTTCAGAGATCATGTAATCAACTACTTTCTTCAAGTCGCCGGTTTCTTTATATACCGCTAATTGTCGATCTGCACCGGTTCCGTTTTCTAAAATTTTCCAGGCATATTCCACTTCTTTTCTGCATCCTAATTCATCTACTACATCGTCAATAAACTCTAAAAGTTCTTTCAAAAGATCCGCATAAGGAACAGATTCTTCTTTCCCAAAATCAATTAAATGAGAATGGATCCCGTCTCTTGAGGCGCGCCATTTATTTTCATTCAGCAATAATCTTCTGTAGCTTCTGAAACTTAAATTCTGCTGATGCAGTTTGTAAATTTTAGCCACTAAACTTTGCATAATTGCAGCAAGACAAACCGTTTCTTCGATTCTCAAAGGCATGTCGCAAATTCTGAATTCAATGGTAGGGTAGAATGGGTGAACACGAAGATCCCACCAAATCTTTTTAGCATTATCTATTGTTCCGGTTTTCACTAAAAGATCTACATAACTGTCAAATTCTGCCAAAGAATTGAAGTAGCTCGGAATTCCTGTTCTTGGAAATTTAACGAAAATCTCTTGTCTGTAAGATCTAAATCCGGTATTTCTACCAATCCAAAACGGAGAATTTACGGAAAGTGCATAAACATGTGGAAGAAAATATCGCATCACATTTTGAATTCTTACACCTTCTTCACGATTTGGGATTCCGATATGAACGTGCAAACCGAAAATGAGGTTTCCACGGGCAACATCACCCATATCATCTACGATTTTATTGTAACGTTCTCCGTTCGTGATCGTATTGTGTTCCCAGTTTGAAAAAGGGTGAGTTCCGCCACCGGAAACACGAAGTCCCTGTTCGTGAGCTGTGTTGATTAAATGACGTCTCAGATTGGTTAGTTCAGCCTGAGCTTCCTGAATGTTTTGGCAAATTCCGGTTTCCATTTCAATCATAGATTCGTGCATTTCGTGCTTTAAATTTTCACTTAAAACAGCTTTTCCACCTTCAATGATTTTTGAAACATGAGAAATCAAATCGCGGCTTTCAACATCGATAATCTGATACTCTTCTTCGATTCCTATAGTAAATTGATGCATTTTTTTATCTGTGTTTTTGTTTTTTCTATTTAACTGAATCTTTTACGAAAGTTCCCCAAGCAATATTTGGTTTTCCGGGAACATATTCTTTCGCTTTTTCAATAGCTAATTTTGCTGAATGCTCCACAATCCAGGCGAAATTTTCTTCTCCTACAGAGTTTCTGTCTGCATCCGGAGCCGGATTACAGAAATCAATAGCATAAGGAATTCCGTCTTTTACTGCAAATTCCACTGTGTTGAAATCATAACCTAAAGCCTGATTCATTTTGATTGTATAATCGTGAATCGTTTTTAGCAATTTTTTTAGATCTTCACCTTCAGTTTGGTGAGTTGTTTCATATCTCAAATGAGGTGCATTTCTCGGTTCATAAGGCATAATATGAACGTATTTTTGCCCTAAACAATAAACTCTGTAATAATCCTGAAAAACAATTTCTTCCTGAACCATCATCACCAATTGTTCTGTTTCGCTCAATTTATCCCAAAGATCCTGTGGATTTTCAACTTTGTAAACGCTTTTCCAACCACCCCCATCATGAGGTTTCATATAAGCCGGAAATCCTACATATTCAAAAATATATTCCCAATCATGAGGAAATTTTAAATTTCTAAAAGATGTTTCAGACGTATCTGTAGGTCTTTCGTGTGAAGGAAGTAAGACTGTTTTAGGTAATGGAATACCCAATTTTGACATTAAAGCATTGTTGAAAAATTTTTCGTCTGCGCTCCACCAAAAAGGATTATTGATCACATAAGTTCCGTTCAATGCTGCATTTTTTAAATAAGCTCTGTAAAAAGGAACATCCTGAGAAATTCTGTCAATAATTACTGCATAACCATAATCTGCACCTTGCTCTAATTTATCTATATTTACCGGTTCAGCGATAATTTCTCCGCCTCCAAGTTCGTTAACTTTATCAATAAATGCCCACGGAAATGTATCTTCCATCCCGAATAAAATTCCTACTTTTTTTGCCATAATTTTGTTTTTAATGTTTAAATATTAAGATTTGAGTTGTTTTTAATTCTAAAAAAATGTTCCGATATAGGTTGGGAAAGTCATTCTCCAAAGTGGCCAATCGTGATTGATCCATTTTTTCTCGTCGTACCAGAAATCAATTCCTTTTGAGGCTAAAATTTCTGCCATTTCCACATTTTTGTCTTTACAAATGTCTTCATCGGAAGTGCTTAAAACAATATGCATATGTTTGTATTTCCAAGCCTCGTCATTTTTTACAAATTCTCTAGGGCAGTTAAAATAAACGAGTTCTCCATCATAACCATCCATGAAATTTCTAATGCTAAAAGCTCCAGAAAGACAGAATAAATGGGAAATCACATCAGGAAATCTGAACGCAAAATTCGCAGCATGATAACCTCCGAAACTTGCACCTGCAATCGCAACACGATGCGTTTGATGGATTTTTTGGATATAAGGAACAAATTCCTGAATCAGAAATTGTACATATTTTTCATAATTTCTTATGCGTTGTTGTGGAGAGATTTTTTCGTCATAAAAACTCCAAGCATCAATAGTTTGAATGTTGTATAATTTCACTTTTCCCTGCTCAACAAAATAATTGATGCTGCTGTTAAGATGAAAATCATGATTTTGAGTATATAAGCCCTGTGAAGTTGGAAACATGATAATAGGATAACCAAAATGTCCTGTAACTTCCACTTTCAGGCTTGTTCCTAAGATATGAGAATAATAGTCTGTGTGCTCTATATGTGGCATATTTTCTAATTTGAGTTTTTATTTGTGTTAATTATATGAACTTAAAAAATTCAATTCCACCGAGTTGATCATCTTTAAGTATGTCTAAAATAATTGTTCCGTATTTTGGATGTTCTAAAATAATATTATCCTTAAATTGCCATTTGATCCTTGTTTATTGGGATTTGTAGAATCAACAAATTTGTAATAAGCTTTGTTTTTCCATTCTCCAATTTCGAGTGTAGTTAAATTAATATTTAACTGAGATTCTTTTGGCAAGTTAATTTTGATGAAATTTATAATTTATTGAATATCAACATCTCTATTCATTGGAATTAAAAACTTGGCTTATCTTTTGGAGGAAGTACATTGAGCATTTCAGCATGAATTTTTTCTGCGGCAAAATCCAATCTTTCTTGAACAATTACAGAATCACTTGATTTGTAAACAATTCCTACGTGATAATCGATTGGGAGAAATTTTACAACTTCTGCGCATTCAAAATCTTTATAATCTGGAGCTAAATCTTTAATCAGCGCAACAATTAATCCTGAGTAATATCCGGTAGGTTTTGAGATTTCATAATGGTTACCTCTTAAAAGTGCGTCTTCGATTTTTGCCCATTCACGCCAAATATTGATGTTGCTTGAAGCTTCCACTAAATCTGGAATATGTGCACCTCCAACTCTTGAAGAAGTTTCCAAAAAGTACCATTTTCCGTCTTCTTTTCCACGGATAAATTCTGTATGAGTGGCACCGTTCATTAGACCAAAATTTGATAAAACTTTCGCATTGGCTTCTTCTAAGGCTTTAAATTCATCAGAATATCTGCCTAAAGTTTTGGTACGGAAAACACCACCTTCATGAGAGACCTGCATTGGTGGAGCTAAGTATTTTGAAGCAGATGTGAAAACAATTTCTTTATTAAAAGTCAAACTATCAACATGATAAACGTCTCCAGGTTTAAAACTTTCTAAAAGAAATAAATGTCTTTCTTCGCCTAAATTTTCAAGCGCTGCCCAAAGTTCTTCCTGAGTTTTTAATTTTTTGATTCCCGATGCAGAAGCTTCCGAACGTGGCTTTAAAACCCATGGCGGAGAAACTTTTTCGGTAAAATCTTTTACTTCCTGATCATTAAACACGGCGGTAAACTCAGGAACGTTAATTCCTGAATCTTTTGCTTTTTGACGCATTGCAAGTTTGTCTCTGAAATAACGGTGCGTCGTTTGTCCCATTCCCGGAATACGGAATGTTTCACGAATCAGTGCAGCTTTTTCAACATCATAATCATCCAAAGCGATTACGGCATCTACTTTTCGGGTTTTCATTAAGTGAGAAAATCCCTGAATAAGATGATCAAGATTCCATACCGAAGGTTTAATTTCCGGCATATAGAAAACTTCGTCGACAGCGTGCCATGGCCAGTTTTTTTCTTTTAAATTTTCCGATGTTACGAGGATGATTTTATTACCGAGCTTTTTCATCTCGTCCATAAAATCGTAACCTTTATAATAGCACGAAATACATACGATGGTTTTCTCCTTCATATAATGATTTTTAATTTTTATTAAATTATAAAAAATAAAAGCTTATGATTATTGATTATTTAATACTAAAAATAGATAATCGATGTGCTTTTGAAAATTACTAATCAAGTATAAGAAGAAAATCTCTAAAAAACTAATTTTTAATGATAATTTTCGATTAAATCGGCTAATAATTGTACACCAAATCCGGTTGCGGCTTTTTCTTTTGCATATCCCACATTTCCAAACGCAACTCCCGCAATATCAAGGTGTGCCCAATTTGGATGGTTTTCTATAAATTGTTCCAAAAATTTTGCAGCAATAATGCAATCTCCTAAAGGTTTCATTGAGATATTTTTAAAGTCGGCAACATCAGATTTAAAATCATCCAACCAAACATCCCACAATGGCAAATTCCATAGTCTCTGATTGGTTTTGTCACCAGTTTTAATTAATAAATTTTTAAGCTCTTCATTGTTAGAAAACATCGCTCCACAAGTATCTCCGAACATTCTCACAGAGCTTCCTGTAAGCGTTGCAAGATCAATTAAAATATCGGTTTTATAGTTTTTTGAAAGATAAGATAATCCGTCTGCAAGAGTCATCCTACCTTCTGCGTCGGTATTGAGAACTTCAATTGTTTTTCCGTTGTAAGCTGTGATTACGTCGCTTGGTAAATAGGCATTTTCAGAAATTGCATTGTCGGTAATCGGCAAAATCGCTGTAATGTTAACGGGAAGTTTCATTTGCGATGCGTAAATAAGTGCTCCAAGAACGGCAGTTGCGCCTCCCATATCAGATTTCATGTAGTGCATATTGTCTGCAGCTTTAATGGAAATTCCACCTGTATCAAACAAAACACATTTTCCGACAAGTCCGAATGTTTTTGCATTTTTTACTGAGGTTTTATACTCCAAAATGGTGAAAGCTGCATCGTAAGCACTACCTTGATTAACGGAAAGAAAAGCTCCCAAACCAAGCTCCTCACATTTTTTTCTGTTGAATACTGTATATTTTAACTGATTTTTTTTAGCTAAATTTTTCAAATAAGTATTTAGAGCTTCTGGTCTTTTTAAATTCGCTGGTTTATTAAGCCAATCCTGACAAGCAGTTTGTCCTTCGTAAATTGCATCAATTCTTTCTGAAAGTGCATCCAGTTTTTTCTGGCTTAAATTTCCAAAGTGAAGTTCGAAAGATTCATTCCACAAAGCATGAGTTTTGCTAAATGGATAATTGTAAGTCCCTAAGAAAAGACCTTTTGTGAATTCTTCAAACTGTTTTTCATTAATAAAATCAGCAATAAATAAAGTCGGAACTGTCTGAATATTTTTTTTCTGAGTCTGAGAAAATTTCACTCCGATTTGTTGAAATTCAAAATTCTGAAGCGTTTCTTTTCCTAAACCGATATAATAAGTAATAGTTTCTTCGCTGGTTTCAATGAAAACTTCATGTTTTTTTCCAGCGAATAACAGGCTAATATTTTTGTTGAATCCTTTTGCGTTTAAATTCCAAGATTCTTCTGTGAAAAGTCTGAAAATCTGAGAGTACTGTTTATTTTTTTTGTTGAATAGTTTCATTTTTTGTTTGTATTAATTTTTAATATTTTCCTGATGCGGCTTCACCTCAACAGGATTTTCGGTGTTATTGTAGAAAAGCCATTCAATTGCTCTCGGAAATTCTTGCGACCAATAAAATTCGCTGTGCGCTCCGTCGGGATTGATGCTTGTTTTAAATTCAAAATCAAAAAGGTTTTTCTTTTCCCAACGTTTCAGATAATTTTCAAAAACTTGAATTCTTTTGACCATTTTTGAACCTTCCTGTTCACCGCCATAAAGATAAATTTTAGTCTTAAAAGGAACTCTGAAACTCATCATCGGAAAATTGTTGTTGGGTTCAATCCAAAGTGAAGGAGAGAAAATTAATAATTTAGAGTATACTTCAGGATATAAAAATCCACTGTAGATGCTGATTAAAGCGCCTAAAGAACTTCCACCAATTCCGGTATTTTCTCTGTCTTTTTTGGTACGATAATGTTCATCGATGAAAGGTTTCAAAGTGTCTGTTACAAATCGGATGTATTTTTTTCCTTCCGAACCGTTTGCAACATTGTCATTATCAAAAATGTATTCTTTAATTCGATCTTCACTTCCGTGTTCTACAGCGATTACAATCATGTCGCCACGACCGTATTCTGCAAGAATTGAAAGTTTTTTGTCTATTTCCCAATTTCCGTAAGGACTACCTTCATTAAATAAATTTTGAGCATCCTGAAGATAAAGAACAGGATATTTTTCTTCTGAAATGTAATAATCGTGAGGTAAAAGTGCCCAAACTTTTCGGTAACGGTCAAGTTGTGGAATATAAAATTCTTCCGAAATTACTTCCACAATCGGAAAAAACTCTTTTTTAAAAGGTCCCCAATTAAACCTCCATTTTTCGACAAAATCAGAACTTGGAGTAGATGTTTTTTCAACTTTTCTGTTGGGAGTAATGCTTCCGAATTTGTCTAATTCTACATTTTCCCAGCCTCCTTTTGTGAATTTATATTCTACAATATCTGCAAGAATTTCGTCATCTATATTGATGTTGTAGGTGTTTTCATCAGACTGCTGAAGCTGAAAATTATAATCTTTCGGATTCCATTTGTTGAAATTTCCGGTGATGAAAATTGGTCTTGTGTCTTTTTCTGCCGTGTTGAGCGTAAATTTCATTGTGTGTTTTAAACGGTTTTAAAACTTATAAATTTATAAAAAATATATTTAAGAAATCATATTAAAATTGATTAAAAATAGCTTTTGCCAAAGGAAAAATTTATATATTTGATAGTCATCGTTATTTAATGAATAATATATACTTTACGATTGATTTAGAATAAAAACCTATATGATGAATTTTGTGAAGACCTACACACTTTTTACAGAACATGATGTGTATCTTTTTAAGGAAGGTAAACATTACAGACTCTACGAAAAGTTTGGTGCTCATTCGGTTGAGAAAGATGGAGTAAAAGGGGTTTATTTTTCGGTTTGGGCTCCGAATGCCAAAACAGTTTCTGTTATCGGGAACTTTAACAATTGGAATCATCGGGAACATATTCTGTTTCCAAGATGGGATCAATCGGGTATTTGGGAAGGCTTTATTCCTGCGCTTTCCTGGGGTACGCTTTATAAATATGCGATTGAAACTGTTCAAGGAAAAATCTTAGAAAAAAGTGATCCTTTTGCATTAAGTTGGGAGCAAAATCTTCAGGCGGCATCGATGGTTTCCACCAATTGGTATGAATGGGAAGATCATGAATGGCTTGAAAAACGTTGGCAAAAAAACAGTCTGGAATCTCCGATTTCTGTTTATGAAATTCATTTAGGTTCGTGGATGCGAAATTCAGATAATCCTGAAAAGTTTCTTAACTACAGAGATATTGCTTCAAAATTGGTTCCTTATTTAAAGGAAATGGGTTTCACACATGTGGAATTTATGCCCATTATGGAATTTCCGTATGATCCAAGTTGGGGTTATCAAATTACCGGCTTTTTTGCGGCAACTTCTCGTTTCGGTTCGCCCCAAGATTTAATGTTTTTGATTAATGAACTTCACAAAAATGATATTGGTGTAATTTTAGATTGGGTTCCTTCGCATTTTCCTGGTGATGCTAATGGATTGCACCGTTTCGACGGTTCTTATTTGTATGAACATGAAGATCCTCGAAAAGGTTTTCACCCCGACTGGAAATCATATATTTTCAATTATGGAAGAAATGAAGTTAAATCTTTCTTAATTTCAAATGCTGTATTCTGGCTTGACCGTTATCATGCAGATGGTTTACGTGTTGATGCAGTCACGTCGATGCTTCATTTAGATTATTCAAGAAATGAAGGGGAATGGGAACCGAATATTTATGGCGAAAATGTAAATCTTGAAGCGAAAGTTTTTCTTCAGGAATTTAATACAGCTGTTTATAAAGAATTTGGAGATAATGTCATGACAATTGCTGAGGAAAGTTCAGATTTTCCAATGTTGACAAAACCTGTTCATGATGGAGGTGTAGGTTTCGGAATGAAATGGATGATGGGTTGGATGCATGATACTTTATTTTATTTTAAAGAAGATCCGATTGCCAGAAAGCATCATCATCACAAGCTTACTTTTGCGTCGATGTATATGTATAACGAAAATTATATGATGCCCTTGTCTCATGACGAGGTTGTGCACGGAAAAGCAAGTCTGATTTATAAAATGAAAGGTGACGAATGGCAGAAATTTGCCAATCTCAGAGCTTTATACGTCTATATGTTTACGCATCCCGGAGCGAAATTACTGTTTATGGGAGATGAATTCGGACAAACCAATGAATGGAATTTTAAACAAAGTTTAGATTGGCATTTGCTGGAATATCCGGTTCATAAAGGTTTACAGAATTTGGTGAAAGATTTAAATCATTTGTATAAAAATGAAAGCTCTCTCTACGAAAATCAATTTAACCCCAATGGTTTTGAATGGGTTGAAGCTAATGATACCGATAATTCTGTCTATATTTATTTAAGAAAAGGAAAGAGAAGGGATGATGTTTTTATGGTTATTTTAAATCTTACTCCTCAGGTTTTGGATTATAAAGTTGGAGTGAATTCGGGAACGCATTGGGAAGTTGTTCTCAATTCCGATGACGAAAAATATAGCGGAAGCGGAGTGGAAGCCAATATTTTCCGAGAGGATCATGATGACTGGATGAATCGACCAAGATCAATCAGTTTAAATCTTCCTGCTCTTTCAGGAATTGTTTTAAGACAGAGAAAAGATAAAAAGTATAAATTAAATAGGATTAAACAACACAAAAAATGACAATATTTCACCTCAGTACAGAATGTTATCCCGTAGCAAAAGTTGGCGGATTGGCAGATGTAGTCGGTGCGCTGCCGAAATATCAGAACAAAATAAAAGACATTAACGCAAAAGTGGTGATGCCTTGGTACAATAAACATTTTGTATACGATTATGATTTTGAAGTGGTTTTTGACGGCTTTATTCACCAAGGTTCAAATATGCTTCAGGTCCAGGTTTTAAAGGAGACGACTGATGTTTTGGGATTCGAATTGTTTATGGTGAAAATTCCGGGATTACTTGATCGTGAAAATCCTTACGGATATCAGGATGAAAGTTTTCAGTTTTTGGCTTTTCAGCATGGAGTTTTACATTGGTTGTCTGCGATGAAAATTCGTCCAGATGTATTGCATTGTCATGATTATCACACCGGTTTGGTTCCGTTTATGGTGGAAAACTGTTATGAATTTGAATTTTTGAAAGGTGTAAAAACCATCGGAACGATTCATAACGGAGAATATCAAGGCATGATGAGTTGGGATATGGTGAGTTATATGCCCGCTTTCGATCATTACAAATGGGGATTGCTCGATTGGAACGGACTTATTAATCCTTTGGCTTGTATGATTAAATGTGCAGATGCATTTACAACGGTTTCCGAAGGTTATTTGGAAGAATTATTTGTGAGTTTCAGAGGTCTTGAAAGTTTGGTGAGAGAAGAATTTTCAAAAGCATACGGAATTATTAACGGCATTGATACCGATGTTTGGAATCCACAAACCGATCCGATGATTGATTTTAATTTTAATATTAAAAACGCTTTAAAAACTAAGAAGAAGAACAAGATTAAATTGTGTAAAGAATATGGCTTAAATCCAGAGCTTCCATTATTTGCTTTTATCGGAAGATTTGCGACGGAAAAAGGGGCTGATTTACTTCCGGATTTGATTTGGAGAAGTATTAAGCAAAGTTTTGGAGGTTTAAATATAATTGTTCTCGGCTCCGGAAATGCTTACATAGAACAACAATTGAAAGAAATGGATTCGGTTTACTCGAATTTTGCGACAGATATTGGATATAAAGAACATTTATCCCATAAAATCTACGCTTCGGCAGACTTCTTGTTAATGCCTTCAAGGGTTGAACCTTGTGGACTTAATCAAATGTATGCAATGCGATACGGAACGGTTCCGATTGTTAGTTATACAGGCGGATTGAGAGATACCGTAAAAGATATTACAACAGGAGGTTCTGGCTTGAATTTTACTTATCCGGGAGTTGATGACATCATTCACGCAATCAGTCGAGGTTTAAATGTGTATAAAGACAAAGCTAAAATGGATGAATTGGTTTTATCTAATATGAAATTTGATTTTGCATGGGAAAAATCAGCAGAAAAATACATAGCTTTATATAATCAGTAATTTTAATATTCTGTCAAAAACAAACAAACTATATAAATAATAAAAACGCAGATATTTATGAAACACAACGTCATTTCCATTGTTTTGGGAGGTGGAAGAGGGACAAGGCTTTTTCCGTTAACGTATTCAAGATCAAAACCGGCTGTTCCTATCGCAGGAAAATACAGATTGGTAGATATTCCTATTTCTAATTGTCTTAATTCAGGTTTAAATAAAATCTTGGTTTTAACGCAGTTTAATTCAGCCTCACTAAACTCACATATCAAAAATTCTTACCATTTTGATATTTTTAGTAAAGGTTTCGTAGATATTTTAGCTGCTGAACAGAATGTTGACAGCGACAGTTGGTTTCAGGGAACTGCAGATGCTGTTCGTCAGTCGATGAAGCATTTGGAGAAATACGACTACGAATATATTTTGATTCTTTCCGGAGATCAGCTATATCAAATGGATTTTAATGAAATGCTAGATTTTCATCTTGAAAAAGGTGGAGATGTAACGATTGCTACAATTCCTGTAAATTCTAAAGATGCGACAGGTTTTGGAATTTTAAAATCAGATGATGAAGGAAATATTACTTCTTTTGTTGAAAAACCCGGATTTGATGAACTTAACGGTCTTGAGTCTGAAGTTTCGGAAGAGAATAAAATGAAAGGAAAGGAGTATTTAGCCTCAATGGGAATTTATATTTTCTCTAAAAGTATTTTGAAAAAAATGTTTGATGAAGGAGCAGGAGACGATTTCGGGAAAGATATTATTCCAAATTCTATCGGAAAATATACCACTTTAAGTTATCAATACGAAGGGTATTGGACAGATATTGGAACCATTGAATCTTTCTACGAAGCAAACTTAGATCTTTGTCACGATTTTCCACAGTTTAATCTGTTTTCATCAGCACCAATTTTTACACGTGCAAGAATGCTTCCTCCATCAAAAGTGAACGGTTCTTATGTAAGTAAGGCGGTTTTTGGAGACGGATGTATCATCATGGCAGATAAAATCGAAAATTCAGTGATTGGAAACCGTACAAGAATTGATAAAGGAAGTACAATTGTCAATTCTTATATTATGGGAGCTGATTTTTACCAAAATACAACTGAAATTGTAAATAATGACAGAAAAGGTTTGCCAAATATGGGAATCGGAAAATACTGTTACATCGAAAGAGCAATTTTAGATAAAAACTGTTACATCGGTGACAACGTAAGAATCATCGGTGGAAAACATCTTCAAGATGGGGATTACGGAACTCATTCAGTTCAAGACGGAATTGTTGTTGTGAAAAAAGGTGCAGTTTTAAAACCGGGAACTCACATAGGATAAATTCTGAAAAAGATAAAAACAAGAGTGATCAATATATTGGTCACTTTTTTTATTTGTCTTACTTTTGTGCGATGCGTTTTTTCAAAATCATAGCGGTTATTGTAGTACTTTTAATAGGAGCTTATGCGGCTTCCATGTACTATTTTGTGGATGAAAGTAAAGAGTTTACGATTGAAAAAGAAGTAAATTATCCTATTGAAAAAGTTTTTAATCAGTTTAATAATCTACAGAATTTCACACGTTGGAATAATTTTTTCTCAAGTTCAAAAACCATTACGATTGATTATTATTCGCCTTACGAAGGGCAGGGAAGCGCAATCAGTTACAATGATCCGAAAAGTGAAGATGGCGGAGAAATGTTTATTCGTTATGAAAATCCAAACAAAACTTTAAGATATCAGCTTTTTGAAGACGAAGATGAAAATCCGACTTTAATTGATGTTAAATTTACTGTTGTTTCTGCTGAAAAAACAAAAATAAAATGGTTTGTACATACTCCGAAATTGTCGCTTTTATCAAGAGCTCAGAATTTCTGGACGGAAGATAAATTTGCTGAAAACATTGACAAAAGTATGCTGAATCTTAAAAATGTTTTAGGCAATAAAGTTGAAAAAGACAATCAATTAGCTGCGATAAAGTACGACAGTTTGATGGTTGAAAAAGAAGAGGAAAAGATGATTTTGGGAGTCAACGTAAGTGCTTCCAATAAAAAAGACGCTTTGTATAAAAATATCGTGATGAATTACAATAAAGTAAACAATTTTGTGTCAATGGATTTAGGTAAAAAAAATGATGAGGTAGGATATCCTGTCTTGATTACCGATGCCGACAATTTCAAAGACAACGAAGTTTCTTACTTTTTCGGAATTCCATTATCTAAAAAAATAGGAATCTCAGATAATAATTTCAGTTTCAGATCGGTGAGTCCGACAGAAAATTATGTCATCTACTACAAAGGCTCTTATGCGGGAAGAGTAAAAGCGATTCAACAGCTGATGCAGAAAGCTAAGAAAGATGAAATGCGATATGGTGATGTTTATCAGATGTTTATAGAGTCACCTGCGGAAGGTCAAGATGTGAATATGAAAATTTCACTTTCGGTATATAGATGATTTATTCCCAATTATTGATTTTATAATTTTTTTAAAGGTTTGAGACTATCCTAACCCGTTTTTTTTTATTAAATTTGAGGATTAATTCGTTAAACAAAATTTAATAATAGATAAACTGTAATAATGGACAGATTTTCATTCCTAAACGCAGCTCATTCTCAGTTAATTGAGGATTTATACCAACAATACCTAAAATTCCCGGACTCTTTAGAACCATCATGGAAGGCCTTTTTTCAAGGCTTTGATTTTGCATTGGAGAACTATTCTGATGAAGAAGACATCCAGTACATCAAAAATTCGGGGAATTCTGCACCTGCAGTTCAGCAGATTTCGCAGGCTGCTTCGAACGGAGAGGTTCCGGAGCACATCAAGAAGGAATTTAAGGTGGTAAATCTTATTGAGGCGTACAGAACGAGAGGTCATCTTTTCACAAAAACAAATCCTGTTCGTGAAAGAAGACATTACACTCCGACTTTAGATATCGAAAATTTCGGTCTTGATAAATCAGATTTAAATACAAAATTCAACTGTGCCGTTGAAACAGGAATGAAAGGTCCTGCAACTTTACAGGAATTGATTACTCACTTAGAAAATATCTACTGTGATTCTATCGGTGTGGAATACATGCACATCAACAATGTTCAGGAAAAAGATTTCATTAAACAGTGGATTCAGGTTAACGAAAACCATCCAAGTCTTAATGCAAACGAAAAAACTGAGATTTTACTTAAATTAAATCAGGCAGTTGCTTTTGAAAATTATCTTCACACAAAATTTGTTGGTCAGAAAAGATTCTCATTGGAAGGTGGTGAAACGTTGATTCCAGCTTTGGATCAGTTGATTTCAAGATCTTCTCAACTTGGTGTTGATGAGGTTGTTTTAGGAATGGCTCACAGAGGTAGATTGAATGTTTTAACTAATATTTTCGGTAAATCTTACAAACAGATTTTCTCAGAATTTGAAGGAAAAGAATTTGAGGAAGATGTATTTTCAGGTGACGTTAAATATCACTTAGGTTCATCAAAAATTGTTAAAACTGCTTCAGGAGAAGAAGTTGCCATCAACTTGACTCCAAATCCTTCTCACTTAGAAACCGTTGCCGCTTTAGTTGAGGGTATTTGTCGTGCAAAAGTTGACGATAAGTATAAAGATTATTCTAAAGTTTTACCAATCATTATTCATGGAGATGGAGCTTTAGCTGGGCAAGGTATTGCTTACGAAGTTGCTCAGATGATGACTTTGGAAGGTTACAAAACGGGTGGAACCGTTCATATTGTTGTAAATAACCAGGTTTCGTTTACAACTAATTATATGGATGCAAGATCTTCTACTTATTGTACAGATGTTGCAAAAGTTACTGAATCTCCTGTAATGCACGTCAATGCAGATGATGCAGAAGCTGTGGTTCATGCCATTCACTTTGCTGCTGATTTCAGAGCTAAATTTGGGAAAGATGTTTATATCGATTTATTAGGATACAGAAAATATGGTCATAACGAAGGTGATGAACCAAGATTTACACAGCCTAATTTATACAAAACAATTTCTAAACATCCGAATCCAAGAGAAATTTATAAAGAGAAATTACTTAAAGATCATGTTACATCAAACGATGTTATCGCTAAAATGGAAACGGAATTCAAAGCACTTTTAGATAAAGACTTTGATGCTTCTAAAGAAATTGAGAAAAACGTGATGGATGTTTTCATGTCAGAAGACTGGACAAATTATCCAATTGCAAAAAGAGGTGCTGTACAAGATGCTGTAGATACAAAATATGACTTAGCTAAGTTGAAAGAATTGGCAATTAAAATGTCAACACTTCCGGCTGATAAAAAGTTCTTAAATAAAATTACAAGACTTTTCGAAAATAGAATCAAAGCTATTGAAGGGAACAATTTAGATTGGGCTCTTGGAGAATGGTTGGCTTATGCAACACTTCTTGTTGAAGGTCACAACGTAAGAATTTCTGGTGAAGATGTGGAAAGAGGGACTTTCTCTCACAGACATGCTGTTGTAAAAACTGAAGATACTGAAGAAGAATATGTTCCTTTAAAAGAAGTTTCAGACAGCAGATTTGATGTTTTCAACTCTCACCTTTCTGAATATGGAGTTTTAGGTTTTGATTACGGATATGCAATGGCATCTCCAAATACTTTAACAATCTGGGAAGCTCAGTTCGGAGATTTCGTAAACGGAGCTCAGATTATTGTTGACCAATATTTAGCTGCAGCAGAGGAAAAATGGAAGATTCAGGATGGTTTGGTGATGTTGTTGCCTCACGGTTCTGAAGGTCAAGGTGCAGAACACTCTTCAGCTAGATTGGAAAGATTCTTAACACTTTGCGCAAATGAAAATATGGTTGTGGCGAATATCACTTCTCCTGCAAACTATTTCCACTTGTTGAGAAGACAATTAAAATGGTCATTCAGAAAGCCATTAATTGTAATGAGTCCAAAATCATTGTTAAGACATCCAAAAGTGGTTTCTCCGCTTGAAGATTTCTCAAATAAAGGATTCCAGCCAATCTTAGATGATCCAACTGCAGATCCAGCGAAAGTTGAAAAATTAGTATTGTGTTCAGGTAAATTGTACTTCGAACTATTGGCTAAAAAAGAAGAGTTAAATTGTGAAAATGTTGCTTTGGTAAGATTCGAACAGTTATATCCACTTCAAAATGATGCTATCGAAGCTGTTTTTGCTAAATATTCAAACAGAACTTCATTGGTTTGGGCTCAGGAAGAACCGGAAAATATGGGAGCTTGGTCTTATATCTTAAGAAATTTTAGAGATACAGGAATTCAGGTAGTTTCGCCGGTACAAAGCGGTGCTCCGGCTCCGGGAAGTCACAAAATGTTTGAGAAAAACCAGAATGCTGTAATTAACAGAGTTTTTGACAGAGACGATGCTCCTGCTAAAAGACCTGTAACCGCTTAATAAAAAAATAGAAGTTAGAAATTAGAGGTTAGAAATTAGAGGTTAGAAATTAGTCTTTCATCTTTTATCTATTTTATCAAAATCTTAATAAATATCCAATTAAAAAAATAAAAAATACGATATGTCAATTTTAGAAATGAAAGTTCCTTCACCGGGAGAATCAATTACAGAAGTTGAAATTGCAACTTGGCTTGTAAAAGATGGTGATTATGTACAAAAAGATCAACCAATCGCTGAAGTAGATTCAGACAAGGCAACATTAGAATTACCTGCTGAAGAAAGTGGTGTTATCACTTTAAAAGCGGAAGAAGGTGATGTAGTACAGGTAGGTCAGGTTGTTTGTTTAATTGATATGGATGCTGCAAAACCTGAAGGTAATGCTGCTCCTGCTGCTGAAACGCCAAAACAGGAAGAAGCTCCAAAAGCTGCTGAACCTGCAAAAGTAGAAGCTCCAAAACCAGCTCCTATTGCCGCTCAATCTTATGCTACTGGAACTCCCTCTCCTGCTGCAAAGAAAATTCTTGACGAAAAAGGAATTGATGCTTCTCAGGTTTCAGGTTCAGGAAGAGACGGAAGAATCTCTAAATCTGACGCTGAATTAGCTGCTAAACCTGCAATGGGTGGAAGTTCTGTAACGGCTACAGGTGCAAGATCTACTACAACGACTAAACTTTCAGTTCTTAGAAGAAAAATCGCTCAAAGATTAGTTTCTGTAAAGAACGAAACTGCAATGTTGACGACTTTCAACGAAGTTGATATGTCTGAAATCTTTAGACTAAGAAAATTATATAAAGAAGAATTTGCTCAGAAGCATGGAGTAGGACTTGGTTTCATGTCTTTCTTCACAAAAGCGGTTACAAGAGCGTTACAATTATATCCTGATGTTAATGCATCTATCGACGGAGACTTCAAAATTAACTACGATTTCTGTGATATTTCAATTGCAGTTTCAGGTCCTAAAGGCTTGATGGTTCCTGTATTGAGAAACGCTGAAAATATGTCTTTCGCAAACGTTGAAGGAAACATTAAAGATTTAGCAATCAAAGTAAGAGACGGTAAAATTACTGTTGATGAAATGACTGGTGGTACGTTCACGATTACAAACGGCGGTACTTTTGGTTCAATGTTATCAACGCCGATTATTAACCCACCTCAATCTGCAATCTTGGGAATGCACAATATCATCCAAAGACCAGTTGCGGTTGACGGACAGGTTGTTATTCGTCCAATGATGTATGTTGCAATGTCTTATGACCACAGAATTATCGACGGTAAAGAGTCTGTAGGATTCCTTGTTGCGGTAAAAGAAGGTATCGACAATCCTGTAGAAATTCTATTGGGTGGAGACGAAAGAAAAGGTCTTGGATTATAATAATAATTTTTTATAATATCACATAGAATCTCGCCTCCTAAAAAAGGCGAGATTTTTGTATTGAATGTTTTAAATTGAATGAAATGTTTTCTAAAATTACTTCTAATATCAAAGTTTCGGTTATTCCTGAATATGATAGCAAGAACAGTTATCCTTCAGAAAACCGACACGTTTTTAAATACAATATTGTCATAGAAAACGATGGTGATTTCCCTATAAAAATTCTTAAGAGAAAGTGGCTTATTTTCGATGTAGGATTCGGGTTTACAGAAGTTGTTGGCGATGGTATTATTGGATTGACTCCTGAAGTAGAGTCTGGTGATAATTTTGCCTATTTTTCGAATGTAATGCTTCACTCAGGAGTAGGAAATATGAGCGGAAAATATTTGGTTGAAAACTCAAAGACAAAAGAACAATTCGAAATCGACATTCCAAAATTCCATCTACTATCTGAAGTTTTAAGTAACTAAATCAAAAAGAATTTTAATTAAGAACTAATCTTTAATCAAATGCTTCAATGCGGAAAATTATAAAATTTTAATCTTCTGCTTCATATAATCAGAAACTTCATCATTGCTCGTAAGAATCAATTTTTCAAAAGCTAATAACGATATTTTTGCACAAACTTCAGCATCATCTCCGGCTCTGTGATGTTTAAACTTAATATCATGATATTCAGCCAAATGTTTTAAACCATATTTCGGAAGATAATTCCAAGATTTTTTTGCTAACTGAATACTACATAGATAATTCAATTTTGGCGTAAACATTCCGTAATAATCAAGACATCCTCTCAAAACTCCTGCATCAAAACTGGCGTTGTGAGCAATCATTAAAGTTCCATACATCATTTCTTGTACTTCGTACCAAATATCTGCAAAGGTTGGAGCGTCTTTTACATCACTCGGTAAAATTCCGTGTACATCAATGTTTCTAGGATGAAAATAAGGGAAACTTGGTGGTTTTATCAACCAGGTTTTAGTCTCAACAATTTTTGAATCCTGAACAATACAAATTCCCAATTCGCACGCAGAGTTTCTCTCGTGAGTAGCGGTTTCAAAATCTAATGCGCAGAAGTCCATTTTTGAGTGATAAGTTTTGAATTAAATTATTTTCCTCCTAAAAAATGCTTGAAGATAAGCCATTTGGTTTGGTAGTATTCTGATTTTTGATGTTTTTGGCGACGTTTTAAAGTTTCAGGAAGTTGTGTATAGAATCCGAAATGACCTCTCGCAACCGCCCAAAGATGTGAAAATCCATTCTTATAAGCAAAATAGAATGAAGCAATTCCATCTAAACATAATCTGAAAAAGATTAGCCAAATCAGTCTTGGAAAAGGTAAATTTTTCAACATCATCGAAAGATTATTTCTGATGTTTAAATATGTTTTCTGCGCACTTTGTTTATTTAAAGTTCCACCACCAACGTGATAAACTTTCGATTTTCCGGTGTAAAATATTTTCTTTCCTGAATTAATTAATCTCCAACAAAGATCTATTTCTTCCTGATGCGCAAAAAATCTTTCGTCAAAACCTTTCTGCTCCCAAAAATCTTTAAAACGAATAAAAAAACAACATCCTGAAGCCCAGAAAATCTCAGTTTCGTCGTTGTATTGTCCGTTATCTTTTTCCACATCATCGAAAACTCTTCCTCTGCAATACGGATAACCTAAATTATCAATTAAGCCACCTCCAGCTCCGGCAAATTCAAAATAATCTTTATTAGTAAATGATAAAATTTTAGGCTGAATTGCAGTAATTGAGGAATCTCTTTCAAATAAAGTTAAAACAGGCTTAATCCAGTTTTCGGTAACTTCAACATCAGAATTAAGGAGGCAGTAGTATTCTGCATTTATTTTTTTTAAACCTTCATTATAACCACCTGCAAAACCATAATTTTTATCATTGATAATGATTTTTACAGTCGGAAATTCTCTTTGTAAAATTTCAACCGAGTTATCTGTAGAGTTATTATCAATAACGTAAATTTCATATTCTTCAGAAAATTGTATAACGTTTGGAAGAAACTTTTGAAGCCAGTTTTTTCCGTTCCAGTTTAAGATAACAACCGCAAGATTTTTAGAATTTTCTGTCATTTATTCGCCGTCATAAGTTTTTATAGAATCCTGATACTTCCATTTTCTGTGTGACCAAAGATAATTGTCAGGATTTTTTTTGATTGTATTTTCAAGCAAATGATGAAATTTTCTTACCACTTCATTTTTTACAAACTTTTCTCCATCCGGATAAATTCTATGATAATTCACTTGGTAAAAACCTCTTTTCACTTTCTTCATATCACAATAAATGAATATAAGATCCATTCTTGTTGCCAATTTATCATAGCCAATGAAAGCAGGAGTTCTTTGGTTTAAAAATTCTAATCCGTAATTTACGTGAGCAACGTGTGGCGTTTGATCTGCAACAAAAAGATAAATAGTGTCACCATCATTTTTATTCCTGAAAATATTGAGAATTACCTCATTTGCTTCTAAAGGTTCATTTCCAAATTTACTTCTAACCTTTTTCATCTGATCTTCCCAAAAGCTACTGTTCACCTTTCTATAAACAGGGTGTGAATGTTTTTGGGGAGTTACCGGTGCAAAAGCATTCATCCATTCCCAATTGAAAACGTGACCTGCCATGAGAATTATATTTTTCCCTTCAGCTTTAGCTTCATGAAAGAGATGCTGATTAATATACTGTATTCTTACACGCGTTTCAGTTTCTGAAATACTGAAAGATTTTATAGTTTCAGCCAAATAATCTGAGAAATTTAGATAGAACTTTTTTCTGATTTCAGCAATTTCTTCATCAGATTTTTCAGGAAAAGAATTTTTCAAATTTTGGGTAATTACTTTTTTTCTGTATCCTACGATGTAGTAATTCAGGAAGAAAATAATGTCTGAAAATATATATAATATTTTCAGAGGAATTTTTGAAATCAGGTATAATATTTTAATCAGGAAGTTCATAAAACAGGCAAATTTACGGATAATAAAATTATGGTTCTATTTTTGCTTGCAAATACTATTATTTTTTTATTTTTATATTATGAAAAAATTGATGTTAACGGCTTTTCTTGGATTGAGTTTCTTGGGATTTTCTCAAGATTTGAAAGTAGAGCCTAATGTGAGAGATAAAGATAAAACTTTGCTGGTAAAAACAGACCATGCAGAACTAGATGCGAAGAAAAAAGCAGCAGAAGAGAAAGCGAAATTACCCAAACCTTACGATCCTAAAGCTAATGCCGAGGAAGATATTCAACAGTTAATTGCAAATGCAAGAAAAGAAGGCAAAAATGTAATGATTCAAGCGGGAGGAAATTGGTGTATTTGGTGTTTGAGATTTAATCAATATGTACAAACTACTCCAGAATTGAAGAAAATCGTTGATAAAAATTTTGTTTACTATCATTTAAATTATTCTCCGGATAATAAAAATGAAAAAGTTTTTTCTCAATATGGAAATCCGGGCGAAAAATTTGGTTATCCTGTTTTCATTGTTTTGGATGGAAGCGGAAAAATGATTCATGTACAGCAAAGTGATGTTTTGGAGGAAGGAAAAGGCTACAGTTTAGACAAAACGAAAGAGTTTTTCGAAAAATGGTCTCCATCAAAATCTTAAAAATGCAAACCGAGAAAGTCTTCTCGGTTTTTTTATTTTACATAAATCTTTTTATCCAGCTTAATTTTTTCTCTGAATAAGGAGGGTATTTTATATTCGGTTCACCCCAAGTTGCTCTTTCTAAAACAGCTTTTTGATGTGAGAAAGTTTCAAAACCAAATCTACCATGATAATTTCCGATTCCGGAATTTCCGACGCCTCCGAATGGCAGATTTTCGTTTCCTAAATGCATCATCACATCATTA
The DNA here is from genome assembly GCF_026460885.1 of Chryseobacterium formosum. Taxonomy (GTDB): domain Bacteria; phylum Bacteroidota; class Bacteroidia; order Flavobacteriales; family Weeksellaceae; genus Chryseobacterium; species Chryseobacterium formosus. The sequence goes on from NZ_JAOVZW010000004.1 coordinate 249,674, forward strand.
ATACAACCTCCTCCAAAAGATAATTTTTGAGTAAAATTTTCTTTTTCTTCAGAATTATTGGTGAATAAATAGGCTGCTAAAGGTTTTTCGTGTTCTAAAATTTTGTTTAAAGTAATATTAAAATTAGTAAATGATATAACGGGCAAAATCGGTCCGAAAATCTCCTCCTGCATCACTTCATCATTCCAATTGATATTTGTTAAAATTGTGGGCTGTATGTAAAGATTTTCAGCATTAAAATCACCTCCGAAGTAAATTTTATCCTTATTGATTAATTTAATGAGTCGTTCAAAATTCTTTTGATTGATAATTCTCGTATAATGATCAGAATTAGGTTCATATTTAAATTCTTGAATATACTTTCTAAGCATTTCCAGAAATTGTTCCTGAATGGATTCTTCGACTAATAAATAATCGGGCGCAACACAGGTTTGTCCGGCATTTATAAATTTTCCCCAAACAATTCTTTTAGCAGCAACTTCAAGATTGGCATCTTTTGTAATAATTGCGGGAGATTTTCCTCCTAATTCTAAAGTAACCGGAGTTAGATTCTCTGCAGCAGCCTTGTAAACAATTTTCCCAACTTTAGTGCTTCCAGTGAAAAATATTTTATCAAATTTTAGTTTTAAAAGTTCTGTCGTTTCATCAATTCCACCTTCATAAGCATACAAATATTCCGGCGGGAAATTTTCATTGATGATTTTTACCATTATTTTCATTGTATTTTCAGCAATTTCACTTGGTTTTAAGACACAACAGTTTCCGGCTGCCAAAGCTGCAACAATAGGAGAGAGGGAGAGTTGATAAGGATAATTCCAAGCTCCGATGACCAAAATATTTCCTAATGGCTCAGAATGAATTCTGCTTTCACCAAATTGATTGACAAGATTGGTACTTACTTTTTTAGGTTTTGAAAATGAGTTTAAATTTTTCAGATAATATTTAATATCATTTAAAATAAAGGAAATTTCTGTGGTAAATGTATCAAATTTAGACTTTCCGAAATCTTTGTCAATCGCTTCGTACAAAAGGTTTTCGTTTTCTACAATCAAATCCTGAAGTTTTTCAAGATACATTTTCCTGAATCTGATATTCTTCGTTTGTTGTGTTTTAAAAAACTCTTTCTGTTTTGATACGATTTCCTGAATTTCCATAAATAAAATTTGAAGAGTTTATAGCAATTCTTTTGCCTAAATAAGGTTTATAAAACAAAAAACCACTTCAAATTGAAGTGGTCTGTATTTTAGAGAAAATCTCTATAAGTCTTAAGCTTCTTCAGAAGGAGTTTCTTCTACTTTAGCTTTTGGAGCTGGTTTAGGAGCTGCAACTACAGGAGGTGCGTCAGATACGATGTCGAATTCGAAGTTGTACTCAACATTTCTATGTAATCTGATGTTTGCAGTTACTTTACCAGTTCTCTTAATAGTGTTTCCTGGGATTTTGATATATTTCTTGTCAACAGTAACTCCAGCTTTAGCAAGAGCAGCAGAAAGATCTGAATTGTTGATAGATCCGAATAATTTGTCACCAGAACCTACTTTTGCAGGAATAGTGATAGAAGTTTTCTTCAACTGATCTACTACACCGTTTGCTGTAGCGATTAATTTAGCTTCTTCTTCTTTTCTAGCTTCCAAAGTAGCTTCAAGAGCTGCAATGTTTTTAGGAGTAGCTAAAAGAGCATAACCTTGGGGTAACAAGAAGTTTCTTGCATAACCTGGCTTTACATTTACTGTGTCGAATTCAAGACCTAAGTTTTCTACGTCTTTTTTAAGAATAATGTTCATTGTTGTTGTCCTTTTTTTAGATGTTTAGAGATTAGATGTTAGAAGTTAGATGTTAGACATTGTCTGCTATCTGAATCTGTTATCTGAAATCTAAAATCAAGTTAGAATTAATATGTATTCAGCAACAAAAGAAGAGATTGCTCTCTTCTTTTATTTATTTTGTCTTATTTTAATAAGTCAGCTACGTAAGGCATCAAAGCTAAGTGTCTAGCTCTTTTGATCGCAGAAGAAACTTTTCTTTGATATTTCAAAGAAGTCCCAGTATATCTTCTAGGTAAAATTTTACCTTGCTCGTTTACGAATTGTAATAAGAAATCAGCATCTTTGTAATCAACGTGCTTAATTCCGAATTTTTTGAATCTACAGTACTTTTTATCAGTTTTTGTGTTGATATCAAGTGGTGTAAGGAATTTTACTTCAGATTCTCCTCCAGCTGAGGCTTGTTTAGCCATATCATCTATTGCCATGTCTTGTCTTTTTTAATTTTGGGTTAATAAATAATTAAGCTCTTGAAGCCTTGATTTTAGTTCTTCTAGTTACAGCGTACTCTACAGCATGCTTGTCTAGTTTTGTAGTAAGGTAACGAATTACTCTTTCGTCACGTTTGAATGCCAATTCTAAATCAGCAACTACAGTACCTTCACCTTTAAACTCGATTAAAGTGTAGAATCCGTTCTTTTTAAGTTGAATAGGATAAGCTAATTTTTTTAATCCCCAATTTTCTCTAGTGACAATTTCACAGTTCTTTTCTTTCAAAAGATCTACATACTTGGTCACTGCTTCCTCCACCTGAGCCTCAGATAGAACGGGAGTTAAAATGAAAACAGTTTCGTAATTGTTCATAATGTTAAATGAATTTATTAATTATTTCGAGGTGCAAAATTATGAATTATATTTATAATACACAATGTTTTATAGATTATTTTGAAATAAAAAAGACCTGTCAAAACAGGCCTTTAGATAAAACTTAAAATAAAAAACTACTATTTTTTTATAATTTTAGAAGATTGAATTCCGTTTTCGGTTTGTGCAGTAACGATATATGTTCCTGATGTTAATCCTGAAACGTTAATGCTGGATTTTTCAGTTTCTAAAACATTTTTACCGCTCAAATCATAAATCTTTACCGATTTAATTTTTGAATCTGAATTGATATTTAAAATATCAGATACCGGATTAGGATAAACTTTTAAACCTGAATTTTTCTTTGTAGCTTCATTTACTGCTAGTTGAGCATCCAAAACGTTCAGAGTGTAATCTTCAGCTTGGCCGTAATCATCACCTAAGCAAGGATTAAGCAAATTGGTATCATCAAAAACTTTTTTTACTCTCATTCTTGTATTTCCAGGAAGTGCGGTTGCAGGTACTGCGATTGAATGTACAGCTTGCATTGCATCCAGTCCTGTAGAACCTGTAATTGTTTGAGTCACTTCATAAACTTCTCCTGGGTCATTAAGTACTCCGTTTTGATTCCAATCAACAAAAACTGCGAAATGGCTTGTATAATTTCCTGCAGTGTTTCCTTTTAGTGTGATGTTGTAAGATTGCCCTTGAGTAACAGTTCCGATTTGGCTTAAGAAATATTCATGAGAGTTTCCTAGGTATTCTTCGTCATCAGAGACATTATTAATTCCGGCAAAATTTACTAAAGTAATTGGTTCATCTCCCTCTCCGAATAAATTTTCAAAAGCTAAAGGACCACAGTAACTTGGTGGTGGAGCAACATAAGTGTAATCTACTTTAATGTTATCAACCAACAGCATAAATTTATCATTACTGTTATTCACAAAAGCAAATCGTACATTTTGCCCGATGTAAGGAGTAAGATTTGCAGCTCTGCTCGTCCATGTAGAATTTTCTCCAGTATTGCTGTAAAGTTCTACTGTAAAATCTGCTATTGTATTACCTCCGTTTGGTGAAAGCATTACCTTGTAACCATCAAGATAAGTGGTGTCTTGAGATTTTGCATCCCAATATAAAGTAGGTGAAGCTCCTGAAATAGGAACTGTTGGAGAAATTAACCAATCATTTGAAGTTCCGGCTGGACTATACCAAGAGGTACTCATTGCTGCATAATTTCCGGCAGGACCGCCAAAATTACCTTCCGTTCCTAATCTATTAATTCGATTCCAGCCATTGGTGATAAAATTCACACTTGCTGCAGGTGTCAATCCGTCTGCGTCAATTACAGTCCATGCTGAGATTCCCTGACCACTTCCATCAAAATTCTCCTGAAATATCTGACTAAAACCAAATACAGGAATTCCTAAAAGTAATACATTGAGTAATTGTCTTTTCATAATAATTATTTTTTTGTATTCTCTGAGCAAGTTAATAAAAAATAATCAACAATTCTACTTTAAGTGATATTTTTTGTGTTTTTAAGTAAATTTTAATCTTTTCTAATTTCTGTTAAGAAATTCATTTTCAGTACATCATATAAAGAATGTCTACTCACTAAAATCGATGCAATGGAAGAAATCATTCCCGCAAGCATGAGATGAAAAATTAATGAGTGCCTATCTGTCATTTCTAAAACAATGATGGCTGATGTAAATGGAGCTCTTGTAATTCCTGTTAAAAAGGCAACCATTCCTCCTAAAATAACAACGTTTGTTTCATTCGGAGTTAAATGTATAATTCCTGAAATGACTGAACCAATACTTGCTCCGGCTGTTAATGCTGGTGCGAAAATTCCTCCGGCGCCACCGGAAGTAAATGATAGAGCAGGACCCAACATTCTTAAGATGGGTACATACCAATCTTCATGTTTATCTTGTGTGAAAAGTACACGTTCGATGATTTCTTTTCCTGAACCTAAGATTTCCCGGCTTATGAAAAATGAAACGCAAGCTATAATTAATGCACAGCCAACCAAAAAGAAAACATTCGCTCTGTCTGTTTTTAAGTTTCTTTTCTTCCAGTTGTTCATTTTAAGCATAATTACTGAAAGCTGACTGGCTAAAATTCCGGCAATCCCCGCAACTAAAATAATTGGAAACATCACCATTAATGAAACATCATTAGTTTTAGGATAGGCTAAATATAAATAAGATCCGGCTAAGGTTTGAGCCGTTAAACCTGCAATAATAACCGCAGTAAAAAGAGCTGTTTTAAAATAATTAATGTGCGTCTTTGAAAGTTCTTCAACCGCAAATACAATTCCTCCTAAAGGGGTATTGAATGCCGCTGCAAGTCCTGCTGCAGCTCCGGTCATAATCATGTTTTTCTTGGAGATTTTCGGCCACCATTGTGGAAGATATTCATTTACTTTTCTGAAAACCGAACCTGCAATCTGAATTGTGGGGCCTTCTCGTCCGACAGCTCCACCACCAATGACTAAAATAACTGAAGAAAGTATTTTAAATACAATAATTTTTATGCTTAAAAGACTTCTGATTTTTTTGTGCTCTTTAGGATTTGCTAATTCTACAGCTGCCATAACCTGCGGAATTCCGCTTCCTTTTGCGTTTGGAGCAAATTCTTTTACCAACCACCAAGATAATACGAAACCAATGGGAGCAATAATGAAAATCATCCAATCGTGCCAATTTAAAATAAAATGAAGCAGACTTTCGCCCCACGAAAATATTTTCGCATACATCACGGCAAAAAAACCTGTAATTATTGAGCCTATCCAAAACGGAACCGCCTGAAGCAAATTGTGTTTCAGTTGTTCGTTTCGGATGTTATCAAAGGATTTTTTTAAGCCTTTTCGAATGTAGATTAATATCCTACGCATTCTTCAAATCTAAATTATTTTTTATGAATATGAAAATCTCAAATGTAATTTTAAGTTCTAAATTTTGAATTTCATAATGAAATCTATTTTTTAAATTTAAGAAAACAAAATTCCATAAAAAAACCTTCGAAAAAATTCGAAGGTTTTTGTATATTAAAATTAGCAGTAAGAAAATTACTCATTGCCAATTACTCATTGCTTATATTTCAGTGTTCATATCCCAATTCTGCAGGTAATCGTGAACGTGTTTCAACATCATTCCACCTAGAGAACCATCTACAACTCTGTGATCGTAAGAGTGAGACATAAACATTAACTGACGGATTGCGATTACATCACCATCTTTCGTTTCAAGAACTGCAGGTTTTTTAACGATAGCTCCGATTGCCATAATTGCAACTTGTGGTTGAGGAATAATAGGAGTTCCCATTAAGTTTCCAAAACTTCCAACGTTAGAAATTGTATATGTTGCACCTTGAGTATCTTCAGGTCTTAATTTCTTATTTCTTGCTCTGTAAGCCAAATCGTTGATCGCTTTTGCCAATCCTGAAAGTGACAATTGATCTGCATTTTTGATTACAGGAACAATAAGATTTCCGTCTGGTAAAGCTGTTGCCATACCTATGTTGATATTTTTCTTCTTGATGATATTTTCACCGTTGATCGAAACATTGATCATTGGGAAATCCTGAATAGCTTTTACAATCGCTTTTACGAAAATTGGCATGAAAGTCAGTTTTTCACCTTCACGTTTTTCGAACATATCTTTGTTTTTCGATCTCCATTTTACTACGTTGGTTACGTCAGTTTCAATGAAAGAGGTTACGTGAGGAGCAATTTGTTTTGCTTTCACCATGTTTTCAGCGATGATCTTTCTCATTCTGTCCATAGGAATGATTTCATCACCTGCAGAAGTAGAAATTGTAGTTGCCGGAGTTGAAATTGCCACCGCTTTTGGAGCTGGAGTTGAAGCCGCTTGTTGTACTGGTACAGCTTGTGAAACTGGCTGATTTCCTCTGTTGGCAACGTGAGCTAAAATATCTTCTTTTGTAATTCTTCCTTCTAAACCGTTTCCTTTAATCGTTTTTAGTTCAGATTCAGAAATGTTTTCCTGTTGAGCGATAGATTTTACAAGTGGAGAAAGGTATAAATCTCCCGAAAATTCTACGTGAGAGGTTGCAGTTGGGTTTAAAGGCTCTTCAATTGCCTTGATTGTTTCTGCATCAGGAGCTGAAGTTTCAGTTTTTATCTCTTCTGAAGATGTACTTCCGCCTTCTCCTTCAATTTCTAAAATAGCGATGGCTTCACCTACTTTTGCAACTTCGTCTTTCTGTTTAAGGATTTTTACGATTTTCCCCGAAACTGGTGTCGGAACGTCTGAATCTACTTTATCCGTCGCAATTTCTACTACCGAATCATCTTCCTTTACCTGGTCGCCTTCGTTGAATAACCAAGTGATAACTGTAGCTTCCATCACGCCTTCACCCATCGAAGGAAGCAATAATTTGTATTCTGCCATTTTTAAATTTTAGATTTTGACAAATATATAAAAAAAATCGGTTTTTTTATGAAATAGATAATTTTAGAAAAATTCGATGTAAATATTTTCTCCCACATTCAGTCCGAAAAGGGTTTTGGCACCATTCTTTTTGCTGCCTTTGTAGATGGTTAATTCCAATTGATCGCTGTCGTTGAAGATAGCCGCAGATTGCCCGTGATATTCGGTTTCTCTTTCCCAATCGGCTACAACTTCGGTGTGACTTGAATAGATTTTTGACAGACTTAAATTCCTGAATTTGATGGTAAAACTCTCAAAACCTTTCGCTAAAGTCTCAAAAGAATCTTTATTGATATTCGAAATTATGTTTCCGAAATTATCAATGTACATTACTTCACCGATAATCATCTTTTCAGACTCATTATAAACCGGTTTCGGAAATAAAAGCTGTTTTACAGAATCTATTTTTCGCCCGATAACTTCAGGAAGTCCGCCATTTGCCAAATGAACAGCAACAGGAACAAAAACATCAGTAGAAGTGAAGTTTACAATATCATCAAAACGGTTGTTTAAAGTGATTTCGTAAATAGCTTCAGGTTTAATATCAAAAAAAATTAAACTTAAAATTCCGTTGTCGGCTGCCAAAAAGTAATGTCCGTCTGCTTTATAAAGAATATTTTTTCTTGATTTATGAAAAAAACTATCTACAGAAACAATATGAATGGTTCCTTTCGGGAAATATTGATAAGCATTTCTTACAATATAAGACGTCTGAATCAGGTTATATGCCTGAATATCATGGGTAATATCAACGCTGTTAACTTCAGGATTTAAAGACAGAATTTTTCCTTTCATAGCCGAAACTCTGTAATCTAATCTTCCGAAATCTGAAGTGAGGGTAATAATTGACATGAATAAAAGAGATAGAATTGCAAATTTATCTAAAATAAAAGGAAAGAAACGGCTATTGTGGAAAAGAATTTGATTTAAAATTAAAAAAAAACTTCTAAATTTAAAATCTAAAATAAAAATATTTGCATGTTTGAATTAACGTATGAATTAGAAGGTATTGATGCAAAAAACTTCTACGGAGTTAATAACCAATATTTCAATTTAATAAAATCAAGCTTTCCGACACTTAAAATCACGGGCCGTGATCATTTTGTCTTTGCGATGGGAAATCAGGAGGCTTTAGATATATTTAAACAAAAGCTGGACGATATCGTTTCGTTTATTTCCAAGAATAATTCGATAGGATTAAAAGATGTTGAAAACTTCCTCAATCTTAAGGATGAGAATGAAAAACATTTGGTTTTTGATCAGGACATCATCGTAAAAGGTGTTAACGGAAAAATTATTAAAGCTAAAACAACCAATCTTAAAAAACTCGTAAAAGAAAGTGAGAAAAAAGATATGGTTTTTGCAATCGGACCAGCCGGAACGGGAAAAACGTACACAAGTGTTGCTTTGGCAGCTCGAGCTTTGAGAGATAAGGAAGTTAAAAGAATTGTTTTAACAAGACCTGCCGTTGAAGCCGGAGAAAGTCTTGGTTTTTTACCGGGAGATCTTAAAGAAAAGCTTGATCCTTATTTACAGCCTTTATACGATGCACTTCGTGATATGATTCCTCATGAGAAACTGGAAGGTTTTATGGAGAAAAAAGTAATTGAAGTGGCGCCTTTAGCTTTTATGAGAGGTAGAACTCTAGATGATGCTTTTGTAATTTTGGATGAAGCTCAAAATACAACCCACGCTCAAATGAAAATGTTTTTAACGAGAATGGGAATGAATGCTAAATTTATCATTACGGGAGATCCTACTCAGATTGATTTACCTCCAAAACAACATTCTGGCTTGAAGGAAGCGATGAGAATATTGAAAGACGTAAAAGAAATTGGATTTGTATATTTAAATGAAGAAGATGTTGTAAGACACCCTGTTGTGAAGAAAATTATCTTAGCCTACAACGAAGAAGACAAGCGTAATAAAGAATAATTTCAAAAAAGTTTAAAGAAATTTTAAAAACATTTTGTAGTTCTGTAAAAAGTGATATATTTGAACTCTTAAAATTTGTTAAAAAACTTTAAATTATGAAAAAATTATTACTTATTGCTTCTATTGCTGTGGCGGGAATTACTGTTAATGCACAGGAAACAAGATTTGGTGTAAAAGCTGGTTATTCATTATCTACAATAAAAGTGGATGAAGCTCAGGATGATTTAGAAGCTAGAAGTACAGATCCTTCTCATACATTCTATATCGGAGGTCTTGTAGAGCATAAATTTGGAGATAAATTTGGTGTTCAGGGAGAAGTTTTATATTCTCCACTTGGAGGAAAAGAAGATTATAATGTGAGTGAAGGTCAACTTTATTTCAGAGAAAAATCTAAGCTTACTTTTGGTACTTTATTAATACCTGTTTCTGCAAAATATTTTATCACTGAAAATATGTCGGTGTCATTAGGAGCTAGTTTCGGTGTTATTTTATCTGCAAAACAAAAAACTGTTATTGATGCAGGTCTTGGGCTTCCAGGTTTAGATATCGAAGGTGATGATGATGTAGATATTAAAAATGATGTTAACACTCTAAATATTGCTCCATTCTTAGGTGCAGAATATATGTTAGAAAACGGATTGTTCTTTGATGCAAGATACAATTATGGTATTTCTGATTTATCTAAAAGTGATGGAAAGGTTACAAATAGCTTTTTACAAGTTGGTGTAGGTTTCAAATTCGGAGGAAACTAAGAAATTATTGATCAAACGATTATAGAGCAAGGCAATTTTTTGTCTTGCTTTTTTTGTGTAATCAAAATTCCTGCGGCATTGTGTTTGCTATACAAGAAAATAATTGAGTTAATAACAAATTTTAAATTATTAAAATGAAAAAATTACTATTACTAGGTGCTTTTGCATTGTTTGGTGGAGTTGCGCAAGCTCAGTCAGGATTTAAGTTAGGTGGTCATATTGGTGCTCCTGTAGGTGATGCTTCAAGTGTTTCGTCATTTACTTTAGGTGTTGATGCAGCATATATGTGGAACGTAATGAAAGGTTTAGACGTTGGTATCGCTTCAGGATATTCGCATTTTTTCGGTAAAGACAGATGGGAAGATTTTGGATTTATTCCTTTGGCGGCTTCTGGAAAATACAGATTTAATGGTCTTCCGCTTTTCGTAGGCTTGGATTTGGGAGGAGCTATTTCCACTAAAGATGGTATTGACAGCGGTATTTATGTATATCCAAAAGTAGGATTTCAATTACCGAAAGCAGAATTGTACTTAGGTTACCAAAATATCGGAAGTGAGAGAGGAGATTGGGAAAGAAGAGACAGAAGAGTTGATTCTAATTTTGGTGCTATTAATTTAGGTGTGAATTTCTTTTTGAAATAAATAGTTAAACAACAATAATGGACTCTGATTGAAAAATCAGAGTTTTTTTATGTTAATTTTTGAAAAAATAACATTTATATCTCTTATATGCGATTTCTATATGATAAAACATAATATTCATGAGTGATATTAATCACATTAAGAAATTTTAATATTGAAAATTACCCTTATAAATTTGCACCCAAGAAAGTATAAAATTATTATAAAATGAAAAAATTATTAGTAGCTAGTGCTGTTGCACTTTTCGGTTTATCTAATGCACAAATCGCTAAAGGAACTATTTATTTATCAGGTACTGCAGGTTATTCTCAAGTAGAGACTAACAACGGAAACTTGAAAAGTGAAGAATTAAATATTGTTCCTACAGCAGGATTTTTCGTAGCACCAAACTTCGCAGTAGGTTTAGGAGTAGGTTACCAAACTGTAAAAAACACTACAATTTCTACTACAACAACTCCATTATCTACAACAGTAAACACTGCTGAAGAAAAATATCCTGCATTTGTTGTAGCTCCTTTCGCTAGAAAATACTGGACTTTGTCTGATAAATTGTATTTCTTCGGTCAATTAGCTGTACCAATGGAATTTGGAAAAGCTGAATCTGAAGTTTCTTCTGTAACTACAGCTGGAAGTACTACATCTAGTTCTTCTATTTCTACTGAAGCTAAATACACTTCAATTGGAGTAACTGTAAAGCCAGGTTTAGATTATTTCTTAAACAAAAACTGGACTATTGAAGCTACAATCGGAGAATTCGGTTACAACAACTTCAAACCAAAAGACGGTGAAGCTACAAACAACTATAGCTTCGGTTTAAACCTAGCTAACGTAGGTATCGGTGTTAAATATGTTTTTGCTAAATAATTAGTAAACATATATTGATATAAATCCTGAGATTATTTCTCAGGATTTTTTTTGTATTTTTGCCGACTCAAATATCAATAACTATGAAAAAATCATTATTAGTGGGTGCAATTGCACTTTTCGGGCTTTCAAATGCTCAAATGACTAAAGGAGACTGGGTAATCAGCGGAAACACAGGAATGGGTTTTAATAACGTGAATACAACTTACAAAGCAGATGGACAAACTGAAGACGGTCCTAAAGTAAGTACATTTTCTGTAACTCCATCTGTAGGATATTTTGTTATCGACAAATTAGCTGTAGGAATCGACCTTGGTTTTACAACAGCTACAACGAAATATGAAGGTTTAAAATCAACAGTTTCTAGCTTAACGGTAATGCCTACTGCAACGTATTATTTCACAAACGATTCTAAATTTGTTCCTTTCCTAGGAGCAGGAGCAGGTTATGCGTCTGTAAAAAACAAAGGGTCTGTAGATTTTATGGGCGTAACAGAATCTGAAGAAATGACAACTGATGGTTTAGCTTGGAAAGTAAAAGGAGGAATTACTTATATGGCAACTCAGTCATTGGGTATCAATTTAGGAGTTTCTTACGATCAGTTTTCAAACAAAGAGACTTATTTCGGAACAGAAGTTAAAACGAATGTGAAAACTTTTGGAGCAAACATTGGTTTCTCTTATTTCATCAAGTCTAAAAGTCAAAAATCAGATAAATAATATTTGATTTTAATTAAAGATCAATCCTGAGATTATTTCTTGGGATTTTTTTTGTTTAAAAGTTTTATGAAATCTTTATATCTAAATAACTAATTTTGATTTTCTTTTTCAGCAAAACTTGAAAGCCTCTAACACGACAAAATACCGACAATATCTGCTAAGTGCATTTTCTGTACTCACTGTTTCTGTGCTTTGTTTTTTGATAAGAAACGAAATCAATTACAGAGTTTCTGCACTGATACTTTTATTGACAGTTTCAGTCATTGCGATGCTGTTTGATATTTTTCCGGTACTTTTAGCGGCTTTTTTAAGCGCACTGATCTGGAATTTTCTTTTTATTGAACCTCAATTTACTCTGGAAATTCGCAGTACAGAAGATCTTTTAATGTTTCTTTCTTACTTTTTTGTTGCTTTATTAAACGCTGTTTTAACCTTTAAAATAAGACAGGCCGAACGAAAAGCAAGAGATAAAGAAGAAAAAGAACAAACTATAAAATTGTACAATACCCTTTTAAACTCACTTTCTCACGAATTAAGAACCCCAATTGCCACAATTTTAGGAACTGTTGATACATTAAAAGATTCCAATGAAAAACTAAATCCTACACAACGATTGGATTTATTAAATGATATTGATATTGCAACCGTCCGTCTCAACCGACAAGTTGAAAATATTCTCAACATGAGCCGTATTGAAAGCGGAATTTTAAAACCAAAATCAGATTGGTGCGATATGAATGAACTGACAAATTCTGTTATTCAAAAAATAGAAAATTGTGATGGTCATCAATTAAATTATAATGTTGATGAAAATCTTCCACTTTTTAAACTAGATATTGGTTTTACCGAACAGATTTTGTTGAATCTTTTGCATAATGCCGTTCAATATACACCGTCAAATTCTATTATTGAAATTAAAATTTCCCATGAATCTGAAAACTGTAAAATCATTATTTCAGACAATGGAAAAGGAATTCCCGAAAACGAACATCAATTGATCTTTGATAAATTCCGAAGACTTCCCGACAGCAAAACCGGCGGAAGCGGATTAGGATTATCCATCGTAAAAGGCTTTACAGAAGCTCAAAACGGAACGATTTCTTTACAGCATAATATTCCGAACGGAACCGTTTTTACGATTGAAATTCCTGCAGAAACCTCATACATAAACCATCTGAAAAATGAATAAGCACGAAATTTTAGTCGTCGATGACGAAGCACAGATCAGAAAACTGCTTCAGATTACTTTAGAAAGCAACGATTACAAAGTTCGTCTCGCAACTACAGGAAAAGAAGCTCAGATTTCGGCAGCCAATCATCCTCCCGAATTGATTATTCTAGACCTCGGTTTACCCGATAAAAGCGGACATATCGTGCTGAAAGAACTTAGGGAATGGTACAATAAATCGATTATTATTCTTTCGGTAATCGATAACGAGGAAGATATTGTTTCGGCTTTGGATAACGGTGCTACGGATTATTTAACGAAGCCTTTTCGCACTGCTGAACTCATGGCGAGAATTCGTTCTGCGATCAGAAGAAACAGCATAGAAAACGACGAATCTAATATCAAAATCGGTGAACTGGAAATCGATATTATTTCCCGGACCGCAAAGAAGAATAATGAAGTCCTGAAACTGACTTCCACAGAGTTTAATCTGCTTTCTCTTTTTGCCCGAAATGAAGGCAGAGTTTTAACGCATCAGTTTATTTTAAAGGAAATTTGGGGCGTTGGTTTTCAAACTGAAACTCAATATTTGCGAGTCTTTGTGGGAACTTTGCGCAAGAAAATTGAAGACAACCCCAATCAGCCGAAATATATTGTGACGGAAAGTGGAGTGGGATATAGATTTGGGAAGTGAGACGTGAGTATTATATTACTTTTTTCTAAATTCTGACACGTAATTTCTTGCAAATTCTTCATACATAATATTTTCATTATTGTTTTCAATTGCAATTTCTTTGTCAAAAATGTTCTTAATATTTCTACTATATTCCTCAAAATGTTCTTCGAATCGATATTTAGTTATTTTGCCTAAATCCTTTGCGAGTTTATAAAAGAATATATCTTTAAAAATATCTTCAATAACAATATTTTTTGAATAAGAGAGTCCAGTTGAAAATATATCTTTTAGTAATGAAACTAGTGCATAATCTGACACAATATTTTCTTCCGAATTACCTAATTTATGGATAAAATTTGTTTTCTTTTTATTAAACAGTTTTGTTAGTTTTTCCTGTATTGATTCTTCAACATCTTTTAGTCTTCGAGCTTCTAAATAGTCTTGTACTCTAACTTTTTCCTGTTTTTTTATTCGATAACTTTTTAATTCATTCAAATCATTTTTGATATTTACTCCTAAAGTTGAATTAATTTCATCTAAGAATTTTGAATCGGACTTTTCCAACTCAAAATATCTAATCATATCCCTGTCAAGAGATTTTTTTATATATTTTAATTCTTCAATTAATCTTCTTGATGTTGCAGAATTATTATTATTTTCAGCAATTTCAAGTTTTTCTTGAAAATTAAAATACTCTAAAATAATTTCATTTAAAGTAGAGGGTAATTTTGAATCAAAGTCCTTATCTTGAACTTTAGTTATTTTTTTTGTCTTAATTTTAAAGAAAAATTCACCACCTTTGTCACCTAAATTTTGTAGTGCTGCACCTCTTGGAATTTGTTCGTATTTATCTGCAACATCTTTTACAACTTGATTTGTTAGCTCGGAAATACTAATATTATGAGTACCTGAAGAAAGTATTGCTATTAATGATTGTGTAAAAGGACTGTTTTCACCAGGTATGCCATCATCAACCTCCTCAATTCTTCCAGAACTTACTGCCCATTTTGAGGGAATTTCATACAGTCTCTCATGTGAATTTCTAGTTTTTCTTGAATAGCTAAAAATACTTCCAGAAAAACAGCTATCAGAGATTAAAACTACATGCCTGTATTCAAAAGCTTTTATATAATTAAGTACACTAGTATTTGGTATATAAGTATTTTTTTTATAAAGCTCTGCTTCAAATGGTATAAAATAACCTAGATCTAATTTGTCATCAAAATCTCCATGACCTGAGAAGAATATAACTAAGTTTTCACCACTATTTTGTTTGGCAAAAGAGTCTTCTAAAGCATCAAAAATATTTTCGGTAGTAGCATTTTCATCGTATAACTTAACAATATTTTCCTCTTCAAAATCATATTTTGTAATAAGAATGTCTAAAATCTTATTTAGGTCACTTGTACAGTTGTTCAATCTAGTAACATTTTGATATTTATCAATTGCTATTGCTATAACATTATTTTTCATTACTTACTATATATTTTTATTTGTGTTTCTTCAAATTTGTATGTGTTAAAGATAATAATTTTAAGTAGAGAAAATAAGTATTTTAATCTTTTTTCATCTTTATAAAATCTTTACACAACCCCACCAAAACTTTACATTTTACCAACAGTTTTCAGCGCAATTTTGTACCTGAAAATTAAATGTAAAATTTGTGAAAACAGACATCAAACAAAAAGTTACGCTCGCTTCATTGGTGGTAGCTTTGGGAATTATTTATGGCGACATCGGTACAAGTCCGTTGTATACTTTTAAAGCGATTATTGGCGAAAGAAACATCAGTGAAATATTGGTTTTAGGGGGAGTTTCCTGCATCTTTTGGACTTTGGTTTTGCAAACATCCGTAAAATACGTGTGGCTAACTTTAAAAGCCGATAACCAAGGCGAAGGCGGAATTTTCTCACTTTATTCTTTAGTCAGAAGATATGGCAAAAAAATGGTGATTCCTACGATGATTGGTGCAGCAGCATTGTTAGCTGACGGAATTATCACACCCGCCGTTTCGGTGACTTCGGCAATTGAAGGTTTAGGAATTATCAAAGGAGTGGAGCACGTTCCCGTCGTTCCGATTGTGATTGCGGTTATTTCTCTCATTTTCTTTTTGCAGCGTTTCGGTACTCATAATGTGGGTCGGGCTTTTGGGCCAATTATGATGATTTGGTTTACAGTTTTGTTGGTTTTGGGAGTAAGCCAGATTGTGCATTATCCATCGGTGATTAAGGCTTTAAATCCATATTATGCCTACGAACTTTTATCACAATATCCGAAAGGTTTCTGGCTCTTGGGAGCGGTATTTTTATGTACCACCGGAGCGGAAGCTTTGTACTCTGATTTGGGACATTGCGGAAGAGAAAACATCAGGATTACGTGGGGATTTGTAAAAGTTTGCCTGATTGTCAATTATCTCGGACAGGCTTCGTGGCTTCTTCATCAGGGAAGTCCTTTACTAGAAGGTAGAAATCCGTTTTTTGAAATGATGCCTGCGTGGTTTTTAATTCCTGGAGTAATTATTTCTACTTTGGCGGCGATTGTAGCTTCTCAGGCTTTGATAAGTGGTTCTTTTACTTTAATCAATGAAGCAATCAACTTAAATTTCTGGCAAAGAGTAGCAATCAAACAACCTACCGAAACGAAAGGACAAATTTATATTCCAAGTGTAAATAATTTGTTGTGGATTGGTTGCGTCCTGGTTGTTTTGTACTTTCAAACGTCTTCAAGAATGGAGGCTGCGTACGGTTTAGCAATTACTTTAGCGATGATGATGACAACGTTTTTACTTTCTTATTTCTTAGTTTATAAATTAAAATGGAATAAAATTTTTGTCTTTTCACTGCTTCTGGTTTTTGCGATTATTGAAATTTCATTTTTTATAGCCAACTTGGTTAAATTTCAGGAAGGCGGTTATATTACAGTTTTTGTCGGAGGAATTTTCTTTATGGTTATGTATGTCAGTTATTTTGGTCGAAAAATCAACAACCGATACACGAAATTTACCGATCTTGGAAAATTTGCCAATCAGATTGTCGAATTAAGTCATGATACCGAAATTCCAAAATTTACAACGCATCTTATTTACCTTACTAAAGCGGATAGAAGAGATCAGATTGAAGAGAAAATCATCAACTCTATTTTCGATAAAAAGCCCAAAAGAGCCGATGTATACTGGTTTTTTCATATCAATAGAACCAATCATCCGTATACGTTGGATTACGAAGTTTCTGAATTGGTTGATGATAAAGTTATTAAAATTGTATTGAATATTGGTTTCAGAATTCAGCCAAGAACCGAGCTGTATTTCGAGAAAATTATTGATGATTTAATTGCCAATAAAGAGCTCAACCTTCACCTCAGAAATAACGGAACTACAAAATATAATCCTACCATCGATTTTAAATTTATTTTGCTGGAAAAATTCCTTTCTGTAGAAAACGAATTTGCCCTAAAAGAAGGAATTATTCTTAATTCTTATTTCTTCCTAAAACGTTTCGGGCAGAAAGATGAAGATGCTTTCGGGTTGGATAGAAATGATGTTTTGGTGGAACATATTCCTTTGGTTTATCAACCGGTACAGGTTTTAAATTTAGAAAGGAAAGCTTAAATTTTTTGAATCATTAAGTAGATTTAAGAAGTTGAAAATTATTAAGTTGAGCTTCGCTTTAAGTTCAATCTTCTCAAAAATTATTGATTTTTATTAATTAGCCTTAACAACTTAATAATTCTTAATGGTTTAAATTTCAAACAAAAAACTCTCAGAAAAATCTGAGAGTTTATATTTTATAGAAATTCGTTCAATTATTTCCCAAACATTCCGCCCATTCCCGGCATATTTGGCATTTTGCTCATCATCTGCATCATCTGTTTTCCTTGAGGTCCCTGCATCATCTTCATCATTTTTCCCATTTGGTCAAACTGTTTCATTAAAGCATTTACGTCTTCAATTTTTCTTCCTGCTCCTTTAGCTATTCTGTTTTTTCTCTGAGTATTGATAATAGAAGGTCTTCTTCTCTCATCCGGCGTCATAGAATGAATGATCGCTTCGATATGTTTGAATGCATCATCACTAATTTCAACATCTTTAATGGCTTTTCCAACTCCCGGAATCATCCCCATCAAGTCTTTCATGTTACCCATTTTTTTGATCTGATTGATTTGCTTTAAGAAATCATCAAAACCAAATTCGTTTTTAGCGATTTTTTTGTGAAGTTTTTTTGCTTCCTCTTCGTCAAATTGCTCCTGAGCTCTTTCTACTAAGGAAACAACGTCTCCCATTCCAAGAATTCTGTCAGCCATCCTTTCCGGATAGAAAAGATCTAAAGCTTCCATTTTCTCACCTGTAGAAATGAATTTAATTGGCTTTTCAACAACCGAACGAATCGTTAAAGCAGCTCCACCACGAGTATCACCGTCTAACTTCGTTAAAACAACTCCGTCAAAATTTAAAGTATCGTTGAAGGCTTTTGCAGTATTCACGGCATCCTGACCTGTCATTGAATCTACTACGAAAAGAGTTTCGTTCGGCTGAATAGTAGTGTGAACAACTTTAATCTCGTTCATCATCTGCTCATCAATCGCCAAACGACCTGCTGTATCGACGATTACAACATCGTGACCGTTTGATTTCGCAAAAGCAATCGCATTTTTAGCAATACTTGCAGGATCTACAGAACCTTCTTCCGTGAAAACCGGAACTCCGATTTGTCCACCAAGAACTTTCAACTGATCAATTGCAGCAGGACGATAAACGTCACAAGCTACCAATAAAGGTTTTTTTGTTCTTTTAGTTTTTAAATAATTAGCAAGCTTTCCAGAGAAAGTTGTTTTACCCGAACCTTGAAGACCGGCAATCAAAATAACAGAAGGTTTTCCTGAAAGATTAATTCCTTCCTGAGAACCACCCATTAAATCTACCAATTCATCATGAACAATTTTTGTCATCAACTGTCCCGGAGTAAGCGAAGTAAGAACGTTTTGTCCCAAAGCTTTATCCTGAACTCTTTTGGTAAGATCTTTAGCAACTTTATAGTTAACATCGGCATCTACCAATGCTCTACGAATCTCTTTTACGGTTTCCGCAACGTTGATTTCGGTAATTTTTCCACGTCCGGAAATATTATGAAGGGCTTTGTCTAATTTATCCTGTAAACTATTAAACATATTAATTGTAAATTATAGTGTGCAAAAATAGGGAATTTCATTCAGCTATAAAAGCGGTATTGAATGTTTTTGGTTTGCAATGTCTTAGAATGATTTGCAGAACATTATTTTTTCATTCAATTTTAATTTGTTACCAAAAGATTTCTTGCTGCTTTTTCACTGCATTTTTGATATTTTGAATAGGCTTTTGCAGCTCTCGTTCTGATTTGTTCATTAGATTCATTCAATAAATATCCTGAAATGGCGTCATGTAAAGTGTAAGCTTCCGGACTCATCAAACCTGTTGACCAAACCAAAGGATTGATGTTGGCTTTTGCTAAATGTGGTGAAAAATATTTCTTACTGTAACACGCCAAAATAATGACATCACGTTTTTCTTTATCTGTGTTTTCGAAAGTTTCATTGAGTTGGAAATCCATTAAACCATCATGACCAATGTAAGCCAGTAATTTTGAATTTCCACCGATTCCGCTTGTTGTTTTTCCAACTTTTAAAGTATCTTTATTTTTACCGCTAATGCTGTTTAGAAAATCAACGGTAGATTCTTTGATAAATTTCCCATTATAGGCATCGGCAACCAAATAGAAGTTTTTTGTGACGTGTTTGAAAATAATTCTTTCTAATTTTTCAGATTTTAATTTTCTACTTTCTATAAATTTCCATTCTTTACTCTTTTTAAAATAAGAACGTACTCCAAAAGCGCAACCCCAATACAAATTATTATCAGGATCTTGTCCGTTTCCAATTTTTTCTGGGACGGGAACTATTCCTTGATATTTATTATCACATAACGCAACAAAAATATGGATCGTTTTAGTTTCAGAATTAAAAGGAATATCTTTCTTTTCTGCAGATTTATTTTTTAAAGTTAATGTTTTCTTAGTCTGTCTCTCATTACTGCAAGCCAGAAATAGTAAACTCAAAAATAATAAGGGAAAGTGGAGGAGTTTCATCATTTTGTGAGGTTTGGGGTTTGAATGATTATTTCAGATATTCTCTAATTTCATTTTTTGCCTTTATCAAATATATAAAATTTAGTAAATCAAAATTATTGTCGAAATTACTTTTCCGTTTAAATGCGGAAATTTATTTTGTAAAGAAATGTATATTTTAAAATTTCAAAATGTCATTAACTGATATTGATAAATTTTGGTAGTTTTGCAGCCAATGAAAAAATTGATTGTTGTTTTAAAAGGATTAGGAATTTTTTTGCTGATGTCTGCTGTATTATTTATTGCACAGTGGCAATTGGCAGAAAAAAATGTTGTGGTGCTCAATTATAAAATCCATTTTCTGATATTTTTTATCACGCTAATTAGTTTATTGACGATTTTAATTGTTTTTGCCCTTGAAAAAAAGAATATCATAGGATTTATTTTTCTTGGATTTGTCGTTTTTAAAATGTTTGCAATAGGATATATTGCTCTATTTCAGGAAGATTTTAAGCTAAATGTGGTGCCATACTTTATTCTGTATTGGATTTACCTTTTAATTGAAGTAATTTTCATTTTAAAATTAGTTAAAAAACAAGACTAATATCATGTAATATAAAATTGAAGAATCATTAAAAATCGAATAAAAATTTATATTTTTGCAAAAATTTTAGAAATAAAAGTCTAGTCATGAGTTTTAAAAAACTGTTAATCGCCCTTTATCTTTTTGTCTTCTGCTTCTCTTTTGCAGAAACACATGAAGGTACTGCGGAAGCTGCAAAGGATGAAGTGTACAATCCGGTTCCATTTATTATGCACCATATTGCTGATGCACACAATTGGCATCTTTGGGGTGAAGGTCACAATTCTGTAGGGATTTCTTTACCTGTAATTCTTTGGGATAACGGTTTGAAAGTTTTTAGCTCTGAGAAATTCGGACATGAAGAGGAAAAAGTAGCTGAAGTAGATGGTAATTTCTACAAAGTTCACCACAATAAAATTTATTCTACGAATGCTGCAGGTGATTTAGAAATGCACGACGGTCATCCAACGAATAATGAGCCTTTAGATTTCTCAATCACTAAAGTAGTTGCTCAAATGCTATTAGCTGCTGTGATTTTATTAATCATTGGTTTTGCTTCAGCAGCAAGTTATAAAAAATCTCAGGTTCCTACAGGGATTGCTAAATTTATGGAGCCCCTTATTGTTTTCGTAAGAGATGATATTGCTTTACAAAATATCGGTTCAGTTAGATATAGAAAATATGTACCTTATTTGGTTACTTTATTCTTATTTATTTGGCTATTGAATATTTTAGGATTACTTCCGGGGTCTGCAAATACAACAGGTAACATTGCATTTACAATGGTTCTTGCAGTATTTACTTTACTAATTGTAAACTTAAGCGGTAGAAAAACATATTGGATGCACATGTTGGATCCTTTGGGGAAAAACATGCCATTCGGTGGAAAGATTTTAATCTATATTATTCTTATTCCAGTAGAATTATTAGGAATTATCACTAAACCTTTTGCATTGATGATTCGTCTTTTTGCTAACATGACAGCAGGACATATTATTATTATGAGTTTGATTTCTTTGATTTTTATCATGAAAACTTACTTAATTACTCCGGTATCATTAGGTTTAGCATTATTCATTTATGTACTGGAAGTATTGGTAGCAGCTTTACAGGCTTATATCTTTACGATGTTGACAGCATTATTTATCGGGTCGGCTGTAGAAGAGCCTCATCACGATCATTAATCAAATTAAAATAAAAAAATAACTTTTTAAATATAATATTATGACAGGTAGTATCGCAGCAATCGGAGCTGGTTTAGCAGTAATCGGAGTTGGATTAGGTATTGGTAAAATTGGTGGAAGCGCAATGGAAGGTATTGCAAGACAACCAGAACAATCAGGAAAAATCCAAACTGCAATGATTATCGCAGCGGCTCTTATCGAGGGTGCTGGTCTATTCGGTATCGTAGTAGCATTACTAGGTAAATAAGAATAGTAAACAAACAGAATTCTACAAACGGTTGGTTTGTAGAATTCTTTTAAAAAAGTTAAAACAAATTAAAAAAATAATTGATATAAAATGGAATTATTAACTCCTTCAATTGGTAACATATTCTGGACAGCAATAGTATTTTTATTATTAGTAGTTCTTCTTAAAGCATTTGCTTGGAAGCCTATTCTTAGTGCTGTAAAAGAAAGAGAAGACAATATTCAGGATGCTCTTAATCAGGCTAAATTGGCTAAAAAAGAGATGGAAACTCTTAAAGCGGATAACGACAGAATTATGCGTGAGGCTAAAATCGAAAGAGATGCTATCTTAAAAGAAGCTAGAGAAATTAAAGAAAGAATCGTAGCTGAAGCTAAAGATGCAGCTAAGTCTGAAGGAGACAAATTAATAGAAGCTGCAAAACAAACTATCAACGCTGAGAAAAATGCTGCAATGTCAGAAATTAAATCTCAGATTGGAATTTTGTCTGTAAATATCGCAGAATCTATCCTAAAGCAAAAGCTTGAAAATACTGAAGCTCAGAACGAATTGGTTCAGAATTATTTAAACAAATCAAATCTTAACTAAGAATGCTTACATCTAAAGTAGCTAAAAGATACGCACAAGGTTTACTGGAATTCACAACCGAATCCGGGCAAACTGAAGCGGTTTTTTCTGAAATGAAAGATGTTGTAAAGATTATGTCTGAATCTGCAGATTTGAACAAATTTTTCCTGACACCTTATGTTGATGCTAACAAAAAGACTGAAATTGCAAACGAAATTTTTAAAAACTTTTCGCCTGTTGCTCAGAATTTAATTAGATTAATCATCAAAAACGGAAGAGAAAGCCAGCTTAAAAACGTTGCACAGCAATTCATCAATAAAGTGGAAGACATCAATGGTGTTCAAAGAATCACTTTAACGACTGCAACGCAACTTTCCAATGAAAATATCGAGCAAATTCTAAGATCTACTAATCTTGTGAATTCAAGCGCAACTTTTGACCTTGAAGTAAATGTAAAACCTGAAATTTTAGGTGGATATATTTTGAGAGTAGGTGATCAACAAGTTGACGCTTCTGTAAAAGCAAAATTAGATAAGATTAAAAAAGACTTTCAGTTAAATTAAGAAAAAAACAACCATACAATGGCAGAAATAAATCCAGCAGAAGTATCTGCGATCTTAAAACAGCAATTGGCCAACTTCGATACTCAATCAAATGTTGAGGAAGTAGGTACAGTTCTTACCATCGGTGATGGTATTGCTCGTGTATACGGGTTAGAAAATGTACAATACGGCGAGTTGGTGAAATTTGCTAGCGATGTAGAAGGTATCGTACTAAACTTAGAAGAAGACAACGTAGGTGTTGCTCTTTTGGGTGAAAGTAAATTAGTAAGAGAAGGAGATACAGTAAAAAGAACAAACAGAATTTCTTCTATTAAAGTAGGAGAAGGAATGTTAGGTAGAGTAGTTGATACTCTTGGTAATCCAATCGATGGTAAAGGTCCTATCACAGGAGATTTATACGAAATGCCATTGGAAAGAAAAGCTCCGGGTGTTATCTACAGACAACCTGTAACTGAGCCTTTACAAACTGGTATCGTTGCGATTGACTCTATGATTCCTGTAGGAAGAGGTCAAAGAGAGCTTATTATTGGTGACAGACAGACAGGTAAAACTACTGTTGCTATTGATACAATTATCAACCAAAAAGAATTTTTTGATGCAGGAAATCCTGTATATTGTATATATGTTGCGATCGGTCAGAAAGCTTCTACAGTAGCACAAATTGTTAAAACTCTTTCTGATAAAGGAGCTTTAGCATATACTGTAATCGTTGCAGCTAACGCGTCAGATCCGGTTCCAATGCAGGTATATTCTGCAATGGCAGGTGCATCTATCGGTGAGTTCTTCAGAGACACTGGTAGACCAGCATTGATCATTTATGATGATTTATCTAAACAAGCGGTAGCTTACCGTGAGCTTTCTCTACTATTGAGAAGACCACCGGGCCGTGAAGCTTATCCTGGAGACGTTTTCTATCTTCACTCAAGATTATTGGAAAGAGCTGCAAAAGTAATTGCAGATGACAAAATTGCTAGTCAGATGAATGATTTACCAGAGTCACTAAGACCTCTTGTAAAAGGTGGTGGTTCATTAACTGCACTTCCGATTATCGAAACTCAGGCAGGTGACGTTTCTGCATATATTCCAACGAACGTAATCTCTATTACTGACGGACAGATTTTCTTGGAGTCTGATTTATTCAACTCAGGAGTTCGTCCGGCAATCAACGTAGGTATTTCTGTATCTCGTGTTGGAGGTAATGCTCAGATTAAATCAATGAAAAAAGTTTCTGGTACTCTTAAATTAGACCAGGCTCAATATAAAGAATTGGAAGCGTTTGCTAAATTCGGTTCAGACCTTGATGCGTCTACTTTAGCAGTTATCTCAAAGGGAGAAAGAAACGTTGAATTGTTGAAGCAGCCAGTAAATTCTCCACTTCCTGTTGATAGCCAAGTTGCTATGATTTATGCAGGTACTGAGAACTTAATGAGAAACGTTCCTATCAAGAAAGTTAAAGAATTCCAAATTGAATATATCGCTTTCCTAAGATCTAAGCACCCAGAAACTATGGCTGCTCTTAAAGCTGGAAAAATCGATAATGATATTACAGGTGTTCTTAAGCAAGTTGCTACAGATTTAGCTTCAAAATATAACTAAAAATTAGTTGATGATTGTTGGTTGATAGTTGACAGAATTTTCTAAAACTAGCAACCAACAGCCGACAACCAACAACTAACCAAATATGGCAAACTTAAAAGAAATACGAGGAAGAATCAGTTCAATTTCATCTACGATGCAAATTACACGTGCTATGAAAATGGTTTCGGCAGCGAAGCTAAAGAAAGCACAAGATGCCATCGTAATGTTAAGACCTTATTCTGAAAAACTTCAGGAAATTATCCAGAATGTAAATTCTAGTTCAGATCCTGACCAAGTTTCTGTTTACGCTCAACCAAGAGAAGTAAAAAGAGTACTATTTATTGCTGTAACTTCAAACAGAGGTTTAGCAGGTGCTTTTAACTCATCTGTTGTAAAAGAGTTGAATCACCAGTTTCAGAATAATGCTCAGTACGAAGTTGAAATTCTTACTATTGGTAAAAAAGTTTATGATGCTGTAAGAAAAAACCGTGCAGTGTTTTCAAATGAAAGTGCAATTTTTGATAATCTTAATTTTGATAAAGTTGCCAACATTACAGAAGGTGTAATGGCGAGTTTTGTAGAAGGTAAATTTGATGAAGTTTATTTAATTTATAATAAATTTATTAACGCTGCAACTCAGCAAGTCATTACAGAACAACTTCTTCCAATTTCAATGGTTGAAACCGAAAAAGAAGAAGGTCAAACTGAAACTGATTATATCTTTGAACCAAATAGAAACGAAATTTTAGATAATTTAATTCCGAAATCTATTAAAACTCAGGTTTTCAAAGCAGTTTTAGATTCTGTAGCTGCAGAACACGGTGCGAGAATGACGGCAATGCACAAAGCAACCGACAATGCTCAGGATCTGAAAAACGACTTGGTTATTTTCTACAACAAAGCAAGACAGGCTGCAATTACAAACGAAATCTTAGAGATCGTTTCAGGAGCAGAAGCTTTGAAAAACTCGTAATAAAATATTCAAAAAATATGAAAGCATCGATATCCTCGGTGCTTTTTTTGTTATTATTATTTTGTATATCTTTGTAAAATAAATTATAATTTTCTAAATGGATTCGGACATAGTCAGGCTTTTGCTAGCCTTGTTTCTTGTATTATTAAATGGCTTTTTCGTAGCCGCAGAATTTTCAATTGTTAAAGTTCGTTATTCACAAATCCAACTCAAAGCTGCCGAAGGTGACTCTATGGCAAAACAGGCAGAACATATTATCAAACATCTTGATGAATATCTTTCTGCAACTCAACTTGGTATCACTTTAGCATCTCTTGCATTAGGTTGGGTAGGTGAAAGTGCAATGCATCATGTTATTGATAATTTATTTCATTCTTTAAATATTAATTTTAGCGAGTCAACAGTTACGACTATTTCTTTAGTTTGTAGTTTTCTGATTATCACAGTAATGCATATTGTTTTTGGAGAATTAATCCCGAAATCTATCGCCATCAGAAAAGCAGAAGCTACGACAATGGCAACTGCAGTTCCTTTGAGAGTTTTTTATACGGTTTTCAAACCATTTATTTGGTTAATGAATTTAATGTCAAATGGATTTTTAAGATTAATAAAAATTCATCCGGCTTCCGAGCAGGAAATTCACTCTACAGAAGAACTTCAGCTTTTGGTAAAACAATCTGCAGACAGTGGAGAAATTGAAGAAGAAAATTACGAAATCATAAAAAATGCATTTGATTTTACCGATCATTCGGCGAAACAAATCATGGTTCCGAGACAAAATATAACATCTATTGATTTTGCTGATGATTTAAATGAAATTATCAATAAAATCATGGAAAGCGGATATTCCAGAATTCCTGTTTATGAAAACTCGATTGATAATGTGATTGGAGTTTTTTACACCAAAGAAATCATCAGAGAATTTGTTAAAAGGAAAGGAGAATTGAGTCACGATGATCTTAGAGAATTGATGCGTGATTCATTTTTTGTGGTTGGAAGTAAGAAAATTTCAGATTTATTGAAGATTTTCCAACAGAAAAAACAACATTTAGCCATTGTAATTGACGAATTTGGCGGAACAGAAGGAATTATCACTTTAGAAGATATTTTGGAAGAATTGGTGGGTGAAATTCAGGATGAAGAAGATGATGAAGAGAAACTGGTTGATAAAGTAGGAGAAAATACATATTGGGTAAAAGCGACACAACCTTTAGACGAAATCAACGAATCTTTACCTAAAAAACTGACTGTTTCAGAGGAAAGTGAGTACAATACTTTGGCTGGATTTATATTACATGCTCTAGAAGATATTCCGGAAGAAAACCAGGAATTTGATTTGGAAAATTATCATTTCAAGATTTTAAAAATGAATAATAAAAGTGTTGAGATGGTGGAATTGGTTTATAATGAGCCAAATAATATTGTAGACGATATTTTAGACAAATTAGGAGAAGATTAAAATTTTTTAAACATGATTTTTTATAGTAGCATAAAAGATTACGAAGATCCGAAACGTAAGTATGAAGAAGACGTTCTTGTTTTGGATGAAATAGACGAAGTTTACAAATTAATTTTGCATAACGACGATATTCACACGTTTGATGATGTAATCGAAGCCTTGATTCAGATTTGTAAGCATGATCCGATTCAGGCAGAACAATGCACAATGTTGGTACATTATAAAGGGAAATGCACGGTGAAAACAGGTTCTATGGATCTTTTGAAACCTATGCACGAAAAATTAATTTCAAGAAGCTTAACAAGCGAAATTGTATAATATAAACTCCGGCAATCGTCGGAGTTTTTTTTAATCTAAACTAAGATCTAAACTCTAATTTCTCACATCTCATTTCATCTAAAATACTATCTTTGTAAAAACTCTAAAGAAATAAATAGAATGCTTGTAATAGGAATTGCCGGAGGTACTGGTTCTGGCAAAACTACCGTTGTTGATAAGATTATTCAGCAGCTTGATATTGAGGGAATGAATATTCTTTCTCAGGATAATTATTATAATGATAATCATAATCTTACGCTTACAGAAAGAGAAGCATTAAACTATGATCATCCAAAATCTATCGATTTTGATTTATTGCTGCAACATGTAAAAGCTTTAAAAAATAACGAATCGATTGAACAGCCTATTTACAGCTTTGTAACGCACGGAAGAACCGGAGATCACATTACAGTAGAACCCAAAAATGTTCTTGTAGTAGAAGGAATTCTCGTTTTGACGAATAAAGAATTATTGAAAGAATTTGATTTAAAAGTATTTGTTCATGCTGATTCAGATGAAAGACTGATTAGAAGGATAAGAAGAGATACACAGGAAAGGGGAAGAGATCTGAACGAAGTTTTACACCGTTATCAGACAACGTTAAAGCCAATGCATCAGGAATTTATTGAGCCTTCAAAAAACGAAGCTGATTTGATTATTCCGAACATGAGACAAAATTCTGTTGCGATTGATTTTTTAACCACCGTTATTAAAAACTCATTAAGAAAACACTAAAAAATGGCTGAGAAAGAACTTATTAAAGACATAAAACCTAAATCGGAAATCTTTAAATTTATTCAGGAATATATTTTGAATAAATATGTGATTGCGATTTGTCTTTTTTTGGTTTGGATGATTTTCTTTGATAAAACTTCATTCTTAGTAATCAATGAGTTGAATGGTGAAATCAACAAATATGAAGAACAACTTGAATATTATAAATCAGAATATGAAAAGAATGATAAATTCTATAAAAAACTGATGAATAATAAATCTGAAAAAGAAAAATACGCCAGAGAAAATTACTTCATGAAAAAACCGAACGAAGAAATTTTCATTCTTGTTGTAGACAGTGCAAAAATTGCCAAAAAATGATATTAAGGTGAATTGTCAATAGTCAATTAGCTTCGCTGTCAATTTTTAATTTAAATGTAAATATAGTTGTCAAATTTTCGTCGATTCAAAATTCACTTGTGAAATAAAATTGACGATTGACAATTCATAAATATCCATATTCCATGTCAAACTCTGAAACCTCCTCGAACTGGGAAAATCTTGTTAAAAAACAGCTTAAAACAGAAGATATTTACACCATTCTGAACAAAGAAAATTTAGAAGGAATTGATGTAAAACCTTTTTATAATTCTGTGGAAAAACCGATGCTAAATCTTCCAAAAGTGGAAGAAAGTACCCACTTGGTCGCAACGTACCACGAGAGTCTTGAAGATGACGTTTTCGCATTTCTTTTAAATGAAAATGTTGAAAATCTGGTAGGGAAAACGGTTTTTGTTAATAACAAAGATTTAGCAGAACACATCAGTCCGCAAGATGAAGATCAATATTTTTCGTTGATTGATGTTTTTGATGAAAAAAATGCGGTGATTAATGATCAGTTGGTAAAAGAACTTTTAGCAAAAGATTTTAAAAGAAATATTTGTGTAGATATTTCGCTTCATCAAAATTCAGGAGCCGCAATCTATCAACAATTGGGATTTGCTTTAGCAAAAACGAAAGAATTAATTGAAATTTACGGAGCTGAAATCATCAATAAACTGATTTTCAGAATCGCTGTCGGAGGAAATTATTTCTTTGAAATGGCTAAAATTCGTGCTTTTAAATTGGTTTTTAATCAACTTTCGAAAGAATATAATTTAGACGAAATTCCATATATTTTTGCTGAAACTTCATTGAGAAATAAAGCAATTTCAGATAATGAAAATAATCTTATTCGCTCGACTTTAGAATTGGCTTCAGCAATGATTGCTGGAGCAGATGCAGTATACAGCACTAATTATTTGGTTGAAAAAAGCACCGATAATTCGGAAGAAATTTCTTTTAAACAACAAATTGTTTTAGCTTACGAAAGCATCATTAATGTCTTTGAAGATGCTTCAAACGGAAGTTATTACATCGAAGATATTACCAATCAAATCGCAGACAAGTCTTGGAAATTATTTGTTGAAATTGAAGAAAACGGTGGCTATCTTGAACTTTTAAAACAAGGGATTATCCAAAAAAAGATTTACGATCAGGCTGTTGAAGAGCAAAAATGGGTTGAAGAAGGTAAAATCAAGCTGATTGGTGTGAATTTATATCCAAAATTAGAAGTTAAAAAATCGATTGAGGAATTATATAATCAGAGTGAAATAAAAGCTGTTCGTTGGGCTGAAATGTTTGAGTAATTCTCCCACAGATTGCACGGATTTTCACAGATGATTGTGAATATTATTGTGCAGATTTTAAAAATAAAACACACAAATGCAATGAAAGAAAATGAGATAAGCTTTTATGTCAGAAAAGCAATATTTCTGTGTATAATGAATTAGGTTCAGGTTTATTGGAGAAAGTTTATGAAAAAGTTTTAATGCATGAGTTGAAGAATCATGGACTAAAGGTTCAAAACCAAGTTCCAATGTCTATAAAGTTTAAAGATACAATTATTGATTCGAGTTTTATTGCAAATATTATTGTTGAAGACAAAGTAATTTTGGAAATTAAATCTATACAAGAAATTAGTGAAGTTCATCATAAACAGTTATTAACTTACCTTAGATTGTCAGATCTGAAATTAGGAATACTTGTCAATTTCAATACCGATTATATTGCTAAAAATATTTTTCGGAAAATAAATGGAAATTTAGATTAATATCGTTACTAAAATTATGTACATAATCATCTGTGAAAATCTGTGAAATCTGTGGGAATTAATATATTAAATTCAGATATTCAAAAATACATCAATGCAAATCTAAACGCAGATTTGCATTCTTTGTTGTTGAAAAAGTCCCCGTTTCCTGAAGTTTCAATGCAGGAAATTGTTCAACAAATTAAAGGGAAACAAGTTGCTCAAAAGAAATTTCCTTTTTTATCACAGGACGGAATTATTTTTCCAACACAATTAAGTTTAGAACAATCTTCATCAGAAAAAACGGCTGAATATAAATCAGAAATATTAAAAGGAAAGAAATTTATTGATTTAACAAGCGGTTTTGGGATTGATGCTTTCTATTTGTCTAAAAACTTTGACGAAATAACTGTAGTTGAACAAAATACAGAACTTTTAGAAATTGTAGAACATAATTGGAATATTTTAGATAAAAAAGCAAAGTTTATCAATCAAAAATTAGAAGATTTTTTAATCGAAAATAAAGAGAAATTTGATGTAATTTATCTCGATCCGGCTAGAAGAGATCAGAATAAAAACAAAGTATTTCTTTTAGAAGATCTTTCGCCAAATATTTTGGAAATTCAGGAGCAATTACTTTCAATTTCTGAAGAAGTGATTATAAAATTGTCTCCTTTAATTGATCTTAAATATCTGATTTCGGTTTTAAAAAATGTTTCAAAAATAGAAATTATTGCCGTTCGAAACGATGTTAAAGAGATTGTTGTTTCTCTTACTACAAATTATTCAGGAGAAATAAATTGCAATTGCATTAATCTTGAAAGTGAAGAAAAAGAATTCAGTTTTGGAATTAATGAGGAGAAAAATGCCGAAGCAGAATATTCTGAACCTGAAAGATTTATTTATATTCCAAATAATACAATTCTCAAAGCCGGAATTTTTAATTTGATTTCAAAGGAATTTAAAATTAAAAAACTCCATCCAAATACTCATTTATACACTTCTGAAATTAAAATTGATCATTTTCCGGGAAGAATTTTGGAGATGGAAGTGATTGATTCAAAACAAATTAAAAAGAAAGAGCAGTTTAATTTAATTTCAAAAAACTATCCCTTAAAACCTGAAGAAATCAAGAAAAAATATCAGCTAAAAGATGGGGGAGAAGACTATCTTATTTTTACACAATCCAAAAAAGGTAAAATAATATTAAAATCAGTCTAAAAATGTTGCCGAAAAATGCAATATTTCTTACTTTTGAGCAATTAAAAATTCAGGGATTGAATCATTTAACACAATTCCTTAAGATCTTAAAAATAAAAATCTGCATATGAAAAAATTAGTTATATGTTTAGCTCTTGCAACTGTAGCGATAAGCTGTAAAAAAATTCAGGCTGGAGGAAATAAAAATGTTATCAAATTGGAAGAAGGTACAGAAAGATATTCTGATGATCATCAAGGTGGTGCAGAATCTCATGGAAATGCACACGAAGCTGCAACTCCTGCTCATGCAGAGCCAGCTCACGGCGCTCACGAAACTGAAGCTCCAAAAACCGATTCTACAGCTGCTGTAAAGCACAAGGAAACAGCAAAGTCAGAACACTAATTTTTCTGAAAATAATATAAAAATCCTGCTTTTTGCGGGATTTTTTGTTGAATAAAATTTAAATCACTCTCAATTAAATTAAACCTTTTTGTTTGTGGTGATGGACAATTTTTCTAATTTTAACAAAATTTAATTTACAATGCAAGAAACATTAAATTACATCAACGAAAACAAACAGCGTTTTGTTGATGAATTGTTTGAGTTACTTAGAATTCCTTCTATTTCTGCTGATCCGGTATATAGCAATGACGTTTTAAAATGTGCTGAAGTTTGTGCAGAACACCTTAAAAGTGCAGGTGCAGATAACGTTGAAGTTTGTACTACCAAAGGTTATCCAATTGTTTTTGGTGAAAAACTGATCGACGAAAAACTTCCTACAGTTTTGGTTTATGGTCATTATGATGTACAACCTGCAGATCCGTTAGAATTGTGGAAAAAACCACCTTTTGAGCCTTATATTGAAAAAACTGAACTTCACCCTGAAGGAGCAATTTTCGCAAGAGGTTCTGCGGATGATAAAGGACAGTTTTTTATGCAGATCAAAGCCTTTGAGGCGATGATGAAAACGAATTCTCTACCTTGTAATGTGAAATTTATCTTGGAAGGTGAGGAAGAAGTTGGCTCTGTAAGTTTAGGAAGTTGGGTAAATGAAAACAAAGAAAAGCTTTCTTGTGACTGTATTTTGATTTCTGATACGCATATTTACAGCAACGAGCAACCGACTGTTACTACAGGTTTGAGAGGGTTAAGCTATGTGGAAGTTGAAGTTGAAGGGCCAAACAGAGACTTGCATTCCGGACTTTATGGCGGAGCAGTTCCAAATCCTATTCATGTTTTATCACGAATGATTGCTAAATTGATTGATGATGATGGGCGTATCTTAATCGATGGTTTTTATGAAAATGTAGAAGCTGTTTCTGATGAAGAAAGAGCAGAAATGAATAAGTTAAAAGATAATCCTGCAGAATTTAAAAAATCAATTGGTTTAAATGATGTTGAAGGAGAAAAAGGATATACAACCTTGGAGAGAACTTCTATTCGCCCAACATTAGACTGCAACGGAATTTGGGGCGGTTATACAGGTGAAGGTGCGAAAACGGTGATTCCATCTAAAGCTTCTGCTAAAATTTCGATGCGTTTGGTTCCTTATCAGACTCCTGAAGAAATTACTGAAAAATTTACTAGATATTTTGAAAAAATTGCTCCTACAAACGTAAGGGTGAAAGTAACTCCGCATCACGGTGGGACGCCATATGTTTTGCCAACAGATACTAAAGAATATTTAGCGGCTAAAAATGCAATGCAAACTGCTTTTGGAAAAGAGGTTCTTCCTTACAGAGGTGGTGGAAGTATTCCTATTACATCAATGTTTGAGCAAGTTTTGGGAGCTAAATCTGTATTGATGGGATTTGGTTTGGATTCTGATGCGATACACTCTCCCAACGAACATTACGGTTTGTTTAATTTCTATAAAGGAATTGAAAGTATTCCAATGTTTTTTGAGAATTATTCTAAGTGAAAAGTGAATTAATTTGTTAAATATTAGTCCTTGAGAAATTTTTCTTGAGGATTTTTTTATTTTAACATTTTTTTATGTTGAGATATTTAAAGTTTTTTTATATTTACGTTAAAATAATTAAAAATTAAGTTTTATGAAAAAAGTTTTATTTTTTGTGTCATCAATGATATGCTTAAGTTTATCAGCACAAACAATTGTTACTGAAAATTTTAGTTCATTAACAGCGGGTAATTTAGCTACAGATCTTACAGGTACTACAGCTGGTCAAGGTGGATATAAAATTTTTGGTGGTGCGGTTACCGACTATCAAGTTACTACTGTAGATGCTTCACATGGCAACTCTTTACAGATAATAAGTGGTGATAACTTTAGTTCAACAGCAAATACGTATAATCGATTTGCATTTAAAGGTATAACACCTGTTACTGCTACCACTGGTAATAATATATTAAAAGGATCTATTGATATTTACACAGGACCAGCGACTGGTGCTGGAAGAATAACAGCAGATTTATATGATGCAACAAGTGGGATTGTAGGAATAGGTTATGATTATGCAACAAAGAAAATTGTTGGGAAAGCTAGATTGACATTAATATCAACTGGAGCAACTGCATATTATTCTATTAATTTGACTCAAACGAATACGTATCCTGCAAATACTTGGGTTTCAGTAACTTTTACGTATAATAAAACAACAGGTGCATATACATGGATAACTCCTGAAGGAACATTTACTTTCACAAATAGTCTTTATAGCTTAAGTCCAGGATTAGATCCTACTGAATATGATTTTATTTCTTCAACATTGACA
Source organism: Chryseobacterium formosum (assembly GCF_026460885.1). Lineage (GTDB taxonomy): Bacteria > Bacteroidota > Bacteroidia > Flavobacteriales > Weeksellaceae > Chryseobacterium > Chryseobacterium formosus. The sequence continues at coordinate 283,858 of NZ_JAOVZW010000004.1, forward strand.
GGAAATACGGTTGCAAATACAGCTTCGCTTGATAATTTTAGTTTACAGTATACAAATACATCAACATTAGGTATTACAGATGTTAAAACTGTTGGAAAAGTTGGCATAGCAATATATCCAAATCCAACTTCAGATATTTTGAATATTAATTCAGATTCTAAAGTTATATCAGTTTCTGTGGTTGACTTGACAGGAAAAAAAGCAAATGTGAGATTAGAAGGTACTCAAGTAGATGTAAGAAGTCTTCCTGCAGGAACTTATTTAATTAATGTTGGAACTAAAGATGGTATTTCTACTGAGAAATTTATTAAAAAATAATATTTGATAAAAAATTCAGTATATAAAGCATTCCAATTGGAGTGCTTTTTTTTACATAATGAATTTCGCTTGTTGAAATTCATCAAATTTGTGATATTTTTAAATATAAATTCTAACATAAGAGAATTAATAGATTATTGTTTAAGGATAGAGAAAAAAATATTAACTTTATCAAAAATTTAAAATATTATGAAAAGAACATTACTTTCTTTAATGCTGTTAGGATCAATTTACGGAACAGCACAAATTCTTCAGCAAGAAAATTTTGATGCACTTACTACTGCTACTGCAATAGGACAATCATCTCCTGTATATGCTTTTCTTGGTGGTGCTAATTCAGATTACTCCGTTGTAACATCTGGAACAGGTAAAGCTTTACAGATTTCTGCTCCTGGTACTGTAATAACTCCAGCAATTGCAGAACGTTATATGTGGAAAAATGGTTTAGCAGCTGCATGGACTGCAAGAACTGCAGGGAACAATGTTTTTCAAGTTGAATATGATTATTTTACTGGATCAACTTCTACAAGTAATAATGGTGGTGGGATAGAAGTTATTGATGATCCTGCTGGAAAAGTTTTTTGTGGACTAACTGTTCACCAAGCTACTAAAACTGTTCTTGGAGTTTATACTACAGCTACTGGTACAAATTCTAGTACAGATGTAGGTACTGGTACAACTCCAGCAGCTGTAACATTACCTGCAAATACATGGGTGAGACTTGGATTTGCTTATAATACGACAAATGGTACGGTAACATTTAAAGGTCCTGGGTTTTCAAAAGTTATTACTGGTACATTAATTACAACACCTGCGGAAATTGATTATGCTGCTTATCCTTTAGCTACAAATACAGTTGCTTCTATTCATTTATTTGACAACATGATTGCAAGAGCAGTAGCAACAGAGAGTTTAAATTTAGCTACAAGTGATGTCGTATTAAAAGAACAGTCTGTATCTATTTTTCCAAGCCCGGCAACTGACTTTATTAATGTCGAATCAAAAGCAAAAATCCTAAATGCATATATTTATGATATGACGGGTGTAAGATCTGATGCCAACTTTGCAGATAGTAAAGTAGATGTAAGAAAATTACCAAGTGGAGTTTATATGTTGGGTTTAAAAACTGAAAATGGTTTATTAACCAAAAAATTCATTAAAAAATAGTAGCTGATTAAATTCATTAAAAAAAATCGTTCTAAAAAGAACGATTTTTTTTGTTTCAATGTATTGTGAATAATATTTTTTTGTATATTTAAAAACTAAATAACATCAAAATATTAACCATGAAAAAACTCACATTACTGGCTATCTGTGCCTTGTTTTCAAATTCTTTATTTTCACAACAGTGGGATGGACCTCAAAATTTCACGGACCCTATTTCCAGAAATGGAAAAGTTAATATTGGTCCTACTATAGGTAATTCTTTAGTTAATATTGGAGGTCACTTAAGACTAGCAAATTCTCAAGAAAACTTATTTTTGGGTAATGATAGTCCACGTTTATATTTTGGATATAAAGAACCAAGAGGTAATTTATCTCTGGATTCATTTTTCACTATGCAATATTTAAATGATGATCAAAATGGAATGACAATAAGTACCAATCCGGGATTGTATATTTTTCCATCATTTGAAAATACGAGTCTTGCAGGTACAATTGAAGATGGACATAAAATATTTTATGTCTCCTATCTAAATGGAAAACTTGGGATGGGTACTAATTCAATAAACCAGTCAAATGGAGACGGTTATCGTCTTTTTGTAAAAGACGGCATCAAAACAGAGAAAGTAAAAGTAGAAATTGCAGCCAATAACGGTTGGGCAGATTATGTCTTCAAAAAAGATTATAAACTTATGTCTTTAAATGACTTGCAATCTTACATTAATGAAAAGGGTCATTTACCTGAAGTTCCAACTACTGAAGAAGCTATTGCGAATGGTATTGAACTTAAAGAGATGAATATTCTTTTATTGAAAAAAATAGAAGAGCTGACTTTATATACATTACAGCAGCAAAAAAATATTGACGACCAGAATACTCGTATTGAAATGCTTGAGAAGAAAATAAATACATCTAATTAATTCAGTAGTTAATCAATTAATTAAAAAAACTTTCCAATTAATTTCTGTCATTTTGAGTAATAAATGTCAGTGTAGTTGTCATTATTCTTTGATACAGTGCTCATGTGGATTAAAATAATTTATTAATCTGTCTTAAAGAATTATTGATTTCGCTGTGAACATTTGTAAAACTCAATATTAAAATAATAACTAAATCATAAAAATTTATACCATGAAAAAAATCTTTCTATTAGCAGCGTGTGCCTTATTTTCAAATGCTTTATTCGCTCAGCAATGGGATGGACCGCAAACTACTTCAGATCATATTTACAGAAGGGGAAATGTAAGTATTGGAACTGGTACCAACATTGATAAACTAAATGTTGGTGCAGGAAATATTAGGATATTGTATGATAGCAGGATAGCTCCTAATGTAAGAAATAGCTTAATCTTTGGAAATGGTCGACAAGAAGAAATCGATTTTTATATTACGAAGCTTGCAAAAGGTCTGCATATTTATCCTCTTTATTTGCAATTAGATAACAATATTGCACCACCAACATTTTATATTTCAAATTCCTCAAAAATTGGTATGGGAACATATGAGGTAGACTGTTCAAGCTGCCAAGAATATCATCTTTTCGTAAAAGATGGCATTAAAACCGAAAGAATAAAAGTAGAAATCGCTGCCAATAACGGTTGGGCAGATTATGTTTTCAATAAAGACTATAAGCTTATGCCATTAAATGATTTGCAAGCTTATATTTCTGATAAAGGACATTTACCAGAAGTTCCTACCACAGAAGAAGCGATTGCTAATGGTATTGAGCTTAAAGAAATGAATATTCTTTTGCTTAAAAAAGTAGAGGAATTAACGTTGTATTTGATCGATCAGAACAAAATCAATCAAAATCAAAAAACAGAATTAGAATCAAATCGAAGAGAAATCGACGATATGAAAAAAAAGCTTAATTCTTTGCTTAACAATCAAAATAATTTGTCTAATAATAAATAATGAAAATATGAGAAAACATACAATATTTTTCATTTTTATGGTTTGTCTGACGAATATTTTATGTCAAACAAAAGGACAAGCTAAAAATGATAAAATCTATATGAGCCCGGGTGGTACATTAGATAACATATTCGATCATTATGGCAACAAATATGATCCTTCTGATATTCTCATTGGTAACGAGAGAAAGAGTTTGAGCGGAACGGCAAACAAATCTACAAATCCGGCACCCATGTCTTGTGGCTTTTTCAATTTATACTTTGAAACGGGATCAGGAATGGAAGACGCATCAAATCCGGTACATATGGCAAGAAGAAATGTAGTATGCCGTGTTTTTAATGATCTTTCAGACTTTATCAATTCTCCGTTAAAAACAAACGGATTTAATAATAAGGTAAATATATGGGTAAGAAACATCAATAATGCAATACCTGCTCCAAATACTCCAAGTGGAGTTTTAGGTCTTGCAAGCTCTTTCTACAGTATGCCTTATAATGCTACAGCAGGATTTGGTGGTATTTCAGATAATGAAATATGGAAAACAATTCATTTGGGTACCGATTCATATGACGGTGTTTTTTCACCGGTAAACTCAAACGGATCGAGTTCAGGAGTTTCCGGCTTGTTTTACCATGGGATGATGGCCTTCAATTTTTCAGATTCTTCAATAAACTGGAATACTGATCTTTCAGTCGCATCTTTTCCTGGTTTATACGACTTGTATTCTGTAGTCTTGCATGAAATAACCCATGCGGTAGGATTTTCAAGTTTAATCAATGTTTCGGGTAATTCTAAATTTGGAACAGGATTTAATTACTTTACCCGATATGATGCGTTTTTAAAGAATAGTACTTCTACAGAGTTTCTGTTGAAGAAGGCTGCTTCAGCTTGCGGAGAAATGTATAATTATTCGTTTAATAATGTTTTAAGCAATAGTATATTAAGCCCTCCAAATAATCTATGCAGTAGTAAAATAAGATATGTTGGACTCTCAAATGTTCCCGTATTTACTCCTCCAGGATTTACAGAATCAAGCAGTTTGAGTCATTTTGATGGCAGTTGTGTGTCCCCTAATCCAAATTTTGTTACGGAAAGTGCTTATGCGACCAATTCGATTAGAAGATATCTTAAACAAGAAGAGAAAAATGTATTGGTAGATTTAGGATATAGTGTAAACAGTACATTCGGAGTTAGTACAACATACAATGGTACGACAAGTTATTCGGGACAATTAACGGGAATTAGTGTGGCTGGTTCTAATGATGGGATTAACTATACCAACGGAACGATCACTTTTACCGGAAATCCAGGAACAGCTATTAATTTATCAAACCTTCTGAGCAATGACTTTGATGCCGCAGGTTTTGAATGTCTTGAAGATATTTTTGATTCTACGGCAACGCTTTCGGTGACTTCAGGAACAGCAGGAACAGCTGTGAATTATTCGAGCTCTGTAGCTGGCTTACATTTATTAAGATATATTCCTGTTAATTCTGCCGGAAAAAAAGGTAATATTACGTATGTTTATGTCTATGTTAATGAGCAAAATAACTGTACACCTCCTACTGGAACGGGATGTAACCCGAATGCGAATCTGGTAATTAATCCTCAATTTGAAAGCTTTTTGCCTACACAAGGTTTTGGAAATATAAATAAAGCTTGTAATTGGTCGGATGCCCACATTATCACCGGAGGCGCGGATTATTTTAATGCAAATTACACCGATCCTGCTCTCAAAACACCTTGTAACATGATGGGGTATCAACCGGATAATGTTGCCAACAATAAAGGATATGCAGGGATGATCGTAAGAAAAAGTTACGGGAATCAAATTTATTCTGAATCTATTAAAACAACGCTTGCAAGTCCTTTATTACCTAATACGAAGTACAGATTAAGCTTTCAGGTTTCATTAGCTGAAGGAAATAGTAAAAATGCGATTAAATTTCAAGCTTACTTATCTAATAATAGCACTTCTTACCCAGGATATGGTGAAATTCCTATAGCAAATCCTGCGATGCTGTTTACTGATTCTAACTATGCCACAAATACAAGTACTTGGAAAACCATTACTTTTGATTTTACGACAGGTAATGTTGCTGGTCAGACAACATTATATTTAGGAGGGCTGAGTAATATTGATTTTATTTCTAATACTCCATCTCCACAAGGGGTAAATGGATGTGGTTATAATAATTACAATGACAGTAGTGTGCCTAATGATTTTGGTGCCTGTTATTATTTTGTAGATAACGTTTCGGTCACTGCTCTTGAAAATACAATTGATATGACGCTTGATCTTCCTCAATATATTTGCCCGAATAATGTGATTAGTGATTTATCACTTTATCTTACCGGTTCTTATTTTAACGGAACATTTTCTGGAAATGGAGTAACAGGAAATACTTTTAATGCTAATGCAGCTGGTCTTGGTACACATACAATTTATTATACATACACTAATACTTCTGGCTGTGTGATTACCATTTCTGACGTTATTTTCGTTACCGATAGAGAATCCATTTGTGGACCAGGGAACAACTGTCCTCAGAATTACTCATTCTATGCTACAGAAACTAATCCTAATGCCAGTTATCAGGCTTCGGAATATATTTATACAGGAACTGATTATCTTGTTCAGTCTAGTAATACTGTAAACTTGAAAGCAGGTAAATATATACTGATGGAACCAAATTCACATATAGAATATGGATCAACATTTTCAGCTATTATTGAAGATTGTCAAACCAATTTTGCCAGAAGTTCTACTGAAAAACCATTGCCTGGGATAGAACAGTCTGGAGATGAATTACAGCTTTACCCCAATCCGGCAGGTGATTTCTTAAATATTAAAATACAGTCACCAATTACCAAAGTTGAAATCTATGATGCGTCTGGAAAAAAGATGAATTTTAGATTAGAAGGTAATCGTGTAAATGTTAGTCATTTTGTTTCAGGAAGTTATATGATTTATGTAGAAACTAAAGTAAACAAGTTTACTAAAAAATTCATCAAAAAATAACTTACCGACAAATTTCACTCTAACAAAACGCTCCAAATTGGGGCGTTTTTGTTATTTTAGAGTTTTAAAATTAAAAAATGATAGAAAATAAAGTAGCATACATTACGGGAGGAACGAAAGGAATAGGTTTTGGAATTGCAAAAATTTTGCTTGAAAACGGTATTTCAGTTGCATTTTCGGGAAGAAAAAAAGAAGATGTTGAAAAAGTTGAGAATGACTTAAAGCAATATTCTCAAAATGTTTTAGGATTAGTTTCTGATGTGAAGAGTCTTGAAAACGAAGCTAATGCGGTTAAAAGCATCATAGAAAAATTCGGGAGGCTAGATTTCGTAATTGCTAACGCAGGTTTGGGAATTTTTAAACCAGTTGATGAATTAAGTTCAGAAGAATGGAAGGATATGATTGACACCAACTTAACAGGAGTTTTCCATACTTTAAAGGCTTCAGTTGAAGAATTAAAAAAGACGGAAGGGTATTATATTACCATTTCAAGTTTGGCAGGAGCCAATTTCTTTGAAAACGGAACGGGGTATAATGCTTCAAAATTTGGTGTTGTAGGTTTTACACAAGCTGCAATGATCGATTTAAGAAAATATAATATCAAATCTACCGTAATTATGCCGGGTTCTGTCGCTACGAATTTCAACGGAAATATTCCTTCCGAAAAAGATGCATGGAAAATTCAACCGGATGATATGGGAAATCTCGTATTGGATATTTTAAAAATGAATCCAAGAGTTTTACCAAGTAAGATTGAGTTTAGAGCAACAAAACCAAATGCTTAGAAACATATAATGCGCTGAATAATAATTAAATAAGTATTATGCATGCATAATATATTTTTTATTTATATTTACAAAACTTAACAAACAAAAATAGCTTCTGAAAATCTAATCATTTTACGAAGCAAAACAGAAAAATATATAGTAATGAAAATATTAGTTTGTATCAGTAGTGTTCCGGATACTACTTCAAAAATCAACTTTACAGCAGACAAATCTGCATTCGACAAAAACGGTATTCAGTGGGTTATCAACCCATTGGATGAGTTTGCTTTAACAAAAGCGATTAAGTTACAGGAGTCTCAAGGAGCTACTGTTACTGTGATCAATGTTGGTGATGCTGTAACAGAACCTGTTATCAGAAAAGCTTTGGCAATCGGTGCAAATGATGCAGTAAGAGTAAATCTTGATCCAAAAGACAGTTATTCTACAGCAAAAGAAATTGCTTCTGTAGCTCAGAATGGTGGTTACGATTTAGTTCTTTGTGGTAAAGAATCTATCGATTATAATGGTGGTTCTGTTCCTGGAATGGTTGCTCAATTGTTGAATCAGCCTTTCGTAAATGCTTCAGTTGGCTTAGATGTAAACGGAAATGAAGCTACTGCTGTAAGAGAAATTGAAGGTGGTAAAGAAACTATTTCTGTAAAATTACCTGCTGTAATTGCTGGTCAGAAAGGTTTGGTAGATGAGAAAGATTTGATTATTCCAAATATGAGAGGAATTATGTCTGCAAGAACAAAGCCTTTGCAGGTTGTAGAGCCTACGTCTTCTGAAGTGAAAGTTCAGGGAGTTTCTTACGACTCTGTTCCGCCAAGAGCAGCTGTGAAAATCGTTTCTCCGGATAATTTAGATGAGTTGGTAAGACTTCTTCACGAGGAAGCTAAAGTAATCTAATAATAAGATTGAGGCTGAGTTTGAGGTTCTAAATCTTAGTCTAAACCTAAACCTTTAATTTAAAAATTTAAAATCATGGCAGTATTCGTATACGCAGAAAATATAAACGGAATTTACAAAAAAGCAGCTTTTGAAGCAGTTTCTTATGCTAAGGCAGTGGCTGATCAGGCGGGAGAAACCGTTACAGCAATTTCTGTAAACCCAACAGATTCTTCAGATTTATTGTATAAATATGGAGCAACAAACGTCATCAATATCAAAGACGAAGGTCTTAAAAATTTCTCGGCAAAAGCTTATGCACAGGCTGTAAGTGAAGTTGCAGACGGAAATATTTTAGTATTCCCTCATACAACAGACGCTTCTTCTGTAGCTCCAATGTTGGCTGTAATGAAGAATTTTTCTTTAATTACAAATGTTTTGGAAGCTCCGGAAAGTCAGTCTCCGTTTCAGGTGAAGAGAAAAGCTTTCTCTGGAAAAGGTTTCATGCATGCAAAAGCTGAAGGAGCTGGTGTAATTCTTACCGTTTCTCAAAATGCTTTCGGTGTTAAAGAAAATGCAGTTTCTGGTTCGGAAGAGGTGAAAAATCTTTCTGTTGCTAATGAAGATACAAAAGTTATTTCTCATGAGCAAAGTTCAGGTAAATTAGACCTTAAAGAAGCTGAAGTAGTAGTTTCTGCAGGTAGAGGAATGAAAGGTCCTGAAAACTGGGGAATGGTAGAAGAATTAGCAAACGTTTTGGGTGCTGCAACAGCTTGTTCAAAACCAGTTTCAGACATCGGATGGAGACCTCATACAGAACACGTTGGACAAACAGGTAAAGCAATTGCTCCAAATCTTTACATAGCAATCGGTATTTCGGGTGCAATTCAGCATTTGGCTGGAGTTAACTCTTCTAAAACAATCGTTGTAATCAACAGTGATGCAGAAGCTCCGTTCTTCAAATCAGCTGATTACGGTGTAGTAGGAGACGCTTTCCAAATTATTCCTGCATTAACAGAGAAAATTAAAGCAATCAAAGGATAAGAATATGAATTGTGAATGGTCAATTCGCTTTGCTTGTCAATTTTTTTAATTAAACTAATTCACTTGCGGAGTAAAATTCACAATTGACCTTTCACTAATTTAGCAAATACAATAAAAGCTCGGCTTCCGGGCTTTTATTTTTGTCTAAAAAGTAAAACCTACAATAAAAAATTAATTTATATTTGTAGCCATGGATTATAAACAGCTAATCATACGCGGAATATCGTACAGTCAGACACAATCTGGAGCTTACGCATTGCTATTGGAACATGAAGAAACAAACGTTAAATTACCCGTCGTTATTGGGAATTTTGAGGCACAATCCATTTCTTTAGGTCTTGAGAAAGACATTCATCCGCCACGTCCGCTTACTCACGATTTATTTACGAAATTTATCGTTTCTGCCAATTATCAGTTGGTTTCTGTGATTATTTATCAGATTGTAGACGGCGTTTTCTTTTCAAATATCAACTTTAAAAATTCTGAAACTGAAGAAGAAATGATTCTTGACGCAAGAACTTCCGATGCAGTTGCAATGGCAGTAAGATTTGATGCACCCATTTATACTACGCAGCAAGTTTTAAGTGAAGCTGGAATTTTATTGGAATTAGAAGAAGTAGCTAAAGAAGAAGAGCATTTTTCTGAAACTTTACCAACGGAAGACAGTTTGAAGTCTATTTCAATGGAAGAATTGCAAAAATTGCTTGACGAAGCTGTAAAAGAAGAAGATTTTGATACCGCTCTTGAAATTCAGGAGGAAATCAAAAGGCGAAAAAAGAATATTGATTAAAGATATTATAATTAAAAGATGAATTTAAAATTACGATTGACCATCCTGAGCTTTTTACAGTTCTTCGTTTGGGGAGCTTGGCTTATTACGATGGCAAATTTTTGGTTCGGTACAAAACAGTGGGATGGAACTCAGTTCGGAGCCGTTTTCGGAACGATGGGTATTGCTTCCATTTTCATGCCGACGATCACCGGAATTATTGCCGATAGATGGGTAAATGCGGAAAAAATATTTTCTGTTTTACAGATTTTGTATGGAATTACACTTTTTATTCTTCCACATAGTACAGATCCCAATTCTTTCTTTTCGGTAATGTTGGTTGCAATGTGCTTCTATATGCCGACAATTGCTTTAGCAAATTCTATTTCTTATACGGTTTTAAAGAACAGTAATTTAGATGTTGTAAAAGACTTTCCACCAATCAGAGTTTGGGGAACGGTAGGATTCATTGTTGCAATGTGGATTACCAATCTTACTGGAAATAAAGCTACAGAAGGTCAGTTTTACATTGGGGGAGTTGCAGCTATCATTCTTGGAATTTACGCTTTAACGTTACCAAAATGTCCTCCACAAAAGTTGATTGACAAAGATGCTCCTTTATCTGAACAGCTTGGTTTAAATGCTTTTAAACTTTTCAAAAACTATAAAACTGCACTTTTCTTTTTATTTTCAATGCTTTTGGGAGCTGCATTACAGTTAACAAATGCTTACGGAGACGTATTTTTAAGTGAATTTTCTCACTTTCCGAAATATGCAGATTCTTTTGTTGTTCAGAGATCAACAATTATTATGTCGATTTCTCAGGTTTCGGAGACCTTATTTATTTTGGCAATTCCGTTTTTCTTAAAAAGATTTGGAATTAAAAGAGTAATGCTTTTCTCCATGTTTGCATGGGTTTTAAGATTTGGATTCTTTGCTTACGGTATTCCCGAAGGATATGGTCTAGGTTTAATTGTACTTTCATGTATCGTTTACGGAATGGCATTCGATTTCTTTAATATTTCGGGCTCGCTTTTCGTAGAAACAACGACAGATAAAAAAATCCGTTCTTCTGCACAAGGTTTGTTTATGATGATGACCAATGGTTTTGGAGCAGTTTTCGGAAGTTATATTGCAGGTTGGGCAATTGATAAATTTTTCACTCACAGATTTACTACGGTAACAGAATTATCAACTTATCTTCAGACAACACCGGATAATCAGTCGTTTTTAGATATTCTTAAAAACAGTTTTCATTCTGTAGTCAATGCCGATGGAACTTTATCAACGGTTGTAATGATGAAAGATTGGCATAATATCTGGCTGTCTTTTGCGGCTTATGCATTAGTTCTTGCTATACTTTTTTGGGTTTTATTTAAACATAAACACGATCCTAAAGCTGTAGAAAATATCAGTCATTAATTTGCTGATAACTAAATATGACATTGCACTTTTGAAATAAAGTGCAATTTTTTTTATTTTTAGGCAACCATTTTCAAATTTCACCGTCTTATCAATAGAAACTAACCAATGAAGCATTTAGAAGAGAATTTTAAACTTGCCAAAAAACAGGACCGGAGAGCCCAAAAAGCACTTTATGACTTGTTTTCAGCTAAAATGTTGGCGGTTTCAAATTCTTATACAAATAATATTCACGATGCGGAAGATATTTTACTCAATGCTTTTCTGAAATGTTTTAATAAAATCAACGATTGCAAAGACTGGAAAAGCTTTCCTTTTTGGCTGAGGAAAATTGTCGTCAATGATTCTATAACTTTTGTCAGGAAAAACAAGAATATTTTATACGCAGATATTGAGATTGCAGATGATTATTCTGAAGAAGAACTAAATGAAAATCTGATTGAAATTAATATTGAAGAGATTTTTTCTCAAATGCCGACAGGTTACCGATTGATTTTTAATCTCTATGTATTTGAAGATAAAAAACATCAGGAAATTGCAGAGATTCTCAATATTTCGGAAGGTACTAGCAAAAGTCAGCTCAGCAAATCCAAAAAATGGATTGCAGATTATTTAAAAGCAAAAGAAAATGGACAAAAACATACTGAAACAGTTAAAAAATAACTACGAAGACCTCGAAATAAAGCCTTCTGCCAATCTTTGGGATCAAATTGAAAGTGGGTTAGATGAAGCACAAAAAACGGTGAAAAAGCCTTCATTTCAATGGTGGAAATATGCTGCTGTTATTGTTCTGTTAATTTCTTTAGGAGGATTATATTATTTTAATTTTAATCAAACTTCAAAAACTAAAGAAATAATTGTAGTTAAAAAAACTTTAGAAAATAGTTTTAAGTCAATAAAACCTATTGAAACAGTTATTTCTAATGAAAATCTTGTACAAAATCAAGTTTCTACCGATTTGGAAGCAGTTGTCAATAATAAATTAAATTCTATTTCAGAAATACCAACTAAGAAAACTGAAATTTCTAAAAATTTAGTAACAATTCAGCAAATAATTAAAAGTCCTGAAGCCCCCCAAATTATAATTGAAAAGTTAGAAGTTCCTCTTGAGAAATCTTTAGTTGCTGAAAAGAAAAAAGTTTCTTACATCAGCGCAGATGATTTGCTTTTAGGACGAGAACTTGATAAAACCAGAGAGGAAAATAGCAAAGACCAAAGAAAATTCGGAGTATTTGATATGAGTAAAATTAAAGGCCCGAATTCATTGAAAATTTTTGGATTTTCAGTGATTTCAGATTCCTTAGATTCCGAATAATTACTAATAAATAAATTAAAAACTTAACATTAAAATCAACGTTCAAATAACTGAACGGAAGTGAAATATTGTCTAAAAAATTAATAAATATGAAAACAAAGATTGTTTTATTTTTTGCCTTTCTAATGGTTTTTTATGCTCATGCACAGGAAAAATCCTACACAGATATACATATCAGGGATTATTCAAAAAAAATTGATAGCATTATTGTTTCAGAAAGAGCCAAAATGAATAATGAATTAGATGCACTTGATAAATCGTTTAAAGAAAATAAAGTTTCTGCGGAAGAAAAACAGAGACAAAGAACCGAAGTTGCAGAAAAATATGAGCAAATTATCAATGAAAAAGTAGATGACCAAAAAAGTAATTTGGAAGAAGCAACTAAAGAACTTGTAAAAAATTCTGTAATGGGAAAAGGTAAAATGTCTGATAGGATAGGATTTGCTCAAAATAATGCTCTTTTGAGTATTAAAGATCCTAAACGTACAAAGAAAGAACTCTTAACAACTGTTGATCTTAATATTTCTGTAGCATTAAGTAATCTTACAAATTCTTCAACTTCTTTTAATATTGCAAATGATTCAGAAGCTAAATTTGGAAGCTCTACATCTTGGGATCTTGAGTATCGATACACACATCAGTTAGGAAATTTAACTTCACCAATGTTTTACCGCATTGGATTAGGTTACAGAGGTAGTACATTTAGACTTGCAGATTCTCAAGTATTTGTAAAAGATGGAGATCAGATTTTTTTATCAGATTTCACAAAAGGATATTTAAAAAAATCGAGATTTACAAATTATTATTTAACGATTCCTGTCGATTTTGTGATGGTTTTAAATCCAAAATATACTATAGAGAATAATGAAAAAATGCTAGATAACTCAAAAGGAAGCTTTAGAGTTTCTGCAGGATTTTATGGTGGTTACAGATTTTTAAGCCAAAACGAGATAATTTATAAGAATCTTGAAGGCAATAAGGTAAGAGACGCAGAAAACATTAAAGGTGTTGCAAATAATTTTCTATTTGGAAGTAAAATTTCCATAGGATATCGAGCATTAAATTTATACGTAAAGAAAGATTTTACTCCTATTTTTAACGAAAATGCTAAAATAAATAACAAATATGGGATTCAGATTGGTTTAGAATTACTTTATATAAATTTTTAAATTGATAACATAATGAATTAAATATTAATTTTTAAATAAATTTTAAGTAATAATTTTATATAAACTTTGGTTTAAATTTTAATTATTTGATTTTAAAACATACTTATAAAAAGTATGTTTTTTTTTGTATTTTGGCATTGTGAGATTCAGTTAAAATTGTAAAATCAAGAATGAAAAATTTACAGCTTTTAGGATTAATTTTAGTTGTCGTTGGAAGTTTTCTTCCCTTAGTTCATGTTCCAATCACTGGAAATTGGAATTATTGGAAATTAGATTACTATTTGGCAGGAGCTTGCTGGGTTTTCTCGGCTTGCGCATTATTTGGAATCATTAATAACAGTCAGAAAGTTGTAAAATTTTTTGGAATTTTATTAATTCTATTATTTGCATTTACCATTTTCGCTACGAAATATCAAGCGTTCAATTACTTTAGCTTTTTACCTTTTAAATCATGGACTGAAACTCTTGCCGGAACAATAAAGTTACAGTGGGGCTGGATTGTAGAGTTTTTGGGAGCATTTATTTTAGTATTTGTAAAAAGTAAAAAAGCTGCTTAAAGAGATTAGAAAAATTAATTATAAAATTAAAAATAAATAAAGAAGATATGAAAGAAGTATTCATTGTTTCCGCAGTAAGAACTCCTATGGGAAGTTTTATGGGAAGTTTATCAACAGTTCCGGCTACTAAATTGGGAGCAATAGCAGTAAAAGGAGCATTAGATAAAATCAATCTTGATCCTAAAAATGTTCAGGAAATCTACATGGGGAACGTTCTTCAGGCAGGTGAAGGTCAAGCTCCGGCAAGACAGGTTGCTTTAGGTGCAGGATTATCAAACGAAACTCCGTCTACAACAATTAATAAAGTTTGTGCTTCAGGAATGAAAGCTGTAACAATGGCTGCACAAGCTATAAAAGCAGGTGATGCAGACGTAATCGTTGCAGGAGGTATGGAAAATATGTCGATGGTTCCTCACTATTATAATGCAAGGAACGCTACAAAATTGGGCGATGTAAAAATGCAGGACGGAATGGTTCTTGACGGTCTTACAGACGTTTACAATAAAGTACATATGGGAGTTTGTGCAGAAAAATGTGCAACAGATTATAACTTTTCAAGAGAAGATCAGGACAATTTTGCTATTGAATCTTACAAAAGATCTGCAAAAGCTTGGAGCGAAGGTAAATTTGCTGAAGAAGTTGTTCCTGTATCAATTCCACAAAGAAAAGGAGATCCAGTAATTTTCGCTGAAGATGAAGAATATAAAGCGGTAAATTTTGATAGAATGCCTACACTTCCTACTGTTTTCAAAAAAGAAGAAGGAACGGTAACTGCTGCAAATGCGTCAACTTTAAATGACGGTGCTTCTGCATTAATTCTTGTTTCTAAAGAAAAAATGGAAGAATTAGGTTTAAAGCCGTTGGCTAAAATTGTTTCTTATGCTGATGCAGCTCAGGCTCCAGAGGACTTCACAACAGCTCCTTCAAAAGCTTTGCCAATCGCTCTTAAGAAGGCTGGTTTAGAAATTTCAGATATTGATTTCTTTGAATTCAACGAAGCATTTTCTGTGGTAGGTTTAGCTAACAATAAAATCTTAGGATTAGATGCTGCTAAAGTAAATGTAAACGGTGGAGCAGTAGCTTTAGGACACCCGCTTGGAAGTTCTGGTTCTAGAATCATCGTTACTTTGATTAATGTTTTAAAACAAAATAACGCTAAGTACGGGGCTGCAGCTATCTGTAATGGTGGTGGTGGTGCTTCTTCAATCGTTATTGAGAATATGTAATTATTGTTTTTATATAAATCTTGGAAATCCGGAAGCGAAAGTTTTCGGATTTTTTATGCTTAAACCTTTTTAGTAAACCTTTTTAGATTATTAAATTTTTGCAAAATTCAGCAATAAATTTTAGATGCTCCATAGGAACAAAATCTTTGTAGCAAACCAGAATGAAAAATGCGAAGCTCCGTAGGAGCTACACCTTTGTTAATATGCTCCCGAAATCTTTTACGTCATTGTAATTTTAACAAATCAATAAAATTTAACCTAAAAAAAATAAAAACCGCCGAATGTTCAGCGGTTTTTCTATTTTTGTGCAACTAATTAGTTTGAAAATGTCTGAAACTGAAATTCAACCGACTCAAAATATAAAGAATAATCCGAAAATAATGAAGGCTTGGGCAGTTTATGACTGGGCAAACTCTGTTTATTCTTTGGTAATTACATCTGCAATTTTCCCTATTTATTACACCATTTTAACGACTGCTTATAATAAAAAGGAATTTGTTCCGGAAGCTGGAGAAGTACAGGAAATTCCGGTGCGTCACATGATTAAGATTTTTGGGGAAGGTTATGAGCCGGAAGCGGTTTTGAGCTTTTCGTATGCAATTTCATTCTTTTTAGTGGTACTTTTATCTCCATTTTTATCTTCATTGGCAGATACAATTGGTAATAAAAAATCTTTTCTACAGTTTTTCTGTTACTTGGGAGCAACGTCATGTATGGGATTGGCGATGTTTACAGGAATGGAAAATGTATTTTTAGGATTACTTTTCAGTATTACAGCGAGTGTTGGTTTTTGGGGAAGTTTGGTATTCTATAATTCATTTTTACCTGATATTGCAACTCCAGATAAGCAGGATTCATTATCTGCGAAAGGATATATTTATGGTTACATCGGTTCGGTTGTTCTTTTAATTATCTGTTTGATTTTAATTCAGGTGCTTGCGAAAGGTCCTGAGCAGGCTAAAATTTATATCAGAGTGAGTTTCTTATTGACAGGGGCATGGTGGTTTGGTTTTTCACAATATACTTTCAAACATTTACCACAATTTGGAGATGTGAAAGAGAAACTTCCAAAAGATTTAGTTTTATTAAATTATAAGAATATCTTCAAAAGACACGAAGAGCAAGGTGGATTTTTTGAAGTATTAAAAGATAACATAAGTTTCTATAAAGATATTGCTAAAGAGAGCTTTAGAGAATTATTCAGAGTAGGAAATAAACTTTTTTCAGATAAAGCTTTAAAGTTTTTTCTTTCGAGTTTCTTCTTTTACAGTGTCGGAATGCAGACTATCTTCTTAATGGCAGTTCCATTTGGAAGTACAGTGATTTTCCCAAAAGAAGCAGATAAATATAAATTAATCATCACCATTTTAGTAATTCAGATTATTGCAATTTTCGGAGCATTTTTATTCTCAAGATTATCAAAAAAAATTGGTAATAAAAATGTGATTACGATTGCAGTTATCATTTGGATTGGATGTTGTCTTTCTGCATATTCTTTAAATAAAGAAAACCCGAATGTTCAGCTTCAGTTCTATGGATTGGCTGGTTTGATTGGTTTAGTAATGGGTGGTCTTCAGGCAATGTCGAGATCAACCTATTCAAAATTGTTACCTGAAAATTCAATGGAAAATACTACATATTTTAGCTTCTATGATGTTCTTGAGAAATTAGCAATCATTTGTGGAATGCTTATATTTAGTGTGTTTATACAAAAGTTTCATAATATGCAATATGCGTTCATCTCAATGTCAGCATTTTTTGCTACTGGAGCGATTCTGATCAGATTCTTAAAAACGAAAATATAAGTTCTATATTGGCTTAAAATTTGTTAATATTCAGCAGAATTACACTAACTTTGCATAAAGATTTTAACACACAATGACGAACCCTTTATTTTACGCTAAAATTATCCTTTTCGGGGAATACGGTATGATAGAAGACTCACAAGGTCTTGTAGTTCCATACAGTTTTTATAAAGGCACATTGAAGTTTTCAGATTCAGATTCAGAGTTTGAAAAAAAATCAAATTATCATTTACAGAAATACGCCGATTTTCTTGAAAATTTAAGTCTACCTGAGCAATTCAGATTAGATGTAAATCGTTTTAAAGAAGATATTTCAAACGGACTTTTCTTTGATTCTAATATTCCTCAAGGTTATGGGGTTGGAAGTTCAGGAGCTTTGGTTGCTGCAATTTTTGAAAAATACTGTTTTACAAAACATAATCCGGACAGCATCTCTAAAGACGATTTAAAAAATATTAAAGCTATTTTTGGCGAAATGGAAAGTTATTTCCACGGCAAAAGTTCTGGTATGGATCCTCTAATTTGCTATATGAACCTTCCGATTCTTATTGAAAATAAGGAGAATTTAGACAAAGTAGCTATTCCGAAAGGTGAAGAAGGAAAAGGAGCAATTTTTCTTATCGATTCTGGAATTACTGGCGAAACAGGACCAATGATTCAGATTTTCTTTGAAAAAATGAAGACAGAAGGTTTCCGTAAAACGCTTAAAGAAGAGTTTATTCGCTATAATAACGCTTGTATCGATTCTTTCCTTAAAAAAGATATGAATCCGTTTTTTAAAAACCTTAAAAAGCTTTCTCACTGGGCTTACGAACATTTCCGTCCGATGATTCCTGAAAGTATTTTCAATATCTGGAAAAAAGGTTTAGATTCAAATGCTTATTACCTGAAACTTTGCGGAAGCGGAGGTGGTGGTTACATTTTAGGGTTTACAAAAGACTACGAAAAAGCAGAAAAAATGCTTGATGGCTTCCAAAAAGAAGTGATTTATAGATTCTAAAAAGTTGGGAATGGGTTCTGAAAAAGAGAGTTTCCAACAGAAAAATTATATCCAAAAATCTTTATATTATAGATTATCACAATTCGTGGGCTTTCTTTTAGGCGCACGTTTTTTTGTGGCTGCATTGCTTACTTTTGCATTGTATGTTTCCACTTTCTTTCTTTTTAATCAGGAAGAATCTTTCAGAAAGTTTGTCTTTGATTTTAAAGTTCACGGCATTATTTTTTGTACCGTTTTAAGCATTCTGGCAGGCGGAATTATCAACCAGTTTTACGATTTTGAAAAAGACCATGTTGTAAAGCCTTTCCGTACAAGAATTCAGAGCTTTATTAAACAAAAATATTTTCTGTACGCTTATTTAGTTTTAACTATAATCTCACTCGGAGTTGCAAGTTTTATTTCTTATCGGGTATTAATTTTCTTTATTGTCTATCAGTTCTTTATGTGGTTTTACAGTCATAAACTGAGCAGAATTTTAATTTTAAATAATCTCACGTTTGTCAGTTTAACATTATATCCTTTCTTTGGAATGATGGTTTATTATGAGACTTTTTCAAAGAAAGTTTTATTAATGGCAATTTTTCTGTTTCTAATTCTCTTATGCATTGATATTGTGAAAGATACACTAACAAAAAGTGTAGACAAAGCTTTCGGATATATAACCATTCCAAATTATTTTAAAAGTAAGAATACCAAAATTATTCTGATTTCTTTGTTAATAATTACAATGGCAGTTTCAATGAAATTGATTGCTAAAACAGGAATTATTGGTTTCATGTCCTATTATTTTACCGGAGGTTTGTTCGTTATGGTTATTTGTATTTATCTGCTTCTAAATTATTCAAGACGTGCTAAGTTTTTAACGCTCAATGTTTTAAGGTTTTGGGTTTTCGTTGGAATTCTAGCAATGTTACTCAACGGAATTGAGGGTAAATTATAGAAAAAAAGTTTTAAAACAACTTAGGTTATTCTTACATTTGCAAAATTAAATTAACAAAAAAGAATGCCCATTTTTAACGATACTAAAGTTGCATTTGCTGACAAAACTGATGCTCAGTTGAGAAAAGCGTATTGGATGTTTAAGATGATTGAGCAACCCGCTTTAACAAATCTTGGAACTTCTGTCCTGAATTTTACCGTTCATAATAATTTTCCATTCGTCAATACTATTGTGAAAAACACTTTGTTTGAGCAGTTTTGTGGTGGTGAAACTCGTGAAGAGAGCATGAAAGCGGTTAAACAACTTTTCAAAAGAGGTGTTGGAAGTATTTTCGATTACTCGATTGAAGGGAAAGAGGACGAAGAAACTTTTGATGCTGTTTGTCAGGAAATTAAAGATATCGTTAAATTTTCTGTAGGGAATCCTGCCATTCCTTTTATCGTTTTTAAGCCTACTGCTTTTGGAAGAATCGATTTGTATGAAGCTGTTGGAAATGGTTCAGAATTAACTTCAAGTCAGAAAGAAGAGTGGGAAAGAGTTGTGAAAAGGTTTGATGAAGTTTGTAAACTTTGCCATGAGCACGACAAAAAAGTAATGGTGGATGCAGAAGAAACCTGGATGCAGGATGCAGCAGACCAACTTTGCGAAGAGATGATGGAAAAGTACAACCAGGAAAACCCAATCGTTTGGAATACCATTCAAATGTACAGAACCGGTCGTCTTGAATATATGGAGCAAAATCTTCAAAGAGCAAGAGAAAAGAATTATTTCATTGGTTACAAGATCGTTCGTGGCGCTTACATGGAAAAAGAACGTGCGAGAGCTGCAGAGAAAGGATATGCAGATCCTATTCAACCGACAAAAGATGCTTCAGATAAAAATTACAATTCAGGAATTGATTTTGTAATGAATCACTTAGATAAAGTTTCTGCATTCTTCGGAACGCACAATGAGATTTCTTCTGAGTTAGTAATGGATAAAATGAAGGCAAATAATCTTGAAAATAAGCATCCAAATATCTATTTTGGGCAACTTTACGGGATGAGTGATAATATCACATTCTATTTGTCTGATAAAGGTTATAATGCAGCAAAATATCTTCCTTATGGTCCCGTAAAAGATGTCGTTCCATATCTTACAAGAAGAGCAAGAGAAAACACATCAGTGGCTGGACAAACCGGAAGAGAATTAGGTTTGATTAAAAAAGAACTGGATAGAAGAAAGAAATAATTTTTTCTCCTCCATATAAAAATAAAAAAGCTCGGTCTTCATGACTGAGCTTTTCTCGTTTTAAATTTTGAGCGAGTTTTAAAATTAAGGCTCAAAACTTTCAAATTTTCCGTTTTCGTAAAAGATAACGATTCGTTTTATCTTATTTTCTTGATTATCAATTATTTCTTCTTTTGGTTTTTCTAATCGCTGAGAATCGATTATTTTTTCATTGGCTTTACTTTGGTACATTTTAACCGATTCTGAAGGGCTTGTAAAAATTGGTTTTTCCTCTTCAATAATTTCTTCTTCGCTTCCAAAATCTTCATCATCATTCATCATCGTAAATAAATCGGGCAGGGAAGTTGGTTTTAATTTTTCTTCCGCAGTTTGTTCTTCAGTATCGGGAAGATCAGATTTTAACATTTCGCCATCACCATTTACTAACCAATCCCATAAAATCTCAGGGAAGCGGGATTTTATTTTTATGATAAATTCTAAAGATGGTTTATTTCTTCCGGAAGTCACATGAGAAATAGAAGAGCGTTGCACATCAACTTCATCCGCAAATTCGGATGGCGTAAAACCGGAATACTCTATAACTTTTGAAATTCTTTCATTTAAACTCATAAAATAAGCTGTAAAATAACTTTTACAAATGTAAATATTAAATTTACAAAACGCAAATACAAATGTAAACTATTAAAAGTTATCAGATATACAAAAGTAAATGAGTATATATGACTAAAAACCAGTATTTTATATTATTAGTAAAATTTATTTAGATAAATTATTAAACAAAATTTCCACAATTAAACTTCATTAAATTTTTACTTAAAGTAAAAGATGAAGTAAAATCAATAATAAAAATCACTGATATAATACTTTTATCATATTAGCGCTAAATTCTCTCTTTCCACTAATAACAGGACTTTTCCATGGCTTCTATAACATAATGGAGTAGGAGACGGTTTAAATGATTGTTAAACCTCTATTTTAAGGTAACCTCTCTCGTATAATTGTAATATTATTGATGTAAATGCTCATTGATAAACACTTTTAACAATATTTTAAGATTCAAAGATGAATTATAATTTCCTGATTTGGTACAAAAGTTACATCTCCCAATTAAAGTGCAATTGATGATAAATTTCCAAAGCAAAATTTAATTTTATCAACAATTAACATTTGTATAATATAGTTTTCCTATAAGTTTTTCCACACTTGGATTGTTTAAGTTAGTTACGCTCATTTTAGCTAAAAAACAGTTATCAACACTTAAAGTAAATCTATTAAATGACTTTACTTAAATTTTATAAATAACTGAAATATAAATAAATAAATATAACAAATTAAATTATTAACAATCCACAATTTTACTAACAGACAATCTGTCAATTTACATTGTTTAATTAAGTTACAATTGTTAATTTTAATTTTAGATCTAAAATGATTAAATTTGAAAAATGTAAATTATTATTGAATGAATTTTGAACATTTCTACACTGTAAATTCTGATTTTCCTAATCGCTATATTTCCCCTGAAAAATTATTTTCATACTTACAGACGAATCTCAACGATTATATTCAAGAGATTGGAAAGTCATATTTAGATAAGCCTATTTATAAACTGAGTATTGGAACAGGTAAAATCAATGTTTTAGCTTGGTCACAAATGCATGGAAATGAATCAAACGCAACGCACGCAATGCTTGATTTATTGAAAAGCTTAGAAAGTGCTCATGATTTAAAAGATGAATTATTCAGTAAAATCAGTTTAGATTTTATTTTTATGTTAAATCCAGATGGCTCTGAGAAATGGACAAGATTAAATGCTTCCGAAATCGATCTTAACCGTGACTTTCATAATGAAGCGAGTAAAGAGATAAAGTTCTTAAAAAATTTAGCCACTTCAAAAAAGTTTGATTATGCATTAAATCTTCATGAGCAACGCACGATTTTTACAACAGATGGAATACATCCTGCGACACTCTCCTTTTTAGCGCCTTCAGAAAATGTTGAACGTACAGTTACAGAAAACAGGAAAAAATGTATGGCAGTAATTGCCAATATTTATACTCATTTAAAAGAATTAATTCCGAATCAGATTGGGAGGTATTCTGATGAGTTTTATCCGACTTCAACTGGCGATAATTTCATAAAAGCCGGGATGCCTACAATTCTTTTTGAAGGTGGACATTTTGTAGATGATTATTCAAGAAAAGAAACAAGGAAGTATTACACAATTGCTTTGTATTATGCTTTAAAAGCAATAAGTGAGCTAAATTCCGATACAAGAGGTTGGGAGATTTATCAGGAAATTCCCGAAAATCAGGAAACGCATTACGATATTATTTACCGAAATGTAAAATTAAATACAGAACACGAGTGTATTTTAGACATTGCAGTTCAATACAGAGAAATCTATGAAAATGGAAAAGATGATATTTCATTTATCCCTTTTGTAATGGAAGCAGGTGAAGTAAAAAGAAAAGGTTGGCTTGAAGTTGATTGTACAGGAAAAAGATATATTTCTGATGCAAAATATCCTAAACTTGATGCAGAAATAAATTTCAAGATACAAGACTAAAAAAGCGGAACAATTTGTTCCGCTTTTGTCTTATACTTAATGTCATTTCGACGTTAGGAGAAATCTATAGATTCTTCATTTCGCTAAGCTTCATTCAGAATGACAATAATTTAAATTTTAGTTCACAACTTTAATTCCGTTTGCTACAAATCTGATTTCTTCTTTTGGTTTTGTAATAGCGTCAATTTCAGACTGAGGCTTTTTAGCATCTTCTGCGTAATGTTTCTGCTCGTCGACAGAAGTTACTTTTCTTTCAGCATTACCTTCCAAAACTACGTTTTTACCTTTCAAAGCAGTCGGTACGAAAAACCCATAATCTTTCATTTTAACAAAAAACTGAGTATCGTCTTCAGTTTGAATCGTCAACCAACATCCTTTTTTGTCGCAAACGTCAACTACTTTTCCTTTAATGGCAACATTCTCAACTTTTTTGTTGTCTTTTTTCAATTTTTTTGCCAATTTATCAACGCTCATCGCTTTAGATTCTGTTGATGTAACTGTAGATCCGTAAGTGTCACCTACGATTGCATTTCCTGCAGGAGGTCCGAATTTCTTTCCTTCCTGTGCAAAAGCTAATGTAGACATGCTTACTGCAGCTATTAATAATATGGATTTAAATTTCATTTTGATATTTTTTCCAAAATTAATAATAAAAATTGAATTTAAAATGTTTATAAACTTGATAAAAGACAGGTTATTTTTAATTTTAAAACAAAATCCGAAATCTATTGCATAATTAATTATATTTGAGCGTAATAATTAAATATGCAGAAAAAACTGAAGCTTTGGGACGCTGTCATGCTTGTAATGGGCTCTATGATTGGAAGCGGAATCTTTATCGTAAGCGCTGATATGATGCGAAATCTGGGCTCAGGATACTGGTTGATAGTCGTTTGGATTATCACCGGAACAATGACGGTTGCCGCAGCAATCAGTTACGGTGAATTATCATCACTTTTTCCTAAAGCTGGCGGACAATACACATATATCACCGAAATTTTCGGAAAGAAAATGGGATTTTTGTACGGATGGGGATTGTTTACCGTTATTCAGACTGGGACAATTGCTGCGGTTGCAATGGCTTTCGGAAAGTTTACTGCGTATTTGGTTCCGGATTTAAATAATGCAGCTCCTATTTTTCAGAGTGGAGAATTTCAGATTACATGGATTCAAATTTTAGCAATTGCTGTAATTATTCTATTGACTTACATAAATACAAGAGGTGTAGAAAGCGGAAAAATTTTACAAAATCTATTTACAGGATCAAAAATTCTTGCGTTGTTGGGTTTAATAGCTTTAGGTTTTATCCTTGTAGATTTCTCTCATTTAGCAGAGAATTTCAGCTTCGGAACAGATTCTTTCAGTAATTTAATTAAAGATAAAAAAGGTAATTTCTTACAATCAGGATGGGAACCAATTTCAGGAATGACATTAATGGGCGGAATTGCAGCTGCAATGGTGGGTTCCGTTTTCAGTTCCGTCGCTTGGGAAAGTGTAACTTTCGTTTCAGGAGAAATTGAAAATCCTAAAAAGAATGTTGTAAAAGCGATGATTTTAGGAACTTCAGCGGTTATGTTGCTTTATATTGCTGTGAATTTTGTTTACATCAATGCTTTAGATAGAGATTCAATTGCTTTTGCAGCCAATGATAGAGTAGCGGTTGCTGCTTCACAGAATATTTTCGGAAGTGCGGGAACGGTCATTATTGCAGTTCTTGTAATGGTCTCTACTTTCGGTTGCAACAACGGATTGATTTTGGCGGGAGCAAGAGTTTTCCAAACCATGGCAAAAGACGGATTATTCTTTAAATCTGCCGTAGAAAATAATAAAAACCAGGTTCCATCAAACGCATTGTGGATGCAGGGAATTTGGGCTTCTGTACTTTGTTTGAGCGGACAGTACGGAAATCTTTTAGATATGATTTCGTTCGTCATTGTGTTATTCTACATGATTACGGTTTTCGGAGTAATTTATTTAAGAATTAAACAACCCAATCTAGAAAGACCTTATAAAACGTGGTTATATCCCATCACTCCTATTGTGTATCTTGTAATCGGAACGGCATTTTGTATCTTATTGTTAATTTATAAACAGCAATACACTTGGCCTGGATTTTTAATCGTTCTTCTCGGACTTCCCGTTTATTATCTCATTAACAGAAGCAAAAAATCAGATTCTTAATTTTTTCAGGAGCTTAATCCCGCTTTCACTACTCGCTTTTTTGTGGTTTTGGGCGGTCTCGTCGAAGACGAGACC
>NZ_JAOVZW010000040.1 GCF_026460885.1 Chryseobacterium formosum
AATGAGATGTTCCAGCCGCACCTTCCGGTACGGCTACCTTGTTACGACTTAGCCCTAGTTACTTGTTTTACCCTAGGCAGCTCCTTTTACGGTCACCGACTTCAGGTACCCCAAACTTCCATGGCTTGACGGGCGGTGTGTACAAGGCCCGGGAACGTATTCACCGCGCCATGGCTGATGCGCGATTACTAGCGATTCCAGCTTCATAGAGTCGAGTTGCAGACTCCAATCCGAACTGAGACCAGCTTTCGAGATTCGCATCCTATCGCTAGGTAGCTGCCCTCTGTACTGGCCATTGTATTACGTGTGTGGCCCAAGGCGTAAGGGCCGTGATGATTTGACGTCATCCCCACCTTCCTCTCTACTTGCGTAGGCAGTCTCACTAGAGTCCCCAACTGAATGATGGCAACTAGTGACAGGGGTTGCGCTCGTTGCAGGACTTAACCTAACACCTCACGGCACGAGCTGACGACAACCATGCAGCACCTTGAAAATTGTCCGAAGAAAAGTCTATTTCTAAACCTGTCAATTCCCATTTAAGCCTTGGTAAGGTTCCTCGCGTATCATCGAATTAAACCACATAATCCACCGCTTGTGCGGGCCCCCGTCAATTCCTTTGAGTTTCATTCTTGCGAACGTACTCCCCAGGTGGCTAACTTATCACTTTCGCTTAGTCTCTGAAACCGAAGTCCCAAAAACGAGTTAGCATCGTTTACGGCGTGGACTACCAGGGTATCTAATCCTGTTCGCTCCCCACGCTTTCGTCCATCAGCGTCAGTTAAAACATAGTGACCTGCCTTCGCAATTGGTGTTCTAAGTAATATCTATGCATTTCACCGCTACACTACTTATTCCAGCCACTTCTACTTTACTCAAGACCTGCAGTATCAATGGCAGTTTCATAGTTAAGCTATGAGATTTCACCACTGACTTACAGATCCGCCTACGGACCCTTTAAACCCAATAAATCCGGATAACGCTTGCACCCTCCGTATTACCGCGGCTGCTGGCACGGAGTTAGCCGGTGCTTATTCATATAGTACCTTCAGCTCTCTACACGTAAAGAGGTTTATCCCTATATAAAAGAAGTTTACAATCCATAGAACCGTCGTCCTTCACGCGGGATGGCTGGATCAGGCTTTCACCCATTGTCCAATATTCCTCACTGCTGCCTCCCGTAGGAGTCTGGTCCGTGTCTCAGTACCAGTGTGGGGGATCACCCTCTCAGGCCCCCTAAAGATCACTGACTTGGTAGGCCGTTACCCTACCAACTATCTAATCTTGCGCGTGCCCATCTCTATCCACCGGAGTTTTCAATACCAACTGATGCCAGTCAATATATTATGGGGTATTAATCTTCCTTTCGAAAGGCTATCCCCCTGATAAAGGCAGGTTGCACACGTGTTCCGCACCCGTACGCCGCTCTCTCTGTTCCGAAGAACAAATACCGCTCGGCTTGCATGTGTTAGGCCTCCCGCTAGCGTTCATCCTGAGCCAGGATCAAACTCTCCATTGTATGTTTGTCTGACTCACTCAAAGTTTCTTTAATACGCTTTAGTTTTTCCTTATTTTGGTTGTTATATTGTATTTCAATGATCTCTTTTCTTACGCTTCCTACTTCGCTACTTTCTGTCGTTTCGCTTATCGTATTTGCGTGTGCAAAAGTAAAACTTTATTTCTAATTGACCAAATGTTTTT
>NZ_JAOVZW010000041.1 GCF_026460885.1 Chryseobacterium formosum
TCTTCCTGAAAAATAATGGTGTACTTTCTTAATTTTTACACCATCAGCTCGATAAGAATAGCTTAAATTTCTATAGACATCACCAGAAGCTCGCGTTACAAAATTATTAAACTTAATGTATTTCGGAAGATTAAAATCATTGTATTTAATTTCCAAAATTCCTTTATCGATATGGTTGGTCATGTTTCCATTATCATCATATGTAATCGTATTTCCTGATGTATCGGGATAACCGCTGTAATTATTTTTATGGTCAACAACGGATGTTAGTCTGTTACCATTATAACCGTATTCTAACTCATCAATCTCTTCAAAAAAGCCATCATAACCTTTTTGGTTTCTTTTAAGATCAGTTATATTTCCATTAAAATCATAATTCATGGTTTCGTTATACAAACCATTCTGCGGAAGGGTAGAATTAGGTTCCTGATATAATGCCGCAGTTAATCTGTTGTAGGTGTCATATTGATAACTGTATTTTTTCAAAACATCTTCTGACGAATTTTTCCAGATCATTTCAGTGATGTTTCCGTTGTAGTTTGCCTGTGCTACAGAAGCGTCTGATGTGGAAGCAAATTTCAGCTCATATCCGAAAAGGTCGGTTCCGAGATTGGCGGGATTGTTTACTTTGGTTACCCAGCCTCTTATATTGTAGGTGTAATCGATATTCTTAAGGGTTATGCTAAAATAGTTTTATTGTTTTTTATGAATATCACTAACTCTGATACACGAGGAATGATTCTCAATCATTTGCATATGTTTTTTTCTTCAAAAATAAACGAGAGTAGGGAATGCCTACTCTCGTTTTTAAATGTTTATTTTTAATTGGCTTTGATTTTCAGTGATTTAAGTTTTTAAAAACGACCATCACTAAATCTGATATATTACCAATTCCACCTATCCTTTATGAATTATTCTAATATTTATTGATTCACCTTTAGTATATGAATTGTCAAGTATTTGCAATATGCAATATATAAGATATACGAGTCTTCCTATTTCAAACATTCTGTAATTTATTTTATATATCTTGTTATCAAATTTAATTCTTTCATAACGAGTTGAGTATTTTTGGAGTTCTTTTTCACTAGGTTCTTGGTACCATTCAATTAATATTTTCTTTAAATATTTTTCTAAATCATCATATAAATCTTTAATTTTATCTTTATTGTTTAAAAATAAATTTTCATTTATTATATCCTTATTTTCTAAAAGTGGAACGAAAAAATATGGAAATAGATAGTATGATAAATTATCATCTATTAGTATTTCAGAATTACTATTTTTTATAATTATTTCTTTCATTTTGGTAATACATGTTTAATTACTTGACCTTGAGAATTATATATTTTTAAATGAGCTTTTGAAACATTTATGTTAACAGATTTAAAAATGTCTAAATAAGTGTTTGCTGCATTATAACCAGGAAGGTAATGACCTGATAAATTATTAATATTTACAATGTTTCCACTTCTTATTTTTAATTCTCCTGCTGCAAAGACATCTGCGCCTTTTGATAAAAAAGTATGCTTTCTTCCTAATAAAGTTTCACCTGATTGAGTAATAACAAAGTCAAATGTTCCTGACGCTTTTGTTGTTCCATTCATAATTATTTTACCATCTATAATTGACCCTAACAATTTACCTTCAGTACTTATAGGTAAAGTATTTTTTAAAAGTGTTCTCTGTAGTCCTTTTTCAAATCCAGCTTCAGGATTAATAAAAACCGTAGCAACCATCCCTATATTTTCTCTTTCCTCTGCATAAGGACCAATTCCTGAATTGCCAATTGCAGAGTAAGGATCTGTACTATTAAATAAAAGACCCAGAATGAAAGACCAACTTATATCACGCTTCTCTTCCATTGGAATTTTCTCCAGCGGTCCAAACTCTGTTATTTCTGGTTGTTTACTTTTTCCTCCAAAAAGATTACGGACGAAACTTTTGACATCCTGCCAAAATGAAGGTTTTGAGTCACCGCCGCCGCCACCACTTGAACCACCTGGATCAATATAGCTGTTTTGCTTATAAATAGGATTTAAATGCATATTTCCAGCACCATCTGTAGAAAACATGGGACGGTTTTCATTTGAAAAATTATGATAATCATAAAAACTGTCCATCGCACTTCTCCCATCGGGATCAATAAACCTCATAGGATTATTATTCCCATAATGATATGGCGTAAATCTTCTTGATGTTTCCGCCAACGGATCTACGACACACCATCTTCCCAAGATCAGGCATATAGAACCTTGCACCGTAATCATACATTCCTTAGTCTACTTTGGCTTTCGGGATTTGCCTACTTCATTTTTCCTCGTGCGAACGCTTACTTTTTGAACTTCTTCTCTGTTCCACGGTTTCAAAAATACAGTTTTCCAGTTGAAAAATAAAATGGGATTTTTACGGTTTTTTTGCAACCATCGATGCTTTTATCAAAGCCTCTAAACTTAAAAATATTGCGGCGCTTTAGTTATGTTTCCTAATACAAAACAGAATATTATGTAACACAAAAAAAACTCGCAAAATGCGAGGTTTTTTATTATCTGCTTATACTTTATAAATATTCCATTTCAGGATTGAAGGATTCTTCTATAAAGTTTATAAATTCTTTGGTCGTGTGATACAGCATATGGTAATAAAAATAAGCATGACGTTTCAATTCATCACCAAAATCCTCGGAATTATACAATCTTACAGTACCATTATTTAAAAACTCTTTTTTTGTACCGTTATCAAAAACTGTTTCAATTTCACTCACATCAAACATAGTCTTTGAACCAAAAAAGGACGCAAAATTGAGTGCAGGAGGATCAAAATGTGGGTGTACAAACTTTTCAAAAGTAACCAATTTGTTTATTTTTTTTGCATCAAGTTTTTCAAAAATAATGAGTTTGTATTCAGGTTCTTCCCACCATCCTTTTCTAAAATTATTTTTACAAGATTGATAATCTGTTTCTATTCCTAAAAAACATTTACCTTTAAAAGGTTTATACTTTATAATGGTTTTTCCGGAAACTATTCTTTCTGAAAATTCAGGAAACTTAACATCTAATAAATTTTGGTAATATAATATCCAGCCTTTTACATTAAAGAATGGACTGTTTACCAAGACATGATAAAGTTTTTTTTCGTCAACTATTTTATCTTCAAAACTATTAAAATGATTGATACTTTGATATGCTTTTTCTTCATCTTCATTTGCCCAAAATATTTCTTTAGAAAAACTTTCCTTTTCATACATTAAAGGAGATAAAATTCTGGAATTATCAACCGTACGTCCAAGATCATCTAATGCTAAAACCTGATAACCTGACATTTTGTTTTTGTATTCTACTGTATCATAATCTATAATAAACTCTACATGAGATAACCTTTCTTTTAGAAACTCTGTATGGTTATTCAAATCACTATATTTAATTCTACGATCTAAAATCCGGATAAAGAAAGTACTTTCTAAAATAGTATTTTGGTTATTAAGTATATAAACTAAAGTTTGATTAGCTAGTTTTGTTTCGTCAAGATCTATATGCGAAAATGTTTTCATATTTGTTACTATTTAATTAGGGATTAATCTTACTAAAATGCTTAAAATAACCATGGTTACAGCCGCTGCTGTGCCAACTTCATTTACTGTTTGTGGAGTTATTTTTGGAGATTGCTGAGTTTCTCTCACTCCTTCTCTCACAGGAGAATTGCAATTTAAACAATTATAATAAATCATACCATCAGTACCTATTGGAACATTATAAATAAATTGATATCCAGAATATGATAATACTCGACCATTTACGGGAGGAATCGGTGCACCTTGTGATGAGCCCACAAAAAATTTCTCATGTTTAAGCATAGTAAGAGCATCTGCGTATCCTTGAGCTTGATATTGCCCTTTTAATGAGAGAGAAGACTCCATAAAGTGGCTCATAGGTTTTAGTTCCCAAACTGAATTAATCCCATTACTCATATAATGCAAATCAGGACGCATTTTTAAATCCCATTTCCAAATGGATTGGCTTTTTTCCGAAAACCAATTCTCTCTAAAGTCTAAGTTGTTGTTAAAAAAATTAGACATTGCTGCATGTGCATAAACACCTGCAAGAGCTGGGCTAATTCCAAGATAATTCTGCATCCAAGGACTCAGCGAACTTCCCCCACCTCCGCCACCACTCGAACCACCAGCATCGATGTAACTATAATTAGCTGAAAAGCTATTGTTTTGTGTTCCATTAGACCCTCCGAAACTATGTGTCCCGTTAAAACTTGACATAGACCCTCCAAAATAAAAATGCCAATAAGCGTTTTGCGCATCTTGTCCGGTAAAAGTTTCTGAGCTTCTCCCATCGGGATCAATGTATCTTATCGGGTTATTATTTCCATACACATACGGAGAAAATCTTCTTGCAATTTCCGCTAAAGGATCTACGACACCCCATCTTCCAAGATCAGGCATATAAAACCTTGCGCCATAGTCATACATGCCAATCTCCTCCTGCATTTCCTTACCATTGTATTCGTACTTATAGCTTCCACCAGCATTAATTCCTTCACGGTATCTTAAGCCAAATGCATAG
>NZ_JAOVZW010000042.1 GCF_026460885.1 Chryseobacterium formosum
TTTGTTTTCGGGAGTAATTTTTTTGGATTGAATTGAGCTTCCTGTAATAAGATACTGCTGATCGATTGTGGTGGTAACTTGCGAAAGAAAATCCTGCGTAGAGGATTTAATATCTTTCTGCCATACCACTTCCTGAGAATACAGTACAGCAGTTGTACATAGCAGTAATGCACTCATGTAGAGTTGTTTCATGATTTGGTCAATAATTTTATTGTTGCTAATTTAACATTTTTTAACGAACTACCTAATCTCTTTAATGAGATTTAATATAAATATTTCATATTGTCGAAACAAATGTAAAACAGTAGCACGCCAAAACTTGACGTGTTAGAATGATAAAAAAAAGGCGATCTATTTATGACATTTGTTCATAAGCAGAAAAAATAAAACAAAGTGATCTCGGAAAGACCATTGGAACTTCCGGTGCCATTATTGGGAAGTATTAACTTGGGGAAAATGTTCCGTCGATTGACGTAGCAACTAAAATTGCAGATGCTTTAGGCGTCACACTTGATTATCTCGTAAAGGACGGACAGTATGAGCAGATCGACAACGATACGTTGAAAAAACTAAAATCAATAACAGGAACTCAATAGCGATACAAATGCACATGTTTTTACAACCATCAATACTTTTATCAAAGCTTCTAAACTTAAAAATATTGCTGCTCTTTAGTTCTGTTTCCTTATACATTACAGAACATCGTATTACACAAAAACCTCGCATTTGAGAGGCTTTGGTGTTTATTCCCTCATAGTCACGGACTTTGCGCAGCGGGGGGAATCTTGCAAACGTTTTGCAAGGTATATAAAACACAAAACCCATCGCAATTGCGATGGGTTTTTTATTATCTGCCACACGATAAATCGTACGGGAGCGAGGGTTTGTTTATTTAGGATGTGCATGAAACTTATGCTTCAAATCCTTTTTACTTGCTACTTTATATTTTGTCTGACTAACCGGAATTTCTTTTATATCTAATCTGTACCAAATTTCCATAAAGGTTTTTAAATCAAACGTGTCGATTCGAACAGGAATAAATTTTTCATTTATCCTATCCATACTAATACTATTTTTTGGATAGTTTTCTGTAAACTCGTTTCCTTTGTTGATAGCAAAATATTCATTTTTTAAAATATCGGTTTTAATTATTGGAACTAATTCAGATAGCTCTTTCATTTGCTGATTATTAAAATATTCGCTTCCACCACGAAAAACTAAAACTATGTTTTTTGAATAATTATAAAATAGCCAGTTATTGTGTGGGTCATCATGAAAAATAAATTGCCCCTGTTGATTCAAAGTTGCCCAAGATAAAGGGATACTTGTTGTGTAACTAAAACCAAGCATTTCACTTTCCAAAAGCTTTTCTATATCATATGTTATAAAAATAACCTTGCTTTTGATTTCTTTAGAAACGTATTTTGTTTTGTTTAAAAAAGCTATGCTGTTTTGTATTTCATTTTTTACTCCCTCATCTTTTATAAAGGAAAGTCTGTCTTGTGAATAAAAAACACTAAAAGTTAATAATGATAAAAAAATATATATTTTCATGTTTTTAAGGAATTAGATCTGGTAATTTTACTTGTCTATAATTTGATTTCATAGTCGCTTTATTTATTCCAGTTTTTGTATTTGTTTCTAAATGATATGGTACAAAATAATTTTCTCTTATACCATTTCCTACTCCTGTGTAATATATAAAATTGTAAATTCCTGGTTTGGAAATGTCGTTATCATGCTGTTTGGGCATCCTAGAATTCGGATGAGTATGACCATTATATTTAAGATTCTCATAAGTTAATCCTTGCTCTCCAAATTGCCAAACAACTCTTACTCTATCAGAAAGATGTGCAGTTCCAACTAAATATTTATCAGCCATTCCTGTTCCTTTAGTGTCAAAACCACCAATTGACCATTCTACCTTTGAATTATCAGCTGCAAATTGGAAAACTCTTCTTGCATCTACAGAGTTTGTTGTTGTACCATGACTTAAACCCTCGCTATCTTTAATTGAAAGTTGACTGATAATACTACCACTATCCTTTGTCTCTTTGTTTACTTTGACATAATCTTGATTTTCCTTTCCAACTCCTTCAGTTGCTTTCTGTGCGTTGCCTTTTGCATCTTTTATAGCATTTCCTTTAGAGTCACTTTTTGCTTTGTAAAGTCTATCAAATTTATCATCCGTCTTTTGAATTAAGCTAGTATTTCCATTATTATCCATTCCATAATCGTCATAATTCATTCCGTTAGAATCCACATAGAAAACAGGATTATTTCCAGACATATGATAGGTAGACATTGGCTGATACATTTCCGCCAGCGGATCCACAACACCCCATCTTCCGATATCCGGCATATAAAATCTTGCGCCGTAATCATACATTCCTGTTTCAGTTTGCAGCTCCTTACCATTGTATTTATATTGGTAACTTGGGTTTCCAGCCAGAGCATTGTATCCCTCGTGCTTTAATCCAAAAGGGTAGTAGTTATTTTCCTCAAGAACTTCTATGCTGCTGCCATTATGAAAATAACTTAATCTTGTATTTCCTAAATGATCTGCATAGTTGTAAATATACTTATTTTTTACAAAATCAAAATACCCTTCTGCCGTTGGAATAAATTTCAATTCAACAGAAGCCATGGGGTTTGAGAGAGTAGCGTCAGTTTCATACTGAAAGCCATCCAAATAATCTGTGGTTTTGGTTGCAAGAAAA
The DNA here is from genome assembly GCF_026460885.1 of Chryseobacterium formosum. Taxonomy (GTDB): domain Bacteria; phylum Bacteroidota; class Bacteroidia; order Flavobacteriales; family Weeksellaceae; genus Chryseobacterium; species Chryseobacterium formosus. The sequence goes on from NZ_JAOVZW010000042.1 coordinate 2,721, forward strand.
AGTATATTTCCCTCTTTATACTGATACACTTTTTTAACCTTGTTTCCTGCTGCATTGTAAGTGTAGACTGTATTTACATATCTTGCACCGCCTCGGCTTGCTATTGACTGATTAAACTTGATATAATTCGGTAGATTCAGCATATTATAATTAATTTGCAGTATGCCTTTGTCTTCATGCTTTTTCATATTTCCATTCAGATCATATGTAATTGTATTTCCCGAAGTATCCGGATAACCTCTGTAGTCCGTTGAAGAATCGGTTACAGAATTAAGCCTGTTACCCGATATCTGATAATTATAACTATATGTCAGGTTGTCGATAATAGTTGCGTAAGTATTCCCATCTTTTTGCGCAGATCTTTTAAGGTTTGTAATATTTCCATTCAGATCATAATCCATTTTCTCAAAATATTCTTTTGCTGTAGGATTATCATCACGTTGATAAAATCCTGCTTTCAATCGGTTGAGGCCATCATAAACGTATCCGTATCTTCTAAGATAATCACCCGATGTTGTTGCTGTGCTCCAGTCAACTTCTGCAATATTTCCGCTAAACTTTGGCTTTACTTCAAGGCTTAAAAAATCATTATTGGGAGTTTGCTGTCCTTCCACCTGATTGTATTTGATTTTATACCCGAACAAATCCCCGTTACTCAGGTCATTGGGATTGTTGATTTGTGTCATCCAGCCTCTGATATTGTACAGGTAATCTACCTGCTGCAAACCATTTCCTAAAGAGACTCCGCCCACCTTTTTGCTTTCCAGCTGTGAGAGTTCGTTGTATTTATTCTGC
>NZ_JAOVZW010000043.1 GCF_026460885.1 Chryseobacterium formosum
AGACACTGAAAAAACTGCTAACGCTAAAATTATTAAGAAATAAAACACATGAGAAAAATAATTTTATTTAAACTTTTAACTGTTGTCTCATTCATTTTTGGACAGGATATTAAAACTGATATAAATAATATCGTTCCTCCATCTCCATCTGTATCATCCTTAATGAAATTTGAAGAAATCCCGGTAAGTAATTATACAGGAATACCTGATATATCTATACCATTGATGGCTTTACCAACTACTTCCAAAGATCTTACTGTCAACTTAAGCTTAAAATACCATCCTTCTAGTATAGCCGCAGATGAAGTTTCGAGTGACGTCGGACTTGGCTGGAATTTTATTCACGGAGGAAGCGTTGCAAGAACTGTTAGAGGACATGCTGACGAATTGAGATATGTAGACGATTCAGAAAGTAAAAAGAAAATTGGTATTTATCATACGGATCTTAATACTTATTATCAGTTTAGTGACAATGTTCTTAATACACATAAAACATATTATAATCCTAATTTAAGTCAAAATCTCTATAATTTAGGTAATAAATTCATCTGGACAGCAAGCAGAACAGGCATTTTCGATACGGAACATGATATTTGGCAATTTAATTTCATGGGAAATACTGGAAGATTCTACATAAAAAAAAATACATCTCAAAATATACTGGAAATAGTACCCTTGGATAATTACATTGTAAAAATCATCCAAAACTATAATCCAACAACATTTGCTCCAGAGGGATTTACTATCTACGATGATAAGGGATTTAAGTATATCTTTAATGTTATTGAAACATCAATACATTCAGGGACTAATGTGACAACAACCTATAAAAAAATGGGTGGACCATCTGTCGAACTTAAAACTGACACCAATATAATTGAAGGAAATGCATTTACTAGTGCTTTCCATCTATCACAAGTTTTTGATAATAATAATCAGGAAGTTGTAAATTTTCAGTATCAGGATAGACCTTTGGCAAATGGTCCTGATTCGTATATTGAATCTCGCATAATGTCAAATATTACTAGAAATGAATATACTGTCGGAAGTATGACTGACTATTATAGGGATTTTAATTATTGTGATGATTTACCCCCGGTGGAAGTAATCAGTAACTCACATACTAATGTACAGGTAAAGAAGATTAAAACTATTAATGTTATTAACCATGGTAAGATAGAATTTCAATTTTTGCAGGGAAGAGAAGATTCTAATATCCAACTAAAAGATAGGACACCTTATTTGAAGTCTGTTACTATAAAAAACTGGCATGGAAAGCAACTAAAGAAGTTTAATTTTACGCAGAACTATTCAGAAGTTCTTCACAAACGAATGTTTTTAAAGAAAATTGAAGAATTTGACTCGCAGGATAATCTAGTTGGAAATTATCAGCTAGATTATAAAGAATCTTCAAATACAGGAGCATATGTTGCAGGAAAAGATCGATGGGGTTTTTTTAATTTACAGGGCTGCGACGCTCAGGCAGATAAAAGAACTACAACGCCAAACTTTTGTGATACCAATGTTTTACAAAAGATTAAATATCCTACCGGAGGTTCTGCAATTTTTGAATATGAATCTAATCAGTTTTCGTTTATTGGAGATCAACCTATACCCAATACTCCAGAAAATATAAGTTACAGCTTTAAAAACTCAAGAACATTATATTTTACGCCTACAAATAATTCATATAACTTTCCTATAAGCACTACTAACCGAAAAGTGACATTCTATCCCAATATTGTAGATTCTCAAGCAGTAAATATTGCTCTTAATCTCTCCAAACAGGATAGTGGTGGTAATTGGATACCTGTAGGAAATATATCTTGTCCGGCAGTTGATCCTTACTGCTGTATTAATATCATATTGGAAAAAGGCGTAGCGTATAAGTTGTTGTGGAATGATTTTAACTATCCAAACTATAACAGTACTGGATCAATAAATTTTGATGTTTTTGATGAAGCAGGCAATTCTAAATTCATGTATGGCGGAGGCATCAGAATAAAGAAAATAAACTACTTTGATCAGAATATTTCTTTATCTGATTATTTTTCAAACCCTAACCTATCTCCCGCTAAGCAAAAAGAATTTTCCTATCAGTTAAATAATTCTAACGATTTTAGTAGTGGTTCTTTAGTTGGTCCAGTTCCGCAATTTGAATATCAACTACCCTTCAACACCCAAATTCTTTTTGCTCCGTATGGTGGTAGTGCCTTTTGTAATGGAACTGGAACTGAAATGTCTCATTCCGCAACCTTAGCATCTTCCGATAGTAATTTTACTATACTACAAACTCATGGAGGAAACGTAGGTTACAAAAATGTGACAGTTAAAGAAAAAGATAAAGGAAAAATTTTATATACTTACACCAATCCTACTGATTATTTTGCAGACTTTTCTAATTTTGGAGGACCTCCTTTTGTGAAACCGAAAGACTATGATTTTAAGAGAGGTCTATTAACTAATGAAACTGCTTTAAACAATAGTGGAAACAAATTATATGAAATTAATAATGTATATAATTTTGAAGAAAAAGAGGAATATTTAGGAATAAAATTCTCCAAACCTTCAAATGTATATAATGGATCAAGTCCTAATTATGCATCAGATTACACAGGATACCTTAGTCTTTTAACAAGTACATGTTTGTCATGTGATTCAAATCACACCACACCAATAAATTTCTTAGGCGGATTACCACTCGATATAAACACTCCAAATTACATTCCCGTTCCTATTTTTGAAACGTATGGCTGGGCAAAATTGGCTTCTAAAGAAACAAAGAATTATTTTTACGAAAACGGTAATCAAAATGTTGTTAAGACTGAGGAAAATTTCACATATAGTAATCTAAATAAGAAATTAACTGAACATACCGTAATCAATCCTGATGGAAACACTTCTAAAACTAAATATTACTTTGATATCGGACACAATTCTATTTATTCTCAAAATAGAATTTCTGAAATTGAAAAGATTGAAAGTTTTAGAGATAATAAATTAATAGAAACAAAGAAAATCAATTATGCAAATAATTGGAATGGTAATGTATCCTATCTTCCAAATCAGATACAATCCTCTTTTGGAAACGTACCTTTAGCCACCGAGTTGACTTATGATCAGTATGATTCTAAGGGTAATTTATTGCAGTATACAACAAAGGATGGC
>NZ_JAOVZW010000044.1 GCF_026460885.1 Chryseobacterium formosum
AGACACTGAAAAAACTGCTAACGCTAAAATTATTAAGAAATAAAAAAACTAATCATCGTGAGAAAGAATATTATAATTTTGTTTTTGATATTTATTATCAATTCTATAAACGCACAACCAACTTCAAGCACAAGCGGAAAGAGTTATATTGAGGATATTAATAAAATGTTTTCAGCGGCCCCTACTGCAAATAATCTTATGAAGTTCGAGGAAGTTCCTGTTAGCTATTATACAGGTATTCCAGACATTAATCTTCCACTATTTAATATACCTACAAATAATAAAAATGTAAGTGTAAATGTTCAGCTAAAATATCATCCTTTGAATGCAAAACCTGATGACAGAGCAGGTGAAACAGGATTGGGATGGAGTTTAATAGCCGGAGGAAGTATTGTTCGAACTGTTAGAGGTGGGAATCCCGATGAGAAAAATAGATCTGTAATGTTCTCATCACCTCCTAAATCTAAATTTGGTATTTATGATTCCTTTACCAATCCGACTTCGAAAGTCATAAATAATGACCCTTCTGTCAATATAAATGAATATGCATTTTATGCAGCAATGGGAAAATATGACACAGAGTACGATCTTTATCAATATAACTTTTTAGGTTTGACAGGTAGATTTTATGTTGTAAAAAATTCTAACACCTATACAGCTGTTAAGTTGGATAAAAATAATCTTAAGATTACCTGTTCATTTGATACAGCAACCAATTCGGTAAAGTCTTTTTCAATAATAGATGATAAAGGAATTAAATATGATTTTGAAGGAATGGAAAAGTCCCAAAAATCGATTACTAATGTAAAAACGCATATCATCACCGGTTCTGGAGACCTTTATCCAAGTGTCGAAATTGGAGATTATTACACTTCATACCATCTAGTTAGAATTAATGATCAAAGGAATATAAATCTGGTAACATATAATTATCAGTTACAATCTCAAGTGAAATTTCAAGAGACTCCTCAAACAACAACGAGAATGGCGAGTAACGCCAATTATACTAATACTACATTTAGCCAACAAGCTCCCGAAGGTTTGCCAGGTGCCCTTGAAAGACAACTGGTTTACAACACTTCTCAAACCTACCTTCTCACTCACATAGATATTATTGATAAAGGAACGGTTTATTTTAACTATGAACAAGGAAGGAGCGATAGTAATTATATAGACCCTCAAAATCTATATAAGCTGAAATCAGTACAATCAAATATTGTAGGACAACCTTCTACACAGTACACAGATAAATTCATATTAGATTATGATTATTCCAACACAACATATCAGGCTTATAACGGAGCTCAAACTTTGCAAAAGCTTTTGCTTAAAAAGGTAAGTAAAATTTCTCCGAATAATCCAAATCAAGAAAATATTTTACAATATAATGAAAGTGTTTTATTCGGTCTTCAGAAAGATAAGTGGGGTTTCTATTCAGATGCAGCAATAACAACAGATGTTTTAAATTCAATCACATACCCTACAAAAGGAAAGGTTGTGTTTAATTTTGAAGAAAATGAATACAGTTATAATCCTGTTGCAAATGATAATATTATGTCACCTGTCACTGGATACAATACTGTAATCCCATCCGAATTTACTATACATTTCGGACAATTCAGTAATGTATATAAACAGAATTTTTTTTCAATCCAATCTGCACAAAATGTTCAGCTAGATCTGTTGCTCGGGAATCTAATTTATTATAACTGGAAATTTCAAATTTTTAAAAAGAATGCTGATAATACATTTTCTCCGGCAGTATACACATTTCAGTATTCCAATCAAACCTGTAATAAACCACAACCACCGGCATGTCCTAATTCTAATATAAATCCGAACGGAGAAATCGTATCAGAATTTCATCCTTCAGTATATTTAGAACCCGGAACTTATTATGCATCTTTAAGTGGAGATTTTGCTTTTTCAAATCCCTCAAATACCCTAGACACTTTTGTGGCTCACACTGCGGAACCTTTATATGTAGATATGAAGAAATATAAGGGTGGTGGATTGAGAATTGGTGATATTACATATTTTGAAAATTCTACATCATCTCAATTTGCAAAAAAGTATTTATATAACTACGACAATTTAGATGAAGCAGGAAGAAGTAGTGGTGCTTTAGTGTTCCCAGTGCCGTTATTTAACTATGAAGAATACTATTCTTATAGTAGTGAGTCTATGGGTGGTGTAATATTGTATAATGCAATGTTTAATACAGAAACAGATTATAATATTTTTCCGGTACAGAAAACGCAAGGTGGTGATGTCGGGTATAAATATGTGACTGTTAAACAAATTGATGTTAATAATATCAGCAAGGGCAAAACGGTGTATAAATTCAGATCTCCATTAGATTATCCTAATCAGTCACTAATTTACTCTCAAATGCCTGTTGTACCTATTCCAAATCTGGATTATTTGAGAGGTCAAACCATATGGGAAAAAAAGTATGATTCAGATAACAAGATTATTTCACAAATTGATTATGACTATAATACCACTGAATATGAAGTTAACGACGGAATTAAGGTAAAGGATAATTTTTACAACAATATGATTACAAAATATTATCAATATTCTGGATATCAGGACTTTTTTAATTGGTATGGAAATTTAGCATTAACTACTCCATATAAGAATTTTGAAAAATTTGGAGTTACTCTACCAAGTCAAAAGATTGAAACATCTTATTTTTACAAAAATGGTGTGCAGAGTTCTGTATCCGCGACCACGAATACTTTATACAACAGTTTAGACTATCCTACGTCTGTGACACAACTTTTTTCAGATGGAAACTCTAATGTAGACTCTTACAAGTACGCTCATGAAAAAGGTAATACTCGACTTATAAATGCTAACATGATTGGTGTTCCATTAGAAACTGAAAACAAAAAGAACAACAAACTCATCAGTAGAGTTGAGACTCTTTACAATGATGTAAATCATTTTCTTCCTACCTCCCTTACTACCACTGATTTTACCGGTGTTGTTGCAACGGAGCTTACCTATGACCAATATGATTCTAAGGGTAATTTATTGCAGTATACAACAAAGGATGGC
>NZ_JAOVZW010000045.1 GCF_026460885.1 Chryseobacterium formosum
TCACCAACACATTTGGAACATGAGTAATTTTCTACTTTCATATTTGTACTTTTTATTTACAAAACAAAACGAGTAATCTAAAATGATTACTCGTTTTTTGATTGATTTTTATTTAATTTCTTTGGAATGTCTTGTTAATAAAGGACACCAACATGTCTGAAACATTGCCGAGCAAAAAAACACATTTGATACATTACCCATTTTTATAAACCATTACCTTTCGTGATATGTCTTTTCATTTTATATTTGAAATCTTCCAGATTAGAATCCCAAAAAAACGGAGGATGATATGTATATAAAATCGCTAATTCATCCATAAAAAACCTTACTCTTTCCCCACAATTATCTTCATAGCCATCATCTTCATAATTATATACAAATTCATTTGCAAATTCCCTAAAGTCTAATGGTGTTAAAAGATATTTATCCTTGTATGAATTTATATACTCAAACATTGAAATAATAAAATCTCTATATTCATCCAAACTCATCTTGGAAATATTTTCTGGTCTTAGTTCAATTTCTAATTTTTCTTGAATCTGCTTTATTATTAAGTTTCTTTCTTTCATATAATTTATTTTACAGGTTGCCAAGCTGGGGCAGTGGTTTGGATTATTGTTCTAAATGTCCCTACATTCATAGGAATTCCAGGTCGTATTTGTCCATAAAATGGATTCGAAGTGGTTGGGACAGGTATTCCAATCAAGCCATAAGACACTAATGAGCTTGCTGATATTCTAAATAAAGTCTGTTTTTTATGAGTGTTGGGAACATCTGATGGTATTATATTCCCGTAACCAACAGTAACAGACAAACCATTTGAGAAAAGAGGCGTTATCATGGTAGAGTTAGTAAGAAAATTAACATCTTTATCTCTTAAACCTAGTTTATCTAAACCTTCTCCAACCATAGGCATACCGTTTACACTTCTCATGTTTCTATATAAATATAAATTTCCAGTATAAATATAAATTTCCAGAATCTGGTTCACCAGTCGTTGTTATAGGAATACTCTTAGGTAAACTTCTTGTCCAATCAAACTCAGGCTCTGCAATCATTGTAGGCATTAAAACAGCTCCTAAAGTAAGACCAGCGGTAGAAACTACACCAGCTCCTAAACCTTCTAAACTAGCAACTATTTGCTCAAATGTCAAAGCTGGTTCCACACCTTCAAGAATAAATGCAGCATCTGTTACTACCCATCTTCCTGTCGTGCTTGCTGCTAATGGTAAAGTAGTCGCCTCTTTGCTTTTGCCACCCCCCCCCAAAAAGATTACGAAAGAAATTCCCAATATTCTGCCAAACTGAAGGTTTCGGATCGCCGCCACCACCACTTGAACCACCTGGATCAATATAGCTGTTTTGCTTATAAATAGGATTTAAATGCATATTTCCAGCACCTTCTGTAGTAAACATGGGACGGTTTTCATTTGAAAAATTATGATAATCATAAAAACTGTCCATCGCACTTCTCCCATCAGGATCGGTAAACCTCATAGGATTATTGTTTCCATAATGATATGGTGTAAACCTTCTTGCAATTTCAGCTAGTGGATCTACAACACCCCATCTTCCCAAGTCCGGCATATAGAACCTTGCACCATAGTCATACATTCCTTAGTCTACTTTGGCTTTCGGGATTTGTTTACTTCATTTTTCCTCGTGCGAACGCTTGCTTTTTTGAACTTCTTCTCTGTTCGGCGGTTTCAAAAATACAGTTTTTCAGTTGAAAAATAAAATGGGTTTTTTACGGTTTTTTGCAACGATCGATGCTTTTATCCAAGCTGCTAAACTTAAAAATATTGTTGCGCTTTAGTTCTGTCCTAATACAAAACAGAACCACTATATAACACAAAAACCTCGCAATTGTGCGAGATTTTTGTGTTATATGATAAAATCGTGCATGGGAAAGCAAACTAACTTTGATATGTCAGATCTATTTCTTTTAGATGTTCTATAGCAAGTTTAGCATTTGGTTTTCCTTTCATTTGCTGCATAAATGTTTCAATAATATTATGTAAAGCATTAAAATCTCCTTTCACTTTTAAAAGTGTAGTTAGATATTTAAATCTTCCTATCTCAGTAGTACCTGCATTATTTTCATTTAGCCAGGAATTTATTAAACCCTCATCAGCCAAGCGTTTATTAATTTCTGGAATTATAATATTTTGGATGTTATCTATCACATCTGCAGTATTCGTATTTAAATCATCTGTGGAGTTGATTATCCACCAATAGTCTGGGTTATTAGCCATAAATGCACCGACTCTTGAACTCCATTGGCATTGTTCTATTTCTGGCTTTGATAGGTTATTATAGGCGTATTCTAATTGTCCTAGAACATTAGAATAAACTCCAAAATTAATTGTAAATTTTAGTACGTCTTTAGTACTTTCTCTACTTTTTTGAAAGTTTATAATTCCATAATTTTTATCATGTTCTAATTGAAAACTATTTCCTTTTTTACTAAACCCTAAACTTTTGAAATGGGGTGTAAGTTTTTTTATAAGTTCTTTAAAAATATCCATATTGTTACCAATTTCCTGGTTTTCTTATTAATTGCACAGGATAACCTTGAGTACCAAGCCAAGCATCTTTTAGCTTTTGAAGGGGTAAATAACGAGAAATTCCCGTCTTTGCTTCAATACCTCCCAAGTTAACGCCGTTATGCCAAACTTCTAAATCCATATAGCGAGCCCCAAATGGAGTTTTTTTATACACTTCCGTATAAACTGTTCGTCCTTCTGCTCTCAATGCAGCAGCTAACTCATCTCTAAATAAATTCCCTGCTGTTCTATTTGCTTGTATTAATGGAATTTGTTCAAAATTCGCTAAAATTCTTGGAGCAATTCTGCCATACAAATTACCGGCAATTCCTGATAAATATCTTCCTGCTCCAATGGCTTTCCAACCTGCTGAGAATAATGCACCGCCTGCAAATTGCATTGGCAGTTCTAAAAACAACCCTCTTTCTAAAGCTCCGATAGATTTTCCAATCTTAGTTTCGTTGATGGCTGTTTGCCAAGCGCTCATT
>NZ_JAOVZW010000046.1 GCF_026460885.1 Chryseobacterium formosum
TCCTTCTCTTGTAAAACTTACTCTTACGTTACCTAAATGATCATTACAGTGGCAAATATAGCGATTACCTTAATTCCTGCGTTATACCTTAATTTTTTCATTTATACAAAACTTTTAAAAAAGTTGGATTAATGGGACCTTTAAAAATATAGTCTGAATATACAGCATTTGTAATCCCCTTAGCTTCATTTTTTAACTCATTTAAAATAGGAAAAAAATGGCTATTAAACTCTTCGATTTTTAAATGTTTTGTTGGTAATGTAATTTCTTCAATAACAAAAATTTTGTCATCAATAACTACACAAAAAGTATTGTTGATATAAAATGAAAATTTATCTTTAAATAGAATATTATAATCTGGTGGATTAAATCCATTTATATGATTTTTAGGTAAATCTAAATCGCCTAATAGAATATTTATATCTCCTCCTTTTGATATCTCATCAAGCTTGTCATTAGGTAAATAAAATGTGTAAATAAACTTCCCCTTTGAATAAACTTCAAAAATCTGTTTTTCAGGTTTGCTTTCAAAGTTTATATACTGCAAAAGATTGGTGGTGCCATTATCATCTTTTATTATTTTCTTAAAAGTAAAGACAGGATGAATAACTAATTCTAGATCAGCTATATCATATATCAAGTCTTTTCTTCTATTTCCATATTTACTATTGGCTTCAACCATTTTCTTAACAAATGATAAAGCTTTTTCTTTATATAAAGTTTTGTTATAAATGTACACAATTGAATCTTGTTTATCTTGTGAAAAGATAATATTAAAAAATAAAATTAAAATTATTGTTAATTTAGTTTTCATATCTTTTAGGTTTGATAAAATAAATAAAATGAGAAAATTAAATTAGTAATTATTAATACTACAAGTCCACACACTATCCAACCACCAATTATATTTCTTTTTTTAGGTAATTTATCAAATTCCAAAATAATATTTTTCCATTGGTTTTTATGGTGAAAAATGAAATAGTCAATACTTATTATTATAATTAAAGGAATGTATATAACTGGCATAGAAATCGACAACTCTATCTTTGTTTTTGTAATAATAGTATAATAAATGCCTAATGATAGTAATATCCATATCTCTAAAGTAATCATTACAAGACTTGCCTTAAAGGCACTTAAAAATTTTCCTCCTGATAGTTCAGAAGTATATTCTATAGATTTATAAATTTTGTAGAAAAAATAATGATACATTTTTTTTAATATTCTCATATTAATGGTCTCTATAAAGGTTAAACCCTTGTCCTAATATAGCTTGATTTTGTTGAGTTAAACTGCCGTTCATTTGTAGTGCGCCATTCCATCCACCAGGATAAAAACCATCTACACCAAAATAAAGCGTAGAAATAATTGCTCCAGGAGGGCCTCCCCAAACTCCGATGGCTCCGATGGCTGTATTTAGTCCTGCTTTTGCTGGGTGAACAGCATTGGGAGAGTTAGGATTATTCTTATAGTTATATACACCAATTCCATCCATTATTACTCCAGTTCCAAAGCTTGCTTTTCCTGCAATACTTCCTATTTTACTGATATTATAAGTGGTAATCCTAGCGCGGCTTCCACCCGTCCACGCACTTTGATAATATTTGGGACTAAACGAACTACCATTATATGCCCCATTAGTTAATCTGAAAGATCCTCTTGAAGCTTCAGTTAGAGCAGCGCCTGAAGCAAAAAACCAATTTGCTTGTCCTCCATTGGCATACCAATTACTGTCGTTTCTCAAATTCATTCTATGTCCATCTAAACCTTGAATATTATTTCCATAAGCCGCAGCTCCGTTTGTCCACCAAGTTAGAGCTCCATTATTTCCGACAGAAACTCCACCAAATATATTACCTCCATTAAAACTACTCCAAAAACTACTGATTCCACCACCACCGCCTGAGCCAGAACCGCCTGAGAAGTCAAAACTATTAACCTGATGCATTAAGTTATTGTAATTACTTCCCATACTTGTGCCCGAAGTTAAATAACTATGAAGTAAGTTTATATCAGAGCCTGTAAAAGTCCAACCTGTAGAAGATTCTTCGATCTGCATTCCGTCCGGATCATAGTAATTTATAGGATTATTCGCTACATAAGCGTAGGGAGAAAAGGGAGAATAAGCTTCCGCTAGCGGATCAGTAGTTCCCCATCTTCCCAAATCCGGCATATAGAACCTTGCACCATAGTCATACATACCCGTTTCTTCCTGTAGCTCTTTTCCGTTGTATTCGTATTGATAATTTCTTTGGGTGTTATCAATTCGTGTATTACTGTATGCTAAACCGAATGCATAATAATCTGTAGCTTTAATGACAACTGCTACATTATTTTCTCTTGCAAAACTTACTCTTACGTTACCTAAATGATCATTGTAATGGTAAATATAACGATTATTTTCAAAATCAAAATAACCTTCTGAA
>NZ_JAOVZW010000047.1 GCF_026460885.1 Chryseobacterium formosum
TATGATTCTAAGGGTAATTTATTGCAGTATACAACAAAGGATGGCATCACGACGTCTATTATCTGGGGATATAATGGCACCCAGCCTATTGCTAAGATAGTAGGATATCCTTATTCCATTGTCAGTCCTTTGGCATCTTCCATCATAAGTGCCTCAGATCAGGATGCTCTGAATCCTGCTAATGAAGCTAATCTTCTTCTGCAGCTCGATGCTTTCAGAAAAAACAGTGGATTAGAGGAAGGTCAGATTACAACCTACACCTACGATCCATTGATTGGTGTAACGAGTATCACTCCTCCATCAGGTATCAGGGAAGTTTATCTTTATGATACTGCCAACCGTTTGAAAGAGATCAGGGAAAATAATGCGTCGGGGAAGATACTGAAAGAGTTTAAGTACAACTACAAACAATAAAACCAAACCATGAAAAAAATAATCATTCCAATCAGTGCTTTGTTTGTAGTGGGACTTTCCCATGCTCAAACCCTTAACTTAAGCACCAATGAAAACTACGTTTACACAAAAACATACTTAACCGATCCTGCAGGCTCCACCCCTAAAAGCGTGGAAAGTGTCCAGTACCTTGACGGGTTGGGCAGACCAAAGCAGGCAGTAAACATCAAAGCTTCTCCGCTAGGGAGGGATGTTGTTACCCATTTTGTCTATGACCAGTATGGCAGGCAGGCTCAGGACTTTCTTCCTGTGCCTCAAAGTGGAACAGGTAACGGTGCTATTGTAAGCAGCCCTTTGGCAAATGCCACACAAGCTGATATTTACGGCTCAGAAATTATATTTTCAAAGAAAGAATTTGAAGCATCTCCTCTGGACAGAGTTCTTGAGCAGAAGCAGGTCGGTACAGCATGGAGCAATAAACCTGTAAAGTTCGGTTACGAAGCCAATGAAAACGGTGAAGTAAAAAAGTATGTGGCAACATTTGATTATGCCGGCTTCAATTCCATAATCACACTCTCTCCTACTCCATACGGTGCAGGACAGCTCTACAAGAATACGGTCACCGATGAAGACGGCAATAAAACCATAGAGTTTAAGAATGGCCAGGGGCAGGTTCTTTTGGTAAGAAAAATGCTTGATGCTACAACAGAAGCAGATACCTATTACGTTTATAACGATTACAACCAACTCGCTTATGTTATCCCTCCTTTGGCAGTGGCTGCCAACTCTGTCGATACAACGACTTTAAACAATCTTTGCTACCAGTACAAATATGACAGCCGTAACCGTTTGGTGGAAAAGAAGCTTCCCGGAAAAGGTTGGGAGTTTATGGTGTACGACAAGCAGGACCGTCTGGTTGGAACACGTGATTCGAACCTTGAAGAAAAAGGTCAGTGGCTCTTTACCAAATACGATCAGTTCGGACGTGTGGCCTTCACGGGTATCAGTACAGGAGGAGATAGATTGACAGAACAGACAGATGCCGATTTAAAAGGAAGCAACAATATGAACCGTAATGATACGAGCGGCTTTACCCATGAAGGGATGACTGTTTATTATACAGGTCGTGCCTACCCTTCCGATTCAAAGTATTTGAAGCTTTTAACCATAAGCTATTATGACAAATATGCTCCTTACAGTTTTAACCCTGCTTTTCCAACAACCGTTTTCAGTGTTCCGATCATCACCGACAACAGCATAAACAGTGATGTGAGCACGAAAAGTCTTCCGGTGATGAGTTTGGTGAAAAATATTGAGGATGACAACTGGACAAAAAATTATACATGGTACGATTCAAAAGGAAGACCTCTGGCTACCCATTCAATAAATCATTTAGGAGGATATACCAAAACGGAATCTCTATTGGATTTTTCGGGAACCCCGCAGCAGGTCGTAACCAGGCATAAAAGATTGAATACCGATACAGAAAGAGTTATTACAGAAAACTTTACCTATGACAATCAAAACAGGTTGCTTACCCATACCCATCAAGTTGATGCCAATCCTGTAGAATATCTTGCGCAGAATAAATACAACGAACTCTCACAGCTGGAAAGCAAAAAGGT
>NZ_JAOVZW010000048.1 GCF_026460885.1 Chryseobacterium formosum
GACTCCCAATACAGACGGAAGCTACAGGGTTTTTCATATCGTTCTTAATCTTACGGAAGCAGACAAAGCCAAAATTGCCAACAGAGAATTTGTAGATTTTAAAAACAAAGAGCAGGTGACGGAGCTTGCCAATATGGATTTATCGTCTCTTTCACAAAGAACATCCTGTACACCGGAATACTATTCTTACCCGATACCGTGTGCGGATGCAAATTACCGTCATTTGCCGGGAGAATCTTGTCAGTTATCCGGTACGTCCGGAGCCGCTTATTGGGGAACAGGAGTTTTCTGGAACTGCCA
>NZ_JAOVZW010000049.1 GCF_026460885.1 Chryseobacterium formosum
CTGAAGGCGGACCGGGAGGAGGAGGCAACACAGATCCGGGAACTCCATCCGATAACTGCAGCTCTGCTGCTACCAACCCGGGAGAAGTAGGATTGATAAATGAGAACGGCTGTAACACAGGACTTCCTACGGAGACGAATATAAGACCGACACAAACGCCTTGTGCTGATTTAAATGCTAAAAGTATAAATAATGATTTTTTAGGTAAAATGCAGGAGCTTTCTAATAATGCTAATGGCAGTGTTGAAGCAGGAATTACTATGTATAATACTTCTCCCAGCTACAGCAATAAAAAGTATGGAGGAGTTGACAGTGAAGGGAATTCTTTTGTTAATTTAGAGGCAGATCTCACTAGGGCTCCCGATATAACTGGTTTTATGCATTGTCACCTAAACATTCTGACAATACCAGATTTGAGAACACTTACTGTTTTTTCTATGTCAGATTTTGTAGTTTTGGCTGAACTAGTCAAAGATTCTACGGTACCGGTTAATAAACTTGGAATGTATGTAACATCCGACAGAGGAACATTTGCCATAAAGCTAACAAATAAACAGGCAATCATCGATTTTGCTAATTATATTAAAACAAATCATGACTATGTAAATACTCTTTATGAAAATAAAATAGTATATAGTATGACTAAAAAACAACAAGTAAAAGGACTTTTAGAATTGATAAAAGATAGCGGAGTAGGCTCAGGAATTGAGCTTTATGAAAGTGATTCCGATTTCAAAAACTGGAAGAAGCACTATCTTGATGAAGATGGTAAATTAAAAGATCAAAAATGCAACTAAAAAAACAATTATTATGAAAAAGCATATATTAATATTTTTACTGATAATTATGAATTATTCTTGTAAAGCACAACAGCAACCTGTATTGAGGACTTTATCTTTTCAAGACACGTTTAATGATGATTTCTATTTTGAAAAAGGAGATTATGTAAAAGATATGTACAATCAGCTTGATCCGTATGTTGGAACTTGGAAATATGAAGGAAACGGAAAAACTTTTATACTTAAAATTCAAAAAGTTCCTATGTTCTATGATGTTTTAAGTAAAATTTATAAAGACAAATTATTAGTTACCTACAAGTATATTAAAAATGGTACAGTTATTATAGATAACTTAAGTGCTCCGGTCATTACAAGTTTCGAGAACTTAAGTGACATTGAGGGAAAAAAATATGGAACTTTCAGTCTTATTTCTTTTATGAATGAAATTTTTTTGAGTGGCTCTATAAAAGATATTCCATTGAATATAACTACTAATGCAGAGATCCATCCTGTGAATTTTGGAGTTCTGGGAGAAACGCCAAGAATAAAAATATACTATAATGGATTAAACTCTTTCAAAGGAAATCCTGCTAGTTTTTATGTCGGAAAACCAACTTTTGAGATTCCAAATAAAGTTGAATTGATAAAACAATAAAAAATAATAAAGCTGTCTATTAGACAGCTTTATTATTGGATTCAACTTATTAGAAGCTATTTGGTCTGGGGGTCTGGGAGGCAATAGCAACACAAACTCGGGAACACCACCTGATAATTGCAGCTCTGCTGCCACCAACCTGGGAGAAGTAGGATTGATAAATGAGAACGGCTGTAACACAGGACT
>NZ_JAOVZW010000005.1 GCF_026460885.1 Chryseobacterium formosum
AAAACC
This sequence comes from Chryseobacterium formosum, assembly GCF_026460885.1. Classification (GTDB taxonomy): domain Bacteria; phylum Bacteroidota; class Bacteroidia; order Flavobacteriales; family Weeksellaceae; genus Chryseobacterium; species Chryseobacterium formosus. Next base: position 7 of record NZ_JAOVZW010000005.1, read on the forward strand.
ACAAAAAGAGCTCAAACAGGCCGTTCAATCGGGGCTAAAAAATACTGCATTTGATTGTAAATGTGGGAAATGGCAGTTTAAATCTACTACACTAAAGCGAAAACCTTGAGTAGTAGAATAAAAACCAACTGTACTAAAATAAAACTCTTCCTCACTGGAATAAAAACTAACATAAGTACAATAACAACCCACATAATCAGATAAAAGAACCAGAAGAGTACAATGAAGATCGACTGTACTATCACAAAAACTTACGGTAGTAAAACAAAAATGAAGTGTAGTAGAATTAAAAACTAATGTATAACCTCAACACATAAGTCAACCATGTCAAGATTTTAAACCTTGACATGGTTTTTTACGATGTCTACAAATTTCATTATATAAGGCTAGAAGAAATACAAAGCTTTTGTCTCCAAGAACCCCACAAATAAGCAGAAGATTTCAATTCTTTAGGAATAAATTTAAGTTTCCATAAGGTATTATTTATCAAAAATGATTAATTTGGTATTCGTTTTATACAACACCAAAGAAAAATAACGAAATATCACTTATGGACACACCCAATTACAGAATGCCTTTTGTACCGTCTACTCTTATGTCCGAAGGTGGAAGTATTGATACCTGCGACATGGGAGAAAGCATTGCTCACAATATTATGCTTTTAATCACGACAAAAAAAGGAGAAAACAGATATGATGATAACTACGGAAACGATGTCTGGAATCTTGAATTCGATAACGGCGTTACATCAGCAGTTTGGGAAAATGTATTTATCAAAAGTCTCAAAAGACAGATTTTAGAATATGAAACCCGAATCATACAGCCCCAAATCGACGCTCACATACAGTTTGTAGAGCATAACTATGATACCAAAGAGCACACGGAAATCAAGAAAAAAGTAAAAATCGGAATCAACGCAAAAATGGAAGCTACAGGAGAGCGTTTCAGTTTTTCTACCGAGCTTTTCCTGAGCCCGATGTCCATCGATTAATATCTATCTGTAAAAATATCTTATGAATTTAGACCAGAATATTTATTCCAAAGAATCTGTAAAAGCGAGAATGCTTCAGAATGCTACAAAAGTTTGGGGATTAAAAAGTCCACAGTCATTAGATCCTTTTGTAAAATTACTCATTGATGCATTCAGTACAGAGGTTTTTAAAGCGAATAACGAAATTCAGACGGTTAATGCAAGAATTTTAGAGAAACTTGCTAAACTATTAACACCGTCAATTTATACACACCCGGTTCCGGCTCACGCTTTGGCGTATACTGCGCCAGATGAATCATCAGAAATTTTGCTGGAGCATACCGAGTTTTTCTTCAAAAAACACATGAATTCCACCATAAAATCGGAATCAGACAAACAGCTAAATATTCCTTTTACACCGGTTGGAAGTGTGCGTACAAACAAAGCACAGACTGCCATTATGTTCGTAGGGAACACGTGCTACAGTTTGGATGAAAGATTAAATAAAATCCCAATTTCTAGATTTCAGGGAAGACCGGAAGATTACAGAAAAGTGACAATCGGAATTGATGTTTCAAAATACACCAACGAAAAGTTTCCTAAAACGTTAACTATTTACTGCTCAAATCCGGCATTTGAACATTTGGATTTTGTTTACAAATTATTGCCTTACAGTACGGTTTCAAGCAACGGAAATCCAATGTTTATCAAAGAGGGAATTTCTTATGTGAAAAATCCTGAAACTGAAGGGTACGAACAAATATTTCATGAACAGTCAATTAAATCAAAGATTATTGATGATATTAAAAGTATTTATCATCATAGATTCATTGAAGTTAGTGGGCTTTCAAGAGATTTATTCACCAAAAACCTTCCGCAGAATTTAGATTTCCTGAACGGAAGAGAAGAGATTGAAAAATACCTCAACGGGAAAGAATATCTGTGGCTTACTTTTGAGTTTCCACCGCAGTTTTCGTCCGAGATTTTAGATAATTTCACTTTTGTTCTCAATGCTTTTCCTGTTTACAACCGAGGTTGGAAAAAAACGGAATACAGTTTAGATATCATGGGAAACAATATTCCTTTGATTACCGAAGATGCAGAACATTTCCTTTATGTAGATGAGGTTCAGGACGGAGATGGAAGAAAATATACCGAAATTCCTTTTACGCCTTCAGATAATCTTAAAAAAGGTTTGTACACCGTAAGAAAAGGCGGAATGGAACGTTTCAACAACCGAAATGCCGTTGATATGATTTCCAATGTTCTGGAATTGACAAGAGATGAAATAGCAGCATTTTCTTTACTAAACCGAGACAATGTAAAAGGAATTTTGGGCGAAATGTCTGATAAGATGAAATCGATGGTACAAAAAGTAAACAATGCCAAAAGAAGCATCAGACAGGAACTTAATTATGTCATTATGGAACCTGTTGAGAAAACAGACCACACTTATGCGTCGTTTTGGATTACCCATTGCACTTTTGCCAATCATATGCGTCCCGGAACCGAACTTTCAAACCAATTAAAATCACAATCGATGATTTTGTTGACAGAAACTATTGGAGGAGCAGAAGAGCAGAAGGGTTCAGACAGTATTCAGGCTTACAAATATGCTTTAACGACAAGAGATAAAATTATTTCTCTGGAAGATGTAAAGAATTATTGCCGAATGGTTTTAAAAGACGAGATGAAAGACGTTCGTGTAAAACGTGGAACGATGATTAGCAACAAACCGAAAGAGGGCTTCATACGAACTGTAGAAGTAGAAATTGTTCCGAATAATTATTCTTTTTACGGAAGAATGTATTGGGAAAACATGGCAAATATTCTGCGAAATCAAATCGTCTCCAAAGCAATCGACGGAATTGAATACCTAGTGAAAGTAAGTAATGAAGACACCGATTTTTTTGAAAATTAATTAAATACCAAATTATAAAATATGAAAAAAGTAATGATGTTTGCACTGGCTTTATCGCTGAGCGCAGCAAGTGTAAGCTGTAAAAAGGGAATGGATAAAATAGGAAATGCCGTTCTTAAAGCCGGAGAAAATGAGTCGCAGGCAATTATTGATTTTAATAATGATTTTTTAGATTCTTATAAAAGTTCATCCAGACATATTGAGAATATCGTGAAATATGCAGAATCTGCGGTGAAAAAATCTCATGGCGAAACAGTTTACAGTATGCCGATGGTTATCAATTCAATGGATTATTCTTTGAGTAAAATAAAAGACGTTCCTTCCGGTTTTGAAAAAGATAAAACGGTTATTGAAGCCGATTTTAATACTTATAAAGCAAAAAGAGAAAGTATTGAAAAAAAATATGAAGAACTGAAATCTTACATCACATCCGAAGATTACAAAGATGATAAAGGCGCTAAAGCTGAAGCGTTACAAAAAGATATTGAAGCAGAAGCACAGGCATTTTTCACGGCAGGAGAAAATATTTTAACGAAGATAAAACCGGCAACAGATGCTGCAGAAGAAGTCATTCTGAAGGATCACCCGATGAAAGAATTTATTGTTTCTTCTAAATCTCTGATGAGTTCTATGGATTCTGTGATGGATCTTTTAGACAAACAGTATGCGGGAAATTTCAATGAAGCTGAAGCTCAGAAAAAATATGATGAATTTGAGGAAATCGTAAGCATTAATTCGAGTAAAGTTTTTAATGTAAAAGAGCAGCAATACGCTTACAAAAAAACAGAGCTTGAAACCTTAAACAAAAAAGCATCAGACTTCTTGGATAAATACAGAAAACTGATCAGAGATTCTAAGTCTACAGGGAAAATTCCGGATAGTAATATTCAGGAAATGGATTCTGCTTATGAATCTGTTCTGAATTCTTATAATTCGTTTGTAAAATAACTATTAAAGAGAAATTAATATTCTCATTAATAAAAAAATAATTCCGAAAAACTTTAGTTCATCTAAGTTTTTCGGAATTTTTAAATTAAATAATCTGATTCATTAGAATCACCTCCCTGTTTTCCAGCAAAGGAATAATCTGCTTTACCACTAAATTTTGATAATGTTCAGAATTGCGGTGAATTTCTACGGCAGATTCATTTTCATATCCTTCAAATAAAATCAATGTATTCTCATCAGTTTTACTTTGATGAATTTTATAAAATAAATTCCCTTTTTCTTCAGAACTCTTTTGGGCAGCTTCTTTCATAATTTGCAATACTGCATCCAATTTTCCTTCTTTTACCTGCCATTTGGCATAAACGTAAATTGCTTGTTCGTTCATCTTTTTAGTTTTAAAATTAAATTATGAATTTTTAGATTCTAAAAGAGCAACCATTTTTTCTCCTACACCTTTTGCAGAAGCTGGATTTTGTCCGGTTACCAGATTTCCATCAGTGATACTATTTGCAGACCACGGTTCCGCTGCATGAAAAATTGCTCCTTGTTCTGTTAGAGCTGTTTGCAAATCAAAAGGAACATCAGCTCTTGCATAACTGTCTTCTTCTTCGGTAGTAAAAGATGCGATGTTTTTACCATTCACCAGATAAGTTCCGTCGCTCAATTTTACATTGAGTAAAGAAACGGGACCATGACAAACTGCTCCTACAACACCATTTCTTTCGTAAACTTCAGCAATTACTTTTTTAAGTTCAGTATTTTCAGGCATATCAACCATCGGAGCTAATCCTCCTGGAATAAAAACTGCGTCATAATTATTAACATCAACTTCTGAAAGTTTTGGAGCGCTGTGCATATTTTCCCAGCCTTTTCCTGTCAGGAATTTTAAATTTTCTGGATCATCGGCTAAATTTAAAGCATCCAAAAATGGTGATTCACCCGTTAAACTTGCGAAATCAATTTGAAAATCTGCTTTTTCGAATTCTGCATAAGGATGTGCTACTTCAGGTAAGAAAGTTCCTGTTCTTCTGTTGTTAGATCCGATTGTGTTTGCATTAGAAACAATAATTAAAACTTTTGGTTTCATGACTTTCAATTTTTTAGTTAAATAAATATTTTGTTTGATCTTTTTGAAATCGTTTAAATTTCTATAGCAAATGTAGGTCGGTTCAAAGCCTCAATCGAAGGAGGAAAGTCACAAAAAAAGTGTGATCGAAATCACACTTAATCTTTGAATACTTAAATCAATTAAAATCTATAAATATTGATTGTACATTTTGAAAAAGTAATTAACGAATTGAAAATTAAAGTAATTGTATTTCTTTGCTAAATGAAATGCCATTGTTTATCTTAAAAAAGAATTTATTGTAAACCCTTGTCTTTCCTTGCGTTTTTTTATCGCAAAGAAAGACTAAGAATTATAAAATAATACTTAGATAAAGATAAACAAAGGCGTTTCACTTATTTTTGAAAGACAAAGATTAAGATGCAAAGAGTTATAAAAACTATTTTGTATTCGAATAAAGTCTGCTCAATGTCTCTCTGCTTACTCCCAAATATTCTGCAACGTATTTTTTAGGAATCTGAGAAATCAAATCCGGATATAATTTTGAAAACTCTTCATAACGTTGTTGAGGTGTGCTTGAAAGCAAAAGAATAATTCTCTGTTGTAAGGCGATATAGCCATTGGTAAGCTTTGTTCTGAAAAAATATTCCATTTTATGAAATTCTGAAGCTAACTTTTCTCTGCCTTCTAAAGTGAGACACGCAACAGCTCCATCCTGTAAACATTCTACAAACATGGTTGCATTTTTTTGTTTAAAAAATCCGATATAATCGGTCATCCACCAATTCTTTTTTGCAAACTGAAGAATATGTTCTTTTCCGTTTTCGTCGATATAAAAAACTTTATAAATTCCATCAAGAGTAAGAAATTCAAATTTTACTTCATCACCTTCATGAACCAAAAACTGATTTTTGCGAACATTTTTAATCGTAAAAAATGTTTTTATATATTCGAATTCTTCGTCTGTCACAGAAATAATTTCCTCAATGTGTTCCCGTAGTCTGTTCATGGTTATATTTAAATCAGTGTAAATTTAAGTAAAAAGAGGAAAAACTTTAAAAATGAATTTTAATCGTAGAAAATATTAAAAACCAAGTCTTTTTTGTTTATTTAAATCTAAAATTCCTAACATTTTTTAACATCAAAAAGTCCATAAAATTCCGTAATTTTGCACATCGTGATTTTCATGTAAAGTCACCCCAAATTATGAGTGAATCAAAAGAATATATAGAAGTTTACGGAGCCAGAGAACACAATCTTAAAAACATTGATGTCAAGATTCCGCGTAACGAATTGGTGGTAATTACCGGACTTTCGGGAAGCGGTAAATCTTCATTGGCTTTTGATACGATCTTTGCTGAAGGACAGCGTCGTTATATCGAAACGTTTTCTGCTTATGCACGTCAGTTTTTAGGAGGTATGGAACGTCCCGATGTTGACAAAATTGAAGGACTTTCTCCTGTAATTGCTATCGAACAGAAAACAACGAATAAAAACCCTCGTTCAACCGTTGGAACCGTTACTGAGCTTTACGATTATTTACGTCTTTTGTATGCAAGAGTTTCTGATGCGTATTCTCAAACGACAGGAAAGAAATTGGTAAGTTATACCGAAGATCAAATCCTTGAAACCATCAAAGAAAATTATACAGGCGAAAAAATCATGTTGATGGCGCCGGTTGTGCGTTCCAGAAAAGGACATTATCACGAACTTTTCGTGCAAATGGCGAAAAAAGGATACGGACAGGCAAGAATTGATGGCGAATTGCAGGATATTGAATATGATTTAAAACTTGACCGTTACAAAACCCACGACATCGATATTGTAATCGACCGTTGGATTATCGGCGAATCTGCTTCCGAGGCTAGAATGGAAAAATCGTTGCGAACTGCAATGGAAATGGGAGAAGGTTTAATCGGAATTCAAAAACTGGGAAGTACAGAAATTGAATATTTCTCAAAGAATTTAATGGATGCTGAAACAGGTCATTCATTGGCCTTACCGGAACCAAATACTTTTTCATTCAATTCACCGAAAGGAAGCTGCCCAAGCTGTAAAGGTTTGGGAATGGTGAAGAAAATTAACACTGATTATTTTGTTGAAAATCCGAAATTGTCAATTAATCAAGGTGGTTTGTTGCCTTTGGAAGATTTAAAATCTAATAAATGGGTACTTACACAAATTAAAAATATTTTGGAAATTTTCGGTTTGGGTTTAGCGACTCCGATGAAGGATATTCCTGAAGAAGCCTTGGATTATATGTACAATGGCTGTCATAAAGAATTCAACAAAGATTTGAAATATGCAGGAATTGCAAAAAAAATCAAGATAAGTTTTGACGGATTAATTCCTTTCATGGAAGAAATGATTGAGGAAAGAGAATCATACGAAGCGATTTTGCTGGAAAGGCATTTTACAACGGAAGAAATGTGTCCCGAATGCAAAGGAGCACGTCTTCAACCATCAAGTTTGAGTTTTAAAATTGACGGAAAAAATATTGCTGAGGTTAACGGATTAAGCTTATCAGACTTAAAAGAATGGCTGCACGACGTAAGAGGTAAATTTTCTGAAAAGAAATCAATCATTGCTCACGAAATTTTAAAGGAAATCGAAACCAGACTTCAGTTTTTATTGGATGTCGGTTTGGATTATTTAAGTTTAAGCAGAAGCTCGAAAACACTTTCCGGAGGTGAATCACAAAGGATTCGTTTGGCAACACAAATCGGTTCTCAGTTGGTTAATGTTCTTTATATTTTGGATGAACCAAGTATCGGATTGCACCAAAGAGATAACGAAAGATTGATTAATTCATTGAAAAATCTACGTGACATAGGAAATTCAGTCTTGGTCGTTGAACACGACAAAGATATGATTATGGAAGCTGATGAGGTTTTGGATATTGGTCCGAGAGCCGGAAAATTTGGCGGAGAAATTCTTTGGCAGGGAAAACCTGCAGATTTATTGAAAGCAGACACCATCACTGCAGATTACATCAACGGAAAAAGAAAAATTGCCATTCCTGAAGTAAGAAGAGAAGGAAACGGAAAAAATATTATTCTAAAAGGGGCAACAGGAAACAATCTTAAAAATGTAACGTTAGATATTCCTTTAGGGAAATTGGTTGTTGTAACAGGAATTTCGGGAAGCGGAAAATCTTCATTAATTAACGGAACTTTATATCCGATTCTGAACAAACATTTTTACAGAGCCGTTCAGGAACCGTTGCCGTACAAAAAAATTGAAGGGCTTGAGCATATCGATAAAATTGTAGACGTAGATCAAACGCCGATTGGAAGAACGCCGCGTTCGAATCCTGCAACATACACAGCCATGTTTACAGACATCAGAAACTTATTTTCTGAGCTCCCTGAATCTAAAATCCGTGGTTACAAACCTGGAAGATTTTCTTTCAACGTAAAAGGTGGAAGATGCGAAACTTGTCAGGGAGGTGGTTTGAAAGTTATTGAAATGAACTTTTTGCCCGATGTTTACGTGCATTGTGAAACCTGCAACGGAAAACGTTTCAACAGAGAAACGCTGGAAGTTCGCTACAAAGGAAAGTCCATTTCTGATATTTTGGATATGACGATTGATGAGGCGGTAGAATTTTTCCAGCCGATTCCTAAGATTTTTGCGAAAGTGAAAACTTTACAGGATGTTGGTTTGGGATATATTACTTTAGGACAGCAATCGACAACTTTAAGTGGAGGAGAAGCTCAACGTATTAAGTTGGCAACCGAATTATCTAAAAGACAAACTGGAAATACGTTATACATTCTTGACGAACCGACAACTGGACTTCATTTTGAAGACGTAAAAATCCTGATGGACGCTATTAATCAATTGGTGGAATTAGGGAATTCTTTCATCATCATTGAACATAATATGGATGTTATAAAATTAGCCGATCATATCATCGATGTTGGTCCCGAAGGTGGAAAGCATGGTGGTGAGATTATTGCCAAAGGAACTCCTGAGGAAATTATTAAATCGAAGAAATCTTTGACAGGGAAGTATTTGAAGAAGGAGATGTAGCAAATAATAATGAAGGGGTACTCAATTGTTATATTGAATTTTTTACTGATGACAATCTTATCAGGAATAGTTTCTTTTTTGTCATTTCAGCTGGAATATTTTTTAGGATGGTATTCAGGAAGTAGATATGAAGATTTTACATATATTTCAACAACTGATAATAAAGAATTTTTTCTTGATTTTATAAAGTTAGAATTCTATTACTTGTTTATTGCAATAATCAGTTATCTATTTTTTATTTTTCTTAAAAGTAAAACTCAAAAGAAAAATTTGAAACTGAATTTGATTGTTTTGTGTAATTATGTTTTTTTTATTTTGCCATTAATCTTTAACGGAATTTCTTTTTCATCATATATTTATTTCATTGTTTTAGGTTTAATTTTAATTCTAGTCTATGTTTTTTGGAAATTAATAATAGCTAAAACATATTACTAAATTGATATAATAGTTACAGTATAAATGTAGGTCAGCTTTTCAAAAAGTTGACCTTTTTTACTATGAAAATCAATTTCAATGTTAACAATTCAATTATTTTTAAAATTTAATTAATTGATTATTAGTATATTATATTTCAATGTTAACTCAATATTAACTCAATGTGAAATTTGTATGAATAATTTTTTATATCTTTGATTTAGAATTCAAAACAAGTTTAATATTTAATTTAAAATCAAATGGTTATGAAAAATAAAATCCAAATATTCATTGCTTCTCTTTTCGCATTAGGATTAACTGCAATCGCAGGAAATGTAAAAGCTCAAACTACTTCTGGTAATACAATTCAGGAAGTTCAGTTAAATAAAAATGATGCTTTTAATGAGATCAGAAATCTTTTAATGGCTAATTTTGATTTTACCAATCCAGATTATAAACAAGGAGTTGTAAACTCTGAAGTGAAATTTGATATTGCTGAAAACGGTAAAATCGTAAACGTTCGTTCAAAAGGAGACTGCAAAAATGTAAGTAAAGAAATAGAAAATGTATTATCTCATCTTATGTATAAAATTGATGCAAACAAACTTAACGAGAATATGTTGGCTTCATCTTTTGTAATGCCTGTGAGAGTAGACATCAACAACAGATAATTCAGTAAAAACAAACTATATAATTTCCTTTAAACTGCTTGAAAGAGCAGTTTTTTTATTTGTAGTAATTGGTTACATTTGATCTAAATATTACAAACCGTGAATCCTATTTTAGATGTCGTTCTCCGCTCTGTCTGCGTTTATCTTTTTATGATGATTGCGATTCGGTTATTTGGGAAGAATCAGCTTTCACAGCTTAATGCAGGAGATGTTGTATTACTTCTTCTTATTTCTAATGCAGTACAAAACGCAATGGTTGGACAAAACACTTCTTTGGAAGGCGGAATTATTGCAGCTTTAGTACTTTTCATCGCAAATTTTATTGTGAAAAGATTGATGTTTTCTAATAAAAGTTTTGCTAGTCTGATGGAGGCAGATCCTGTGATTTTAGTGAAAGATGGTGTGGAAGATTCTGTTGCGCTGAGAAAAGTCAAAATTAGTTCTGATGAGCTGAATGAAGCGATCCGAGAACATGGTGTAGAAACAATGGAAAATGTAAAACTCGCTATTTTGGAAGTCGATGGAAACATCAGTGTGGTTTCTCAGGATAAAACAGATAAGCAGACGCATTATTCCAGAATTAAAAGAAAAAATAAAAGAAAATACCATTAAAATGAACTACGAAATAAGAGAAATGCTTCCTCACGACGATATAAGGGTTTTGGAAATTCTTAAACAGGGAATCGACAGCGGAATGGCAACGCTTGAAACAGAATTACCGAGTGCTGAAGCATGGAATACCACTTATTACAACGATTGCAGATGGGTTTTAGAAAATGAAGTTAGTGAAGTGGTCGGTTGGTGTGCTTTAAAAACAATAAGTAAAAAAGATTACTTCAAAGGTATTGCTGAGGTAAGTATTTATTTGGATGATAATTACATTGGGAAAGGTTTAGGTACAATGCTCTTGAAAAAGCTGATTGTAGACAGTGAAAACCACGGATTTTGGACTTTACAATCCAATATTTTTTCAGAAAACGAAGCATCTATTAGATTTCATCAGAAAAATGGTTTCAAAATTATTGGGAAGAGAGAGAAGGTTGCTCAACTTCACGGTCAATGGAAAGATCTTATTTTTATGGAGAGAAGAAGTGAAAACGTATTTTAAATTCTAAAACAGACTTGGCATTTTGATTGTATCATCTATTTCATCACTTTAAAATTTATTATTATGAAATTGATTAAGAATACAATCGCAGCCGTCATTTTAGCGGGAATGTTTTCATCATGCCTTCCGCATCCGAGTCAAAGACCAATGCCGCCTGGTCACGATAAGAAAGTTGAGAAATTAAAAGAAAGTCATCCGCGAAACAGAAATAGATAAAAATTAATTCTATTATTTTTAAATTAATAGTTTCAATTATTCTGAAAAGTAATTAAATTATCTTAAATAGTATTAAAAAATCAATGATAAATGATTATTGGCATTAGTATTGATAATTTCCTTTTGATAATTTGAAATTGATTTTTATGAAAGTACTCACTAAAGTAATTGGATTGTTGTTTATAGTTTTTGCGGTTACATTTTTTCAGGCAGAACCCTTACAAAAACGTCATCACGGTCCACACAAGAAGCATTATCGTGGTCACTATAAGCCAAAGTATAAAAAAGTGGTCTATTATAGAAATGGGCCAAAACATTATCACAAAAAACATTATTACAGACCAGCGAGACCTTACAAACACTATTCTCACAAAAGACATCCACGTGTTTATCAAAGTAGACCAGTGGTTATCGTAAACTTATAAAATAAAAAACTGTCTAATAATTTTAGACAGTTTTTTTGTTATTTTGATGGAGATTTAACTTTAATTAAATTTTCTTTTTCTTTGGATTTAAAGAAGTATTGAAAACCATAACGTTTTGCCCGAATTTTGTTTCAATTCTATCGGTGATATTTAATAATTCACTTTCCATAAAATCTGTTCGTTTTTCTTCATCATCAAAAATCAACAACAAGTTGTAATTTTTTCCTTCGTCTATAAAATCACTGTGAACTTCCGATAAGATATATTTATCAACATCCAGAAGGTTTTCGGTCATTAAAACTAAAGTTTCATCTACATATTTTTCCCATTCTTCAAGACTGTTATTTACACAGTGAAAAGTTATACTTAATACACTCATATTTTAATATTTTTTAAGATATTTTGCTTCAATTCTCAGGCAAAAATCGGCAAAAATTTTGTAACTTAGCCCGTTATTAATAATACAAAATAAATAGTTTTCAGGCTTATTTTTAACGGTCTGATTATCATTACAATAAAACTTATATATGCAAAAAGAAGGAGAAAGATTAATTCCTATCAACATTGTTGATGAAATGAAATCATCTTACATCGATTACTCGATGTCGGTAATTGTTTCGAGAGCATTACCGGACGTGAGAGATGGCCTTAAACCTGTACACCGAAGAGTGTTGTATGGTATGTATGGTTTAGGGGTTTTCTCAAACAGAAAATATTTGAAGTCAGCAAGAATTGTTGGGGATGTTTTAGGTAAATATCACCCACATGGAGATTCTTCAGTGTACGATGCTATGGTAAGAATGGCGCAACCTTGGAGTTTGCGTTATCCACAAGTTGACGGACAGGGTAACTTTGGTTCAATGGATGGTGACCCACCTGCAGCAATGCGTTACACCGAGGCAAGACTTAAAAAAGTTTCAGATGAAATTTTATCAGACCTTGATAAAGATACTGTTGATTTCCAGAATAACTTCGATGACAGCTTGACGGAACCAACTGTAATGCCTACAAAAATTCCAAATCTTTTGGTAAACGGTACTTCTGGTATCGCAGTAGGTATGGCAACAAACATGGCGCCACACAATCTTTCTGAAGCGGTAGACGCAATTACTGCATATATTGATAACAAAGAAATTACCATCGACGAACTGATGCAGCACATTATTGCTCCGGATTTTCCAACAGGTGGTATTATATATGGTTATGACGGTGTAAGAGATGCTTTCCACACAGGAAGAGGCAGAGTAGTTCTTAGAGCTAAAGTAGGTTTTGAAGAAGTTCACAACAGAAATGCAATTATCGTAACTGAAATTCCTTACCAGGTTAACAAAGCTGAAATGATTGCTAGAACAGCTGAGTTGGTAAAAGACGAGAAAATTCTTGGAATCTACGAAATCAGAGATGAGTCGGACAGAAACGGAATGCGTATCGTTTATGAATTGAAAAATGATGCAATTCCGAATGTTGTTTTGAATATGTTGTATAAATATACTTCACTACAAACTTCTTTCAGCGTAAACAATATCGCTTTGGTACACGGAAGACCGGAACAGTTAAATCTAAAGGATATTATTCATCATTTTGTTGAGCACAGACATGTTGTAATCGTAAGAAGAACTGAATACGAACTTAAAAAAGCGAAAGAAAGAGCTCATATTCTTGAAGGTTTCATGAAGGTGATCGGAACTCAGGATTCTTTAGATAAAGCAATTTCGATTATTCGTCACAGTTCAAATCCTCAAGCTGCAAAGGAAGGCTTAATTAACGAATTTGAACTTTCAGAAATTCAGGCTCAGGCAATTCTAGATCTTCGTTTGGCTCGTCTTACGGGAATGGAGCTTGATAAGATTCGTGATGAGTACGATGCTATTATGAAAGAAATTAAAGATTTAGAAGATATTTTGGCAAATGAACCAAGAAGATTCCAAATCATTAAGGATGAATTAATTGAAATAAAAGAAAAATACGGCGACGAAAGAAGAACGGAAATCGATTATTCAGGAGGTGAAATGTCTATCGAAGATATTATTCCAAATGAATCTGTAGTTCTTACGATTTCTCATGCAGGTTATGTGAAGAGAACGTTGCTTTCAGAATACAAAATTCAAAGTAGAGGTGGTGTAGGAAATAAAGCAGCAACGACAAGAGATTCCGATTTCTTGGAGTATATTGTTTCTGCGACAAATCACCAATATATGTTGTTCTTTACTGAGAAAGGTAAATGTTATTGGTTAAGAGTATTTGAAATTCCTGAAGGTTCAAAAACTGCAAAAGGAAGAGCAGTACAAAACTTAATCAACATCGAACCGGATGATAAGATTAAAGCATATATCAGAACCAATGATTTGAAAGATGTAGATTACATCAACCAAATGAGCGTTGTGATGATTACCAAAAACGGTACGATCAAAAAAACTTCATTGGAAGCATATTCAAGACCAAGAGTAAATGGTATTAACGCAATTGAAATCAGAGAAAACGACCAATTGTTAAGTGCTTATCTTACGAATGGTGAATCTCAGATTATGATTGCTACTAAAAATGGTAAATGTATTCGTTTCCCTGAAGAAAAGGTAAGAGAAGTTGGTAGAGGGTCTATCGGAGTTCGTGGTATTACGATGGAAGAGAACGATGAGGTTATTGGTATGATTGTTGTCAACGATTTGGAAAATGATACCGTTCTTGTAGTTTCTGAAAAAGGATATGGTAAGAGAACTGCAGTTGAAGACTATAGAATTACCAACAGAGGTGGAAAAGGTGTTATCACTTTAAATATCACTGAAAAAACAGGTAATCTAATTGCAATTCAGAATGTAACTGATGAAGATGGATTGATGATTATCAATAAATCTGGTGTTGCTATCAGAATGAATATGGACGAAATGCGAGTGATGGGTAGAAATACTCAAGGTGTGCGTATGATCAATCTTAAAAAGAATGACGAGATTGCAGCCATCGCAAAAGTTGAAATGGATAAAGATGTAGAGGAAGAAATTCTTGAAGGAGAAGAATCTGATGAAAACATTTCAACAGAAGAAAACGCTTCGCCACAAACGGAGGATAATTCAGAAAACGAAAATCCGGTTGATGAAACTGAAAATTCTGATTCAGAAGAATAATATAAATTTAAAATAAATTTCACCTATGAAAAAGCTAATTTTAGGTATAGCAATTATAGCTTCAACTTTTGCTTTAGCACAAAAGAAGGAGAAAAAAGATCCAGCTGCTCTGAATACTGAAATTCAGGCTGTTAATAAAACAGCTATGGATGCATACAATGCAAAAAATTATACAGTTGCAGCTCCAAAGTTTTTAGAACTTTATAATCTGTTAAAAGACAATGGGCAAGAAGATAAGACCTATATGTATTATTCAGGTTTGAGTTATGCATTAGCAAATAATCTTGATGAGTCTATAAAAATTTATACAGAACTTGTTAATTCAGGGTATACAGGTGTTCAAACCACTTATACAGCTAAAGATAACAAAACTGGTCAGGTTTCAGGTTATGATAAAGCTACTTGGGATCTCCTAAAGAAAACTTCTTCTAAAGATTATTCAGATTTTAAAGCTGAGCAATCTAAAAGTGTAGAACCAGATTTATATGAAACTTTGTCAACTTTGCTTTTAAATGCTAAGAAAAATGATGAAGCTTTGGCTATTATTGAAAAAGGATTAGCTAAATATCCAAACAATGCTAAACTTAAAGAATATCAGGGAACTGCATTATATGCATCTGGTAAAACTGATCAGTTTATGACTAATCTTAAAGATCAATTAGCTAAAAACCCGACTGATGCTACGAATTGGTATAATTTAGGTGTCTTGCAGTCAAAAAATCCAGCGACAGTGAATGATGCAATTGCTTCATTTACAAAAGCTTTGGAGTTGAATCCTAAAATGTCTAATGCTCACCAGAATTTAGTTTATACTACAATTGGCGATGATGCTAAAGCTGTAGAAGAAATCAACGGACTTAGAAAATCAAATCCAGATAAAGCGACAGAATTAATTGAAGCTCGTAAAGAAAGATTTGCTAAGGCTTTACCTTATGCAGAAAAATGGTATCAGGTAGAACCAAATAATATTGATGCAGTACAAATCCTAAAAGATGTTTATGCAATGCTTAAAAATCAGCCTAAAGTTGCTGAAATGAAAGCTAAAGAAGCTGCTCTTCAAGCTGCTGCACCAGCAAAATAATTAAAATAAGTTTTTTATTTACATAAAAAAATCCGTTTCTATTTTAGAAGCGGATTTTTTAGTTAGAGATTTTAATCATTGGTTTTCTCAGCAAAACAAAAAATATTCCCCAATTTTATGCTGGAATATCCATTACTCTTAATTTTTGAAGAATTAATCATTGCTTTTGCTAAAACATCTGTAGGTAAAGGTTTTTGACTTTCGAAAAGTCCGAGTGTATTCGCAAATTTTATTATTCTGCTTCCTAAAACTTCTCCGGTTCTTTCCGAATCTTTTCTTTCAAGCATTCCCGGTTTAAAGATGGTGATTTTATTGAAATGTAACTTTTTTACGGTTTCTTCCAGTTCACCTTTCATTTTAGAATAAAATATTTTCGATTTAGGATTTGCTCCGTAAGCAGAAACCAAAATATAGTCATCCACATTATTTTCTTTGGCAGCTTTTGCAAATTCATACTGATAATCGAAATCAACCTTTCGTTGAGCTTCCTTACTTCCTGCATCTTTTAAAGTTGTTCCAAGACAGGAAAATGCAACATCACCTTTTACAGAATCTTTCCATTCATTTGGTTTTTCAAAATTTACAACATGTATTTTTAATTTATCATTTTGAATGTCAATATTCTTTCTCACGAAAATATTCACTTCTTCAAAATCTTCATCATTGAGCAATTGATTTACTAAATCTTTTCCTGTAGCACCTGTAGCGCCGATTACGAGAGCTTTCATAATAATGTGGTTTGTATGATGGTATTTTCTTTCTTAAATTTACTAAATTTGAGAGAATTATTTAAGATAAAAGATAAAAGATAAAAGATAAAAGATAAAAGATAAAAGATAAAAGATAAAAGATAAAAGATAAAAGATAAAAGATAAAAGATAAAAGATAAAAGATAAAAGATATTCTAAATAAATCTTAGATCAATTATAATTTATCACTTATCAATTATTTCTTATTACCAATTACCAATTACTCATACTAAATGGATGCCAACGAAATTTTAGATTATTGCCTTTCAAAAAAAGGTGTGACAGAAACTTTTCCTTTTGATCAGGAAACATTGGTGGTGAAAGTAGGAACAAAAATGTTTTTACTTATGTCTTTAGAAAAACAACCATTAACAATTGCAGTAAAGAATGATCCGGAATGGAGTTTAGAGCTTAGAGAACAACACCCACAAATTACAGGCGCCTTTCATATGAATAAAACCCATTGGAATTCTGTTTCTTTAGATGGTTTAAGAAGAGATTTAATTTTAAAAATGATTGACCAATCTTATGATTTGGTTTTTAAATCTTTGACGAAGAAAGCAAAGGAGGAAATTGAAAATTCTTAAGATATTTACTATCTATTAATAAATTTTCATCATAAACATTTTCTGTGAAAAAATATAAATTATTTTAACGTAGTGAATTGAAAATATTTGTAAACTCCAATAAACAAGCTATTTAACATAATAAATTTATCTAAAAAAAGTGATAATTAATGTTGTGTTTATGAATTTTTTTATTTTTCTTTGAAGCGTTCAAACATAATTGCGCAATAAAGTTTAAACACAAATTTTAATTTTAACTTTAAAAATTTATTACAATGAAAAAAATTATTTTAGGACTGTTTTTCACGGTTGGCATTTCAGGAATTGCTTTAGCAAATAATTTAATACCTATTGTTTCTGAACATAAAATGGAAACAAAAGTTATAACGAAGGAAAACGGGGATAAAAAACAAGTTATAACCTATAACTATGTGAATGGTGTTTTATTTTCTTGTACAATAGCTATTCACACACAAATTAAAGATAATTGTGGTTATGTTATTGGAACGCGCAAAGAATCTTATGAGGCTTCAGGAGGCGCTTGCAATGGTATTGAAGGCGGATTAGCTATTTATAGGAAAACAGAGCATCTGCTATCTGGAAATTGTCATAGTTTCATAGAGAAATTGCAGAATAGTGTATATTAAATTTGTATGCGAAGAATTTATTGTCTCTTATTATTTTTGTATCTACAAGTTTATTTCTCTCAAAATACTATTGTAGAGTTTGCTGTTTTTACAGATAGTGATGAAAAAACATTTTTAAACGAATTTCTTCTGATAACACCTTCTAAAGAATCTGTTTACATGACAAACAGCAATTATGATTTTAGCTCAAAAAATGCTTTACGAGGAACGTTAGAAGATAAAAATGCAAAAATTACAACATTTATAAAATCTACAGATAAGTCTATATTTGAATATAAATGGAAAGTACCTGAATTACAGTGTCTGATTGAAGATAAGTTGATATATAAATGGACTATTTTAGACGAGACTAAGGAAATTTTAGGATACAAATGTTATAAGGCAAAAACTAAATTTAGAGGAAGAGAGTGGACGGTATATTTTACTTATGAAATTCAGGTCAATGCAGGACCATGGAAATTTAAAGACTTGCCAGGTTTAATTTTAGAAGCAGAAGATTCTGAAAAACAATTCAAGTTTGCAGCAAGTAAAATTATCCTTAATTCTAAAGTAGAAATTCCTGATATAATTTTAAACTTTTTTGAAAATAACAAAAATAAATTTGTTGATTATAAATTTTATATAGGTAAGGAAAATGCTATGTTTAAGGATATTGATAGTCGTCTTGCTGCGAACAGACCAAAAGGGTTAGTGCTAAAAGAAGAATTTGGTATAAGAGATTGTGATATCGAAAGATCTTTCGAATGGGAAAATGACTCTAAAAAACCTTAATGAAATATATATGTTTACTATTCTTAATATTATTTATGAAAGTCTCTTCGCAAACGGAGATCAAAGGATTAATACTATCAGAAAATAAGCAAAATATCTCAAGGGCTAATGTGGTTCTTACTGACTCACAGGATAATATTATAACTTTCGTCTTTAGCAATAAAGACGGAAGTTTTTTATTAAATACCGATAAGTTTGGTAATTTTACATTAAAGGTTTTTGCAATGGGATATGTAAATAAAAGTATTCCTGTTTCTTTTATCCGAAAAGGTACAATCATAGATCTGAAAACTGTAGAATTAGAAACCGATAAAGTAAGAGAAATTAAGGAAGTTGTAATTACTCGTAAAACTCCTGTCAAAATTAAAAAAGACACCATTGAATATAATGCTCAAAGCTTTTCTAATGGCACAGAGCAGAATGTAGAGGAGTTACTGAAGAAGCTTCCTGGAATTACAATACAAAGTGACGGGAAAATAAAATTTGGTAACAAAGAAGTTGAAAGGGTGATGATAGAAAATGATGATCTTTTTGAAAGAGGCTATCAGACACTTACTCAAAATATGCCCTCAAAACCTTTAGATAAAGTTCAGGTTCTTAAAAATTATTCTAAAAATAAACTCCTCAAAAATATTGAAGATTCAGAAAGTATTGCCCTTAATCTTACTTTAAAAGAAGATGCAAAAGGTAAATGGTTTGGAAACATTTTGTTGGCTTCTACAAGTTATAAGGAAGATATGCACCAAGGAAAGCTTAACCTGATGAACTTTACAAAAAGAAAAAAAGTATATATTCTGTTGAATGCCAATAATTTGGGTTTAAACGAAATGAAAGGTGTAGAATATCTTATTAATCCAAGCTCTGAAAATGATGTAGAAAATGTGGGAACTAATATCAATACCCTTTCAACGGTAAATTTGCATCAGAAAAACTTTCTGTTTGATGATATGCGCACCAATTTTAATAATGATAAACTAGTTTCACTCAATTATATTTACAACTTTAAAACCGATTGGAAATTAAAGTTTGTAACGATTTTCAACGAAATAGAAAATGGAAACTACATCAATTCTTATTATAAATTTAATTTTAACGGTTTAGATTTTATTAATACTGAGGACAAAATCTGGAAGCAAAATAACAAGAATATTGTTGGGAAACTAGAACTTTCAAAAGATTTTAAAAATAATTCAAACCTGCAATTTTATAATAAATTTTCATATTTAAATGAAAATAATAACAATATTTTTCTATTTAATGAACAGCTAAATAATCAAATTGGTAAGAACAAGCTTTTTGCTAATGAGAATAGGCTGACTTACACCAAGAAAATAGATTCTTCTAAAGCTTTGGTTGCGGTAGTAAGATATATTTTCCAAAACAGACCATACGACTTTACTGATGAAAATGACGTATTTTCTAATATTCTGAATAATCCTGAAGCCCAAAAAGTAAATCAGACCATTGATTCTAAAATGAACTTTGGAGGTTTAAAATTTTCTTATCTTAAAAAATACGCTGAAGAAAATAATTTGGAGCTACAACTAGGAAATGAATTCAGAAAAGATTATCTAAACTCAAATCTTAAAGTTTTTAATTCTGCTAATGAAGTTGTAAGCTTTAATCAATCAGGTTTTATTAATAATACAGATTATCTGCAGAATACCGTCTTCGGACAAATAAAATATGGTAAAAAAACTAAAAAATGGAATTATGGTTTTACTGTTTTAAATCAAATAATACATTCTGATTTAAATCAAAATAAACAAGATGGGTTTTATATTTCTCCTTCTGCGAGTATCGGATATCAAAACAGAAAAACCGGAAATTTTAATTTGAATGCTGGAAGAAAATTTTCAACCATTTCTATCAATGATGTTTACACCAATTACATTTACCAAGGTAATAGAAATTTAAGACAAAATAATACATCATTTGCTGCTCTGCCAGATTATAACTTTGGATTTAGTTATAATGTTGGTGAACAAATGTCTCAGTATCTGAATTTTAATATCAATTTTTTCAGAAGCGAAGATTATCTGTCAAATAATATGATTGTTAATCCTAATTATACGTTTAATCAAACCATTTTAGTGAAGAATAACAGCAACTTATCTTCAAATTTAGAATTGAGAAAATATTTGAAATTTTTAAAATCTAGATTGAGTATTTTAGGTTCTTATATGTTATCAGATTATGAAAACAGTGTGAATAATCAACAATTAATAAAAACAAAATTTACCAATTGGAAAGCCGGTTTTGAAATGAAGTCTGGCTGGACGAAATTTATCAATTATGAATTTGGTTATGAGTGGGCATTCAATGCTATTTCTTCTGATGTGAATTCTAACGATTACATGGATCAAAAAGGTTTTGCTAATTTATATTTTACCATAAATCCACAATTAAGAATAGAATCATTTTTAGAATACTATAAATTTGGAAACACAGATCAGAAAACGACTCAGTTTTGGGATATTAAAGCAAATTATACTTCGAAAAAATATAATATGAGTGTTTTTGTTCAGGGAAATAATCTTTTAAATTCGAATAGTATTCAACGATATTCGATATCTAATATTAGTGAGAGTTTGTACACTCAAAGGTTAATTCCGCGCCATATTGTTTTTGGAATTAATAAGAATTTTTAAAACTTAAAGGCTTCTGTCAATCTTTTATCTTCATCCAATCTTTCAATCAATTTTTCAAGACCTTCAAATTTTATTTCCTCATGCAGGAAATCTCTGAACTTTACAGTAATATTTTCGTCATAAATATCTCCTTCAAAATCAAGAATATAAACTTCAACGGTTAGTTTTTCCCCATTTACAGTTGGATTGGTTCCAACGCTCAACATTCCTTTATATTGTTGATCTTTGATGAAAACTTCAACAATATAAGCTCCTTTTTTAGGAAGCAATTTTATGCTTTCATTTTCGATATTGGCAGTTGGGTAACCAATCGTTCTACCCAATTTTTTCCCATGAACAACAGTTCCTGAAACAGAGTAGGAGTAACCCAACATTTCATTAGCTTCTAAAATATTTCCATTCAGCAAAGCATTTCTGATTTTTGTTGAACTGATATTATTTTCGTGAATGTTTATGGCTTCCATTTGTTCGACTTCAAAATCTAATTCTTTTGAAAGTTTTTGAAGCAATTCGAAATTTCCGCTTTTATTTTTTCCGAAAGAATGATCGTAGCCGATAATTAAATATTTTACATTTAATTTTTTAACTAAAATCTGCCTTACAAATTCTTCTCCGGTAAGATTTCGAAATTCTTCATCAAATTCTTTAAGAAATAAATTATTGATGCCATATTTTTCTATCAATAAAGTTTTTTCATCCAATGTATTCAGAAGCTTTAAATCTTCATTAGGATTAAAAACAAATCTTGGATGTGGCCAGAAAGTAAGAACTGCAGTTTCCAGATTATTATCAGAACCCACTTTTTTAAGCTCATCAATAATGCATTTATGACCAAGATGAACTCCGTCAAACATTCCTAAAGATAAGGCTAAAGGCTTTTGGGAGGGATAATCGCTGAAATTTCTGAAAACTTTCAAATGAAAAAATTTTGACTGCAAATATAAACATAATGTAACAATGTATCATTATAACAGTTTATCAATATATTTATAACAACAAAAACATTGCATTTTATAGATTGGAAAATTGGTAAAAAAGCATGATAAAAATCTTTTTTTTAGCAATTGCAGGTTTGTGAAGAATCATTATATTTGCACCAAGAAAAAATTTAGCAATGGCAAACCAAATTAAAGGAAAAATTTCTCAAATTATTGGTCCTGTAATCGACGTAGTTTTCAATAATGTAGAAGCTATTCCAAGTATCTATGATGCTTTGGAGATTACAAAAGAAAACGGTGAAAAAGTAGTATTAGAAGTAGAGCAGCATATCGGTCAGGATACAGTAAGATGTATCGCAATGGATGCAACTGATGGTCTTAAAAGAGGTCAGGATGTAATCGGATACGGAAATCCTATTATCATGCCAATCGGTGATGCAGTAAACGGAAGACTTTTCAACGTTGTTGGTGATGCTATCGATGGACTTCAAAATATTTCTAAGGAAGGTGGTCTTCCAATTCACAGACCAGCTCCAAAATTTGATCAACTTTCAACTTCTGCAGAAGTTTTATTCACAGGTATTAAAGTAATCGACTTAGTTGAGCCTTACTCAAAAGGAGGTAAAATTGGTTTGTTCGGTGGTGCAGGTGTAGGTAAAACGGTATTGATTCAGGAGTTGATTAACAATATTGCAAAAGGACACGGTGGTCTTTCTGTTTTTGCCGGAGTAGGTGAAAGAACGAGGGAAGGAAATGACCTTTTGAGAGAGATGCTAGAATCAGGTATTATTAAATATGGTGATGAATTCATGCACTCTATGGAAAACGGAGGTTGGGATCTTTCTAAAGTAGATTTAGAAGTAATGAAAGATTCTAAAGCGGCATTCGTTTTCGGACAAATGAACGAGCCACCTGGAGCAAGAGCAAGAGTAGCGCTTTCTGGTCTTACTTTAGCTGAATATTACAGAGACGGTGGTGAAACAGGACAAGGTAGAGACGTACTTTTCTTTGTTGATAACATTTTCCGTTTTACACAAGCTGGTTCTGAGGTTTCTGCACTTTTGGGTCGTATGCCTTCAGCGGTAGGTTACCAACCAACTTTGGCTTCTGAAATGGGTGCGATGCAGGAAAGAATTACTTCTACTAAAAATGGTTCAATTACTTCAGTACAGGCAGTTTACGTACCTGCGGATGATTTAACTGACCCGGCTCCTGCTACAACTTTTGCTCACTTAGATGCAACTACAGTACTAGATAGAAAAATTGCTTCATTAGGTATTTATCCTGCGGTAGATCCATTGGCTTCTACGTCAAGAATCTTGGCTCCGGAAATTATTGGTGAAGAACATTATAACTGTGCTCAAAGAGTAAAAGAAATTCTTCAGAGATACAAAGCATTGCAAGATATTATCGCAATTCTTGGTATGGAAGAACTTTCTGAAGAAGATAAATCAGTGGTTTATAGAGCTAGAAAAGTTCAGAGATTCTTGTCTCAGCCTTTCCACGTTGCAGAACAGTTTACAGGTATTCCGGGATCATTAGTAGATATCAAAGACACAATCAAAGGATTTACAATGATTATGGATGGTGAATTAGATCACTTACCGGAAGCTGCTTTCAACCTGAAAGGAACTATCGAAGAAGCGATCGAAGCTGGACAAAAAATGTTAGCTGATAACGCATAATTTTTGAATGCTTTATGCCTAAAGCTTAAAGCCTAAAGCCTAAAAAAATGAATATAAAAATTTTAACACCAGAATACGTAGTTTTTGAAGGAGAAGTAGACTCAGTATTGCTGCCGGGAAAAAATGGTGAATTCCATTTAATGAAAAACCACGCAGGAATTGTTTCTTCATTATCAGGTGGTAAAGTAAAGCTATTTGCAAAGTCTATCGACGAAGCTTATGCTAAAAATTTTACTAAGGAAAATGAAAATCAAACTGAAGTTTTTTCTTACACAATCAAAAGCGGTGTTGTAGAATTTAATAATGATAAAGGAATCATCCTTTGCGAATAATTAAATTGAGAAGCTAAATATATTTTCAAGAAAGTGTAACTTTGGTTACACTTTTTTTATGCTTTGTAAAAATTTGATTTTATGAAAAGAAATTTAATCATGTTCTTTACAGTTTTGAGCCTTATTCTAAATGCTCAACTTATTAAAACTAAAAGAGGCATTGTAAGCTTAGATGGAATTCACGTTGCGAAAATCTCAAGCAAATCCGGAGAATATACTTTTATGGATTTGAAGGAAACACCGATTTTCACGATGCAATTTGTCGATAAAAGTATTGTAGACTCAGTACGTGATAGTTATGTAAAACTAAATCGTGTCTACAATCGTGAAAAAACGCTAGATATGGATTATATTTCTCCTTCAGCATTTTCGGGTGATGAGAAATCAGCAGTTTATACGTGCATCAAAGCTTTGAAAATTATTGATGAAAGAGGAATCAATATTAAAAATTTGGATGAAGTTTTCAAAAATATGCCGAAAAGAAAACTTGATGCTAAGACAAAAGAAGCTTACACAATCCGAACAAAAATTGATAAACTCAATATTACCATTAATAATGTGGGTGAAATTTTAAGTAATGGTGTTCCCGTTGGATATTTTACAAACTTACCGGTAAGTTTTGGTTCTGAAGATACAATTTCTGACAAAACTTTTGTTGATATTGAAATGTATGATGCTAAAAGTAAGTTAGTTGGAAAATATAGCACGACAACAAAAAGAATTACCACAGCTGGAGGAAAAGTTTTTACCTTATACAGAGAAATGTCGGGACGTGCTTCGATTTTAAAATTTCCAACGTACAAAGCTCTTGCAGAAAGAATGGCAATTCTGGATCCGAATTTTATTAAAATTAAAGAAAAAGTAGAAGTCGGAGAAGTTGTCAAAGATGGTATTGAAAAAGACAAAAAATAAATTTCATCGACTTTAGCCAAAACTTAAAAAATCAAAAATCCTGAAAATTATTTTAGGATTTTTTGTACAATTTGTCATTCCGTATTAATCTAAACTTAAATTTTAAAATGTTATTTCTTAAATTCCTGCGGAATGACAAATCCGATCTATATTTTTATAATATTTGGATTACAATTAAACTTTTTAAAATACTTGGAAATCAGTATTTTAAAAATAAAGCTTTAAATTTTACAAACTCAAAACAATTCCATTCTCTTTTAATTGCTGAATTGGTTTCGAAAACCAAAATAATTCAAAATCTTCAAATTTTTCTTCAAAATTAACCTTAAGTTGCTGAAGTGTAATACGTTTCGGATTTTCAAAAGTATTTTCTGTAATAATTTTTATCAACCAACCTGCCTTTTCCTGCTCCAATTCAACCTTTACAATATTCGTTCTTAAATGGAACGTAATTTTCGTGTACGCCCATGAGTTTTGTTTTTTTGTTTTTATGTAATTCTCAGCGATTACGTTTTTAGCTAAAAATATTATTTTGGAATTGCCTTTAAAACTAAATTGGTTTTCATCCAAAAGACTGTCATGAATATAATCGGGATGAATAGTTGTTTTCGGTATTTTAAAATCGAACCAATCTTGCAAAGGAATTTCAAAATTAATTCCGTGCATGAAGTTGAACAGAGATTTTTTTAAACCAAAACTAAATTTACTATGATCGATTCCGGTTTTATCTTTGAAGTCGATATCATTGTTGGCAAACTTTATTTCTTGTTTTATTTGAATGACTCCAAACTCTTCAGGATTTTGTCCGACCGGAGAATGTGCCGTCATTGCGAATTGATGCCAAAATCCACTTTGTAAAATTCCCATTTCAAAAAGTTGACGAACCATTTCCAAAGAATCTACCGTTTCCTGAATCGTCTGAGTTGGGTAACCATACATCAAATAGGCATGAACCATAATTCCCGCTTCAGTAAAATTTCTTGTTACTCTTGCAACTTGATCTACAGAAACTCCCTTATCAATTAATTTTAGCAATCGGTCGCTTGCAACTTCAAGTCCGCCCGAAACGGCAACGCAGCCCGAAAGTTTTAAAAGAAAACATAAATCCTGAGTGAAGCTTTTTTCAAAACGAATATTTGTCCACCAGGTTACTATAAGATTTCTTCGCAAAATTTCTAAAGCAACTTCTCTCATTAGCGCAGGAGGAGCAGCTTCATCTACAAAATGAAATCCGGTCTCGCCAGTTGTTTTAATTAATTCTTCCATTCTGTCAACCAAAATTTTTGCAGAAATGGGTTCGTAAATTTTTATGTAATCTAAAGAAATATCGCAAAAAGTACATTTTCCCCAATAGCAACCATGTGCCATTGTCAGTTTGTTCCATCTTCCGTCACTCCACAAACTGTGCATCGGATTGGCAATTTCAATGACGGAAATATATTTATCTAATTGTAAATCAGTATAATCCGGAGTTCCGATTTCCGATTGCTTATAATCATGTTTAATAGAATCATTTTTATAAATAACTTGCTGATTTTCAATAAGAAATGTACGTTTGTACTTTTTGTCAGGAGTTAATTTTTCATTATTAATTATTAATTCTAAAGGAACTTCACCGTCATCTAATGTAATGAAATCAAAAAATTCAAAAACTCTTTTATCTTTAATTTCTCTTAATTCAGTATTCGGGAAACCACCACCCATTGCAATTTTAATGTGAGGGTAATTTTCTTTGATAAATTTTGCTGACCGAAAAGCTGAATATAAATTTCCAGGAAAAGGAATTGAAAAGCATACCAATTTAGGTTGAACTAACTCTAATTTTTTGTGAAGAATTTTTAAAGTAAAATCATCAATAAAAGTTTGTTCACTCTGTAGTTTTGAATATAATTCATCAAAAGAATTTGCACTTTTTCCCAATCTTTCAGCATATCTACTGAAGCCAAAATCAGAATCAACGTTTTCAACTATATAATCAGATAAATCTTCTAAATATAAAGTAGCCAGATGTTTAGCCTTATCTTGAAGTCCCATATTTCCGAAAGCAAAATCCATGTCATCGAGGTGATTGAAACGGGAAGCTTCCGGCAAAAAATTCATCGAACAAATCTGTCTCGCCAATGTAGGATTTTTATTCTGAAGAAATAAAATAACCTGATCTATTGTTTTTAAATATTCTTCTCTTAACGCAAAAATTCTCTGTGAGTTTTCTGATGTGCTTTTTAAATCAATTTCTGTATCAAAAATCTTCTGAATTCCTTCTTTTGAAAATAATTCTAAAATTACTTCAATTCCCAAATCCATTTGATAGCTTGAAAAATTTTTGGTATTTAAAAAACCTTTAATATAAGCTGTCGCCGGATAGGGAGTGTTGAGTTGCGTGAAAGGAGGAGTGATGAGAAGAAGATCTTTCAAAAGTAATTTTTTGCAAATTTATTGCAAATCTTTTAGTTTTTGCCACGAATGCACGAATTTATTTAATGCATGAAAAAGATATTCGTGTATTCTTGGCAAAAAAATACAATAAAAAACCGTCAGAAAAATTCTAACGGTTCTATATATTAAATAAAAATCAGATTACATTTGTTTGTATTCGATGTTCATTTGTTTTTCCATTTCTGCATATTGACCAGATTCTAATTTTTCTTTGATGCCTTCGAAAGCAGCTAAAGTTTCGTTAATTTCTGAATCTGTATGTGAAGCTGTAGGAATTAATCTCAACAAAATCATTCCTTTTGGAATTACAGGATATACTACCACTGATGTAAATACTCCGTAATTTTCTCTTAAATCTTTAGCTAAAAGCGTTGCTTCAATTGTTGTTCCCTGAATGAAAACTGGTGTTACACAAGTATTTGTGTTTCCAAGGTTGAAACCTCTTTCTTTCAATCCGTTCTGAAGTTTAGTTACGTTTTCCCACAATTTATCTTTAATTTCTGGGCGTGTTCTTAATAATTCCAATCTTTTCAAACCTCCAATTACCATTGGCATTGTTAAAGATTTAGCAAAAATCTGAGAACGAAGATTATATTTTAAAAATCTGATAATCGTTTCATCTCCTGAAAGAAATGCTCCGAAACCAGCCATTGATTTAGCAAAAGTTGAGAAGTAAACATCAATTTGATCCTGACATCCTTGCTCTTCACCAGCTCCGGCTCCTGTTTTACCTAAAGTTCCGAAACCGTGTGCATCATCAACCAAAAGTCTGAAATTAAATTTGGATTTTAAATCACAGATTTCTTTTAGCTTCCCCTGCATTCCTCTCATTCCGAAAACACCTTCAGTAATCACTAAGATTCCTCCGCCATTTTCTTCAGCAACTTTTGTTGCTCTTGCTAAGTTTTTTTCTAAACTCTCAATGTCATTATGTTTGAAAGTAAAACTTTTTCCCATGTGAAGACGAACTCCGTCAACGATACAAGCGTGAGAATCTGCATCATAAACGATAACGTCATGTCTTGTCACCAATGCATCGATACAAGAAACCATTCCTTGGTAACCGAAATTTAAAAGATAAGCAGCATCTTTTTGAGTAAATTCTGCCAATTCTTTTTCCAGTTGTTGATGCTGTTGTGTTTCTCCAGACATTGCTCTTGCTCCCATCGGATAAAACATTCCGAATTCTGCTGCAGCTTTTGCATCAGCTTCCAAAACTTCAGGATGGTTACAAAGACCTAAATAGTCATTGGCACTCCAGAAAATTACATCTTTACCTTGAAATTTCATTCTCGGACCAATCGGACCTTCCAATTTTGGGAATACAAAATATCCTTCTGCGTAATCTGCAAACTGACCTAGAGGTCCTGGATTTTGTTTAATTCTTTCAAAAATATCTACCATTGTAATTAGTAAGTTTTATGTAAAAAAGCCTTTTGTGATTTACAAAAAGGCTTCATTTGTATCTTTATAAAATTTTTATTTGATGATTTCTGTTTTAAAGACTTCTTCGTAATTGTGGAAACAATTGTTGACGAAACCTTGCTCAGCCATCCATTTATCACTGTAAACTTTAGTAATATATCTTGATCCGTGATCAGGGAAAATTAAAACGACCAAATCATTTTCTGTAAATTGATGAGAATTTGCATATTGCATTAATCCCTGTGTAACAGCTCCGGTTGTATAGCCTCCCATAATTGCTTCTTTTAATGCAATTTCGCGAGTTCTGTATGCAGACATTTCATCATTTACTCTTACAAATTCATCAACTTTATCAAAAAGAAGTGCAGAAGGAATTAAATTTTTTCCCATACCTTCAATCTGGTAAGGATGTACATCTTCTTTATGAATTTCTCCTGTTTCGTGAAAACTTTTCAAAATAGATCCATCTGCATCAACACCGATGATTTTGATGTTTGGATTTTTTTCTTTTAAAAATTTTGCAGAACCTGATAAAGTCCCACCAGTTCCTGTACAAGCAAAAAGGTGTGTAATCTTACCTTGAGTCTGTTCCCAAAGTTCAGGACCTGTAGTTTGATAATGTGCATCAACATTCAGCTCGTTAAAATACTGATTGATATACACAGAATTTGGAGTTTCAGCGGCAATTCTCTTTGCTACTTCATAATATGATCTCGGGTCATTCGCAGGTACATTCGCAGGACATACATAAACTGTAGCACCAAGAGCTTTCAGATAAGCTATTTTCTCAGGTTTTGTTTTGTCGCTCACCGCTAAAATACATTTATATCCTTTAATGATACAAACCATAGCAAGTGAAAAACCTGTATTTCCGGAAGTGGTCTCTACAACTACAGAATCTTCCTTTAATAAACCTTTTTTCTCAGCGTTTTCTATAATATGAAGTGCGATTCTATCTTTAGTGGAATGTCCAGGATTATATGATTCTAACTTGGCATAAATGGTTGCAGGTATTTCTTTTGTGACGGTATTTAATCTTACCAAAGGAGTACTCCCAATCAAGCCAAGAATATTATCGTAAACATTACTCATTATTTGTTATTTTTCAATAAAAATCTGACCGCAAAAATACAAAAAAATAAATTATTTTTAAACTTTTAGTTCATTTTAAGTTCGCTAATTATATAAATACGTGATTTATTTTTGCTTTCAGCTATCCGAAGCAGGCAAAAACTGCGCCGATTTTTTTAAATTTTGTTAAAATCAATATAAACTAATCTAAAAACCTTATTTTCGCATAATTGATTTTATACTATGAAAAACTGGACTTTTAGGCAATGGAACACCGTTCTCGGATGGGTGACTTTCGTCATTGCATTTTTCACGTACTTATCGACCATAGAACCCAACTTTAGTTTTTGGGATTGTGGTGAATACATTTCTTCAGCAGTAAAATTAGAAGTAACTCACGCTCCGGGAGCGGCATTATTTCAAATTGTGGGAGCAGTAGCTGCCATTTTTGCTTTAGGTAAGGGTGAAAATTATTCAATCGTTATCAATGCAATGTCTGCATTATTCAGTGCATTTACAATCCTGTTTTTGTTCTGGACGATTACTCATTTTGTAAGAAGACTTTTAAACAAAGACTTCGAAGAAATTACAAGACATCAGGAAATTTCAATTCTTTTTGCCGGTGTAATTGGAGCTTTGTGTTTCACATTTTCAGATACATTTTGGTTTTCTGCAGTGGAAGGTGAAGTTTACTCGATGGCGTCTATGTTTATTGCGCTTTTGGTTTGGTTAATTACTAAATGGGAAAACGAATATCTAGAAAAGGACAATGAAAGATGGATTATTTTAATCTTCTTTATATTAGGACTTTCTGTAGGAGTTCACATGATGGGAATGCTTGCAATTCCTGCAGTATGTTTAGTTTATTACGCAAGAAACTACAAATTCACTTGGTTGAATTTCCTTTGGGCAAACTTAATTACTTTAGGAATTTTAATTCTAGTTTTTAAAATCATTTTCCCGGTAATCATGTCGTTATTCGGAAAATTAGAAATATTCTTCGTGAATGGTTTAGGACTTCCTTTCCACTCAGGAACGATTGCTGGTTTTATAATTATGGTAGCGCTTTGCTATTTTATGATTAAATATGCGAGACAGGCGAAGAAAAATATTTTTCAGACTGTAGCTTTATCGGTAGTTTATATGATTATTGGTTTCTCTTGTTGGATGGTAATTCCGATCAGAGCTAATGCAAATCCACCGATGAACCTTAATGATCCTGATACTGCAATTGGCATGCTTGATTATTACAACAGAGAGCAATATGGAGACTGGCCAACAATTTATGGTCAAAACTACACTGCTTTCTTAGATGCAAACGGAATTCAGAAGAACGAAGACGGAAGTTTTAAAACAACTAAAACAGGAGAAGTTTACGAAAAAGATGAAAAAGCGGGTACTTACAGAAAAACTAGTGAGCGTTTTAATTATGTTTTCGACAAATCTCATGTAAGTTTAATGCCGAGAATGTTCAATGATGATAAAGATGTAATGGCAAATTACATTTCTATGTACGGAGCACCGGATTTTAAATTTAATTATGCTAATGAAGATATTGCAGATAGTCCTGAAGCAGAAGAAATCTTTAAGGAATTGAGAGCTAAATATGAAGACGGATCTATTACAGCTGCAGATTATTTAAAAGTAAGACCTTATAATTTAATTACTGTTCAGAAGCCTTCTTTGGCTCAGAATATGGAATATTTTATCAATTTCCAAAATGGATATTATTTCCTTAGATATTTGATGTGGAACTATGTTGGAAGACAAAATGACCTTGAAGGAAACAGCGAAAACACAAAAGGAAACTGGATCTCAGGAATCGCTCCAATCGACAATGCACTTTGGGGAAATCAGGATGCAATGCCTGCAAAATTCAAAAATGAAAGTACAGTTGCATTCTTCTTTTTACCTTTACTTTTAGGGATTTTGGGATGTTATTTCCAGTTTAGCAGAGACTTCGGAAGATTTTACGCTATTTTATCTTTATTCATATTAACAAGTGTCGGAATTATTTTCTACACCGGAGTAAAACCTTTCGAACCTAGAGAAAGAGATTACGCAATGGTAGGTTCATTCTACGCATTTGCCATTTGGATTGGTTTGGGAGCAGGAGCAATTCTATGGTATTTACAGTCTAAAGTAAAGTCAAACGCTGTAAATATAGGTTTCGGAGTAATTTTGTTGGGAGTTCCTTTTATGATGGGTTTCCAGAATTATAATGTTCACGACAGAAGCAATAGATATACAGCTTACGATTATTCATATTCAGTATTAAAATCATTACCAAAAGAAGATATTTTATTTGTTTACGGAGATAACGATACGTATCCGGTTTGGGCAATGCAGGAAACTGAAAGATTCCGAGATGATGTGAAAGTGGTGAACTTTACTTTGCTTTCAACGCCTTGGAACATCGATCAGGTAAAAAGAAAAACATATAATGCGAATGCAATTCCAAGTCAGCTTTCTCACGAAGATTACAGAGATGGTGTAAACGACCAAATCTATTTGATGAAAAACAACGACTGGAAAAATATTATTGCTAATCTTCAACAAGCCGGAGCTCCGGAAAGTGCAATCGCGCCATTCCAGAAATATTTGGTGAAAGATTCGATGACTTTGAAAGAGGCAATGGATTTTATTAAAATTAAATCTCCAGAAAAAGATGAAGTTTTAAAAATGATTTTTGGAGAAGAACGTTATGACAAATATAATTTCCTTCCGGTAAATAAATTTGTAATTCCTGTGAACAAAGCAAATGCTGTAAAAGCTGGAATTATCAATGCTTCAGATCTTCCAAATGCGGTTGATTACATTACGGTTGATTATAAAGCTGGAACTTTATATAAAAACAACTTGATGATGTTTGATATTTTGGCAAACTTCGACTGGAAAAGACCAATCAATTTCTCTTCTGGGGGTGTTTATGATAAAGAAAATATTTTCTATCTGGAAGAATATCTTCAGTTTGACGGGTTCAGTTACAGATTGGTTCCGATTCGTACGCCGAGAAGTGCAGACGGAGAAATGGGAAGAGTAGACGCAAACTCATTATATAATGTTGTGAAAAACTTCAGATGGGGTAATTTCAAAGACTTGAATGTACATTTTGACGAGACTGCAACTTCAAATATTATGAGCTACAGAAGTTCAGCAAGTAGAGCAGCAGCAGCTTTAGCATTATCAGGACAAAAAGCAAAAGCTTTGGAAATATTAGATATTGCAGCAAGAGAAATTCCTGCTGAGAAATACAATGATCCTCGTTCTTTAAGCTCAATGGTTTACGGATATATTATTGCAGGACAGGAAGAAAAAGGTCTAAAATTAGCGGAAGTTCTTAAAAAAGGAATTTTTAGCGACTACGATTATTATTTGTCATTAAGCAAAAGTGAGCAGAGATTTGTTGGAAGAGATTTAAGTTCAAAACCAATGGAATATTCGTTAGTTGTGACTTCAGTTACGGATGCTTACAAGAAATTGGGGCAGAACGAAAAGGCTTACAATTATCTTGTAAAATCTATCGAACCTATTGACAAGAAATTTAATGTTTTCATTAAAGATCTTCAGCAAATGGGCAAAGAAAAAGCAATGAAAGAATCTGAAAACGTACAGCGAATCACACCTTTCTATCAATATTTATTTGATGTGATGGAACCATTTGATTCTACTTACTCTAAAGAAAAAGAAGATCAGATTACCACTGCAATTATCAAAGCAACTCAATAAATAGATACTTAAAACGGAACTTCGGTTCCGTTTTTTTGTGTTGATATTCCTGAAATTTAGAATTATATTTGTGCAACTAAAAAAACGCAATGGCTGAATCTCAAAACAAGAATCTCCCAATCTACGCTTTATTTTTTGCAATTATTGCAAAGCTTTATTTTTTGTTAACGCATCACATTCAGGAGGATGCTTTCATCACTTGGCGGGTTGCTCAAAATCTTATGGATTATGGAGTGATTGGTTTCAATGGAGATACAAAAATATCGGCATCAACAACACATTTGTATGTTTTCGTTTCCTATATTTTCAATATGATTTTCGGGAAAGAAAATTTTATTGAGCCGTTGCTTATCTTTAACACGGCACTTTTCACAATCGGAAGCTTATTTCTGTCTCATGTTTTGTTTAAAAATAATTGGCATAAAGCAATTTTTATCTTTTTATTTGGAATTTTGCCGCCATCAATAAAGATTTCAATTCTTGGAATGGAATACGGAATTCTGTTTTTCCTTGAAATGGCTTTACTTTATTATGGCTTTAAAAAAGAGAAAAAATGGGCATTCCTTTTACTTCCGACTTTGATTCTGGTTACCAGAATTGATACCGTAATTTTCCTTGGAATTGTATTTTTAGTTGACATTTTCTGGAATAAAAAAATAAGATGGAGTTATATTTTAGGCGGAATTTTTGGGGTTGCAGTTTGTGTTTCGTTCAATTGCTTTTACTTTGGTGAATTGGTAAATAATACGATTGTTGCTAAAAAATTGGCTTACGATAAGGTTTATACTTTACATCAAAACTTCGAATATTTCAGATTAAACTATGGTAACTTTTGGGGAATGCTAAAATTACCTGGAAACTTTAATCCAGTTACAATTGTTATTATTCTTTTTGAATTTCTTTGTTTTATTTATTTAATCAGGCAACGAAATAAAAGAAATTACTTTTTATGGATCATTTTTCTATTTGCATGGTCAAAACAGATTATTTTCCTTTCTCAAAAAAGCCTTTTCGATTGGTATTATTGGGTTCCGCAGATCTTACTTTTCGTTCCAATTTTGGTTTTTGTATTAGAGCAGAAAGTGAAAAGAAATCTTTGGTTGACTTTGTTAATTTTAATCTATATTTTACCAATGTTGGCTTTTCAAACAGTACATTCAATCGCAACAGGAAACGGCGAATGGAATTACAGAAGATCAATCGGATTATTTCTAAATACCTACGAAAAAGATAAGAAACAATGGATTTTGCTGGAACCGGCTGGTTATGTTCCGTATTTTTCAGGTTTAAAAACAATTGATGAAGTAGGTTTGGTTGACAAGCAAATTCAAACGGAAATTATAAAAGACAAACCCAATTATTGGCTAAACACCGTTAAAAACAGAAAACCAAAATATTTACTTTCGTACAATAATCTATTTGAAGGAAAAGATGCGGAATATTATAAAGAGAATTACAGACTTCTGAATGAATTTAGAATAAATAATTATCTAAAAAGTGAATATCCAATTTTAGAAAAAATTTATAAACTGAAACCTTCAGGAACAGACTATAATTTATACGAAAAAATTAAAAAATAATGTGATTTAAAGATGGGTTTTGGGAGCTTAAAGTTTTACAATTACGAAAATTCTTCATCTCTAAAAACACTATAACTCTCAAACTCAATATTAACCTTAATCTCAACCTAAATTAATGAAATACGGTGCTTTTCTACGTGGTGTCAATGTAAAAGGAACCAATATGAAAATGGTAGAAGTCTGTCAGGTTTTCAAAGATGCCGGAATGGAAAATATAAGCTCGGTTTTAGCTTCTGGAAATATTATTTTTAGTTCCGATAAAAATGCAGAAGATTTAAAAGAAATTCTTGCAAAAGCAATGTCTGATTACTTTAACTATCAAGCTTTTCTTTTTGTTAAAAATTCAGAAGAAACAGAATTGTTTTGGACTAAAAATCCATTTGAAAAAAATGAAGCCTTTCATACGTATGCATTTGTTGGAAACGAAAATGTAGAAAATGTTCTGATGAAAGAATTTGAAAGTGCTTCAAAAACTGAAAACGAGAAAGGCGAAATTGTTAACAATATATTTTATTGGCAGATCACGAAAGGAAATACACTAGATTCAAGTTTTGGAAAAATTCTAGGTAAAAAAAGTCTGAAAGATCAGTTTACCAGCAGAAATATCAATACTTTTGAGAAGATTCTTAAGAAATTCTAGTATTTTCATCGTCATTGCGAGGAACGAAGCAATCTTATATTTTTAAATAATTAAACAATTTTTAATTCCAAGAATCGTTTGTTTTTTAAGTCTCCAAATAATTTCCAATTATAAAACTTTCTCAGTATTTTTACTGAACTTTTAATTTAAACAAAAAATGATTCAACATTTAAATAACATACAGCACAAAGACTCTAAAAACTTTTTTTTAATTGCCGGACCTTGTATTATTGAAGGCGAAGATATGGCTTTAAGAATTGCCGAAAAAGTAATTGAGCTGACTAATAAATACAATATTCCGTATATTTTTAAAGGAAGTTTTAAAAAAGCCAATAGAAGTAGAGTAGATTCTTTCACAACCATAGGTGAAGAAAAATCTTTGGAAATCCTTAAAAAAGTGGGGGAGACTTTCAATATTCCGACAACAACAGATATTCACGAAAATGAACACGCTGCTTTAGCTGCACAATATGTGGATGTTTTACAGATTCCTGCTTTTTTGGTTCGTCAGACAGATCTTTTGGTTGCAGCAGCAGAAACAGGAAAATGTGTAACGTTGAAAAAAGGACAATTCCTTTCTCCGGAATCAATGAAATTTGCAGTTCAGAAAATTACAGATTCAAACAACGAAAAAGTTGCGATTATTGAAAGAGGAAATTCTTTCGGATATTCAGATTTAATCGTTGATTACAGAGGAATTCCTACAATGAGAAATTATGCACCTGTAATTTTGGATGTAACGCATTCTTTGCAGCAACCCAATCAAAGTTCGGGAGTTACAGGAGGAAGACCAGATTTAATTGAAACAATTGCAAAAGCGGGAATTGTAGTAGGCGCAGACGGACTTTTCATTGAAACGCATCCAACTCCTGAAACAGCACTTTCAGACGGCGCGAATATGTTAAGACTGGATTTATTGGAAGATTTATTACAAAAACTCACAAGAGTAAGAGAATCTATACTATAATTGTTAAAAAATACTTAATTTTAGAAATTCTAAATAATTCCTTTTGAAAAAACTAGTTTTACCACTAAGCCTTATAGTACCGGTTTTAGTATTCTCACAAACAAAAAAGAGAGATACTACAGCAAGAGTTACCAATATTGAGGAAGTTGTTTTCCAGAAAAAAGTGACCGGGAGAACCAACGATGTGACCGCAGTAAGAATTTCAGCTAAAGATGCCAAAAATGTCGCAAGTATTTCTGGCGGTGTTGAAGGAATTCTGAAAACGCTTCCGTCGGTGAATTCAAATACCGAGCTTTCTTCGCAATATATGGTTCGTGGTGGAAACTATGACGAAAACCTTATTTACATTAATGATATTGAAATTTATAGACCTTTCTTGATTAGAAATTCTCAACAGGAAGGTTTAAGTATCATCAATCCCGATATGGTTTCTACAGTAAATTTTTCAGCAGGAGGTTTTGAGCCGAGATATGGTGATAAAATGTCTTCGGCTTTAAATATTTATTATCGTGAACCAAAAAAGTTTGAACTTTCAGGAGAAGCGAGTTTAATTGGAGGTAGATTGACGACGGGTTTCGCTTCAGGAAAAGAAGATGAAAACGGGAATAAAAAATTCACTGCTTTATTTTCGGGAAGATATAGAAATACGAACTTGGTTCTGAATACTTTAAATGAAGATACAGATTTTAACCCTGTTTACTATGATTTTCAGTCTTATCTGAATTATCACGTCAACACCAAGCTTTCACTGTCATTCATCGGATATTATTCTAAGAATGATTATGATATGATTCCGAAGGAAAGAAGTGTAGATTTTGGTTCGGTTAATCAGCCAATTAATCTCTCTGTTTTTTATAATGGTAAAGAAAATGACCAATATAAAAATATGATGGGAACGGTTTCTGCAAACTATAAAGCTTCCGATAAATGGAGATTTACATTAGATAGTTTTGCGTATCAAAACCGTGAAAAAGAATATTATTCGATTGCCTCAAGCTATATTTTACAAACTTTTGATCCTATTACAGGAAATCCTATTACTTCGTATGACGTTGGCGGACAAATAGAGCATGCAAGAAATGATTTATTTGTGAGAACTTATGGAACACAATTCAGAACCCGTTTTTCACCCAATGTAAATACGGATATTGAATTAGGTTTTAAATATGAAAAAGAAAACTTGCAGGATTTGACCAATGAATGGAAATTGGTAGATTCATCGGGTTACAGCATTCCACATCCAATTGATGATCCGAGAATTCCTGATGCTTCAGATTTAGATTTATTTTACAGTATTTCGGGAGCCAATCATATTCAGCCAACAAGATTATCTGCTTACGCACAATATTCTCAGAAATTTTTCTGGGGATCAAGTAAAGTTTTGGTGAATGGTGGAGCAAGAGTAGCACATTGGAGTTTTAACGATGAAACTATTTTCTCACCAAGAGCTCAGTTTGCCATTAAACCTGAATGGAATACCGATATGTGGTTCCGACTTTCGGGAGGAGTTTATTATCAAGCTCCTTTTTATAAGGAAATTAAAGATTTGAACGGTAATTTTAATCCAAATATTAAATCTCAACGATCAATTCAGGCAATTTTAGCCAATGAATTAGAGTTTGAATACGATAACAGACCGTTTAAGTTAACAACAGAATTGTATTACAAGAAAATGGATAATGTGATTCCGTA
This sequence comes from Chryseobacterium formosum, assembly GCF_026460885.1. Lineage (GTDB taxonomy): Bacteria > Bacteroidota > Bacteroidia > Flavobacteriales > Weeksellaceae > Chryseobacterium > Chryseobacterium formosus. The sequence continues at coordinate 38,772 of NZ_JAOVZW010000005.1, forward strand.
TTATATGGATAATGTGAGAATCCGTTATTCTGGTAAAAATAATGCTTCTGGTTATGCTTACGGAGTGGATACAAGATTATTCGGTGAATTTGTTCCGGGAGTAGATTCTTGGCTTTCTGCAAGTTATGCAAGAGTTTTTGAAAATATTGATGGAAGAGGAAATATTCCAAGACCGACAGATCAACGTTTTAGATTTGCCATGTTTTATCAGGATTATATGCCTAAATTCCCACAAATGCGTGTAAATCTTACCTTAACCTACGCAATGGGATTACCAAACGGAGCGCCGGTTTTCACAGATCCTTACCAATATCAGAAAACTCTGCCTTCTTATAAGCGAGTAGATTTAGGTCTTTCTTATGCGTTTGTAGATGCTAAAGAGAAAAAACAAACGTATGGTTTCTTGAGTAATTTTGATGAATTGACTTTAGGAGTTCAGGTTTTTAATGCTTTTAATATTAATAATACCGTTGCTAACCAATGGATTACGGATGCTAATACAAGTTTAATGTATCCGGTTCCGGTTCGTTTGACGGGAAGATTCTTTAATGTAAAATTAGAATTTAAAATAAAATAATATTTAATGCCACGAATTCACGAATGATTTTGAGATAGAGTATCAAATATTCGTGCATTCGTGGCATTTTTAAAAAATAATAATTTGCTAAATTAAAAATGAAAAAATATATTGTCACTTTTTTGTTTTCAGTATTTGCCGTTCTATCTGTTACTGCACAATCGAAAACTAACCCTCAATTATCAAAACTATATCAGAATTACATTTCTGTAAAATCTGCTTTAGCGTCTGATGATTTTAAGAAAACTTCGGTTGCAGCCGGAGAATTTTTGAAAACAGCTTCTTCACTGAATTCAAAAACTTTGGATGAGAAAAAGTTGAATGCTTTAAAATCTGATGCAAAAACAATTTCTGTGGCGAAAAATATTGAGGCACAAAGAAAACCTTTTTATAAATTATCTGAAGTGATGATTTCTGTTGCCAATGAAAATAAAATCTCTGAAAAAACCATTTATGTACAATATTGTCCGATGGCGGAAGGAAGCTGGCTGAGTAATGAAAAACAGATTATCAATCCTTATTATGGAAGTTCGATGCTGAAATGTGGCTCTGTAAAATCTGAAATAAAATAAATTAGAAGAAACTCAAAGCGAGTTTCTTTTTTTATAGCTCCAGTTTTAAAATCTTTTCAATCATTTTCTGATTCATACTTTCAGGAATCGAACGCATGAGAAAATTCCTCAGTTGATTTCCCTTTTCCCATTGCGATATTTTGCCAATCGTCCAGCTGTTTTTAACGATATAATCTACTTTTTTTCGCCTTATTTTCTGAAATTCCTCAAAAACTGAATTGAAGTTTTTATTCTTTTCTAAAAACTTTCCAAGTACATACGCATCTTCAATCGACTGACAAGCGCCTTGTCCCATATTCGGAGTTGTTGCATGAGCTGCATCGCCAATTAAACAAAGATTTTCGGCATACCATTTTGGAATAGGAGTGAGGTCGATAATATCGTTGAGAATAATGTTTTCTTTTTTTGTTGATTCTAAAATTTCTAAAACTAATGGATCAAAATCAATGAATGTATTAAGTAAATCAAGATTTTCTTCGAATTTATTTTCATTCACTAAAGCGTACCAATATACTTTTGTATCTGAAATTTTCACAAAACCAAAACGTTTTCCTTTTCCCCAGATTTCTAAAGCGTGATGAAGATATTTTTCAGGAAGATTAAAATTGGTTAATCCACGCCAACATTTTTGTCCAGCATTTCTAATGTTTCCTATTTTAAAAATCTGATTTCTGATTTTAGAATGAATTCCATCTGTTCCGAAAACGATTTCACTTTCAATCACATTTCCATTTTCAAATTCCAAAAAATAATTTTCTTTCTTTTGAATTTGCTGTAAGGAGTGTTCTAATTTAATATTTTCAAAACCTAAATTTTCAGCCAAAATATTTTGAAGTTCGGCACGGTGAATCGCCACATTGCATGAATTGAATTTCTTTTCTAAAGCTAGAACATCAGTTGTAGAAATGGTTTTCAGCTTTTCATCGGTAATAAATATTCCATGAATTTTATTTCCTCTGCTTTCAATTTTTTCTTTTAAACCTAATTTCTCAAAAATCTGCATTGCATTCACCGCCATCATAATTCCGGCTCCGACAGGTTTTATTTCTGGTGCAGATTCATAAATGGTAAAATCTAAATGGTGTTGCTTCAGAATATTTCCTAAAGTTAAACCGCCAATTCCGGCTCCGATGATTGAGATTTCATTCATTTATTGGTTCTTAATTATTATAATTTTAATTCTGATTCTAAAATTCATAAGCCACGGATGTACGAATAATTTAAATAATTTTCGATAAAAATTAGTGCATTAGTGGCAGAAAAAAAATTAAGTTGTAGAGTTCATTGGACAATTCTTGCAAATTATGAAATGTTCTAATAAAAATCTGCAAAATCCTACAAATTTGCGTGAGATTTTAATTTTTCAAATTAGTTGAAGAAACTTTCAAATTTGTAACAAAAAAAAACGGAGCCTGAAAAATTCAAGCTCCGCCAATAATTATTTAAACTAAAAATTATTTACCTAAATAAGACTTCAAAATCTTACTTCTGGTATTGTGTTTCAGTCTTTTGATCGCTTTTTCTTTGATCTGACGAACTCTTTCTCTTGTAAGGTCAAAAGTTTCTCCGATTTCTTCCAAAGTCATTGGATGTTTTCCGTTTAATCCGAAATACAATCTTACCAAATCAGCCTCTCTTGGTGTCAAAGTATTTAGTGCTCTTTCAATTTCAATCTGAAGAGATTCAAGCATCAAATCTTTATCCGGACTTGGAGATTCTCCAGAACGAAGTACATCATATAAGTTAGAATCTTCACCTTCAACCAATGGTGCATCCATAGACAAGTGTCTTCCGGAGTTTTTCATTGATTCTTTGATGTCTTCTTCACTCATGTCAAGAACTTCAGCCAATTCTTCAGGAGAAGGTGGTCTTTCGTTTTCTTGCTCAAGGTGTGCGTACGCTTTGTTGATTTTGTTGATTGAACCAATTTTGTTCAATGGCAATCTTACAATTCTCGACTGTTCTGCCAAAGCCTGTAAAATTGACTGACGAATCCACCAAACTGCATAAGAGATAAATTTGAAACCTCTGGTTTCGTCATATCTTTTTGCAGCTTTCATTAATCCTAAATTCCCTTCATTGATCAAATCGGGAAGAGAAAGTCCTTGGTTTTGGTATTGTTTAGATACTGAAACTACGAAACGAAGGTTGGCTTTAATTAATTTCTCCAATGCGACTCTATCGCCTGCACGGATTTTTTGTGCCAAATCTACTTCTTCGTCTGCTGTAATCAGTTCTACTTTACCAATTTCCTGCAAATACTTGTCTAATGAAGCGGTTTCCCTGTTGGTAACCTGCTTGGTTATTTTTAATTGTCTCATTTATTCTGTTCTCAAAAATAGAGTTGCTATTATATTATACGTTTGAAACAATAAAAAGGTTACACACATCACAATATTTTTTCTTGAGTTCTTTTGAAAGAGGAAAATTAGTTGTAAATTATTCCGCTTAGCCCTTCTGAAATCTTTTTTGTAAGATTTTAATTTTTACAAGCTATTTCCCGCTATCCACTGTATCTTTTTGGTAGCAGTCTCCTCTTCGTTCCGCCCGCAACCAAAAAGGATGTCGTTTCTATCGGGGCTATGGTTCAGCCATAAATTCAACATTCGAAAAAATACCCAAATAGTTTTTCATCCTGAAAGAATTTAAATTGAATCTTTTCATTCTCCGTTTTAATAATATATTGAGATGCTTTCAGCATGACAAAGTATGTGAAAAAATATTATTTTAAAAACAGAAAAAGCGAAACCGAAGTTCCGCTTTAGTATTTTAAGTGATAATTAAAAACTAACTTTTAAAATTCACCATTGACCATTCATTTTTTTAGAACAAATCGTTCAACAACTTCGCCAATCTCAAACCTCCGTAAAGAAGCTGTCTTTCCATCACATCATTAAATTTATATTGATAATCGTAAGACAATCTTGAGTCATCCGGAGTTTGCGCATAGATTTTATTAGCAATCTGATGAGAATCGTATAACCAGTTTTCTAATGTTCCGGATTGAATTTGCTTTACTTCGTCTTTCGTTTTAATATCTAAAAGCTTTGCATATTCTGTGTAGCTGTATTTTTGTGAATCAACCAATTTTCCATCCCAAACTGAATGTAAATTTGTTTTTTCTCCAAAATAAGTAACGTTGATTTTGTTTCCTCCCAAATCTTCAGATCTTCCAGTATGCATTGGTTGTGCTAAATCTCCCATCATATGAATAAGGAAAATCAAAGCAATTTTTCTGTCTTTTTCAGAAGTTTTTTCATCCTTAATCTGGCTAGACAAAACTTTAATCTGCGAATAAAGATTTGCTCCTGCCTGAGCTTTCAGGTCTTTTTCGAAAGCTGTAAAATCTGTTTTTGGATCAATGTTTACATAATGCCAAGCTGAAGCCTGTTTCCAAGCTCCTGTTGTATCAGATTTAATAAAATCCGGCCAGTTTGCCCAATATGCCATTCTTTCCTGCCCCAACATTTTTCTGATTTCTCGCTTTGCCTTTCCGGAAAGATGATTTTCTGCAATTTCTGCAATCACTCTGTGCCCCGTTAATCCCCATGCATACGAATAAACCGAGCTTGCAATGAATGCTAAAAGCAAAATTTTAGAATAAATACTTTTCATTTCTTTAATTAATTTTCGAGTTGCAAAGATAAGTCAGCCTTATGGAAATTTAGGTTTAAAATGATTATTTGTTGGTTGTTGCACTGTTAATTTTATGTAAAACTCATATTTAAATTTTGGGTTTAATTTTAGTTATAATTTAAGAAAGATTAATACATTAGAAAATCAATGATTTAGATGTAATTTTAGCTTCAAGCATAAAAATTTAGTACAAATACTTTTTCAATATAAAGAGATATTTTATCTTTACGATACCAATCATGATCACAGAATATAAATATGTACGATAATAGCACGATAGATATGCATTACAACAAGCTGCAGACAGACTTTAGAGCTGAAGCAGTTGCTGTAAATCTCCTAAAATATCATAGGTCTGTAAGCAATATTTTTATTGAAAGAATAGGAATAAATGACAGAGCTTATCTTAAAGATATAAAAAGTATTTCTAGCCATTATTTAGGCTTTGACGAGGAAGTTTTGAATATAAAAACATACCGTGAAGGAATCTACGATTATCTTCCGGAAGGTCTTTTCCATCCACCTTCACTCAATACTTCAAGAAAAAATGTAGAAAGTGTTGTAAAAGAAATCCGTAAACAGAAGAGAGTAGAAGATGATGCCAGAAAATTTTTCAGACCTTTTGAGCTGGAAGTTTTCTTTACAGAAATCAGTGCTTTGCTGAAAGAATATGATTTTGATTTAGCAAGTGATACAGATTCTCTTCTTCATATTTTCAGCGAACTCTGGCCGATCATCAAGATGCTTGATAAGCAGAATGCCTATATTTTTCTTCATATTTTGCCTTTTTTTCACAATATCAGAGGTGATAAAAAATGGTTTGAACGTTGTATGACCGCTTTCTTGAAAGTTCCTGTGGAAATTACTTTTACACCCAACGAAATCGATAGGATGAAAGAAGATGATTCTTCAATTCTTTTAGGAAATTCGAGATTGGGAGTAACTTACATTGCAAGCGGAAAACACATGGATGGCGAAAGAAATTGGATTGTAAATATTGGTCCGATTCCCTATGACGAGATGAAAAATTACATTCCCGGAAATCCTTTCAGGAAAGTTCTGCGAGCTTTGTACGATTATTGCCTTCCTGTTTCTGTAGATATTGAAGAAAATTTTATTACAGAAAAAAAAGACTATTCTTTTGTGCTGGAAGACGATCAAAGAAATGCAAACAGGCTCGGTTATTCTACGTTTCTGTAAAATATTTTAATTATATTTACATTTCATCAATCAACTAAATATTAAAAGAAATAAATGGAAATTTCTTCAGTAAAAGGTATATTTTTAAGGTATATTTTGGTGCCGCTTATTGCTGTCATAATGATGGTGATTTTGGGTGTAATCAGAAAAAATCAACCTGCTGTAAAGATAAGAGTCATTATTGTGTATGTACTTTTATGCAGTTTGTGTCTTGCATTGCCTGGTTTTTTCGGTTTTGCAGGAAATTCATTTAATCCTTATTGGTATTTAATTTCACAGATTATTTATCTCGTTTTCGGGATTATCCATGTGAATTTAATGCATAATTTCTTCAGAAAACATTTTAAATCACAGACAACAAGTATTTTATTTGAATCGGTTTTATCAGTGACATGCGCTCTTGTAGGAGCTTATCTTTTCGTTTTGATTTTCGGATGGATCAGTAAAGGAGCGGGATATCCTGTAATGTCTGCAACCAGCGTTCTGATATTTTTTGTGCCGATCGTTTTCTATTATTGTTACATTATGTTTATCAGTATTCCGGTTGATATCTATAAAACTTGGAGATATTCTCCAGACCAAAAACCACCAGATTTTGACGGAGCAGATTTTGGCCGTTTAATGGTTTTAAATGTTGAATTGAGTAAAAATCTGGAAGACGCAAACCGTTTTAGAATTAAGGCTAAAACTCTACCGACCGGAGTAACATTTGGAGACTGGTTTTTCAGAGTTGTAGACGATTATAACCATAAAAATCCAAAATCGATTATTCATTTGACTAACGAACAAAAAGAATCTTATTACTGGATATTTTACACGAAAAAATCGTTTTTCAGCTTTAGAAAATACATTGATTTCGATCAAGATATTACTACAAATACAATTTCTGAGAACGAAGTTGTTGTCTGTAAGAGAGTAATTCAGCACGAAGAAGAAGGAAAAAAATAAATCAAATCACACCAATAAAAATATTACAATATGATACAGCCCATAAAACATTTTGCTATCAACTGGGTTGATGGAATGAAGGTCTCACAAAGACATCTTAATGATCAGGATAATTTTTTAATAGATACAATAAGAGATGCAAATTCTCTTGCGATTACCAATTATAACTATGGTTTGCTACCATTATCGAATGAATTTACAGATAAAACGATCTTTGATGTTCATAATACAGCGACCAACGATGTTCAACTGTTTATCAAAAACTGCAGCGCTGTAACTTTGGCTGGATACAGATTGGAACTAAAAGATAGAAGAGTCAGCGTTAAAACTTTGGCTAAATCTTTAAATATCGATGAAAATCAAATGGATGGAGAATATTACATTCTAATATCTGTAAATCCTTTTGATAAAGTGCCTTTCGGAGATATTGATCCTGAAGAAATTCCGCCGAGACATCCAAATGCGCATTCTAACTATCATATCGAATTGCTTCCGGTAAGTTCGTTGAACAGCAATTATTCTGGAGGAAATTACTTAGTTGTCGGGAAAGTTGATTTTAAAGGAAATATTGCGCAGGTGAATACCAACTTTATTCCGCCTTGTACATCGATTCAGAGTCATCCTGTATTGATTGATTACTACAACGGATTTGCAAAATCGATTGGAAATTTACAACAATATGCATTCAAAATCATTCAGAAAGCTTCCCATAAAAATCAAAACACTTCTTTAGCGTTAAATGTAAAAGCGTTGTGTAATGTTTTGGTGAATACTTTTGGAGATATGTATTTTCAGTTCAGAAATATTATTCCGTATCAACCGCCGGTTTTTTTAATTGAAACTTTTGCAAAATTAGCCTTAAGAATGTACAATTCAACTCAGATTTTAGTTCCAGGAGAATTGGAAGAAATGCTGAATTATAGTTTAGAATGGAGCGAAATTGCACCTCATACTTTACTGAATCAGCTTTCAACAGTTGCAGAAACGAATTATGACCATCACAATTCGGGTGAACCACTTTTACACATCAGTCTGATGCTGAAAAGTCTTGAAAATATTTTCTCAAAACTGAGTGAGCTTGATTACATCGGACAGAGAAAAGAAAACATTATTGTCAACGAACAGGAGGTTTCTTCAAATACCAATCCGAAGAGAGGTTGGAGTGTTTTAGACTAAAAATAAATTTCAAAATAGATAAATCCCGATACTTCAAATTCGGGATTTTTTGTATAAAATTGTCAATTAAAATCTCAAATAAATCTGCGCTATCTGCGTGAACTATATTTTGAATTTTATCTATCGCAGATTTTACAGATTTAGCAGATTTTTGAGTTTAAAAAATAAAAAATGAATACAGATAAAATAAGACAGGAAATAAGAGGATTATCAGACGGAAAATTATTTTTCAACAATGCAGGTTCATCATTAATGCCCAATATTGTGGTAGATTCTATGATTGATTATCTTCAACAAGAGGAACAGTTTGGAGGATATGAAGTTGCTAATAGAAATGCAGATTTACTTGAAAATTTTTATACAGAAACTGCCAAACTTATCAATTGTAAACCATCGAATATTGCTTTTATGACAAGTGCTACAGAAGCCTTTGCAAAGGCACTTTCAAGCATTATTTTTAAAGAAGGAGATATAATTATTACCACAGTTGATGACTATATTTCCAATCAGATTACCTTTATTTCACTTCAAAAAAGGTTAAATGTAAAAATTATCAGGATTAAAAAGCTTGAAGATAACGGACTTGATTTAGAAGAACTGGAAAATTTAATTAAAGTTCATCAACCTAAATTAGTTGCTGTTACTCATATTCCGACCAATTCAGGCTTGATTCAGGATGTTGAAAGTGTCGGAAAAATCTGCCGTCAATATGATGTTTTGTATTTGGCAGATTGTTGCCAATCGGTCGGACAAATGGTTGTTGATGTCGAAAAAATAGGCTGTGACTTCCTTACTGCAACCGGGAGAAAATTTATGAGAGGACCAAGAGGAAGCGGATTCTTATATGTTTCAGACCGAGTTTTGGAACAGGATTATGCTCCGGTTTTATTGGATATGAGAGGAGCGCATTGGTCTGAATTTGATAATTATGAATTATTTAAAACAGCCAAAAGATTTGAACATTGGGAAGTTTCTTATGCTGCCGTTTTAGGAATGATGGAAGCTGTAAAATATGCCAACAATATTGGTTTAAGTCAAATTGAAAATTACAACAGAAATTTAGCTGAAATACTTAGAACAAATCTTGCAGAAAGTGGTTTCAAAGTTTTAGATATTGGGCAAAATTTAAGCGCTATCGTCACTTTTTGCGGACCGGATAATGATTTGGAAAATATTCAAAACGTTTTGAGAGAAAATAATGTTTTCTTTTCGGCAAGCTACAAACATTCTGCATTGATTGATTTTACCGATAAAAAAGTTGACGGAGCAGTACGACTTTCACCCCATTATTTCAACACCTCAGAGGAAATCGAAAGAGTTTCTGAAATCCTGAGTAAGAGTTTAAAATAAATTATTTATCATGTATTATTTAAAAATATATTTTTGGTCTTTGCTGAGTGAAATCGAAGATTCGACGTAGTCAAACGCCTTTGCGAACGAAAAAATATGAATAACAATATTTAAAAAATTTTTGCGCTCTTTGCGTTAAAATTAAGAGTTAAGATAAAGCATCGAATTAATTACTTTTCATTAAATTCGTGAAAAATCAAAAAGAAAATGAAGATCAAGTTAACCATCTGTCTCCTTGCGTTTCTCAATTTTTATGAAGCTCAGGAAAATATTACGTATCAAAAACCATCTGCTGAAATTCTTAAATTGGCAGATTATGACAGACCACCAAGTGTTTTGACCAATTCGAAAAAAGATTGGGTAATTTTTACTTACCGTCCGACTTACAAAACTTTGGATGATCTCAATCAGCAGGAAATGAAGTTGGGAGGCTTAAGAATCAATCCGGTGACGAATATTTCGAGTTCAATTACGTATTCCAACAATTTGAAAGTTCGTAAGATGAATGATAAAACGGAAATTCAGGTTAAAAATTTACCTGTAAACCCTAAAATTACTAATACATCATTTTCACCGGACGAAAAGAAATTAGCTTTCACCAATACAACCGATAAAGGTGTTGAACTTTGGGTAATTGATTTAGAAACAGCAACGGCTAAAAAAATTACTAAAGATAATCTGAATGCCAATTTGGGAAATCCATATACTTGGATGAAAGATTCTCAGAGCTTTTTAATTAAAGTTTTGCCCGAAAATAGAGGGCAGCTCATCGATTCTTCAAAAGATCTTCCAACTGGTCCGATTGTTTCTACGGCAGACGGAAAAGTTTCGCAAAACAGAACGTATCAGGATTTGCTTAAAAATCCGCAGGATGAGAAGAATTTTGAAACGCTTACCAACTCAGAATTGTTTCATGTAGATTTGAATGGTAATCTTAAAAAATTCAAGGATAAAGATATTTATGCAGGTCTGAGTTATTCTCCCGATGGAAATTACTTAATGGCAACGACAATTAAAAAACCGTTTTCTTACATCGTTCCTTTGAGCAGATTTCCTTCGACTGCAAAAGTGTATGATGCCAAAGGAGTAGAAGTAAAGGTGGTAAATGAAGTTCCGCTTACCGAGATTATGCCGAAAGGTTTTTCATCGGTTAGAATCGGAAAAAGAGATATGACGTGGAGAGCAGATCAACCAGCAACTTTGGTTTTTGCTGAAGCTTTGGATGGTGGAGATCAGTCTAAAACCGTTGATTTCAGAGATGAAATTTTCACATGGAATGCTCCGTTTAATGAACAGCCAAAATCTTTCTTTAAAACAAAACAGAGATATGAAGGAACAAGTTGGACAAATAATCACTACGCAATTGTTTCTGAAGGTTGGTACGATACCAGAAATACAAAATCTTATCTGGTTGATTTAAATGATGGTAAATCTCAGGTAATTGAAGACAGAAATTATCAGGATGTTTACAATGATCCGGGAAATTTCAACACAACTAAAAATGAGTTCGGAAGATATGTTATCGACATGAAAGGTGAAAAATCATATCTAATCGGAGCCGGATTTACAAAAGAAGGACAACATCCTTTCATAGATGAAATGGATATGAAATCTTTAAAAAAGAAAAGACTCTACACATCAAATCTTAAAGGAGCAAAAGAAGAAATCATCGATATTCTTGATGCTAAAAAAGGAGAGGTGTTAACAATTCAGCAGTCGGCAAGTCAGTATCCAAATTACTATAAGAAAAATATTAAATCTAATAAATCTGAGCCTGTTACGAATTTTGCCAATCCGTTTGAAAGTATCAAAGATGTTTATAAAGAAGTAATTACCTACAAAAGAAATGACGGAGTAACTTTAACGGGAACTCTTTATTTACCTGCAAATTATGACAGAAAAGCAAAAAAAGAAAAACTTCCGTTGTTAATTTGGGCATATCCTACAGAATATAAAGACAAAAACACAGCAGGACAGAATACTCAGAATCCGAACGATTTTACGTTCCCATATTACGGTTCGTTTGTATATTGGACTACGAAAGGTTATGCCGTATTGGATGATGCAGCGTTCCCGATTATCGGTGAAGGAAAAACAGAACCAAATGACACTTTCATTCCACAATTGGTTGACAATGGAAAAGCAGCCATTGATGCAGTAGACCAATTAGGATATATCGACCGAAAAAAAGTTGCAGTTGGAGGACATTCTTATGGTGCATTTATGACGGCAAACCTTTTGACACACTCCAAAGATTATGCTTGTGGAATTGCGAGAAGTGGAGCGTATAACAGAACTTTGACACCTTTTGGTTTCCAAAGTGAACAAAGAAATTATTGGGATGTTCCGGAAATTTATAATACGATGTCTCCTTTTATGAATGCAGATAAAATGAAAACGCCGATGTTGCTTGTTCATGGTGATGCAGACAACAATCCGGGAACATTTACTTTACAGACCGAAAGATATTTCCAGGCTTTGAAAAATCTTGGTGCTCCGGTGAGAATGGTGCTTCTTCCCAAAGAATCTCACGGTTATGCCGCAAAAGAAAATATTCTTCATTTGCTTTGGGAACAAGATCAGTTTTTGGAGAAATGTTTGAAAAAATAATTATACTTAAAACTCGTTCTTTGGAGCGAGTTTTTTATTTAATTTGTATTAAAATTGATAACATGCCAATCATAAGACGTTCAGAACAAAAAAGACAAACACTTGAAGATTTTTATAAAGAATTTATACCTAAACCTGAAGATGCGTTCGGAGATGTTGGAACACCAATGTTAGAAGTACTTGATTTTTTAAATCTAAGTTTTGAAAATACTATTGTTTATGGATTAACGTCACATGATCACTTGCTTTTATTTAATAGTGATAAAAGCGATGACTATTATGTTTCAATTGTTGGTTATAAATCTAAATACTATAATGAGTTTATTATCGAATATGTACTTCCTAGTGACAAAAGTCCATGGGAAGGTGCTGTAGTGAGAGGAGGGACAGCTGAATGGGAAGATTTCAAAAAGATGATTATTATTTCTATGACTGAATCTGGTGGGTGGAAAAATAATCCCGAATTAGAAGAGTATGTAAAAAATTATAAATAAACCTGTTTAAACTTTTATTTTTCTAAGGAATAAAATTGAGA
>NZ_JAOVZW010000050.1 GCF_026460885.1 Chryseobacterium formosum
TCTACTTCAAAGGCAAACTTTACTAATGGATATGTACTCATAATTTTATTTATATTTTTTGTTATTTAGTTTAAATTATTTTATGCTTCCTGTAGTTTGTGTGAAAAGCGAAGCACAATAAATTCAGCAGGACGTACTGCGGCCATCCCGATTTCAATGACCATTCTTCCTTCTAAAATATCCTGAGCAGACATTGTTTTATTCAAACCAACACTTACGTAATAAGCTTCTTCCGGCTTGCTTCCTGCCAATGCGCCGTCTTGCCATTGTTGGTTAAGGAAATTCTCAATCATCGTTTGTACACGAATCCATGTATTGGCTGTATTAGGTTCGAAAACGAAACGTTCTGTAGCTTTTTTTACAGACTCTTCCACCATATTGAAGAAACGACGTACTGAGATATATCTCCATTCGTTGCTGTTTCCATCCAGTGTTCTTGCTCCCCAAACTAATGTTCCTTTTCCTGTAAAAGTTCTGATTGCGTTGATTGATTTTCCAGCTTCTGGATGTACGTTAAGAATTTCTTGATCTTCGTGAGAAATTTTTTCTGTTGGTGCTACAACATAATTAAGTCCAACATTAGCCGGTGCCTTGAATACTCCTGAAGTGCTGTCAACTTTGGCATAAACTCCTGCCATTGAAGATGATGGAGCAATAACAACTTTAATAGACTCGATAGCTGCTTTAGCTAAGTTGTACAATTCTGAGTCATTAGTTTTCCAATGCTCTAAAGTTTCACCTGAAACCTCAACAACCTCCGGGTCATAGCTATAAGTTAAAACTGTTTCTAATTTTGGATAATAAGCAGCTCCATATTTTAGACGCTCACCGCTTGGACCAGAACTAGGACCTGCAGTTCTGAATGCAGAAACACTTCCAAGAACGTCCATAATAATGAATCTGTCTTTCATTAATTCTGCCTGATCTAAGGCTGAATTATACAATTGATAAGCTTCATTTTCTGAAGCTAAACCTTCAGCATCCGGGAAAACAATAAGAGTTGGCTCGTCTTCTTTTTCTAAAGTATTAAGACCTTTTTCCAAATCAACTTTCGCTACTGAAGCTGGATATCCTGCTGCTGTTCCTGCAGAAACGATATAACATGATCCACCACCATTTGCAAAATACATTTGCATCGCATAATACATTTTGAAAGGATTAGGTGTGTCTAATTCTGCAGTAACAGTTCTAGGTTTAACTGTAGGAGTTGTAGTCGCTGGAACTTCATTAAGTGAAAACGTTTCATTTTTTGCTTTTCCAAAAAGTGCTTCGTACTCCAACATAGAAGAGATTCTTGTTGGCTCATTTTTTGGCCCTTTTTCAGTATATCCAATAAAAGCAGGAATAGCCGTTTCTACTTGTGCTACAGATGGTGGGAATTTTGCAATTTCCTCTACGTAAACTCCAGGTGTTTTGTAATTCATTTTTTTTAATTTTTAGTTAATAATTAGTTATTTTCAATAGTTAAACCTTCGTGTGCAATTTCTAAAGTTTCGATAGCAACCTCATTACCTTCTGCTTTCAGGTCTGTTGCATTCATCTTAAGAGGGAATGCATTTTTCACTTTCCATGTTACTGCAGGCTCGCCGTTTTCGTCTAAAAGTGAAATAGTAATTGATCTTCTTTCTACTGTATTCAACTGGATGGTTTGAAACCATTCAAAATATTCGTTATCA
>NZ_JAOVZW010000051.1 GCF_026460885.1 Chryseobacterium formosum
TTTTTACCGTAAAACCAATAATAAACCTTTGGATAAACTGACCATTATGGTCATCAGTAAAGAAGGTGTTTTTGCATTAGTGATTGATAATTCTACACTTTTTTACAATATGGGTGGCGAAATGATGACAAATAGAGAGGATATTGAACAAAAATATTACGGAAATCTTAAGAAAAAAGCAAATGTAACTTATAATGATATTATTAAGCAGGTAGCAAAAGTTTTACCGAGCTATGGAATTAGTTTATATAAAGCAAATAGTGGTTTAACCAATTGGAGTAAGATGACTTATAATCCAACTACAAATTTAGTCGATGAAATACCTTGTAATTAATAAATAAAAATTTAAAATAATGAAAAATTATATAACAATAATACTATTTTCTTTTATGTTTTCTTGCAATGCACAATCTATTATTTATGATATTGAAAGCGATAACATACCTTATAATATTCCTAATGGTGCTTACATAAAAGACATTAATAATGTTTTAAATAAATTCCAAGGCAATTGGATGTATCAAGATAATTTAAAAAACTTCACCGTTAATCTCAGTAAAGAGAAAACGGATTTACAAGAATATTATAAAGATTTATTAAAGGGAAAATATAAATACACTAATAATGGAATTGTTATAGTTGATACAAATAATTTTCCTATTACGAAATCAAAATTAACAGGTGCTAGATTATGGGAAGGGAATCCAAATAAAGTAACTTTATTTTTTTATGATCCTGAAAGACCAAAAATGTCATGTGAAGTTACTTTAACCTATTCAAATACTAATGGGATTGAGAAACTGCATTGGGATTTGAAGTTGAGAGGCTTACCATCTTCGCGTGATCCAAATATGAATCAGGCAACAGATTTTAGGGTTCCTACTAATGTAGAATTGATAAAACAGTAAATATGAAGAGGTTGTTTTTTTAATAAAGACAGCCTCTTGATTTAAAAATACAATTATGAAAAAATATTTAGCCATATTGATATTAACAATGATAGTGAATTGTAAAGCACAGTCACCTA
>NZ_JAOVZW010000052.1 GCF_026460885.1 Chryseobacterium formosum
GATTTAAAAATACAATTATGAAAAAATATTTAGCCATATTGATATTAACAATGATAGTGAATTGTAAAGCACAGTCACCTATATATATATTAGAACAAAGTCCTATTGATATACCACAAAATTCTTATATAAAATATACAAACAATATCTTAAATAAATTTGTTGGAACTTGGACACATAGCGAAAATGGGAAGGTTTTTACATTAGCTCTACAGAAAGTCGAAATGGTTTTTATAGTAGACTATTACAAAGATTTATTAAAAGGAAAATATAAGTACATAAATAATGGAATTACTATAGTAGATACCAGTAATTTTCCTCTTTTAAATTCTAAATTAACCGGAGCTCAATTATGGGAAGCAGATTCAAATAAAGTGACTTTGTTTTTTGATGATCCTGAAAGACCAAAAATGTCATGTGAAGTAGATTTAACTTATTCTAACATTAATGGGATCGAAAAATTGCATTGGAATTTGAGGTTAGTAGGATTACCATCTTCCCGTGATCCCAATATGAACCAGGCAACAGATTTTAGGGTTCCTACT
>NZ_JAOVZW010000053.1 GCF_026460885.1 Chryseobacterium formosum
AACGGATGTACAGGAACAGTAAGTGCAACTGTAACTCAACCTGCATCAGCAATTTCAGGAACAACAGTAGTTACAAATATTGCATGTAACGGAGGTTCAACAGGAGCCATTAACTTAACTCCAACAGGTGGAACAGCACCTTATACTTTCAATTGGGGAGGAGGAATCACAACAGAAGAGCGTACAGGTTTAGCAGCAGGAACTTACACGGTAACCATTACTGATGCTAACGGATGTACAGGAACAGTAAGTGCAACTGTAACTCAACCTGCATCAGCAATTTCAGGAACAACAGTAGTTACAAATATTGCATGTAACGGAGGTTCAACAGGAGCCATTAACTTAACTCCAACAGGTGGAACAGCACCTTATACTTTCAATTGGGGAGGAGGAATCACCACAGAAGACCGTACAGGATTAGCAGCTGGAACTTACACGGTAACCATTACTGATGCCAACGGATGTACAGGAACAGTAAGTGCTACCATCACTCAGCCAACAGCAATGAGTGCAACGATTTCTCAAACGAATATTTCATGTAACGGAGGAACAAATGGGACAGCAAGTATTGTTGTGACAGGAGGAACTGCTCCTTATACATACTCATGGTCACCGAGCGGAGGAACTGCAGCAACAGCTTCAGGATTAGCAGCGGGAACTTACACGGTTACGGTAACAGATGCCAATGCATGTACCATCACAAGAACGGTAACAATTACCCAACCTGCAACAGCAGTTTCAGGAACAACAGTGGTTACAAACATTGCATGTAACGGAGGTTCAACAGGAGCCATTAACTTAACTCCAACGGGAGGAACAGCTCCTTATACTTTCAACTGGGGAGGAGGAATCACTACAGAAGATCGTACAGGTTTAGCAGCAGGAACTTACACGGTAACCATTACTGATGCCAACGGATGTACAGGAACAGTAAGTGCTACTGTAACTCAGCCAAGTGCAATGGGTGCAACGACTTCTCAAACAAATATTTCATGTAACGGAGGAACTAACGGAACAGCAAGTATTGTTGTGACAGGAGGAACTGCTCCTTATACATACTCATGGTCTCCGAGCGGAGGAACTGCAGCAACAGTTTCAGGTTTAGCAGCGGGAACTTACACGGTTACGGTAACAGATGCCAATGCATGTACCATCACAAGAACGGTAACAATTACCCAACCTGCAACAGCAGTTTCAGGAACAACAGTGGTTACAAACATTGCATGTAACGGAGGTTCAACAGGAGCCATTAACTTAACTCCAACAGGAGGAACAGCACCTTATACTTTCAACTGGGGAGGCGGAATCACTACAGAAGACCGCACAGGATTAGCAGCAGGAACTTACACGGTAACCATTACTGATGCCAACGGATGTACAGGAACAGTAAGTGCTACTGTAACTCAGCCAAGTGCAATGGGTGCAACGACTTCTCAAACAAATATTTCATGTAACGGAGGAACTAACGGAACAGCAAGTATTGTTGTGACAGGAGGAACTGCTCCTTATACA
>NZ_JAOVZW010000054.1 GCF_026460885.1 Chryseobacterium formosum
CCCTGTGCTGCTTACCAATATAGAAGCTCCACTGAAATGGTCAGGATGAATCCAGTACATTTCATATTCAAGAATTTCTGGAGGAGTATAGCCAACCATACATTCATCTGCCAAAAACTGAGTCTATACAAACTACCACACGAAAGGATTCATGTGGCAGTAAAGGAATAATAATCACTATAACAAACATTAATTATTTGACTTAAAAACGATAAATCAACTACTATCGCGTATTAAATCTTTATAAGACATTTTTGTCTTGCTGGATTCTTTTATAGAAATACCATACGTGTCATTATCAATTTCATCGACTAAAAAAAATAAATCATTTTTAATTAAAATCCATTGATAAGGATCATTAAAATTACTATTTACAATAACTTCTTCACCTAAATGTTTTGAAATTTCAATACCAAATAAAAGATTATTTAGAAAAACAGTCTTGATATCACCATCAATATAAACATTTAGCTCCGTCTGAAATTCTGAGACATTATCTAATACTCTATTCTCAAATTTAATTTGTGTCGTTTCATTTTCTAATAAATCCGTAATAGTTTCTTTATTACATCGAAATATTTTGGCAAGTAAATTAATTATGAGCTTATCTTGTTTTACACCTTTTAAATAACAAATATAATTATTCATTTCTTTAGTATTTTTTTATAAAATCTTTTGCAAAATTAATATCTCGTGAGGAAATACCTGCACCTTTTAATACTTGATTTAATCTTTCTGCAGGTACTTTTTTCATTAATTGGATAGCTTTAATTTGTCCTTGTGTTAAATCAATAAACTCTGGAGCACCTCCACTTCTTGGAAATAATGTATTACCCTCATTCTTAACACCATATATTCTATTATTTATTATAATATTATTTCCTGATATTGTATATGCTCCGGAATTATATGCTGCCAAATCGACTGCTAACAACTCCTTGGGAGCAACTGTGGATGGCATTGTTTTTCCTTTTGCTATAGAATTTGAGTCTAAATAGTGCCTCGAATTTATTGTTGCATTATGAATATTACTATTATTGGTTAATCGTTGTATTTCTGTAGCAAATTCAATTATGCCAGCAATAGTACCACATGGAATACAAATTCTTTTAGATATCCCTCTCATAAGTGGATTAGCATCGACCATTACATAATCAAATTTGCTTTTTCCACGAGCAGGACTAGGAGAACTTATAGTTGAAGCTTCTGTTCCTGCATTTTTATATATATCAGGCCATGCTTGCGCAGGAGGTAATGTAAGAAATGGTTGTGATTGTAAATCTTTTGACCAATTTCCATTTTCACGTAATGTGACAAAGGATCCTGTGTCTGATTTGTATACATTATTGGTTTTGCCATCCGAATAACCATCATACCCAAGTTTTTGATAATTATCTTTCGTTATATCATCCCTGTAGGATCTGCAAAGTTAACGGGATCATTCCAAACA
>NZ_JAOVZW010000055.1 GCF_026460885.1 Chryseobacterium formosum
AATATAAGACCGAACCAAAAGACTCCATGCGAGAAAATAAAAATTCAAAGAGCAGATGTAGATTTTAATAATAAACTAACTGATCTTGAAGGAAAAAAAGGACTTGAAAAAGAAACAGGCTATATCCAAAAATGGGGAGGAAGCTATGAATATCAAGCTAATGCAAGTGCCACCAGTACGGCAAATACTCTTAGTTTACCGGAAGTCGTAAGTCATACTTATATAAAAGCTTACATGCATACGCATATCAATGATATACCTAATAGTAATAATAAAGGTATAAAAATGTTTTCCCCTGCTGATGCATCTTATCTTATGGATTTGGTGCAAAATGCCCAAACTAAAGGAGAATCTCTAAGTGACGTATATGGATTAATGGTGAGTAGTATAGGCAATTACCAATTAAGATTTACAGGAAATAAGTTTCAGATAAAAACTTTTACTGACGAGCAAGTTAAAAGTTATAACGAGCCTTTTGGTAAACTTATGGAAGATTATATTAATAAACCAAAACAGCTTGAATTAAGATTTTTAAAATATATTCAGGAAAAAATGCTTTTATATGGTATAACTTTGTACAGGATGAATTCTGATGGAACGACAACGGAAATAAAACTTAATGTTGATAAAACAGATACTGTAGAAAACACTTGCCCAAACTAAATATTTGATTATGAAAAATATAATAACGCTATTTCTGGCTTTTTTAGCCATTTCTTGTAATTCTCAAGTTGTATCTTTAGAAGATGCTGCACAATGTCGAGATAATCCAAACTGTTCTGTGAATTACAATTATGTAAAAGATATCAACAATACTTTAAATAAATATGTTGGTATATGGAAAGGTACATATAATGGCAGAGTTTACGAGATGAAATTTAATAAAAGTTTGTATAATGATATGGGAATGAAAAAAGATGAACTAACAGGCAGACTAAGAATAACAACAACAGGAAATATACCTGTCATTATTTTCGATAATTTTAACGAACAGGATGATGCAAAAACGCACTTTTCAGGATTAGGACTTACCTCTGATTTGCAAGGGTATAGAATGATTTTTGCAGGACTAGTACCGAGCGGCTGTATAAATCATGGAACAGTATCACTAGGAATAACTTCAGGTATTCCCAATCAGATGAAAATTATGTACTGGTCAAATAATGATATTGTGGTTGGTGAATGCCCAAGTACTTTCTCGCAAACTTTCCCTGAACAACAGGAGATATTACTAATGAGACAGTAAAAATAAAAACCTCTGAAAAGAGGTTTATCCTTCTGCAAAAAACATCCTGTACACCGGGAATACTATTCTTACCCGATACCGTGTGCGGATGCAAATTACCG
>NZ_JAOVZW010000056.1 GCF_026460885.1 Chryseobacterium formosum
ACAGTAAATATGAAGAGGTTGTTTTTTTAATAAAGACAGCCTCTTTACATTAAAAGGAAAAGGGCATCTCGACCATGAAGTAGGATACAAACTAAGCTACCCGGTACCTAACAGCGGGCAGAATGGGACACAGGATCAGATCATAGAGAATCATCATGGTACTAATGTTTTAAATTTTAGCCCTACCAATTATACTTTTGCAATCGTTCATTCTCATTATAATAACCAATACCCTATTTTTTCGCCCGATGATTTGGTGGCATTGAATCTGTGGATTTCAGGGGCTATTGCTCACAACAGCAACCCTAATAATATGCCAAGAATCAATTTGAAAGAACTCACAATCTCTGTAGTCACCTATCGTGGCACTTATCTGATGTCTTTTGACGGAACAAGCATTGATCCTTATCCTAATTATACACAAGCTCAATGGAAAAAATTAAATAGTGATTATCTCCAATTTATGCGTGAAGCAGGAAATGATAGTAATCCTGATTATATGGAAAAAATTGAAACACAATTTCTTAAATTTACCCAAAAGTACATGCCGATGCCGGGAATGAAGCTTTTCAAGGTAGAAAGTACCGGAAATACAGAAATCTATTTAGAAAATGGCAATCACAAAACCAAAGAATGTCCAAAATAAAAAAAAACAATTATGAAATCTATACTATTAGTTTTGCTGCTGATTGTAGCAACCTCTTGCAAATCACAAATTTATCCATTAAATGCAAAAATGAGTGATTTACCTCCCAATGCTTATGTAAAAGATTTGAATAATGAGCTTGATAAATATGTAGGATTATGGAAAGGGAATTGGAATGGTAAAACACTTTATATTGAATTCAAAAAAGTAAAATATCATTACGAAGATGATAATTATCCTCTTTTTGTGGATATGATATTAGGAGAGAGAAAAATTGTCAACTCTAATGGTATTGTAGAAGTTGATCGTATAACAAATTTCAATTATCAAGACACCGAATTTAGAGGTATATTTGATAGTTTTTCAGGAGAAAAAAGATTTATGTTTTCACCTGAAAATATGTGTATGAAACAAGCATCATTATACATAAAGAATTTTACCAATACCCAAAATGACCTTACATTTTGAGTATGAAGCCAG
>NZ_JAOVZW010000057.1 GCF_026460885.1 Chryseobacterium formosum
TTTTTACCGTAAAACCAATAATAAACCTTTGGATAAACTGACCATAATGGTCATCAGTAAAGAAGGTGTTTTTGCATTAGTAATCGAAAATACTACACTGTTTTATAATATGGGAGGGGAAATGATGACAAATCGGGATAAATTAAAAAAAGAGTTTAATGGGGATCTCGATGAAAAAGCAAATGTTACTTATAATGACATTATTAAGCAGGTAGCAAAAGTTTTACCGAGCTATGGACTTAGTTTATATAAAGCAAATAGTGGTTTAACCAATTGGAGTAAGATGACTTATAATCCAACTACAAATTTAGTCGATGAAATCCTTTGTAAATAAAAAAATAAAATTATGAAATCATATTTAGCAATATTATTATTAACACTGATTGTAAATTGCCAAGCGCAGTCTCCTGTTTATACTTTGGGACAAAGCCCTATTGATAAACCGCAAAACTCTTATCTAAAAGATACAAACGACATCCTAAACAAGTTTTCAGGAACATGGGTTTATAGTCAAAATGGGAAAGTATTTACAATAATTTTACATAAATCAGAAATGGTTAAACTCATAAATTATTATGTCGATGAGCTTAATGGAAGTTATAAATTTATAGAAAATGGAGTAACTATAGTTGACACAAATAATTATGCTCTTTTAGATTCGAAGTTAACAGGTGCACAGCTTTGGGAAGGAAATACAAATAAAGTAAGTATATATTTTAATGATCCTGAACGACCGAAAATGAGTTGTAAGGCAGTATTGACCTATTCAAACATTAATGGGGTTGAAAAGCTACATTGGGATTTAAAATTGACAGGTTATGTTTCGTCACGTGATCCCAATATGAACCAGGCAACAGATTTTAGGGTTCCTACT
>NZ_JAOVZW010000058.1 GCF_026460885.1 Chryseobacterium formosum
AATGATCATTTAGGTAACGTAAGAGTAAGTTTTACAAGAGAAGGAAACACAGCGGTCATTGTACAGCAAAACGATTATTATGCATTTGGATTAAAGCATAATATTCCGGGTAATGGTTCAGGAGGCTACAAATATGAATACAACGGGAAAGAGTTGCAGGAGGAAATCGGAATGTATGACTACGGAGCGAGATTTTACATGCCTGATCTTGGAAGATGGGGAGTAATAGATCCAATGGCGGAAGTAACACCGCATTTATCGCCTTATCATTACGCCAACAACAACCCGTTGATGTACAACGATCCTACCGGAATGTTGTCGGAGTCATTTATGAACAATATTTGGAACTCTGCATCAGGAACAACATGGTACAATACCGGAATGGGCTTTACCAGTAGCGGAGGAAACTCTATGGATTATGACGGTCACAATATAAGTTGGGGTTCAGGAGCAACAGGTTTACTTATGATGAGTGTCGGTCTTTCTCCAATGGGACAAGGCGGCGGTGGCGGCGGCGATGGGCTTCCTGAACAGCTAATTCCTGAAGTTGTGATGTGGGGCAAAGCCGGTTTGAATGGTGAATTTGAACGAAATGCTTTTAATAGTGCTGTCATGTACAGCGGGTTTATGGGAGCTCAGGGAGATTGGAATACTCAGCAGGCAATGAGCGCTTGGCAAACAGCCATCAACGAAACTAAGATTGGAAA
>NZ_JAOVZW010000059.1 GCF_026460885.1 Chryseobacterium formosum
TCTCAGGATGAAGAAGCAAGATCCGTAATTCAGACCGTAGGTTTAGGCTTTATGGTGGCAGGAAATGTTCAGAATGCTCCAAATGGTTTTGGCTCTAAAGATGCCATGGTGACTACGCTCGATAAAAACGGGAAAGTTCTTTCTGAACTTGTTTTGGGAGGAAAAGGACTTGATGAAGTGGAAAAAATAATTCCTACTCCGGATGGAGGTGCTTTACTGGGAATATATTCCAGAAGCGGCTTGGCAACAGGGAATAAAACAGTATCCAATGATGATAAAACCAATCCTGTAAAAACACAATTTATTGCAAAAACGACTGAAAACTACGGCGAAGGAGATTACTGGATCGTAAAGCTCAACAAGGAGGGAAAAGTGGAATGGGAAAAGAATTTCGGAGGAAAAGCAGATGACCATTTGAGAACAATGGCTTTTACATCATCAGGATATATTATCGGTGGTGAATCGAGATCGGAAAGATCAGGCAACAAAACGGTAGGAATTGAAGAAGGAACTGATGTATGGCTGATCTCACTTAACACTAAAGGCGAAGAACTGTGGCAGAAATCCTACAATTTTAAGAACAGAGATATCCTGATGGGAATGAATGTCATCAGTACAGGAGACAACAGAAACTTAAAAGGAGTTTTACTCGGTGG
>NZ_JAOVZW010000006.1 GCF_026460885.1 Chryseobacterium formosum
TGAACATGCCTTATGGCGAAATGCTCATGGAAAATACCAATATGGATTATGACAATCCTAATAAATATAATGCAAAAGAATTTGATGCATCAACAGGTTATTACTATTATGGAGCTAGATATTACGATCCAAAACGCAGTTTCTGGTTATCTGAAGATCCGTTAGAAGAAATTACCAACTCTCCTTATGCGTATGTTTGGAATGATCCCGTTAACTTTGCAGATCCTACAGGGATGATGGGAGAGAGAGTCGGGGGCAAAGGTCCTAAAGGTTGGGGGTTGAAAGATGGAAAGTGGACTTATGTAGCAGGAATGAAAAAAGGAGATGCGGCTTATATATCACAAAGGAGAAAATTATTGGGATAGGACGTTTAGGGTAATGGCCTACAGTAGCAAGGAAGCTAGAATGGATTTTTCTACTGGTGGAAATCGTGCGACGGATTTGATTGAATTTGTCGTAAAAGCAGAGGAAAGTTGGTTAAATTACCACGAAGGTTCTAATTTAGGTCATACTTTATCAAGACATTCAGGAAAATCAGATATTGATTTGATGAGAAGATTGGTTGGTAATGAGCGTATTACAGGAGCTAGTTCATTTACTAACGATATTGTTGCTGAATCTGTTATTTCTAGCACAATAAATAGTAATAGAACAGTTATCAATACATGGTTGCGTGACAAAAGTGCTACAAGTAACTTAGTATTAGAATATACAGGTTCAGATGTTATTGGAAGGGTATTATGCAAAAAAATAGAAGAATGACAGATATGACTAATGCTCGCATAGTACTTAAGAAAAGAGGCATTAGTGCATATTTTATTTTAACCGCTTTTCCAAGATAATTAATTAAATAATAAACCTGTTTAAACTTTTATTTTTCTAAGGAATAAAATTGAGAAAGCTAAATAATGTAGATTTATCCAAGTGATATTTAATGTTTCAAATCTCACCAATAAAGCTTTGAAACTATCTAACCAAGCATTTGCTTTCTCTATTTTAAATCTTCTTTTATATAATTTTTCATCAAAATAATCTTCTGTTTCTACATTTCGATTCCGTGGATTTGATTTTATATTGGCTATTATTTCCTTTTTTTCTAAAAAATTTCTACACTTTTTACTGTCAAAACCTGCATCAGCGTTAAGAAATAATCCTTTATAATCTATTGTGCTTTGCTCAAGAAGATCTAAAATATCTTCCAAAGTATCTTCAATAGTATAAAGATCATGATGTTCTCCACTCATGGGTTTTCCCATTGAAATCATTTGTCCCTGATTATCACAAAGGAAAATAATATTACTCGTTCTACAGTGCTTTCTGCCCTGATAGCCTACAGATTCTCCTCCTGTTCTGCTTCTGGTATGACTACCATCCAGTTGAACACTAGACATATCAAGCAATCTTTTATTTTTTAATAAGAAGATGAATCCAAACCTTTTTAAAACTACCATCCTTGCTCCATTTATTGAAATAATAGTAGATACTTTGCCAGCTTACTTTCTCCTTCAAAAAATATTCTTTAAGACTTAATTCTCTCCATTGACAGCCTGTTTTTAAACGTTTTATGATCAATAAAAATACATCCAATACATTAAATCGGCTGGGAAAGCCTCTTTTTCCTTTGCTCAGGTGGGGGATTATCCACTTTTCTATTTTATATTTGTTTGATAGTTCCAGAATCTTAGGTTTTTGTTTTGCAACACTAATTTCCTTTTTTTCTCGGAACTTTTTTATCTAAATAAGTTTAAACAGGTTTAATA
>NZ_JAOVZW010000060.1 GCF_026460885.1 Chryseobacterium formosum
ATTCTGCGTATTTATCTTTGTTACTTTATTCTTAGTTTTCAAACTCTGAAGCTGTCTTCCTCCCATATCATACAATGTAATATCAGCTTCCTTAAAGTCAAACCCTATTTCCACATAACAGTAATCTGATACCGGATTCGGGTAAATCTTCATGTCTTGTTTTTCAATCAGCTGATCGATTTGGCTGTCACCAAGCTTTACAATCTTCCAGTTTTCTTTCCCCAATTCCTCGGCACTTGTTCCTGCCAAAACAATCGAGCCGTCTTTATTCATTTTCAGATCAGACAGTCGTTCCTCTTTCTTTCTGGATTCTCCTTTCACATGCTTTCTCCATTG
>NZ_JAOVZW010000061.1 GCF_026460885.1 Chryseobacterium formosum
ATTCTGCGTATTTATCTTTGTTACTTTATTCTTAGTTTTCAAACTTTGCAATTGTCTTCCGCCCATATCATACAAAATAATATCTGCCTCTTTAAAATCAAAGCCAACTTCCACATAACAGTAATCAGATACCGGATTCGGGTAAATCTTAATATCCTGCTTCTCGATCAATTGATCGATCTGGCTGTCACCAAGCTTTACAATCTTCCAGTTTTCCTTACCGAGTTCTTCGGCACTTGTTCCTGCCAAAACAATCGAACCATCCTTATTCATTTTCAGATCTGATAATCTTTCCTCTTTCTTTCTGGATTCTCCTTTCACATGCTTTCTCCATTG
>NZ_JAOVZW010000062.1 GCF_026460885.1 Chryseobacterium formosum
TTCGTTCCTCATCACAAAAGGATGCCGTTTCGATCGGGGCTATGGGATTGTGTTTGTGACGGATTTAGTAATTTAAATTCAAGATCAGCGATTCTATATTCTACACTTATAATATTACATCGAATATCTCAAAGTCAAGATTTGTGTCAATATGAAATTCTTTATTTCAAGTTTTAGTTCACTTTAGAATTAGTTATAAAAAAAATACTTTCTATTTGATTCAATATATATCAGTAAGCTTTATTCTAATGTGTAAAGCTCCGTAGGAGCTTGACCTTTGTAGTATAAAAAATGTATTTGAATCTATAGC
>NZ_JAOVZW010000063.1 GCF_026460885.1 Chryseobacterium formosum
GGGAGGCGGAATCACTACAGAAGACCGTACAGGATTAGCAGCAGGAACTTATACAGTAACCATTACTGATGCCAACGGATGTACAGGAACAGTAAGTGCTACCATCACTCAGCCAACAGCAATGAGTGCAACGACTTCTCAAACGAATATTTCATGTAACGGAGGAACAAATGGAACAGCAAGTATTGTTGTAACGGGAGGAACTGCTCCTTATACATACTCATGGTCTCCGAGCGGAGGA
>NZ_JAOVZW010000007.1 GCF_026460885.1 Chryseobacterium formosum
GAGAGTAGGTCGCCGCCAGTTTTTTTTCAAACTCCTCAGTCTTTAAGACTCGAGGAGTTTTTTTTTGATATATAAGCAAGGATTTGAAGTTTGAAGTTTGAAATTTGAATTTCAAGTTTGGAAAGATTATCTTGGCATAATAAATAAGCAACTTTGTTGATTATTAATTATTAATTGTTAGTTGTATTGCTCCTTCGGAGCTTATGAAAATAATGCTTTAATGTTCTACAAAGGTTGCACTCCTCCGGAGTGTTTGTTACGTTTTACCTTGACTATTGATTTGATTTAAAATCGAGATTTTTGAGCTTTACATTTAAAAATGGTAAATATTGAATTCTAAAAAGATGGATTTAGAAATCCTAATTTTAGTTGATAGACAAATATTACTATTGGATGCCTATAACCCTGGCCCGAATAAAAGGGGGTTAACCCATATCAGGAAGTCGGAAAGGTTGATAGATAATGAAGATGGCAAAGCTGTGGAGCGAGAAGTAGTAGAGGATAGCCGGATGATGCTCTTAAAAATCCTTAATAAATTTTAATTTTATTAATTTTGTCTAATTCAGTAATTATTTTACTAAACAAAATAAGCCAAAACATAAATGTATTGGCTTTCTAAATTTATTACTACAAAAATCGTGCTAAACATGTTTTTGTCAAAAAAAATTATTAAATTCGTAGATGCTACATTAACAAACACAAAGTAGAATATGCTAAAACAACATTTACAACTTAAATTAGGACAGAAACTTGCTCCACAGCAAATTCAGCTGATGAAGTTGATTCAGCTTCATACTTTGGAGTTTGAGGAGGAACTTGAAAGGGAACTTGAAGAAAATCCGGCACTTGAAGTAGCAAAAGATGAATCTAAAGAAGATGAATATTCTTCTTCAGAAGATAACTATGAAAGTGAGGGTACAGAAAGCATCGAAACAGATTTTGATGTCAATGAATATATATACGACGATGAGCCTAGTTATAAGACGGCTTCAAGTAATTATTCAGCGGACGATGAGGATTTCGACAATGAAAGTTTGCTTACAGAAGGACAGTCGTTGTATGACTATTTAATGGAGCAAATTAATCTTATAAATATCAACGAAGAAGATCTAAAAATTGCTGAATATATTATAGGAAATTTAGATACAGACGGATATTTAAGAAGAGAAATTAAAGCAATTGTAGACGATTTGGCTTTCTCGCAAGGAATTTATACAACGAAAGAAAAAGTAGAGGATATTCTTGAAAATTATATCCAAAAACTAGATCCTTCAGGAGTAGGAGCAAGAGGCTTACAGGAGTGTCTCTTGCTTCAAATTGAAAAGAAAGTGAGCTCTGATAAAGCAGTTTCTTTGGCTGCAAATATTCTCAGATTTCAATTTGATGCTCTAACCAATAAACATTACAACAAGATCATTCAAAAATATGATATTGAGGAAGAAGATTTGAAAGATGCTTTAGAAGAAATTTCAAAATTATCTCCAAAAGTTGGCGGTAACTTCGATACTCAAACAATTACTATCAATCAGGAGATTATACCGGATTTTGTTATTCAGGTAAAAGATGGGGTGGTTATTCCTATGTTGAATAGTAAAAATGCTCCAACTTTGAGGGTTTCTGAGGAATATAAAGATATTTTAACAACATATTCTCACGATAAAAAATCATCCGAGCATAAACAGGCTGCTTTATTTATTAAGCAAAAATTAGATGCTGCAAAATGGTATATTGATGCTATTAATCAACGGCAGAACACTTTGCTTCAGACGATTACTGCTATTGTGAAATTTCAGTATAACTATTTTATTACTGGTGATGAAAAATCTCTAAAACCGATGATTCTGAAAGATATTGCGGATATTACCGGTTTTGATATTTCGACAATTTCAAGAGTGGTGAAAAGTAAATATGCAGATACACCAAATGGTATCCTTTATCTTAAAGATTTGTTTTCTGACAGTTTAACTAATGACGACGGTGAAGAAGTTTCGACTAAAGAAATCAAAAATCACCTTCAGGAAGTAATAAGTAAGGAAAATAAGAGAAAACCTTTGACTGATGATGCTTTAGTAGTTATTTTGAAAGAACAAGGCTACAATATTGCTCGAAGAACGATTGCAAAATATCGTGAACAGCTTAATATTCCGGTCGCAAGATTAAGAAAAGAACTTTAAAAATAGAAAAGCATTTCAAATTTGAAATGCTTTTTTTATCTAAAATATTATTAAATATTTTTTAATTTTCATGAGATTCTATTTCTTTTAACTGATTTAAATTTTTATCTAGCCTGCTCATGATAATTCCGTAAACTAGACGATAGTAAATCCAAATTAAAATGACACACAAGATTGTACTTACAACAATTCCAACAATAAATCCAGTAAAAGATGAACTGTCGAGTTCAATGTGTTGAGCATTTAAGATATAAAAGGTAAATCCTATTAATGCAGTTATTAGAATTAATAATAATCCGATATTAGTTAAGATAAATGCATTTACGGTCTTCTTGAATGTAATTATTCTTATGATAAATAACTTAAGGTCTTCTTCGACTTTAATTTTACGGTAGTTTTGGTAAAACTTAAGTACAAAAAATCCCGTAACAACAAGACTTAAAATTTTTATAATTAAATAAATATTATCGAGTTTAGTAACAAGTTGGTTATCTTTTTGAACCCCCATTTTCTCTAAAATATTCAGGAAGCTATCTGATTCGTTACTTTGTATTAGATAAAACACACCTAAAACACTGAAAAATAAAAACTCGACCACGCTAATCCAGAAAATATATTTCATGTAATTACGTGATTTTTTATTGAGCATTTTCAGAATCTCATTATTGTCATATTTTGGTTGAACAGGTTGTTCCTGCCAAGTTTTCTTAAAGCTGTCTAAATCAAATTCAGGCATGTTTTTCCATTTTTTCTTTAAGGATTTTCTTTAATCTGTTCATTTTCACGCGCGCATTTACCTCGGTAATACCTAAATTTTCTGCAATATCTTTATAAGGCAAATCGTCAAGATACATCATCACAATTGCTCTTTCTACATTTGGTAAAGTCTTGATTACGGTGTAAAGAAGTGAAATTTGCTGCTGTTTGTCATCATCATCTTCAATAAAATCTCTGTGATTGATGTCGAGCTCATTGGTTTGTAAACTTTTACTTTTTTTTCTGAAAAGAGTGATTGCCGTGTTGAGAGCAACACGATACATCCAAGTAGAAATTTTTGAATTTCCTTTAAAAGAATCATAGCTTCGCCAAAGCTGTAAAACAATTTCCTGAAAAAGATCTTCTTCGTCTTCCAGAGAATTGGTATACAGACGCGAAACCTTAATAATCAATCCCTGATTATCTTTCACAAGCTGCGCAAACTCTTTTTCTTTAGAAATCAAAATAAATGTATAACGGCACGAAGATAATAATTATTAGTCAATTGTGAATTTTACTTCGTAAGTGAATTGTAAATTTTATGTTTTAATTTAATTAAAAAGTTTCAAAAAATTGACAACGAAGTGAATTGACTGTTCATCATTCACAAAATGTGAATTACTATTCGCATTTTACATATCTTTGCAGCCACGAGAAAGTCGGCTTGTTGATTCTTATTTCGGTAAGGGTAGGAAAGTCCGGACACCATAGAGCAGTAAAGCGGATAACATCCGTCATCCGTGAGGATAGGACAAGTGCAACAGAAAGCAGGTACAGTTCGGCTGTAGTGAAACCAGGTAAACTCTTTGCGGTGCAATGATAAGTATATCGGTTCTTTTCAGTAATGAAAATAGGGGCTGCTCGTCCTGAAAGCCGAGGGGTAATCAGCTCAAGTTTTGCAGCAATGTAAAGCGTAGATAAATAACAGGCATCCCGACTTTTCGGGATACAAAATCCGGCTTACAGATTTTCTCGTGATTTTTGTTAAAATTGCTACGAATGCATGAATATTTTTCAGAATTTTTTCTTTAAATTGATTCGTGCATTTGTGGCAATGTTTATTTCTTATTAGGCTCTCTTATTCGTTTTCTAACTGCTTTTTAGCCTCATCCAAACCCGCTTTGTCTTCTTTTGAAAGTTGTGGGAATTTCAAATCCATTTTTTCTAAAGTATCAATGATAATCTGTATTGCTGAAAGTCTTGCAAACCATTTGTTATCAGCTGGAATTACATACCAAGGCGCTTCATCTTTTGAAGTTTCATTAATTGCTGTTTCATAACAATCCATATACTGATCAAATAAAGCTCTTTCAGGAAGATCGGCTGCAGAAAATTTCCAGTTTTTTTCCTGTTCGTTGATTCTGTCTAATAATCTTTTCTTTTGTTCGTCTTTTGAAACGTGAAGAAATATTTTGACAATAGTTGTTCCGTTATTGGCTAAATGTTTTTCGAAACTTCTTATACTTTCATATCTGTTTTCCCAGAATTTCTTATCGAAATCTTTTACAGAATCCCAGGTTTTCTCGCTTAAATTATATTCAGGATGCACTTTACAAACCAAAACACTTTCATAATGAGAACGGTTGAAAATTCCAATCATTCCTTTTTGGGGTAAAGCCAAATAATGTCTCCAAAGAAAATCATGAGCATATTCTTTTGAGCTTGGTGTTTTAAAACTTGTCACATTACACCCTTGCGGATTTACTCCACCAAAAACATGCTCTATTAAACTGTCTTTTCCGGCTGCATCCATTGCCTGAAGTACAACCAAAAGAGATTTACTTCCATCGGCATACAATTTTTCCTGTAGTTCACGAAGTTTTTCTTTTTCCTGAATTAATATTTGTACACCTTCTTCTTTAGTCAGTTTTCCTTTATATTCTGTTGAAGTTTTTTTTATTGAAAATTTATCTTTAATTAAAAAATCGTCTGAGAAATTATTATTCATGTTTTTAAAATATTTAAAGTTTAGAATTAAATTTTTTATGTTTAGTAGATTCCATCAACCAAAATCTAAAAGCCATCAACTATTCAAACATAAATGTAACAAAAAAACCGCCTCGAGTGAAACGGTTTAAGAATTTTTTTGAGTAAAAATTATTTTTTAGCTGCAATTTTAGCCGCTTTTTTGTCAGCTTTTGCTTTTGCTTTTTGTTCTGCAGCAGTTAATGGCTTTGGTTCTGGAGCATTTGCGTTTACATCACCTTTAATGTAGATTACGCTTCTGCTGTTTACCGGGTCATTAGAAAATACTTCAATCATTTTGTTGAATGCTCCAGGGCTAGCTGTGTTGTATCCAACTTTAATTTTAGCAGATTTACCTGGTGCAATTGGATCTTGGCTAAATTCAGGAGTTGTACATCCACAAGATGGCTTTACGTTTGAAAGAATCAAAGGCTTATCACCTGTATTTGTTACTGTGAAGAATCGTGTACCATCAGCATTTGGCTTAATTGTACCGTATTCATAAGTAGTTCTGTCGAATGTAATTGTCTGTGCAGTTGCTAATGCAAATGTTCCGAATAATGCAATTCCTGCAAATAAATTTTTCATATTCTTGAATGTTAATATGTTTGTTAGATAAATTTTGAGAAACAAAGTTAAAAATTATTTTAATTAATGCTTACATTTTTTTACTTTAAACTATTTTTGCAAATTATAAGTTAAAGAAACCAGAATTTATGCAGATTTCAGAAAAGTATAATCCACAGGAAACAGAACAGAAATGGTACAATTACTGGCTGGAAAACAAATATTTCCACTCAGAACCCAACGAGAAGCCACCTTATACGATTGTAATTCCGCCACCAAACGTCACAGGGATTCTTCACATGGGGCATATGTTGAATAATACCATTCAGGATGTTTTGGTTCGTCGTGCAAGAATGCAGGGCTTTAATGCTTGTTGGGTTCCGGGAACAGATCACGCTTCAATTGCTACGGAAGCGAAAGTTGTTGCTAAACTGAAATCTGAAGGAATTAATAAATCTGATATTACAAGAGAAGAATTCTTAAAACATGCATGGGATTGGACCGATAAATACGGAGGAACCATCCTTGAGCAGTTGAAAAAATTAGGTTGTTCTTGCGATTGGGACAGAACGAGTTTTACTATGGAACCTAAACTTTCGAGTCAGGTAATCAAATCTTTTGTTGATCTATATAATAAAGGATTGATTTATCGTGGTTACCGAATGGTAAACTGGGATCCGGAAGCGAAGACCAATATTTCTGATGAAGAAGTAATCTTTAAAGAACAAAACGGAAAATTATATTTCCTAAAATATAAGATCGAAGGTACAGAAGAGTTTCTTTCGGTTGCTACAACGCGTCCTGAAACTATTTTTGGGGACACTGCTGTTTGTATCAATCCTAATGATGAAAGATATGCTCATTTGAAAGGTAAAAAAGTAATTGTACCGATCGTAAACAGAGTGGTTCCGATCATTGAAGATGAATATGTTGATATAGAATTCGGAACTGGAGCTTTAAAAATTACGCCGGCTCATGACATTAATGATTACGAAATCGGAAAAAAGCACAATCTTCAAATGATTGATTCTTTAGACGATGACGGAAATTTAAATGATCACGGACAACATTATGCCGGGAAAAATAGATTTGATGTAAGAAAACAAATCGCAAAAGAATTAGAAGAAAAAGATCTTTTGTTGAAAGCAGAAGATTATGTAAATAAAGTAGGGACTTCAGAAAGAACAGGTGCAGTTATCGAGCCTAAAGTTTCTGTACAGTGGTTTTTAAAGATGTCTGAAATTGCAAAACCAGCTTTGGATGTCGTAATGGATGATGAAGTAAAATTCTATCCTGAAAAATTTAAAAATACCTACAAATATTGGATGGAAAACATCCGCGACTGGAATATCTCCCGTCAGCTTTGGTGGGGACAGCAAATTCCTGCTTTCTATTATGGTGACGGCGAAAATGATTTCGTAGTTGCAGAAAATATCGAAGAAGCTTTAGTTTTAGCAAAACAAAAAACAAGCAACGATCAACTAACAACCGACAACCTAAAACAAGACGAAGACGCTCTTGATACATGGTTCTCATCTTGGTTGTGGCCAATGTCGGTTTTTGATGGTTTGAATAATCCTGAAAATAAGGATATCAATTATTATTATCCAACTTCAGATTTGGTAACAGGTCCGGATATCATTTTCTTCTGGGTTGCCAGAATGATCATGGCAGGATTGGAATACAGAAAAGAAGTTCCATTCAAAAATGTTTATTTTACTGGGATTGTAAGAGATAAAATTGGCAGAAAAATGTCTAAATCTCTTGGGAATTCACCGGATCCGCTAGATTTGATCGAACGTTACGGAGCTGATGCAGTGAGAGTAGGCATTATGATGAGTTCTGCAGCCGGAAATGATTTGAAGTTCGATTCTGAGCAGATTGATGAAGATGGAAATGTTTTAACTGAAAAGCAGGTAAAACAAAGAATGGAGGAAGGTAAAGAAGCAATTTACACTTCGCCGCTTTGTGATTTGGGAAGAAATTTTGGAACAAAAATCTGGAATGCTTTCCGTTTGATAAATATGTGGAATCATGAAGATAAACCAGCCAATCAAACTGAAATTCAGACAATAGAATGGTTCGAAAATCAGTTGAATAAAACGATTGCTGAAGTTAACGATCAATTCAGTAAATTTAGAATTTCTGACGCTTTAAATTTACTTCAAAAATTAGTTAAAGATGATTTCTGTGGTTGGTATCTGGAAGCAATCAAACCTAATTATGGGGAAGGTATTTCTAAAGAAGTTTATACAAAAACGATTTATTTATTTGAAGAATTAATGAAGCTACTTCATCCGTTTATGCCTTTCTTGACGGAGGAACTGTGGC
The DNA here is from genome assembly GCF_026460885.1 of Chryseobacterium formosum. Lineage (GTDB taxonomy): Bacteria > Bacteroidota > Bacteroidia > Flavobacteriales > Weeksellaceae > Chryseobacterium > Chryseobacterium formosus. The sequence goes on from NZ_JAOVZW010000007.1 coordinate 7,794, forward strand.
AGACTATTTCGGAAAGAAATATAGAAGATGCTTTAATGATTTCTCAGCAAAAGAAAGCAGAAGCATTTAATGAAGATATCATTAAGAAATTTGAAACAGCTCAGGAATTCATTTCTGGAGTTAGAAATTATCGCCAGACAAAAGGTATTTCACCAAAAGAAGCAGCTGAAATTTACACTAATGCTTCAGAGTTAGCGAACGAATCTGTTATCAGAAAACTTGCCAACGTTTCAGAAATTCACTTCGATACAAAAACAGATAAGCCAAGCTTTACATTTTTGATTGGTTCGACAGAAGTTTCAATTCCTTTGAGTGAAAACTTAGATTTAGGAGAAGAAAAAACGAAAACTGAAGAAGAAATAAAATATCTAAAAGGATTTTTAATTTCTGTGGATAAAAAACTTTCTAACGAAAAGTTTGTTGCCAACGCAAAACCTGAAGTTGTAGAATCTGAGCGTAAAAAACAAAAAGACGCTCAAGATAAAATTGCAATTTTAGAAGAGAAATTAAAGAGTTTATAATGAACTTTAAAGATAAAGTTGGGACTTTTAGGGTAATAAGTAGTTTTACAATAAGAAGAAAAAAAGAGTTTTATCTAATTGGAGAATTGTTGGAGGGAAGTTTAAGTGAAAATAATTATATTAATATTGTTTTAAACTCCAGTCTAGTAATATCTGCGAAAATTTCTTCACTTGAAAATATTGAAGTTGCTAATGATCTTAAAACTTATCAATTAATAGTAATAGAGAGTTTAGAGGATGAAATGAATGATATTTTATTTTGTCAAAATGTAGAAACTGAAAATGTATACATCACTTTAGGTGGTGAATAGAAATTGAAAAAATTGTAGGATGCCAGAAGCTGGATATGGGATAATTTTTAAAGTCTAATCAAACATCCAGCTTCTATCATCAAACAACCATCAAAAAAATAATGACACACTTAGAAAATATACAAAAACTTTTCTCAAAAGACTTTGTTGAAAGTCCGTTGTTGGAAAGTTTTGAAGTCGGAAAAATATATCTTTCGACCGGAAAACTGGTTGCTTGTGATCCTTTGATTACAAACGATATGCAGCCGTTTTCTACTGAATTTCCAAAAGGAGATTTTCAGGTTTTACTTCATAAAGAAAGAGAAAGTAACTGTGTTGCGTATGCTGAGATTATCTTTAGTAATTCAAAAATTGCTTCATGGAAATTAGCGACAACAAAAGAACAAAATATTAAAGATCTTGCTGAAGGCGAAGTTTACGGTTATCCTGTAGAAAGCGGAATGGGCTGTTTTATGGACGTTCAGACTCAGGAACAGTTAAATCTTTTAGAGCAAAAACTTTTTCAGAGAAAAGGGGATGATTTTATGGGAATTTACGAAGAGTTTTTTCATGAACATTTCTTTGATGAGAACGGAGCAATTGATCAGTTCTCATTTTTGAAACCAACTGAAGAAAATCCCGGAAATATTTTCGCTTTCGAAACCGGTTACGGAGAAGGTTTTTACGCAAGTTATATTGGTTTTGATAATGAAAATAATCCGGTAAAAATTATTACTGAATTTATTGAGATATTGGTGAACTAAAATTGCTTACTTTTAAAGCCTTAGTTTTTAATTTACAAGACTAAGATTAAAATTATGAACTTTTCTTCAGAGCATCCAAAAATTGTAGTTGTAGGCAGTTGTTCGCTGGATTTGGTATTGTATACTGACAAAATCCCGTTGTGCAATGAAACGGTAATGGCAAAACATTCTGAAAATTTTTTTGGTGGAAAAGGTGCAAATCAAGCAGTTGGTACGGCAAGATTGGGAGCGAGTGTTTACTTTATAGGCTGTGTTGGTTTCGATCCTTTAGGACAGCAAATTATGCGAAATCTGGTTACAGAAAACGTTAATGTTGGTTTTGTATACGAAACAGATCAAGAGTCAACAGGAATTGCTTATGTGACAAGCTGTGACGGAGATTTTTCGATCGTTGTAGATCCTGCAGCCAACAAAATGCTTACTGTAAAACAAATCAATGATGCCGAAAAGTACATTCATAGTTCGGATCTTATTCTTTTACAATTGGAAATTCCGATGGAAGTGGTAGAATATACTGTGAAAAAAGCAAAAGATTTAGGTAAAATGGTCGGTTTATATGCTTCGCCGGGTAAAAAACTTAATGAAGAAATTCTTGATCAGGTTGATTTTATTATTGCCAAAAGTAATGAACTTTCTATCATTTTCGGAGAAGATAAAAGAGAAGAAATTCTAAAAAAATATTTCAACAAACTTTTTGTAAGAGACGAAACAAATTCTACTATTTATTTTGACGGAACAGAAATGAAATATTTCCGTAACGAAAATGAAAGCATGGTCTACAAAATGGGAATGGGAGACGCTTTTACTTCAGGTTTTGCAGTCGCTTTGTGTCATCAAAATACAATTGAAGACTGCGTGAAATTTGGGAATATTGTTTCTTCAAAAGTTTCTACAGGAAAAGGTGCGCAATCTGCACTTCCTTATCTTAAAGATTTGATTTAAACTTTATTTAATGCATATTGAAAAGTCTTTAAAATAAAGATTTATAATACTAAAAAGTCCACATTTGATGTGGATTTTTTATTTCTAATCGATGGAAAAACTTACACTGACTACAAAAGATAAAACTCAAATTGTTGGACATTTATTTAAGCCTGAAAAATCTAACAGGAAAATCATTCTGATCAATTCAGCAACGGGTGTAAAACAACAGGTTTACTTTTCTTTTGCACAGTTTTTTACTGAAAAAGGATTTACTGTCATCACTTACGATTATCGCGGAATCGGGCTTTCAAAACCCGAGAAAATGAGAAATTTTAAAGCTTCTATGCGAATCTGGGGGAATGAAGATTTTAAAACGGTTACAGAATTTATTATTGAAAATTTTCCTGATCATCAGAAATTTTGCTTGGGACATTCTGTTGGTGCTTTAATTATAGGAATGAATGAGAATTCTAAAATTTTTGAGAAATTTATCTTCGTTGCTACCCAAAATGCATATATTGGAAACCTAAAATGGAAGACAAAACTGGAAGCTTTTTTCGGTTTCGGATTTGCTCAGCCGTTTTTCACAGAGTTATTTGGTTATTTTCCAGCGAATTGGTTCGGATTGGGAGAAAGTCTTCCGAAAAATTGCGCTTATGACTGGAGAACCTTAATTTTGAACAGGAAATCCACTGGAAAATTATTGCTTAAAACAACAGATTATTCTAAAGATTTAAACCAAAAAGTATTGGTTTTATACGCTGAAGATGATGTTTGGTTAACCGAAAAAGGAGTGAAAAGTCTTCTCAACGAAACTTACCCTAATCTAAAACCAGATTACAGGTTCTTGAAAACTTCAGAATCTGAAAAAGGAGAAATCGGTCACATCAATTTCTTTAGAAGTTATAATAACAAACTTTGGGATATTGTTTTAAATACGATTTGATATTAAGCGATAAATATTCCCCTCCATTGGAGGGGGGCGAAAATTCCAAAGGAATTTTTGACGGGGTGGTCTAAATATTTATACAAAAAAATTAAATTCAAAAATGAACAACATAATTCAAAACACAATACAATTTGTAAAAGAAAAACTAGAAGGCGCTGAAGCAGGGCACGATTGGTTTCACATCGAAAGAGTCTGGAAACTTTCTAAAAAAATTGCTCAGACTGAAGACTGTGACCTTGAAGTTGTAGAACTTTCAGCTTTGTTACACGATATCGCAGATCCGAAATTTCATAATGGAGATGAGACTTTAGCTTTAAAAATTTCAAGAGAATTTTTAGAAAATCAGAATGTTGACGAAGAAATTATTCTGCAAGTTTTATTTGTAATTCAGAATATTTCATTTAAAAATAGAGGAGAAGCTCCAAAAGATTTACCTATTGAATTAAAAATCGTTCAGGATGCTGATAGAATTGATGCAATTGGTGCAATTGGAGTGGCAAGAACATTCAATTTTGGAGGTTTTAAAAATAATTTGATGTATCATCCCGATATTCAACCAAAACTGAATATGTCGAAGGAAGAATACAAAAAATCAAACGGAACGACCATTAATCATTTCTACGAAAAATTGTTGCTGTTGAAAGATTTGATGAATACCAATGAAGGCAAAAAAATAGCCGAAGAAAGGCATCAGTTTATGCTGACTTTCCTCGACCAGTTTTTGAAAGAATGGAATGTAGATTAGAATAAATTATAACCAATTATTAAAGATGTATATCCTACTTTAAAACTATGATTAACACCAGAAGGGAATAGTTGTCCTGGGTTATTGTATTGTATTTCTACAGAATATTTATTGTTATAAGTATAGCCTGCACCTAAAGAAAAATTGCTAAGTGGTTTTGGACTTTCAAATAGTAGCTCTGCCAAAACTATATCACGATATTCGTCTTTGAAATCCACATCTAGTGATTTTGCACTGCTTGTTTTTAGTCTTAATGCATTTAGGCTTGCATTTACAAAGAATTTTGAATTTTCATTTAAATACATGTGATGTCTTACACCAATTTTGACATCGATAAAAGAAAGATTTTCTAGTCTTAAAGTATAAAACGAGTTGCTTGTGGATTCTATAATTTGTGAATTAGAGTAGATGGAATAAGATGGCTCAAATAATATACTCCATTTATTTTTATTTATCGGAAGTAAAATTTCTGCTTCAACTCCTATTCTGTAATTGGTTTTTTGAGGAAGAGATTGCTCACCTAGATTTGTGAAAACATTTGTTGAATAAAAATTGACTCCAGGTCTTATATGAAGATTAAATTTAACTGTTTTGTTGTTATCTTTCGCGGTAAGATCTTGATTAGATTCACCATTATACAATGAAAATACTTTTACTAAATCATCTTCTTTGTATTCTGTTTTTTTTAATAATTTATATACATTCTGATTATCAGAAAATATTTCGCTTAGTTGGTTTATGTAACTGTTGTTTACAGCTATTTTAGATTCATCGCCATCAGGATGATACCTTTTGTAAATAAGAGGTGATATAGTGTTTTTTTCGCTAGTAGAGAAAAAATATTTTACCGTATTATTGGCTTTATATTGGAATAAGTTGATGTTTCCTTCTACTAATTGCTTCAAAAAAGCTGACGCATTTTGATAAACAGGCTCAGATTTTTCCGAGAGGCTAGATATATCATCTGAAGATAAATCTACCCATCCGTTGTATGCAACATATCTACCGCTGTCATAGATTTCAAATTCCTTTGTTAGGGAACTGCTTCCTTGTTGCTCGGTAGAATTTTCATTTTTTTTATATGTAAAAGTTGTAGGAGAATTGAACCAATCTAAATTCTTTATTAATACTTCAGTTTTAACGCTATTAAAGTCAGTGATATAGCCTTTTTGGTACTTTATTTGTCCGTTAATCTGCAAGAACGATACAAGAAAACTTCCTAAAATAATTCCTTTCATAGTTATTTATTTAATTAATCCTCAAATATACATAAATAAGTATCTTTGCGATATGGGATTTATCATTTTTGTTATTTTTCTGTCACTTGTTATCTCACTTTTTTTCTCAAAACTGAAAAAAGGAAAGTTGGGTCAGTTGGCGAAACTTTTCAGGATTGCGAGTGTGGTTTTTGCGGTTTCTGTTTTTACCTATTGGTTTATCCAAAAATCGGCGGTTAGAATTGTTAATGATTCATTGTCGTTGCAGGTGATAAATAAACTTCCACAACCGCTGGATTTTTATGTGATTAACACCAATAATTTAGATAAAAATACGCCTTTAGAAACCAAGCATATTGGAAAAATTCGTCCTGAATATTACAGAATTGAGTATCTGAAAATGAATAAATCTGATGAATATTGGATTGCAGGATATTTAGGTAAAAAAAATCTCGTTTACTTTTCTCAACATTCTGTTCCAAATAAAAATATGGATCAGATGATTGAAGTTCAAAATTATATCAATCAAAGCGAAAAACTTTCCGCAATTGCCAAAAAGGAAATTGAGGAAGACAATTATCAAAATATGTTGATGGGAATCTGGGTAACGCTTTGTTTTCTTTTACTGTTCCTGAATTTTGTTCTATTAGTCAGAAAGAAATAATATTTAGAACAAACTTGGCATATTTTCCTGTCCCATTTTAGGAATTGGAAGATCAGTTTTCCATTCTTTATTTAAATTTTCGATAAAATACGCTGAAAGAAGTGGCGATGCTTTTTCAATATTTTGGTGAACGAAAAAATAAAGATTTTGTAAACCTTCTTTTTTCCATGTTGTAAGATGGTTTAACCAATCGTTTAGTCTTTCGTAATCACTTTCTGCATTGGCTCCAACATATCTGATGAAAGCATTCGGAGTTGTGAGTCTCATGTGAAGCATATCTCGTCTTCCAGCAGTATCTACGATAATGTTGGTGATGTTATTCTGTTCAAAAAGTTGGCAGGTTTTATCTAAAATCTCTTCATCGGTAAACCATTCCGTATTTCTGAGTTCAATTGCTAAAGGAACTTCTTTTGGCCATTTATTGACGAACTGTTCCAATCTTTCATAATCTTTAGGTTTAAAATTATCATGGAGTTGAAGGAAAACCATTCCCAGTTTTTCATCAAAATTTAAAACCGCCGTTGCAAATTGCGTTACGACATCATCAATATTCAAAAGTCTTCGAAAATGAGAAACCGTATTGGTGATTTTCGGGAAAAATTTAAAATCTGCCGGAGTTTTTTCTTTCCAAGTCAAAACCTGTTCAGAGCTTGGCAAAGAGTAAAATGTAGCGTTTAATTCGATTGAATTGAACTGTGTTGCATAATAGGTTAATTCGTCTTTTGTTCCTTTCGGATAAAAGCCTTTCAAATCTGTTTTATTCCATTTTGCACAGCCAATAGAGATATTTTCAAGTCCTTTTTTGTTTTGTTTTAAAATTTCTTTCGTTCTTGAATGATCTTTTGGTAGCGTAAAATCTATTTTTGAAGGGTCTTCTACTTGTCCGAATTTCATTTGTAAATTTTTTGGAATTAACTTAAAACAAATATAGAGATAAGTATATAATTTTGAACTTTTTTTGAAAAATTATTGATGTCAATTAATTTAGTTCCAATTATTCTAAACAACAGTTTTTAATTTACTTTGTTTGAAAATTTCTTAATGATAAAGACAAAAAAAGCTGCTTCATTATGAATGAAACAGCTTTGATATACTTGTGGTTAATTTGGTTTAATCTTAATGAGTATTAATTTCTGCGTTTGCTTTCTTTTTCATTGAATAGCCCACTACAATTGTAACTCCAATTATAAAAAGTATAGGAATGTAATTGTCAATTGGTACAGGTTTGGGATCTCCTGGATTTCCTGGAAAGGTTTCGTCTCCAGAAACTTCATCACTACTCTCATATACATATTGATTGTCCGAAACATTCTGTGCTATTACAAAATTCGAAAGAACAAATAAACCAATCAATATTATTTTTTTTAAAATTGAATTTTTATGGTAAGATATCATTGCAAAACTTGATAAGAATTTTGCATTACCATTTAATAGTGATTTCATAATTCTTATTTTATTATTTTTTTCGTGTATTCTTTGCCTTCTGATGTTGCTTTGACAAGGTAAACTCCGTTGAGACTCAAAGTTATTTTTACTTCCTTCAATCCTCCCTGAATGGTTTGAATTTTTCTTCCTGATGCATCGAAGACAATCACATTATCAATGTTTTTATCGTTTCTCACAAAGAAATCTTCCCCGTTTCTATAAATCTCGAAAGAATTTTTTTCTATTTCAGAAGTAGATAATGTTTCCAGTTTGTAAACAATCTCAAATCTGTTTGAAACTTCTCCTGAATTAGCAGTGAACGAATAAGAATTATTCTGAAGATTAGTGTAGATTCCTGTTACTTTATCATGAAGATATATAGCCTGTCCGTTATTGAAAATTCCGTTCTTCTGAACTAAAGATATCGTGAAGTCTCCGTTTTGGAAATGTTTTGTTCCCACTGGAACTACATCGTTGATGTTGAATGATTCTCTACCCTGAATAATCAATTTTTGAGCACTTGCCAAAGTATGGAAAGCATCAGAACCAGTTCCTATTGCTTTAGAATCATATTGATCAACGGTATTTGAAGCGTCATCTAAATATGCAACTGCAAAAGTATTGTTGGTATTATAGGAAGAATTTAATCTTAACCAAAATTTTCCTTCTGTTGCAGAATTGTTTTTATTGTAGAAAGCTGATGGAGTAGCTACTCTCATACTATTGTTGAAACTTAATGAATTATCTGTTGGATTGTTTGCTTTTACGATAAATCCTTGTCCGATTTTCACACTGTTTTCTGTAGGAATTACAGTAATATTTGGAGCCGGAGACCAAATCTGAGAAGCCGGATTATAAGTAGCATAACCTACATTTGAAGTTGTTGCTCCCCCTTGAACCGTTACACTGTTGCTTGTATTATCCCAGAAATAGAAAGTGTTTGAAATTCTTCCCAAGTTTGCATTGTAAAATGCTACCAAATCAAGATTTGAAGGATAAGGATTTCCGATTAAGTTGAAGCCATTTCCTGTTGTTGACATAGTAAAAGTCTGTGTTCCGTTGTTGGGAACTCCATCAAATATCACTAAAGAATTTAGGTAAGTTGGTAATGGTGTTTTAATAGAATATCCTTTACCAAATAAAGATGTTGTAGAAGCTGCACTTATAAAGTTATCTGTGGCAGTATTGTATTCTGTGATGAATTCTGGTACATTTCCGCTTCCGTAAATATTATTTAGATTTTGAGACGCTACTGGTGAAGACCAAAATGCATATTTGCCCACCTCACTTGTTCCGATTTTTTTAACGCTGAATAATCCTGTGTAATTTAAGCCAGAACCATCTCTCTGAATAAAATTTCCATTGTTTTTTATTGTTACGTCAACTGCATTAATTGTATTCCCAGAAGTTATTTCTAAAACGGCATCCTTATTAATAGTAATGTTTTTAGCTGTAAATGATGGGTTTGAAGTTGTTGAATAGGGTGCATCGATGATTGCATTTATACTTGCTGAAGGAGTTCCGTTATTCCATGATGTTCCATTCCAAACCGTAGTGAGAAGATTGCTGCAATTACTTGAGAAATTTATATCAGGATAAATAATTTGCATATCATTCAGTTGGGCATCATCTACGCAAACTGATAAATTGTTATTGTAATTATTAAACTCAACACCTTGTTCAATAGAGTTATTTTTGATATTTAAAGAAGTAAGATTTATCATATTCCATAAAGAAATTCCTTCTAAATTGGGAGAATTTGAAAAATCTAATTGAGAAATTAATGGACAATTATTAAAATCTAATGTTTTTAAATTGACATTATTGGTAGTATTTAACTGTGTTAATGAAGGTAGTTGGTCAAAAAATAAACTTTCCAAAGCTATATTGTTAGAAATATTAAGTTGACTTAATTCTTGATTACCTAGTAAATTAAGACTTTTAAGTACGCTACAATCTGAGGTATTAAGAGAATTAATTTTAGTGTGTGAAATACTAAGTTCTTCAATCGAAGTACATTGTTCAAGATTCAAACTGGTTAAATATTGTAAACTGTCGTAAGCTTGAAAATTATTCGGAAGTGTCAAACTCCCAAGACTTGAACAGTTTTTGAGATTCAAAGTTGTTAGATTATAATTACCGGAAATATTCAAATTAGTAAGAGAAGTACAGTTTTGAGCATTAATTTGTTGAAGGTTAATAGGAACGCTGTTGTCATTAATGGCTCCTCTATATGCTCTTAAAGTGATTAGATTAGATAAATTACTGATATCAAAGTTGTTCATAAAACATATAGAATTTACTACATCTACTTCTTCCAGCAAAGGAGAGGAAGCAAAATTTATAGTATTCATAGGCTGATTATAAGCTAAAAATTTTTTCAATTTTGGAAGTCCGGTAAGGTTTATAGAATTCACATTTCCTAATGTAGCATATCCGCCATAACTTCCTGTATATCCATAACGATTATAATATGCGCAGTCTAATTCCTCAAGATTGATTAATCCGGAGTTGGAGAGATCTATATTTGGGTAATTTAATCCTTTCAGTTTTTTTAGATTTGAACATCCATTAACATTAATTGATGATATAAAAACCATGAAATTATTATAATAATCCCCGGAAGTAATTATTTGCTGAAGATTGTTGCAGTTATTTGCAATTAGTTCCACTCCTTGCCAAGGATAGAAATTAAATCCGCTAATCAATTCGATATTGATAAGACTATCTAAGTTAGGTACGGAAAGTTTTTTAAATTCTGTTCCAACATTGATGGTTAAATTTGCAATGGGACTGTTTTCGACATACATTTCTTCAAGAATACCTGCAATGTTTTGATTTCCGTTTACCTGCGAACAGTTTTTAACAGTTAAAACCTGTGGGATTGTATTTATTGCGGGTGGATACGATGATGTGTACGGAGAAGTTATAACATCATTCAGGTTTTGTAGTCCTGAGCAATTATCAAAAGAATAATTTATCATTGTGGGCATTACATCACCGTTATATGTAAATTTCACCTTTTTGATTTTGCTGTTATTCGAATAATTTAAGACAGCAGCATTTGTGTGATAAATGTATAGTTCTTCAACATTTGTGAATTTTGTAGCATCAGAAATACTGTTGGGAACTAAATTTAAATTAAAAGTTGGAAGCTTAACAGTAAGAATTTTTACCTGTTGCGCTTCTGAATGCTGAATTTCCCCATCTCCATCTGAGTCGATTGCAACAGAATTTCCATTGAGGTCTTTTGCAATGTTGTTGGTTGAGTTTGAGCTTAAAATTAAAGCCTTGAATTTAGAATCTGTAAAAGCTAAATTTTGTGAGTAAATCACAGAAAAGCAGCTTACAAAAAAAGTAAATAAAATCTTTTTCATAGCATTGTGTTTATGTTTTTTGTATCAATTTAAAGTGGAAAATTAAATTAACCATGCAAATATAATAATTGAAATTTATCTGAATAATTAACTGATTTGTATTTATTTATGATTATTTCATCTGTCAGTGTAAAATTTATGATTGTATTATTGTGAAATTGTAATTATATTCTTTTATGATAATTTGATATACAATAAAAGCAGTAAAATTACTTACTGCTTTTATTGTGATTTTATTCGTTAGTCATTCTCATCCAACTCAAAAACATCCTCCACTTTCTTGCCAAAATACTTTGCAATTTTCAAAGCTAAGACCGTCGACGGAACATATTTTCCTGCTTCCATGGCGTTAATTGTTTGCCGGGAAACTCCAATTACTTTTGCTAAATCTTCCTGCGTGATGCTTTTTAGAGCTCTCTCTATTTTAATGGTATTTTTCATTTTTTTAGCAGTAAATAATTAAATCTGAAAACATATAAAACCAAAGGTAGAAACATAATCAGAATCATCACAGTTAAAAATAAGCTACCAAAAACGGTAACGAATAAAATAAAAACGATAGAGTAGGATACAATCAAGCTCCAAAAAACCGATTTTAATCTTAAGCTTGAAATATACTCGTCTTCAATTTTCTCTTTCGAAAATCCCACCAATATTCCTCCGATGATAATTAAAATCCCAAAGAGATTCGGAAATAAATCGATTTCTGCTGATCTTAGAAAACCTTGTTCTCCGTTGTCAAAAAATCCCGAATTGTAAATCACGGGCAACGATATTTCGAAATTCATTATTCCCGAAAGAGAAATCAATCCCAAAATAAGCGACGGAATAAAAATAAACCAACCAATCATTTTAAAACGGTTTGGTAAAAGTTGTAATGTAGTCATGTTGTAAAATTTTATTGAAACAAATGTAAAGAATATTTTACAATATGTAAAGTTTATTTTACATTTTTTTTAATGTTAATTTTTAGAAAGCCGCTTTTATTTTATACTAGGAACACATCAAGTTAACGCCATATTTGTCATTCCGTAGGAATCTCAACGTATTGAAAATTAAGTCATTTAGATTCTTTCAGAATGACAAAATGTGTGAATATTCAATCCAAAAAAATCATTAAAATGTATAATTTTAAAATCTCCTATCTCCGCTGAATTTCCGCCTTAGCAAACGAAAAATATTCTCAAACATTTCAAAAAACCTTTACATCCTTCGCGCTTAAAACAAAAAACCGCAGAAAAAATTTCCACGGTCTATAATCACAGCCAAAACTTGGCTCTTTCTTTAAGCTTCACAAGCCGAACAGCTCACAAAATTCACCATCATTTCCTTAGAAACAGACGAACTTCTTTGGTAATACAAAGTTTTCACACCTTTCTTCCAAGCCTCAATATAAAGATAGTTTACATCCTTAACAGGCATCGTAGACGGAATCTGTAAATTCAGAGACTGCGCCTGATCGATATACTGCTGTCTTTGTGCAGCCTGAGAAATAATCTCCATCGGAGAAATTTCTTTGAAGGTTTTGAATACTGCTTTTTCTTCGTCAGTCAGTTCAGTCAGATGCTGTACAGAACCATGATTCAACATAATTGTTCTCCATGTTTCTTCATTATCAAGACCTTTGTCTTCTAACAATTTAGCAAGATATTTATTCTTACGCATGAAGTTTCCTTTCGCTAGACCAGCTTTGTAGTAGTTTGAAGCAAAAGGCTCAATTCCAGGAGAAGTCTGTCCCAAAATTGCCGAACTTGAAGTGGTAGGAGCAATCGCCATTACCGTTGTATTTCTCATTCCGTAACCTTTCAGTAATTCAGGCTCGCCGTAGATATTTGCCAGTTCTTTAGAAGCAATATCCGCCTGAGCTCTGATGTGTTTGAAAGCTCTTGCATTAAACTGTGTCGCCTCAAAACTCTCAAAAGGAATCATGTTTTTCTGAAGATAAGAATGGTAACCCAAAACTCCCAAACCAAGCGCTCTGTGACGCATTGCGAAGTCTCTTGCTCCCTTTAGGTAATAATTTCCTTCCGTTTTTTCGATAAATTCAGACAAAACAGCATCAAGGAAATAGATTGCCAGCTGTACAGCGTTCGTATCTTTCCACTCGTCGTACAATTCTAAGTTCATAGAAGAAAGACAGCAGATAAAAGATTCCTCTCGGGTAGACGGAAGCATAATTTCCGAACAAAGATTACTCGCATTGACGGTTAATCCTAAGTCTTTATAAACTTGTGGCTTGTTTCTGTTAACGTTATCGGTGAAGAAAATGTAAGGAAGACCTTTTTGCTGACGGCTTTCCAATACTCTTGCCCAGATTTTACGTTTGTCGGCATCGCCGTCGATCATATCCTGCATCCAGTAATCAGGAACACAAATTCCTGTAAAAAGGTTCTGAATCGGACTTCCGATGTCTTTAATTGATAAAAATTCTTCAATATCGCCGTGGTCAACATCAAGATAGGCAGCAAAAGCACCTCTTCTTACACCGCCTTGTGAAACGACATCCATCGAAGTGTCAAACAACTTCATAAACGAAACCGCACCCGAAGATTTTCCATTATCAGTCACCGCAGTTCCTCTGTTACGAAGTTCCCCGAAATATCCCGAAGTTCCGCCCCCGATTTTCGTCTGCATAATCACTTCACCCATTTTGTGGGTAATTCCTTCAATGCTGTCCGGAATATGCACGTTGAAACAAGAGATTGGAAGACCTCTCTGAGTTCCCATATTCGCCCACACCGGAGAAGAAAAACTGATCCATCCTTTCATGATCATCTCCTTGAAAGCCGGCTGTAGTTCAGGTTTGTATAGTTTTTTTGCTGCTGCAGTGGTGATTCTATCGATTGCACCGTCTACAGTTTCGCCTTTCAGAAGGTAACCTCTGTTCAGCATTTGCTCAGATTCTTCGTTGAGCCACCAGATATTGTTGTTTTGTTCTTCCATTTTTTATATTGTAAAATGCAACTTGTGCATTGTTTTGTTATTTTTTAGGAGCAGAAAATGTTTCTTTCTTCTCACTTGTGTACCTGCTTTCGCTACTCGCTTTTTTCTTTTGCAAAGAAAAAGAGCTCAAACATGCCGCTCAATCAGGGCTAAAACGACGGTTTGTTTTCTTTACTTCTGAATCACGTCATTGCGACCACTTTGTCATTCCGAGGAACGAGGAATCTCTACTTTTGTTGAGATGCTTCGACAAGCTCAGCATGACATCTCTAATACTATCTGTTTCGGCGCTCGCTTCTCTCGCGCCTTTTACTTTATTTCAGACAGGCTGTAAAAACTCTACTTTATGAGAATCATTAAGTCGGCTTTCGTCTCTTAATCTCTGAAATTCTTTGAAAGACGGAATGTTTAAAACTTCATTCTGTACTTCTTTGTTTTCATAATTTGAAAAATGAACAAACGTAACACCATCTTCTTTTACAAAAACTTTATACTCAAATTTTGTCTGATCCAAAGTTTTAAAATCATTCAAAAATTTTTGAATGTTGCTTTTGTTTTCAGAAACAAATTCAGGTTTTACAATATAAGTTACGATTACATTATTCATATTTTCTATTTATTGTCATTGCGAGGAACGAAGCAATCTTATCTTTTGTACAGATGCTTCGACAAGCTCAGCATGACATCTCTAATACTAACCGTTTCGACGCTCGCTTTATAAGTTTTGGCTAAAGCCAAATGAATTTCTTCTTTTTGCAAACGGGGTAAAGCCCGTTCCTATTGAAGTTTCCAACCAAACCTAACAGGTTTTCAAAACCTGTTAGGCTTTTTTGTCATTGCGAGAAAAGAAGTCATCAGAATAGTTAAATAAATTACTCTTCCTTAATGATTTTATTATTAATGATTACGGTCAAGTAATCTCTTAAAATTTTAATTTCATTTTGTGAAAGTGACATTCCTCCAATAGGTTTGATTTTATCGATAAAGTCAAAATGTAAACAAGTTTCATCTGGATCAACTCTTAATATTAGATCTCTATCCACACCATTTTGTTCTTCGGGGTATATTACTGAAACTTTTCCAAAATTAATTTCTTTCATCTTAATTTCTTTTTAAAAAAGATCATTCGCCGTAATACTCTTATCATGCTTTGTGTAATCCACTGGTCTTTTTGCGAAGAAATCATCCATAGAATTGGCGAAAACTTCTTCTTCAAACCATTTCATTGGGCTGTACTGTTCTGCAGTGGTATTGTAACGTTTTTCCATGTTGATTTTGGTTAAACTTTCGTCAACACGGTATTTCATAAAGTTGATTAAATCCTGTTTTGAGAATTTGTCGAGTTCGCCCATTTCGAAAATCCAATCCAAAATTTCTCCTTCAAGCTCGATAGATTGGTCTACCAAAGTATAAATATCTTCAATATCAGAATCAGTCAAAAGATCCGGCTGTTCTTCACGGATTTTATTGATCAGATAAATTCCACCGTTGGCATGAATCTGCTCATCAATAGACGTCCATGCAATAATATTGGAAACATTTTTCATGTATCCTTTAAATCTTGTAAACGAAAGAATAATCGCAAATTGTGAAAATAAAGACACATTTTCAATCAAAATACTAAACAGCAAAAGAGAAGAAACATACTCTTTCGGCGTTGCAGAATTGGCGTGTTTCAAAACATTTGATAGAAAGTCGATTCTCTTTTTCAAGGCAGGAACTTCTACAACGTGCATGAATTCTTCATTATAACCCAAAACCTCAAGCAAACGAGAGTACGCCTCCGAATGACGGAACTCACATTCTGCAAACGTAGATCCCAATCCATTCAATTCAGGTTTTGGAAGATGATTGTAAAGGTTCCCCCAAAATGATTTTACCGAAACTTCGATTTGAGCAATCGCTAAAAGTGCATTTTTTACCGCATTTTTTTCGTGCGGCTCCAGCTGCGACTGAAAATCCTGAACATCTGCCGTAAAATCTACTTCCGAATGTACCCAGAAAGATTTGTTGATGGCTTCTGTAAACTGAAGAACTTCAGGATACTCAAACGGCTTGTAGCTTACTCTTTTATCGAAAATTCCCATATTGTAAATATTATGTCTTTTGTTTTTGTAAAAAATAGAATTTTGTAAACACTTCCGATAAATCGATAAGTATTTGATTTTTTGAAAGTTAATAATGTAATTTTTTAATCTTAAATCTCATTTATTTTCTTTCAGAATATACCTACAAAGTTAGAAAATGAACACTGATTTTGAAAGGGGTAAAGAGTAATTGATTGACTTTTAACCTTAAAAGTTTTCCACATTTACATGAAACTCCCTTTGCTATTGGATTAGAGGAACTTAACCGCCTAAAACAAATTGCTCACGTGGATTTTAATTAAACAGAATATTTTAAGTATTTGATTTTTAATCAATAAGGTATTAAACAAGTATAAAATAAAAAGAATTTCTGAATCTTGTAACAAAACGATTGTGATGGCTACTTATAGGGTATAAAAACATCCAAAGCTTAATGTTAGTAATTCAGGATCTACATAAATCATACGATACAGGGAAGAGTAAACTGCACGTTCTCAAAGGAATTAACCTTAATATTTCTGAAGGTGAATTTGTCTCTATTATGGGAAGTTCAGGCTCCGGAAAATCAACTTTATTGAATATTATCGGAATTCTGGATGAGAAAGATTCCGGAGTCTATGAGTTGGACGGAATTCCTATCGAACACTTAAATGAAGTGAAAGCTGCAGAATATCGCTCCAAATTTTTGGGCTTCGTCTTCCAGTCTTTCAATTTAATTGGGTATAAAACAGCAATAGAAAATGTTGCACTTCCTTTATATTATCAAAATGTTTCCAGAAAAGAAAGAAACGAAAAGGCTTTAGAATATCTTGAAAAAGTAGGATTGGCACAATGGGCAAATCATTTACCCAACGAATTGTCTGGTGGACAAAAACAAAGGGTTGCCATAGCAAGAGCTTTAATCACTGATCCAAAAGTGGTTTTAGCAGATGAGCCAACCGGAGCATTAGATTCAAAAACGACACATGATATTATGAAATTGCTTCAAGATATTAATAACGAAGGCAAAACCATCATCGTTGTAACCCACGAAAACGACGTAGCCGCACAAACGAAAAGAAACGTCATTTTACGTGACGGAATTATCGAAAGCGATGAGTTTATAAAGCAGATTGTGCTTTGAAGGTGAATTGTGAATAGTCAATTTTGCTTCGCAAGTGAATTTTTAAATGCGATTATTTATACTTATAAAATAAACACAAATGAATTTTAAAAAGATAAAAAATGTTTTTAAATCTTAATCATTATAAACTTGATGTTTATAAATCAGCAAGAGAGCTAAGATTTGAATGTTATAAAATATTAAAAAGTCTTCCAAGTGAAGAAAAATTTAATTTAACAGATCAGATACGGCGAGCTTCAACTTCAGTAGTTTTAAATATTACCGAAGGTTGCTCTAGAAAATCTGAAATTGAAAGAAAAAGATATTTTGAAATTTCAAGAGGCTCAGTAATAGAATTGGATTCTTGTTTTGATATAATTATTGAATCTGAATATCTTAATTTGGTTGATTTGGAAAAAGCGGGAAATAAATTAAAAACAACATTTATCCTTTTGAGTGGAATGTTAAAGTAGTGAAATGTCAATTGTAAATTTTGCTGTGCAAGTGAATTTTAACAAAATTAAAAATTGACTCTAAGAAATTGACAATTGACTTGCGAAGCAAAATTCACTGCAAATCAAATTGACCTTTTCACAAAGTAAAAAAACAAAAAATATGTTTGACCTAGATCGTTGGCAGGAAATATTCAGTTCGATTCGCAGTAATGTATTGCGAACGGTGCTTTCGGGTTTTACCGTGGCTTTGGGTCTGTTTATTTTCATTGTTCTTTTCGGAATTGGAAGTGGTTTAAAAAACGCTTTTACAGAAGGTTTTGCACGAGATGCTCAAAATTTAATTACCATTTATTCAGGGAAAACAACGATTGCTTATAATGGTTTGCAATCTGACCGTAACGTGACGATGAATAATGAAGATTATGATTTCTTAGTGAATAATGATAAAGAAAAAGTAGGATATTCTACGCCGAGATATACCGCCAACTTGATGGTGAAGTATGGTAAAGAAAGTGGCTCTTATCAAATCAACGGAGCCGATCCTGAAGAAAAATACATCGAAAACAGAAAAATGTTGGAAGGCCGCTACCTTTCGTCAATGGATTTGGTACGCAAACAAAATGTTGCGGTTGTCGGTAGAATGGTACAACGGGATTTAATAAAAAACGGAAGTCCGGTAGGTAAAGATTTGGATATTAATGGGACGATGTTCAAAGTTATTGGAGTGTTTTCTGATGATGGAGGAGATAATGATGAACGACATATTACAATTCCTATTACCACTTTACAGCAGATGAAAAAAGGTTCGGATACGATCACTACAGCATACATTGCTTATAATGAAAATCTGACTCCGGAACAGGCCATAAAATATGGTGATAAACTGAAAGACGGTCTTAAAGCCCGAAAAAATGTTTCTCCCGACGATGAAAATGGAATTCGTGTTTGGAACAACGCTAAAAATATGAATGAAACTTTCATGTTTATGGCAGTTCTTACAGGAATCGTAACGTTTATTGGATTAGGAACTTTATTGGCAGGAATTATCGGAATCAGCAACATCATGGTTTACATCGTTAAAGAAAGAACCAAAGAAATCGGAGTGCGAAAAGCAATCGGCGCAAAACCGGGAAGCATCGTCGCTTTGATTGTTCAGGAAAGTGTTGTAATCACGGTGGTTTCAGGATTTGTAGGAGTTGGTTTGGGCGTTTTAGCATTACATTTAATAGGAGATAATTTAGAAGAATATTTTATTAAAAATCCAAGTGTGGGTTGGTACGAAATTATTGCGGCATTCATTGCTTTGGTAATTTCAGGACTGATTGCAGGTTTTGTCCCCGCTTACAGAGCTTCGAAAATTAAACCGATTGAAGCATTGAGAACAGAATAGCAAATAGTGAATGGTCAATTTTGCTTCGCAAGTGAATTTTTGAAGAGTTAAATTAACAATTAACTCGAAGAAATTGACAATTGACTTGTAGAAATTCACATTATAAATAATTGACTTGCGAAGTAAAATTCACTTTTACAAAGTAAAAAATTGACATTTTAAAGATGAACATTTTATTTAAAAAAGATACATGGCAGGAGATCTATTATTCACTGAAGAATAATAAACTTCGTACGTTTCTTACCATGATTGGCGTGGGCTGGGGAATGTTCCTTTACGTGGTTTTACTGGGGTCTGCAAAAGGAATGGAAAATGGTTTTGATAAATTATTTTCAGGTTTTGCAACCAATTCTATTTTTCTTTGGGCACAGAATACTTCCATTCCTTTCGAAGGGTTTCCAAAAGGAAGACCGATGGATTTAAAGCTTCAGGATGTCGAAATGCTGCAACGAAAAATTAACGAAATCGATTATATCTCTCCAAAAAATTCAAGAGGTAATTTTGGAAGTGCAGGAGAACAAATGTCCAGAAACGGAAAGACCGCAACCTATACTTTGAATGGAGATTATCCGATTGGAAATAAAATTTCAGAGAAAAAACTGATTTACGGAAGGTATTTGAATGATGCAGATGTTTCAGGAAATAAAAGTGTAGCGGTTATTGGTGAAGAAGTTTACAAAAACTTTTTTGATGCTAAAAAGAATGAAAATCCAATTGGGAAATCAATCAATGTAAAAGGTATTTTCTTTAATGTTATCGGAGTTTTCAGAGTGAAAAGAGGTGGCGGAATGGATAATGATCAAACGGTTTTTATTCCGCTTTCTACATTTACGAAAATTTATAATGATGGTGATAATGTAGATGTTTTTGCGATTGTAAGTAAACCTAACGCAGATGTAAATTTAGTGGAAGATAAAGTAAAAGCCGAACTGAAAAAGAAAAACAAGGTTTCTCCGGAAGACACTAATGCTTTTGGAAGTTTTAACCTTGGAAAAGAATTTAAAAAACTGACAGGATTTTTAACCGGAATGCAGCTTTTAACCATCATCGTGGGAACGTTAACGATTCTTGCAGGAGTAATTGCTATTTCAAATATTCTATTGATTACAGTAAAAGAAAGAACCAAAGAAATTGGTATCAGAAGAGCTTTAGGCGCAAAACCATCGGAAGTGAGAAATCAGATTTTGCTGGAAAGTGTGGTGATTACGTTAAGTTCGGGTTTGCTCGGATTTATCTTCGGTATTTTTGTCTTGATGATTTTTAATGCGTTAACGCAGAATCAGGATGAGTTTCCTTTTTATAATCCAACCGTCAATTACGGAAATGTTTTCAGCGCCATGACGGTAATGGTGATTTTAGGTTTAATTATCGGAATGATTCCGGCACAAAGAGCCGTGAAAATTCGCCCAATTGAAGCATTAAGAAGCGAATAGAGTTATAAGTTGTGAGTTATGAGTTAAGATCTAAAATTATCGAAAAAATAATTTCTAAATGTCTTAATTTCTAAATCTCAAAATTAAATTAATTAAAAAATAAAAATTTACATATGAAAAAGAAGTTCACCTGGAAAAAAGTTGTTTATATACTTTTGGGACTTTTATTAGCATGGGCTTTGTTTGCAGGAATAAGTTATCTTGTAAAATCAAATTCCAAACAAAGTGAAGCTTTCCTTACAAGAAAACCATCTATTCAGAATATGGAAGATAAGGTTATGGCGACAGGGAAGATTGTTCCGAAAGAGGAAATTGAAATTAAGCCAAATATTGCAGGAATTATCGATAAAATTTTGGTGGATGAGGGAGATAGAGTAGAAGTAGGACAATTGATTGCAACGGTGAAAATTATTCCAAACATTGCAGAAGTAAATAATGCAACACAAAATGTTCAGAATTCACAACTGCAAATCAACAATGCAAAAATGAATGTTTCTAATATGCAGACTCAATTTGCAATGTCAGAAAAACTGTACAAACAAGGTGTAATTTCTAAGCAGGAATATTTGACGGCTCAACAGCAATTATACACGCAGCAACAAGCATTGAAAAACGCTAATCAGCAATTGGTAACGGCTCAAAAATCTTTGCAGATTGTGAAAACCGGTGCTATTCCTGAATTGCAGGGCTTGGCAACAACACAAATTCGTTCAAAAGCTGCAGGAACGGTTCTTGAAGTTCCTGTAAAAGTGGGAAGTCAGGTAATTGAAGCGAATTCATTCAACGCAGGGACAACGATTTGTTCTATTGCAGATTTGAATTCATTGATTTTCCAAGGTGAAATTGATGAAGCTCAAGCCGGAAAACTGAAGCAGGGAATGGATATGAAAATCGTTATCGGAGCTTTACAGAATAAATCTTTTCCCGGAACATTGACAATGATTGCTCCAAAAGGAAAAGATACCAACGGAACAATAAAATTCCCGGTTGAAGGCGATGTGAAAAATCCAAATAACGAATACATCAGAGCCGGATTTTCAGCAAACGGAGAAATTGTGATGAGCTCACAGAAAAATGCTTTGCTTTTGGATGAATCTTTAGTTCAGTATGAAAAGAAAAACGGAAAAGACGTTCCTTTTGTTGAGGTAAAACAGCAAGACGGAAAGTTCAAGAAAGTATATGTAAAATTGGGTGCAAGCGACGGAATTAATGTACAACTTTTACCAGGATCTGGAATTGATAAAAATTCGGAGGTAAAAGTTTGGAACCCTTCTGATAAAGACAAAGAAGAATTAAAAGAGAAGGCTAAAAAGAAATAATAGTTTCTTTTTAAAACCAATAAAAAAGTCCCAAAATATTTGGGACTTTTTTGTTTGCGTATTTTTAAATGAAGACTAACTCAAAAATTTGATTTCTTTATCTTTAAAATCGTTTTTCTCCACAATTTTATTCATCGTGGTCATCATTTTTCTACGGAGCTTAGCTAATTTTCTGATGTTTTTATCTTCGCTGTAATCAAAAATATTATCCTTAAAACTGAATGTGTCACCATCTTTAAACTCGATTTTGCTCTTTTTTAGTTCTCCTAAAAGCATAAGATTAGTCATGCTTTCAAGGATATAGTGCTCAGATTGACCTAAAGATTTCAAAGAGTTGATCAGTTGCTTTTTATATTTCTTCTTTCCCATAATTCAGACTATTTTTTTCTTTTTTAAGATTTATACAAATATATCTTTTTCGGTAAAACTATCATTGCTTAAACCCAACTTTTACTAAAATTTATGATTTTGAAAGATAATTTGAAAATTAAGTTCTCCATCATATTTTATTATCGTAATATTGCAATGTTAAAATTGATGTATGGGACTTACGAAAACCGAAATTTTTACCGAAAAGCAAAATAGATTGGCAACTCTTTTCAAAGTTTTGGGACATCCTGCCAGAATTGCTATTTTACAGCATATCATCAATCAAAAAGCCTGTATTTGTAATGATTTGGTTGAAGAATTGGGTCTGGCTCAGGCAACAATTTCACAACATTTAAAAGAACTGAAGAATATCGGCATCATTAAAGGCTCTATTGAAGGGAAATCAGTTTGTTACTGTATTGATGAGAAAGTCTGGAAGACATTGCAAGCTGAATTGGGAATGTTTTTTACTCAGGATATTCAGTCAGAATCATGCTGTTAAAGGCATTTTTTTATTCATTAATATCGTTATATAGCAATATTACAATTTAAAATTAATTAAATATTAAATCATATGAAACTTTCAAAGATTAAAGAGATTTTACAGTCATTAGAAAATGTAGAATTTCAATTAGAAAACGGAAAGTTTGTTCCTGAACATTTTCACGTAACAGAAGTGGGACAGATTAGTAAAACCTTCATTGATTGTGGAGGTGTGGTTCGCTCAGAAAAAGTGGTCAATTTCCAGCTATGGAATGCCGATGATTTTGAACATCGCCTGAAACCAGGAAAACTTCTTCATATCATTCAGCTTTCGGAAGAAAAATTAGGGATAGAAGATTCAGAAATCGAAGTGGAATATCAATCTGAAATCACAGATTCGCAAACACTCAATCAAATAAAAAATGGTTTGCAAACGATTGGAAAATATGACCTGGATTTTAACGGAAAGCATTTCGTTTTAAAAAATAAAACAACAGCTTGTTTGGCTCAGGATGCTTGCGGAATTCCATCTGAAAAACAAAAGAAAAATTTATCAGAATTAATATCTAATACAGGAAATTCTTGCAAACCCGGAAGCGGATGTTGCTAATTTTTTCGACCACGAATAGACGAATCATTCTGATGTATTTGTGAATTCATGGTATTAAAACAATCAAATTACTCAAAATGAACCAAAAGATCAAAGAACGCTGCGACATTATCAGCAAAAATTTTAAAGAAATCAGTTCTGATAGAAAAACTTTACTAGAAAAATTAGCCAACCATATTCAAGAAAAAAAGGATCACAACAAAGAAATAAATCTGATTTATGTGTGTACTCACAATTCACGCAGAAGTCATTTAGGACAAGTTTGGTCAAAAGTTGCCGCTGATTTTTACGGTTTTAAAATCAATACTTTTTCTGCCGGAACAGAAGCAACGGCTTTTAATCAAAATGCAATCAATGCTTTAATTTCTGCAGGTTTTGAAGTGAAAAAGCTGGACGAAAACGAAAATTCAAAATATGAAGTGATTTTTGGCAAAGGAAAATCTAATCTCTGTTTTTCTAAAACTATTGATGATGAAAGCTTGCCGAAAGAGAACTTCGTTGCAGTAATGACTTGTGGTGATGCAGACGAAAACTGTCCGTTTATTCCGGGTTGTGATTTGCGAATTGGAACGACTTATTTCGATCCCAAATCTTTTGATAATTCAATTCTTCAGGACGAAAAATACACCGAAAGAAGCAACCAGATTGCGATGGAGTGTCTTTACGTTTTTTCTTTAATTAAAAGATAAAATAATGCAACCCAAACTCAAATTCCTCGATAGATATTTAACCTTATGGATCTTCCTTGCTATGGGAATTGGAGTGGGATTAGGTTATGTATTTCCGAATATTTCCGAAATTACCAAGTCACTTTCTGTTGGAAATACCAATATTCCGTTAGCGATTGGTTTAATTTTAATGATGTATCCGCCGCTTGCAAAAGTGAATTATTCGCTTTTACCAATGGCTTTTAAAGATAAAAAAGTACTGTCACTATCTCTTCTGCTCAACTGGATTATCGGTCCGGTTTTAATGTTTATTCTCGCCATAATTTTCCTCAAAAATGAGCCTGATTATATGATAGGTTTAATTCTTATTGGTTTGGCAAGATGCATCGCAATGGTCATTGTCTGGAATGATTTAGCTAAAGGAAATCGTGAATATGCTGCGCTTTTGGTTGCTTTGAACAGTATTTTCCAGATTTTTTCTTACAGCTTTTTCGTGTGGTTGTTCATTAATGTTCTGCCGCAAAAATTAGGTCTTGGAAATTTCAATGTTTCTGTACCAATGCGAGATGTGACTGAAAGTGTTTTAATTTATCTCGGAATTCCGTTTTTAGCAGGATTTCTAAGCCGATATTTTTTTGTGAAAACAAAAGGAATCGAATGGTACAAACGAAAATTTGTACCCAAAATTTCGCCAATTACTTTGTATGCTTTATTATTTACGATTGTTTTGATGTTCAGTTTGAAAGGTGACAAAATTTTAGAATTACCGATGGATGTGGTAAAAGTTGCCATTCCGTTGATTATTTATTTTATACTGATGTTTTTTGTAAGTTTTTTCATTAATAAATCGATGAACGTTCCTTACGATAAAAACGCTTCTATCTCATTTACCGCAACCGGAAATAATTTTGAATTGGCGATTGCGGTTGCCATTTCTGTCTTCGGAATTCATTCTGCACAGGCGTTTGTAGGTGTAATTGGTCCTTTGGTGGAAGTTCCTGTGTTGATATTGCTGGTAAGGGCAAGTTTGTGGTTGAAGAAAAAATTCTATTCAAGTTAAATAAAACTGAACTTCAAATTCCAAAAATCCTTAAAATGAATACGTAAATCTGTATGAAATTCCGTATTTTTGGCATTCAAAATCTAAAATCTAAAAGTAAATGGACATTATTTTTGACCTTATCGAAAAAGAAAGAGAAAGACAATCCCACGGATTAGAACTTATTGCTTCAGAAAACTTTGTTTCTGAAAATGTAATGAAAGCAATGGGAAGTGTACTTACAAACAAATATGCAGAAGGATATCCCGGAAAAAGATATTACGGAGGTTGTGAAGTAGTAGATGAGGTTGAGACTTT
Organism: Chryseobacterium formosum; assembly: GCF_026460885.1. Taxonomy (GTDB): domain Bacteria; phylum Bacteroidota; class Bacteroidia; order Flavobacteriales; family Weeksellaceae; genus Chryseobacterium; species Chryseobacterium formosus. Next base: position 32,886 of record NZ_JAOVZW010000007.1, read on the forward strand.
GGCAATCAACAGAGCTAAAGAACTTTTCGGAGTAGAGTATGTAAATGTTCAGCCACATTCTGGTTCTCAGGCGAATGCTGCGATTTATTTGGCAGTTTTAAAACCTGGAGATAAAATCATGGGGATGGATCTTTCAATGGGAGGACATCTTACTCATGGTTCTGCAGTGAATTTCTCAGGAATTCAGTACGATGTAGTTTCTTACGGCGTTCAGCAGGAAACCGGTTTGATTGATTACGACCAAATGAGAGAAGTGGCTTTGAGAGAAAAACCGAAAATGTTAATCGCAGGTTTCTCGGCGTATTCAAGAGATTTAGATTACGCTAAATTTAGAGAAGTTGCAGACGAAATCGGAGCGACACTTTGGGCAGATATTGCACATCCTGCAGGTTTGGTAGCAAAAGGATTATTAAATTCTCCATTCGAGCACTGTCATGTTGTAACAACAACGACTCACAAGACTTTAAGAGGTCCAAGAGGAGGAATGATCATGATGGGAAAAGATTTTGAAAATACATACGGTCACAAAACGCCGAAAGGAGAAATCAAGCAGATGAGCCAGGTTCTTGACGGAGCTGTTTTTCCAGGAATTCAGGGAGGTCCTTTAGAGCACGTAATTGCAGGTAAAGCTGTTGCATTTGCAGAGGCAATTGATGATCAATTCTTGACTTATGCAAAACAGGTTAAATCTAATGCTCAAGCTTTATCAAAAGCAATGATCAGCAACGGATTTGATATTGTAAGCGGCGGAACAGATAACCACTTGATGTTGGTAGATCTTAGAAACAAAGGAGTAAACGGAAAAGAAACTGAAAAAGCTTTGGTAAAAGCAGATATTACTTGTAATAAAAACATGGTTCCGTTTGATGATAAATCTCCATTTACAACTTCTGGTATCAGATTCGGAACTGCTGCAATTACTACAAGAGGTCTTAAAGAAAATGATATGGAAACAATCGCAGGATTGATTTCTGAAGTGGTGGACAATATCAAAAACGAAGAATTAATTTCTGAAGTTAGAAAAAAAGTAAACGGATTGATGGAGGGTAAAGCTCTATTCAATTACTAATCAGCTTTTAATAAATAAAACAGAAAGAGGTGCAAATATTTTGCGCCTCTTTTTTGTAAATTGTAATTTTGAACTATCAACTATCAACTATCAACTATCAACTATCAACTATCAACTAAAAAAATGAATTCCGAGAAAAAATTGTTCACTTTTGAAGAAACAAAACAGAAATTGGTCAACTATTGTGTTTACCAAGATCGTTGTCATGCCGAAGTGGAACAGAAAATGCGAGAATTTGTTTTGATCCCCGAAGCGAAAGAAGAAATTCTTTTGTATTTAATGAAAGAAAATTATCTGAATGAAGAACGCTTTACAAGAAGCTATATTCGAGGGAAATTTTATATAAAAAGCTGGGGTAAGACGAAGATAAAAATTCATTTAAAACAAAAAGGTATTACAGAAAAACTAATCTCTAGCTGTTTTGACGAAATTGATGAAAACGATTATTTAAAAATCATCACGAAGACGTACGAAAATTACGAGGGTAAATTGAAAGGTTTGCAGAATTATCAAAAAAAATCAAAGACTATTAAGTATCTTCTAAATAGAGGCTTCGAATACGAAACTATTTTGCAAGTAATTGAAAATTAACATATATGTAATTTTAACATTCATTAATATTATTTAGATTTGTCAGACGAAAAAAATAATTTATATGAATTTAAAACTACAAAAATTGTCAAAGATGTCTATGGCGTTTTTGATGGCTCTTTTCTCAGTTTGGGGATGGGGCCAAACAACGATCTTCTCTGAAAGTATGGGGACAAGTTCGACTAATCCGCTTGTTAATAATTATCAAGGTTTTCAGAACTACGGTAGCTTGACTTTTACTGGAGATCCTAATACTGATGTAAGAGCCACAGGAACATTAAGTTCTACTTCAGCATATGCTGGAGCGTCTGGTAGTAATTTTGTTCTTTTGAGTACAACTTCTAAGTACATTCAAATATCAGGAATTAATACTCAGAATTATACTAATTTAACATTATCTTTTGGTGTTAGAAAAGGGACAAATGCTACAACGCAACCTGTTAAAGTTGAAGTAAGTGCAGATGGAACGAATTATACAACATTAACATATACTAATCTGACAACAGGTAGTGGTAGTACTGGTTGGTATTATAGAACTGTTTCTGGGACTATCCCCGCAACATCAAATTTAAGAATTAAATTTACAGGGAGTGCAGATAGCAGTTCTGCAATTGATGATGTGAAATTGGTAGGTTCTGTACCAACCTGTACCACTCCAACTTTTTCTTTTGTTTCAGCAAGTATAAATAAAACAACTGCTGATGGAGTATTCACAAATACATTTACTAGTGATAATACTTCTCCCAAAGTATGGTCAAGTAGTGATGCTGCTGTAGCAACTGTTGATTCTAATGGTCAGGTTACTATACTAGGTGTAGGTTCTACAAATATCGTTGTTACTCAAGTTGCAGATGGAACTCATTGTGCTGTGAGTACAAGTTACCCATTAACAGTAACTGCGCCAACTTATGCTATTTCTGCCACCTCTAATAATAATAGCTTTGGAGCTACATCTGTTTCAGGTAATGTAATTACTGCTACGCCAGCTTTAGGATATACATATGCTACACCGGCTTATACAATCATTAGTGGTTCTGCTACAGTATCTCAGGCCGGAAATGAATTTACAGTTACTCCAAGTGCTGCAACTCAGATACAGATAAATTTTGAGGCAAAGCCTACTTATACATTATCATTGATGAACAATGGTGTCGCTTATGCAAATTCAAATTTTCCTTATGTAACTTACGAAGGAAATACTATTGCCTTACCAAGCTTACCTAATTGTGGTAATTTTACATTTGTAGGATGGGATACAAATAATGCTACAACATCTACTCCTACTCACGCAGGTGGTGCTACTTATACTACAACAGGAGCTAATACAACTTTATATGCAGTATATAGTGAAACAACGGGTACCCCTGTGCAATGGTCAAAAGTTACAAATATTAATAATATTGTGGCTGGAACCTATGTGATTGTAAATGGTGGTTTCTTCTTACCAAATACAGCTACTGGAGCGGGTGGCTCTCCACAACAGGTTACTTTAGCATCTAAAAGTGTAACGGTATCAGGGAGTACATTGTCAGGGGTAATTGCTGGAGATATGCAGTGGGATTTTGCGGGTACAAACTCAGCTATGGCAATAAAATCTGCTGCAAATTCAGCAAATAATCTTTATAATTCAAGTACTACTGGTGCTACGGGTATAAGAGTTCATACAGCAACTCCTGCGGATTCTTGGGCTTTTGAAACGTATTCTACAGGTTTTGCAATGCTAAATAATACTCGATATTGTGCAGTTTACACAAGTGGTAGCGATTGGAGAGCTTATGGTACTCCTAATGCAGCTAATTATAACACCAATGATGGTATTTTAGATTTGTATAAGAAAACGGGTGGGGTTACAACTACTTACACTACAACTACAACTTGTGGCGCTAATGCTACAATTTGGGATGGTGCAGTTTGGTCAAATGGTAATCCTTCTTCTACACTTGATGCATATATATCAAGTAATTACTCAGGAAACGGATTTACAGCACAATCAATGACTGTTAATCAAAGTACAACACTTACAATCAATTCAGGTCAAACGTTTACGACAGGAAACATGACCAACAATGGTAATATTATTGTAAATGACGGTGGTAACTTTGTTCAGACGGTTGGAGGAACTTATACGGCAGGAACTGGAGCATCATTTGTTGCAAACAGAAACAGCGCAAGCCCTGCAACGAAGTATGTGTTCTGGTCTTCTCCGGTGGCTGATCAGAATTTATATAAGGCGTACACAAACGTTCCTTCAGGTACAGCTCCGACTTATGTAATGACATACGATACGGCTACAAACCTTTATCCTAATGTTAGTAATGATGATGCAAACTTTACTGCTAATGCAGGGAAAGGATATTCAGTAAAGGTACCTGCAACGAATGCAAATGTTTCTTTTGGAGGTTCTGCTAAAATTCCTAACAACGGAAATGTAAATGTAGCTTTGAGTACAGCGAGTTTCGGATATAATCTTATTGGAAATCCGTATCCTTCTAATATCGATTTGACAGCATTCTATAATGCAAACACTTCTTCAATTGCACCAACAATGTGGTTATGGGACAATACAACCGGAAATGTTACGACACAAACAGGCAATACAGCTGTAAATGTAGGGTATGCAACATTCAATGGACCTTCTGGAACATGGACGGAAGCTCCAAGCACAACAGGTTACAATAATGCGACGCTTAATGGAATCGGAGCTTTTGCTAAAATTGGGCAAGGATTTATTGTGAAAGCAATTTCTGCAGGCTCTGCTACGTTCACCAATGCGATCCGTGCTTCGAATACAGCAGTTACTTTAAATAAAAATCTTAACAATACAGAAGGTAAATTCTGGGTTAAGTTAACGACATCTTACGGAAATAATGTAACTCAGGCAATCACTTACAGTCAAGGGGCTTCAGATGCTTATGATGTTTATGATTCAAAAGCGATGGGGATGGGTTCTGACGCTTTCTATAGTTTGGCAGGAACTGAAAAATTAGTTATTCAGGGGAGAGCACCATTCAATGTAAATGATGTGGTACAGTTGGGTAACAAACATTTCGAAACAGGAAACTTTACAATTTCCCTATCTCATAAAGAAGGTTTGTTTACAAATGGACAAGAAATTTATTTACACGACAAACAGTCAGGAACTTACACAAACCTTCAGAATGGTACATATAACTTCTCAGCTAATGCAGGAGATTTTACCAACAGATTTGAAATTGTTTATAAATTAAATGTTTTATCTACAAACGAAACTGAAAAAGGAGCTTTTGAAGTGTACAGAGATGGTGAAGATTTCGTGGTAAGAAATCATAAGAATATCCAAAGCGTTGAGGTTTTTGATGCTGCAGGGAGAAAGATTCAGCAAATTACTGCAAATTCAAAATTAGTAACGGTAAAAATTCAGGCTAAAGGAATGTACATTCTGAAAGCGTTATCTGAAGGGAAAGAATATACTCAAAAAATAATTAAATAAGAAGACGATGAAAAAGATAATAATAATGTTTTCAATGATTGTTTCGAGCATCGCATTTGGGCAGTCAACCAACCCTTATGTGTATGATGAGCCCGAAATGTCGGAAATGGACGAAGGTGATAATCCTGCTGCTCCGGGAGATCCGGTACCGATAGATCAGTATATTCCTGTTTTATTAATGGTTGCAGCTGCTTTAGCATTTGCTTATACAAATAAAAATAAAGTAGCGAAAAATAATTAAGAAATAAAAACTTAATGATATCCGTATTAATTCCCAAAGCAAATGCTTTGGGAATTTTTTTTAACAGTGATATTAATTTTCATTAATCACTTTTTAAATTTTTAACAGTTTGGGCGATTTTAATTGATTTTTTTAACCTTTTTATTTAAGTGAAGTAATATTTAAGAGGTTTTTTCTACACAATACGATGGTATGTATCAAGGTCTTAATGTAAAATATACCATTTACTAATTTTTTTATAGGAATAATATGAGTACATTTGCAAAATAAAACTAAAACACCAAAAATGTTGAATGAGAAAGCTAAATGATGCTTTTGCTGCCCTTTATAACGGAGATAATATTGTGAAGCTCACAGAGCTAAGATATCTACCCAGATGGATTGTTATTCTTATAGATATCGCAATCATACTGCTGTCAATACTTCTGTCATACTTTTTTCTTGAGAAACTTCATGTGGAAGTAAATTTCCCTGAGTATATGGTCCAGCAGAGGATTTTGGTCATTGCTGTTAATGTGCTGTTTATGTTCGTCTTTAAAACCTATGCTGGGATTATAAGACATTCTACTTTTTTTGATTTTTTTAAAATTATTTTATCGTCCGGAAGTACTTTGATTACTTTACTGGGGATTAATTTCGCAACCGAGATTGGGTTGGGAAAATCATTGTTTCTATATCCCAATTTATTTCTGTATTTCTTTGTTTCGGTTTCTGTCATGTTTTTTTTCAGGATGTTTACCAAACAGTTTTTTAATATCTTGATCGACTTCAAAGGCTCATCATCAAAAGTGCGGATAGCGGTAGTCGGAGTGGGCGATGCTTCTGTTTCTTTAGCGAGAGCTATTTTACATAATCCCAATTACCCTTATCGTCTGGAGGGTTTTCTTACAAAAAGATCAGATTCTCATAAAGCGCTTCTCTTAGGGCACAAAATTTACAATATAGATAAGTTTTTTGGTGACAAAAATTTGGTAAGCCGGTTTGATGCTGTTTTGATTATAAAAGAGATCATGACGAAGCAGGAGTTGGAAGAATGGATGACTTGTGCGCTGGATAATGGGCTTAAAGTTTTAAAAGCGCCTACTGTCAGTAAAATGCGCGATTCAGACTTAGTGGGCGGGATTCGTCAGCTTCAGATTGAGGATCTTTTGAACCGTAGACCCATTAAAATCGAAAATGAAGACGTTAGAAAAAGACATTTTGAGAAAAATGTTTTAGTAACGGGCGGTGCAGGTTCTATTGGGAGTGAAATTGTAAGGCAGGTCGCTCAGTTTAATCCTTCGGTCATTGTGGTGTTGGATCAGGCGGAATCCCCGTTATATGAACTGGAATTAGAATTATTGGAGAAATTTCCCGAACAGAAATTTAAATTTGTTTTGGCAGATATTTCTAACAGCTATAGATTAGAAAAGGTATTTGAAACCTATCAGTTTTCTATGGTGTATCATGCTGCGGCTTACAAACATGTTCCGTTAATTGAAGAAAATCCGCATGAAGCAATTTTTGTGAATGTATTAGGAACAAAAAATCTGGCGCTACTTTCTAAAAAATATAATGTGAACCGTTTTGTAATGGTTTCAACAGATAAAGCGGTGAATCCGACCAATGTAATGGGGGCTTCCAAAAGAACTGCTGAGCTTTTTGTACAGTCTTTACAGAACTCTGAAGGGAATACAACAAAATTTATCACAACTCGTTTTGGCAACGTTTTAGGTTCAAACGGTTCAGTAATTCCTCATTTTAGAAAACAAATTGAGAAAGGCGGTCCGGTAACAATTACCCATCCCGATATTATCCGGTATTTTATGACAATTCCTGAGGCGTGTGAATTGGTACTTCAGGCTGGAACAATGGGAGCTGGTGGAGAAATCTATGTATTCGATATGGGTGAACCCGTAAAGATTTTAGATTTGGCAAGAAGAATGATAAAGCTGTCTGGATATACTCCGGACGAAGATATTAAGATTAAATTTATCGGTTTAAGACCAGGTGAAAAGCTATATGAAGAATTGTTGAGCGATAATGCAACTACAATTCCTACTCACCACGAGAAAATTATGATTTCCAAAGATCCTTACATTGACTATGGTGAAATTGAAATTTTATGTAAACAGATTATTAAATCAGCTGTTAAAAGAGACAAAATACAGGTCGTAACACTTTTAAAAGCGATCGTTCCGGAATTCATTAGTAACAATTCTGAATTTGAAGCCTTAGATAAAAAAAATATCGACTCTGTGGAAGAGATAGTATAATAATACAGGAGTATATTAATAATTGGTAACAGTAGATCTTGAATATAAATACAAACAAATTTTGTTTAGAAAATAATAATCCTATTTTTGTGAAAAAATTATCGAAAATGAATTGTAAGAAATATTTTATTAGTGGCGTAGTAGGCTTTATGATATTTTCTTGTGCACCACGACAGGAAATTAATTATATGAAAGATATTGAGAATATTTCCCTCGATAATTCAATCAAAAACAGCCGAAGTACAATACAGCCGGGAGATCAGTTGGTTATTACCGTGACTGCTAAAGATATGGATGTGGTAAAACCTTTTAACCAAAGCTATTCGTCTAGTGCTACTGTAACACAATATTCTGTTCCCAGCTCGAATAATCTTCCTCAGCAGCTTCCTGTATCAGGACCTACTTATATTGTAGACACTGACGCAAACATAACTTTTCCACAAATAGGAACAATAAGCGCAAAAGATGAAAATCTAGAAACTTTCAGAACTAAGTTAACCAATTTGATTTCTGCGTATGTAAAAAATCCGGTAGTAGATTTAAAATTAATCAACTTTAAAGTATCGGTATTAGGGGAAGTCAATAAACCTGGTCAATATATTATTCCGGACGGAAGCACTACTTTGTTAGGAGCTTTAGGTTTGGCAGGAGATTTAACGCCGTTTGGGATTAGAACCAATGTATTAATTGTAAGAAATATAGATGGGCAGATTACCAAAGAAAGAGTTGATTTAACGAGTGCTCAGTTTATCAATTCACCATATTATTATTTAAAACAAAATGACATGGTCTATGTGCAGCCAAATGCAAACAGAGAAAAATCGGCTAGAGTTGACCCTAATACAGGTCTTTATATTTCGGTGGCTTCTGTAATAGCGTCATTAGTTATAGGTGTTTTAGCCCTTACAAAAAATTAATTTTAAGCATAATAATTCTAAATAGTGGATTATAATCAAACACAAGAGGAGGTTCAGGAAGAGTCTCTAAATATCAGAGAAGTCATAAAACCTTACATTCACCGTTGGTATTGGTTTATTATTGGATCAATATTTACTGTTGTTGCTGCCTGGTTTTTTTTAAGATACAGCATTCCAGTTTACAATACAGAATCTACTTTGTTGATAAAGGAAGTTAAAAAATCAACTGCAGGCCAACCGGAGTTATCTGTAATTTCAGAACTGGGAGGTATTGGTGGAATGGGAACGAATTCTGTAGATAATGAGATAGAGATTCTGAAATCAAAGAAGTTGATGTTGTCAGTGGTTCGTGAACTGGGACTGGAAACCAGTATTTTTGCTAAGGGAAAAGTAAAGGATGCAGAGTTATATAAAGAAAATTTACCATTTTTGGTTAGAATTATCAATGAAAAACACAAAGCTAATTATCCCACAAAAGAAGTAATTGCCAGAATAGAGGGCAATACCATTATATTAGAATCCGAAAGTTTCGAAAAGTCGATTAATGCCACTTTTGATAAAGCTTTTTCCATGCCTTTTGGGATTGTGATGTTCCAGAAAAATCCCAACTACAAAAGCATTTCTAAACCCAAATTAGAATATAAATTAAAATTCATGTCAGGCATGAATCGAGCACAGATGTTTCTAAGTTTTTTAAATGTAAGTTTGGTACAAAAAGAGGCAACAGTTCTTAAAATTTCATTGAATTATTCTGTCCCAGATAAATCTGAAGATATTTTGCAACGTTTAGCAATTAATTATAATCGAGAGGCTGTACAGGATAAAAATTCGGAGGCTCAGAAAACGGCTAGTTTTATTGATGAAAGAATTACTTTGATTGGTAAGGAATTGGGGCAAGTAGAATCTCAGAAGGAAGACTTTAAAGTAAGAAATAATATTGCAGATATTCAAACTGAAGCCGAATTATCTTTAAAAACAGTTGCTGCATCTAGAGAAAAGCAATTGGAAAATGAATCTCAGCTAGAATTAGTAAATGGTTTATTAAATACTGTAAATAGACAGAGTGTTTATCAAGTTCTTCCAATAAATGTAGGACTCTCAGATCCTAATTCTGCGTCAAATATTGCAATGTACAATCAGCTGGTAATTGAGCGATCTCGGTTGCTTGAAAATTCTACAGTTGCAAACCCTGTGGTAAAAGACATAACTAATCAAATCGGAAGTATGCGTACCGTAGTACTTCAAAGTTTACAAAAAAGCAAAGCGGCACTTCAAATTTCAAGTGATAATATTCAGTCCGAACAGAATAGATTGTCAGGAAGAATTTCAAAAATTCCAGTTCAGGAAAAATTATTCCGAAGTATTGAAAGACAACAGAATATTAAAGAACAACTGTATCTTTTATTATTGCAAAAAAGAGAGGAAGCAGCGATATCGTTAGCAATTGCAGCTCCGAAGGCGAGAATTGTAGATGATCCTTTAACTAATTCTAATCCTGTTTCTCCTAAAAAAATGATTATTTATTTTGGGGCTATGGTTATTGGTTTGTTAATTCCTTTTTTGATTATTTATTTGTTGGAGCTATTTAACGATAAAGTGAAAACTAAACAAGAATTAGAAAAATTGGTTAACGAGGCTGTAATAGTTGGTGAACTTCCTTCTTTACAAAAAGGTGAGCCAGAAATTGTACAGTTGAATGACCTCTCACCTTTAGCAGAAGCGTTTAGAATTCTGATTACTAATATTAATTTTATGTTACCTAAAAATCAAAAAGGTAATGTCATTTTTGTTACTTCAACAGTAAAAGGCGAAGGGAAAACATTTACTTCAGTTAATTTAGCTCTTACACTTGCGACTCCACGAAAAAAAGTAATTATCATCGGGTCAGATATACGTAATCCGCAATTGCAGAGATATAACGAAAGTAGAAGAGGCTTGATTGGTTTGTCTGAATTTATGTATGATGAGCAGATGACTGTATCTGAAATTATTCATCCGACCTCTTTTAATCCTTATTGTGATGTTATTTACTCAGGTGCAATTACTCCCAATCCTACAGAACTATTATCAAACGGTAGATATCAAGAATTGATCGATACATTAAAGCCACTTTATGACTATATACTTTTAGACACTGCGCCTCTGATGTTGGTAACTGATTCTTTCTTAATTGCAGATGTTGCAGATGTTACAGTATATGTGACAAGATCAGGATATACTGAGAAAGAATTGATAAGATTTATAAATAAACAGATTAAAGATAATAAAATCAAAAATGTAGGTTTAGTACTGAATGATGTAAATAAAATGAACAGCGGATATGGGTATGGGTATAAATATGGTTATGGCTACACTGCAGATCAAAATAAATCTTTTTTAAGTAAGATTTTTAAAAAATAGACTTAAAATTTGGATTTTTAAATTTGCAATCAGATCATTAAAATAGTATAAGTTTAAACCTTATGGAGAGATTTGGGTATAGGTTAGATAAAATTAAATGAATCATGGTAGTGAATGTTGCGAATCTATTAAGATATAAAAAAACACGTATAGCTTATAATAAAAAGAGTAATTAGAAATCTTATGTAATAAATGAAATTTATTGAAAAAACAAACTTTATAATATAATAAAATACTCAAATTAAATGAAATTATATAAAATAGCTGTTATTGGACAAGGTTATGTGGGACTTCCTCTATCTTTAGAATTTGCAGAGCATTATCCTGTATTAGGATATGATATTAATACACAAAGGGTTGATGAATTAAATGATGGGCATGACAGTACACTTGAAGCGGATTTAGAAAAACTTAACACAAATTTAAAAAAATATAAAGATTCTCATGGGGATACTGGGTATGTCGCTACTAGTGAAATAGTTGATATTGCTGTAGCAAATATATATATCGTAACAGTTCCTACTCCAATAGATAAATATAATGCGCCAGATCTTAATCCTTTAATTTCCGCATCAAGGATGTTAGGCAAAATTATTAAAAAAGGAGATGTTGTTATTTATGAATCTACTGTATTTCCTGGTTGTACTGAAGAAGAATGTGTCCCTGTCTTAGAAAAATTTTCAGGATTAAGATTTAACGAAGATTTCTTTGTAGGGTACTCTCCAGAAAGAATTAATCCCGGTGATAAAGTAAACACACTTACAAGTGTGAAAAAAGTAACTTCAGGCTCAACTGAAGAAATTGCTGAAGAAGTAGATCAATTATACAAAAAAATTATTACTGCAGGTACTCATAAAGCTCCAAGTCTTAAAGTAGCAGAGGCATCTAAAGCTATAGAAAATGCACAAAGAGATGTTAATATTTCTTTTGTGAATGAATTAGCGCTAATTTTTGACAGAATTGGGATTGATACGCATGATGTTTTAGAAGCTGCAGGAACTAAATATAACTTTCTAAAATATAAGCCAGGCCTAGTTGGAGGTCATTGTATTTCTGTAGATCCATATTATTTGGCCCATAAAGCAGAGCAGCTCGGATACCATCCGGATGTTATCTTATCTGGCCGTCGTGTAAATGATTCTATTGCGAAATTTGTAGCTTCCAAGGTTGTAAAACTTCAAATTGCTAAAGGAGGGATTATAAAAGATTCTAATGCATTAATTTTAGGGGTTACATTTAAAGAAAACTGCCCAGATGTGAGAAATACAAAAGTGGTTGATATCTATAGTGAATTGAAAGACTATGGTGTAAATGTAGATATTTACGATCCTTGGGCGAGTAAGGATGAAGTAAAACATGAATATGGAATTGATTTGCTTGATTTACTTATTGAAGGGAAAAAATATGATTCCATCATTATAGCAGTTGCACATGACGAATTTTTGAAAATGGATTTAAATACCATTAAGAAAGATAATTCAGTTGTCTTCGATACCAAGGCTTGCTTAGATAGGAGCTTAGTTAATGCAAGACTATAATAATATTATACCAATTTAAATGATACCATTAGTAAAACCATATTTACCACCACGAGAAGAATTATTACCTGAATTGGAGAAAATTCTATATTCTGGATATATTGCAGAAGGACAACCCGTTTACGATTTTGAAGAATTGTTTGGTAAATATCTAGACAATCAAAACGTTTTGGCTCTTCATTCTGGTACCGATGCATTACATATTGCTTTGTTACTTGCCGGCGTTTCAACAAATGATGAAGTTATTAGTACTGCAATGACAGCAGAACCTACGAATGTTGCAATTACAATGGTTGGTGGCAAAGTTATTTGGGGTGACGTGGATCCTGATACCGGATTATTATCTCCAGAATCTGTAAGATCATTAATTACAGAAAAAACAAAAGCTATTATTCTTGTTCATTACGCAGGTATGGTATGCGATATGAAAGAATTTAATAAGATAAGTTCAGAATATAATATTCCTATTATCGAAGATGCGGCACATGCATTAGGGAGTAAATTTAAGGGAAAAAGAGTTGGAAGTAATTCTCACTATACTATTTTTTCTTTACAGGCAATAAAACATATGACTACTGTTGACGGAGGATTTTTATCCTTTAATAAATCAGATCAAATGGCAAGAGCTCGGAGAATGAGATGGTTTGGGTTAGATAAAGGCAAAAGCAGATTAGAAAACGATATTGTTGAAACCGGATACAAATATGCAATGAACAATGTAAATGCTACAATTGGTTTAGTGCAAATGAATCATTTAGAATCTATTGTAGGAAAATACATCGATAATGGTAAATTTTTTGACGAAAAATTGAAAGATACTGAAGGTTTACATTTAGTAAAATATTCTGAAGATACCGAGCCTTCTTACTGGTTGTATACAATGAAAGTTGAAAGAAGAGAAGATTTCATAAAACATATGGAAGCTAATGGTATTTCTGCAAGTCCATTGCACTATAGAAATGATCTGCATTCTATTTTTAAAGAATCTAAAAGAAATCTACCGGGATTAGATGAATTTTATTCTAAGATGGTACATATCCCCTGTGGTTGGTGGCTGTCTGAAGAAGACCGTCAGCATATTGTTCATACAATAAGAAAAGGTTGGTAATATGATACCATTATACAAACCCTTTATGCCGGAAACTCCACAAATCAATGAGATATTGAAAAGTGGTCAATTAGCATACGGAAAATATGGTCGAGCTTTTGAAGAACAGCTTTCCCATTATTTTGAAACGAGTAATGTATTAGTTACCAATACATTTAATATGGCTATTTTAGTGGCATTAACTACTTTGGATGTTAAAGCTGGTGATACTGTGATTGTTTCTCCGATGGCATGTCTTGCTTCAACACAACCTCTTTTGTCAATCGGTGTAATCGTGCAATGGGCAGATGTCGATCCAATGACAGGTACTTTGTCCCCTGAAAGTGTTAGAAGTTTAATGAACATCAAACCTAAAGCAATTATCCATAATCATTATTGCGGTTATCCTGGACATATTGATGAGATTAATGCTATAGGAAATGAATTTGGTATTCCGGTAATTGATGATGGTATAGAAGCATTCGGTAGTGAATACAAAGGAAAAAAGATCGGAAACGTTGGTTCTGATGTTACGATATTTTCCTTTAATCCGGTAAGAATTCCTAATACACTAGATGGTGGTGCTGTTATTTTCAAAGATGATAAGCTCTTTGAAAAAAGTAAGCTTATTAGAGATGCCGGTATAGACCGGACACAATTCAGAGATAACTTAGGCGAAATCAGTCCGAACTGTGATATTACTATGATTGGCCATAGTGCTACACCTATGGAGATTAATACGTACATCGGTACACAACAAATGGAAAATGTTGATTCTCTATTATCAACACAAAGAGAAAACGCAAAATTATGGAAACAATGGTATGCCTCAAATTTAAATGGGAAGCCTATTGAAAATCATAATTCAAATCCTAATTTTTGGGTATTTGGAATTTTAGCTGAGGATAAAATTGAAATGATAAAAGAAATGAGAAGCAAGGGATATTATGCTTCTGGTGTTCATATAAATAATAATATATACAGCGTTTTTGGTAAAAGTGATTTCCTACCTGGAGTTGAATATTTTAGTAATCATTTCGTGGCAGTTCCTTCAGGATGGTGGGTAGACTTAAAAGATGAACTCAATGTATAATGTACATTTTATTCAGCATGATAAGCTAACTCAAGCTGTACTAGATGAAATAATTAAGGTGAAAACTGTTGCTTGGCCCTTTAGTTATGATCAACAATGTGAATGGATGACGAATAACTTAAAAAATTCGGATGTTCACGTTCTGTTGTTTGATGGAGAAAAAGTAATCGCTTATCTTAATCTAATTAAAATAGAAATGGAGATCGATTCTGTTAAATTAAAAGGTTTTGGAATCGGTAATGTCTGCGCTATTGAGAAAGGAAAAGGATGGGGAAAAGAGTTGATGCTTAAAGTTAATCAGTATTTGCATGAAAATAATGATGTCGGGTTGTTATTTTGTAAAGATAAGCTGATGAAATTTTATTCAGAAAATAATTGGACTTTAGTAACTGATCAACAATTAGAAATTTCAAATATCAATTCGCAAATCTATACTTTTGCTTATAATATTCCGAAAAATTTTAAGCTACTTCAATATGAAGGAATTCTTTTTTAATGCCTAATAGACTAAAATAAAAATGCGGCTTTTTTCAAAAATAACTCTTGCTTTTACTAGCCTTTGGTTTTCATTTCTAATGATTCTTCCTGATGAGTTCAGCAAGTTAAGAGTTAGATACTATAATAAAAGAGGAGGGAAGATACACAAAAGTGTTGCAATTTCACCTAATGTTCGTATTCGAGGAAGAGTTGAAATCGATGAGGGGACTTCTATAGCTCAAAACTCTTCTATTTCTGGTGAAAAGGTTGGAGTCTTTATCGGAAAAAATGTTATGATAGCACCCAATGTCGTTATTGTAGCATTCAATCATGGATTTGAAGCAATTGAGAGACCTATGGCTTTTCAAACTAATACCGAAAAAAAAATAGTTATTGAAGATGATGTTTGGATTGCTTCTAACTGTAGTATTTCAAAGGGTGTAACAATTGGAAAAGGTTCTATTATTGGTGCAAACTCTTTTGTAAATAAAGATGTTCCTCCATTTTCAATTGTAGGAGGGGTACCAGCAAAAGTAATTAAATCTAGAATTTAATATAAAAGAAACATTGAAAAAGAATATTATTGCTAATGTCATTGGGAAATTTTGGAGTGCACTTTCTGGTTTTCTATTTATTCCTCTTTACATTAAATTTTTAGGTTTTGAAAGCTACTCTGTTATTAGCTTTACACTTATTGTTGCAGGAGTAATGGCAGTATTAGATGCTGGTTTAACGGCTACTTTATCACGAGAATTTGCAAGAAAAGATCAATTAATCGTAGAAAAATTTAGGGTTTTTAAAACTTTAGAGACATGTTACTTTTTAATCATTATTTTTACAGGTATCTTCATATTCTTTTTTTCTGATTTTATAGCAGTCAAATGGTTAAATCTGAAAATAATAGATCCTGAAAGAGTTTCATTATTTATTAAAATAATAGGCTTCGAGGCAGGATTCCAAATGCTATTCCGTTTTTATATGGGAGGTGTTTTAGGATTTGAACAACAGATTAAAGCAAATATTTTTCAAGTAGGATGGGGTATGTTGAGAAATGGCGTAGTTGTATTAGTGATTTACTTTGTACCTTCTCTTGAAATGTTCTTTACTTGGCAGCTTATTTCTACAATTATATTTACTATTTTAATGAGATTTTCTATATTAAGAATCCTGAGTGGTAAATATATTTTAGGCTTTAAACCAACTTTAGAAAAAGAAATTTTTTTTAAAATTGGTCGCTTTGCAGGAGGAATGCTATTAATATCATTGATAGCTTCTCTTAATACACAGATGGATAAGTTGACAATAAGTAAATTGTTGGATATTAATATTTTAGGATATTATACTTTAGCAATTTCTATTGCTACAGGGATTTATATTTTGGTAAGCCCTATTTCTATTGCGCTTTTACCACGCTTTACTGCACTTTATTCAAAAGGAGAGAAAGAAAACGCTAAACAGCTCTACAAAAAAATTAATTTGTTTGTCTCTATTTTATTGTTTTCATTCATGGCCAATATAATGTTCCAAGGAAATAAAATTATTTGGATTTGGACTGGAAACTCTGACTTAGCTGAAAAAGCCAATATTTTTTTACCTATTCTTTCATTTTCGTTTTCTATGCTTGCACTTGCTACAATTCCATATGATATAGCTATTGCAAATGGGTATACTAAATTAAATAATCTGTTAGGTATATTGAGTTTATTTCTAACTTTACCAGGTTATTGGATTGCTACAAAATTATATGGAGGAATCGGTTCCGCATATGTTTTTTGTCTTGTACAAACTATGATTACACTTGTTTATTTGTACTTTATAAATAAAAAATTTCTTAGTCTTACTTTATATGAATTGTTTATTAAAAATCTTCTTTTACCATTAATTGTTTGTTTAGCTATGGCTTATGGATTAACTTTTATTCCAAATGTATTTAAAGATAACCGAATTTTGACTTTTTTATTAATAGGAATATTTACGGCTACAACATTATTTTCTGGAATACTTATTTTTGTTCCATTTAGAGAATTAAAAAATATATTCAATTTAAGAAAAAATAATTTAAGTAATTAAAATATAGATGATGACTCCTTTATTAAGCATAATTGTTCCTACAAAAAATAGATATTATTATTTAGGATTTCTAGTTGATTATTTTAACAAAATTGATTATCACGGAATAGAGCTTATCATTCATGATAATAGTAATGATTTTACTGATAAGACTGATTTCTTAAGTAAACTTACAGATTATAATGATAGTCGCATAAAATATATTTTTATTGAGAACGAGCTTTCTGTTATAGAAAATTCAGATCGTGCTTTATTGGAAGCATCAGGTGAATACATTTGTTTTATTGGTGATGATGATATTTTTAGTAAGCACCTTATTAATTATGTTATAGAATGTAAATTAAAGGGTATTGATGCAATTCTTCCAACAAAACCTAGCTATAGCTGGCCAGACATTCGTTCAAGATTTTATGGTAACAAACTGTCAGGGAAATTTTCTACCAAAGAATTTTTTGGTGTTGAAAAGGCAGTTGATGCCAAGCAAATATTAGCTACACTATTGAAAATTGGAGGCTGTGACATTCTAAATTTACCAAGAGTTTATCATGGAATTGTTAAACATGATCTACTAAAAGAAATTTACGTTAAAACAGGATCTTATTTTCCGGGACCTAGCCCTGATATGGCAAATGCGACAGCATTAGCTATACTGGTTAAAAAAATGGTTGAAATAGATATACCTTTTGTAATTTCAGGACATTCGGTAAAAAGCACAGGAGGTCAGGGTGCGGCAGGAAAGCATTTTGGAGAGATAAAAGATATAAAGCACTTACCTAGTAATACAGCTAGTCTTTGGACTAAAGATATACCCTTTTACTGGTCAGGTTATACGATTTATGCAGAAAGTGTTATTCAAGCATTAAAGCGTCTCAATCGTTTTGATTTACTTGAAAAATTTAATTTTAATTATTTATATGCTTGCTGTTTAGTCTTTGACTCATCTTATAAAGAGAGAATTAATAAAACGATAAAAATTGCAAAGTTCAATAAAATTAATGTGTCTAAAGCAAAGATATTTTTTTATTATATCCAAATTTGGAAGAATAGATTAATTCATCATTTTAAAAATACTATTAGAGTTGCTATATCTTTAAAGAATAGTAAAAAAGTTTTTGAGTTTGAGAATATTGTGCAGGTAGCAGAAAAAAATGATGAAATGATTTTCAATAAAAACTTTCAGATTCTCAAAAAAAATAATTAGATGCTTTTAATTAGAACTAAAAATATAAATATGAATCTCAGTACATTAAACTTTGTACTGATAATCATAGGCTATCCTTTAGTTACAACATTATTGTTACCAAGCAATTCTGACTTAGAAAATATATCACAGTCAATCACAATTCCTTTTAGAATATTTTGTCTGAGTTTAATGATATTGGTAACTTTTCTAAATATTAGTTTTAAAACCCAAATTACGGCATCTCTCAAAGTATTGGGATTGGTTTGGTTACTGTGGATTTTTAGAATTTTTTATGATTTGTATATAAATGGAAATACTATTGACGGTGCTGCCCAACTGTGGCTCTATGTGTTGGGCATATGTATACCTGCAATGATTTCCATTACCAAAAGTATAAATAAAATTGATAGCAAAATGGCGTTAGATTGGATCTGGTATTCGCTATCTTTAATTTTAATAGTTACTTTGTTTTCAAATCAGGCACTTATAGGAAATACTGATAAAGAGCTTCGTGTAGATGGTAACATTGCGTTGAATTCAATCTCGTACGGAAATGTTGGTACATTGGCTTTTATATTAACATTATATAGAGTAATGCAAACAAAAATAAAGAGCCGATGGATATTGTTATTACATATAATAATAGGTATCCTATCTTTTTATAGTGTTTTGAGAGCAGGAAGTAGAGGACCAGTAATAAATCTCTTTTTTACACTTTTTTTTTGGTATTTTTCTATAAGAAAAAATGCTTTAGTTGGAATTGTTGTGGTGTGTTTTTTTATACTAGGACTTTTTATTTTTAGAGATTTTTTTTTAGAATTGCTTGGAGATATTGCACCAGTTATAGAATCTAGATTTCGTGATACATTGGAAGGTAATTCAAATGACGGAAGAGATGTATTGCATTCAAAAGCAATTGATGCATTTTTCCAGTCACCTTTAATTGGACAGCAATTTGGAATATTCGATGGTAATGGTGGATATGCGTATTCTCATAATTTACTTTTAGATTTTCTTATGGGGTTGGGATTAGTTGGTGGAGGAATGCTACTTTATATTTTGTCCAAAGCAATAAAATTACTATACTATAGTATTAAAAATAAGGATAATTTTTTTTGGGTTTCTTTAATCTTGCTACAACAGTTATTTAGTTCTATGTTTTCAGGTACATTTTATCAAGATCAAATACTAACAGCATTATTGACATTCGTATTTATTAAATATAAAAATTTCTCTAAATGAAAGTTGCCGTAATTACAAATATTCTTACATCATATCGTAAAGGTTTCCTTGATAGACTGTTCCTGCGTGATGATGTTGATGTGAAATTCTATTGTCAGGATTCCTTGTCTGGAACAAATTTTATATCTATACACGAAAAATATGATGATAAGGTTGAAATCGTTAAGGGATATCAATATAAAGGAGGATTGATTGGTTTTCAGTGTTTACCTATTTATAAAATTATAAAAGAAAATGATGTTATATTCTTAGATGGTAATCCGCGGATTCTATCAAATATTGTGATTAGTTTTGTTGCATTATTTTCTCGGAAAAAATTTATAATGTGGACTATGGCACATTCTTATGGTGCTAATCAGTTTACCGAATTTTTAAGATTAAAATGGACTTATTTATATAAGAATATTTTTGTTTACACAGATAAAGAAGTTGAGGATTTGAAGAATAAGAAGTTTAATTCTCATTATATGATGGGGATGAACAATGGTCTTGATCAAGATAAAATTGAAATTGAAAAAGCTAAATGGATTGAAGAAAAGCTTTTAAAATGGAAAAAAACAAAAAAAATAGATAATAAAATTATAGGCATCTCATTAGCTAGATTAACATCTAAAAATAAATTTGAACAAATTATTTTCGCCCTACCCGAAATATTAAAATCGATACCTAACTTTTTGTGGGTAGTAATTGGGGATGGTAACGAAGAACAAAAACTGAAAGATTTGATTTCGAAATTTAATTTGGAGAATAATGTTTTTTTTGTTGGAAAACTTTTTAGTGAAGATGAAATTGCACCGTATATGATTTCTGCTGAAATTTTTTTACATCCTGCATCAATTGGCTTGAGCTTGATGCATGCATTTGGATACTCTTTACCCGTGGTAGTTAACGATTCGATTGAAATGCATGGTCCCGAGTATGGTGCTTTTGAAGACGGTAAAACTGGTTTAAATTTTAAAGATGGAAATTATTTGCAATTAGCAAATAAAATCACTACGCTAATTCAAGATCCAAAATTAAGAATTGAAATGGGTGAGTATAATCTTTTTTTGGCAAGAGAAAAATTTAATGTAAATGTTATGGTTGATAGATTTGTTAAAATTGCTAAAACAGCAAAATAAAAAATAATCTCTATATATCTATATGAAAAAATATTTTAGACATGAATATTAGAAATTTAAATATAGAAGAATAATTTTTAACAAGCTTCAAAGAACAAAATTTTAATATTTGCGTTGATTAAATATTCTTCATAGAACTTTTATATTTAATAAAAACGCATAAAAACTTATTTTTAAAAATTATGAAAAAAACAATAGCAATTATTGGAGGAGGTGGATTTATAGGGATCAACTTTACGACATATTTTTCAGCTAATAATTTTGATGTAACTGTTATTGATCGTCACATTAGAACGAATTTTTTTAACAGCAATATTAAAATTAAGAACGTAGATATTCATAATACAGATGAATTGGTAAAAGCGGTAGGGGATGTTGACTATATACTTTGGCTTGTACATGCATCAGTTCCTTCAACAACCGAATTGAGTCTTACAGATGACTTTTCTATTAATATTAGCCCGATTATTAAATTTTTAGAACAAATTCAAAATGTAAAGAAATTTATTTACTTATCTTCTGGTGGTACAGTATATGGTGACATAAAGGAGAGTTTTCCTGTAGCTGAAGAATTCAATCAAAAGCCAATATCTAATTATGGTTTATCGAAGTCTGTTGCAGAAAAATATATTGAATTTATTACAACACAAAAAGAAATAGAAAGCGTTATTTTGAGACCGTCTAATGTGTATGGTCCTCATCAGAATCTTATAAAACCGCAGGGAATTATCGGATATGCATTTAAGTCAATAAAAGATTCTCACTCATTAGACCTATACAACGAAGGAAAAGTAATACGTGATTTTATTTATGTAGAAGACTTAGCAAAAGCTGTAGAAAAATTTCTAATAAACGATGTAGTGTCAGGAAAAACTTCTTTTTATAACGTTGGAAGTGGTGAAGGTTTTTCAATTATGCAGGTTTTAGAAAAAATAGAAATAATTACGGGAGAAAAACTACAGCTTACCCACAAATCATCAAGAGATTTTGATTGTGAATATAGTGTTTTGGATGTCTCAAAATTGGAAAAAGAAAAAAAATGGTCAATTACTACTTCTTTGGACGAAGGTCTTTTGAAAGTTTGGAAATGGATTAAATACGAATATTAAAATGAAAATATTATTTATTGCACCAATTCCTCCACCGATTAACGGGCAAAGCAAAGCTTCAAAAGTTCTACTAGATGCTTTATTAGATGATAATAAGATAGATATTGTTAATTTAAGTAAATCAAGTCTTAAAAGCGGAGCAAACTCTTTTAAACGTATTTTTGAAATTATAGGGATTTTAAAAGAGGTAAGACAAAAGAGAAAAAATAATGACATTATTTATATTTCCTTGGCAGAGTCTTTTGCTGGAAATGTAAGAGATCTATTGATTTATTATTTGTGTAGAAAAGACCTGAATAAAGTTTACATTCATATGCTGGGTGGAGCAGGAATGAAAGAAATTCTTTCGAATGAAAGTTGGCAAAAGAAAATTAATGCAAAATTTATAAGTAGATTTGCGGGAGTTTTCGTAGAAGGTCCTCTAAATTACGAGGTTTTTAAAAAGGTCATTGATGAGAGTAAAATTCATATAATTCCTAATTTTGCTGAAGATTTTTTATTTGTAAATGATGAGGAAATAGATAGTAAATTTCAATCATTGGATACGATAAAAGTTTTATATCTAAGTAATTTAATTTCGGGTAAAGGTTATGAAGAATTAGCAGATGCTTATCTATCACTGAATAATATTGAACAAAAGAAAATAAGTGTTTCTTTTGTAGGTGGTTTTGAAAGTGAAGATAAAGAAAAAAGCTTTCTAACTAAAATAAAAGGAAATGATGGTATGAAATATTTAGGGAAATTTATTGATGGAACATCAAAAAGAGAACTTTATTGCGAAAGTCATGTATTTTGTTTACCTACCTATTATCCATTTGAGGGACAGCCAATTAGTATATTGGAAAGTTACGCCACTGGTTGTGTTGTAGTTACAAGTAATCATAGTGGAATACCTTTTATATTTAAAAATAATAAAAATGGTTTTGCTGTAGAAAAAAAGTCTGTAACTTCCTTAGCTAATGCTCTCCGAAAATTAATTGCTGAAAAAGATTCTCTAAAAAATATTGCTTTTCAAAATAGAGATGAAGCATTAACGAAATACAGAACTGAAATATACCAAAAAGCCATTTCATCAATTTTTTTGAAATAAAATAAATACGAAGAAAATACAGAAATACCTATTTTTGTATTTTAAGAATTAATAGTTTCTTCAAAATGATATCACATAATATAATCTTCTCACATTAAAAATTTTAGTAAACTTAATACATCTCCTTACCGAGTTTAAAAATAATGATTAATAGACCATACCAAATATGTACAAAAACAATTATGGATACAACAGATCCAAATATTGTTTTTAATGAAAAAGGTGAAAGTGATTACTACACCAATTTTAAGGAAAATATAGAACCGAATTGGCATACTGATCAGCGTGGATATGATGAGCTGATGAGAATCGCAGATAAAATTAAAAAAACTTCTAAGAATAAAGATTTTGATTGTATAATTGGTCTCAGTGGTGGTTTAGATAGCTCATATGCTGCATACATTGCTAAAGAAGTTATGGGTATTAGACCGTTGATATTCCATGTTGATGCAGGGTGGAATACTGATAAAGCGGTTGGTAATATTGAAAAACTGATCAATGGTCTTAATCTTGATTTGTATACTGAGGTAATTAACTGGGAGGAAATGAAAGATCTTCAGGTCGCTTTTCTTAAATCTCAGATCTCAGATCAAGATTTGCCTCAGGATTACGCTTTTTTCTCAGGTCTATACAAATTTGCTAAAAAGAATAAAATCAATTATGTGCTTACTGGAGGTAATTTTTCTACAGAATGCTGTAGAGAGCCTGAAGAATGGGGTGGTTTTCCGGGAATAGATACTACACTAGTTAAGGATATTCATAAGAAATTTGGCAAACGTCCTTTAAAAACTTTCCCATTGGTAGATATACTTTCTTATAAAATTTATTATAAATATGTTTATGGAATGGAAGTTTTTAAACCATTGAATTTAATTCCATATATTAAAAAAGATGCTGAGGAACTTTTACAGGCAAAATTTGGCTGGGAACCATTTCAGCATAAACACCATGAGTCAAGGTTTACAAGGTTTTATGAAGATTATTGGCTTCCAAGAAAATTTGGTTACCAGAAAAGAAAAGCGCACTTTTCGTCACTTATTCTTACAGGACAAATGACACGTGAAGAAGCGTTGGAAAGAGTCTCGAAACCGGAACTTTCTGAGGAATTTCTTCAGAAAGAATTTGAATATGTAGCTAATAAGTTGGATCTTACAAAAGAAGAATTACAACAAATCTTTGAAGGTGAAAATAAGACTTACAAGGATTACAAAAATAAAATGGGGATTATTAAATTAGGTGCTCAGGCAATGCAGAAGCTTGGTCTCGAAAAAAGATTATTTAGATAGCATGATAACAATTATTGATTATGGTGTAGGAAATATAAATGCTTTTGTAAATGTCTATAAAAGAGTTGATGTTCCTGTGAAAATTGCAAAAACAAAGGAAGATCTTTTGGATGCTAAAAAATTAATACTTCCGGGGGTGGGTCACTTTGATCATGCCATGACTCAGCTGAATAATTCAGGGATGAGAGATATGCTGGATGAATTGGTTCTTGGAAAAAAAGTTCCTGTAATCGGAATTTGTGTAGGAATGCAAATGATGGCAAATAGTAGCGATGAAGGACAGATGGAAGGACTGAAATGGATTGATGCTTCTGTAAGGAAATTTGATGAGACAAAAATTCATCAGGTAACTAGACTTCCGCATATGGGTTGGAATGATGTTAAACCGGTTAAAGATTTGGAGCTTTTCAGAGGGTTAGAAAATGATTCTATTTTTTACTTCTTACATACATATTATTTTGAATGTAAAAATCAAAACGATATAATGGCGGTAACCGAATATGGTGATGAATTTGCTTCAGCAGCCCATCACGAAAACAAATATGGGATTCAGTTTCATCCGGAAAAGAGCCATCATTATGGTGAAATATTGTTACATAATTTTGCAAAACTTTAAGAATGTTAAGACCAAGAATAATTCCGAGTCTTTTAATCCAAGATAACGGATTAGTAAAAACGGTAAACTTTAAGAACCCCAAATATGTAGGAGATCCTATTAATGCCGTAAAAATATTTAATGAAAAAGAAGTTGATGAATTGGCTATTTTTGACATTGATGCTACAAGTAAAGGTTTAGAGCCAAACTATAGCTTGATTGAAAGAATTGCTAATCAGTCAAGAATGCCGCTTTGTTATGGAGGAGGAGTGAAAACACTGGAACAGGCACAAAAGATATTCGGATTGGGCATAGAAAAAATTGCGCTTTCCTCCGCAGTATTGCAAAATCCACAATTAATTACAGAGATTGCAGATCGGGTAGGTGCACAAAGTGTCATCGTAGTTCTTGATGTTAAAAAGAAATTATTGGGAGGTTATGAAGTGTATACTCATAATGGTAAAAAATCTACAGGAATAAATCCATTTAAATTTATTGAACAGGCACAACAGTTAGGAGCGGGTGAAATTGTTATAAATTCTATTGATCAGGATGGAGTGATGAAGGGCTTTGATATGTCATTAATCGAAAAAGCTAGAGAGAAAACATCATTGCCAATGACGGTATTGGGTGGGGCCGGATCTCTTGAGGATATTGAGAAGGTAATCGATAAACACAAAATTATAGGGGTAGCAGCGGGAAGTCTTTTTGTATTCAAAGGAAAATACAAAGCTGTATTAATCAATTACCCCAATAAGGAAGAAAAAGATAAACTAATAAAAAAAATCTAATGAAAATTCAAAATAAAACACTTCTAATAACCGGAGGAACTGGATCATTCGGAACAGCAGTTCTAAACAGATTTTTACACACAGACCACTTCAAAGAAATCCGTATTTTTTCTCGTGATGAGAAAAAGCAGGATGATATGAGGAACTTGTACAAAAATGATAAAATTAAATATTATATCGGAGATGTTAGAGATTTTTCAAGTGTTGAGCCGGCTACAAGAGGGGTAGATTATATCTTTCATGCGGCAGCTTTAAAACAGGTTCCCTCTTGTGAATTTTTTCCGATGCAGGCTGTGAAGACCAATGTTGAAGGAACACAGAATGTGATACGTGCAGCAACTGCTAATAAAGTACAGAAAGTAATTTGTTTATCTACAGATAAAGCAGCTTACCCGATCAACGCAATGGGAATTTCCAAAGCAATGATGGAGAAAGTGGCTGTTGCAGAGTCTAGAAATACCACTGAAACGGTGGTTTGCCTTACCCGCTATGGAAATGTAATGGCATCCAGAGGTTCGGTTATTCCTTTATTTTTAAATCAGATTCAGAAAGGAGAGCCTATCACGATTACTGATCCCAATATGTCTAGATTTTTTATGTCACTGGAAGATGCGGTAGATTTAGTATTATTTGCCTTCGAACACGCTAATCCCGGAGATTTATTTGTAAATAAAGCGCCTGCAGGAAGCATCGGAGATTTAGCAAAAGCTCTAATTGAATTGACGGGTAAAGAAGTTCCTGTAAAAGTGATTGGAACTCGCCATGGTGAAAAATTATACGAAACACTGTGTACCCGTGAAGAAATGGCAAAAGCCGAAGATATGGGAGATTTCTATCGTGTTCCGGCAGATAATCGTGATTTGAATTATGCGCAGTATTTCTCCGAAGGGGAAGAAGAAGTTGCCGAGATCGAAGATTATCACTCACACAATACAGAACAGCAAGGCGTTGAGGGTCTTAAAAAGCTGATTTCAACTTTGCCGTTAATTCGTAAAGAAGTTTTCGGAGAAGATGTAATGCAGTATCCTTATTAATATAAATTAACTATGAGTCAAGTAATGATTTTCGAGGGAAATCGTCATGAGGATGAAAGAGGAGTTATAACTTACAATAATGAGTTTGATTTTTCTAAAATAAAAAGGCTTTATACTATTGAAAATCATTCTACAGATTTTATAAGAGGTTGGCAGGGACATAAAATAGAACAAAGATGGTATTCTTGTTTCAAAGGAAGTTTTGAAATTGCTGTAATTGAAGTTGATGATTTTACAAATCCTTCAAAAGATTTAACAATTCTGAAATATCTATTAATAGATGAAGTATTAACTTACCTGTATATTCCGGCTGGTTGTATTACCGCAATCCAATCTAAATCTGAAGGAAGCAAATTATTGGTTTTGGCAGATTACAGTTTAGGAGAAATTGCTGATGAATATAGATATAGCTTAAAATATTTTAAGAATTTATAATTTAAATAAGCGTGTTTTAGCGTAGGCTGATGAAGCCAATAGCTAAAAGCCAATAGCTAAAAGCTTTCAACTATGAAAAAAATCGGAATTACCGGTCAGAATGGTTTTGTCGGAAGACATTTATATAATACTTTAGGTTTATTTCCTGAAGATTTTCAGAGGATTACTTTTCAGAAAGATTATTTTGAAAATGAAAATGAGTTAGATCAATTTATAAAAAAATGTGATGTTATTGTTCATTTAGCTGCAATGAATCGTCACGAAAGTGAACAATTGATTTATGAGACTAATATAGGTTTAGCTCAAAAATTAGTTGAATCATTAAAAAGAACAGGTTCAAAAGCTCACGTTATGATTTCTTCTTCTACTCAGGAAGAAAGAGATAATTTATACGGGAAATCGAAAAAAGAAGGTAGAGAAGCATTAGCAAACTGGGCTCAGGAAAATGATGGGAAAATTACAGGTTTAATTATTCCCAATGTTTTTGGAGCTTTCGGCAAGCCTTTCTATAATTCATTTGTTTCTACATTCTGTTATCAGTTAACACATGGTGAAACGCCGACTATTGCAACAGATGGAGAAGTTAAATTGATTTATGTTCAGGAATTGGTAGATATAATTATTAATGAAATTAATGTAGGTGACAGCAAACCTGAATTTTTAATTGAACCTACAGCAACGAAGAAAGTTTCTGATGTTTTATCATTATTAATTGATTATAAAACGAAATACTTTGATTGTGGCGAAATTCCTGGAACGGTTGATTCGTTTGAGCATAATTTATTCAATACGTATCGTTCATACATCGATTACGAAACGCACTACCCTGTAAAGTTTAGACAACATACTGATCCTCGTGGTGCTTTTGTTGAGGTAATTCGTTTGGGAATTGGAGGTCAATGTTCTTTCTCAACAACAGTTCCGGGAATTACAAGGGGAAATCATTTTCACACAAGAAAAATAGAAAGATTTGCTGTGATCAAAGGAAAAGCTTTAATTCAGTTAAGAAAAATTGATTCTGATGAGATTTTAGACTTTTACCTGGATGGAAATGAGCCTGGGTATGTAGATATGCCGATTTGGTATACGCACAATATCAAAAATATTGGAGAAGAAGAATTGTATACGATCTTTTGGATTAATGAAGCATTTAATTCTGAAAATGCAGATACATATTTTCTTGAAGTGCAAATATAGTAAGCAAAATACCATGAAAAACATCATTATTACAGGCGGAGCCGGTTTCATTGGCTCACATGTCGTAAGAGAATTTGTAAAAAACAATCCGGAATCTACCATCATCAATCTTGATGCTTTAACGTATGCCGGAAATCTTGAAAATTTAAAGGATATTGAAAATGAGCCTAATTACGTTTTCGAAAAAGCAGACATCACAAAACCTGAAGAATTAAGAAAGGTTTTTGAAAAATATAATCCGGATGCTGTTATTCATTTGGCTGCGGAAAGCCACGTGGACAGAAGTATTACAGATCCGATGGCATTTATCAACACCAACGTCAACGGAACTGCAAACCTTCTGAATCTCTGTAAAGAATTCTGGACTTTAAACGAGGATCACACCCACGGAAGATTCCCGAATGAAAAAAGAACCCATCTTTTTTATCATGTTTCTACAGATGAAGTGTACGGAAGCTTGGGCGAAACAGGATTTTTCCTTGAAACAACATCTTATGATCCACAATCTCCATATTCGGCATCAAAAGCTGCTTCAGATCATTTGGTAAGAGCTTACGGAAATACTTATGGAATGCCGTTTATTGTTTCTAATTGTTCTAATAATTACGGTCCGAATCATTTTCCTGAAAAATTGATTCCGCTATGTATTTCAAATATTATTAACGAAAAGCCTTTACCAATTTACGGTGATGGAAAATACACAAGAGATTGGTTATTTGTAATTGACCATGCAAAAGCAATTCACCAAATTTTTAACGATGCTAAAACGGG
>NZ_JAOVZW010000008.1 GCF_026460885.1 Chryseobacterium formosum
TGGAAAATACACAAGAGATTGGTTATTTGTAATTGACCATGCAAAAGCAATTCACCAAATTTTTAACGATGCTAAAACGGGAGAAACTTACAATATTGGTGGTTTCAACGAATGGCAAAATATTGATTTGGTAAAAGAATTGATCAAGCAAATGGATGAAAAATTAGGAAATCCTGCAGGTCATTCTGAAAAGTTAATTACTTACGTAAAAGACAGACCAGGACACGACAAACGTTACGCAATTGACGCAACAAAATTAAATTCTGAATTAGGCTGGAAACCTTCCGTAACTTTCGAACAAGGATTAGGAAAAACAATCGATTGGTTTTTGGAAAATAAAGAATGGCTGGAAAATGTAACAAGCGGAGATTACCAGAAATATTACGAAAAACAATACAACTAATAACACAAGATGAAAGGTATTATTTTAGCCGGAGGTTCCGGAACCAGACTTTACCCTCTTACAATTGCTGTCAGCAAGCAATTAATGCCTGTTTACGATAAACCGATGATTTATTACCCTCTATCTACCTTATTGTTAGCGGGAATTAAAGATATTTTGATTATCACCACTCCACATGATCAGGCAGGATTTATCAAGCTTTTAGGAGATGGTTCACAAATCGGTTGTAATATTGAATATGTAGTTCAACCCAGTCCGGACGGATTAGCACAGGCTTTTATTTTGGGAGATGAGTTTATTGGAAATGACTCCGCGGCTTTAGTTTTAGGAGACAATATTTTTTACGGATCGGAAATGGGAACTTTATTGAAAAATAAAACCAATCCAAATGGCGGTGTTGTTTTCGCTTATCACGTTTCAGACCCTGAAAGATATGGCGTTGTAGAGTTTGATGATAACTTCAAAGCTGTTTCTATTGAAGAAAAACCATTGCAGCCAAAATCAAATTATGCAGTTCCGGGATTGTATTTTTATGATAATGAAGTTGTAGAAATCGCCAAAAACATTCAGCCTTCTCCAAGAGGTGAACTTGAAATTACGGACGTAAACAATGTTTATTTAAGCAAGGGGAAACTAGAAGTTGGTGTTTTAGACAGAGGTACCGCTTGGCTAGATACCGGAACATTTGATTCTTTAAATGATGCCTCAGAATTTGTAAGCGTTATTGAAAAGAGGCAAGGCTTTAAAATAGGATGTATTGAAGAAATCGCTTTTAGAAACGGATTTATAAATGAAGAAAAACTTCTTGAGACTGCCGTAAAATATGGCAAAAGCGGATATGGGGAATACCTGAAGAAATTAGTAACAAAAAAATAAAGCTTGAAGCAGAAAGCAAGAAATAATATATGAAAAAATTAAAAGTAATGACGGTCGTTGGAACAAGACCGGAAATTATCAGACTATCAAGAGTATTAGATGCTTTGGATGCTTCTGAAGCTATAGAGCATATCATCGTTCATACAGGACAAAATTACGATTACGAACTGAACCAAATCTTTTTTGAAGATTTAGGACTTCGTAAACCTGATTATTTCCTTGAAGCTGCAGGAAAAACAGCTACTGAAACAGTAGGGAATATTTTAATTAAAATTGATCCTTTATTGGAGGAACTAAAGCCTGATGCATTTTTGGTTTTAGGAGATACAAACTCATGTTTGTGTGCAATCCCGGCAAAGAAAAGACATATTCCAATTTTCCACATGGAGGCAGGAAACAGATGTTTTGATCAGAGGGTTCCCGAAGAAACCAACCGTAAAATTGTAGATCACACTTCTGATATTAATTTGACTTATTCGGATATTGCAAGAGAGTATCTTTTAAGAGAAGGCCTTCCCGCAGACAGAATCATTAAAACAGGTTCACCAATGTTTGAGGTTTTGAATCATTATTTGCCTCAAATTAATGCTTCACCGGTTCTTGAAAAACTAAATTTAGAAGAAGGCAAATTTTTCGTAGTTTCTTCTCACCGTGAAGAAAATATCAATTCTGAAAAGAATTTCAGAGGTTTAATGGATTCTTTAAATGCAATTGCAGAAAAATATCAGTATCCTATTATCGTTTCTACGCATCCTCGTACGAAAAATATGATTGATAAAATGCAGATTGAAATGCGTCCTGAAATTCAGTTTTTAAAACCTTTAGGTTTTCATGATTATAATGCTTTGCAGAAAAGAGCGTATGCAGTCTTATCAGATTCAGGAACAATTTCGGAAGAGTCTTCTATATTAAATTTCAGAGCATTAAATATTCGTCAGGCACACGAAAGACCGGAGGCAATGGAAGAAGCAAGCGTAATGATGGTCGGTTTGTCTCCAGAACGTATTTTGCAGGCTTTAACACAAGTTTTACAGCAAAAAGTTGGCGAAGAAAGAAACTTCAGACCTGTCTCAGATTACTCAATGCCGAATGTTTCAGAGAAGGTGGTAAGAATTATTATTTCTTATACAGATTATATTAAAAGAACTGTTTGGTCGGAAGAGATTTAAAAAAGTGAATATCTTAATAATTACCCAATATTTCTATCCTGAAAACTTTAAAAGTAATGATTTAGCTTTTGAATTAAAAAATCGTGGACATGATGTTACGGTCTTAACTGGTATTCCCAATTATCCCGAAGGGGAAATTTTTGAAGGATATGGTTTTTTTAAGAATAGAAAGCAAGTTGTAAATGGTGTAAAAGTAATAAGATCATTATTATTGCCAAGAGGAAAAGGAGGTGGTTTGCGGTTATTTGCTAATTATTACAGCTTTGCTTTCTTTGCTTCAATAAAAGCTTTTTTCTTAGGGTTAAATAATAGTTTTGATTCAATAATTGTTCACGAACCATCTCCAATAACACAGTATTATCCGGCTTTATTAATCAATAAACTTTGGAAAACACCTGTGTATTTTTGGGTAATGGATTTATGGCCGGAAAGCTTATCTATTGCAGGAGGAGTTAAAAATAAATTTGTTCTGAACTATTATACTAAAGTTATCAAAAGCTTCTACAAAAACTCAGAGAAGATATTAATAACCTCCAAAGGTTTTAGAGGAGCAATCAATAAAAAAGGAGATTTTAATAATAAGATAGTATATTTTCCAAATTGGGCAGAAGATTCTATCTCAGAAGGTAATAAAGACTTTCCAATTCCACCTCTGCCAGACGGATTTAAAGTGATGTTTGCAGGTAATATAGGAGAAGCTCAGGATTTAGATAACATAATGATGGCAGCATTGCAGCTGACAGAGAATAAGAATATTAAGTTTATTTTAGTGGGAGATGGAAGAAAAATGCCATTTGTGAGGGATTTTGTTCAAAATCATAAACTTGATGACACTGTTTCAATTATGGGAAGATTTCCTGTTGAAGCGATGTCAAGCTTTTTCGATAAAGCAGATGTAATGTTGGTTACACTTAAAGATGATCCTATTTTTAATTTAACGGTTCCTGCCAAATTACAGGCATATATGAGTGCTTCAAAACCTGTTGTAGCAATGTTAAACGGTGAAGGTGCAGAAAACATCATTGATGCTGATTGCGGATTTACCGTTGCTGCCGGAGATTATTCCTCATTGGCAAAAACGATATTGGCTGCATCACAGTTATCTAATATTGAATTACAACAAATGGGGAATAATAGTAGAAAATATTATGAAGATAACTTTAAAATGTCTTCATGTATTTCAAATTTAGAAAAAATAATCTCGAAGAAAAGCTGATCTTTTTTTCTGTAATTTAAATTGTAATGAAAATAATTATTACTGGAGCATCAGGTTTTGTAGGAAAAAATCTTTCAATTTTCTTGCGCAGCAAAGATTATGTAGTCTCGCCTATTTCTCTCAGAAATCAGAATTGGAAGCATAATTTGCAAAGAAATGCTGATGCAATCATCCATCTTGCCGGTAAGGCGCATGATACAAAAAACACTTCAAATCCGGATGAATATTATAAAATAAATCGGGATTTGACTAAAGAGCTTTTCAATGAATTTTTATATTCGGATATAAAAACATTCTTTTATTTTAGTTCAGTTAAAGCTGCTGCAGATTCTGTTGACGATATTTTAATTGAAAAGGTAGAGGCTAAGCCAATTACTCATTACGGAAAATCAAAAATTGCAGCTGAAGAATATATTTTAAGCCAAAATTTACCTGAAGGGAAGAAAATTTATATCATTCGTCCCTGTATGATTCATGGTCCGGGTAATAAAGGAAATCTTAATCTTTTGTATAAAATAGTAGAAAAAGGTTTGCCTTGGCCTCTTGCAGCATTTCATAATCAAAGATCTTTTCTAGGAATTGACAATTTAAATTATCTTATCCATCAGATGCTGTTAAAAGAAAATTTGCAGCCCGGAATTTATAATTTTTCAGACGACGAAGCTCTTTCGACAAATGAATTAATAGAAACCGTAAATAAAGCGCTAGATAAAAAAGCTAAGCTTTGGAATATTTCGAAAGGTTTGATAGAAAAAACTGCTGATTTAGGAGATAAATTAAAATTACCCTTAAACTCTGAAAGATTAAAAAAGCTTACCGAATCTTACGTAGTTTCCAATCAAAAAATAAAATCAGCATTAGGAATAGAAAAACTTCCTTTGTCAGCAGAAGAAGGTCTTATTAAAACGATTAAAAGTTTTAAAGGAACCAAATAATTTAATATTTAACAGTAAAAATAACTTCATTTAAAATTCAAAGCTATGATCCGTATATTCGATTTCTTATTTTCATTTTTCGGGCTTCTTTTTCTTTGGCCTATTGGTTTGATAGTTTACGTTATCGGATTATTTGATACAGGATCTCCCATTTTTATTCAGGAAAGAGTAGGACGTTTTAAAAAACCGTTTAAGTTGATAAAATTCCGTACAATGCCGATGAATACAAAATCTGTGGCAACGCATCTTTCTCAAAATGTTTCAATAACAAAATTCGGAAGCTTTTTGCGAAAATCTAAGCTGGATGAACTACCTCAGCTGATTAATGTTTTAATGGGAGATATGAGTTTGGTGGGACCACGGCCTAACTTATATAATCAAAAAGAACTTATTGAAGAACGTGATAAAAGAGGGGTTTACAATGCTGTTCCTGGGATTACAGGCTTGGCTCAAATTAATGAAATTGATATGTCAACTCCTGTAAAATTGGCAGAAAAGGATGCTGAAATGATTCAAAATTTAACATTATCGGATTATTTTACATACATATTTGCTACTGTTGGCGGAAAAGGTCAGGGCGACAGAATTCAAAAGTGATTTTTCAGGTTGTTTTTTAATCAATTAAATTTACTTTTTAGAATTAAGCAGAATGAAAGACAAAATATGGCTTTCACCACCACATCTTTCAGGCAAAGAAATAGAATTTGTTAAAGATGCATTTGATAAGAATTGGGTAACTTCAATCGGTGAAAATATAAATGAATTTGAAAAAAGTCTTCAGTCAGTTCTCAGAGACGATGTTGAGGTTTGCGTTTTGAATTCGGCGACTTCGGCAATACATTTAGCGTTAATGATGTTAAATGTTTCAGTTGGAGATGAAGTAATTACACCTACATTTTCTTTTGTGGCTTCAGCAAACCCAATCGCTTACTGCGGGGCAACTCCAGTTTTCATAGACTCAGAAAGAGATACCTGGAACATGTGTCCGGTTGCTTTGGAAGAAGCAATTCAGGATAGAATTTCAAATGGTAAAAAGCCAAAAGCGATCATCGTTGTTCATTTGTATGGAATGCCTGCAAAGATGGATGAAATTCTTGAAATTGCGGATAAATACGAGATTCCTGTGATTGAAGATGCTGCAGAAGCTTTAGGTTCAACGTACAAAGGGAAATCTTGTGGAACTTTCGGTCGTTTCGGGATTTTGTCTTTTAATGGAAATAAAATTATCACAACTTCTGGAGGCGGAGCTTTAGTTTGCCACAATCAGGAAGATAAAGATAATGCGGTGTTTTTGTCGACTCAGGCAAGAGATAACGCACCTCATTATCAGCATTCTCATATAGGGTATAACTACAGAATGAGTAATATTGTAGCAGGAATTGGACGCGGACAAATGGAAGTTTTAGACGATAGAGTGGAAGCACGGAGAAAAATGCACGATTTCTATGTTGAACTTTTCAAAGATATTGATGGGGTTGAGGTTTTTTCTGAACCTACGGAAGAATATTATTCAAATCATTGGTTATCAGCAATGGTAATTAATGAAAAGATTACCGGGAGAAATCGTGAAGAGTTAAGATTGGCTTTTTTAGAAGACAATATAGAATCTAGACCTTTATGGAAGCCAATGCACTTACAGCCGGTTTTTGCTGATGCACCTTATTATGGAACAGATGTAGCTGAAAACTTATTTGATAATGGTTTATGCTTGCCTTCCGGCTCTAATCTTTCTGATGAGGATAGAGCAAGAATTAAGGAGGTAATTGCAAAGTTCTTTTCTTAAAAGATCTTCTCTAATACAGTCAATATAAAATGTAAACCACAAATCCTGAGAGTAATCTCAGGATTTGTTTATTTATTTTGTATTAATTTTTCAAGCTTATCAATCATTTCTTTCTGCTGTTGAAGCATTCTCTCATATAAATCAACCATCTTATCCAAAGGATTAAAAGAGCAATTAATATATCCGGAATTATTTGCAACTGCTCCCTCATGAAAAGTGTTAGCAATGATATTAATAGCCTGCTCCTCATCAAAATTCTGAAAAGCCTCCACAGGAATTTTAAGTACTTCAGATATTTTTTGAAGCAGTGGATCTTCTATCACATCCTTTTGTTCAAGCAACGAGATTTTCTTTTGGTTCCACTCTTTTCCTAAATCAAAAGCCAAAGCTTCCTGCTTAATGCCCAGCATTTCTCTGAAGCGTTTGACGTTGCGTCCCTGATGTATTTTTTGTTCCATGGGTCTTTATTTTCTATGCCGTGAAGATACAGCCATTCGGTTAAAATTATTGAATAGTAAAGTTAAAAAATATACGGTAAATATCCTAATGCAGTGACTATATTATTCAATTTCAGAATAAAATATCTTTCCATAATTCCTTTACTTCGTAATGCAGGAAATAGTAATCGCTGGAAAAAAGAAAATAAATTTCGAAGTTGAGTTTTGGGCGCAATACAAAACGAAAGGATTCGTTGGATAAGATCAACACCTTTTTTTAAAAGATTAGATGACACCTCTCATCTGTCACACAACAGTGCTCGACGCAAAACAATCCATCTGTGAAGCGTAACAGGAGAAGATAAAATAAGTCATTAGAAAATCTGGGAAATAAAAATCGTCCTGTAATCCATTAATAACTCCCGTCAATTCGAGTGATTTTCTGCATGGCAGAAAATTGTATCGAGAATCATACCTCAAAGGTACAACCCAACAAAAAATCCTCCTGCTCCCTTTTTACATTGAACATTTCAAACTAAGGCTGGTATAATTATTTCTCATAATTATAAAGATCTCTCAACAAAAAATAAAATATTCAAAATCAGGAATACAATATCCATTTACAAACTTGAATACCTTCTCTTCGTTAAAGAAATTTGTGATGTAACATTTAAAATACAGCACAATGGAAACAAAAAACAAAATCGACATTCCTTTACATAATGAAATCATCAGAAATCAGATCTCACAGACCATCAAGGAATTCTCGGTGCTTCAGCTTCATTTTTTCAAAACTGAAAATTCAGAATACACTGAGATATTGATCCTGATGAAAGAGACTAAGGAAGCAGAAACACTGCGCATAAGACCTTGGATAGGGAAGGCAGCAGAAGCATATAAGGTACACATATATATTTCTTACTATCACAAAGCGGAATATCAGCTGAAGCACGGCAACCCTTTTTATCAGTACTATGCTGATCCGTCGGCAATATTTTGGAAAGGAGATAATGTGGACGAACTTTTGCAGACATATGGTACAAAAAAAGAGTTTAAGAAAAAGCGCAATGTTTTTAAGGAAAAATTTTACCATGACCATGATATACTCATGACCGAAGTTGAAAAATTTCGCTCCCGTCGGATGTATGCAAGTGCTTTTCAAAGCTACCTTACAGTATTTGAGCATAATATTGAATATTTAGAAAACCTTTTCATGGGATGGATCTCTTATGGGAAAAATATCCATCATAGACTGAAGCATTTGATGCGATATATTCCCGAACTTAAGAAGGTATTCGTAATGAAAGACGAGCATTCTTTTTACCTCATCGGCAAAATAGAAGAGTCAATAAAAGCAGCGGAAGAAGATGACGAATCCTTTGTAAGTTCAGAGTCTTTTGGGGCGGTTAAAGCTGCAGAAGAGCAGGTATACAGAATGGTGGTCGACCGTTTTTCGGAACTCGGCAAAATGACCGCTTTCAAAAAAACAGAACATTGGGCCACTGCCGCCGAAGATACTGCTGTTCTGTCTGATGTCAGATTGGAAAAAGCTGTTGAAACGATAGTGGAAAGATTGAGCCCTGAAGAAATTTATATGTTCCATAAAAAAGAAAGCTACTCGCAAAACGGAACGGAAAAGGTAGTATATTACTATCTACTCTTAATTGGTGAGGGCTTGGGAGACAATTCTTTATATGATACTCAGCAGTCTGTTAGAGACAAATCACGAGGAAAAGTGAATGTTATTATTCTCGGACACCGCCGGTTTTCAATACAGGATCGCCTTTTTCAGTCTCAGGAGTTTATGCACAAAATAATGACAGATGAAAATAGGGTGTATGCATCACACCGGTATCATCCTCCGATACATTGGGAATATTTGTCTTCAGATGAGCATGGAGATGTATGCATCTATTATAACAGAATGATAAAAACCGTAAAGCAGTATTTTGTTGTTAGGGAAAAGGCTGATGCAGAAAATGACGAATTATTTTTTCTGCTGTTCTCACATGCTTTAATGAGAATTCTGCGTTTTTATTTATACTGTTCACTGAGCAATTATTTCCCCAACTTCAGCAAAATGGATGATACTTGGAATTTATGTCTGTACGCCGATCCGTCTTTGGAGAAAATTGAATTTCTCTTCGAAAAAATTTCTCCGGAATTTTTCAGGTTGACAAATTCGTTCTTAAAGTACACAGACCGCTCATACTGCTTTCAAAATAATGAATTGCCGGTAATGGATGAAATCCTCAACACCCTCTTGGGAAAATTAGAAAAACTGATCAAGGGCAGTAATCTCAGAAGGAATGAGTAAAATGGTGAAGAAAAGAAGGTGCAAATTAAAGAAGTGTTACTCCCACTCAAAGCCCACTTTAATGCCACTGTAATGACTGTAAGTATAGAGAAAAAAGTTATTGTTGCCTGAGTTTTTATATTTCACCAATGCTTTCTTTACAAAAGATTAAAAAAGGGATTAAATATACTTTAATACTCTGAAAGGATAGATAAATGGTGTATTGACAATTAGGTTCCCACAACCATGATATCTTGGAATTCAATGGAACAACAATGTCAGGCTTTAAAAAATATTTTGAAAAAACATTATCATGCATAAACAGAATAAAGCGTTAGAATAATATCGTATCACACAGTGTCTGAACTAAAGTGATAATGATCGGTCAAGGTCTAAATTAAATAGTTAAAGCTGAGGTTGCATCTGTTTTTTTTATTTTTAAGAAGAGATTGATTCAAAAATAGTAATTATTGTCTTAAAATAGAAATACTCGTATATTTACAGGCTAATAAAAAGCGGATGAAATTGTCGGACTTAATTTCGCAGTCGATGATTTTTATAAATTGGTGATTAAAATAGAGCATGAAAATATACAACGTAATTTTATCAGGAGGTGTAGGAAGCAGACTTTGGCCTCTTTCACGTAAGCAACATCCTAAACAGTTTCTAAAATTATTTTCTGGTAAAGCATTGTTTGAATTAACAGCCGAACGTAATCAGAAAGTTGTAGATCAGATTATGGTTGTGGGAAATACAGATCATATTGAATGGAGCAAACAGCTTCTAAGTGATATTTCTCTTCCTAAAACTTTTATCACAGAAACTGCTGCTCGAAATACAGCTGCCGCTATTGCATTTTCTGCTTTGGCAGTAGATCCTGATGATATATTGATTATCACACCTTCAGATCATTTAATTCAAAACCAAGATGCTTACGAAAAAGCTATAAAAGAGGCTGTTGAATTAGCTAAAAAGGATTTTCTTGTAACTTTCGGAGTAGTTCCTTCAAAACCGGAAACCGGATATGGTTATATTGAATATGAAGGTAAAGATGTACTCTCATTCAGAGAAAAACCAAATACGGAAACTGCTCAGGAATTTTTAGAAAGAGGAACTTTTCTTTGGAATTCCGGAATGTTTTGCTTTAAAGCAGGGGTGCTTTTAGAAGAATTAAAAAATTATCAGTCTGAAGTATTTGATAAATGCAATGAAGCTTGGCAAACATCAGAAAATCAATGTTTGAATATTGATGCATCACTACAGATTCCTTCCATCAGTATTGATTATGCGGTGATGGAGAGATCGAAAAAAATAAAAGTGGTTCCGGCACATTTCAGATGGAATGATTTGGGATCTTTTGAATCTTTATATGACTATTTACGTTCTACAGGTCATCCTGTCGATGAAAATGGCAATATGGTCATCGGAACGGAAATTTTCACAGCTTTTGTAGGACTTAAAGATTCTATTTTGGTTCATACTCCGGATGCATTGTTGATTCTTCACAAAGAAAAATCACAGGATGTAAAGAAAGTGTACAATCAACTTGAAAAATATAAATCAACTTTAAGATAATTAAATCGATAAAAATGATTTCAAAAGAGTCAGTAATATATATAGCAGGTCACCGTGGTATGGTAGGTTCTGCAATTTGGAGACAGTTATCAGAAAAAGGATATACCAATTTGATTGGGTTAACCAGTAGTGAGCTTGATCTAAAAGATCAAAAAGCGGTAGCTGAGTTTTTTGAAACTAAAAA
This sequence comes from Chryseobacterium formosum, assembly GCF_026460885.1. GTDB lineage: Bacteria > Bacteroidota > Bacteroidia > Flavobacteriales > Weeksellaceae > Chryseobacterium > Chryseobacterium formosus. Next base: position 10,875 of record NZ_JAOVZW010000008.1, read on the forward strand.
ACCGGATGTGGTAATTGATGCAGCAGCAAAAGTTGGGGGTATTTTAGCTAACAATTCTTATCCTTATCAGTTTTTGATGGAAAATATGCAGATTCAGAATAATCTGATTGATGCTTCATTGAAAAATGATGTCGAAAAGTTTATTTTTCTTGGCTCATCTTGTATTTATCCTAAATTAGCGCCGCAACCGTTAAAAGAAGAATACTTATTAACAGATTCTTTGGAACCAACTAACGAATGGTATGCAGTTGCTAAAATTACAGGGATTAAAACTTGTGAAGCAATCAGAAAACAATTTGATAAAGATTATGTTTCTTTAATGCCTACTAATCTGTATGGTACGCATGATAATTTCGATTTGAATACCTCTCATGTCTTACCGGCAATGATTAGAAAATTTCATGAAGCAAAAGAAAATGATAATGCACCCGTAACATTATGGGGATCAGGAACTCCTATGAGAGAATTTCTTTTTGTAGATGATATGGCTGCTTCTGTAATTTTTGCTTTAGAAAACAGGCTTCCTGAGCATTTATATAATGTAGGAACTGGAGTTGATTTAACGATCAGAGATTTAGCAGAATTAATTCAGAAAGTGACAGGGCATACCGGAGAAATTCTTTGGGATGCAGAAAAACCGGATGGAACTCCAAGAAAATTGATGGATGTATCAAAAATGCATGAATTAGGTTGGAAACATAAGGTAGATCTTGAGGCTGGAATCACAAAAACATATCATTGGTTCTTAGAAAACATAAATAATTTTAAAGAAGTTAAAATGTCATAGATGAATTTTTGATTCATCATTTACATATTATAAAACGAATACATCACGAAGATGAAAACAGCATTAATCACAGGAGTTACCGGGCAGGACGGTTCATATTTAGCAGAGCTTTTATTGGAAAAAGGATATAGAGTTCATGGTATTAAAAGAAGAGCATCTTCGTTCAATACGCAGAGAATCGATCATTTGTATCAGGATCAGCATGAGCAAAATGTACATTTTACATTGCATTATGGTGATTTGACAGACTCTATGAATATTATAAGAATTATTCAGGAAGTTCAGCCTGATGAGATTTATAACTTAGGGGCAATGTCTCATGTAAAAGTATCGTTCGACTCTCCGGAATATGTTGCTAATGTTGACGGAATCGGAACTTTAAGAATTCTTGAAGCGGTTCGTATTCTTGGTTTAGAAAAGAAAACCAGAATTTATCAGGCATCAACATCTGAATTGTATGGAGGCTTGCCTGAAAATAAAAATTCAGCAGGTTTTTATGATGAAAACTCTCCATTTTATCCTCGTTCACCTTATGGTGCTGCAAAAATCTATGGTTTTTGGATTACAAAAAACTATCGTGAAGCTTACGGAATGTTTGCTTGTAATGGTATTTTATTCAATCATGAATCTCCAAGAAGAGGAGAAACTTTTGTTACCCGTAAAATTACAATGGCAACCGCAGCAATTGCAAAGGGAAAACAGGAATGTCTTTATTTAGGAAATTTAAATGCGCTTCGTGACTGGGGACATGCTAAAGATTATGTTGAGGCAATGTGGAGAATTCTTCAGCAGGATAAACCTGAAGATTTCGTAATTGCAACAGGTGTTACAACATCTGTAAGAGATTTTGTGCGTATGGCATTTAATGAAATTGGGGTAGAACTATCTTTTGAAGGCGAAAATGAATCTGAAGTTGCGAAAGTTGTAGCATGTAATAATCCGTTATATCAATTAGAAATAGGTAAAACAGTAGTTTCTGTCGATCCGGAATATTATAGACCTACAGAAGTAGATCTTTTAATTGGTGATCCTACGAAATCTAAAACACAATTAGGATGGGAACCGCAATATGATCTTCAGGCTTTGGTGAAAGAGATGGTGGAAGGTGATTTGAAGTTAGATTAAATTGTATAAAAGTTGGTTTGCTTTACTCAGAACACAGAGAGTAATAAAATAATTTGTTTTAATTAAATTTAATATACGAATATAACAGTTTGCTTTTCATGAAGTAAGCTGTTTTTTATGTTTAATATTCTGTTTTAAATTTAAATCCTTAAATAGAGAGTCAACATCTTTCCTTATATTTACAGACCAATTTTGTGGAAGTGAAAAAATATCCTTGGTGGAAAGCAATGATGGATTATGGAATAGGTTTCTTGGCAACCGTCATTTTACTCCCTGTTTTTTTTATTCTTTTTATTATCTCGTCTTTTGATACGGGGTTTCCGGGTATTTTCCGGCAGAAAAGAATCGGCAGATTTGGAAAAGTTTTTATAATCTATAAATTCAGAACCTACCATTCCATCACTCATACAAAATCAGCAGTAGGGAAATGGATGAGAAAAACCAAGCTGGATGAACTGCCACAGTTGTTTAATATTCTTAAAGGAGATATGTCTTTAGTGGGACCTCGACCGGATATTTCGGGATATTATGATGTATTAAAGGGAAATGACAGATTAGTTCTTGGATTAAAACCAGGCTTAACGAGTGAAGCAGGAATTAAATATAGAAATGAAGAAGAAATATTAAACCGACAAGAAAACCCTTTAAAATATAATGATGAAGTTCTTTTCCCTGAGAAAATAAAAATGAACTTGTATTATTACAATCACCTTACATTTAAAAATGATTTAAAAATATTGCTTAAAACTTTTTCTGTTTTAAGATAATGATGTTGAAATATAGTTATGAAGTATAAAATCAAATTCTTTTCAAAAATATCTTTCATTTTTTTATTTTTGGTTTTCATGAAAATTGAGGCACAGAAAGTAGAATTGAAAGCAAATACCGTATTCTTGCCTTTGGCGATGATTAATTTAGCTGTAGAAAAACCTTTGAATAAAAAATTTTCAATACAGGCTGAAGGCTTTATTTCTCCGTGGAAATCATTTCATGGCAAAAATTTGCAGTTTTATATGGGAACTTTAGAAGGTAGATATTATTTTGATGAAGTAATGAAAAAATGGTACGTCGGAGCATACGGATCAATCACGGCTTTTAATATTCAAAAATGGAATTATTTAAGAGCATCTCCTGTTTATGATTCTAGTGGTAATCCTGAGATTTTGCCGGACGGAAATATTAGGATAACAGAAAGATACCAAAAAGGTCTTGCTTTTATATTCGGGATAAGTGGTGGTTATCATTTTGTGATAAACGAAAAACTTGGATTAGATATTTATGCAGGCATTGGAGCAACGCAGTCCATTTACAAAGGATATTTGAAAGATAACAATGAGCGCTACGATGGTGCAAATGGCTGGAATAAAAGTGGGGAAATTATTCCTACAAGAGGAGGTTTAATGCTTACATATAAATTTCAATAAAATATTATCTTTACATGTTTTCTTATATTACATATTTTTTGTAGTATTATAAAATTGTTTGTAAATTTTTTAAATGATAATAATTAAAGGTCTTGTGATAACTGAAAAATACTGATAAAGTCTATTATAATGAAATATCAATGCCTTCAATTTATAAAATATAGATATATTTGCAGCGTTTAAAATAGAATAATTAAAAATAAATCTTAATTCTCAATATAATCCAACAAAATGGATAACAAAAACAATAAAGAAGTTAATATTAAAGAGTTTATTAGTCCATATGTGAAAAATTGGAAGTATTTCGTAGGAATGGTTTTTCTGATGGGAGTATTGGCAATTTTTTATCTTAAATCAAAAGTTTCTATTTATAAGGTTCAAACTTCTGTACTTATAAAAGATGCAAAGAAAATGTCTGCTGCCTCAGGAGATATAGGCATATTGCAAAGTATAGGTGGATTTAGCGGAATGGGTACAAACAGTATCGAAAACGAAGTTGGAGTTTTTGAGTCAAAAAGTATTGTTGAAGATGTTGTAAGAGAACACAATTTTCAAACACCGGTTTATGCAAAGCAAACATTTAATCAAGTAGAACTTTACGGAGTTACAAATCCATACATAATTAATGTTATTCAGGATAAAAAGAATGTAGATTTACCCAAAAAACCTATTTCTATTAAATCTAAAGGTAACGAAATTGTCTTATCTTCGGAAGAATGGAAAAAAGATATCACGACTACCTACAATAAAACGATAAGTTTGCCTTATGCAAATATCATTATTAGTAAAAATCAAACATTTAAGCCCTTAAAGAAGATGGATATGTCTGATGTTTGTTTTTATTATAGCGATTTTGAGAGTACTGTTAATGATCTTCAGGAAGCTTTAATGGTAGATTTGCTAGATAAAGACGGAACGATTATCAGTCTGTCTGTTGATTTTGAAAATAAAGATAAAGCTAAGGATTTATTAAATGGTTTAGTAAGACAGTACAATGTTTATGCAGTAAATGACAAGAATATTGAGTCAAAAAGAACAAAAGATTTTATAGATAAAAGAATTACTTTAATATCTAGAGAATTAGGTGATGTTGAGACTCAAAAAGAAGGTTATAAGTCAGATAATAGAATAGTTGATTTGGCTTCTGAGGCAAGAATTAATCTTCAGATGAAAGAACAGAGCAAATCTCATATTCTTGAGTTGGGAACGCAAGTGGAGCTTAACAGGATTCTTCAAAGTACATTAAACAAAAAAGGATCGGGAGATGTATTGCCTCTGAATATTGGTTTGGATAACGATGCTGCTGGAAAAGCAATTCAAGAATATAACGCATTGGTTTTACAAAGAAATAAATATCTTGAAGAAGCTACACCAGACAACCCATTAGTAAAGACCGTTAACAAGCAAATTGAAGAAATGAAATCTTCTTTATCTGAAACGCTTCAAAAAAATGCCATTTCACTAGAGTTGGCGAAAAGAAAGGTTGAAGGTCAGTTAGGAAGTTCTGAGCAAATGATTAGTAAAATTCCTACGCAGGAGAAACTTTTCAGAAGTATTGAAAGACAGCAGCAAATAAAAGAGAGTCTGTATTTATTGCTTTTGCAAAAGAGAGAAGAAGCAGCAATAAGCATGGAAATCACTGCAGAAAAAGCAAGAGTTATTGATAAGGCATTTGTATATAGAAAGCCAGTTGCACCGAAGAAAATGTTTACTCTAGGCGTTTTTCTTTTGGCAGGAGCATTAATTCCCTTTGTGTTTATTTATTTAAAACAATTATTGCAGAGCACAATTATTACAAGAGCTGATATTGCTAAGCTTACAAAAATTCCGGTTATTGCGGAAATCCCGAAACTTAAAATTAAAGAAAATCCTCTTGTTTCTTTTAATGATGTTACTCCAATGGCGGAGTCATTCAGGATTTTTGTAACTAACTTAAGATTCTTATTACCTGCTAAAGATGCTCCACATATTATTTTGGTAACATCTTCAGTAAAAGGGGAAGGTAAAACTTTTATATCAACAAATTTATCAATTATATTAGCTTCTGCACGTAGTAAAGTATTAGTAGTAGGTGCCGATGTAAGAAATCCGCAGTTGCAGAGATATAACCCTGCTATGAAAAATGCAAAAGGTTTAACAGAATTCTTAAGTGGAGAAGAAATTTCTATTAACGAAATAACTCATCCAAGTGGTTATAATGAAAATTGTGATTTTATTTATTCTGGTTCTATACCTCCAAATCCTACAGATCTTTTGCAAAATGGTAGATTAGATGAGCTTTTAGAATTAATCAAGGCAGAGAATAAATACAAGTATATTGTTTTAGATACTGCACCTTTACTTCTTGTAACAGATTCTTTCCTTATTGCTGATAAGAGTGATGCGATTGTATATGTTACCAGATCTGAAGTTACAGAAAATAGCTACATTGAGTTTTTGAATAACTCTATTGAAGATGATAAACTTAAAAACGTAGGAATTGTTCTAAACGGAGTAAAAGAATCTAATTTCGGATACGGAAATAAGTATGGATATGGCTATAATGCGGAAGAAAAAAAATGGTGGCAAAAATATTTTTAACTTCACCATTATCAATCTGAAATTAAAATTCAATGTAAGTTGCTCTAATTTATACCAAATGATGTAATGAATTTTTCTTCAAAAAAACTAACAATTAATGCAGTTTCGGCAGTCGTTCAGGTTGTCTTTACTGCTTTATTGTACTTTTTTCTGTATAAATATTTGTTGAAATCAATTGGTATTGAGCAATTGGGAGTTTGGTCACTCATTTTATCTTTTTCATCGATTGCAAATTTGGCTAATCTTGGATTAACTTCGGGCTTGGTAAAGTTTGTAGCAGAGTATCTTACAGAAAATGATAATACTAAACTTGGCAAACTTATTTTTACATCTACACTATCGATGGTAGTTTTATTTGTTGTTTTAAGTTTAATTATACTTTTCGGCGCTCAGTTTTTTTTAGAGTATATAATTGACGAAAATTTTCTTGATACCGCATTAGAAATACTTCCTTATTCTTTGGCTTCTCTCTGTATTAATGCAGTTGGTGGTGTTTTTACGTCTGTTTTGGAAGGTCATCAAAAAAATTACATTAGAAATTTCATCTATATTATTTCGGGTATTATAATGTTTGCTGCAACAGCTTTGTTAACACCCGTATATCATCTAAAAGGTGTTGCTATAGCACAACTTTTACAATCTGTCTTTATTTTTGTAACAGCTTTGGTATTTACCATTAGAATTAATCCCGATAATAAAATCCGTTACTGGAAATGGAGTTCACAATCATTTAAAGAACTTTTCAATTACGGTTACAAGTTTCAAATGGTTTCGGTCGCTCAACTCTTGTGTGAACCGACAACAAAAGTACTTTTGAGTAAATTTGGAGGTTTGGCATTTGTAGGACATTATGAAATGGCAAGCAAGGCAGTCAACCAATTTCGTGCTTTGCTGGTAAATGCCAATCAAATAGTAATTCCGGTAATTGTAGAAAATGCTAAAATAAAAACAGAAGGAGAATCGCAAAAATTTTATCAAATGATGAATCGGGTTTTAGCGATTTTTACATTACCTCTGTCTTCTCTGCTGATATTGGGAATACCGTTTATTTCTATATTTTGGGTTGGAAGTTTTAATATAGAATTTGCTGTTTCTATGTTGATTTTGAGTATGTCATCAGTTATAAACATTTTATGTAGTCCAGCTTATTTTAGCTGTTTGGCAGAAGGTCGATTGACGATTTTAGTATTTGTACACAGTATAATGGCAATTCTTAATTTAATTTTAGGTTATTTACTAGGGTTGTTTTTCGAAGGCTATGGAGTGGCATTTGCGTGGGGTATTTCTGTCTCAATTGCTTCGGTGATATTAATTTACAGCTACGGAAAAAAAATACGTTTAAATTATTTTAATATTTTCAGTATAAATTATAGGCTTCAATTTTTACTTTTTTTATTGATTAGTTTAATTTGTGTTGCTGTATTTCTTTCTGTTTATATACCAAAAAATGAAATTAGTGCAATCATTTTGGTTTTAATAATTTTGTTATATATTCCACTATTGCTAAAGAATGAAATAATAAAACGTCTAATGAAAAAGTTAGACTTTAGCACAAAAACAATTATCAAACGAAAAAGATGATGACAGAATATAAATGTAAAATATGTGATAATTCAAAAAATAATAAAGAATTGATTGGTCGTGAAATGATGTTTGGTTTTCACGATGAATTCATATATTTTAAGTGTTCATTATGCGGTTGCTTACAGATTAATCAGCCTCCTGCAGATTTGGCAAAATATTATCCTATTGATCAGTATTATTCTTTTCAAAGTCAGCCCAAGAAAAATTGGAAAACGACTGTGAAAAATATTCTGTTTCAGTTATATTATAGACGAATATTACCTTATAACTTTTTTTATCAGAAAGAGTCTAATTTACTATCTGTTTTAAGAGATATGGATTTTCAGTCTCCTATCTTGGATGTTGGCTGCGGAAATGGTAATTTTCTACAACAAATGGCAACTTGGGGATATAGAAATTTAACAGGGATTGATCCATTCATCGATAAAGATATTACATTAGATAAAAACTCGGGTAAAGTTTTAAAACAAACGGTTTTTGAGCATACAGGAAGTTATTCATTAATCATGATGAGTGGTGTATTAGAGCACATGGATCATCAAACAGATGTAATGCAGGAATTACACAGACTTTTAAAACCGGATGGTATTTTATTGATACAGATTCCCGTTGTAGATAGTTTTGCATGGCGTAAATATGATGTTAATTGGTTTCAGTTAGACGCTCCCCGTCATTTTTACATACACAGTGTGAAAAGTATGAACTATTTGGCAAAAAATACAGGATTTGTAATAAAAGATGAACATTACGAATCAGGAGCTTACCAATTTATTGAAAGTGAAAAATATATTAGAAATATAAAATATAGTGGAAGTTTCCCGTTTTCATCAGAATTCGAAAAAGAATGTCATAAGCAAGCAAAAATTCTTAACAAAATGAAAGATGGTGACGTAGTACGTTTTGTTTTACAAAAGCAATAAACAAAGTAAATCATGAATTTTTTTGATAGAGGAAAGTTGGCTATTTTAGAGCGTATTTTACGCACTATTCCGGTTCGTTTTAAAATCGGAAAAATACATTTCAAATCTACATTTCTTTCTCCAATTTTTATATTTAACGGAAAAAATGTGAGAATAGAAAAAGGAGTGGCAATTTATCCGAAATGTCGTATGGAAACCCATAATGGTGGCTCAATTGTAATTGAAGAAAATACCAATATTGGACAAAATTTTCATATTATAAGTGGTGAACAAGAACTGCGCATTGGAAAAAATACTACAATTTCCGGTAATGTATTTATTACTAATCTTGATCATGATTATAAAGAAATAAATAAACATATTCTAGAACAAAAACATTTTGTAAAAAAAACATTGATTGGGGAAAATTGTTTCATAGGATATGGTGCAGCAATCCAAGCAGGAACCGTTTTAGGAAAACAATGTATTGTAGGCACCAACTCCGTAGTTTATGGGAGTTTTCCGGATTATTGTGTGATTGTTGGAGCGCCAGCGAAAATTATAAAACGCTACTCATTTGAAAAACAAGCTTGGTTAAAGACCGATGCTAAAGGTAATTTTATTGAGATATGAAAAATATACTGATTACGGGAGGAGCTGGTTTTATAGGTTCTAATATTGCCCTTAAACTTATAGATAAAGGATTTAAGGTGACAGTTTTAGATAATTTATCACCACAAATTCACGGAGATAATCCAGAAAATACTTCACCACTTTACAGAAATATTATTAATAAAGTTAAATTTATTGAAGGTTCTGTCACCAGCAAAGAAGATTGGATAAATGCACTGGAAAACCAAGATGCAATTATACATCTAGCAGCAGAAACAGGAACAGGACAATCAATGTACGAAATAAAAAAATATATTGATGTAAATATCGGAGGAACAGCTATGATGTTGGATTTTTTGGCAAATAATGCTCATCAGGTAAAAAAAGTTATTATCGCATCATCCAGAGCTATTTATGGGGAAGGGAAATATAATTGTACCAAGCATGGAATTGTATATCCTGTAGAAAGGGAAGATAAAGATATGGAAAGCGGAGATTTTTCATGCAAATGTCCCTTATGCAAAAAGAATGTAGAATTGCTTCCAACATCAGAAGATAGCAAAATTCATCCAACTTCAGTATATGGTATTACCAAACAAAATCAAGAACAGCTTGTTCTAACAGTTTGTAAATCTTTGAATATTGCCGCTGTAAGTTATAGATATCAAAATGTTTATGGTCCCGGGCAATCTTTATCAAATCCATATACCGGAATATTATCAATATTTTCAACCCGTATTAAAAACGGGAACGAAATAAATATTTTTGAAGACGGAAAAGAAACAAGAGATTTCGTTTTTATAGAAGATATTGCTCAGGCGACAATTTTAGGATTAGAAAAAGAGGAAGCAAACGGTAAGGTTTATAATGTAGGAACAGGTGTTGCGACTGATGTAATAACTGTAGCCAATACATTAGCAAAATATTATGAATTAGAAGTACCTATTCAAGTCTCCGGAAATTATAGATTAGGAGATATCAGACATAATTTTGCAGACATTTCAAAGATAAAATCAGATTTAGGTTTTGAACCTCAATGGGATTTTGATAAAGGAATACAGGCTTTTACAGGCTGGGTGAACGAACAGGAAATTCCTGTAGATAAATACGAATTATCTATTGAGGAGATGAAGAATAAAGGTCTGTACAAATGAATGGGAAGATTGGTATTGTAACCGTTTTATATAATAGTGAATCTGTACTTAATGAGTTTTTTGAAACCTTAAGCAAACAAACATATACCAACTTTGTTTTGTATGTGGTAGATAATTTGTCTCCCGATAGTTCATTGGAACTTAGCACAAAATTAAGTATTCAATATTCTTTTAAAACGATAATTATCGAGAATGATGACAATTATGGTGTAGCAAAAGGAAATAATATTGGCATCAGAAAAGCTGTAGAAGACCATTGTGATTTTATACTGTTATCTAACAATGATATTGCTCTTGAAAGTGATGCTCTTGAAAAATTGTTATTCGGATTAGATAAGCATAATGCAGATTTGGTAGTTCCTAAAATTTATTTTTACGGAACAAATAAAATTTGGGCTGCAGGTGGCGGTTACAAAAAACGAAACGGACTTACTATACAATACGGTCAGGAAGAACAAGATCACGGACAATTCAATAAAGACGAAAAGGTTGATTATGCGCCAACATGTTTTATGCTGGTAAAAAGGGAAATTTTTACAAGTGTAGGATTAATGGATGAAAATTACTTTGTTTATTACGATGATACAGATTTTGTTCACAGAGCTTTAAATGAAAAGAAAAAGACTTTGTGGTATATTTCAGATTCTGTAATTCATCATAATGAATCTACATCTACAGGTAAAATGAGTGATTTTTCAGTGAAGTTTCTTTGGCGAAATTTAGTGTACTTTTCGCTTAAAAATTACAGTTTTTTATATTCAAGATATGTTGTGCTTTATAACTTTTTGTACATTTTTATAATACTTTATTTTAGATACTCACGTAAGCAGTGGTTAATTGCTCTGAAAGCGTATAAGGAAGGATTAAATTTGTATTTAAAAAATAAACCAGTAAAACCTGAATATTTATAAATAATAAAGCTTGTTCTAAATTGAAATAATCTAATCAATGTAAAATTTAAATGATTTACTCATTTACTTATATTTGCAAATGGAAAATTAAATCCAAAAAATACAATAATTAATGCAGCCTACTTTTAGCGGTACCTATTCCACACCATATATTATTCTTTTTTTGATATTTTTCATTCTATTTTTATGGGAAAATAAACTAAGAAGAAACGAAAATGATATCAAGGTTGTCAGATATTTGGGAATGCTTGTTTTTTTTGTTTTCTTTGGATTTAGAGGGTATATTGATAGTGATTTTGCCGTTTATTATCCGTTGTACGAAGTAGCGCCAACATTATTTGATTTAAAAGGAATTGCACAATTTTTCTCTGAGATGAATGAGGATTATCTTTTGAAGATAGAGCCCGGTTTTAAAGTTCTGCTTATAATTCTCAAAACGATTTCACCAAGTTATTTTTGTCTTCAGATTTTTTCTTCTTTAGTAAATGTATTGTTCCTGAATTATTTCTTTAATAAATATTCTCCACAGTATGTACTATCCTTTATCATGTTTTTTATTTTCTCAGGGTTGGTAATAGAGATCAATTTATTGAGAAACTCCAAAGCAATATTTCTTTTTTTGTATTCACTGCAATTTATTAAAGAAAGAAATGCAGCGAAATATTTTATTTTTAATGGGATTGGTCTCCTTTTTCATACATCTGCCATTTTCTTTTTCCCACTTTATTTTTTCTTACATAAAAAAATAAATCCAGCCTTTGTCTGGGGAACTTTTATTTTAGGAAATGTCTTGTACTTAGGTCAGATTAAATTTATCACTCCATTAATCATTGCAATAGGAAATTTATTAGGAGGAGTGTATTCTTTAATGACTGAATTTTATTCAGAAAATAGTGTTTATAGCGGTGGGTATGGTATAACAATAGGATATCTTGAAAAAGTTATCACATTCATTATTTTTTATAAACTTTATGATAAAGTGAGTGAATATATTAAAGACGATTATTTACTCAATATTTTCTACAATTTACTTTTTATTTTTACAGCAACATATTTGTTTTTAAATGAGTATTCTATTTTAATTGATAGAATAACCACACTTTTTGCTGCCGCTTACTGGATTTTATTTGCATATTTATATGCAGTTCTTAACCGATTTATGAAAGTAATATTCACTTTTGTATTGTTATTGTTTGGAATTTTAAAAATGTATAAATCCAATAATTTTATTATAAGAAATTATCAAAACATCCTTTGGGATAAACCATCAATTACACGGGCCTATTATATATTCAATAAGCATATGGATAAAATCCTTAATCCCAAAAAGTAATTACTTGAAAATTTAATAATGAAAATTGCTTTCCTTTCAACTTTTGCGCTCGATGCAAATATATCTTTAATTAATGCACTTAGTGAAAATTGCGAAGTGTATTTTTTTACGGAAGCACTTTATGAAATTTATAATTTTATAGATCCCTCAAAGCTAAAAAAAACAATTACTGGTGGAGAAGAAGTTGAAGAATTACAACGTTTCAGTAGTTTGATTTCTCTAAATAAAACATTTGTAATAAAGGGTACCCGAAATGCTGATGTTTTTAAAAAACTCTCTATTTCGTATAAAATTCATCAACAAATTAAAAAAATAAATCCTGATGTAATTGTTATTGATAATTATATGTTGACTTATTTTCTGACGACATTACAGTACAGAAAAAAGATGTTGATGATTGTTCACGATCCGTTTTTACATTCAGGTGAAAACTTTCTCATAGATCGTTATTTGAGGAAAATTCATTTTAAGCTTATTGATCATAAAATATTATTAAACAGTAATCAGAAAAATGATTTTATAGAGTATTATGGAGAAAATCCTTCCAAAATTTCTACATCATTTTTAAGTGTTTATGATTATCTGAGATATTATACTTCAAACTCAAATGAAAATACAAAATCTACAGGTTTTAATATTTTATTTTTTGGAAGAATATCTCCATATAAAGGGATTAAATATTTATTGGATGCATTTGTCAAAATAATTGATGATAAAAAATATGATGATATACATTTAACGATAGCAGGAAGTGGTGATTTCGATTTTGATATTCAGCCTTACAAAAACTATTCTCAGATTAATATTCTTAATGGGTTTATCACACCGTCATATTTAGCAGATCTTATTTCGCAATCATCTGTGGTTGTTTGTCCATACACAGATGCTACTCAAAGTGGTGTTGTGATGTCTGCATTTGCATTTCAAAAACCTGTAATTGCAACTAACGTAGGTGGATTACCTGAAATGGTGGAAGATCAAAAAACAGGGTTGATTATAGAGCCTAAAAGTTCATTGGCAATTTATAATGCGTTAATTGAACTTTACACGAAGAGAGATTTATTGAAAAAGATGTCTCAAAACATAGAAAATGCCTATTTTTCTGGCGATAAAAGCTGGAAGAATTCAGCAAAGCAATTTATGAATGCATTTGAAAAAATAAAGAAGTAATGAAAGCAAGTGTATGTTTGGCTACTTATAATGGTGAGAAATTTATTTTAGAACAACTTGCCTCAATTTTGGAGCAAATTGCATCAAATGATGAAGTTATTATTTCCGATGACGGTTCAACGGATCAAACATTAAATATTATCAGAAATATAAATGATAAAAGAATTAAAATAATTTTTAATACTGGTGAACGAGGCTATACCGCTAATTTTCAAAATGCTTTAAAGGAATCAATTGGCGACATTATTTTTATTTCTGATCAAGATGATGTTTGGCTTCCCGGTAAATATATTGCAGTAGTAGAAAATTTACAAACAAATGATTTGGTAGTAACCAATTCTATGGTGACTGATGAGGCATTAAATGTAACTAATGAGTCTTTTTTTAGTATCTATAATTCTGGGACTGGTTTGTTTAAAAACCTTACATGCAGTACTTATTATGGTTGCTGTATGGCTTTTAATAGGAAAGTTTTAAATTATTCTATGCCATTTCCAAATAACAAAGAAGTTGCAATTGATCTTTGGATGGGATTGGTGGGCGAAGTGGTTGGTAAAGTGAAATTTATTGAAAAACCTTATCTGTTGTACAGAAGATCAGGAAATAATGTTACCCAATTAGGAAGTTTACTTACCCGAAGCAATAGACCTTTACACATGAAAATTTATAAAAGAATGATTACGTTGATTTCCGTTTTGAAATTGACGATTAAATATAAGCTTAATTTAGTAAAAGAAAATTAACTTTAGGCTCCTTTTCTTTAGTATATGAAAATAGTTTTTACATATTTCAAATTTGTTTTTTTAGTCATTACATTTTTGTCTTTTGCACTCGTAAAAAGTCAAAAAATAAAAGATTCTGTAAAAGTAGAAATTGACTTTAATAAAAAAGTCAACAATGTAAAATCTATGTCCGGATTTTTACATTTTGATGATATTAGAGCACTTGAGAATAGTATTTTAGAATTAAAACCGAAATATTGGAGAATAGGGTGGTCTTACAAATCAACTAAAGATGTTGAGTACTTAAGAAGCTTTGGGATTACTCCGATTCTGGTGATATCAGATATGTATGGTTATCCTGGAAAAAAAAATAATAAAGAATGGCCTCATCCATTAGAGACCGATAGATTGAAAACTGTAATTACTGCTGAATACAAAAAGTTTAAAAATACGGTAATTTATGATATTTGGAATGAGCCTTTTCACCAAGGAGGTTTTGGAGATTTTGACAAAGAAGAATATTACCAGATTTTTAAAAAGGCTCATAATATTATCAGATCTTTACCTGGAGGAAAAGATGCAATTATCACTGGTCCCTCTTTCGATCATTATGATGAGAATGAAATAGAAGATTTTCTCCGATTTTGCAATAAAAATAATATAAGGGTAGATATGTTATGTTGGCATGAGTGGAGAGATGGTGTTTCTGAAGAGAGTTTTTCTAAAGATGTAAAAAAGCTTAGAAATACAATACTTCCAAAATATCCAAAAGTGGGTGTGAAAAAGATTGTTCTTAACGAAATTATCAACCAATATTCACAGTTTTCTCCATCAGAAGTCCTACAGGTTTTTAAAATGCTGGAAGATAACGGTATAGATGGGGCTTGTAAAGGTTGTTGGGCAGAAAGTGACGGAGTATTTAATTGTAACAACTCAATCAACGGTTTGCTTGACAAAAATGGAAAGCCGAGATCTGTTTGGTGGGCTTACAAAGTTTACAGTCAAAGTATAAAAAACAGAACTAAATCTATTTCAAATTATAACCAAGTATCAGCTTTTTCGTCTTATGATCAAAAGGGACAATATATTATTCTGAATAATAACAGCGGTAATAAGGTTGTAAATGTTCAAGTTAATCTGAAAAATTTATATAATCTTTACAAAAAAGAACAAAATGTAGATTTAAATATTTACGAAATTCCTTACACTCAAGAAGGTTTCTTAGAAAATATGGTTTTTAAGAATAAACAAAAGATTTCTGTTAGAAAAAATTCAATAACTGTCACAATACCGGAAATAAGCCCCAAAACAGTTTATTATATATCGATTTCAAGATGAAAATTGTGAGTTAAGATTTTATAATAATATCAAATTTTCATTTATTAATAATATACACTTTGATTTGGAAAAAAAAATTAAAATAGTTCAATTTGTAGAAGCATTTGGAGGAGGAGTTTATACTTATGTTAAAGATTTGAGCAATTTTTTGGCTACAAACCAATCTTATATTAATTGTGAAATTCATTTAATCTATAGTCCAAATCGTGTAGAATTAGATAAAGAATTATTTCATAAAGAAATTCATCAGGATATTTTTCTTTATGAAGTAGATATGCAAAGACCTATCAATTTAAAAAAAGATAAAATAGTATTTACAGAGACCCGAAAATTACTTAAGAAAATAAAACCAGATATTATACATCTTCATTCAGCAAAAGCAGGTGTTATTGGTAGATTGGCGTGTTTAGGCATTGTGTCACAAAAAAATGTTTACTATTCACCTCACGGATTTTCTTTTGTACAGCAAAATATTTCAAAAATTAAAATTTTATTTTTTAAAATTATTGAATATGCTATGCCTTCTATATTTGGAGGGACGATTATCGCTTCTGGAAATACAGAGTTTGAACTGGCAAAAAAAATTGGTAAAACAACTCTCATAAGAAATGGTGTTGACTTTGAATTACCCAATAAACTTTACTCTCCAGTAATTAATAAACGTTTTACAGTAGGTACAGTAGGACGACTGACTCCACAAAAAAACCCAAAAACTTTCAATAAAATAGCATCTTTATTGCCGGATGTTGATTTTATTTGGATTGGAAATGGAGAACTTATAGATGACATAACATCAAAAAATATTAAAGTTACAGGGTGGATAAGAACACGAGAAGAATTATTACAAACAATTAATTCTCTCGATTTATACATACAAGTATCTTTGTGGGAAGGTCTTCCAATTGCAATTTTGGAAGCTATGGCAATGCGGAAGCCTCTTGTAGTAAGTAATGTTATAGGTAATAAAGATACTGTAGATGATAATTATAATGGTTTTGTTTATAATACAACAGAGGAAGCAATAGAAAAAATCCGGTATTTTCTTAATGAAGAACAAAGAAATGCCATGGGAAATAATTCTTATGAAAAAGTCTTTAACGAATATAATAAAAATAATAATTTCTTAAAGTTGATTGACATTTATAAACAAGTGAAAGTCTGAGATTTTATTTAATAAACTAATTTTTTATATTTGTGCCCATAAAATGGATAGTTTTTAATAAAGAACTAAAAAAATAATGAAAATAAAAGAAACACCACTTAAAGACTGCTATATTATCGAACCTACTATTTTCGAGGATGACAGAGGTTATTTTTACGAAAAATTTAATGAGCAAAAATTTGAAGAATTGACAGGAATGAATGGACATTTTGTTCAGGACAATATTTCTAAATCAAGTTATGGTGTTCTTAGAGGATTACATTTGCAGAAAGGAGATAAAGCTCAGGCAAAATTAGTTTCTTGCCTTGATGGAAAAGTTCTAGATGTGGTGGTTGATCTTAGAGAAGATTCTCCTACTTTTGGTCAATGGTTTTCCCTTGAGCTCACAGATGAGAATAAATTACAATTATACGTACCTAGAGGTTTTGGTCACGGTTTTTCGGTTTTAAGTGAAACTGCTGTTTTTTCTTATAAATGCGATAACTTTTACGATAAAGCATCTGAAGGCGGAGTACTTTGGAATGATACAGACTTGAATATAGATTGGCAGCTTCCTCAAGATGATATTATTCTTTCCGATAAAGACAAAATTTTGCCATCATTTTCTTTAAAAAATTTTTAATATATTAGAAGTCTATAAAGAATTAAATTTCACTTTATAATTTTTGCACAAAAGATTATAAAGTAGAAGTTAGGATTGTGAAATATGTCAGTTTATTTTTTTAAACATTTACAGAGCATTTTTTTGATAGTAGATTATATTACTATCAATATGCTTTTTATTTTTGGGAAATTATATTTTTTTGAATTTACCGAAAGCGATTTTGAGCAAAATTTTCGTACACAACTTATTCTTCTCAATTTATCTTGGCTTGTAATTACAATTATTACAAAACCATACAAAATTTTAAAAATAAGAGAATCGTCATTAAATTTTAATGCACTGGCAAAATCTTTCATTTTGCTTGTTCTCTCAACAGCAGTTTATCTAAGTCTTATATTTTCTGTGAAAATTAATTACAGAAATATTATTTTATATTTTCTTTTAATCGGTTTTTTTATGACCCTTACAAGGTTTGTTTTATTTTTGTACAGAAAAAAAAACAGAGTAAAATTAGGGCGAAAGTTTTATTCATTCAATACCGTACTTGTAGGGGAAAATAAGCTTTCAACATCACTTTTAGCAAATAAATATTTAAGAAGATCTTTAGGAATTAGAGGAACATATAATTACGAAAATAAGGAGACAAAAAACCAGTATCTGGGTAATGTCAATAAATTGTTCCAAGACATAGAAAATACAAAAATAAGCAGTATAATATTCTGTGACGACAATATTGAAGTTGATGTTTATAAAGAGATTGTAGAGGTAGCGGAACACAAAATGATAAGAATATATATGGTTCCTGATTTTAAATATGCTAATTTAGGTCCTAATTATTTTGATATTATTCATGAAGTACCATTTCTTAGACTTATAAGAGAACCTCTTTCAAATCCTAAAAAACAAATTCTAAAAAGAGTTTTTGATATTGGTTTTTCAATTTTTGTTATTATATTTCTACTCTCTTGGATAATACCTATTGTTGCACTAATTGTAAAAATTGAAAGCAACGAATCACCATTTTTTCTTCAAAAAAGATCTGGTCTTAATAATGAGCCATTCAATTGTATTAAATTTAGAAGTATGAAGAGCAATAAAAATGCGGATCTTCAGACTGCAATAAAAAACGATTCAAGAATTACCAAATTTGGTGCTTTTATACGAAAAACAAGTATTGATGAGCTACCTCAGTTTATTAATGTCTTTCTTGGTGATATGTCGGTTGTTGGTCCAAGACCACATATGTTATCTCAGACAGAAATGTATTCCAAAATCACAAAAAAATACATGACAAGACATATTGTGAGGCCGGGAATTACAGGTTGGGCACAAGTGATGGGTTCAAGAGGAGAGATATTTTCTCATAGAGATATGGAAAAAAGAATTGAAAAAGATGTTTGGTATATTCAGAATTGGTCTTTCTTTTTAGATATCAAAATTATCTTTTTAACGTTATATAATATTGTGAAAGGTGACGATCAAGCTTATTAAATGAAATTTTACGTCAATATTGTTTATAATAAATCTAAATAGAGAGCCGAATCTTTCGGTTCTTTTTTTATGCGTAAATTTGCAGCCACAAAAATTACTGATTACTAATTACTTATTATTCAATATAAAATGCGCACAAAATCTGTAGGTAAAAAGAAGATAAACATTGTAACGTTGGGTTGCTCCAAAAACGTTTACGATTCTGAAGTGTTGATGAGCCAACTGAAAGCCAACGGAAAAGAAGTTGTGCACGAAGACAGAGGTGATATCGTAGTAATAAATACTTGCGGTTTTATCGACAATGCAAAAGAAGAATCAATTAATACTATTCTTGATTATGTTGAGGCAAAAAATAGGGGAGAAGTAGAGAAGGTTTTCGTTACAGGTTGTCTTTCTGAAAGGTATAAACCAGATTTGATAAAAGAAATTCCTGATGTCGATCAATATTTCGGAACGAGAGATCTTCCTATATTGTTGAAGCATTTAGGGGCAGATTACAAGCATGAATTGGTTGGCGAAAGATTAACAACGACTCCAAAACATTACGCTTATCTTAAAATTTCTGAAGGTTGCGACAGACCTTGTTCGTTTTGTGCAATTCCTTTAATGAGGGGAGGTCACGTTTCTACACCGATTGAAAAATTAGTAAATGAAGCTCAGAAATTAGCTAAAGTCGGAGTTAAGGAATTAATTCTTATTGCTCAGGATTTAACGTATTACGGTTTAGATATATATAAGAAGAGAGCTTTAGGCGAATTATTGAAAGAATTGGTGAAAGTTGAAGGAATTGAATGGATTCGTCTTCATTATGCTTTTCCAAGTGGTTTCCCGGAAGATGTTTTAGATATTATCCGTGAAGAACCGAAAGTTTGTAATTATATTGATATTCCGCTTCAGCATATTAATTCTGATTTATTGAAATCAATGAAAAGAGGAACAACTCATGAAAAAACGAATGCACTTTTAGACAAATTCAGAGAGAAAGTTCCAGATATGGCAATCAGAACAACTTTAATTGTTGGTTATCCTGGAGAAACTGAAGAAAGATTCCAAGAATTAAAAGAATGGGTAAGAGAGCAGAAATTCGATCGATTGGGATGTTTCACTTATTCTCATGAAGAAAATACGGGAGCTTATGTTTTAGAAGACGATATTCCGCAAGAAGTGAAAGAGGCGAGAGTGGAAGAGATCATGGAATTACAGTCTCAAATTTCTTGGGATAAAAATCAAGCGAAAATCGGAGAGATTTACAAATGTGTTTTCGACCGAAAAGAAGGAAACTATTTCGTAGGTCGTACAGAATACGATTCTCCGGATGTTGATAACACGGTTTTGGTTTCTGCAGAGAATACTTACATTTCGATTGGAGATTTTGCCAACGTAAAAATTACTTCCGCAGAAGAATTTGATTTGTACGGAGAACTTGTTTAAGCAAAATATAAAAGTAAAAACCAATGATTTTTCATTGGTTTTTCTATTTTCGTTAAAATTCCATTTTAATATTTAGTTAAATCTTTGATAAAAATATTGACCAAATTCTTTTCCCGCCGAAAAAATCGAAATGAAAAGTACCGCCAAAACAAGGATAAGCAGAATTTTGTTGCTTTTTAGTTTTTCCATAATATCTTTTGTTTTGTTAATAAGTATTCATTGTTTTAGAGAAGTTACAGAAGAATTTGTAAATATCTGGATTTGATTAAATTGTTGATTATAAGTTGATTATGTTTTTGTGAAATTCAAATTTTGGCTGATTTAGTTAATTATGTTAACTTTTAAGGTATTTTTTTAACGTTTTTTAACACCATGCTTTAAAATCCCTATTTATAGGCAGTTACATGATTAATTAAGTTTTATTTAAGTTTTATTTAACGTTTGTTAACTTTTAAAATAGGTAGCTAAAAAGTTTCAATATACTTTTGCCTCGTCAAACAAGTAAAAGTTCAACATGATGAAAAGATTCATTCTCGTAATCATAATGATGATTTCAACACTAGGTATTTATTCTTTCAAGAACGATGCCGAAGATGCGAAGAAAACAAGTTATGCGTCGTACTACCACGACAAATTTAATGGTAGAAAAACAGCAAGCGGAGAAGTTTTTAATAACTCAAAATTAACCGCAGCGCACAGAACGCTTCCTTTTGGAACCGAAATTAAGGTAACCAATCTGAACAATGGAGAAGAGGTAATTGTAACGATTAATGATAGAGGGCCTTTCCATTCATCAAGAGCATTAGATATGTCTAAAGCAGCGTTCGATGAAATTGGGGGAACACAAAAAGGTATTATCCCAGTAGAGTACGAAATTGTCGATTAAATTTAATACGATTCTTAGAAAATTAACAAAGCCAGCTAAATTTAGCTGGCTTTTATGTTTTTAGAGGTTAAATTCAATTAAAGCAGGGCAATGATCAGAATGTACCGCTTCTTTTAAAATAACAGCTCTTGAGAGTTTATCCTTTAAAGAATATGAAGCAAAATTATAATCCAGTCTCCATCCTTTATTATTAGCTCTCGAATTTTGTCTGTAGCTCCACCAAGTATAATTATCGGGTTGGTTATTAAAATACCTGAAACTGTCAATCAATTCGCATTCTTCGATGAAATTAGTCATCCATTCTCTTTCCATTGGTAAAAAGCCTGAAGTGTTTTTTAAACCAACCGGATTGTGAATATCAATCGCTTGATGACAAATATTAAAATCTCCCGAAATTATCAAATTCGGAATTTCTTTCTTTAAATTTTTTATATAATCTAAAAAATCATGGCAAAACTGCATTTTAAATTCCAGTCTTTCAATATTTGAAGCAGACGGAACGTAAACAGAAATCACAGAAAATCCATCAAAATCAGCTCGAATAACTCTTCCTTCGTTATCATAACTTTCAATTCCGCAACCATATTCTATATGATTGGGCTTTACTTTAGATGCAATTCCAACTCCGCTGTAGCCTTTTCTTACCGCAGAATGCCAATAACTATGATAACCGGCTTTTTCAAGACTTTCAATGTCAATTTGATCGTTTCCTGCTTTGCTTTCCTGAATGCAGATGATATCCGGATCGGCAGTTTTCAGCCAACCTAAAAAATCTTTGGTAAAAGCTGCTCTGATTCCGTTGACGTTGTATGTAATTAATTTCATAACTCAAAAATATAAAAATTCGGGCGGAAAAAATCTTAGATTTTTCCGCCCGAATTAAAAGTATTCAATATATATTAAACTTATTTTGGCTCAAGAACGCTGATCGGAATAATGCATTCCTCCAACGAAATTCCACCATGTTGGTAAGTTTCTTTATAATAATTGACAAAGTGATTGTAATTTTTAGGATAAGCTAAGAATGTATTGTTTTTGGCAAAAATATATTTCGAACTTAAATTTCCTTTTGGTAAAAATAGCTTTTCAGGATTACTCACTGCCCAAACATCTTTATCATCATACGTCAAACTTTTTCCTGTTTTATAACGAATGTTGGTTGAGGTTTCTCTGTCTCCAACAACACGACTTGGTTTTTTTACATAAACGGTTCCATGGTCGGTTGTAATCACTAATTTGAAACCGCTTTCTGCAGCAAGTTTAATAATCTTAATTAAAGATGAGTTTTCAAACCAGTTTGAAGTCAAAGATCTGAACGTTTTATCATCTCTGATCAACTGATCAACAATGTGATTGTCTGTTTTTGCATGAGAAAGAATATCAATAAAGTTGTACACAATCACCAAAAGATCATTGTTTTTGTGTTGATTAAAGTCGTCATAAATTTTTCTTTCAAAATCAGCATTCAAAACTTTAAGATATTTCATCGATTTTGAGCTTAAGCCAACTCTTTTCATTTGATCTTCCAGGAAATCGCGCTCAAATTCATTTTTATTTCCATCTTCATTGTCGTTAAACCATTTATCAGGAAAGCGTTTTTCGATTTCAGAAGGTAAAAGTCCTGCAAAGAAAGAGTTTCTCGCATATTGAGTTGCTGTAGGAAGAATACTGTAATAATAATCTTCAGAAACTTTATTGTAATATTTTGTGAAAAGCGGTTCAATTACTTTCCATTGGTCATAACGCAGGTTATCAACCATCAAAAGGAGTACTTTATCTTTTTCAACTTCAGTTTTTACTTTGTCTTTAAATAAAGTGTGACTCATCATCGGTTTATCTGAACCATTCAACCAGTCTTCGTAATTGTTTTCGATAAATTTAGCAAACTGAATATTTGCTTCTTCTTTCTGTGATTGAAGTAGGTCTGCAAACTCGTTATCGGCAACTTTATCAAATTTTAGTTCCCAATTCACGATTTTTTTATAATATTCTGCCCAATCTTGATAGGTTCTCAGGTAAGAAAGCTCCATAGAAAGATTTCTGAATTCCTGTTGGTATTGAAGAATCGTTTTTTGCTCAACCAAATTGTCTTCCTGAAGATTTTTCTTTAATGAAAGTAAAATCTGATTCGGGTTTACAGGTTTTAAAATATAATCGGCAATCTGAGAACCGATTGCTTCTTCCATGATGTGTTCTTCTTCACTTTTGGTTACCATCACGATTTTTAAAGAACTATCTCTTTCTTTAATCATAGGGATAGCTTCAAGACCGGAAATTCCTGGCATATTTTCATCGATAAGTGTCAATGCAAATTTTTCTGAATCTATCAATTCTAAAGCCTCGTTCACATTATTTACGGGAGTTACATGATAACCCTTCTTTTCTAAAAATACGATATGAGGTTTGAGTAAATCTATTTCATCATCGATCCATAATATTTTTTCTGACATAAAAGTTTGATTTTTTTCTATGGTTAATGTATCAAAACTGCGACCAAAAGCCTTTAATAAAAGCCAAAATGATTGGTCATTAAGTTAAATCTTAGTTAAAGAACTTTTACTTTTAAGATTTATTATATGTGGTATGAAGATAATCTAAAATCTCCGGTTTTAAAAGTATTATTAATAAAAATTCATTTGATTAAATTTTCCAATTTTCGTTAAATTGAGTTTAATACCTTAATTTTGCATTAATCACAGTTATTTCAATGCAGAACAAGCTTAAAATCATCAACGATCCGGTTCACGGTTTCATAAAAATTCCTCACGAAATCTTATTTGATGTTATTGAACATCCATATTTTCAAAGATTAAGAAGGATTTCGCAGACCGGACTTTTAAATTTAATTTTTCCGGGTGCAACGCACACAAGATTTCATCATGCAATTGGTGCAATGCATTTGATGTTTACTGCTTTGGAAACTTTAAAGCAAAAAGGAGTCGCTATTTCTGTTGAGGAAGAGAAAGGTGCAATGTTGGCGATTTTAATGCACGATATTGGTCACGGTCCGTTTTCTCATGCTTTAGAAAGTATGTTGATGGATGATTGGCATCACGAAAATCTTTCCTTATTATTAATGAATAGATTGAATGATGAATTTAGTGGGCAATTATCAACTGCAATCGAAATGTTTCAGGGAAAATACCACAGAAAGTTTTTTAATCAGTTAATCAGTTCACAATTGGATGTTGATCGATTGGATTATTTAAACAGAGACAGTTTTTTCACAGGAGTTTCGGAAGGAAATATCAATACACAAAGGATCATTTCGATGATGAACGTCTGCAAAGAAGAATTGGTGATTGATGCAAAAGGAGTTTATTCGATTGAAAATTTCCTGACGGCGAGAATGTTTATGTATTGGCAGGTTTATTACCATAAAACTTCAGCTTTGGCGGAATTTATTTTGGTGAAAATCCTCGAAAGAGCAAAATATTTGGTTTCTGAAGGCGTTGATTTACCTGCAACCGAAAATTTAAAATATTTTTTAAATCGAGGAAAAAGTGCAGCAACTGATGAAGATGTAGAGCGTTTTACGCAGTTGGATGATAATGACGTGATTCAGGCAATGAAAATTTGGCAGAAATCAGATGATTTTATTCTTTCTTATTGGTGCAAGTGTGTGATCCAGCGAAATCTTCCGAAGACAATTATTTCGTCACACCCTTTTGATGAGAAATTTATTGAAGAAAAGATAAAAAACACTAACGATTTTTTTGGAATTGACAACGGAAATGAATTGGTACATCAGATAAACAGAAGTTTACTTCCTTATGATACAGAAAAACAGCCAATTTATCTCCTGCAGAAAAATGGCGAAGTTTTAAAATTAGACGAGTCCGAAGATCAGCTTTTATCGGGTTTAATTGTTCATAAAACTCAAAGATACATCCTTGCTTTTCCAAGATTGTGATGGTGAATTTTCTTAAATAATATTAAAATCGATATTCCATAAACTAAAAAATGTTTGCGAATAAGAGAATTTCTTATCTTTGCAGAATATGGAATTTACAGCTTCGCAAATTGCAAGTTTTATTGACGGAAAAATTATAGGTGACGGAGACGCACTTATTACCGGAGTTTCACCGATTGAAAGCGGAGAATCCGGGCATCTGTCATTTATTGCTCAAGATCGTTTTGCGCATCATTTAGATACTTCAAAATGTTCGGTACTTATTGTTACCGAGACACTTATCGATAAAAATAAATATAATCCTACACTAATAGCGGTAAAAGATGCCTATCTTTCCTTTCAGGTTTTAATGAATCTGTATCAGGAAATGCAGGGCAGAAAAGAAGGGGTTGAAGATGGTTCTTCAATCCATGAAACTGCTGTAATTGGAGAAAAAGTGTATATCGGAGCATTTACTTATGTTTCCGAAAAAGCAAAAATTGGTGAAGG
The DNA here is from genome assembly GCF_026460885.1 of Chryseobacterium formosum. Lineage (GTDB taxonomy): Bacteria > Bacteroidota > Bacteroidia > Flavobacteriales > Weeksellaceae > Chryseobacterium > Chryseobacterium formosus. The sequence continues at coordinate 36,490 of NZ_JAOVZW010000008.1, forward strand.
TACACAGATTTATCCGCAGGTTTATATTGGTAAAGGTGTAAAAATCGGTAAAAACTGTAAAATCGACAGTGGTGCAAGAATCTATGATTACTGCATTATTGGTGATAATTGTGTGATTCATTCAAATACTGTAATTGGCGGTGATGGATTTGGTTTTCAGCCGACTGCGGAAGGTTTCCAAAAAATTCCTCAGTTAGGAAACGTTATCATTGAAGATAACGTGGAAATAGGTTCAAACTGCAGCATCGATAGAGCAACAATTGGTTCTACAACGATCGGAAAAGGTACTAAAATCGATAATTTAATCCAAATTGCACACAACGTAAAAATTGGTCAGAATAACGTAATCGCTTCACAAACGGGGATTGCCGGTTCTACAATTGTTGGTGACTGGAATCAAATTGGAGGTCAGGTAGGAATCGTAGGTCATATAAAAATCGGAAATCAGGTGAAAATTCAAGCGCAAAGTGGAGTGAATTCCAGCGTTGATGATAAAGAAACTGTTTACGGTTCACCTGCAATTAGTTATAATGACTATCTTAGAAGCTACGTGCATTTCAGGAACCTTCCTGAGCTTGCGAAAAAAATAAATAATCTTGAGAATAACTCAAAAGATCATACTAATGAGTGATATGCAAAAAACCCTTCAGGAAGAGGTTACTCTTTCTGGAATAGGTCTTCATACTGGTAGAGAAGTAAAATTAACCATTAAACCTGCAAAAGAAAATACAGGTTTTGTTTTCGTAAGAACAGATCTTGAGGGACGTCCTCATGTAGAAGCAGACGTAAACTATGTAGTTGCTACAGAAAGGGGAACTACTTTGGAGAAATTAGGCGTGAAAATCAATACTTGTGAGCATCTTTTGGCTGCTTTGGTAGGTTGCGATGTTGATAACGCTATTTTGGAAATGGATGCTTCAGAACCTCCAATTTTAGATGGTTCTTCTAAGTTTTTTGTTGAAGCTATCGAAAGTGTTGGCGTTGTAGAACAAGCTGTTGTAAGAGAATATCTTGTTATAAAAGAAGTTTTGAGTTACAGCGATCCTGCAACTGGTTCAGAAATTACAATCATTCCTTCAGATACATACGAAGTGACAACAATGGTAGATTTTGGAACTAAAGTTTTAGGAACTCAAAATGCTACTTTAAAAAATATTTCAGAGTTTAAAGAAGAAATTTCTTCTGCGAGAACATTCAGCTTTTTGCACGAATTAGAAATGCTTCTTGACCACGGTTTGATCAAAGGTGGAGATATTTCAAATGCAATTGTTTATGTTGATAAAGATTTAACTCCGGAAACAACTGAAAAACTAAAAACTGCTTTTGGTAAAGATCATGTATCCATCAGACCAAACGGAATTTTAGACAATTTAACTTTAAACTATCCAAACGAAGCTGCAAGACACAAATTGCTTGACGTGATCGGTGATTTGGCTTTATGTGGGGTTAAAATTAAAGGGAAAATTATTGCTAATAAACCAGGACATTTTGTAAATACTCAGTTTGCTAAAAAACTGAACCGTCAGTGGAAATTACAAAAGAAAAAAAATGTTCCAGATATCGACTTAACAAAAGAGCCGGTTTTCGACATCAATGGTATTATGCGATTAATGCCTCATCGTTATCCTTTTTTGTTAATTGATAAAGTACTTGAACTTTCCGATAAGCACGTTGTAGGACTAAAAAATGTAACATTCAACGAACCATATTTTGTAGGGCATTTTCCTAAAGAACCGGTTATGCCGGGAGTTTTACAGGTTGAAGCTTTAGCACAAACTGGTGGGATTTTAGTTTTAGCAAGTGTACCAGATCCTGAAAATTATTCAACTTATTTTATTAAAATAGATAAGGTGAAATTCAAAAGAAAAGTAATTCCGGGTGATACTTTGGTTTTTAAAATTGAATTGATTACACCTATTAGAAGAGGTATTGTTCATATGCAGGGTTACGGATATGTAGGAGATACAATCGCTGTAGAAGCTGAACTAATGGCTCAAGTTGCAAAAAATAAAATTGATTAAATGATTCATCAATTAGCGGCCGTTGACAAGCGTGCAAAAATCAGCAAAAACGTTGTTGTAGAACCGTTTACTACCATTGCAGGTGATGTAGAAATAGGAGAGGGAACATGGATTGGTTCTAACGTAACCATCATGGATGGAGCAAGAATCGGTAAAAACTGCAGGATTTTTCCAGGAACAGTAATTTCTGCGATTCCTCAGGATTTAAAATTCGACGGTGAAGATACACAAACCATCATCGGTGATGATACTACAATCAGAGAATGTGTAACGGTAAACAGAGGTACAAAAGCTTTAGGTTATACAAAAATCGGAGCCAACTGTCTGATTATGGCAACTTCTCATATTGCGCACGATTGTTTAATTGGTGATCACGTTATCATTGTAAACGGTTGCGGAATTGCGGGTCACGTAGAAATTGGTGATTATACGGTAATGGGAGGTTTGTCTGCTGTTCATCAGTTTGGTAAAATCGGGAAACACGTAATGATTTCCGGAGGTACTTTGGTGAGAAAAGATATTCCGCCTTACGTAAAAGTAGCAAGAGAGCCGATGTCTTATGCGGGAATTAATTCTGTAGGTTTAAGAAGAAGAGGTTTCAGCAATGATAAAATCTTCGAAATTCAGAAAATTTACAGAGCGATTTTTCAAATGAAAATGAATGTTTCTCAGGCAGTTTCACACATTGAAAAAGAAATGCTTCCAACGGCAGAAAGAGATGAAATTCTTCAGTTTATTCAAAATTCACCAAGAGGTATCGTAAAAGGATACGGAACAGGTAAAGAATAATTAAATTTAATTAAGATGAGAAATTTAGTATTGATTTTTACAGTATTTTCTTCTTTTGTTTTTGCGCAGCAGAAAAAAGACGCTTCATTGAATTTTAAAGATTCTTTGGCAGTTAAAAATGTAAATTCAATTTTGGATTATTCAAAAAAATCTTTCTCAAATTTAAATTCAGACCTAAAAAGTTCATCAGCAATGAACAAAAATTTAGACCAACTTTTAATCAATACCATCAATTTCAATACAGTAATTAACAATCGTGCTGTAACTCCTACAGATGCAGGAACGTTTTACAGACCGAGAGTTGATGCGATGGATATGCTTGGAAGAAAAGTTTTGAGTCTTCAGGTCTACAAATCAAAATAAAAAAATAATATATAAAATTCAATGGCAACAAGTAACGATATTAAGAAGGGAATGTGTATCGAATTCAGCAACGATATTTTCAAAATTGTTGAATTTATGCACGTTAAACCAGGTAAAGGGCCAGCTTTCGTAAGAACAAAAATGAAATCAGTAACCAACGGAAAAGTTTTGGATAATACTTTTTCTGCAGGTCATAAAATCGATGAAGTAAAAGTAATCACCAGAAAATTTCAGTATTTGTATGATGATGAAAACGGATTTCATTTTATGAATAACGAAGATTTTTCTCAATTGTATTTAGGAAAAGAAATGATTGAAAACTCAAACCTAATGAAAGCAGGTGAAGAAGTTACTATTATTTTAAAAGATGCTGATGAAACGCCACTTTCTGCAGAATTACCTCAGTCTGTTTATTTGGAAGTTATTGAAGCTGATCCGGGTGTAAAAGGAAATACAGCGACAAATGCTTTGAAAAACGCAATCGTTGAAACAGGTGCAAGAGTAATGGTTCCTTTATTCATCGAAGCTGGAGACAAAATCAAAGTAAGCACAGAAGACGGTTCTTACTTAGAAAGAGTAAAAGAGTAGTAATACTAAACAATATTAGGAAGCTGGAAGATAATCACTTTCAGCTTTCATTTTTTTATGGCAGCTTTTTCCGTCTTCCACTCCCGCTTTTTTGCTACACTTCGTTTCGCAAAAAGAGCTCCGTTCAAGCCGGGCTGCAATTTAGACAGAAAAACAAACCTTGTCATCATTTCAAAATTTGACAAAGCTGATTTAAAATAAAAAAAGTATCACAAAAACCTTATCAAGGTTTTAAACCCTGACAAGGTTGATTTAAAACAAAACATCATTTAAACAGTATGACGTTTCATCAGCCACAAAAACTAAAAACTATTGCAGACCTCATCGGAGCAAAATTTCTTGGTTCCGAAGATTTTCAGGTTTTTGGTACCAACGAAATTCACAGAGTAAAAGCAGGAGAAATCGTTTTCGTTAATCATCCAAAATATTACGAAAAAGCTTTAAATTCTGCTGCTACAATTATCCTCATTGATAAAGAAGTAGAATGTCCGGAAGGAAAAGCACTTTTGGTTTCTGACGATCCTTTCAGAGATTTCAATAAAATCAATACCCATTTTACCAAAATCTATAATTTCACAGAAACACTTCATGATGTGGAAATAGGAGAAGGTACAAAAATACATCCTTCCGCAGTTCTTGGAAACAATATCACCATTGGAAAAAACACAATTATTTTCCCAAATGTTGTTATTGGAGATCGTACAGTGATTGGTGATAATGTGATTATTCAATCCAACACCGTTTTAGGAGGTGACGCTTTTTATTACAGAAAATTAAATGGAAATTTTGACCGTTTAATTTCTGTAGGAAATGTCATCATCGAAAATAATGTAGAAATCGGAAACGGTTGTACAATTGACAGAGGTGTTACAGACTCTACAATCATTGGTGAAGGTTCAGTTTTAGATAATCAAATTCAAATCGGGCATGATACGGTAATTGGAAGAAAATGTCTTATTGCATCTCAAGTTGGTGTTGCAGGATGCTGTATCATCGGTGATGAGGTAACTTTATGGGGACAGGTTGGTATCGCTTCAGGAAATCATATTGAAAGCGGCTCAGTTATTTTAGGTAAAACCGGAGTCAATAGAGATCTTAAAAAAGGAACCTACATCGGAATGTTTGCCGAAGATTACAAAACTTACCTTAAAAAAGAGGTGAAATTGAGAAATCTTGAGTAAACAAATGCCTCGAATTTATTTAAAATTAAAGAAAAATAAGTAAATTTGTGAGCATTAATAAATTAAGAAAATAAATTTAAAAAAACAATAAAATGTCAATTTTAGTAAACAAAGATTCTAAAGTAATTGTACAAGGATTTACTGGTAACGAAGGTACTTTCCACGCAGGTCAGATGATTGAATACGGAACGAACGTAGTAGGTGGTGTTACTCCAGGAAAAGGAGGAAGCGAGCACTTAGGTAAGCCTGTTTTCAATACTGTAGCTGATGCTGTTGCAAAAGCTGGAGCAAACGTAAGTATCATTTTCGTACCACCTGCATTTGCTGCAGATGCTATCATGGAAGCTGCTGAAGCAGGTATCAAAGTAATCGTTTGTATTACAGAAGGTATTCCTGTTGCAGATATGGTAAAAGTAAAATCTTATATCGCTGACAAAGACTGCAGATTGATTGGGCCAAACTGCCCTGGAATCATCACTTCTGATGAAGCTAAAATTGGTATTATGCCAGGTTTCGTTTTCAAAGCAGGTAAAGTAGGTATCGTTTCAAAATCTGGAACTTTAACTTATGAAGCAGCTGACCAAGTTGTAAGAGCTGGTTACGGAATTTCTACTGCAATCGGAATTGGTGGTGATCCAATCATTGGTACTACAACTAAAGAAGCTTTAGAATTATTCATCAACGATCCTGAAACTGAAGCGGTTGTAATGATCGGAGAAATCGGTGGAGGTCTTGAAGCTGAAGCTGCAAGATGGTATAAAGCTAGTGGTTCTACAAAACCAGTTGTAGGTTTCATCGCTGGTCAAACTGCTCCTAAAGGAAGAACAATGGGGCACGCTGGTGCAATCGTTGGAGGTGATGAAGATACAGCTCAGGCTAAAATGGAAATCATGAGAGAAAACGGTATCACTGTAGTAGATTCTCCTGCTGATATTGGTGCTACTGTAGCAAAAATCTTAGGATAATATAAATACAAATACGATATGAAAAAAATTTTATTAATATCTGCACTGGCTTTTTCTGTTTTATCATTCGCCCAGATTGATTTACGCAACACAAGATTTGGTCTTACTGCAGGTGGAAACTATTCCAGAGTTAAAAATGCTCACAATCCTTCAGGAGCGAGATTTGCTTTTCAAGGTGGTGTTTTAGCACTAATTCCTTTAGGAAATGCAGATCAGTTCTATTTACAGCCTGAAGTTGTTTATTACGGAGCCGGAGAATCTGGTAAATCTAAAGATGCTAAAGGTGTAAAAGGATATGATGCAGTTTATGCTAACAATTACATCAGTGTACCTGTTTCTTTCAAAGGATATTTTTCTGAAGCAGAATCAGAATTCTTTGGATTGATTGGTCCGAGATTCAACTTTTTGATTGATCAAAAAGTGAAAAACGAATCCCGTGAAATCTACAGAACAGATCAACTGGGTAAAGCAAAATCTTTTAACTTCGCCATTGGTGCAGGAATAGGATATAGTTATAAAAGACAGCTTGAATTAGCTTTGAAATATGATTTTGGATTGTCAAATACTTATCCGATTTTGGATGAGACTAAGATTGATGCAAACTCAGCAAAAAAGAAATCTGAGCAGGTTATAAGCTTAAGCTTAAGCTATATTTTTGAATAAATTTTTTCAAATCAAAACATAAAAACTCCCGAAGCTACTAAGTTTCGGGAGTTTTGTTTATTATAAAATGAATATATAATCTTTAACGATATTGAAACCAAAAAGACCTTTGCATAACTTTAGCTGTAACGACTTCGTTTTGTCTAAAATTTCAATATTCTTGTCAACTTTAAATATAAAGGTTTTATAATTTCTAGGATCGATTTCTATATAAACTATTCTTAGATTCTGATTATTTATAATGAATGGATTCGAAATATTAGAGGTTTCATCAATATTATAAGTCTTAGAAAAAGTATTGTTTTCGGAAAAAAAATAATTTGTGGATAGAATAATTGTTGTTAAAAAAGTTCCGAAAAATATGCAGTAAAAAAATCTTATCAACTTATTATCAATAGTAAATATTCGTATTGTCTTAGTCAAATCAAAAAGATTGATGAACCCAACACAAAAAGAAATATCACAGGTTTAAATCCAATTATTGTTCTGAAATACAAAAAAATGTTTAAACAACTGCATGAAATTATTGCGAAGATGAGTGTTATAGCTATAAAAATACTTTTTTGCGTAAACATTTTATTCGTTATAAAATTTTGTGAATTTCATTAATTAGTGTCTTATCCACTTCCAGATTTCTTTCAAAGTCGCTTTATTTCCATACATCAAAATTCCTACTCTGTATATTTTTCCAGCTAAGAAAATCATGAAAATTGTTGTTCCTAAAAGTAATCCAATAGACAAAGCAATTTGCCAAGCCGGGACTCCAAACGGAATTCTCGCCACCATTGCAACAGGGGAAGTAAACGGAATGATTGACATCCAGAATCCAACAGGTCCATCAGGATTATTAATCACAGAAATACTTCCATACATTCCTAAAGTTAGCGGAAGAATGGCAAATAAAGTGAATTGTTGAGTTTCCGTTTCATTATCAACTGCAGAACCAATTGCCGCGTAAACCGAGCTGTAAAACATATATCCCAAAAGGAAAAATACAATGAATACAAAAATAATCAGCGGGAAATTCATTTCCAATAAACTATGAGAAGCTTGTGTGGCAATCTGAGCAATATCGAGCTTACTCATCATTTCCTCATTTCCACCAGGAATGGTCTTTTGAAGCGAAGCGAAGCCTGTATTTAATACCAATGCACCAATAACAGACATCGTAATCCAAACGATAAATTGAGTTAAAGCAACCAATGTTACACCCAAAATTTTGCCCATCATCAACTCAAATGGTTTTACAGATGAAATGATGATTTCAACAACTCGGTTGTTTTTTTCCTCTAAAACACTTCGCATTACTCGAACGCCATAGATTAAGATAAACATGAACGTTACATACATCAAAACCATACTAAGAACACTTTTTACCCCAAATACCAAATCAGAATCTTCCTTATTATCCTCAGAAACATTAATGGTTTTTAAAGTAAAACTCTTATCTAAATTTTCAAGTTGTGCTTCCTGAATTCCAAGCTGCTTTATTTTCTCTTTCTTGATGACATTCGTAATGTCTGAAATAATTTGCTGTTTCGTATCAAGACCAATTTTGGTATTTACAACCAATCTTGTACTTTTTTCAATATCATCAAGATTGTTTCCCGATAAAGTTGGAAGAATCAAAATTCCGTCAAGGTTTTCGTTGCCTTTTAAATTTTTAACTTTAGCTTTTTCTTCAGCTGAAGGAATAAAAACATAGTTGATTTTTTCATCAGACTTTAATTGTCCTTTAAACAATCCGCTGTTGTCGACAACTTCAATCACATTGTGAGATTCATTGGCTTTAAACATAAATCCAATCACTGCTCCGAAAGCAATAATCATTAACGGAGCCAATAAAGTAAGTATGATGAAAGATTTTTTCTTAACCTGAGTAAGAAATTCTCTTTTTGTAATTAAAAAAATATTGTTCATAAGATTAAGAGTGATTGCTTACCGCATTAATAAATACTTCATTCATGCTCGGAATTCTTTCGTCAAAAGACCTTACTTTTCCTACATTAACCAAATCTAAAAGGATGCTGTTTTGGTCTGCTTCATTTTTCAGATCAAAAGAAATAAGATTATTTTCATTGGTCATATTGAAAATTCCATATTTGTCTTTAAAATGATCAAATTGGTTGTCATTTACTTCAGACAAAGTAACTCCAAAAATATTTTTCTTGAATTTCTCACGAACATCAAAAACTTTTCCGTCAATAATTTTCTTAGAATTATTAATCAAAGCCACATAATCACACATTTCTTCCACACTTTCCATTCTGTGAGTGGAAAGGATAATTGTGGTTCCATTATTTTTAAGTTCGATGATTTGATCCTTAATTAAATTAGCATTCACAGGATCAAAACCTGAAAACGGTTCGTCCAAAATCAAAAGTTGAGGTCTATGAAGAACGGTTACAACGAACTGTATTTTCTGAGCCATTCCTTTGGAAAGTTCAGACAGTTTTTTCTTCCACCATTGATCGATATTCAGTTTGTCAAACCACTTTTTTGCTTCATTTAAAGCGTCACTTTTTTTCATCCCTTTCAGTTCCCCAAAATAAAGAATTTGGTCACCCACACTCATATTTTTATAAAGACCACGTTCTTCCGGCATATAACCGATGTCTTTAATATGATTAGAATTAAGCTTTTCGCCATTGATTAAAACTTCTCCCGAATCGGCTTGTGTAATCTGATTGATAATTCTGATGAATGATGTTTTTCCTGCTCCGTTTGGTCCTAGAAGACCGTAAATACTTCCTGTCGGGACGTTTATGCTAAAATCATCCAATGCTGTTTTTTTTCCTGCATTGTAGGTTTTAGTAATATGTTCAGCTTTTAGCATTAAATTGTTTTTATAGTTAGTATAAAAATATTCCGAAAGTTACGGAATTAAAGAGAATTCTGCTAAAAGAAAAAATCCTGATGTTGATCAGGATTTCAGTATTATTGTTTTACTATTTGAGTAACTTTTTGCGTATTGTCGCTTAGAATATATCTAATTAAATATTTTCCTGGCTTCAATCTTTGAATATTTATTTCAGAACTGTTACTGTTTACATTATAAGTAGCAACCTGAGTTCCTAATATAGAATAGAACGTAACATTCTTTATTTTTAACGAAGTATCTTTAGCTTTCACCATCAAAAAGTCTTTTGCAGGATTAGGATATGCAGTAAGCACGCCATCATCTGACTTTTGAAAAGTAGAATTTGGTTCTTTTATTTGCGCTTTCAAATTATCAGAAAACCCGATAGAAGCTGTAATAAAGATAAATAAAAGTAAAAGTTTTTTCATCAACGATAAATTTGCATAAATATTACTAACAAAAATAATAAATTATATAATTCTCTGCAATAGTTTTTTATATAACTTATATTAAATTTGCAATAAATTATTCAAAAAGTATTCCAAAGATGATATATTCTAGAAACAGAAGACTAAGAGTGAATGAATCGATGAGAGGTTTGGTGAGAGAATGCAGTCTTTCAGTCAATGATTTTGTAATGCCGATTTTCGTGATGGAAGGTGAAAATAAGGAAGAAGCCATCGCTTCAATGCCCGGAATTTTCAGACGAAGCATCGATTTAACGGTAAAAGAATGTAAAGAATTATTTTCATTAGGTGTAAAAGCGGTCAACCTTTACATGAAAGTTTCAGATCATTTAAAAGACAACACCGGAAAAGAAGCGTGGAATAAAGATGGATTAATGCAAAACACGATTAAAGCAATCAAAGATGCTATTCCTGAAATGGTGATTATGCCCGATGTTGCTTTAGATCCTTATTCAATTTACGGTCACGACGGAGTTATAGAAAACGGAAAAATCATCAACGATGCAACCAACGATGCTTTGGCAAAAATGGCAGTTTCTCATGCGGAAGCTGGAGCTGACATTGTGGCGCCAAGTGATATGATGGATGGCAGAGTTTTGACAATTCGTGAAGCGTTGGAAGAAAGTGGCTTTCATGATGTCGGAATTTTAAGCTATGCTGCAAAATATGCAAGCTCATTTTACGGACCTTTCAGAAGTGCTTTAGACAGCGCTCCAAAAGATGACATGGAAATTCCAAAAGATAAAAAAACATATCAGATGGATTTTCATAATTCCCGTGAAGCTTTGAATGAAGTTTTTAAAGATGTGGAAGAAGGTGCAGATATTATTATGATAAAACCGGGACTTCCGTATTTGGATATTGTAGCAAAAGTTCGTGAAGCTATTGATTTACCGATTGCCGTCTATAATGTGAGCGGAGAATATGCAATGTTGAAAGCTGCAGCTCAAAACGGTTGGTTAGACAATGATAAAGCAATTATTGAAAGTTTAACATGTTTCAAAAGAGCAGGAGCAGATATGATTTTCACCTACGCCGCAAAAGAAGCTGCGATCCTTTTAAATAAGTAGAAAGTTTAAATTATAAGTTATGAATTATGAGTTAACTTCGAGTAAATCTTCGGTTTCAATCAACTCATAATTCATAATTTTTAACTTATAATTCAAAAAAAATCATTCCACATCAAAGTCTTTCCCTTTTGTGAATTTTGCAGCGAAAGGTGACTGATTTCCTGAATATTTTAAGACAAAATGTTTTTTAGTATCAGTATCAATTTTTGCTTCTACGTCTACATTTGTGGTCTGAAAACTTACATCTAAGCCAACTCCAGATTCTTTTTCAAGGAAAATCTCAACACTTTCAGCATAGAATAATGAGGTGCTTAAATAATTGAATTTAATATTCTTTCGATACGTTTTCGATTGTGAATCTGTAAATTCTGAATAACTTTTTAAAATTTCAATTCCGGGAGAATCGATATTAGTAATTCTCGATTTTGTAACGCCATTTACTCGTACTGAGAAGTTTTTAGCCTGATTGATATTTCCGTTAATTCCGATGTTAAATAAAGATGGTAAAGTCAAACCATATTCAATCATACTGTCTTTGGTAAATTCAAAATCAGGAATCAATGCAGAATGTTTGGTGACATTTATCAATTGATTTTTTACATCGGTAAGTTGTTGTCCCGAAAAAAGATAACCGATTAGGTTATTGTTGGTTGTTCTCCAATTCCTACCGTTCCATTCGTAGATTTCGCATAATAAAGTATCTGCGGAAGAATGTGGAAGAAGATCAATATCTTGCCATTTAAAAACTTCCTTTGCGTAAGGTCTTCTGTTGACAAGATTTATTCCTAAATCGAGCGCCAATAATTCGCTCAGTTGTTGATTTGTTGCCATATTTCTTTATTTATGATTGGTGTTTTAAAATTATGAAATTATTGAGATTTTAAAGCATAAAAATTTTAAATTTAAATAAAAACAAATCTGCTTTATCTACGAAATCAACGATATGAATTATTTTAAATTAATTCAAAAAATCTTAGTTTAAATCACAGTTAAAAAAAACATTAGTTAACATAATTCTAAAAAACATTAATTTAGTATCATGAAAATTTACACCAAAACAGGAGACAAAGGTCAAACCGCTTTATACGGCGGAACGAGAGTTTCAAAAGCCAGTGCAAGAGTAGAAAGCTATGGAAATATCGATGAATTAAATTCTTTTATAGGAATTTCAAAAAGTCATATCAATGATGAGGAAGTTTTAAAACAGCTTAAAAAAATTCAGTTTGATTTATTCACTGTTGGTTCTGAGGCAGCAACACCTGTTGATAAATTGATGTTGGCAAACGGAAAATCTCGTCTTCCTCTGATTATTTCTGAAACGGAAATTGAAGAATTGGAGAATTGGATGGACGCATTTGAAGAAAAACTAGAACCGCTTCAATACTTCATTCTTCCCGGTGGTGGAAAATCTGCAACTTTTTTACATGCTGCGAGAACGATTTGCAGAAGAGCAGAGCGTTCTTTAGTTTTTTTGAATGAATCTGAAGAAGTGCGCCCTGAATTAATTAAATATTTAAACAGACTTTCAGATTACCTTTTTGTTTTGGCAAGATACATTTCAAAAATCAATAACGAACCGGAAGAATATTGGAATCCGAATGAGAGATAAAATGAAAAAAATCTTTTTGTTTCTTATATTATTTTCAAATTTTGCGTTTTCTCAGAACAGTGCGGCGCTTCTTGATGAAGGCAATGAACTGATTTCAAAGAATAAATTTTCTGAAGCTGAAAAAGTTTTTAGAAAAGGCTTACTGGAAACTCCAAATGATTTGATTTTAAAATCTCAATTGACTTTAGCGTTAATCAGTCAAGAGAAAAATGAGGAAGCAGAAACGGTTATCACAGAAATTTTAAATATTCATCCTGATTTCACTGCCGCACTTTGGTATGGTGGAATTAATAATTTCAACAGTCATCAACCGGATTACAGGAAAGCAATCGCTTATTTTGAAAAAGCTTATAATCTAATTGATACAAATTCCGGACAGTTTTTCGGAGTAAATTATTATATCGGAAGGTCTTACAGAAAACTTTTGTACAGAGAAGGTCTTACTTATAATGAAGTCGACAGAATGCTTGAAACCTACAAAAAATGTATTGAATTGCAGCCTAATGCCGAAGATATCATTGACGCAAAAAGTTTTGTGAAAAAAGTAGAAGAAAAAAGACCCGGCAAAAATGTAGGAAAATGGATTATTACTTCTGATCAGAATGTTGGAGATTTGCTAAAGAAGAAAGAATAATGACAGACAAAGTTTTACTATTTATCAACGGTGATGCTCCAAAATCACTTCCAAAATTAGAAAAATACAGCTTAATTGCCTGTACAGATGGCGCTTTTCATTATTTGAAAGAACTACAGTTTCATTGGGATAAACTTGATTTTATTTCCGGTGATTTTGATTCTCATTCAGGTTTTGATGAAAATATTTATCATGAAAAATTTATTCACACTCCGGATCAGAATCGAACAGATTTTCATAAAGCTTTAGATATTATTTTTGAAAAAGGTTTTAAAAATGTTGATGTATTCGGCGGAAGCGGAGGTGAACAGGACCATTTTTTAGGAAATCTTACCGTTGCGTTTGGCTTTAAAAATCAAATGTCTATTCAGTTTTTTGATGAATTTTCAGAATATTATTTTATTCCTAAAAGTTTTTCAATCAATGGTGTGAAAGATAAAATTATTTCGCTTTATCCTTTTCCTGTCACTGAAAATATTACTACGAGAGGTTTGAAGTGGAATTTGGAAAATATGGATGCGAATATGACGACAGATATGTTAACGAGAAATTTAGCAATAGAAAATGAAGTTTCGATTGAGTATTTGAAAGGTGATTTGTTATTTTTTGCAGGAAAAAAGAAGTAAAATGGTAATTGTTATGTAGTATTGTTAATTTAATTAAGTAAGATTTAGTTCTAATTCTTAAAACTGCGATTATATCAAACTTTAAGAAAAATTTAAATTAAAAAATCAAACTTTTTTAGCAATTTTGCATTCTTAATTCACTTGTTAAAAAATGAAAATAAAATACTCGGAACTTATTGATCAGACATTGTATTTTCCAACGGAAGAATTCAATGTTTCTGAGAACAATTTGTCTTTTCACGATATTCCTTTAATGGATGTTGTTGAGAAGTTTGGAACGCCTCTTAAGGTAAGTTACCTCCCGAAGATTTCTCAAAATATTCAGAAAGCAAAAGGCTGGTTTAAGGAAGCTTTTGAGAAAATCGATTACAAAAAAAACTACAGATATTGTTACTGTACAAAATCCAGTCATTTCAAATTTGTAATTGAAGAAGCTTTGAAGAACGATATTTCGATTGAAACGTCTTCAGCTTACGATATGGATATTGTAAAGTCTCTTTATAATGAAGGTAAAGTAGATAAAAATATAGAAGTAATCTGTAACGGTTTTAAAACCGATGATTATCTGGCAAAAATTTCAGATATGATCAACAGTGGTTTTGAAAACATCACCCCGATTCTGGATAATTACCGTGAATTGGATAAGCTTACTGAAAGTATCGATACCACTTTTGACATCGGAATCAGAATTGCTTCTGAGGAAGAGCCGAAATTCGAATTCTATACCTCAAGATTAGGAATCGGGTATAAAGATATTATCCCTTATTACAGTCAGAAAATTGCAGAGCACCCGAATGCAAGACTGAAAATGCTTCACTTTTTCATTAATACAGGAATCAAAGACACGGCGTATTATTGGAATGAATTATACAAATGTCTTCGTGTTTATGCACGTTTAAAGAAAATTGCTCCGGAAGTAAATTCACTAAATATCGGTGGAGGTTTTCCAATCAAAACATCTTTGCAGTTTGATTACGATTATCAATACATGGTTGAGGAAATTGTTTCTCAAATCAAAAAATTCTGTGAAGAAGAAGGGGTAGAAGAACCGAATATTTATACAGAATTTGGAAGTTTTACTGTTGGAGAGAGTGGAGCGAATATTTATAAAATTATTTCTCAGAAACGTCAGAATGACAGAGAAAAATGGAATATGATCGATTCATCTTTCATGACAACGCTTCCCGATACTTGGGCGATTTCAAGACACTTTATCATGCTTCCGCTGAATCGTTGGGACGATACTTATGAAAGAGTTTTCTTGGGCGGTTTGACTTGTGATTCTGATGATTATTACAATTCTGAGCAACATACCAACGCAATTTATTTACCTGTTTTCAGCGATACGAAACCTTTATACATCGGTTTTTTCCACACTGGAGCGTATCAGGAAACAATTGGAGGTTATGGCGGAGTTCATCACTGTTTAATGCCTCAACCGAGACATATTTTGATTCAGAAAGATGAAAATGGAGAATTTCAATATGAAATTTTCAGAGAAAGACAGGAACCGGAAGATATTTTGAAGATTTTAGGTTACTAACTTATTCAATTGAATTTAGCCAAAACTTATAACAAAAGCTCTCAAATATTTGAGAGCTTTTTACATTTAAAATTTGCAAGTATTTTTATATTTGTTTGAAAAAAATGAAATTGAGAAAAACGATAGGAATAATCTTCATCATACTTATTTTTATTTTAGGGTATTTAAGTGTAGGTATTATATCATTTTTTGGAATGAGATCTTTTTATTCGTATGAAGGATATTGTTCAAGCAGTAAGCTTCCGAATTTTGTTTCTATTGAACTTTGTGAAGTTCTTATTATTTGCATTCTTATTTCCTATGCAATCTTCTTAGAATCTTTTGAAAGTTTTAAAAAACATTTGCAGTTTTACAAAGTAATATTTGTATTTCTTCTAATAAATTCAATTTTTTTAGTATATCAAATTATTGAAGACCCGATTGTGTTGGAGGCAAAAGTAAGCGGCTGGTCAGATCTTCCTCAAAATAATCTTTATATGAGATATAATCCTTTGATTACTTTTCTTGGTATTTATTCAGCGACAATACTATGGATCAATTTTAGGTTTCAAAAGAAAACCCAGCAACTGAAAAATATATCAAGAATTTTTCTAACTGTTGTACTACTAGCAATTATATCTGTAGCAATTTCAACTCAAAATATAGAATATCAAGACTGTAGAGGTTAAAAATATTTATTAAAAAATAAGATAAAATTAAAACTCTCCAATTAGGAGAGTTTTGCTTATTTAAAATATTGTGAAATTTTATCTTTTTCTATCTCAGAATAATCTGTTATAACAATATTTGCCAAACTGTAATCTTGATTGTGAGAATGGAAACTCTTGTAAGCTGCACAAAAAATACTCGCTTTGTGTGCTGCTAAAATTCCATTAGTAGAATCTTCGATAACCATACAGTTTTCAATAGGTTCATTTGCCATTTTTGCGGCAAGCTGGAAAATTTCCGGATGAGGTTTTGATTCCTTTAAATCTGCACCACTAATTTTTCCACTGAAATATTTTTCTAAACCGAATTTCTCAAAAACCATATTAATAGTCGTCATACTTGCTGAAGATGCAACAATTAATTTGATTCCATTTTCATAATAATGCTCAATTAATTTTCTTACTCCCGGAATTAAATCAAATTCTTCATCATTGTAAAAATAATCTTTGAAATGGGTTCTTTTAATAGCTGTAATATCCTCGTGCGTGTGAGAAAGATTAAATTGGCTAATTAAAGTTTCACAAACTTTTTTTGTGGAAGCTCCTGTAAAAGACGTGTAAAGTTCTTCAGAAACCTCAATTTCAAGTTGATTAAATGTTTTGAAATAAGCTTTCCTGTGCAGTGGTTCTGTATCTACAATCACGCCATCCATATCGAACAGCACAGCTTTTAAGGACATAAATTTTATTTTGTGCAAAATTAATGTTTTAATATTTAAAGGGTAAATGATTTTAATTTTTAAATCTCATAATTTGTTACTTATAACTTTAAATACTTACAATATCTTCTTCTTATCTTTGCCGCAAATATTTCAATCTTTAAAAACATTTAATTTTAAATCATATTATGAAAACATACGCAGGAATTCCTGAAGAAAATGCTTCATTAGAAAATTCAAAAGTAGTTTTGGTAACGGTTCCTTACGATGGAACTTCAACTTGGGGAAAAGGTGCCGACAAAGGTCCGGAATTGTTTTTAGATGCTTCTGAAAATATGGAATTGTACGACATTGAAACAGGTACAGAGCCTTATCTTGAAGGAGTTTACTTAGCTGGAGAAGTTTCTGAAAATTCAACTCCTGAAGCTATGACGGAAGCGGTTTATCAGAAAACAAAAGAATTGTTGGCAACAGATAAATTATTCACACTTTTTGGTGGAGAGCATTCTGTTTCTATCGGTTCGATTCGTGCGGTTGGAGAAAAATTTGAAAATTTGACGGTTCTTCAGTTAGACGCTCACACAGATTTGCGTCCTGATTTTCA
Source organism: Chryseobacterium formosum (assembly GCF_026460885.1). Classification (GTDB taxonomy): domain Bacteria; phylum Bacteroidota; class Bacteroidia; order Flavobacteriales; family Weeksellaceae; genus Chryseobacterium; species Chryseobacterium formosus. The sequence continues at coordinate 53,839 of NZ_JAOVZW010000008.1, forward strand.
CGGTTCTACTTCTAATCATGCTTGTGCGGTTTTTGAAGCCAATCAGAAGCATAATTTGGTACAGGTGGGAATTCGTTCTATGGATGTTGAAGAAGTGGAATATTTACCGGAAGGAAGAGTGTTTTTTGCTCACGAAATTGCCAATAACGAAAATTGGGTAAATGATGTTTTAGAAAAAGTTTCAGGAAACGTTTACATCACCATCGATTTGGATGCTTTTGATCCTTCAATCGCTCCATCTACCGGAACTCCTGAACCAGGAGGTTTGCAATGGTATCCAACTTTGGAATTGTTGAGAAAAGTTTTCGAAAAATGTAATGTTGTCGCTTTTGATATTGTTGAATTGATGGATTCTGCGTATTCAAAACCAAGTGCATTTTTAGCAGCAAAATTATATTACAAAATGTTGGCGTATTATCATATCAACAAAGATTAAAAATTCTTTGCAAACTGATTTAATAGTAAAAGACTAAACACATAAGTCACAGAGAGTTAATTTGTCTGCGTATATTTTAGAGCACATAAGCTTTAAAAATCTTTGATTTTCTCTCCTGTGTTCTAAATATTTTCAAAGTTGTAAGCTAAAAACTAATGTGACTTATGTGTTAAAAAAAATATATGGTTCTCAGAGTTTCCAAAATTCCGCAAGAAACGGATTTTTTCTTTCAGTTTTTCTTCTGACATTTGTGAGGTAAAATAAAATGAAATGTCCAGACAAGATCAAATAGATTATCAGAGAATTGCCAAAGCGATAGAATATATTCAGAGCAATTTTAAGCTTCAGCCAAATTTGGATGAGGTTGCTGAAAAAGTAAATTTGAGTCCGGCTCATTTTCAGAAGATATTTACCGATTGGGCAGGAACAAGTCCGAAGAAATTTTTGCAGTTCATCAGTCTTGAACATGCAAAAAGTTTATTAAAAGAAAAAAAAGCAAGCTTGTTTGATGCAGCTTTAGAAACCGGACTTTCAAGTACAAGCAGATTGCATGATTTGTTTGTGAATATTGAAGGAATGTCTCCTGCAGAATATAAAAACGGCGGAAAAAATCTGAGAATAAATTACAGTTTCTCCGAAAGCCCTTTTGGAAAAATTATCACAGCATCTACCGAAAAAGGGATTTGCTATATTGCTTTCGAGGAAAATTTAGAACATGCATTGAGAGATTTACATAGTAGATTTCCCAATGCATTTTTTATTGAAAAGAAAGATGAACTTCAACAAAATGCTTTGTCCATTTTTAATAAAGACTGGTCGAAACTTAATACGATTAAACTTCACTTAAAAGGAACAGATTTTCAGTTGAAAGTCTGGGAAAGTTTATTGAAAATTCCATTAGGAAAACTGTCCACGTACGGAAATTTAGCAAATGAAATAGGAAATCCGAAAGCTTCAAGAGCAGTGGGAACAGCAATTGGAAGTAATCCCGTTGCTTTTCTCATTCCTTGTCACCGTGTGATACAATCTTCAGGGAAAATTGGTGGTTATATGTGGGGAAGTGACAGAAAACAGATGATTATCGGCTGGGAAAGTGCGAAAATTTATTCTGATAATTCTATCTAAAATTTGAACCATTAAGATTTGTTTTTAAGAGGTTAAGTTTAATTAAGAAAAAATCAAATAGATTTTTAGTAAATAAGCTGCTTAAAGCGAAGCTCAACTTAATATTCTTAATTCCTTAATAGAATCTTAATGGTTCAGAATTAAATATTTAAACCAATGAATAGTTTATTTGATAGCCCACAAGATTTTCCCATTAATATTCTTCCCAAAGACGGAATCACAGAATATTACGGGAAGATTTTTTCTGATGCTGAATGTGAAAAATATTATCAATATTTATTCAACCAAATTCCTTGGGAAAATGACGAGGCGGTCATTTTCGGAAAGCTAATTTATACCAAAAGAAAAGTAGCGTGGTTTGGTGAGAGAGAATTTGAATACACTTATTCTAATCGCACAAAATATGCAAAACTCTGGACTCCTGAATTATTACAGTTAAAACAAAAATGTGAAGAAGTTTCCGGCGAAACCTATAATTCATGTCTTCTCAATTTGTACCACGACGGAAGCGAAGGAATGGCATATCACAGCGATGGAGAAAAAGATTTGAGAAAACATGGTGCAATTGCCTCTCTAACTTTCGGAGCGGAAAGAAAATTCTCTTTCAAACATAAAGTTTCTAAAGAAAGAATTGATATTTCACTGGAAAACGGAAGTTTACTCGTGATGAAAGGAACAACTCAGGAAAACTGGCTTCACAGACTTCCACCAACCACAAAAGTAAAAACTCCAAGAGTAAATCTGACTTTCAGAACAATTGAGGAATAAAAATAGCAGTGTAAATTACACTGCTATTCTTTACAAACTTAATTTTGTTCTAACTTCTAACTTCTAACTTCTAACTTATTCCAAAACCTCAACCTCAATCGCCGAGTCTTCAAAAACTTTGATAAACGCTTTAGTATAATCTTCCTTTGTAGCAAAATTAGGATTTTCCATAAACTTCTGCGGATTAATGGCAAACAAAGGAAACCAAGTAGAAGAAATCTGAATCTGAATTTTGTGTCCTTTCTTAAAAGTATGAACTACATCCTGCAACCTGAAATTTACAGCAGTTTTCTGATTGGCAACCAAAGCTTCTCCTTTTTCTCTCGAATTTCTGAATCTTGCAGGCATAATTTCGCTTCTTACCATTTGATGGTAATTTCCGTAAATCACGCCGTCTTTCTTTTCGGTTGGTTTAAAATCTTCGGGATAAACATCAATTAATTTAACGGCAAAATCTGCATCGGTAGAAGTCGAGGCAATATTTAATTTTGCTAAAATTTCTCCCGAAAAAGTCATGTCTTCTGTTAAAACCTCAGTTGTGAAAGTTAATACATCAGGTCTTCCAACAGCGAATCTTTGATCTTCCGACATATAATTTCTTGGCGTAAATCCGTTAAAATCTTTCAGATTATCAGAACTTAAAACAGGATTATTGGGATCACTGTAATATTCTGAAAAACCTTGTCCGGCAGAATTTTTTAAAGTTCCGTTGGCTAAATAAAAGTTGACTTTCTTTGCTTCTTTTGGTGGATAGGTTGCAAATTCACGCCATTTTTTTGCTCCGGTGTCATACATTAAAGCTTCCGGTAAACCTGCGTCTTGTTTGGTATTTCCTTTTAAATAATGATTGAAAAATTTCGTTTCAATATTTTTTTGGTAATACGTTGCGATGCTGTCTCCAAAATAGATTTGATTATGAAAATGCTTTCCTTCTTCACGTCCCCAACCTCCATGAGAAAAAGGTCCCATTACTATTGTGTTCTTAGCTTTTGGACTAGTCTTTTCGATGGTTTTATAAATATTTAGCGGTCCGGATAAATCTTCTGCATCAAACCAACCTCCAACTGTCATTATTGCATGATTGATATTTTTAAGATGTGGTAAAAGACCTCTTTTTTGCCAGAATTCATCATAATTGGGGTGATTCATAATTTCGGTCATGAAGAAATTATCTTTGTAATATTTTTCGTAACCATCTTTCAAAGTTCCCATGTCTCGGTAGAATTTTAAACCGTCTTCAGAAGTTGCTTTAATCATAGAATCAGAATACCATGCTTTATTTTCAGGTTTTGTTTTTTGAACTCCGAATACAGGGAAGGTTTTAAAATAACCCAACATAAATCTTCCATTATGCAGGAAATCGTCATTCCAGAAATCTGAAATCGGAGCTTGTGGAGATGAAGCTACCAAAGCAGGATGTTGCGCCAAAGTTCCTACAGCCGTATAAAAACCGGGATAAGAAGTTCCGTATTGACCAACTTTTCCGTTGTTGTCTTTGATGTTTTTAATTAAATATTCTATCGAGTCGTAAGTATCGGTGCTTTCGTCGACATCTTTCTTTGTTTTCTTTTCTACTTGCGGTGTCATATTAGTGAAAGTTCCTTCACTCATGTACCTTCCGCGAACATCCTGATAGACAAAAATGTATTTATCATTCATTAGATATTTATTCGGACCAAGACTTCTGCGATATTCATTTTCACCATAAGGTGCAATGCTATAGCAGGTTCTCTGCATCAGAAAAGGATATTTGTTTTTATTTGAAATATCTTTCGGAATATAGACTGCCGTAAACAATTTTGTACCATCACGCATCGGAATATAAAATTCCTGCTTCGTGAAATTATCTTTTACATAATTATCTTGCGGTTGAGTTTGCGCATTCCCAAATAGGAAAAGCAAAAGCAGTAAAAATGAATATCGAAAGTTCATAGATGAAATTTGATGCTAATTTAATGATTAAAAAGTTTTGGTGGTTATGGTTTGAAAGATGAAGTGTTAGGAAATGAAAAAGACCGGAATTTCTTCTGATCTTTTGTTGTGTAAAGCGTCAAATCGTGTTTGGTTATACAATTGAAAATATTATTTTGCTTTCCATTTTGTACCATCAGTAAATACAACTTCATAAGCTCTTGCAGTTAAAACTTTATCTCCATTTCTACTTAATACATTCCATTCGGAAGTTCGCTTTTTTCCTACCTTTAAAATATCGTCGGTAAATCCTCCGCCATTTCCATCTGTAATACCCATGTCTGCCGGTTCTCCGAAAGAATCTTCGCCATACCACTCAAATTTAATGGCTTTTATGTCTTTGTTTGAAATGTTTTTATAAGTAAGCTCAACATCTTTATAAGTTGAATATTCTTTTTCTATAAAACGTGATTTTATTATAGTTACAGGAGTGTCAGAGTCTTCTTTATTCTCTATAGCAGATTCTTTTTTAACTGATTTTGTAATGCTGTCAACCATTTGTTGGGCTTTCATTTCTATTTCAGGAGAATATTTATTTTCTTCTTTTTTACAACTAATTAATGAAATTGCAGATAAAATGACAAAAAATTTATTCATAAATACTTGTTTAAAATTATTATTCTTTTGGATATAAAAATAATATTTGAAATGTTATAAAAATTACGGTTTTCCTCATTCAAGCAATAAATTGAAAAAGCATTTAAACCAAGACACTTCTATTTTCATTCAAACTCATTATACATAAACTCCAAACATGTATGTTTGCTCTTACACTCATCTTACATTAGGTCCAAACAAGGTTGTTTGTATTCACAATCAATTGACATTGAATTGAAACACGGTTGTTTGTCCTTACAATCAAGATACATTGAGTTCAAACAATGGTGTTTGTATCTAAATGCAATTTATTTTATATTTGATTGAATTAATTTTTCAATTATTAATAAAAAAAAACACATTTGGCGAATGAAAATTTCATTACAAAGAGTAAGCACAAAAGATTTGGCGACGCTTACAGAAAGAACGATCACTGTCTCAGTTTCGGGAAAATATTCGGTTTTGGCAGATCATCCTTTGATAAACGAACTCACTACGCATTATGCAGATTATGATGCGGTTTATGCTAAGAAAACTTTTAGCGGAAAAGGAAGAGATGTTGCAGCGGCAGACCATGACAGAGATATTGCTTTTAGTTGTATCAAAGCTTTTTTGAATGGATATCGACAAGTCGTTTCGGTGCCGAATTATGAGGATGCGGAAGATTTGTATCAGATTTTTGTGCAATTTGGTTTAGACCTCGACCGTATGAGCTATTCTTCGCAAACAGCTCAGATGAACAAACTGATTGAAGAGCTGGAACTTCCAGTGAATACTCAGAAAATTGCCAATCTGTCTTTATCTATTGCTTTTGCTAAGATGAAAGCCAAGCATGAGTATTTTGAAGATATTTTCGAAGAACAGACAGAGGCGAATGCAAGTCTTCGGCAAATGCAAAGTGCATCATCGGTGCGCCGAAGTTTAGAAAAAACGTTGAAATCTTACTTTAATATGCTCACCGCTATGAAAGATATTTCCGATTGGAAAGATGCTTATGCTGAGATTAATGAATTGGTAAAAGCAGCAAAAAATTCTACAGTTGCGAGAAAGAAAAATAATGAAGAAGCTGAATAAATGACAATATTAAAAGTCTGTTTAAATTTTATCTAAAAGTTCTTTTTTGTCATTCTGAATGGAATTTTGCGAAGCAGTATGAAATGAAGAATCTTTTAAAATTCAGGTATTTGGGATTTTTCGACTCCACTTCGTTTCGCTCAAAATGACACAATCCTGTAAAATTGAAATTGAGAATTTAAACGGGCTCTAATTCATCAAAAATAATTTAAAAATAAAAAATAGCCAGAGAATTTTCTCCGGCTATTTTAGTAGCAATGATTGTGTTTTATTTTACTTCTGCTTTCTTTCCTGCAAACTTGTTGAGTTTCATGGTTAAAGAAAACATCACATAACGTTTTAGAATTAAATCTTCTCGGTCTTCAAAATAAGTGTTTGTAATGGTACGTCTTACACTTTGGTTTTGATTTAAGACATCATATACTTTTACTTTTGCAGTAAGCTGTTTATTAAAGAATGAATATCCTAAACTGGTATTCCAGAAGTAGAAATCTCTTTTGAAACCGGGTGCAATGTTTGATGTTGTGTTGTATTCAAAATCATTTCCGAAAATAAGTTTACTTTTAAAAACATAGTTGGTAAGTTCCATCTTTAAAATCTGATTGCTGGTTTTCACATTTCCAACGCTATAATTTTTGTATTCTGAGAAATTGTAACCCAAAGAATAGGATGGTTTAATGGTAATTTTATCTTTGATTTCATACGTCAAGTTGAAGCCAGGATTAATGCTGTATGTTTCGCTGGTAAACTGATCTGCATTGATGAAACCTCTGTTGTAACCATAATTCATATTGAATTTTGGACTTAAAGTCAGTTTATTCTGTTTCCACTTGAAAGTTTTAGAAAAACCACCACCCAAGTTTACATATTTGTTTCCGCTTACGTTGGCATACGTTACAAACTGCTTCCCGGAATCGTCATAGTAAGAATAGTTAGTCACATCATTATTATAGTAATTGAAACTTAAGTTCATATAATAATTCATGTTTTTCAACATATTATAATTGCTGTAATAAATATATGTGGAGTTTTGCCATCTGTTTTTCAATTCCGGATTTCCACGATAGCTCACCAAAGGATTGATGTTGTCTGTAAATGGGCTCAGCTGTTCTGCAGTTGGAATTGAAAAATCGCCGTTGTTATAAATACTCAGTCTTTTGTTGTCTGAAAACTGATATTGAAAATTCATATTAAAACTTGGCAATGCAAAACTGTTTTGCAAATTGTATCGTTGACTGTTGAAAAACGAATTCACATTCATATCTGTAATATCCAAACTTGCCGCTGCCCAAAAATTGATTTTCTTCTTATTAAGTTCATAAGTTATTTCAGGGCTAAGTTGGTTGATTTTCTGGCTCATCCTGTTTGATAAAGCATCATTGTAATCGGAATATTGTCCGTTACTCAGATCAAAATCATTTACATCTCGTAAGTTTCTGATTAATTTATTTTCGTACGTTAAGTTAACGGTTACATTCGATGAATCAGATAAAGGTTCAGAATATGCAGTCGTAAATCTATATCTGTTGGTTTGATTTTTTGTTCTGGAAATTTGGTTTCTTACATCGTTCGGATCTGTGGTTTGGTAGAAAATCGTTGAAGAAGTATTTGTATTTTCTCTTTTTGATTCTGAAATAGTGGTGTTCATATTTGCTGAAACAACACGACCTTTTTTCTTGAATTTTCTTGAAAAATAAAGATTTGGTGAGAAGTTATTACTCTCAGATTTATTGCTTGTGTAAGAATCGCTTTCGTTAAGAAGTACATTATCTCTTAAAGTAGATGATTTTGAATTATTAAAACTAAAACCTTCCGTTCTTGAAAAATTGGGTGAGAAATAAATATTGGTAAGTGTATCAATTTTAATTCTTACTGCGGTGTCAAAATTGTATTGTTGAGTCTCGTTTTCACCATTGTTTTCCGAGTTTGTTTTTAAAGTAAAATCAGGAAGTAAAGTCGTTCTGGAAACTTTAGATCTTGTCTCTAAATTATTATTGACGTGCATTAAACTTAAAGTCTCCAAATCTGCATTTTTGTCAAATTTGTCACTATAATTAAAACCAATCGTTGTACTTCTCTGAATTCCTTTTGTATTATTTCCGCCTTGTGTGTAATAGGTGTTTCCGCCGTCTGTAATCACAGATCCGCCCTGCATAATCCACGAATTTCTACCGTGTCCCATACTGTCGAAAACCTCATCATTAGAAAATCCTTGCGAATTGATGTTGTTTGACGAAGCCAAAAGACTGATTTTGGTATCTTTTTTAAAATAACTCAAAAGTAAACTGCCTTCATAACGCTCGTCTGAACCATATCCTGCAGTCAGTCGGGATAAAAGTCCTTTGTTTTTCTTTTCATCAATATTAAAATTGATGGTTGTATTATTCGATTTCGCAGCTTTACCACTCAATTCCTCTTCCTTAGTTTTGGTAGTAGTAAACTGGATGTTTTTGATAATATCAGCCGGAAGATTCTGCAATGCGATTTTCCCGTCTTTATCGAAGAAAGGTTTTCCGTTAATCATAATTTGGTCAACTTCTTTTCCATTAACCGTTATTTTTCCGTCATTGCTAATTTCAACTCCCGGAATTTGCTTTAAAAGTTCTTCAATCTTACTGTCTGGTCGCACTTTTATTGCTGAAGCATTAAATTCAATGGTGTCTTTTTTAATTTTAACCGGTGAAGCCGTAATCTTTACTTCTTCAATATTTTGAACGGAGTTTTTCTCCAGCTCAATTTCTCCTAAAGAAACCGATTCTTTAATAACATCAAAGCTTTTGGAATAGGTGATATATTTTTCAGCATCAATTTTCAAAATAGTTGATTCTGATAATTCATCTGTTTTTAGAGAAAATTTTCCTTCACGATTAGTCGGTGTGTAATTGACAATAGAGGAATCTTTTTGTTTAAGTAAATAAACGGTGACGTTTTCAATTGGTTTTTTTTCAAAATTTAAAACTTTTCCGTCTATGCTTAATTTTTGTGCATTTAATAATAAATTGCTGATTACAAAGATCAGTAACCAAAACTTTTTCCCCATTTATTGATTTTATGGCGCAAAAGTAATAAAAAAACATCCCTTGAAAGGGATGTTTATAGTTAAAGTGAGTTAAATTCTTAAAATTAAGCTTTCAAATATCTTGAATAAGCATAACCTTCCTGTCCATCGGCAGTTTTTACTTTCCACCAATCGTCTGAAGTTTGCTCAACTAAAGTTACAGAAGCACCTTTAGCAGCTTTTCCTACAACAGCAGCTTCAGTTGAAGGCTCTTGTCTGATATTTAAATTTGATTCTTCAGTGGCAACCGTAAGATTTGCACCTGCAGCAAGACCTGCAACCTGAACGTCGATGTTAATATCTGAAGCAGAATACGTAGAATCGATTGCTCCTAAAGCATTCCAAACTGCGTCTTTAGCAGCTGTATTTGCAGCATTTCCAGAAACATAAAGAATACCGTCTTGCTCCTGAACCTGAAGATTAGAAACTCCTGCAGACTGAGCAGCAGAAACTACACTTGAATATTTATCTTGTAATGTGCTCATGTCTGATTATTTTACTACTAATTTATTATTATATTTTCCAACTTTTAAAGCATCTACAGATTCTTTAATTTTTCTAGCTTGAGCTGAAGAAGCAGTTCCTGTAAGCGTTAATTCTCCATTAACAACTTCTACTTTTACAGTTGGAAAATCTTTTACAGCATCCTGTACTTTTTGCTGAACCATAGGATCTACAGCTGATGTAGTTTCTACTGGAGGTGGTGGAGGTGGAACTGTTTCTACAGTCGCCATATCATGCACGTCTTTTACTCCTTTAATTTCTTTTAAAGATTTAATTGCAGCATCTTTTTCAGCTTGAGAAGCAAATGTTCCTCCAAGATGAGCAACACCTTCTTTTACTTCAATAGTTGCAGTAGGAGTTGCAGCTACAATAGTTGTTGCCTGAGTCTGAAGATCAGCATCAGAAACTTTCTTTTTGCACGAAATTGCCCCAAATGAAACTGCTAAAGCCAAAGCAGACATTGTGATCGTTTTTCTCATAATTGATTTTATTTAATGTTTTTGTTAGACTCAAATGTAATAATAAATTCTATACCGTTTATCTAAAAAATAAATAAATATATCAAGGTTTTAATTTAATCGTTTCATTATCTGTATATTAATTTTTCTTTACTGAATTTTATGCAATTTTAACATAAGTTTAGGCTTCAACCGAAAAACCATTATATTTGTGGCTCTTGAACTCTATATATGAAAGGACAGAATAAATTATTTATCGCCATTATCGTTGCATTGGTAGTGGGTGTTGCAATCGGCGGATTTGTACACATTCAGTATCCTGAAAGTGCAAAGCCATTCTCTCAAAACATTAAACTTTTGGGAACGGTTTTCATCAGGTTGGTTCAGATGATTATTGCGCCATTGGTTTTTACAACTTTGGTGGTCGGGATTGCAAAAATGAGTGACATCAAAATGATTGGTAGAGTAGGGTCTAAAGCGATGCTTTGGTTTATTTCAGCTTCTTTGGTTTCTCTTTTTATCGGTTTGATTTTGGTGAATTGGCTTGAACCGGGACACGTTACAAAACTTCCCATTCAAGATGCAGCATCTGCCGATGAGCTTTTAAAATCGAGCAAAGGTTTTTCTATGGAAGACTTTGTAAAACATATTATTCCTAAAAGTATTTTTGAAGCTTTTGCAACCAATGAAGTTCTTCAGATTGTTGTTTTCTCCATCATGTTTGGAGTTGCTTTGGCGAATTTGGGTGATGAATATGCTCAACCTGTCATCAAATTATTTGATGTTATTGCTCATGCAATTTTGAAGATGGTAGGTTACATTATGTGGTTTGCACCGCTTGGAGTTTTGGGTGCAATCGCTGCAGTTGTTGCGACTAATGGTTTTGAAATTTTTAAAGTTTACGCAATTTATCTCCGAGATTTTTTCTTTGCAATTGCTGTTCTTTGGCTTGTATTACTGTTGGTTGGATATATGATTTTAGGAAACCGTTTATTCGATTTATTAAAAAGAATAAAATCTCCTTTGTTAATCGCATTTTCTACAACAAGTTCGGAAGCTGTTTTTCCTAAATTGGTTGAGGAATTAGAAAGATTCGGTTGTAATAATAGAGTAGTTTCGTTTATTTTACCTTTAGGATATTCGTTTAATTTGGATGGAAGTATGATGTACATGACGTTTGCATCTATTTTCATCGCTCAGATTTACGGAATTGAAATGTCTGTCGGACAACAAATTACCATGCTTTTGGTTTTAATGTTAACTTCAAAAGGAATTGCCGGAGTTCCGAGAGCTTCATTGGTTATCATTGTGGCAACCTGTTCAATGTTCGGAATTCCACCAGAAGGAATTGCCTTAATTTTACCAATCGACCACTTCTGCGATATGGCGAGAAGTATGACGAATGTTTTAGGAAATGCTTTGGCAACTTCTGCTGTTTCGAAATGGGAAGGGCAGTTGGATAATCATGGGGGAGATATGTAAAGATATAAGTAATGTGTAATTGGTAATGAGTAATTTGAATACTCTTCAACTTTAATTAAGAACACTAAACTTTAAATAAAAATGTTGAATTTACAACAACATAAAAATACAATTGCTGATAATGGATTTTCCGTTATCAGCAATGTTTTTTCTGAGGAAGAAATTGAAAAAATTGCTAAGGTTATTCAATCAATTGACACTTCAAAAGATACATTTAGAAAGTCGGAAGACCTTTTTGCAATCCGTCAGTTTTTAAAGGAAATTCCTGAAGTAAAAGATTTGATTTTTAATGAAAATTTAAAAACGATTATTGAAGAAATTTTTGGCGAAAACTATTTTGCAGTCAAAAGTATTTACTTTGATAAACCTGAAAAATCAAACTGGTATGTTGCGTATCATCAGGATTTGACAATTTCTGTTGACAAGAAAATTCAATTGGAAAATTTCGGACCTTGGACAACCAAACAGAATCAGTTTGCAGTACAACCCCCTTTAGATATTCTTGAAAATATTTTTACCATAAGAATTCATTTAGACGATACCGATGAAAATAATGGAGCCTTAAAAGTTGTTCCAAAATCCCATTCAAAAGGAATTTACAGACCAGAAACTATCAATTGGGATGTTGAAACAGAAAATATCTGCAACGTAGAAAAAGGCGGAATTATGATTATGAAACCTTTAATTTTACACGGTTCAAACCGTACTACAAATGGAAAGAAGAGGAGAGTGATTCACATTGAGTTTTCTGATAGAGAATTGCCTGAAGAATTGAATTGGTCGGAGAGGATATTTCAACACGAAGCTAATAGCTAAAAGTAAATGAAATATTTTTAGTAGATAGAAAGCTGAGAATAATAGTTATATGTATACAGAAATTGAACAAGAAACATTAGATATTGATTGGTTTTTTACTGATGGCAAAAATATAGGTTTTGTAGCATCTGGAGGAGGTAAATTGCCTGAAGTAATAGCTGGGTCATCAGAAAACAATCAGAAATTAATATCTTATTTCAGAAGTTTACGAGATATCTCCAGTATAGTTATTAATCCTAATTTGGATTCTCTGATACATGAAGTTTTTGGAAATGGTGTGGATGAAAGATATTTACAAGATTTTTTTTAATGACAAAAAAAGGATTGTATTCATTTGATAAAACTTGTGTAAACAACTACTTTGATAGTAATTATCATTTGGTAGCATCTCCGTCAATGCCATTGACTCTTAAGGATTTACCTAAAGATATTTTTGAAATTCTTATAAAAGCGACTTACGCTGAAGGTAATTTAAACATTACTTCAAACATTGATGTTAGCAAAATATTGTAAAAACGGCTTCGTGTTTATTAATTATATTCTTTCAGAAAACAAAATTAAAACGAAATAACATATTTACTAAAAAAATCTATTGCTCTAGATTTTAGCTAAAGCCAATTGGAGTTTCCCCTAATTAAAAAAGGGCTAAGCCCCTTTCTTATTAACAAAAACAAAAACCTCTTCCAAATCGAAAGAGGTTTCATTATTTTAAGTTTAAAATTCTTATTTCACGGAAATCTCATCCACAAAAATATAAGCTTCTCCACCCGCACCTTGATGCCATTCCGGAAGCTTTCCGAAGTGATACGCTTTTACCTTAAGGTAACGAGCTTCGGTTGGAAGAACATCAGTGGTAAAATCTTTTACCTGAACGGTTTCATCTTTAGCGTCAATGTTATTTTCCAGAGTTTTCAGAAGAATAAATGTTTTTCCGTCCATTGAAGCGTAGTATTCTACTTTTTTAGGCATTAAAATCCATGCTCGGCTGTCTTGTAGATAGGTTGACGAAATTTCATTGATTTGCTGAGGTGATTTAAAATCAATAATCGCCTCCACTGTTTGTCCCTGATAACCTTGCCATTCGCCTTTTCTCCAATTTACATCACCGTTGATTCCGTCGATAATTGCCAATTTTCCGCCTGCTGTATATTGCGGATTTACGTTTGAATTAATTGTTACATCCCAATGATTTGGTCGTCTGTTGAAATTTGAAGTGGTAATTCCGCTTTTCTCTCCATTTCTTTCAGCATAAGTCGAAACTATCGTTGTTTTATTAATGGTAAATGGTTCTTTGTAGACTTTAAAAGTTTTTCTCACATTTTTATCGTCATCATCCAAAGTCATGTAATACACTTTGTCTTTTTCGTTTAAAGGCGTAATTTTTACCTGAGTTGTGAATTCAAAAAGACGGTCTGCAGCAATTACAGGAGATGCGGTTTGTTCGGTGTATTTTAAATCTTTAACAACTTTTACATTTTCAAAACCTAAATGTTTAAGTTCACTTTTCGGAGTGTTTTTTGTAATAATTCTTGTCGTTCCGTCTTCTAAGTGTAGTTTAATTTCATCAAAATAAGGCGTTACAGTTTCCCATTCAGGTTTTCCCGGAGTTACCGAATAAATTCCCATTGAACTTAAAATAAACCAAGCGCTCATTTGTCCGCAATCTTCATTTCCAATCAAACCATCCGGCGAATTTTTGTAGAAATTATCAAGAATATATTTAATTTTTTCTTCTGTTTTCTGTGGTTTATCAACGAAGTTGTAAAGGTAAGCGATGTGATGGCTCGGTTCATTTCCCTGAGCATATTGTCCCATCAAACCTGTGATATCTACCTGTTCTCTTCCTGTCGTTTTATCAGAAGCTGCAAAAATATCGTCTATAAACTTTTCAAATTTTTCTTTTCCGCCATGCGCCTGAATCAATCCCGGAATATCCTGCTGAACAGAGTAGGAGTAATGCCAAGAATTTCCTTCCGTATAATTGTTGTTGACTTCATTTGGATCAAACGGCTCATACCAATTTCCATTCTTTCTTGCCTGCATAAAACCATTGTTTGGATTGTAAAGGTTTTTCCAGTTCTGAGAACGTTTCATGAAGTATTCGTAATCTTCTTTTTTGTTTAAAATTTTCGCCATCTGAGCAATACACCAATCGTCATAAGCATATTCCAAAGTTTTTGAAACACTTTCATGCTCATCGTCAATGCTGATGTAGTTGTTCTGTTTGTAAGCATTTAAGCCAAAAATATCCTGCATCGCCGAATTTTTTGAAGCTTCGAAAGCTTTTTCATAATCAAAACCCGTAATTCCTTTTGCCATGGCATCAGCAATGACTGAAACTCCGTGATAACCGATCATACATTCCGTTTCATTGGAAGCAAGCTCCCAAACTGGAATTCTTCCGCCCTGTTCACGCTGTTTAATGAAAGTATTCACGAAATCTGCTGTTCTTTTTCTGTCAATCAAAGTCATCAAAGGATGTGCGCCTCTGAAAGTATCCCAAAGCGAGAAAACAGAGTAGTATCCGAAATCATTCGCCATGTAAAATTTGTTGTCTCTTCCACGGTATTTTCCGTCAACATCCATATTGATATTGGGTTGCGTGAAAACGTGATGCATAGCGGTGTAGAAAACCGTAAGTTTGTTTTTGTCGTCAGATTTAACTTCAATTTTTGACAATTCTTTATTCCAATCTGCAATCGCCTGTGTTTGAATTTCGTTAAAATCATTTGATTTTCCTTCAGCTAACATATTTTTTCCTGCGCCTTCGTAACCAGTCGGAGAAATTGCAACTTTTACAAGGATTTTTTCTCCTTTTTTAACCTTAGTGGAAAATGCAATTTGAATTTTTGTTCCATTATAATTTGTACTAGCAACACCATGTTGTAATGGACTCTCAACCAATGATTTTGTTTCAATCATCGGTTTTGAAAACTCAATTCTCGCATAAATATACTGATTGGTTGCCCAAGCTTCACTTCTTCTGAAAACTTCGATGGTTTTGTTATCAATAATTTTCACTTCACCTTCCAGAAGTTTATCTCTGTGATTTAAGTCTAAAATAATATTGGCGTTTCCTGCTTTATTGAATTTGTATTCGTGATAACCGACTCTTTTTGTTGTCGTTAAACGAACATCGATGTCATGTTTATCTAATTTAACAGAATAAAAACCAGCCGTTGCTTTTTCGTTTTTATGAGAAAATTTTGATGAATATTCTTTTGGCGTTAATCCCGGTTTTCCCATTGTGGGCATCAACATAATGTCACCGTAATCTGAAACTCCCGTTCCGTTCAAATGGGTATGAGAAAATCCGTAGATGACAGAATCTGAATAATGATAACCGCTGCAGCCGTCCCAGCTTCCGTCAATTCTCGTGTCCGGAGAAAGTTGAACCATCCCGAAAGGTACTATCGCACCCGGAAATGTGTGACCGTGACCGCCTGTTCCGATAAATGGATTCACATATTGCGAATAATTTTGTGAAAATAAATTATGGCTAATCAATCCTAAAAGGATGAAGATTATTTTTTTCATGGTGTAAAATTAAAATCGCCCTAAAATACTACAATAATTCGTTCTACAAAAGAATTTATCTATCGCCATGTTTATTGATTCTAAATAGCTAAAAATTCCGTAAATTTGTGGTCAATTTATATTTTTATGTTGACTAAAGAAAAGATTCAGGATTTCCTTAAAGAAATAGAAGTAGACGACTTGGTTTCTAACTTCCAATTGATGGGGAATGATGTTTATATAGATATGACTGCGCATTCACCGGCAATGCACGAAAAGAAAAAGCTTGAAGCTGCAATGAAACAGGCTTTTGCAAGCGAATTTGGAGAAGAAATCAATTTAAAACTGAAAATTGTTTCTCCGGAACCAAGTGAAGTTCAGCTAAGTCAGATCAAAGGAAAACAGATCCCGGGAATTCAAAATATTATTGCCATTGCATCCGGAAAAGGAGGTGTTGGTAAGTCTACCGTTGCTGCGAATCTTGCGGTAACTTTAGCAAAAATGGGTTTTAAAGTTGGGATTTTAGATGCCGATATTTATGGGCCATCAGTTCCTACGATGTTTGATACTGAAGGTCAAAAGCCAATTTCTGTTGATGTAAACGGAAAAAGCTTAATGAAACCTATCGAAAATTACGGTGTGAAAATGCTTTCCATCGGATATTTTTCAGGAGCCAATCAGGCAGTAGTTTGGAGAGGACCAATGGCTTCAAAAGCATTGAACCAAATGATCAGAGACGCAGCTTGGGGAGAATTAGATTTCTTGTTAATCGACCTTCCTCCGGGAACTGGTGATATTCATCTATCGATTATTCAGGAAGTTCCGGTAACAGGAGCGGTAATTGTAAGTACACCTCAACACGTTGCTTTAGCGGACGTTAGAAAAGGAATTGCGATGTTCAACATGGAAAGTATTAACATTCCGGTTCTTGGATTGATAGAAAATATGGCTTATTTTACGCCGGAAGAATTACCTGACAATAAATATTATATCTTTGGAAACCAGGGAGCGCAATATTTAGCAGATGATTTAAATATTCCTGTTTTAGGGGAAATTCCTTTAATTCAGAGCATTAGAGAAGCAGGAGATGTAGGAAGACCTGCAGCTTTGCAAGAGAATTCTAAAATTGCTGAAATTTATACTGAAACTGCCAAAAAAATGGTAGAAAGTTTATTGGAAAGAAACAAGTTTCTTCCACCGACTGAAGCAGTAAAAATCTCAACAATGGCAGGTTGCTCACCAAAAAAATAATTAAATAATTTCAAATACTTTTTTGAAAACCAAACCCAAATATGGAGACAAATACAGCACACGAACAAACAGTAACTAAGGTAATGGAAGCTCTGGAAAGCATTCGTCCGTTTTTGAATAAAGATGGCGGTGACATTGAACTTTTGGATGTAAAAGACAATACTGTTTTTGTAAAACTTTTAGGAAACTGTTCAGGTTGCTCTCTTAATTTTTCTACCCTAAAATTAGGAGTTGAAAACACAATCAAACAGCACGCTCCCGAAATTGAAAAGGTAGTAAATGTAGAATAAAAAATACGACGATATATTTTTTTAAGACAGGCTTTTGGGTCTGTCTTTTTTTGTTTGCAATAGATATTAATTCTATCTAATGTTATTTACAAATGTTATTTTTTTTATCGTTTTTAAAATACTTTCTACAATAAGTAATTCATTTTGTATGTCAATCGTATTAGGTAAATCTCCGAGAGTAAAAGAACATAAAAAGAGTGTATTTTCTACAATTAAATACCAATAATAAATTCCCTCATTATTATCATTGTACTGAATACCGTTAATATTATTCCACATAATTTCTGTAGCATTATTTTCAATTCTTAGTTCATTTAAGAAGTCTGGATTCTGAAATTGATGATTTGTTGGAGTTATTCTCAGATTTCCTGTCCATTTTTTTGTATTGAAAAAAGCATTAGTCTTTTCCTCGTCAGTTATGTATTCAGACCAAGTTTCAGGAAGATTTAAAGCGTAATTATATTCTGAAATAAACATGTTTAGATGATTAAATAAAAATAAATGTTTAAATATAAATCAAAAAATATCTAAATAATGAAATATTTTTTTTCAATAAACAATTAAGATTTTAGCACAAAAAAAGCCCCGAAAAATTCCGAGGCTTGAAAGTGTAAATTATTAAGTAAGAAAATTATTTTATGATGACTCTCTTCACTTCTCCTTCTGAAGTTTTGATTAAATAAACTCCGGTAGAAAGTTTTGAAGTATCTATTGTCAAAGCGTTTTTCTCTTTTCCAAGAAGTTTTCCGCTCATGTCGTACAATTCGTATCCTTGAGCTCTGTTGAAATAAAGAGTGTTTCCTTTGTTTACAGGATTCGGGAAGATATTGAACGTTGCTTTTTCGGTTTTTACTTCGCCTGTTGCTAGAGTTGGAGAAGTCATTACTTCATACATCGATAAAGTTCCACTGATTTCGTTGGCAACGATGATATAAGCTTTTCCGTTATTCATATTTGCAGCAGGAATGTATGTGATTCCTTCCGGACCGTTATCTCCACCAAATGCAGAAGTCGATCTTGAATGTTTGTAATCTACAAAAGTTGCATTATTTGGGTCTGTAACGTTATAAACCATCACACCTCCGGTTCTTTCCAAAGTGATGAATGCAAATGTCTGAGTTCCGATAGTTCCTAAAGTTACGCCTTCTGGTTCAGGACCTTTTGCACGGCTTCTGCTTTTTGCACCGTTGGCTTCGTTATCGGCATTGAAAATCAAAGGATGGTAAGCTGCGGTATGTCTTTCAAACTGATCTCCACTGTCGAAAACCAATTGTTTGGTATCTGCATTGAAAATTGAGAATGAACGAGCTCCCAAAGCGTGAATTTCTTCAAAATCTGCATCACCATCTGTATTTCCGTTTACGTTGGTTACTCTGAATCTTCCTAAATTATGAGAAGCTTTCAAAATAGATGCATTCGGGAAAATCGCTGAATCTAAAGTATATCCGTTGGCTCCAACTGTTGTTCTTTCGCTGAAACCACCTAAGTCTTTTTCGTCTCCTTCATTGGCTGTAACCAGATAATTGGTATTTCCAACTTTGAAAGATGCCATTGCATCGGGATTGTAATATGTTTTTACAGGCCAGTTCGCAATTAGAACTTCTCCATTGTTGTCTGAAGCATCGAAACCGTTTCCTGGAAGACTCATATCTTTTTTACCTAATCCCCAAATATTTCCTAAAGTATTTGTTGCTAAATTAACCTCAATAATGGCATTGTTTTCCTGACAAGAAACCCAAGCTTTCTGACTATCCGGACTGATTGTAATGTATTCAGGTTCAAGATCCTGTGCTAAAGTGCTCGTAGATTTTACTTTTCTTCCTCCAGTTAAAGCTAAAGTAGCTTCCTGTCCGTTAAATGGTGTTAAAGAAAGAGTGGTAACATTTGATTGCGTTAAATTTGCAATTCCTCCAGAAATATCAATAATACTGATCGAACCTTCTGGATCTACTGTGTAAGCATCATTTGGTTCTCCTTCGTTTGCTGTCATTATTTTGTTTCCGTCCGGAGTGAAAGTAATCATATCTGGTAAAACTCCTACAGTAACCTGTTTCAAGAATACTCCATTCGTATTAAAGAAAACCACAGAACCATTTCCCTGAGGGTTTGTTCCGTTTGGTGAAGCTACAGCTACAATTCCATTTTTCACCGCAATACTTGTAATTCCACCATAAGGAAGCATATTCACCGTTTGAATAACCGAAGGAGCTAATGGATTAGAAAAATTAATAATATCAAAAACATCCGTTAAAGAACTGATCGTAAATAATCTCTGAGTTGCAGGATCATGAACAACAATTTCTGTAGAACTTGTGCTGTTTCCTGAAGGATCAAAGCTTCCAATATAACTTAGCATATTTGGATTTGATGGAACAGGTGCAGCTTTATCATTATCAATAATATAAACTGTAGAAGAAGTATCTCCTGTAATCGTTGTTCCAACCGGATTTTCAAGACTTAAAACAAAATATTCAGCCTGTTGTTCTTCCAAAGTATCATCAATAATCGGAATATTTACCGTTACACTTGTCGTTGAAGGTGTAATGTTGATTGTTTGGTTTGTAAATGTGTAATCGCTTGTATTTGCTGTTCCGTAAGCAGTTTTTGCTACTAAATTTACCGTTGCATTCGAAGGATTTGTAACATTTATTTTAAAGGCTAAAGTTCCTGCGTTTTCGTTTACTTTAACTAAGGTTTTATCTAAAGAAATACTAGTTCCTGCGGTTGTGAAAGTGCTTGATGTTGTGGTTGTAACTGCATTATCACTTGTATCTTCCACCATATTTGGTTTTAATGCTAAATAATAAGCCTGGTTGGGAACTAAACCTCCTGTAGGAATTACCGTAATCACATTATTTGCAAATGTTGTCGTAAACGGAATAGCTGTTCCTGTTGCGTTATTTAATCTTAATTCTACAAGATTTTGTGCATTTGTAGCAGTAATCGCAGAGTTATCAATTAATCTTACATTTTCATTAAAAGTAATGATAGGATTTACTGTTGTTGAAGCGTTATTTACGTTGTTTGCAGGCAAATAAGTAACTGTTGGGGGAGTAGTATCAATTCCGCTCATAGCTGTAGCATCAACCGTGAAATTGTCGAATCTGTTGTTACCAACTGTTCCTCCCGCTCCTGCAGTAAATTCAACTTTCAGCTTAAAATTTGGGTTATTGTTTACGCTAAAGTTGTTTGAGAAATCAAGGGTTACCAAGGTCGGATCTCCGTCAACCGGTAAAACGGCACCTTCGGGATCGTTGTTTGCAGTATAAGTGAAAGGTAAAAAAGAAACTCCGTCAATCGAGTAAAACCATTTTTGCTTTCCTGCTCCGGAGCCTGATCTTCTGGTTGTAAATTTTACGACAATATTGTTGTAACCTGTTGTAGGTAAAGCAAATTGAATATTTCCAGGTATAGGATTGTTATAACGTAAATGGGTACCTGCAGCATCTCCGTTTCTCCCGTTTATTGTACCAAAACCGTTACCAGTAGCACTTGATAAGTTAATAAAAGTATTAGGATCAGCAGTACCGTTTTGAAAAGCTGTAATTGTTCCTGTTTGTAATGCTGCAGCCGATGAAGGCGTAGTAATTGATGCAACAGATGTGTTGGTGTTAAAGTTCCAGTAATGGATTAATGTGCTTTGTCCTGAAACTGCGCCATGAAATAAAGCGGCAATAGGCAAAAGACCTCTCAAAAGGTATTTGTTCTTCATTTTTATTAATTTTAGATTGTTGCAAAAATGAAGATTGTAAGTTGTGAGGCTTTTAATTTAATTTTAAGAAATGATTAATATTTTGTTTAAATAAAGGGGGTTCTTTAAATAATTGTTAATTGTTTTTAGGCTATATAGCTAAAAGATGTTGATTGACTAAGGAGATAGTTTTACAAATAATAAGATTATAAAACCTTTTTTATACTAAAAATTATACATGGTTCAACTTTTTCGAAAGTTAGCAATAACGCTTATTTGAATTTTTCTTTTCCTTTATATAGATTTTCAGGAATATCGGAAATAATCAAAATTCCATATTTTTTACCAGATATTTTGTACTGTTTTAATAATTCTTCCGAGTTCAGAATCTTTACACTTTTGAACGTTTTATCATTAATTAATGCTAAGTCTCCTTCATAATTTTCAGATAGTACTTTCCCATTTAACAAATACTGTATATCTTCTTTAGGTTCAGTGTCAATAATTTTTTTAAATTCAGCGGATTTGGTTTTGAAATAGTTTTGATAACGTTTTTCACTAAAAGGTTTTGTTTCTATGTATATAACTCCATCTCTGCCATCTTCACCAAATAAATCTGTAGCCTCTTTGTCTTTATAAACTGTAAATAAACTTATCACTTTTGGATCATATTTTTGCATTTCCGAAGAATGTACATTTAAACTATCAATAAAAATAATTGGATTATTACCAATTTTTTTTATTACTCGCTTAGGGGATTGTGAAAAGCACAATGAAAAACAAAAGAAAGTGAAAAATAAATATTTCATGATTTATAAAATTGTTTTGTAGGTATTATAGATATTTAGCAGAGATATGTACTGCATAAATAACTATTCTATAAAATTGCATAATTATTATAAGTGCAATAGCTAATAGCTAATTTCATCAAATTACTTCTTCCCCGAAACTTTATCATAAATATTATGAATCAAACCATCCGCAACAGAAATTTTCGGAACAAAAATTTTGTTGATTTCAGACCAGGTCATTATATTGTTGTAAATTTTCAAAGCGTGAGCTAAAACATCGGCGCGATCTTGTCTCAGATTATGTTTCGTCATTCTTTCGTCAACGGTAAGAACGCTTAATTCTTTGTACACTTTTTTTAGATAAGAAGCAACCATTGGTTTTCCGTCTTTGGTTTTACTCATCGAAAAAACTTTGTTGATATTTCCTCCGGATCCGATGGCTACAATTGGTTTTTTGCTGACAATATGAGATTTAATTTCTTCTTTCATCTCTTTCCAATTGTCTTCAGTAACAAGGTTATTCAGCAAACGGATTGTTCCGATGTTGAAAGATCTTTCGTAAACCATTTTTCCGTTTTCGTAGAAAGTAAGTTCGGTAGAACCCCCTCCAACATCTACATAAAGATAAGCAAAATCTTTATCAAGTCCTTCTGCGACGTGGTTTTCGTAAATTAAGGTAGCTTCTTCGTCTCCGGAAATAATTTCAATATTAATATCTGAAGTTTCTTTTACAATTTGAATAATTTCCTGTCCGTTTTCGGCATCACGCATTGCACTCGTTGCACAGGCGCGATAATGTTCCACTTTATAAATACTCATCAAATCGCTGAAAATTCTCATAGTATCGATGACCATTTTTTCTCTTTCTTCGCCGATTTTTCCGAGAGTGAAAACATCCATTCCCAATCTCAGTGGAACTCGTAAAAGATTAAGTTTAATAAATTCGGGTTCTCCGTTTTGGATTTTTACCTCGTTTATTAAAAGTCGTGCTGCATTACTTCCTATGTCTATCGCTGCAATAATCATGTTTTATGATGTATTTTATTGAAATTCAGTGATTTATTTAAATTTTTGAAAACTTTAAAGTCGAAATTTACAAAAATTATTCTCTTTTTGAATTGATAAATTTCAGCTTTCTGATGATCGGTTATTTCTTTGAAGTCTTAGCTTTCAGATATCTATATGTTTCAATCTGAGAACGGCAATCTTTTTCATCGTTTTTAATGTATTCGTTGCTCAGTTTTTTATCTAAAATTCTGGCTTTCATATTATCGTTCAGTTGAATATTCAGAATATCTTTTAGCTCCTTTTTAAGATTTTTATCGGTGATTTTTGCAGCAGCCTCAATTCTGTAATCCAGGTTTCTGTTCATCCAGTCTGCTGATGAAATGTATATGTCTTCAGAACCTTTATTATAAAAATACATTACTCTTGCGTGCTCCAGATATTCATCAACGATACTGATTGCCTTGATTTTTTGTTTAAAATCTTTCTGATTAACCGCACAGTAAATTCCTCTTACGATTACTCTTATTACTACGCCGGCTTCTGCCGCTTCATATAATTTTATAATTAAAGCTCGATCGCTTACTGAATTGGCTTTAATAATCATTTCAGCTTTTCTTCCTGCTTTTGCCTCTTCAATCTCTTTGTCAATATGTTGCATGATTTTTTCACGCATAAACTGCGGACAAACCATTAAAGATTTACATGTTTTTAATACCGTTAAATAATCCTCTTTCGGTTTTTTAAGAACATTAAAAACTTTATTAATATCTGCCATAATTCCACGGTCGGAAGTCATAATTAAATGATCACCGTAGATTTTCGCCGTTTTTTCGTTAAAATTTCCGGTGCTCACGAATCCGTATTGCAGAGTCTTGTTATTTGCACGTTTTTTAATCACACACAATTTAGCATGAACTTTTTTATCTGGAATTCCTATTAAAACATTGATTCCTTCAGGTTCAAACATTTCTTTCCACATCAAATTTGATTCTTCATCAAATCTTGCCTGAAGTTCAAGCATAACCGTCACTTCTTTACCATTTCTTGCCGCATAAATCAAAGCATTACTGATTTTTGAATTGCTCGCCAAACGATAAGCCGTAATCTGAATCGATTTTACATCAGGATCCATCGCTGCTTCACGAAGAAGATCAATTACGGGAGTGTAAGTATGATATGGGAAAGAAAGCAAAACATCATTCTTTAAAATAACATCGGTAACTCTTTCTCCATGTTCAAAAGCCTGATGTGTGAATGAAGTTCTTTCGACAGGTTTTTTATAATATTCAAAAACATCCGGAAAATCCATGAAATGTTTGAAATTATGAATTTTTCCACCTGGAATAATGCTGTCTCTTTTGCTTAAATTTAATTTTCTAATTAAAAGTTCAAGCAAAGCTTTATCCATATCTTTATCGAAGACAAATCTTGTAGGTTTTCCTTTTCTACGGTTTTTAAGTCCTTTTTCTATTTTTTCTGCGAAATTGGTTTTGATATCGTTATCAATATTCATTTCGGCATCTTTTGTTACTTTAAATGCATTTGCAGCAAACTCGTCATATCCGAAATAAGAGAAAATATGTGGAAGGTTAAACGTAATTACATCTTCCAAAAGCATCACATTTTTTTCTTCCGGATTTTCAGTAGGCAACAAAACAAATCGCCCCACAAAACGCGAAGGAATTTCAATAATCGCATAATTACTGTGATAATTCCAGTCTTTTTTTCTCATGGCAACACCTAAATAAAGACTTTTGTCTCTCATATAAGGCATTGGCGTGTTTTCGTGAAGAAGAATCGGGATTACATTAGCTTCTACTACTTCATCAAAATATTGTCTTACAAATTCTTTTTGTTTTGCACTTAAATTTTTTGAAGTTTTAATCGAAACCTTATGATCTGCCATTTCAACCTGAATTCTTTTCCAGGTTCTGTCAAAATCGGCTTGTTGAGTAATTACAATTTCGTTGATTCTCTGAAGAATTTTTGAAGGCGGTTGATAAAAAGATTCGGCAATAACCTTTTCTTTAAAATCCATTGCACGCTTTAAACCTGCAACACGCACTCTGAAAAATTCATCTAAATTATTTGAAAAAATCCCGAGAAAACGAATTCTGAGGTGAAGCGGCACATTTTCGTCCATTGCTTCCTGCAAAACTCTTTCGTTGAATGATAACCATGTAATATCTCTGGGATTAAAATGTAATGACATATTTGTGAGTAAAATTTCTCAAAAATAGTCATTGTCTATTATTTATACACTTATTTTCATATTAAGCTTTAATTAAATGTTAAAATTTGTTTTTTAATAAATTTCCTTGGTTTTATTTTACTTTGAATAATGTTATGTATTTCACATTTATAATTGTCATTTATAATTAATTTGATAATTTTATTGTATTATTAGTTTGATAAATGTTATTTATGATTTTAAATGTCTTTTTGTAGTATTATATTTAATTTCTACATTCGCTCATTAAATTAATTAGAATGAAAAAATATCTATTATTCCTTGCGGTTCTTTTAATTGCAAATGTTAATGGACAAAGATTTTGCGGTACAGATCAAAAAATGAATGAGTTCTTCGCAAATAATCCTAATGCATTAGCGAAGAAGCAGGATTTAAGAAACTATTTAACAACGAAGAATACAACTGCGAAAAATACGCAAACAGTTGTAACGATTCCTGTTGTAGTACATGTTTTGTATAAAAATGCAGCTCAGAATATTTCTGATGCTCAAATTGCCTCTCAGATTGCTGTACTTAATGCTGATTTTAGAAAATTAAATTCGGATTACAGTTCTGTAGTTCCAGATGCTTTTAAACCTTTTGCGGCAGATATGGAGCTTGTTTTTTGCATGGCGACTAAAAAAAGTGATGGTAGTTCTACAACGGGTATTGAAAGAAAATCTGTTGCAACGAGTTTTAGTTTTCCTAATAATTATTACCAGTCTTCAGGGCTTGTTGCTTGGGATCCTACGAAATATCTTAATATTTGGGTGGGAGATATGCCTAATCCTTACTTAGGATGGGCTTATTTACCGGATGCTGCAGGGTATGCTTTTGACGGATTAGCAATTGGCTATAATTATTTTGGAACAACTGGTGCTGCGCAATATCCTTATAACGGAGGTAGAACTGCAACACACGAAATTGGTCATTATTTTGGACTTTTACATCCATGGGGAGAAGATGGCAGCGCTTGTGGAACAGCAGATAATGATGATGGTTGTGCTGATACGCCTGCTATTTCTGATGCTCATTACGGTGGGAATGTTTTTCCAGATAATGCATATACTTGTGTGCCTTCGGCAAATGGAGCAATGTTTATGAATTTTATGGATTATGTAACAGATACAGAAATGGCTCTTTTTACAAATGATCAAAAAACGATTAAAACCAACACAATGAATGGTCCAAGAGCTAGCCTGCTAAATTCCAACGCTTGTAGTTTCTTATCTGTAAATAATATTGAGAAAGTAAATTCTATCAATTTATTTCCTAATCCTACAACGCAGTATATTTCTATTGCATCTCCATTAGCTAAAATTAATGAAGTTGAAATATTTAATGCTGAGGGAAGATTAGTTAAAAAAGCTACAATAAATAATGAAACTGATAAAATTGATGTTAGAGATTTTGCAACAGGTGTTTATTATGTAAGAACTTATAATAATAAAGAGTTTGTTAAGTCTATGAAGTTCATTAAAAAATAATCGGAAATTTCTTCCAATATTTTATATTAAAAAACCTCGATTTTATCGAGGTTTTATTTTTAGTATGTCAATTTGTCATAAAAAAACAAATGGTATAAATATTGAGAATGTGAGAGTGTTATTAAAATTTAAAAATTAGAAAAAATATAAATATTATGAGTAAAATAATCGGAATCGATTTAGGTACAACAAACTCTTGTGTTGCTGTAATGGAAGGGAAAGACGCTGTTGTAATTCCTAACGCAGAAGGTAAAAGAACGACGCCATCTATCGTGGCATTCACAGAAGATGGAGAAAGAAAAGTAGGTGACCCTGCTAAAAGACAAGCCGTAACAAACCCTACAAAAACGGTTTATTCAATCAAAAGATTTATCGGAACTCATTTCAAAGATGATTCTGCTGAAATCTCAAGAGTACCTTATAAAGTAGTTGCTGGACCAAATGATACTGTAAAAGTAAAAATCGACGACAGAGAATATACACCACAGGAAATTTCTGCAATGACGCTTCAGAAAATGAAGAAAACTGCTGAAGATTACCTTGGTCAAGAAGTAACAAGAGCGGTAATCACTGTTCCGGCTTACTTCAACGATGCGCAAAGACAAGCTACAAAAGAAGCTGGAGAAATTGCAGGTCTTAAAGTAGAAAGAATCATCAATGAGCCTACAGCAGCAGCTTTGGCTTATGGAATGGATAAGTCTCACAAAGACCAAAAAATCGCAGTTTACGATTTAGGTGGTGGTACTTTTGACGTTTCTATCCTTGATTTAGGAGATGGAGTTTTCGAAGTATTGTCTACAAATGGTGATACGCACTTAGGAGGTGATGATTTTGATGATGTAATTATCAACTGGATGGCAGACGAATTTAAATCTGAAGAAGGTGTTGACTTAAAATCTGATGCAATTGCATTACAAAGATTGAAAGAAGCAGCTGAAAAAGCAAAAATCGAGTTGTCTTCTTCTCCTCAAACTGAAATTAACCTTCCTTATATTACAGCTACAGCTACGGGTCCTAAACACTTAGTGAAGACTTTAACTAAAGCTAAATTCGAGCAGTTATCTGCAGACTTGGTAAGAAGATCTATGGAGCCTTGTAAAAAAGCGCTTTCTGATGCAGGTCTTTCTATCTCAGATATTGACGAAGTAATCTTGGTAGGTGGTTCTACAAGAATCCCAATTATCCAAGAAGAAGTTGAGAAATTCTTCGGTAAAAAGCCTTCAAAAGGAGTTAATCCAGATGAGGTTGTTGCAATCGGTGCAGCTATTCAAGGTGGAGTTTTAACTGGAGATGTTACAGATGTACTTTTATTAGATGTTACACCACTTTCTTTAGGTATCGAAACAATGGGTTCTGTTTTCACTAAATTGATTGAAGCAAACACTACAATTCCGACTAAAAAATCTGAAGTATTCTCTACAGCTTCTGACAATCAGCCGGCTGTAAGCATCAGAGTTGGACAAGGTGAAAGACCAATGTTTAACGACAACAAAGAGATTGGTAAATTTGATTTAACAGATATTCCACCAGCACAGAGAGGAGTTCCTCAGATTGAAGTTACTTTCGATATCGATGCAAACGGAATCTTGAGCGTTTCTGCTAAAGATAAAGGAACTGGTAAAGAGCAGTCTATTAAAATTCAGGCATCTTCAGGTCTTTCTGACGAAGAAATCGAAAGAATGAAAAAAGAAGCTCAGGAAAACTCTGCAGCAGATAACAAGAGAAAAGAAGAAGTGGAAATCTTCAACAAAGCTGACGGATTGATTTTCCAAACTGAAAAGCAATTGAAAGAATTTGGTGATAAATTGTCTGCTGACAAAAAAGCAGCCATCGAAACTGCTCACGCAGAATTGAAAACCGCTTTCGAAGCTAAAAATGGAGATGATGTAAAAGCTAAAACAGAAGCTCTAGATGCAGCTTGGATGGCAGCTTCTGAAGAAATGTATGCACAAGGTCAAGGTGCAGATGCAGGAGCTCAACAAGGTCAAGGTCAGGCAAACGGAGCAGAAGATGTTCAGGATGCAGATTTTGAAGAAGTTAAGTAATTTAACATCAATTTATAAATAATAAACCGCTGTAAATGTAATGTTTACAGCGGTTTTGTTTTGATTATTAAAGAATGGGTAAAATAAATTTAGCATATTGAGTATTTACGAATAGACAAAATTAAATTCTATTGATGCAGATTACCCAATCTTATGACTGCGGTCATATAAATAGTTGGATGTTAGTTTTTAAATTTGACAGTCACCAATCAAATATCTATATGAGTACACAATTTCAAAATTGTCAGAAAAAGTCTTATTTCTGCTGTAAAGATTTTTTATCATATATACTTCTTTATTGATTTGTGAATAACACTACATTTAATTATCAAACCAAATAAATTATTTATGAAAAAATCAATTGTAATGCTTTTAGCAGTCGCTACGGTAATGTCGTGCAACAAAAAGGAATCTACAACAGTTAATGAATCAAGTGATTCTATGGAAATGTCAACTCCAACTGATTCAACTCCTGTGACCAGTGATTCGGTTTCTACTTCTGCAAACAGTTCAGCAGCAGTTTCTCTTAACGATCAAGATAAAAAATTTGCTGATGCTGCAGCGAAAGGCAGTATGATGGAAGTAATGGCAGGAAAATTGGCGATGCAAAATGCAACCAATGCTACTGTAAAAACATTGGCTGAAATGATGGTAGAAGATCATACCAAAGCAAATGACGAATTGAAACAGTGGGCCTCTGCAAATTCTTATACTTTACCTTCTGCGGTAGATGCTGATCAACAAAAAAAATATGATGAGTTAAAAGCCAAAAAAGGTACAGAATTCGACAAGATGTATACAGATATGATGGTAAATGATCATAAGAAAACAATTGCTGATTTTAAAAAGGAATCTGCTGAAGGATCAGAAACTTCTCTGAAAGCTTTTGCATCGAAAACCATTCCTGCTTTGGAGCATCACTTAATGGAATCTGAAACAGCAAAAAAAGCTGTAAAATAATTTTTATCTCTCATTCTTAAAAATGATCCCACCGAAATGTGGGATTATTTTTTTTATATTAGATTGCAACATCTGAAATGTAATAAGTTTATTAAATGTAAAGCTTCAATTATTTGTTGTCAATGCAGGCATTCATATTCAAACCTAAGAAGTAAGAATATATTATGTTATGACGCAGATTATACTGACAATGATTTCTACTATTTTTTTCGTTTTAAAAACCCTTTTTTACATTAATTTAAATTTTAAATACCACAGATTTCAAAATTGGTTTTGGTTGGTACAGAATTAGATTACTTCCGGTATAAACCTAAATCAATTAATATGAAACTATCTACAGAATCCGAGAACATTGCTTCTCACTACACAAGAGAAATTGAGCGTCAAAAAGCAATTAAAGCTTTAGAAAAGGCAAAAGCTATTAAAAGGAAAGTTGTATTTCTGCCACAGGGCGCTACAGGAAATATAAATATCCGTGAGATATTTTAGTTAACATAAAAAACAGCTGAATTTTTTCAGCTGTTTTTTATTCTTAAATATTTATCATGAAAAAGTTTTCTATGTGAAATTTATACTTACTAAACATACAGAGAGTTGCACTATCAAACTCTTGTTTCAATCATTAGATCTTTAAACAATAAAAGTAGAATAAAATTTTCACTTATTATTTTGCCCTAAAATTCTAATCTCATTTAACCATTTCGCTCGCATTTTTTCATCAGAAGTCTTAACGATACCAATATAAGTTACTTTTACAGGATTAATTCCGCAAAATTGAAGTGTTGATTTTTTTAGTTGATTTACGCTTGGTCTGCCAAATAAAAGTCTGTAAATCCAGCCTGGTTGGTCGAGCGTTGTTATTATTCTTGCAGATTTTCCTTTCAATAATTTATCCCAAAAAATAGAATTTTCTCGGTATTGAAAAGCAAATCCCGGTAAAAAAAGTCTGTCTATAAATCCTTTGGTAATCGCAGGTAAACCGCCCCACCAAACAGGATGTACCCAAACCAAATGATCTGCCCATTTTATAGTTTCCCAAGCTTCGAGCAAGTCTGGCTCTAATTCGGTTCTTTTTTGATAACCAAATTGCAGATTAGGATTGAAATTTAAATCAGCAATCAAAATTTCTCTCACTTCAGCTTTTGAATCTTCAGCTGCTTCTTTATAAGCTTTGACGATGCCAAAATTGAAAGAATCTTTATTTGGATGACCATTTATAACTACTATTTTTTTCATATTTATTGATTAATACAACAAAAATAGTTAGCGTGATTTTCCTGATGTAGGACAAATGTCTAAAAAGTAATTTCTTTCCTGATTCTGCTTAAATGTCTTTGAGTAATATTAAGGTAAGAAGCAAGATATTGTAGTGGAATTTGTTGTATAAATTCGGGTTGATTTTCAACTAATGCAGTATATCTTTGAATGGCAGTTTCTTTCTGAAGTTGAAAGATTCGCTTTTCCAGTTCAATGTAATTCTGTTCAGCAATTATTTTCAAAAACATCGTCCAATGATAACTGTTGGTGGTTAGTTTATCAATCGTATCTTTTCCGATGACCAATAATTCTGCAGATGAAATGGCTTGCAAGGTTTCCAAACTAGGATTTCCGGTGATAAATGAAGAATAAGAAGCAAGCATATCATTTGGAAATCTGAAACAATAGGTCATATCATTTCCTTCTGAAGTTGTATAGTATGAACGAAAAATTCCTGATTTTATAAAAGCAACTTCATTGCATTTTTCACCTTCATTTGCAAAGAAATCATTTTTTGCAAGTTTTCTGACTTCAAATAACTGAACCAAATCTCTAATCTCTTCTTCTTTAAATATATTGAAACTGCGAAAATATTCCTCAATCACTTTTTTATTTTTAAATACAAAATTACGGTTAAAGTTCTTTTTCATAATCAGAACAAATAAATCTTTCCAAAATATAAAACGGTTTTATTTCAAAACCGTTTCATAAATCTGATTCAACAAATCTTGTCTCATTTTTGAGTTTCTTTGATTTAAAAGAATGATAATTCCCCAATTCTTAGCTCTATTGTAGCAAATAATAGAAGATTGTCCCATAGAATCACCAGATTTCAGGAAAATGGTATCGTTGTCTGTAGTGCTAATGTTAAAACCTAACCCCATTTCACGTTTTTCATCTTTGTAATAGATTTTTTCGGCTAATAAAGCTGCGTTTGAAATTGAATTTTCATTCTTTAAAAGTGCTTTAAGATATTTCGTCATATCAGAAGCATTAGATTTTACCAATCCGGCAGGTGCAGTTACATTCCACAAGAGAAACTCTTGAGCACCTCCTTCAGGATTATAACCTGTAGTAATGTTTTTCACATTAAAATCTTGAGTCAATGTCTTAGTCATTTTTGCAGGTTTCAATATTTTTTCTCGGATAATTTCATCATAACTTTTACCATATATTTTCTCTAAAATTTGTCCTAATAAAGTAAAATTGATATTAGAATATCGGAATTTTCCATAATCGATGAGATCTGTAGATTGATTAATCATCGTTGCTAATGACTCTTTTGTAACACTGTTTATTGGTTGTTGAGAATTTATTTCAATCAGTTTTTGAAAATCAAAATCTGGTAAGCCAGACTGATGTGAAGCCAAATCTGATATTTTGATTTTGTTCTGAAGATTTTTTTGCAGAATATATTGTTTAGGAAGATAATTATCAATGTAATCATCCAGTTTTAATTTCTTTTCCAAAGAAGCCTGAGCAATCATATTTCCTGTTAAGATTTTGGTAATAGAAGCAATTTCGAAGATTGAATTTTTATCAATATCAACTTTACTTTTTTTACTCAGTTTTCCATAAGAAGTATAAAATTCTTTGTTGTTGCCGATAAAACCAACACTGATTCCGACGTCCGGGTTTTTATCATAACTGGCTTTAATAATAGAGTCAATTCTTTTAGAAAAGTCTTGGCAAAAAGCAAAATTACTAATGAATAATAATGCTGTTAAAAGTGTGAATGTAGTTTTCATTGTACCTTGTTTTAAGATTATGGTACAAATGTGCGGAAGAACAAAATTTTACACGACCGAATAAATACACTTAGACGAATTTCTACTAAAAAAATGAGTTCGAATGATGAAATATAAACGTACGAGTAATTACAAAGTTTTGTTTTGTAGTGTTTTACGATATGAGGTTGGTGTGTTTCCTGTATGTTTTTTGAAAGCGGTATTGAATGAAGACTTAGAATTAAATCCGACTTCGTACAAAATTTCGAGAACAGTAACTTTAGTTTTTGCTGGATTTTTTAAGATTTCCATAGCATATTCAATTCGATATGTATTTACAAAATCATAAAAATGCTGACCTAATTGATGGTTAATTAAAACCGATAATTCCCGAACAGGAATATTGATGTTTTCAGAAATATTTTGAATCGTAATTGATGGATCTAAAAATGGTTTTTCATCGCTCATATATTTCTTTAGTTTCAATAAATCTTCATTGTGTTCCTGTTCATTTATAAATGATTCTTCAGTCGTTTTTTGTTCTGAAATAATATCGGAAACGAGTTTTAGTTTAGAATTGATATTTCTGAATAAATCAGGATTATTCAGAGCTTTATACAAATACCAACAGACAATAAACATCTGCAAAACCAATCCGAAAATTTTTATCCATTCGGAAATCTCGGGATAATCTGAAAATTTAAAAATGTTTTTTATAAGAGCCACCGAATATAAAATTGTGATAACAACTGTAAATTGGAACAGCCAATGATAAGAATGAACATTTGTACCGGCGAAATTTTCCAGATAAAGTGTTTTTGTTCTTCTCAGTATCAGTAAAACAGCAATAATGTAGGCTGTTAACTGAATGTGTATGAAAATATGAATGAATTGAAATTCTATCATACTTTGTCGATTTTTGATAAAATCAAATTTAGAAATCAAATCGACGGAATAAAAATTCGGGATCAGGATAATATTTATCACTAAAAAGGGTAGAAGATGAAGCAAATGTTTGGATTTCAGCCTAAAATCTGAATAACAAACTGACATCACATACAGATAAAAAACAGGAATTTGTAAAAAGGCAAATGTACTTCTGAGCATTCCCAGATTTGAGGGTCTGTCAATAATCAAACTGAATATAGGCTCACTTACATCTATCGCAATAAGAATCAGATAGAATGCAAAAAGTGAATTGCTGAGTCTGTTTCTGTTCTTAACCGTGAGGAGAAAAAAGGCAAGAAAAAAAGAAATGAACAAAGAAATGACCGTTACAATAATTAACAAATTGCTTTTATCCATCAAGCTTTAACTTTAGTTTAATATTTCGTAAAGATAAAAGATTTAGCCAGAATTTTATTTCTTTAATAAGGGAAAATAAACGAAAGTAGTAAGCGATTTCGATACATTAAAATATCAATTACTTTTCGATTGATATTCTTTCTTTAAATTTTTATCTAAAATAAAAGGAACAAACGGTAAAACAGATCCGATAAGGTAGATTGCAATTCTTTTGAGGCTCCATCTGTATTTTATAGAAGCAATAATAAGAATGACCATGTAAACTAAGAATAAAACTCCGTGAATCCAGCCAAAATATTTTACAGGCTCTGAAATATTAAGAATATATTTTATAGGCATCGCAATGAAGAGTAAAATTAAATAAGAAATTCCCTCGATAATTGCTATTCTACGGTAAATGTTGATCATGTTGTCAATTTGTTTGTTGGATTACTTGGTGAAAAGTTAGAATATTTTTTATAATTAATCGGAAATTCTGCAGGCACATTCATTATTTTCGCTGACATATTTGATGGTTGCTTTGCTTAAAATTTCTAAAATCTCAAGATTTAAATCGGATAATTTTTTGAAATAAATACAGGCTTTTGCCATTTTAATTTTCCCCAATTTTTCTAGCAGTTTTTGATTTTCATCTCCGGGAGCTGCAACATAGAGTGAAAACTGTGCTTTTCTAGGTGAAAAACCTATAATCATAGCATCTCCTTCGTGTCCACTTGCATATTTGTAGTGATAGCTTCCAAAACCAATCATCGTTGGTCCCCACATTTTGGGTTCAAAACCTGACCATTTTTTCATAAGCTCAATAAGCTGAAAACTGTCTTGTTTTTTCTGCTCGTTATCAACAAATGAGTTAATGAAATCCGTAACATCAACATGGGTTTCTGTGGTTTTATTTTTTGTTGCCATTTTTTATTGATCAAGGAAATTGATGTTTTTAAATTTTAGATCAAATCTTCTCGCAAAATATTAAAATGATATCTTAAATCATAAAAATCGTCTAAAATTTTGGCAATATTTGCTTTTTCCAATATCTGTAATTCTGTCATTTATAGCATTGTTTGTTCTTAAAATATTCATGTCATTTTCATTGAGCAGAACTTTTCTGATTTCAAAACTTTCATCAATATAAGTGTTAAAATGCAGTCCGTTAAGCATTCTGATATCAACGTTATCTTCATTGAAAATCTTACTCAATACTTCAGAGATTTCTTTAATTTTAAATGAATCTAAAATTTCACTTTTTAAGAAACTTGTTTTGTATTGACGACTGTATTCAACAGAATTTCCTGAGATTCGATTTGCTAAATTGCTGTTAAAAATGAAAATATCAGGATCAAAACAGCTTATCAAAGCCTTCATAGTTGCCTCAAAAAAATGTTTGGCTTGGGTGTCGATAATATGAATTCCAATATTGGTTATCTTAAACTGAAGTTTTACCCTTTCTCCTTTTATTCCGGATACATAATTGGAGAAAAATGACAGTGCCGATTCTACAACAGGAATATGTCCGAAGTTAAAAGGAATCTGATGCTCATTAACATTCCATATTACCTCTGATGTATATTCCATACCTTGACTAATAGTAAGTTCAATATGAGCATAACCACTTCTACCACCATTAAACCTTGCAACTAAGCCTTTTCCCTGTAACGGTGTGAGTTCCCATGCTTGAATGAGGTGATTTATTTTGCCTAAAACATCTGCATGATAATAGTTTTTAAGGGGATGTGTCATTTTAAAGTTTAATTCAATAATGAAGAATTGATTTTCAAATCTAATACTATTTTATCTAAAACTCTTTTTCTGAAGTGCATATTTTCTTGAATAAAAATGAGGTAAAACCTTAAAGATTAGAGTAGCTATTTTTGTATAGCTATCAATGATTCATTTCTAATCATTTGATATTTAGATAGTAGCAGGATGGGACAGGATGCTCCAGTTTGGGTTTGTTGGTAGATTAGTTCACACAAAATTAATATTCATGAAAAAATCCTTACTTTTTAAGCAGACTCTTAAATCCTTACTGCTTTGTGGAATTACTTTGTCTGCAGTTGATCTTAATGCTCAGACTTTAGCATTTCCTGAAGCTACCGGTTTTGGTAGATTTACAACAGGAGCAAGAGGAGCAGCCAATCCTCAAATTTATCTGGTTACGAATTTAAATGACAGCGGAGCAGGATCTTTCCGTGATGCGGTAAGTCAGCCGGGAAGATTTGTTATCTTCAAAGTGGGTGGTATTGTCAATTTACAATCTGTTGTGGCTGTTGCGAGTAATACTACAATTGCCGGACAAACCGCTCCCGGAGAAGGAATTTTATTTTTAGGGCCACGAGTTTCATTTTCGGGATCTAATAATACGATTGCAAGATTTATGCGTCTTCGTTATGGCGGAACAGCTCAAAATCAGGATGCATCCGGAATTTCCAACGGTGCAAATATTATTCTGGATCACATGACCTTTACTTGGGGAACCGACGAAGTTTTCTCTATCAATTGGGATAATAACGGTAACAGTCCTGATAATATTACCATCCAAAATTCGATTATCGGACAAGGATTACACCGTCACAACCATTCTGCAGGTGGATTAATGCAACCTTCTGCAGGCGGAAAAATCAGTTTAATCGGAAATTTATATATCTGTAATAAAACCCGAAATAATAAAGTAAAAGGAATTAACGAATTTGTAAACAATGTCGTTTACAACTGGGGGAATTACGGAAATACTTACGGACATACTCAATCTGGTGAAGCTTACATTATGGGTGGAGATTCTGCGGGAGCTTCTTTTGTAAATATCATCAATAATTATTTTATCGGAGGACCCAATACGAGTGGTACGGTTACTACACCTTTCAGTGTTGGAAATGCCAATTTCAATTTATACGGCTCAGGAAATTATTTCGATAATAATAAAAACGGAGTTTTAGATGGCACTTTAGTTCCACAAGATTTGACGGGATATCCGGTTGGAGATGCAACGGCAATTCAAGCTACTTCGTATGATTATCCGATGAAAAACCCGACTTTGACGGCTCAAGGTGCATTCGATAATATTATCGCAGGTGTTGGAGCATCTTATCCGGTACGTGATCAGGTAGATCAGTTGATGGTTTCAGATTTACAATCGAAAGGAACGACTGCTACTTATGTTTATGTACAAAGTGATTTAACAACTCAGTTTGGATTTACCAACGGTGGAGCAGGGCATATTTACGGAGCTCCGGCTCCTTTAGATACAGATAATGACGGAATGCCCGATGCATGGGAAATTACACATGGTTTAAATCCAAATGTTGCCGATGCTTTGGCTGTAAGTACTACCAATGCACCTTATCTGAATATTGAAGTTTACATTAATGGTTTACCAAATACTCCGGCTCCGGCTTTTGTTATTCCGCCTTCTGGTATGAATTTTACCAACGCGCTAACTTCGGGAAATCCCGCTTCAAGCTCTCTTACAGTTAGCTGGAGCGATAATGCAACGAATGAAACCAATTATGTTTTGGAGCGTTCACCAAACGGAACGGCATTCACCGTAATTGCTACACTTCCTGCAAATACTACAAGTTATAATGAAACTGGGCTTACTCCAAATACTCAATATTATTACAGGGTAAAAGCAATAAATACTACAGATTCTTCAGTTTATACACCGAATGCTTCTGTTACTACACCTCCTGTTCCTTCAGCTCCAACGAAAGCAACTGCTCCGAATCCTGCAAACGGATTTAATGATGTGCAATTAACCAATGGAAATCTTCTTTTAAAATGGACAGGCAGTACAAATACAACCAATTACACCGTTTATTTTGGAACAGATGCGCAAAATTTAAACAATGTTGCTACAGTTCCATACTCTGCTTCACCATCGTATCAGTTAACCAACTTAAATACGGCAACCAATTATTACTGGAGAATAGATTCTTCTAATACTTTGGGTGCAGTGACTGGAGATGTTTGGAGTTTCCGTGCGCTGACTCCAAGTCTTGTCGGAAATTGGCCATTTTCGGAAGCTCCTCTTTCGGGTGAGCAAATTGCAGATCTTACTTCTTATGCCAATAACGGAACATTAAATGTTGCTTATGACAACGCAAGTGTAAGAGTTCCTGGAAAAGAAAATTATGCACTGGATTTGGCAACTTCTCCCAATAGTCCTTATATAGCAAGTATTCCGCATCAGGATCAGATTTTATTTAATAACAATTCTTTCACTGTGTCTTATTGGATGAAAGCTCCACCAAGCATGATCCCAACTTCTTCGGCGACAAGTTTATATGTACTGTGTAAAGGTTCTTTTACTAAAAATCTTACTACAGGTGCTACAGGAAAACGTTTTAATATTGAAATAAAAGGTGGTCAACTACGATATGCGATTGATGATGATGTTACGAAAAAAGAAATAACGTCTCCAATTGCCAACTATTTTACCAATAATTGGGTACATGTGGTGATTCAGAGAGATATTACGGCTCATAAAATGAGAATTTATACCAACGGAGTTTTAAGTTCTGAAGGTGATGAAACTGCAGTTACCGGAATTGGTGAAGCAAGTGATTTAATTATCGGAAATATCGGGGAATTAGAATTTCAGACAATTACTGCTCCTGCTCCTTACAAAGGTGCGTTTGATGAACTGAAAATGTATAATTATGCGTTATCTGCGACAGAAATATCAGCTTTATACAATCAGGCAGTCTTAAGTAATGCAGAATTTAGCATTAGTAAAAATGAAGGTTCTGTATATCCGAATCCTGTAAAAGATCAGATAAACATTAAGCTTCCTGAGTATAAAAAATCTAGTTTAACGGCTACGATAATGGATATGTCTGGAAAAGTTATCGTAAAAGAAAATGTAAAAGCAAATGGAAACGGAATTTTTAATTTAAATATTGCCGGCAAAAAAGTTTCAGGAAATTACATTCTGAACGTTTCGGGAGAAAATCTAAACAGTAACTTTAAAATTATTGTTCAGTAAAATCAATAACGCACAATTTAATACATTCATATTTTATCTATTTAAAACCTTTCATCTTTTTGGAAGGTTTTAATTTTTATTGATCATTGGGTTTTTGAAGTTTATCATCTATCCAATTATCTTTTATTTCTTTATAAACTTCTAATCTTTCAGGTATAAATATCTTGTCAATTTTCTCAAACTCATTAATGAAATTTTTCAACACTTCTGAATCTAAATTTTCATAATAACTAATATCTTCCTTAGAATAGAAATCTGTTATAGAATGATTCATTTGCTTGCTTTTCAGAAAATTATAATTTTCATAATTTTTCAGTTCAGTTAAAATATTTCCTCTGATATTCAAGGCCATATCCTGTATTTGAATAACGTGACTCATTTTAATCTTGTACATCATAGGAAGTTCAGAATAATATCTGTAAAGGTCGATTATTCTTTTATCTTTTTTATAAACTAAACTTGTAGCTGCATTATGCCGAATAAATGTATTTCCATTTAAGGCTAAAAAGAATAATTCATCATTCGTTGCGGTTTTTGAAATTTCAGAAAATAATGTATTGAGCTCACCATAAATAATCGAATCATAATCTTTCTTTTGAATAACTGTAAAATATTTTCCATCAATTTTTTCCACCATTTTCTTAATCTTATTTGAGATTTGAGCATTTAAAAGAAAAGTTTGAATCAAAAGTAGGAGAGTTAATTTAATTTTCATGAAATGTTTTTTGAAAAACGAAATTTAGAAATTTATATTTTAATTTTTTCTTTTTATAAACATAAAATACTTCCCAAAAATAGAAAATCCCGAAGCGCAATTGCCTCGGGATTTTTCTTGATATATGATGTGATTTAGTGTCTCTTGAATAATACTTCGTCCATTTTTGTCTGCTTAACGTAAATTTTTTGGAAACTTACAGGCATATATTGGTATAAAATATTCCATTGGTGAGTATCGGTTTGCTTTTTAAAACTTCTGAAAGATCTCACGAAAAGATTCTCAATCATTTGTTTTACGGTATTTGTTCCGTTTCTGTAAAGCCAGCCCATCATTTTGATGTTGTGATTCACAATGTTAATCTTCGATTCCTGTAAAAGATTTTTCAAGTGATCTACGGTGGTTTGTATTACGCCTGCAAAATTATTTTGTACAGAAAGCTTTTCGATTTCATTCTGTAACGTAGGATAGAATACTTTTAAATGCTCAATTGCCCCATTTTCATTAATTACCTTCTTCTCAATATTTTTCATTTTAAATATTTTTTTAGAACACTCATACATTAGCTAAAACTGTACCAAGTTTTCCTTTTTAATGTTAAAAAAATGTTTCTTTTAAAAATTAATTTAAAATCTTTAATTCTCTCCAAACTGTTTATTTATAAATGTTTTGAAATCATATTATTTCCTTTATTTGGGATTAAATATGTAATTCGTTGATTTTTAATATGATTAATTAATGAGTGTTTTTATTGTTTTGTAATGAAACATTTAAATTATGTAATGAAAGTAGTTGGTGCCAAAATTTTATTAAAATCTAACATCCGTTTAATTTCTTATATAAATTATTATTTCTTTGATTTTGCAGATATTTTTCTCAACTTTCAAATCTGCTGAGTCAAAAAAAACTGCGGGAACAAAAATTTATTCCTTTTTTAACTTTCAGAATAAATATATTTGCAGTCCATAAAAATCAAAGATGTTTACAAAAATTGTAGTCCACAGAGTCGGAAATAAAATCAACGGAGAATCACTTATACTTTCGCAGGAAGAGCTTCAATTGGATGAAGGAACTGTAGAAATGCTTGAAAATTATTTTTTAGGTTCATTTAAAACTGAAGAAACGTATCAGTTTTACAGCGATACTTACTTGGTAAACAATCCGGTTTTTAGCTCAGTTTCTGAAATTTTTGAAGACAAAGCGAAGTTTCTTTGGGAAGCTGAAAATATTGCTAAACATCTTTTCGAAGCGGCAGAAAATCCACGAGTTCAGGGTGGAGAACTTTTTATCGTTTTCTTTGAAGACGAAAGAGAAAGCGACGAGAGAGTCGATAAAATCGGAATTTTTAAAACCGAAAAAAGAGATTCATTCTTAAAAATATTCCCTAAAAACGAATCGTTCGAAATTGAAAAAGATCAGGGTATCAGCTTGTCAAAAATCGATAAAGCTGCTCTTATTTACAATAATCATAAAGAAAATGGCTATGTACTTTCCGTGGTTGACAACAACAAAAACGGGGATATGTACTATTGGTTTGAAGATTTCCTGAAGGTAAAACAGCGTGATGATGAGTATTTTCACACACAGGAAGCTTTGATGGTTTACAAAGATTACATTGTAAAGCAGCTTCCACAGGAATTTGAGGTTTCAAAAGCAGATCAGGCAGATTTTCTTAATAAATCAATCAATTTCTTTAAAGAAAAAGAAGAATTTAAGCTGGATGAATTTGCTGCTGAAGTTTTGGTTGATGAGCATGTTATTGAAAGTTTTAATAATTTTAAAACCGATTACGAACAGGATATGCAGATCAATATTTCTGAGGAATTCCCAATCAGTGAAGCAGCGGTAAAAAAAACGCAGCGTCATTTCAAAAGTATTATTAAATTAGATAAAAATTTCCATATTTACATTCATGGTGACCGAAAAATGCTTGAGCAAGGTCAGGATGAAAAAGGAAAATTTTATATGCTTTACTTCGATAAAGAGGTGTAAGATAAAAGGTTTAATAACTTTCAAAAGATTTTTATGGGGAAAAACTACAAGCTTATTGCCATCAGTTCGATGGTGATATCAATCATTGGTATATTTTGCTGTTTTTATACATTTTACGGAGTTTGGAAAGGCATTGAAGAATTTAAATCTATTCCGGATGTTTTACAATTTTTATATCTTTTTACAACGCTGAACCTTAATTTTACCAATAAATTTGAGCATTTAGAAATCTGGAATTTCGTTTTTTATGTATTGCTTTTTATCGGCGGTTTGCAGTTTATCAAAACAAAAGGTAAAGAAACTCGTCTTGTAGGGTTCGTGTTTTCTGTGATTTTTTTACAGTCAATTATTTTACTTTTTCAAAGTTTATGTTATAAGATATTTATTACAAAATGGGGCGGACTCACTTCTTTACAGATATTTTATTCCACATTTGGTTTAGCTACTTTAGGTTTGGCATTATACATCAGTGTACGGGTTTTAAAAATAATTAAAAGCCAAAAAGAGATTGATATTTTACAGACAGAAGAGAAAATTACCATTACAGATACTCCAAAATGGCAGAGATTTTTTCACTGGATTGTAGATTTGACGGTAATGTCATTATTGGCAATTCCTTTAATAATTACTTTAGGATATTCGATGATGAACTCCGAATTTTTAGCTAGAAATGAATCTTTAGCGATGTTTTTAGAAAGCAGATGGGCGCTTTATTTTCTTGTTTTAGTTTTCATTTTTATTTATTATCCTGTTTCGGAAATTCTTTTTGGTTCTTCTCCGGCAAAATTTTTAACAGAATCAAGAGTTGTAAATTCCAAAGTAGAATCACCGGATTCTTCTATCATTTTCCTCAGAACTTTATGTAGAAATATTCCTTTTGACGCGCTTTCATTTTTTACGAAAAGAGGATGGCATGATTCATTGTCTGAAACTTACGTTGTAAAAGAGAAGCGAACAGGTTTTAAAACCAATAAATTATTATGGATTTTACCGGTTTTAGCGATTTATCTTACAACAATGTATTTTGGAAAGACTTATTATAAAGATTATAAAGCTTCCGTTGAGTATAAAGAAACAATGTCTAATGAATTTACGAAGTTAAAGTCTGAAATTAAAAATCCAAATACCAATCAGTTTTATGTTGTAGATGCCCGTAATTATTATGGTGATGATATTTTAAACTTTGGATTTAAGATTGAAAAAATTGAAGGTGATAATATTACTATTCGAAGAATAACCGGAAGATATTTTTCAGGTGCAGATTTTTCTTATGCTAAAAATCTTTATGAGCAGCAAAAAGATACTGCACAAACTTTTATTATTAAGAAGCAGGAATTAGCAAATATTTCTCCCGAAACGATAGAAGAGTTTTACAACACTTCAAAAACAATGGATTTTTTCAAGTCTGGTATTCAGTATAAAATTGAAGAAGTCTACAATTTTGACGCTCCATTTCTTGAAGGTGAAATCAGAAAAGAAGATAATGATTACACCAATAAAAAAGTATTGATATTTCTAAGTAATAATGGCGGAAGTGCTACAATTACCAATATCACAAATAAGAATAATGATATAAAATGGAATGTAAATTTTCCTTTAAAGATTAACAAAATAACTTCTCCGATTCTTGTTCAGCTCGAAAATTATGATTTTACAGATGAAAATATTTCAAAAATTGAAGTTTTGGATTCTCTGAATAAAAAACATACTTATATTATAAAAACCAACGGTTTAACGAATGAAATTACGGAGATAAAATAAAAGTTATAACTCAATTTCTCATTCTATAATAAGTGAATAAAAATAAATATTTTTTAATAATTGTTAATTTTAAATGATTTCGATAACTGCAATTTTATAAAATAACTTAATAAATCGTAATTTTTGTTAATTATTTATACAGATTCTGAATTAGGTACCACAAGTGTGCATTTGAACTGCAAATTCAGTACCTTTGATACTTTATTAGATATTTATGAATTTTGTAGAATGTCATGATGAGCCCATCCATATTCCGGGCTACATACAAAGTTTTGGATACTTGATTGGCATTGACACAGCTTCTCTCGCCATCACTTTTTTTAGTGAAAATATTACAGATATTTTTCCAATAGAAGATTCCAGCGAGCTTTTTGGAAAGAAACTTTCACAGTTTCCTGAGGTTTTCCAGAACGTTATCAACTCGGAAATTTTTCAGGATGCAGGTTTTCTTGAAAGGAGAGAGAACGAAACTTATTTTGACAAAATTTTTATAGGCGAAAAGCAGTATCATTTTTCTGTTTTTCGTGCAAATAATTATATTTTCCTTGAGTTTGAAGCAGTTTCTAAAAATTCTCAGAAACGCATTACAAACAAATACGATAATTTTTATATTGTTGATAATGATCAGGAAATTTGGGATCAACTTCTAAATACCCTTTTCAACATCATCAATTATGACCGCGTAATGGTCTATAAATTCATGAACGACGGTTCCGGGAAAGTAATTGCTGAGAAAACAAACAATCATCTTGAAAGTTATCTGGGACTTCATTATCCCGAACACGACATTCCGAGACAGGCGCGTGAATTGTACAAAAAAAAGAGAAAAAGAATATTTTCGAATGTTCATTCAGAGCCAGTTCGTATTTTGAGCCGTACAGAAACCGATATTGATCTTACTTTTGCGGCTTCAAGAGCAATGTCACCAATTCACGGTCAGTACATAAAAAATTCGGGAGCTTCTTCAAGTTTCAGTATTTCGATTATTATTGATGATAAATTGTGGGGATTGGTTACCTGCCAAAATTCTGAAGCCAAACATGTGGATCTTGAAGATCGCGTTCAGGCAGGAATTTTTACGGTTTTAGCGTCCAATGCTTATTCTTCTTTTAAGGCTAAAAAAGAATTAGGATATCGATTAGATTTAAATGAAAAATTAAGTTATTTAAAATCTGAATTTCTAAAACACGGAACTTTATTTGAATCTTTGGATGCCAATAAATGTGATTTGAGATCAATTCCAAAATCAGACGGATTGGCAATTGTTTCAGATAATGAGATCGTTACAGACGGAGTTACTCCTGATAAAGAAATCATTAATCATATTATTGACTGGGCATATCAAAATATTTCAGAGAATGTTTTTGTAAGCAATAGTTTTCTGAAAGATCACG
Source organism: Chryseobacterium formosum (assembly GCF_026460885.1). Lineage (GTDB taxonomy): Bacteria > Bacteroidota > Bacteroidia > Flavobacteriales > Weeksellaceae > Chryseobacterium > Chryseobacterium formosus. The sequence goes on from NZ_JAOVZW010000008.1 coordinate 98,526, forward strand.
GTAAAGAATTAAATTTAAGTTCAGACAGCGCCGGAATTATCATTTATTTTATTGAAAGAAGTAAAAAAGAAATTTTAATCTGGTTCAGAAAAGAGTTTGACGAACACATCAATTGGGCAGGAAATCCTGAGAAAAAAATCGATGTTTTTTCTAAAGATGGTATCGAGACTCAATTTGTTTCTCCACGTCAGTCTTTTGAGGTTTTTACAGAAAATATTAGAGGAAATTCTAAAAGATGGGGTTCTAAAAACGTGATTGCAGTAAATCTTATCCGTGATTTAGTTTTAGAAACTTCACATAAACAATATATTACAATTAAAAAACTGAATGATCAGTTGAAAAAAGTAAATGAAGAACTCGATAGTTTTTCGTACACAATTTCACACGATTTGGGAACTCCGCTTACAGTGATGAAGCTGAATGCTCAAATGTTGCTTAAAAGCTTTGGAGAAACTTCAGACAAGAACAAAAATAAAATCAATTCTATCATCGATGAAATCGACAGTATGGCAGAAATGATGCAAAATGTTCTTCAGTTGAGTCGTGCAAAACACAGCGAAATTCAGCTTGAAAATATTGAGACCAATCCTACGATTCAGAAAATTACTGAGAATGCAAAAATGACATACGATGCACAGAAAAGTATTGTTGTTATCAAAGAATGTCCCGAAGTTTTGGCGGACAAAACAATGTTGCATCAGGTATTTTTAAATATCATTAATAATGCTGTAAAATATTCATCAGACCAGGAACAACCGATTATAGAAATCGAGGGAACTGAGCAGGGTGACAAAATCATTTACCGAATCAAAGACAACGGAATAGGAATTCCTGAAGAAAATAAACACAAGATGTTTAAAATTTTCAACCGAATGGATAATGCCAAAAAATTCAAAGGAAATGGAGTAGGATTATCTATTGTTCACAGAATTATGAACAGATTGGGCGGAAATGTAGATTACGAAAGCAGTAATGAGGGAACTTGTTTTATTTTAACGTTTCAAAAGCCTAAATTTGTGAAACTTTAAATGTTAAAAAACAATGGTATCTGAGTATTTAAAACAAAACACTGCCGAGTTTCACGATGCAGCAGAAAAATTATTTAGTTCTGATAAAATTTTCAGCAAAACTTTCACTTTAGAAGATTACAAAAAAATCATCAATACCAATTATTTGATGCTTCTTCACAGTGAAAACAAAATATTCAACAGTCTTTCTGATAAATTCAGCGAGAAACTTCAGTTAGATCAAAGAGTTAAGCTTCCATTAATTGAAAAGGATTTGGCAAGTTTAGCTTTAGAAAACCAAACGGCTTCTCACGATTTTGAATTGGCAAACGAGCACGAAGCTTTGGGAGCAATGTATGTAATTGAAGGTTCTACTTTAGGTGGAAACGTTATTGCAAAACAGCTTTCAAAAACGGAAGGTTTTGATGATGTTACGTTCAACTTCTTCGGATGCTATCAGGAAAATACAGGGCCGATGTGGAAAAACTTTAAAGAGGTTTTAGACACTGAAGTTACTGAAGAAAACTACAACGAAGTGTTATCCGGAGCTAAAAAATTATATACGTTTTTACTAAACGTTAATTAATTTTCTTAAATAATAATTAAAATTCCCGAAAAATTGCTCAATTTTTCGGGAATTTGTACATTTGGGAAGCAAAAAATTAAACTAACAAAAATAAATAATAAATAGATTATGAAAGTAACCGTAGTAGGTGCAGGTGCTGTAGGAGCAAGTTGTGCAGAATACATCGCAATGAAAGACTTCTGTTCAGAAGTAGTTTTAGTAGATATTAAAGAAGGTTTTGCTGAAGGAAAAGCAATGGACTTGATGCAGACTGCATCTTTGAACGGATTTGATACAAAAATTACAGGAACAACAGGAGATTACAGCAAAACAGCAGGTTCTCACGTTGCAGTAATCACTTCTGGTATCCCAAGAAAACCGGGAATGACTAGAGAAGAATTAATTGGTATCAACGCGGGAATTGTAAAAGAAGTTACTGAAAATTTAGTAAAAAATTCTCCTGAGGTAATCATCATCGTGGTTTCTAACCCAATGGATACGATGACTTATTTGGTACACAAAACTTCAGGTCTTCCTAAGCACAAAATCATCGGTATGGGTGGTGCTCTAGATTCTGCAAGATTCAAATACAGATTGGCTGAAGCTTTAGAAGCTCCAATCTCTGACGTAGACGGAATGGTAATCGCTGCTCACAGTGATACTGGGATGCTTCCTTTATTAAGCAAAGCGACAAGAAACGGAGTTCCTGTAACTGAGTTCCTTGACGAAGCTAAACAAAAATATGTAATTGAAGAAACTAAAGTTGGTGGAGCTACATTGACTAAATTATTAGGAACTTCAGCTTGGTATGCACCAGGTGCGGCAGTTTCTGTAATGGTTCAGGCGATTGCTTGTGATCAAAAGAAAATGATTCCTTGTTCATTAATGCTTGATGGAGAATATGGCGAAAGCGATATCTGTTTAGGTGTTCCTGCAATTATCGGGAAAAACGGTGTTGAAAGTATTGTCAACATTTCTTTAACTGAAGAGGAAAAAGCTAAATTTGCTGAAGCTGCACAAGCGGTAAGAGAAGTAAATGGAGATTTAAAATTCTAATTAATTAGAGATTTACATAAATGAAATCCGTGCTCGAAAGAGTGCGGATTTTTTATTGACTTAAAACAATAAAAGTGATTCATTTGAATCACTTTTAATTTTGAATAATATAAATAAATTCTACCAGTCTCTCTTTTTAAGAATCAGGTAAGATCCGAAAATAAATAATCCGCACCAAACTAAACAAGCAACAAGGCTTTCTGTAGGGTAAGTAAATTCATATTTTAAACCCATCATTTTTGCCATATTTAATCTCATCATCGGATTGGGGATTAAACTCGACATACTTTCTAATGGTAAAAGTTTGCTGAAGAAAAATCCGTTCTGAAAGATTTCGTTTCTTTCCGCAGCCTGCGTTCCTGCTACTTTTGTATAAGTTTCAATTCCTCCGATAACAGATTCGCCGATCCAGATTACAAAAAATGCTAAGAAAACAAATACCGATTTTCTCAGTAAAATGGATAAAAACATTAAGAAACAGAAAAAAGAGAAAAGTTTAAGGAAGTAATTTCCAATGAAAAATATTTCTTTGTAAACTAACGCTGATTCTGTAGAAGTTGAATATTGATACCCTAAAAATATTGTGATTACAAAAACTAGAACAGTAGAAATTAGTGTGAAAATAGCAATAGTCAATAATTTAGAACCAATAAATTCTTCTCTGCTCAAACCGTCAATTGTATTTTGTTTAAACATTCTGTTGCTAAATTCCTGACAAATAGAAAATACAATGATTAAACCAAGGAAAATCTTTAGTAAAGCGACAGTCCAGGTTGTAAAATTCCAAATTTCGGGGAAATTATACATTCCTTGCTCTTTCAAATTAATCGTACTGCCGAAAAGTTTTAAATCAATCAAGCCAATACAAAGAAAAACGATTAATATTGCAAAATACAGTATTGTGAAAACCTTAAACGGCGTGTAATTCAGGTTTTTATAATATTCTAATTTTAATAATTTCATCATGATTAATTAGTGTTTTTTACAAGTTCAAGGAATTGATTTTCAAGAGATTTCTTTTTCTTCGCCAAATGAGAAAGGAAAATACCTTTTTCGGCAAGTTTCTGATTTAAAGCTGAAGCAGAAATTGAGGCGTCATCACGAATCTGTGCTTTAATCAAATCCCCTTCAGTAACAACAGAAGTAAACCATTGTAATTCTTCCAAAGCTGTCAAAAGGGCAGCATTATTATCCGCTTTTAATTCAAAAAAGCCTTGATTACTGGTCATTTCATCTACTCTTCCAGAATAAATCGCATTTCCTTCTTTTAAAACAATCACATGACTACAAATCTTTTCGATTTCATCCAAAAGGTGACTTGCAATGATGATGGTAATTCCCTGTTTTGCAATTGAATTGATAATTTCTCTGATCTGAATAATTCCTTCAGGATCCAAACCGTTTGTCGGTTCATCCAAAATCAAAACTTCAGGATTATTAAGCAAAGCAGAAGCAATTGCCAAACGCTGTTTCATCCCTAAAGAAAAGGTTTTGAAGGTATCTTTTTTTCTTTCTAAAAGTTTCACCGTATTCAAAACTTCATCAATTCTCGAAAACGGCGTTCCCTTAATTTCGGCAACAATTTTCAAATTGGTTTCTGCACTTAAATAAGGATAGAAATTGGGCTGCTCGATGATAGCTCCGATTTTTTTAAGTGTTTCAGGATCAGTTCCTTTTTTGCCAAACCAAAACCAATCTCCGCTTGTAGGATTGATTGTCGAAAGAAGCATTCCGAAAGTAGTAGATTTTCCGCTTCCGTTTGGTCCGAGAAGTCCGTAAACATTACCTCTTTCTACGTCGAAGGAAATATTATTAACTACGACTCTCTTGAATTTTTTCGTCAGATTTTTTACTGATAAAACTTTTTCCATGTAGATTTGTTATATATCCTAATAGGTTTCTCTTTTTCGTGAAATGTTACAAGTTTGTTAAAATAATTTGTAAATGATGAATTATGAATTATGAATTATGAATTATGAATTATGAATTATTTTTGCCTAACTTCTAACTTCTAACTTCTAACTTCTAACTTCTATCCCATCTTTCAAAAAAATCATTAAATTTGAATTAAAGATGTTTGTATGAAGTTAATCCAGCTTGCAAAAGAATTGAATGTTTCCGCAGAAGCTATCAAACAGTTTATTCAGGATTTTGATCTTGATTTGATCGACTGTATTTCGACCAATTTTGAAGTGAAAGAAGATTTTGAAAAATTTGCCCGTGAAAATGTAGATTTTTTAAAACAATATGAAGAAGATTTAGATGAAAATAAAACCGTCGAGCAAATTGCAGAAACCATCAATCAGCCTAAAGATAAAATAGAAAAAGCAATTGAAGAAAATCCATCAAATATTTTCGATAACGGATTTTTCCGTTCATCGATTTCAAGTTATGGAATTGATCAGAAATTAGGTGGGAATTACAAATTCGTTTATAATTATTTTGGAAATAAAACCAGTCTTCAGCAACGTGATTTTATCGGTTACAGAGATCTGTTCTTTTATATTTCTGGAATTTTAGAACCGTTTTTAAATCCGCAGCAGATTAAAGATTGGGGAATTAATAAACCGGCAGGAATTGTTTTATATGGTCCTCCCGGAAGCGGAAAGATTTTTTGGGCAAACAAAATTGCTGAAATTATCAGTTATAAATTTAAAGAAGTCAAGAAACATTATCTCGGAATTTCTTTCGTTGATGGAAATGAAACCAACTTCAATGATTTTCTGGTAAAAATGATGAAAGAAGATAAAGTTTTGCTGTTCTTAGAAGATTTTGACGAAATTATGATGGCGAGAAAAGCTGAAAACGATGTTGCTTCCTGTAATCTTGAATCTCAGGAAGTAATTCTCCATCATATTTCAAAGTTTGAAAGCGAAGAAGTCTTAATGGTGGGTTCAGCGAATACAGTTGCAGATATTGACGAAGAAATTCTTGCACCCGGAAGATTTGATGTTCTGGTTCCTGTTTTCCCGCCAAATGCTGCGGAAAGATCTGAGATTATTTTGTATTCAATGACTAAAAATCTCGATAAAGATTCGCTTCTTTTTAAAATTCTTAAAAACAATAAAGCAGATAAAATTCCTTTCTGGAATAATATTGCCTCAAAAATGAAGGTTTTCAGCAACACAATGCTCATTGATTTTACCCAAAGTTTAAAAAAACGTATTAAAAACCGTTACCAAAGAGTGAAAAATGAGAAAATGATCATTGATGATGTTCTTTTAAACGGAGCTTTGCGTGATGCGGCAGCAAAATTAACGGAAGAATATCTTACTCAGATTGCCCAATTTTTGAGCGATGTCATTATTAATAATCTTGATGATTTCCAAATGAGAATTCATGCTTTAAAATCAGAATTGGAAACTTATCAGGAGGTTGAAACGCCGAGAAGAGAAATTGGTTTTCAGCATAATGATGAGGACGAAAAAAAGAAATAGATTTTCTTTTAATTAAAAAATATAGATTTCCATCACTGTTTGATTTAAAAAATCGTGATGGATTTTTTTTGGTTTAAATCTAAAACAATCAGTGAGTACAAAATTTTACTTCAATCTCATTTTGCTTCAGTGTAAATATTTTTAAATTATCACTTTTTGCTCATTGTAAATTTTTCATATTATTTCTATATTCTGTAAATTTTCTGTTTTTATTTTAAATTTTTGCTGACATAAATTGTATTGAATTGTTTAAATTCTGGTTTTATATCAATTCTACAGGCGGTGAGTATGTATTGAGTATGTACTTTCTACGCTCAGAGTAGTACTTTTCAGAGGTCTTCTAATATATTTGTTGAGGTTTTGATTCTAAGAGAAGCTTAACTTATTCTAAAAACTAATCTACATTAAAATAAAAATTATGAAAAGAAAGCTACTCTCTTTAGGTGTTGTTTTAACTTTGGCTCAGTTGAATGCACAAACTTATCAGTCGTTAACGGTTACTGGATTTAATGCAGATGTTATTGCAAACGGAGTGGGTCCGTCTTTGAATTCTACAACCATGAGTTTAGATAAAGACACCGATAATTTCGCATATATGTCGAGAGATTTTAAAGTAAATTCTTCGGCAACGGCTTTAACTTACGGATTGCCTGAAAATGGTTTAATTACTTCTGCAGTGACAACAACAAGTGGATTAACCTATCAAATGGCTTCTTATTCAGAAAATAATTCTTTGAGACTTCCCAATGCAAACGATGCAGGTACACTAACTTTAGCGACGCCAAAAGCAGCAAATAATCTTTACGTTTTGGCTGTAAGTGGAAGTGGAGATTCAACGGGTGATATTACCGTTAATTTTCAGGATGGAACAACACAGGTTTTTGCCAGTACAAATTTTCAGGATTGGTATGGTGGAACTAATGCGGCAATTCAAGGAATTGGCAGAATCAACAGAGCTACAAATGCTTTAGATGCAGCAGGTGGTACAAACCCAAGAATTTATCAGATCACGTTAGCGATAAGTGCTGCAAATCAAAGTAAATTAATCACTTCAGTTACCGTTAAAAAAACATCTACGGCTGCAACGGTAATTAATGTTTTTGGAATTTCTGCGCAGGTTACTAATTTATCTGTTTCAGATGCGAAAAAAGTTAAAGAAAAATCAGTTTATCCAAATCCATTTTCAAGTGAGTTGAATTTGGTGAATGTTTCAGATGTTTCTTCAATCGAAATTTTAGATTTTTCAGGAAAATCAATTAAAACTAATATTCAGCCTGAATCAAAATTAGATCTTTCATCTTTAGATAAAGGAAATTATATTTTGGTTCTAAAAAATAAAAACGGAACATTAACATCTCAAAAACTTGTTAAGAAATAAGATAGAGTTTTTTTCACTTTGATTATTATATAATTTACGAACAATCATTGTGCAATAAGCCGGTTTTAATTAATCGGCTTGTTTCTTTTTAATAGCCTTACATTTTTTAAGATTTTGATAAATATGTGGTTAAATTTAACTACTTTTTACCAATAATTCTTACTCATGAATAACAGCATTTGGGAATTTGAAACATTTTATAGAAAACGAAACATAATTATTATCGGTGCTGGTTTTACAGGACTTTGGACAGCGATTTCTATCAAAGAAAAATATACTGAAAAATCAATTGTAATCATTGAACGAAATTCAATTCCGTTGGGAGCTTCTACGAGAAATGCAGGTTTTGCGTGTTTCGGAAGTTTAACGGAAATTATTGCTGATTCCGAAAAAATGGGTTGGCAAAAAACACTTGATTTGGTGAAAATGAGATTTGATGGATTACAGAAAATACAATCGTATTTTAAAAACGCAGAAATTGATTTTGAACTGAATGGAGGCTTTGAGATTCTTAATGATGATAAATCTCTACAACGAATTGATGAGGTTAATGAAAAACTGAAATCTATAACAAATATTAGAAAAACATACTTTTTAAATCAAGATAAGATAAAAGAATTCGGACTTGAAAAATCTAAATATCTAATTGAAAATCCTTGTGAAGGAAGTTTGCATTCAGGAAAGTTATTGCAGAAATTATTAGAAAAATGTCACGAATTGAAAGTTGAATTTCTTTTCGGAACAAAATTAGAAAGTGTTATTGAGAATTCAGCCGAAATTGAGGTTCAATTGTCTGAAAATATATCCATTAAATCTGATCAATTAATTTATTGTACAAATGCTTTTGCTTCAAAGTTTTTAGAAAATGAAGAAATAATTCCTGCTCGCGGACAAATCATTTTAACCGAAGAGATTGAAAATTTAAAGCTTAAAGGAACTTTCCACTATGATGAGGGTTTTTATTATTTCCGAAACCTTGGAAACAGAATTTTATTAGGTGGAGGAAGAAATCAGGATTTTAAAACAGAAGAAACGACGAATTTTGAAACCACAGAATTTTTACAAAATCATTTAGAGAATTTTTTAAAGAAAGTAATTGTACCCAATCAGGAAGTTAAGATTGCTCTGCGCTGGTCAGGAATTATGGCAATGGGTTCAGAAAAAACTGCCATTGTAAAGCAAGTTTCTGAGAGGCAGTTTTGCGCTGTTCGACTTTCAGGAATGGGAGTTGCTCTGGCTCCAAAAATTGGAGAAATTGTTGCCAAAATGATATAATAACTTTTATGAGGAAATATAAATACACAAATCTCTTTGGCATTATAACGATCCCGCTGATTTTTATATGCATTTTTTTTGCTGGCGGAGGTCATGGAACTTATACTCCTATTGCTGCTGTTTTTCCGTTAGGTTTTATCGGGATTTTCTTAGACAATGAAAGAATAGCGACATTGTTTTACATTTTTGCTGTTCTTCAGTTCCCTATTTTTGGATATGTTATAGATAAATATGGCTTGAAAAAAGCTTTGCCTTTTATTATTTTAGTCCATAGTTTATTGGTTGTGATTGCATTTTTATTAAAAGGTGATTTCTAATTCAGCTGCAATATTCTTACTCTTAATTTTATCCGTATTTTTGCAAAAAATAAAAAATCGTGATCAACAACGACCATATAAAAGAAGTTCAGTCAAGGATTGAAGATTTACACAGATACCTTCAGATTGACAAAAAAAAGATAGAGATTTCAAATGATGATGAAAAAACTGCAGCTCCCGAATTTTGGGATAATCCTAAAACAGCAGAAGTTTTCCTGAAACAACTTCGTTCCAAGAAAAAATGGGTTGAAGAATACGAGGAAATCAATACTCAGTTTGAAGATTTGCAGGTTTTATTAGAATTTGCCAAAGAAGATCTAGATTCTGAAAAAGAATTAGACGAATCTTTCCCACAATTGGTAGAAAAAATCGAAAATCTCGAATTTAAAAACATGCTTTCCAACGAAGGTGATGAGCTTTCGGCAGTTCTACAAATTACTGCAGGAGCAGGAGGAACCGAAAGTTGCGATTGGGCTGCAATGTTGATGAGAATGTACACCATGTGGGCAGAAAAGCAAGGATATAAAATTAAAGAACTTAATTATCAGGAAGGTGAAGTTGCGGGAGTGAAGACAGTGACTTTAGAAATTGATGGTGAATATGCTTTCGGTTACCTTAAAGGCGAAAATGGGGTTCACAGATTGGTAAGGATTTCACCTTTCGATTCTAATGCAAAACGTCACACGAGTTTCGTTTCTGTCTATGTTTATCCTTTGGTGGATGATACGATTGAAATTAATATTAATCCTGCCGATATTTCATTTGAAACAATGCGAAGTTCCGGAGCAGGTGGGCAAAACGTAAATAAGGTAGAAACTGCGGTTCGTCTTCGTCACGCTCCGACAGGAATTATCATCGAAAACTCAGAATCCCGATCTCAGCTTCAGAATAAAGAAAAGGCAATGCAGCTTTTGAAATCCAGATTATATGAAATGGAATTGGAAGAACGTCTGAAAGCAAGAAACGAAATTGAAGCTGGAAAAATGAAAATAGAGTGGGGAAGTCAGATTCGTAATTATGTGATGCATCCTTACAAATTGGTGAAAGATGTGCGCTCTGCTCACGAAACTTCAGATGTTGATGCAGTAATGAACGGAAATCTCACTCCATTTTTAAAAGCGTATCTTATGGCAGATGGAACTGCGGTTTCAGACGACGATTTAGACTTATAAAAATCATGTTTACATTTACGTTAAAATATGCTAATATATTTCCTTTTAAAAGGTATTAAGCTTACTTTTGCGTCATAGCAATATATATGGAAGATATTAATAGTTGGAAAGATTTATTAAACCCTGAGCTTTATATTAAGATGGGTGGGTTTTGGCTGATTTTGTTCATCATTTTTGCCGAAACCGGTTTATTTGTAGGGTTTTTCCTTCCGGGAGATTCACTGCTTTTCGTATCAGGAATTTATGCTGTAGACATCATAAAAGAAACTTTTGGTTCTACAGGGACTGACTTTTTAGATACAACTATTTTGGCTACTGCCGTTGCTATTGCTGCAATTGTTGGTAATCAGGTAGGGTATTGGTTTGGTAGAAAAACGGGTCCGGCTTTATATAATAAAAAAGATACAATGCTTTTTAAGAAGAAATATTTGTATCAGGCGCATGATTTTTTCGAGAAAAACGGTGCTTTAGCGATTATTATGGCGAGATTTTTACCTGTTGTAAGAACTTTTATGCCGATTGTTGCAGGGATTGTAAAGATGGATAAAAAGCAGTTTGTGAGAGATAATGTTATCGGAGGTATTCTTTGGTCATTTATCTTAATTTTTGCGGGACATTATCTTGATAAATTATTCATGGATCAGTTCGGTATTAATTTAAAAGAAAAGCTGGAATTCATCATCATTATCATTGTATTAGTTACAACAGTTCCTGTAATACTTAAGTTTGTTTTCGGAGCACCAAAAGAAAACCCGAAATTGGAAGATGAAGTTTTGGATGACTTGATTGACAAAGAAAAATAATCAATTTAAAATATAGAAATAACCTGCTTTTACAGCGGGTTATTTTTTGTCCAAAAGTAAGCATCTATAGTTAATAAGTTAGCTTTTAAAAGTATGTTTGTCATTCCGTAGGAATCTCAATATCCTAAAAATAAAGTAATTTAGACTCTTACAGAATGACAAAGTGACCGCTGAATATTCGTTTTATAGCTAAAGAGCGAAGATTGTTTATTTTACCAAAATCCGAATAAGATTAATGAACAAAATCTAATTACCGTTAATTCCTTATCCACTCCAAAATATTCGGATAAATAATGCTGTCTCTTTTTTTCTTATTGAAAAATCTCGGAGCATGACCGGTTTTATCCATAAAAACCAATTTATGCGGGATATTCATTTTTGTTAAAACAGAATCTAAAGCCAAACCTTGTTTTTGATTGACCAAAAAATCCTGATTTCCCTGAAACAAAAGCGTCGGAACATTGGTAACATTAGCTATAGGACTTGCTTTTTGAAAATCTTCAGATAAATGTTTACGGTGAAATTTAGCTCCAACCATTTTTTGAACGGTTCCTGAAGTATATTTTGAGTAAAATGAATTCAGGTATTCTTGAGAATAAAAATCTGTAGGACCGCTCAAAGAAATAATTTTTTTAATCTTATCAGGATTTTGATAGCCGTAAAGTAATGCTAAATGTCCTCCTGCACTTTCGCCGAGTAAAATGTAATTATTAGGAAGCAGTTCAGATTTTTCTGAGAGAGAATTAAATTTTTCAATCGCTGAATTGATGTCTTCAAGCTGTTCTTTATACGTTAAATGTTTTGAAACCAGCCTGTAATTCATATTAATGCTCGGAATTTGATTTTCAAAAAGCATTTTTTGAATTTGAATCATATGTTCTTTACGGCCGTATTTCCAAGCGCCACCGTGAACAATTAGAACTACTGGAGCATCTTGAGGATAATCTGAAGGAAGAAATACATCCATTTTCTGACGTTTGTGTTCGCCGTATTTCAGATTGTAAATTTTCTGTTCGTTATTCGTTCCCACCCAAATTTTAAATTTTCGGGTGTTGCAAGAGTTTAAAATCAAGCCAATTAAACCTAAAACAAAGAAATGGTAGTTGCGAATCAGCTTTTTCATAAAGTAAAGGTAAGTAGAAAATGATTTTAATGATAATCTAAAGATATGATTTTTATAATCTGTTTAGTTTTTTAGACTAAATTTTAAGATAATTATTGAGACGGAGACATGACGAAGCGATGACGGAGAAACCTGGAAAGAAAAACGACTTCAAAATCAAAAAATATGTTGACTGTTTAATTTTAATCTGATTATTTCATTTTAACAAAATGATTTTTGTAGTCTGTAAGATATTCTTTCGGAAAATAAATCCAGCCCGACATATATTCACAATCTATATTTACCAAGGTCTGTTTGATGATTTTATTGTTTTCCTTTAATACAATTGAATATCCGTAACCACAAGGTTGTATGCCTGATTTATATTTGAAAATCCATTGTTTTTGCATTGTAATTAAAGTCTCAGGATCATCAATATAAAAGTTTGTAAAATCATCGATAATTTCACCTTCAATTTGGTGACCCTCTAATCTATATTTTCCTGATTTTAAATCATAATTTTCAAAAAACAATATAGGTTCTGCCAATTTTTCTTTGCAGCTTGAAAATAGTACAAGTGCAATTATCGCAACTAAAATTTCCGAAAATATTTTCATTAAAATAAATTTAGGTAAAAATTTTTCTAAATATAAAATTCCTTTATGATATTAACAATTATTCTGATGAATGATATTTAAAAGACATTTAAAATCAAATTAAATATATATTTTTGTATGACTTAACATTTATTAAAAAAATATTAAAATACTATGGCTTCTGGTTTTTTTGCGATTTTAGATGATATCGCTGCTTTGATGGATGATGTGGCAGTAACGAGTAAAATTGCGACTCAAAAAACAGCAGGAATTTTGGGTGATGACCTTGCCGTAAATGCTGAAAAAGCAACAGGTTTTCTTTCTTCAAGAGAGATTCCCGTATTAATGAAAATTATGAAAGGTTCGTTTATCAATAAACTGATTATTGTTCCTTTTGTGTTTCTGCTGGAATGGCTGTATTCGCCTGCAATTAAAATTATTTTAGTTATTGGTGGATTTTATCTTGCTTATGAAGGCGTCGAAAAAATTGTTGAATTTTTGTTTCACAGAGATAAAAAAGGGCATGAAGTTATAAAAGAATCTGATGATGTAGTTGAAGAAGGTGAAGTTGCAGAAAAAGCTAAAGTAAAATCTGCAGTTACCACCGATTTTATTTTGTCTCTTGAAATCGTTATCATAGCATTAGCTGCAGCAAAAGACGGTTACGAAGCATTAAAATCACAGTTTAATCCTTTTCTTGTTGAGATTGTTACAGTTTCAATTGTTTCAATTATCGCAACAGTTGGTGTTTATGGAATTGTAGCATTAATTGTAAGAATGGACGATGCAGGTTTTAAATTAATCAAAAAAAGCAACGACAAAGGTTTCTTCGGTAAACTCGGACACTTGCTTGTAAAGGCTCTTCCATGGGTAATAAAATCTTTAGGAATTATCGGAACAATCGCATTGATTTTGGTTGCAGGAGGAATTTTTGATCATAACATCGATCAGCTTCATCATGCTTTACCAACTTGGCACGAAACGTTGAAACAGGTTTTGTTCGGTTTAGCGGGTGGATTAATTGCTCTATTTATAATTACTGGCGGAAAGAAAGTTTATTCATTAGCTACAAAGAAATAAATAAAGATGCCCATCCATTTATCTAAATTAATAAATGGATGGGTATGTTATGAAAAACTATTCATTAGTTTTTATCCAAATCAATTCTCCCTCAATTATTGAAACTTCAATATCATCACCATCTTTAAACTCTCCCGAAACAATTTTTTTAGCCAAAGGTCTTCTCAATCTCCCTCTTATAACACCTTTTAATGGTCTTGCTCCGTATTTTATATCATAACCTTCAATTGATAAAAATTCTTTTGCTTCCTGAGTAATATTTAAATTAATATTTAGTCCTTTTGCTAAATCCAGCAATTCTTTTTTCAAGTGAATCTCAAATATTTTCAGAGCATTATCTTTGCTAATAGGCGCAAAAGGAATTGTTTCTGTCAATCTTCCCAAAAATTCCGGACGGAAAAAACGACTCATCATTTCCAATAATTTAGAAGATTGCGGGATTTCTCCGTTCCCGAACGATTCAACAATAAATTCTGAACCGATATTTGAAGTAAACAAAATAATAGCATTGGAAAAATCACCTTCTTTTCCTAATCTATCGTGTAATTTTCCTTCATCCATAATTTGAAGAAAAACATCAAAAACCGATGTATGCGCTTTTTCAATTTCATCAAAAAGAACAATAGAGTAGGGTTTTTGACGGATTTTATTGACTAAAAGTCCGCCTTCTTCATAACCGACGTATCCTGGAGGAGCTCCATAAAGTAAGGCTGCCGAATGTTCTTCTTTAAATTCCGACATATCAAAACGAATGATTGCATTTTCATCCTGAAAAAGAAATTCTGCCAAAGATTTTGCTAATTCTGTTTTTCCGGTTCCAGTGGGTCCTAAAAAGAAAAATGAACCGATTGGCTGTCCGGCTTTACTTAATCCTGAACGGGTTTCCCATACGGCTTCTGATACAATCGTAATGGCGTGATCTTGCCCGACAACTCTTTTAGCCAAAACATCTTCCATCTCATTAAGTCTTTGTTTTTCTTCTTCTTTCAGCTTTCCTGTTGGAATATTTGTTTTTTGAGAAATAATTAAAGCTAAATCGAAATCGGTAATATTGGTTCTTTTTTCCTGAGCAATTTTCTCGGTTTTTTCGATAAGATTTCTTGCAAATGCTAAAAGTTCGTCCGTATTTTCAAATTCGGGAAGCTCATTTTCTTCTTGAGTGCTGTCTGCGGTACTAATCAAGTATTTCGTTTTTTCTACCAAATCTTTCAAAAGCCAATCTGCATGCATTTTTCTTTCATCTTCAGAATAATTATTGGTGTTATCTTCAAGATGAATAATTCTTGTAACGAGATGATTTCTTTCCTTTAAAAAAGATTCTCCTGCAGTTTTCAAAACCGACATTGTGTGGTCAATCATGTCAATTGCAGAAGCAGGAAGACTTTTTTCCTTCATATATCTTTGGGAAAGTCTGATTGCTTCTTTCATCGTCTGATCATCGATGCTTATTTTATGGTGAATCTGGTAGTCTTCCAAAGTCTGTTTCAGCATTCTGAAATGAATTTCATCCGTGCTTTCTTCTAACTTTAGAAGCTCAAACATTCCTGCAAGACCTTGTTCTTTCTCAATTTTTTTGGTGTATTCTTCTATTGTGGAGGTTGCAATCAATGTAAGACCATTGGAAAGTTCGCTCTTCAAAAGATTAATAATCCCGGAATCTGAACCGTGACTTCCAAATAATGAATGAAATTCTTCTATAATCAAAACCGATTTTGGAATAGCTTTGAGTTCATGTGCAATATTTTTGATTCGGTCTTCAATTTCACCTTTATAAGAAGCTCCGGCAATAAGCGCTCCCATATCAAGCTCGAAAATTTCTAATCCGCCCAAGATATCAGGAATTTGTTTCAACAAAACTTTTTGTATAAAACCTTCAATCAATGCGGTTTTTCCAACACCATGATCTCCAATTACAAGAACATTTTGCTTGCTGTATCGACATAAGATTTCGGTAATTTTATTGATTTCTGTATCTCTTCCGACTAATAATTCTTTCTTATTTTTTTTCTTGATTTTATCTTTCGTATTGATGCAATATTTCTGAATAAAACCTTTGTTGTTTTTTTTTGCAGGTTCGGCTGTCCCAATCATATTTTCTTCTCCAAATGCGGATATGTCTTTTAATAATTCATTTCTGGTTACGGGAAATGTCTTCATTTGATCAAAGCTAAAAGCTACTCCGGGAGAGCTAATTGCAGTCATTACAGCAAAAAGAGAGATCTCTTGCTCATCCAGCATTTCTCTTATTTGATCTGCTTCAGCAAAAATTTCATCAATGATTTCACCGGGTTCGCAGGAATATTTATTAGGCGATTTTGGCAATTCCTCGATACGGACTTCCGCCCATTCTTCCAGATAAAAAACATCAACTCCGAGATTCTCCAAATGTTTCAGCAAGGATAAATCTCTGTTGAGCATCGCTTTTAATAAGTGCGCTCCTGTATAATGTGCATTTAGGTTTTCCCGACCAATTTTTTGAGCAATATTGAGGGCTTTCGTTACCTCAGAACTGTAGGTAATTTCTTCTTGATTCATCATAAATGTATTTTGTGTTTTATTCTTTTACCCAAATCATCATTTTTTTGACTTTATATTGAATATTCAGATTTTGGATGCAATTTTTTTGGTCTTTATTGATTCTGAGCGCATTAATTTTTATCTTTTTCCCTGCAATCAACTGACAAAACTGATCGAACGGAACCAATTTTTTATCATTAACAACTACCGGAATATCAAATTTTCCGCAGAGATAATCTTTAAAATCATCTTTCGTTTTGAGCTGTGCAGCAACCTGGTTTAGTAATAATTGGAACTGTTCATTAGAAATTTCAGGAACTTTATTTTCAGCAGCAATAGAATCTTTCTTGGATTTTGATTTCGGAGATACCGGAATATACTGTAACATATCTACCAAAGGGTCTTTTTGGGCATTTCCAACGGGAAGAGAAAAAGCAACATGAGGTCTTTCAAATTCATAAGATTTCATGTCAATTTTTTGTTTTGCAATAATGGTTTTTGGTGCAACATAAATCGTTTTTACGGCAGTATGTTCCACATCGCCATTTACAATAAGCGTAATTTTCTTTTCACCTACAGATTTAAATTTATACGATGGATTTCTTTCTAAAGCATCCGTCCCTCTATTTTCACCAAAACTCCATTCCCAAGATTCTCCGTCTTCTTTAAAAGCATCAAAACTAATTGATTCTCCTACTGTTACAACATTCGGACTAATAATCGTAGGTAAATATCCTTTTTGCTGACTCATACTTGAAATAGTAATCAGTTTTTCATGAACGCAATTACCATTAATTTTTAATTTAATAATATATTCCCCAGGTTTTGCGTACTTGTGAAAAGTTCTTTGTCTTCTATCCCTAGTTGTTCCATCTCCGAAATCCCAATCCCATGATTTTGCACCTTCAGTATTATCGTAAAATTCTACAACACGATTTATCATAAATTCATCAGAATGAATAATGAATTTTGCGTTCTCGCAATCAACGTGTCGAGTATATTGGTAGATGAGTACTATTAAACTTAGTAGTAAAAGAATTCCCAGACTTATGTAAACCTTGGGATCGATATTTGAAAATAAATTAATCTTGTTTTTTTTCATTTTGTTTTTTGTGTTGCTCGCAAATATATCTATGATTTTTTTTATAGACAAATTTTTTTTTGCAATAAAAATGTTTTTTGTATTACTTTTTTAAATATATTTGTCAAACACAAATGATTTAATAATGATCTCGCAACGGCAATTTTACAAATCAGCAGCATTTGCTTTCTCACTGCTTTTTATATGCTCTTGTACCAGCAAACAGTATATACAAGAGATTCCGTATAATTTTTCAGCTGAAACATACAATCAAAAGACCGAAGATGTAAAGAATAGTTTTGTTTCTAAATATTCCCGTGTAGATGATAATGTTGAAAAATTAAGTGACGAAGGACTTCGCCTTAAAGAGAAATACTCAATCATTATGGAGGTCATGCCAAAGGAAGTTGATAACTATAAACTCTACTCCTACATCGATCGATGGATAGGAACTCCATATAAGAAACAAACTTTAGAGGAAAAAAAAGGTGTTGATTGCTCTTACTTTGTGCAGTCTTTATACAGCGATGTTTATGGCGAAACTTTTCAGAAAACACCAGATGGAATTTTTCGGTCAAAATCAATTCAGTTATTTACAGGAAGAACTTTTTTGAAAGAAGGAGATATTTTGTTTTTCAGATATGATAAAACACATCCTATTTCGGATGTTGGGATTTATTTAAATAATGACAGAATATTAGCTTGTACATCTGATGGTTTAAACATCTATGATTTTAATAATGAATACTTTCAGCTTAGATATGTTGCTGCAGGAAGATTAAAACCAAAGAATTAACGATGGAAAAACTTAATAATCTTGCGAAACATATTACTTCTCTGAAAAATGACATCAGAGCCGAAGTTATCATCAATAATCTATTGAAAAATAATGATATAAATGAATCGCAGTATGTCGTTTTTAAACAAGGTCAGTTTTCAAGAGCATTTAGGTATGATGTTTTAGATTCGGGGATTGTAGATTATGATCTTGATGCAAACCAATTCTTGACCATATTGCTTTCACGGGATAGTTTGTACGATATGCTTCCTGAAAGTTTAAACCATGAGGCAAGAAATGATGCTCCCGGAAAAGATGTTGATGGAATGATTAAAGAATATCAGGTTCAAAAAAAGCAACAAAAAGCAGCAAGACAGTTTTTTCAGCCTTTTGAAAATGAAATATTTAGCTACGGAGTTGAAATTGAGGGATTTGAACAAGATTTCTTGTCTGATCTAAATAGTTTTTTGGTTCCTGAAATGTTTTATGATTTTTGGGGAATCAGCAGAGATCTTCCGCCTTTATTGGTCTCGAAATTTATCAGAATACTTCCTTATGCTTATAAAATAGTAGGAAATGTAGATTTAGCTTGCCAAATTCTTTCATCATTAATAGAAGAAAAAGTAAGTACAAATACCAAAGCTTATCAAAAATATCTGGATGAAGAGCAAAGTATTTTACTTGGAAAAGCCAGGTTGGGATTGGAACTTATAACAGGGAATAGTTATGATGATTATTCAAGTCATTTTAATCTTCAGATTGGTCCATTGGTCAATTCAGGGTTTTCAGAATATATTCATGATGGTGCAATGAAAAAGTTTGTAGATCTTTTTTATGAATATTTTTTTCCAATCGAAGTAGAGATAGAAACTACAATTTTGCTTCCGGAAGAAAAACAGGAATTCGAATTTAGTGCACAACAATACTCAATATTAGGCTATAATACACGTATATGACACAGTTGAAAAAATATTTTATTAATTTATTTGAACCCAAAATATTGGCTGCTATTCTTATTTTTTTAGCAATCAGTATTATTCTTACGATGGTCTTTTCACAAAAAGTCCCAGACTTTAAGCAGAAATATAAGGGTAAATTTTACACGTACATATTTTCAGTAGTATTTATTTATTCAATTATTGCGTTTTTAGGATTTAACAAACTTTTTCAGGATAATAATCTTTACGAATTTGTTTTTTATCAGGCTTGTTCATTGATAATGGGAATTATACATTGTTCGATGTACAGAACTTATTTCAAAAAATTTGGAGGAAATAAAAGCGGAACAGAATATCTTTTTGCAGCGGTAACAGTGATGTATTCAGCAATTCCTTTCACCCTTATTTTTACTTTTTTGAACGGAATTGACTTCTCATTTTTAATGTTGGGACATTTTCTGGTATTTTTCATTCCTACATTTTTGAATGATACATTTAATAAAGCCATGGCAATTCCTCCTAAAATATATAAAACATGGCAGTTTCCGGAAAATTATAAAGAATTGGCGGGGGTTAGCGATGAAGAAATGAGAGATTTAGTAGTCTTTACTTTTTTAATGGATAAAGACCGTCATGCAAAAAAATATAGTGTTTATCGTGCAAAAGGACCGACAAGAGTAGATTTTGGAAGATTATTTTACAACTTCGTTATCGATTATAATGAAAGACATTCTGAAGATCAGATTGAAATTGAAGGACCAAACGGACTCTACAGCTGGGTTTTCTTTCTTCAGCCAAAATGGTACGAATCTACAAAATATATAGATCCGGAATACACGCTTTATATGAACGGAATTGAAGAAAATAGCGTCGTATTTTGTATGAGATCTGATGAGCTGAAAATTTCTGAAGATAGAAATGTGAATGAAGTTCCTGACTTTGAATATGATAAAGAAAAAGATAACGAACGAGTTACAACAGAATAAATAAAATCCAAAAAACATAAAATGAATAAAGGTTTATTATCAATAGGATTGATTCTTTTAGGTATAGCTGTGTATATGGGATATAATAAATATACATTTTTAGAAAATGCTATCACAACAAAAGCAACTGTCATTTCTTACAGAACTACCTCTGAGAAAGAAACGAAGAAAAATGGAAACAAAAGAACGACAAAAAGTACTACTTATTACTACCCAAAATTCGAATTTAAAGATCTTCAAAATCGACTTACACAAGTAGAATCAAATGTGGGACATGGCAATTCTAAACCATATTCGGTTGGTAGTCAGGTTGAAATTGTCTACTCAAAAGAAAATCCGCAAGATGCTAAAATTAATAGTTTTTTAAACCAATGGCTTTTTACAACAATTGTTGGAGGACTTTCTCTACTTCTCTTAGTTATAGCTTTTACATTTCGAAGAAAAAACTAAAATTTTTATAAACCAAATTAAAAAAAAATAAATAAACACCATGATCGAAAAGCTAAATCACTTCCCCGTAAACTGGATAGACGGGATGAAGATCAATAAAAACCATTTTGCAGACGTTCAGGATTTTGTGAGTGATTCTGTAAGAGATTCAGTAGGAATTCATACTTCGATGATCAATTACGGATTGTTGCCTGTAAATGATTCCATCAAGTTGAGCCTGATTATTGACAATCATAAATTACTCAGGATAAAAGTAGAAGAATGTCATGCAATTACTCCAAGTGGATCAAGAATTGACATCGGAAACGGTAGCTCCGAAGCGATTAACTTATCAATTCCATATCCGGAAGCAGTTTATGAAATAAAAGATAATGAAAGCATTGTTTTAATGGCTTGTCTTTCTGTTAATCATTTTAAAAGAACACCTTTCGGCGAACCAGATCCTGAAGAAAATCCGCCAAGATATCCTTATACACAACCGGAATATTCTTTAAATCTTATTCCTGAAAAAGAGCTGAAAAATACATTTGGTTTTGGTACGGGTTATCTTACGATAGGTAAAATATTGGTAAATGCTGCTGAATCAAGAATTGATGAAAACTACATTCCGCCCTGTGTAAGTATTACAAGTTCTAAAAAATTACAAGATTTATACGTAGAGATTGACCGTTTTTATGGACAAATTGAGTTGTATGCGGTACAAATAGAACAAAAAATCCACGTTAAAAAACAGAATAATTCTTTGGCTGTAATGATGGGTTTGATGTCAGATAAAACGTTAAATTATCTCGGGCAGGAAATCAATCGTTTCAGATGGCTTTCTCCACATACTGCTCCGGCAAATATGCTGTTGTCTGTGGTTGCTTTAGCAAGAGTTTTAAAAAACTTTATTGATGCCCGTTCTGGAGCTGGAAAAGAAGAATTACTTAATTATTTTGCTGAATGGTGCAATGTAAGTCAGGGACATTTTGAAACAATATTTTCAGAAGTCATTAATACAGATTATAATCATAATCAAATGGATATTACGATTACAAAGATTCAGACGTTTATGAAAACCCTTGAAGATTTGTATTCTGTTCTGAACAGGTTGGATTACATTGGTAAAAAACGCGACGGAAGCATATTCGTTTCTGAAAATACAGACGACAGAGATTCTGTAATTCATGCGAAACGAAGCAGAACATTTTTAGCTGATTAAAAACCTCAATGATAATTCATAAATGATAATTGATGTTTGTAATAAATATTTATTTATCACTCATCATTTATCGCTCATCGATAATACTTATTAATATATATGGAAGTCCTTAATAAAAAAGAACGCTCAAGAGCATTTTCCTTTTTCATCCTGTTTTTCGTTATTACCGTTATTGTATTGCTTATTGCCGTATTTTTTAATGCTTATTTCCCTTTCAAAGAAAACAGTTTGCTGAAAACAGAAAATGCAAGAATGAAAAAAGAAATGGAAACTCAGGATAAGTTTTCTTTCCAGTTAGAAAAAGTAAAAGCATCTGTAGATTCAATCGGAGTTCCCGGGCAGAATGATTTTTTTAATGAAAAACTATCATTGTCGATTTTAGCAGATATGTACAAACAGCTTCCGAAAGATACTTTGAAGAATAAAATAATGTATAATAATACCATCATGACATTCAAAGATTTGGTTGATGCTAAAAAACAAATAAAGCAATTATCAGGAAATCAAATGACAATGGACAGTTTGAGTACCATCAATAAAACTTTGAAGGCAGAATATGATAAAATAAGAACAGACCTTGATGTTTGTAGACAATTGTATCAGGCTCAATAATTGAAAAATGAGGAAATCAATATTCATATTTATTATTTTTCTTATTGGCTTTTTCTCGGCAAATGCTCAAGAGAAAATGGTTTCAGATAGCTTAGAAGCAGTTCCGAGTTATGATTGTGGAATTGTGCAGACAAAGCAGAAACTCGATAAAAAACAGTTTGCAAGTACGCCTGCATTACATCTCAGAGTGAACAACAGCGACTATGTGTATGCTACTTTGCAACTTGGAAAAAGAAAAAATAAAGTCTTTATGTACATTCAGGTTTTAGATAAAAATGTTTGTGTGAAAAAAGATAAGGTTTTAGATATTTTCTTTAAAACAGGAGAGGTTGTTACCTATAAAAACGGTTTTTCTTTGAATTGCGATGGGTTTTTTGCAAAACAGCTTAGCAAAAAGGAGTTTGAAAAGTTAAGGCTAAATGATATTGACCTGATTAAATTATATACTTATAAGAAGAATTACGAATTGTATGTAAGTGAAGTTCAAAATCTGGATATTGATAATCAGTTAGATTGTTTGTTGGCTTATAAGATTAAAAAAACTGACGAAGTAAAAATTAAAAAAGAAAAAAAATGAGTCCGCTTCCTGAACTTAATTTAAATCTTGGAATAAGCAAAAATTCTTCATCAGAAGGTGAAAGAGATGAAATTATTGTGCGAACAGATTCCGGACTTCGCAAACATACAATATCAATGATTATTTCGGAACAGGAAGTAGGAAAAGTTCATTTGAAAATAAATAATAAAGAAATTGAAGTTCCTACGTATAAACTAACTGTTACAGACGACAAAACCAATGAAACAGAAGCTTATCAGGTAACACGAGATACGTTGAGCTTTGTGAAGACAACAACAAAGAAAAGTTTTTTATCATTTTTAGGAATTAAGCGTTTTGATAAAACTTCTTTTTTATATGAAAATATTGCTTACGAGCCGCTTTTGGAAAGTATCGAAACATTTGACATTTCACGTCATAGAAGCATAAGTGAAGATAAATTGGTTTATCAGCTTTCCGGGAATGGACAAAATATAATAGTATACTCAGGAAATATCAATGAATTTGAAAAGCAAAATCAGATCACTCAATATTTTATGATTGTTGATAATAATGATGGGAAAAGCTTTATTGGAGACATTTTATACCGTGAAAAATTTTTAAAACTTACACCAAAAGTTGAATTGCAAATTATTAGAAGAAATAAAGTAGCAAAGAATTTTGAATATGATGATAAAGGTAATATTAAGAGAATGATTTATTTGTAAAATAAATTAGCATTAAAACACAAATCAAATAACGATGAAAGGAATTTACTATAAAATCCCAATAGATTTCGAAGCGATTGTCAATAAAAAAGATGCAGAAAAAATCTCTATTGACAACTCTATAAGTCAACAGATTTTTCTGATTTCAACAACCGCTATGGGAGAATGTAAGTTTGATGAAACTTTTGGAACAGAAATTTGGGAAATGGATTTTGATCTTCTTAAAACCGACAACAGCTTGAAAGAATTCATTGTGAATTCTATGAAAAAAGCAATTGTGATGCACGAGAAAAGACTTCTTTTGGAAGATGTGGAGGTTTCAGTAAAAGATCATAATCTCGGAACTATCGGAAAAAGAAGAATGAAAAAAAGAGTCGTAATTTCTGTAAAAGGACAGGTTTTGGAAACCAACAGACCTTTTCTTTTCCAAAACTCATTTTTTGTAGGACCTCTTTCATATTAAAACACAAACACGAAATGAATCAGGAAAGAATAAAAGATAGAATATTAAGAAGAGCCGCAAGACTTTGGGGTTATAATGAATTGGAGGCTGAAACTTCCTTTGACCCGATTGTGAGCCTACTTCTTTCTGCAACTGCTTCTGAGCTTGAAAAATTAGGTTTTGAGCTTGAAAGTTCACGCTCAAGAATTATAGAAAGAATTCTCGAAATTATGTTTCCGGAAGAGGTTTCGGGAGTTATTCCTTCAAGATCTTTAATTCAGATTTTTCCTTTAGAAAATCAGTCTAAAATATCATTATACAGTCATTTTAAGACCAGTAAACGTATTCATAATGTCTACAATCCAAGTGAAAGCGGAAGTAAAGATATTTTCTTTTGTCCGACTATTGAAGCGAAGTTAATCACAGCAAAAGTAGAATATATTGCTTACGGAAATACTTTAAACCATATTGAAAGCTTCTTTTTTACAGATTTATTGACAAAATCTGATCATCATATTCCTTCAGGAGAAATGTGGGTAGGAATTCGCTGCAAAGAAAAGACAGATATTGAAAATCTGATGTTTCATATCGACATTAATAACAATTATCAAAAAGAACTGTTTTTTTATTATTTCAGGCAGGCAAAAATTTATTTCGGAGAAAAAGAATTTTCATTACAAGAAGGGTATAATGTAGATAAGGAAGGTCTTAATCTTGAAAATATTATTACAAAGAATTATTCAGACTTAGAGCATATTTATAAAGATGTCAATCAGTATTATTTTTCTAATTTTTTCACATTAAAAGAAAAGTTATCCTATGCTGATAAACCTGAAAAAGAAGAGCTTTTTGAAAAATATTTTAAGGGCAATAAGCTTTCAGAAGACGATAATATTATTTGGCTGAAATTCAAATTTTCTGAAGCTGTTGTAAGCGAAGTTTTGGAAAATGTGAGTGTTACACTCAATTGTATTCCTGTTGTGAATATTCATAATATATCGTCGTACCATAGAGTTACGGGAAGACTTAATATTATTCCGATACAATCTGATGATTATTTCCTGGATCTCGATTATGTGTCGGATGACAGAGGAAGAAGGTTTGATGTGAAAAATTATACTGCTGAAAACAATGGTATTTCTGCAGTTTTAAGAAAAGGTGGAGTGTCGAGATTTGATCAGAGAGGAGCTTCAGAATTGTTGCAATATCTTTTAGAACTTATCAAAGATGAAACGGCTGCATTTTCTGGGATTGGTGGAGATTCTGCGAAAGAAACATTGAGACAAATTAACCAAAATGTTGCGGCATTACATCAATTGGCGAAAGAAAAAAGCTTTTCACAAGCCAATAATCCATATCTAGTTATAACTGCAGATTCGCAAGATTCTGAAATAGCCTGTAATATTTCTTACTGGCTCACAACTGCAGAGGAAGGGAATGAGATTAAACCTGCTACAGTGTTAACAGTTGAAGGTTCTAATGCTGTAACGCTGGATAAAACAGCAGTAATGATAAAATCATCAACCGGTGGTAGAAAGAGTTTGTCTCCACAAGATAAAATTTTAGAATACAGAAATTCTTTGTTAACAAGAGGTAGAATTGTGACAGTGGCGGATATAAGAATTTTTGGATTAAATCATTTTAAAAATACCATAAAGGATGTTGAGGTTTCTAAAGGAACTAAAAAAGAAGTTTCTTTAAAAGGAGGATTTAGCAGAACCATTGACATCTATTTAGTCAGAAATTCGGATGTGAAAGACTCAATAAAAGACTCGGAATGGGATTATTTATGTGAAAGTTTTTTATTAAAACTAAAAAATGCCTCGGCAAACATATATCCTTACAGAATTTTTGAAAAATAAAAATATCACTTAAAAAAGTTTTATGATATTCAAAACTAAACACAATTATTAACCCTTTAAAAAAACACACTATGTTATCAAACAAAGGAATTGGTGGGAATGAAGTTCCACTAGATGCGAGTGAGGCGATTTTCGAAATCCCTCAAAACAGAACGCTTTTAGCACAAAAACTTACAGCAGAAGATCCTGTAAAACCAGAATTGGTAGAAGGTCTTACTACTATTGACAAAGTTTTTGAGCATTTCAAACCTGAAATAAAAGTAGATTTTGAAGACGCAGCAGGATCTGTGAAAATGGAAAACTTAAAATTCAAAAACTTGGGTGATTTCGGTACCAAAGGAATTACAGGACAGAGCGGATTTTTAAGTGGTCTTGAAACGGAGAAAGATCAGTACCAAAAAATTATCAAGCAATTGAAAACAAACAAAATTCTAAAGGCTGCTTTGGAAGATCCTGATGCTAAAAAAGGATTGGTAGATACTCTTCAATCTTTAATTAAAGAGTTGGAAAGCAATAATACGACAAATAACAACTAAAAACACAAACTATGGCAAAGCAAGAAGAATCAGTACAGGCAAATGTTGCTCCCGTACTTGAACAAAAAAGAGGAACTGCATCATTAGAAAGCAACCTTAATAAATTAGCAAGATATGGCGGTTTCGATTTATTGGAAACTTCTATTGAAGGTGTACAAAACATCAATCCAGACAGAAAAGCGAGAAGAAAAATCTTCCTTACAGAATTAGGTAAAGAAAAAGAAAGAGAAACGCTGAAGAAAACTCTTGAACTTTGGGCAAATGTAATTAGCAATAACGAATCTTTAACAGATATGGTGGCTAACTGCGAAGATCAAAGAAAATCATCCGAAGATTTACTTTCTAAAAACTTATCAAAAGCAGTTGATATCACAAGAGAATTGGAAGCTAATTACAGAACGGCTGCTTTATTTTATAAGAATACAGAATCTGATAAAGTAAAAAATATTACTGTTGTTAACGCTAATTTGGAGCAGTTAAAAGATCTTGATAACACAAGGTTTATTGATACCATTCACGCAGAATTATCAGATAACTACGATAGATTAGATCTTAAAAATAACTATGGAATTTTGGTGATTCCAGGATATTTAGGATCAAATAAAGTGGTTGAAAAATGGGCGAAACTGGCTCACGAAAATAAAGTGATGTTGGTTACCGATTTTGAACATCTTGATGAACCGGATGATGTTATGGAAATGTTTGATCAGGCTTATTTGACTGGTGGAGATGTTTACAGAGCCAATGTTTTGATGACTTGCAACTGGTTGGTTGGAAGAGGAAGATTCGAAGAAATTAACGAAACTGAGGATTTATTTATTCCGCCTTCTGCAGCTTTAGCAGGGAAAATTTACCACACTTTAATGTCTCAGGTTACTGCAGGTAAAAAGTTTGGAGGAATCAATGAAGTTGATGGAGTAAAATTCGATTTGAAGAAAAGTGAAATTGCCAATCTTGAAAATCTTGGATTGATCCCAATGGTAAACGAGTACGGAAAAGTAATGGCATTCTCTGGTAAAACTTTGTTTAATGGAGATAATTTAGGACTTCAAACCTATTCTGTTGTAAGAGTTTTCGATTATGTAACTAAAGTTTTGATGGATTTCTTAAACAGAAGAGCATTTGAAAACTTTACAGCGGTTACAAGAAAGGAAATTATGAATCAGATTGTTCGTTTTCTTGACGGAATTACCGGTCCTGGTAAGCTGATTGAAAACTTCGAAATCAGAAAATTTGAGCAAGATCCTGTGCAGAAAGACAGAATTCATTTAGATATTCATATGAAACCTTATTTCCCTGCTAAAAACTTCCTTATTAAAATGGATGGACATAAAGGCGATGATGGAAATGAGTGGGAAACAGAATACGAGCAGAAATAATTTGAAAAATAAATGGAAATAGAAAATTAAAAGCATTAAAATTGTTTTTAAGATGATTTTATGCCATACTTTCTATTGTTCGTTATTTGTGTTTGAGCGTGGGGAGGTTTTCTTTCCACGCTTTTTGTTAAAAAATACTATGCTTAGAATAGCAAAAGATTAAAATTTATTTATTTAAATATATATCATTATTAAAAATTTATTTCAAATTTTAATTTTCTCTTTTGGAGGAATAATATTTTAATCCAATTACTAATTAAGATATTTGCTAATTAATATAATAACATAAATTAATTATTTTAATACTTTAATCAATAATAATTAAATATTTTATATTTAATATAATTTTTAATTTCATTATTTTATTTGTAAATATATTTTCTTTTTATTGATTATATTGTGATTATTTGTAATTTAAGCTATTTTTTGTTGTTGAAAATTTATTTGTTTAGGTTAGAATAATTTATATATTTGATAAAAATATATTCCCTTGTTGGTCATTGTAAAAACAATATATTTATAAAAACAGAGGGTATATTTCCATTATTGGTATTATTAGATATTTAACCTTAAAATATATTATTATGTCATTTAAAGCAAAATTCAAAGCCGCCGGTATCGAGCGCAACATCTTAGCTGTAGATTTCGGAATGCTACAGGAAACCGACCCAACGGGAAGACCATCTTCTGTTACGCGAGGCGGTAAAATCCACGTTACAGTAGAAGGCACAGGAGCCACAGATCTTTTTGAGTGGATGACCAATTCTTTCGAGAGAAAAGACGGAAGCCTTGTTTTCATTAAAAGAGACAGCGATGCTACGTTGAAAGAATTAAAATTCAAGGAAGCTTATATTGTGAAGTATAAGGAAGACTTCGATTCTACAGGAGAAAACCCATTAACAGAAACATTCACTCTTTCTGCAAAAGAAATTGAAATGGGTAATGCCAATCACATTAACGAGTGGACTCTTTAATAAATTCTTCGTTATTTTTTCATTCATTTTAATCTGTTTAAATCTAGTTATATGATTAGATAGGGATTAGAATAATCATTCAAATTCATTAAATATTTAACACATTTATATAAAAAATTATGTCATTTAAAGCAAAATTCAAAGTAGCCGGAAAAGAATTCACGGCACTAAACGTAAGTTACGGATTGTTTCAGGAAACTGATGCAACAGGAAGACCATCAACAGTAACGAGAGGGGGGAAGATTGATGTCGTAGTAGAAGGCACGGGTTCTACAGATCTTTTCGAGTGGATGACCAATTCATTCGAAAGAAAAGACGGAAGTGTAGTTTTCTTTAAAAGAGACAGTGATGCAACATTGAAAGAATTAAAATTCACTGAAGGATATTTGGTAAAGCACAAGGAAAACTTTGATTCTACAGGAGAAAATCCATTAACTGAAACGTTTACTATTTCTGCAAGAAAGATTGTATTGGGAAGTGGTGCTTATGAAAATGAGTGGCCGGGTTCTTTGTAAATTAATAGGAATGGGCAATAATTAATTGTTGCCCATTTTTTAGTTTTATTTTAAAAAGTAGAGCTTTTATTCTAAAAGAATATACCATAAGAATAGAATAGTCGGTTTTGATTAACTGATACCCACCAATAAACAATTAAGAAATATGTCCTTTTTATCCAAATTAGAACTAGACGGCAACACTTACAATATTTTGGAGTGTAGATATAGCTTTTCACAAGCTACCGATGGAACGGGAAAACCACAGGGAATGCCACAAGGCGGAGAAATTTTCATCCGTATCGAAAGCACAGGAAATCCTGAACTTTTAGGCTGGATGCTCGATCACAACCAAACCAAAAACGGAACAATTACTTTTTTCAGGAGAGATGCGATGAGCAAGCTTCAGGAACTCAATTTTGAGAAGGCTTACTGTATCAATTTTGCAGAACACTTTAATTCTGTCAATGCAGAGCCTCTACAAATCGAAATGCACTTGATTGCCAAGAAATTCGATGTTAACGGAGCCACTCACGAAAAATCGTGGAAAGAGTAAAAAAATAAAAAACACAAATTTATATTCACATTCTAAAATCTTTCGATATGTCTAAAAGAATATATTCAGATGAAATGTTAAATGGTTTTCAACAGGGTTCAGATGCGATGAGCAATGGCAGGCTGAATCATCCCGATGATCTTAAGAAATATTTTTCTTCCAAAACCTTTAAAGATTTTTTGGCTGATATAACCAGTCCGTTAGTCTATTGTACTTTAACATTAGATGGGAAGGCTTTTCTGGACAAATCAGGCTTTTCTTTGCATCTGGATCAAAAAACAAATGACCACGATAGTTTTACCATTACTGTTCCGGATGATGCGCTTGACAGTTTTCAGGGTTATGTAATGGAAAATTCTAAAAATATTTTAGGTAAAAATTTAACCATCAATCTACATCGTTTCGGAGCAATAAAAAATGTGTTTACGGGAATTATTTCCAATATCCGAAATAAAAAAGAGAATGGCTACGGAAAGCTTTTCATTACAGGTTCCGCACCAAGTATTCTTTTGGAAAACGGAAAAGACTGCCAAAGTTTTGAAGATAAAACTTTAGAACAGATCATTAAAGAAACTACTTCAGAATATCCTGAAATAGCAAAAGTGCTGGTAGAAAATCCCAATACCAAATATTCCCTTCCTTATACCGTACAATACAAAGAATCCGATTACGGCTTTATCAAAAGACTCGCTGCGAGATATGGTGAATATTTTTACTACAACGGCCAGCAAATGGTTTTCGGAAATAAAGTGCAACCGATTGTGACTTTGGAAGAAAATATTGATTTGATAGATGTGGAGCTAGAAATGAACATCCGTCCACAGGAATTTAATTATCATACTTATGATGTACAGGCAGGAAGTAAAACCGATAAATCGGGTTCTTCATCACAGGTACAATACAAAGAAAATCCTTTTCAGGCGATTGCAATTAATGCATCTAAAAATGTGTACAAGAAAACTCCGGATATGCTTTTAAACCATACCGGAATATCAGAAAGTACAGATAAAGAGCTACAAGAAGCAACAAGACGTGAAAAAGAAAACAGAGAAAATCTTGTTCAGGTAAAAGGCAAAAGCAAAGATCCTGAACTCAAAATAGGCGGAAGAGCCAAGCTTATCGACATTAACGGAAAAGCAATGGAAACTTACCGTATTATAGCAATCACGCATTACCATGATGGTAATACGTATTATAATGAATTTACAGGAATTCCTGATTTATTTAATGCACCTTATCAAAATAATGAGGCATTGCCTATTGGAGAGAAACAACCTGCAAGAGTGGTTGATAATAATGATCCGATGGGAATGGGACGAATTCGTGTTCAGTATTCTTGGCAGGAAAATAAAGGCGAGAAATCACCTTGGATTAGGTTGATACAACCGCATTCCGGAAGTGGAAAAGGTTTTCATTTTATTCCGGAGATTGGCGAGGAAGTTTTGGTAGGTCATGAATCCCAAAACGCTGAGAAGCCTTTTGTGATGGGAACGCATTACAACGGAAGTGAAACGAGTTCTTATCACACGAGTGGAAATGACAAGAAAGTGATTCATACGAGAAGTGGAACTAAGATTATTCTGAATGATGCGGAGGGTTCTGTTTTTATAGAAGATCCAAGCGGGAATACTTATCTGATGGATGGTAATGGAAATATCAATGTGAATGCACCGAAGAATATGAACCTTACAGCGGGAGAGAATATTTCTATGACGGCAGGGAAAAATATTTTATCTACAGCAACAGTTAATATTGTTTCCAGCGCAGGAATTAATATGATCGACACTGCAGGAAAAGATATTATGCAATCTGCAACAGGAAACATCCATGAATCATCTGATAAGAGAACGGAAATCTCTGAAAACGAGAGAAATGTTCAATCTAAAAAAAGCGATTCGTATGCAGAAAAGGTTACAGTAGTAAGTACCAAAGAAAATATGATTTTACAAAGTGAAAAAACAGTAAAATCCCAAAGTGGAGAAGAGGGTAATTCACACTAAATATGTATGGTATGGCTATTATAAAAAATGCTAAAAACATTAATATTCAGGTTAAAAATGAATATAAATCTATCAGTAAAGTTTCTTATGAAGAGTCTGAAGAGGTGATTATTGATGCTTTGAATGAAAATTTGGAGCTTTCCAGCCAAAAGAGAGTTGTAAAACAAGGATTTGGGAAAGAAAGTAAAGATGATGATAATAAATATGAATATGAATATGAATATGAAGAAAAAGATATTAAGATTCTCGTAGACGAAGGTGTAGTCAAGAAGGGGTATTGGATTAATGAGCACGGTAAAACTGTTATCGTAAATAATAAAGGACATCGTGGTTATGACTGGGAATTTGGAGATAACCCAAATAAAGAAATGATGAAAGCGAATGGAATGTCTGATTATGATATATTTAATGTGGATTTAACTAAAAGCTATACAGAGACTTATTTAAAGACAGAGTTTAAAGGTACTTTAGTTGGGTTTTCAGATGTTGAAGATGGTTTTGGTCAAAATGGAAGGGATTTAGCGAATCATTTCTTTTCGAAACAAGGAATTCCATTTGTATTTGGGGTTGGCTCCAATCCATCTAATGAAGTGAAAGATTCAGGAAGATTTAAAAAAGATTTTCTGAATAATTTAAAAGAAGAATTAAAAAAGAGATATAAAGAAAAAAAATATATAAATCAATCACTAACGAATATATATCAGTTTTCTACAAAACTTCCATATTATGGCCCTGCCGAAGCAATATACAATCCCTTTGTTAATGAAGCAGCAGCTTTTATAGGTGGAATTCAGGGATGTATTGCTAGTTATAAGATTTATCAATTCCAGAAGAGTAAAGAGATAGATGTTGAAATTAGTAAAGTGTCTTTTCTTGATACATTTGGAGCAGGCTGGGAAGATGGAGGAGCTAGTGGAATGGTAAAACAATGGATACCTGGTTTAGTTGCTATGTTTTGTTTACAGCATTTTAAAAATGTTAAAGACAAAACTAAATATCAGCCATTTGCTGTAATAATTGATATTGATTTATGAGACAAGTTTTATGGATAATATTTTTATTATCAAATATTTCATGTGTGCAAAATAAAAAAAATATGGAAATTAAATATACTTCAATGAATGATGTTTATGCAAATTATGTTTTTAATTATCAAGATAACATAAAAGGTATACAACAAATTAATGATTTTGCAGAAAAAGATATTCAAGAATCAAAAAAAGTAAGAGATTCAATAATGCATCATATACAAAATCTTACTAAAGAAGAAGCCTATATATATATATCTTCTCAAAGTCTTCCTACTTCTGCGGAAAATATTTTATTTTATAAAGCTGTAGAAAGCTTTAAAAGAGGGCCGGAGAATTTACTTATAGAATACGAATTAGATGAAGATAATTTTCGTATAAAAGATATCCATATTCCCAAAATAAAATCTACAAATTTCCCATTAATAGTAAATATAAAAGAACAAAATTCAGGAAAAAGTATTTTGAAAATTGATAAAGTAGATTTTACAATGCAGGAAATGAGATTATTAAAAGAAGAGATAGATAAGTTGGGTTATCATAAAAATTTGGAAAACTATGTATATGAAATAATAAATATTAATGACAGTCTTTTAATGACTTTTTTGTTTGAACAAAAAGGGAAATATTTTAAACTCGATTTTGATAATAAGTAATCTTGTTACATAACCCTACAAAAAGAATTAGTATGCCACCAGGATTAGTATATGATAAGAAAAAACCTATTCAAAGAAAGGGAATTGAGCCTACACAGGTTAAAAGCATTAAGCTTTTGACCGAATTAGATGGTGGCGCTGCAAATGACAATTTAGGAACAATTAAACCTAAATCGGGAATTGTTTTTGGAAAGACGTATAAATTTAAAGTAGATGCTTACACGAATGGAGTTCCTATAGACAAAAAAACAATAAAATGGAAGTATCGTTATCACAGTCTTTCCCAAAATAAGTGGATAGAGCATACATCAAAAGTTACAGGAGAAGAATATAATCTTCATATGAATAACAAAGATATATGCGGAAGAACCTTGCATCTCATTGCCTATATTAATGATGAAGATTCTGAAGGGTACTTAAAAATATGGCATCACAATAGATTTAGATGGTTTGATAGAAAGGTTGTTTATAAGCAAATTGAAGATCGTGTTAAGGACTTTTGGAGAATAAAACAAGGAAGCAGTTCTCTTTGCGGGATGGCGGCATTATATTATGCTATGTTAAAACGAGACCCAAAAGAATATAAAAAATTAGCACAAAATCTATTTAGAACTGGAGAACATTCAATAGGAAAATACACTATTAAACCACACGAAAAGGCTTTAGGTATGTATGATGTTAAAACTACCGATAGCAACTATATTGCTATGGGAATGTTTGAGATAGACTGGATTGTATTAGCCACAACGCGAAGCAAAGAAAGTTTAGATAGTAAATTTGTTTATAAAGGATTTGAAGATGGTCGTATTGATATGCTGAAAGCCGTAAATTGGCCAGACATGTTAACTAGAATATGTAAAGAAGTTGCAGGATTTAGCAATGCTATTTCGCATAATTTAGGTTTTAATGCTATTAATAATAAAAAAAGATTAGTTTCAGCAAGAATTCACGATTATTTTTCAAATAGTGATTTAGAAGAGTTACAAAATATTGATAAAGCATACAAATTAGGACATACTATTTTGATGATGATTGATGCCGATATGATTGATAATAAATCGAGTTATAATTCTGTTGTAGATATAGGAAATGATTCACACTGGGTAGTTTATGAAGGAGGATTACAGTTTTTTGATAAAAATAGCAAAGTTACTTCAGTATTAGATGATGTTGAGTCATTAACGTTTAGAATTTTTACGTGGGGATATAACCCTGTGGATTACAAAAATGAAAAAGGAAAACCTATGTGGGATAAGGATAGTGTTTTTCTTTTGGGGAACAATACAATTTCTGTAAAATCATTTAAATCAAACTATTATGGTTATATTGAAGTTTATTAAATTTTACTGTTTATTATTTTGTATTATTTTATTTAGTTGTGATGAATATAAAACCATAGATGACTCTTTCAGTACAATAATGATAAAAAATTGGAATTCAGATAAAGACTCTTTAAAAGTTGATTTTTATAAGTATAAAAAAGGGAGTAACTTGGAAATAGTTGAATCAAAAAATTCTGAATTTATTATAGAGAATAACAAATCTTTAAAAATATTATATTTAACTCCGAAATTCAAAAATGAGGGAGAAATAAATTCGGATATTGTTTTAACAATAAATGATAGTTTAAAGTATCAATTTAAAAAAATTCAAACTATTAGAGATACTACCCATTTAACATTTACTTTAGGAAGACGATATACTATTTTCTATAAAATCAATGCTACAGTAAATGATCAAATTATAAAAGGGGAAGATTCTTTTATAGTATTGGATTCAAAATCTTCATTGAAAATTAAGAAATAACAAGTCATAAAGTGGAGTTATTGAATGAAAATGTGTTGAATTTAAAAGATGAAAATCATATTTCTACAGAAAGGGGTACAGATCTAACTTTACCACACGAGGTTGAAGCAATGATGAAAAATATACTTGCATATACAGACATTAAAGATGAAACTAATTTGGCAACTAGTAAGTGGTCAAGCACAAAAAGCTCAGCCGAAGAATTATTAGATTTATTGAAAACAGGTTATAGTATAGGTCTTTTAATTAATGTAGACAATTTTAAACATAATAAAAAAAGTATTTTTTCTACTCCTAGTCATTGGGTTGGATTAAGAGGTATTTCTTTAGATGAAAGTAATGAAGAAATCAGTGTCAATGTTTTCACTTGGGGTAATATCAATAAAACCTGGGTAATGTCTTTTGCTGTTTTCAAAGATGGTTATTTTGGTTATGTGGCAGGGAAATAAATTAAATAATTTAATCAATGATAAAAGAAATAATAATTAAATACTGGAAAACAATATACAATTCGCAAGTTTGTATTTTTGTGTCATTTAATGTACTTGCTTTTATCTATTATTGGAACGATTCTGCTCATCAATATTTTAACAAAGGTATTGAAGAAATTAATTTGCAAAGTATTTTTTCTTTAATAATGACCTATCTTTTTATAATATTCATATTAATAATATTTATATATCCTTTAATTTATATAAAACAATTATTAAGTTTAAGAAGTGATAAAGAAAATTCAAAAAAATCAATTTAAAAATGTAATATTATTAGTGTTATATATATTAACAATAATATGCAATTTTTCTTTATTGATGATTAATAATTCACACTCTATAAAGACAGATTGATATAAAATAGAAAACAAAATAATCAAAAGTCTATATGAACATCCTATAAGAAAATGGCAAAGCTACTATCATCATCTTCTTCTTCAATATTACCTATTTCCACTTACTTCATCGAAGACAAATGTACTTTGAAGATAGGAGTACAAGAATATAAAACTATTCTAACATACACTCTTTTTTTGGAAGAAGGAAAGGGTTCTTTGTACGATGCGGAGATTGTTAGATCTGATTACAAAATTAATGGACAAAAGATAGATACCAAATTTTTGGGAATTGCTCATCGTTATGTAGACGCAATGTTTCCTTTAAAATGTAAGATAAAAGAATATCGATTGTATGTTACCAATATTAGTGATATTCAGGAAAGAATCAGGAAAATAGACAAGGAGATACAAAATGCGTATCATGGAGATGGAATAAAACATATTCGCAATAATTTTTTGGATGCTGTAGAAAATGAAGATAAATTAAGAAGTTTCATTAAGCAATTTTCTATTATGAAGGTGATTAGCTTGGGAATGCAAAAATTTGAACAAAGAAAAGTTTATCAACTCCAATGGAACATTTTACCAATAGGATTTTCCACATGGAGAGGAGAAATAAAATATGATAAAAATCTTAACAGAATAATTTATGAACCCAAAATACAAGATGCACAAGAAGTGATGGATAGCATTATTCATTACATTCATAAGCATGATTACAACGTCGATTTAAAACAAGAAAACGTACCGCTTTTTGCAGACTTCTATCATAAAACAGAATATACTGGAAAAACAGGTAGAATAAAAAAATCAGAAACGAATATATGTATTGATGTAGAAAATGTTTTTCTGTATGAGCAGAAAATAACATTGAAAAATATTTAAAACACTTAAAAACACAAAATGATGGCAGAACCAATTCCTTATCTTGTAAAATCTGGGGATACCTATTCTTCAATTGCAAAAAAATTAGGGCTGAAAGATTGGCATAATCTGAAAAATTATCATAATCAACATGCCGGATTCAATAAACAGGTAGGCAATACACTGTATGCCAATACCGAATTACTTACGCCTCCACCTGATGAAGTTGCTGTGCTTAACGGAGAGAAAGATGTTCCTGAAAATGAAGAAAAAGCAGAACAAAAGCAAGCAGAACAAAAACAGCAAGACGAAAAGAAAAAAGAAGACGAACAAAAAAAGCGGGAAAAGGCAGCCAAAGGAGAACACGATGGTAAATACTTTGTGGTGCATGGTGCAAAATGTGTTTGTGATAAAGCGGAAGACCCAACCAAAACAGCAGATTTACAAGTTACTACCCATAATATTATTGTGCTTAATGATCAATCAGGAAAATATTTGGCAACAGAAGATGATAAAACCTTTATTCCACCTGCTGCAACTTTTGGAAAATGTACGCTAAAACCATCTTCCTCTGGAAATTTACCTTGTGTATTAGCTGCAGCTCCAAAATGGAATAAATCTTATGAAAGTACACAGGTACAAGGTAAAAAATCGCTAACTGAGATTTCCGAATTGCTATGTACAACGGGTGGAAAAATTACCATCAAAAAACACGGTCAGACAGATTCTGTAACCAATGCTCATGCCGACAATACCAATCCGCTGGAACTGGCAATGGTAAATCCGGCAGTAGAACAACCTAAGAAAAAAACAGAATATCCTTCTATATCTTCTATATCAATTAATCAGATAGAAAGCAGGCAAAATTTTAAACCTAAAAATTCAAAGACAGATAAAGCAGAACATCCAATTATTTATCTTCGCAAAGGTGAAGAAGCAAAGTTTGGAGCGCAATTGAGCAAAGGAAATAAACAACTGACTTCTTGGGTTGTCTATAACGATCATAAAGGATCAAAAGAAAGCAGAATATTAATTAGAGCTCAAGTAGGAACAGAGTTTTCACAAAGTTTCGAGCAATACGGAAAATATCGTGTAGAAGGCTACGGAAAACCTAAAAGCCCTGATTTTGAAAAGGGGAAATATGATAAATGCGATCCTACATGTTCTATAGACATTGAAGTGATAGAAAATGTTCTTTATGATTTGGAATGTTTAACAGATAGTTTTTCCAATCGTCTAGATGGAAAGAAATTAAAATTCAGGCAAAATTTTCCTGTAAGTTTTAATGCGAAATTCCGTATGCCAAGAAATTCAGAAGAAAAGACTCGTCTTAGAATGTATGCGTTAGATGGAGCAGGTAATGTGCTTACAAATGTAGTAGTTCAAGGGGTGAATCTTACCTTAACACCACAAAACAGCAAAGCCGTTTATACTATTGTTGCGGAGTATACTACTGAATCAGGAGAAATAATTACCAAAAAACTCAGTGGAGAAACAGAAAGCAATACTGTAGTGGGCATCAGTCATTCAAATGAAGTCGTTCGTCCGGGGACACCTCTTACATTTCATGTTGAAAAAATGAGATATGATTTCATTGCCAATGACCTCGAGTTTGATATTACCCGCGATGAAATTGCTGAAATAAAATGGAATCTTAATGGAATACAAATAGGAACAGGACGAAGCATTACCATACCGGGAAATATGCTTCTTACTCCTCAAAAATATGTGGTAGAAGCATATTGTAAAATGGCAAACGCCTTTGGAACAGCAGCTAAACATGAGGAAGATGACTGGCATTTTGAAGTGAAGCATAATGATATTGTAAGCTATCAGAAAAGTGGTTCGTTGAAAGTGGGTAAAAGCACCCGTTTTAGTATTGGAAATAATGATTTGATATTTAAAAACTTAGCTGCAAACGAAACAATCTACTGGAATATAGGAGGTAAAATATTTCAAGGGCATTATGTAGATTTTACACCCACAATTTCTGGAGTAGTAACGGTAAAATGTTATATTAATTCTCAAAAAGGTATTATAAAATCAGAACCAATAGTAGAAGCAAAAATCACGGAAGGTTTCTGGAACGATTTCGGAGGTAGTGAAATAAGTCGTGCAAGTTGGGGCCAAACTGTAGATTATTGTATTAAAGGTGAAAATATAGAAGGAGAAAAGATAGAACTTCATATTTATGATAACGATGGAGCAAGTGGAAATGACTTTGCTT
The DNA here is from genome assembly GCF_026460885.1 of Chryseobacterium formosum. GTDB lineage: Bacteria > Bacteroidota > Bacteroidia > Flavobacteriales > Weeksellaceae > Chryseobacterium > Chryseobacterium formosus. The sequence goes on from NZ_JAOVZW010000008.1 coordinate 137,793, forward strand.
ATTCTAATGCTAATATAATAGGATTGAATAATAATCAAGTAACATATCACCGAATAAAATTAGATGAATCAATCAAAGAAAAAACCACCAATATTATAACTGATGAGGTAAAGCTTTTTGCTAAAGCGAAGTTGATAGGTTTTCAGAATGTTGCTTTAGCAGATGTTCAAGAAAAAAAAGGAACTGAAAAAAATCTTACTGTTAATAATAAAGAAGAAGTTTACCGTGCTATTATAGGAGATCAAAACGGAAGAGCAAGGCATAATCCTGTAGATTATGATGTTATAAGTTATGTCTATGCAAATACTACTTATCCAAAGGGTACGAAACTGAAAGTAAAGATATTTGAAAATATTCCTTGGTATAAGTTTGATCAAAAATGCGATGAACTAGATGCTACAGGAACGGTAAACGAAGATGGAACTTTAGTTACCGAAATTAATTGGAGCAAATTAAAAGATGCCAAACAAAATAAGAAAACCAAAAATTACTACGCCAAAATCTATAATGAAGACGATGATGAATTATTAGACGGGAAGGATAGTGATATATTATGTTCTACAGTTCTTACGCCACAAAGTGATTTGTTGAAAGAAGCAAGTTATGTTGGAGCGGTGACGGTTGGAAGTGAACAAGTACAACAATCGACAAATGGAACTTGTGTGTGTCAACAATATGATTTGATTTGGGGAGAAAAAGTTAGTTGCGAATTTAGGAAGAAAGTTGTACAAATTGCTAAAAATTTAGGATTACCACAAGAAAAGAATGAAGGAGCGAATCGCTTGATGGCTGTGATGGCGTTAGAAACTATAGGAACTTTTGATCATACCTATGATAATAAAATGGGCTATTATGGTTTAATCCAATTTGGAGATTCAGCAGCTTCAACATTGAAAACAACCATATCTGCTTTAATTAAAATGTCTGCTGTGGATCAACTAGATTATGTTGAAAAACATATAGTTCTTAAGAAAGATAAAATTAAAAACTTAACGGATCTATATTTATGTGTTCTTTTGCCAAATTTAACAGGGAAGGGAAATGACGATAACTACGTGCTATGGACAAATAGCAGAGAAGCATATTACAATAATCCTGCATTTCATAAAGAAGAAGGAGAATGGGAAAATAAAATAGATTCTGGTAAGAAAGATAAAAAGGGGAAAACGATTTATAAAAGAGGTTATAATAAAAATGTTGAAGCCAAAACTTATATGTGGGAGGTGAGAAAAGAAATTGAAAGTTGGTATGAGAAAGGAGGTCAACATAAAGCTAAAATATATGAATGTGATGCAGACAATAATTCTAATGAAAACATAAATGCTAAAGATATTGTTACATTTCATATATATGATAACGGAACAATTGAAAAACATATTCCCCAAGTAATAAAACCAGAATATGCACAAAAATACAAATATGTTTATCATGATAAAGATAATAAAGAACATGAAATATGTATTACAGAATGGCATACAACTTCAAAAAAATTACCTAGTAAAACTAAATTACGTGCTAAGCCAACTCATTCAAAAGTTTTATCTGATAATATTGTAAACGAAGGACAAACTCAAAGAAGAGTAATTTATGAGAATGGAGATATTGCAGAATATGGTAGTAATAAGGGAGATACATTCTGGCGACTTTATGCTGCGACATCAGAAAAAATTGAACTGGTTAAAATGCCAGAAAATGTAAAATACGTTAAATACAGTTTTTCTGGTACAAAGAGACAATATACAGGACCAAACTATTTTGCAGGTTTTATTGGAGCTTTAGCCCAAACAGGTTTATCAGTTAAAACAACAGGTTCTTGCTTCAGAGAGGGTTCTTGCTTTCCGAGTCAGTTTCATGTAAATGGAGAAAGTGTAGATACAAAATATTTCTTGAATCTGGAAACAGATCAAAAATTTATTAATGCAATGATGCTTTTCCATTTTAGAGAAAGAAAAGTAGGTAACGACTCTTATTTTAAAAAACTACAAAATACATCTGACGGAGGAGATTTACATGATGATCATTTACATAGTGGAAATTTTGATTCCTCAAAAGTTAAAATTATTAAAGAAAACTAAATTATGCGAAGTTATATTACAATTTTATTCTTGTTTCTTTTAGCGTGTAATAAATCCTCAAGGAACACTAATCAAAGCTTTAACTTAAAAAATAAAAGTGAACAAAAAATTGAATTTACAGAAATTGGAAATAAAAATTTGCCATTATTCAATTTTCCAAAACGATGGTATGTTCAAGTTTATGATGAAGCACCACCTATGAATCGAGAAGACTCTGCAAATCAAAAAAAGATGGAACAATTAGATTTTTTTGATGAGGTCAAGTGCAAGATTATTAATAAAAATAAATATAATGAGATTTTAATGAACAAAAAAGAAAAATTAGATTCATTGTTTTTAATTGATTCAATATCTATTGCAAATCGAAGATTACTTTATATAAAATATTATAAAACTTTAAATTATGATTCTTCACCTAAAGAAAAAGGTATAGATATTTTAATTTATGATAAAAATAGATTAGTAAAACGTATCAATGCCTATTCAAATAAAAGTTACCCTTATGCTGTAGAAAAGAAAGTTGGTTATTTAGACAAATCAGGAATTTTATATACTAAAACTTTTGAAATCGATGAGGAAGGAGTATCATATGTTAAAAGTGAAAAGATTAATTGTAATGATTTTTTAAAATAGAACATTATGTTTAAAAAACTGTATTCTTTATTATTATGTTTTCTAATAATATTAGCAAGTTCGCAAAAATTACAAAAAGAAAATGATTTGTATTATATTTTTAAAGGAGAATATGAAAAAGATTTATGCACTCCTACAAATGATACTGGTTTTGCTACGTGTGAATTATACACCTTTATAATTAAAAAACAATATAATATCTTAAAGATAGATGGGCAGAATGTAGAAAAGGAAATCAAGATATTTTCGAAGAAAATAAATAAGAAGACTTATCAGATTTATGATAATAATTCAAAAGTGATTGGTGAAATATATAATCTAAGTGGAAATTTTTATCTTAAATATAATGGTTTTCTGAAAAAAGCAGAAGAAAAAATTGAACGAAATGGGTATAAATTTAATAAAATTCGATAATGCAAAAGTAATTCTAGTTTAGAATAGTAATAAAAGAAAAATGAAACAAATACGTCTATTATTTTTTTTAATCTTTATTAGTTTTGTTAGTTGTCAAGAACAATAACAATCGGTGAAGAAAATAGTGAAGACTATTGGTGCGAAGGAAATTATAGTTTATCAATCATCGGTAATGTTATACATGCAAAAGGAAAATGTGATGAGGATGATATAAATGATTTTTGTATAAAATTTGAAAATGAAAAATATTATATAAAAAGTAAGAGATTTCTTAATCTAAGTTGGCAGGAACTAAGAAAGAAATAAAATGTAGAACTGCCATAAAGATTAAATCGCATATCATATATTACCGAATAAAATTAGATGTTTTTAAAGGATATTTTGAAAGTGGAAGTTGGTGCTCCAGATTAATTGGGATTATTTATTCATTTGGTCTTGAAGATCACCTTCATACAGGAGAATATTAATAAAACAATTAAAATAAAAAATGAAACATTTAAAAATATTTAGCTTGATATTTTCTTTCGCAATTATGTCTTGCGAAGAAAATAAACCTAAAGAAAATAATTTAAAAGATGAAATACCTGAGGGAATTATAGGGCATACATTTTTCAAAGTAAGTCAAACAAAAAATCGTAAAGTATTATATAAGCCATGCGACGCAAATATTCCGAAATATAAAATATTTAAGGATAGTATCTTTCATAATTGGGCACAAGAATATTATAGCTATAATATTACTTCGGTAAAAAATATGAAACTTCAAACTTCATTTAGAACCAACTACAAATACAATAATGAAATCCCAGGTACTAAAGATAGTTTAGTAATATTTGAAAAAGTTGGAAAAGATAAAATGTACTGGAAAATTAATGGAGAAATTTTTATTGATAGTTTATATGTTAATAAAATACCAAATATAACACAACCATGTTCTGAATGTTCTGATGATTGTGGAAGTACTGTTTTAAATAATGTAAATAATAACATTTCACAAAATGGTATGGTGACTATTACTTAAGCTATTTTGAAGATAAAAAAAATTGGGAGAAATCTTATGATATTTCAATTAGTATTACAAAAGACTCTATGATTTATGAAGCAACTGGCTATCAGCTTTTCGAAAAATATTTATTAAAAAGTGATGAGAATATAGTTGATAATACTGTGAAATTATCATTTGATAAACTTTTAGATGGTTCAGAAAGTGCTCTTTTAGAAAAAACAAAAAATTTTGGGACTATTACTTTTAATGAAGAAAGCTATATATGGGAAAGTCCTTATATTGATTTTAATTTTAATAATGGAAAAAAAATTAAATATATATTGACGAAAAGAAAATAAAGGAACAATAAGAACAAAGATGGAGAAGTTTGGTATGAATATTTAGGATGCCAAAATCTACAACGAAAATGATGACGAATTATTAAATGGGAAAGATAGTTATACATTTTGCTCCAATCTTCTTAAATTACGAAGTGATTTGTGCTATTCACATTTATTGCGAGAAGAGAAAGGAGAATCTAAAATCAGAGCTTTTATGAAGATTATAACAAATACGATTTAAATAATTATTTTTGCAAAAATTAACGCAGCAGATTATCATTTAATTTGTTTGAATAATTTGATTTTCAGTAGATTATGGGTAGAAACTTAACCATTGATGTTTTAAAAATTATACTGGCATTATTTGTCGTGTTTCTACATATGAATTTTCTTAAAGAAACTTATCCGATGATGAGTTTCCTTTTGGTTAATGGTGTTTTTAGGATTGCGGTTCCTGTTTTTTTAGTCATTACAGGATTCTATTTTTTTCATATTGATACCACCAAAAAACTTCAAAAATGGCTTTTCAGAACATTTTTATTATATGCAATCTGGATGCTGGTTTATATTTCGTATTGGAAAGATAACGATCAGGTTTGGCTTACTGCAATTTTCGGGTACCATCATTTGTGGTATTTAATTGGAACGTTTTTCTCCGGAATTATTTTATTTCTGTTAAGAAATCAGAAAGTGATTTTGCTGTCAGTTTTGGTTTTTCTTCTTTTCGGAATAGGATATATAATTCAGATTTTTGGAAATTTGCATCACTTAAATCCTAAATCAGATTCACTTTTGAATGATTATCTTTTGTATAGGAATTTCCTTTTTGTATGCTTTCCCTTTTTAACAATTGGCTTTCTGATGAATAAACTGAAAATTGATTTTGAAAAGTGTAAATATTCCTATGTACTGGTTATTTTTTCAGTATTATTGGTTGTTGCGGAGGCTTATTTCAATTACAGAATGATAAGCTCAGAAAGTACAGATATTCTATTTTCTTTACTTTTTGTAAGCCCGATTCTCTTTTTATATGGTCAGAAAATCTATTTTAAAACACAGTCGAAAATTTTGGCAAGTCTTTCAACCGCCATTTATGTTGTGCATCCGTTGATTATGAAATCTGATTTTTATAAAGAAATAACTTCGGAATATAAAATTCTAATCTTTTTATTAATTTTAATTCCGGTAAGTCTATTATTGGTTTTTTTGAATCGAAAACTGAAATATGTATTGTAATTAATCTTGTCCGTTCATGGTTTGAATCAAACCATTCTCATCATATTTTAATTCTCTGATTTTCAAACTTCTCAGATAACTTTTTCCACCTGATTTTTTTGAATCATGATAAAAAAGATACCATTCTTTATCAATTTTTATGATACTGTGATGAGTTGTCCAGCCAACAACTGGAGTCAAGATTTCTCCTTTAAATATAAACGGCCCGTAAGGATTGTCACCGATTGCATAAACCAATTTATGAGTTTCTCCGGTGGAGTAGGAAAGGTAGTATTTGTTGTTGTATTGATGAACCCAAACTCCTTCAAAAAAGCGACGATGCTGATCTCCGGATTTTAACTGATTCCCGTTTTCATCTACAATCAAAACATCTTTTGGAACTTCAGCAAGTTCTTTCATATTGTTCTTTAATCGGGCAATTTTCGGAAGCAAAGCATTTTCTTCCTTTTGAAGTTCAGGGTAATTTGTAGAATATTGATTGTTCCTGTAATTCTGAAGTTGCCCGCCTTTTAAACCGCCAAAATAAATATAATATTTTCCTTTATCGTCTAAAACTGTCGGATCTATGCTATATGTTCCTGCGATAGGATTTTTTTCGGCTTTAAAAGGACCTGTTGGATTTTTACTTACCGCAACTCCTATTTTAAACAAATCATTTTTATCTTTTGCCGGAAAATATAAGTAATATTTATTTCCTTTTTTTACGGCATCGGGAGCCCAAAGCTGTTGTTTTGCCCAAGGAATATCTTCAAGTTTTAAAGCAATTCCATTATCTTTTGTTTTTTCGTTCACATTATTCAACGTGAGAACATGATAATCATTCATGTTGAAGTGTGCACCGTTTGCTGCATCTTTCACATCAGTCTGAATGTCATGGGACGGATAAATATAAATTTTCCCGTCAAAAACATGAGCAGAAGGATCTGCAAAGTAAAGTTCGTCGGATAAATATCTCGGATTTTCTTGTGCGTAACCGATTGCGCAAACCAATGAAAGAACAAAAGCTTTTCTCATGAAAAAATATTTTCGCAGTTAACTTGTACGAAAATATAGAAAATTTTTAGTTTAGCTCATAGTTTATGATGACCAATCTCAAAATAAAATGCACAAGATCCTGCTCTGCATCTCTTCTGCTGATTAATTTATTTTTATAGTCGTAAGACTTGAAAACTTTTAGCAATCTTTGGTAGATTTCAAGATCTTCATCTTTAATTCTGATTTTTACGTGTCCGTCTTTTCTATTAATGATTTGATTATCTAAAGTTCTTACTCTAAATAAAACATCGCATAACAATGGTTTCACACCACAATATCTTTCCACGATATTCACTTTAAAGGCATCAAAAGTGATGGCATGGAAAATCAGTTTAGGTTGTGAGTCAGGGGTACGCAGTTCAAGCTTATAATTCATGGCTGTATATTTACAATATCCTTTTTCAGGAAAATGTCAAATTTTAAATCGATGTAAATTTAAAAATAAAAAGAGACTTTAAAAAGCCTCTTTTCAAGTATTTTTTAATTAAATAAATCTTTTACTTTATCAAAGAAAGTTTTTTCTTTTCCAGACGGTTCTGCAACCATTTCTCCGCTGCTCATCTGTTTTTCAAAGAAGTCTTTTTGATCTTTCGTAAGTTTTTGCGGTGTCCATACATTGATGTGGATAAACATATCGCCTTTTCCGTAACTGTCGATACTTGGCAAACCTTTTCCGGCTAATCTCAGTATTTTTCCGGATTGAGTTCCAGGATCAACAGTAATTTTTACTTTTCCGCCAACGGTAGGAATTTCTTTTTTAGTTCCTAAAGCTGCTTCAGCAAAAGAAATATACAATTCCTGATGAAGATTATCGCCTTCTCTCTTTATTGTTTTATCAACTTCTTCTTCTACAATGACCAAAAGATCTCCGGGAACACCACCAAAAGGTGCGTCGTTACCTTTTCCTCTTACATTAAGCTGGATTCCGTCTCTTGCTCCTGCAGGAATATTGATCGTAATTTCTTCTTCGTCCTTTATTAAACCTTGTGCATTTGCTCCTGCAGGAATTTTATCGGCAACTTTTCCGATTCCCTGACAGGTTCCACAAGTGGTTTGAGTCTGCATCTGTCCGAACATTGTGTTCATCACTTTCATCTGAACACCGGCTCCGTTACAAGTTGGGCAGGTTTTTGAAGTGGCACCTTCTGCCATCTTCATTTTTTTTACTTTAAGAGTTTTTTGGCTTCCGTTCACCATCTCTTCAAGATTCAGCTTGATTCTGATTCTTAAATTAGAACCTTTCACCTGTTGACGACCACCGCCGCCACCAAATCCTCCGAAACCGCCACCACCGAAAATATCACCAAACTGGCTGAAAATATCTTCCATGTTCATACCGCCACCGAAGCCTCCTCCGCCAAAACCACCGGCACCGCCAACTCCTGCGTGACCGTATTGGTCGTAGCGGGCTTTTTTGTTATCGTCACTTAAAACTTCGTAAGCTTCTGCAGCTTCTTTAAATTTTTCTTCAGCTTCTTTATCTCCCGGATTTTTATCTGGGTGATATTTAATAGCCATTTTTCGGTATGCTTTCTTTATTTCGTCGGCACTCGCAGATTTGCTTACCTCAAGAACCTCGTAATAATCTCTTTTTGACATGATATATTATAATTGATGATTGATAAATGATAACTGATTTTAAAATTTCATAAGTGAAAATTATTCTCAATTATCACTCATCATTTATCATTAATGAATTTTAGTTTCCTGTTACAACTTTTGCAAAACGAATTACTTTGTCACCTAAAGTATATCCTGTTTCGATAACATCTACTATTTTACCTTTCAAATCTTCAGAAGGAGAAGGGATTTGAGTAATAGCTTCGTGGAAATCTACATTAAAGCTGTCTCCAGCTTTTACTTCCATTATTTTTAATCCTTTTTCAGTCAGTTTGTTTTTAAATTTGTTGTAAATTAATTCAACACCCTGAAGGTCAGATTCATTACCGTTTTTAGCAATTTCTTTTATAGCTCTTTCAAAATCATCCAAAACTCCCAACATAGAAACCATCATATCCTGATTGGCATACGTGAAGAATTCCATTTTCTCTTTTGAAGTCCTTTTTTTATAGTTTTCAAACTCTGCGTACAGTCTGATGTAACGGTCTTTTTCTACTGCCAAAAGTTCTTCCGGAGTAGGTATTTCTGTCACATTTTCCTGAACTGTTTCTTCAGTTTGAGTTGTGTTTTCTTCTTGTTTATTGATGTTTTCTTCGTTGATATCCTGATTTTCCATATTTCAATAACTATTTAGAAGTTGTTTGTCAAACATTCTGCCAAAGAAAAAAGAATGACATTTAGGCAGATTTAAAAATATTTTTTTAGGAGCTTTTTCCCGCTTTCCATTACAATCTTTTTTTGCAAAAAAGGATTTCCATTACAATCGGGGCTAAGGTTGCAGTCTTCTATTCAAAATATTTGAAAAATACCCACGAAGTTTGTCATCCAAAAAAGGATATAATGCAGTATTAAAGATTTGTGCTTTTGTGAAAAAATATTATCATTTAACGTTGTGCATTTTGCAGACAATGCCAAGTAGTTGATAATTAAAGTCTTTGTATTTTTTTTGCTAAATGAAATGCCATTGTTTACCTTAAAAACAGAATTTATTATAAAAACATTGTTTTTCCTGGCGATAAAAAAACGCAAGGCTATACAAAAAAATTGTAATAAGTTAGATGTCAAGTTAAACTAAGCCTTTTTACTTTTTTCGAAAGACAATGATTTAAAATGCATAACAGGTTTATCACTTTTTTTAAGAAAAAGACGGTTTTACCAGTCTATTCTCCAAAAAATGTTTGGTACAATAAATACAAATTCAAAACAATAATCACAATCGTAATAATCCAAACACAGATTTTTAAGAATGCTTTGTTGGCAAATTCACCCATTTTAGCTTTGTCGTTGGTAAACATTACTAAAGGAACAACCGCAAAACTTAATTGCATCGATAAAATAACCTGACTTAAAACTAAAAGATCTGTTGTGCCTTGTTCGCCATAGATAATAGTCACTATTAATGCCGGAATTACTGCAATTAATCTCGTAATCAGTCTTCTAAGCCACGGTTTAAGACGAATATTTAAGAATCCTTCCATTACGATTTGTCCGGCAAGAGTACCTGTTAAAGTAGAATTTTGTCCGGAAGCTAAAAGTGCAATCGCAAAAGCAATACTTGCCATTGAAGCGCCTAAAATAGGAGTCAACATTTTGTAAGCATCGTGAATATCTGCAATGTGTTGATTTCCTGTCGTATGAAAAGTTGCGGCGGCTAAAATTAAGATGGCTGCATTAATGAAAAATGCTAATAATAAAGAAACCGTGCTGTCTAAAGTGGCAAATTTTATCGCTTCCTTTTTTCCTTCTTTATCACGTGTATAATCTCTTGTTTGCACAATACTGCTGTGAAGGTAAAGATTATGTGGCATTACCGTGGCGCCGAGAATTCCGATTCCGATGTAAAGCATTGCGGGGTTTGTAATGATTTCTTTTTGTGGAATTAAACCTCCTAAAATAGCGTTGATTTCAGGTTTTGAAATAATTACTTCATACCCGAAACAAACGAGAATAATAAACATAAGTCCGGCAACAATGCTTTCAATCCACCTGAAACCTTTTGCCTGAAGCAATAAAATGATTAAAACATCAATCGTTGTAATCACAATTCCCCAGGTTAAAGGAATTCCAAAAAGTAAATTTAATGCAATGGCAGAACCTATTACTTCCGCCAAATCACAGGCAGCGATGGCAATTTCACAAAAAATCCAAAGAATAAAATTGGTTGTAGGTTTAAAATGATCTCTACAAGCTTGAGCTAAATCTCTTTCTGCAACAACACCTAGTTTCACAGAAAGATGCTGCAAAACCATTGCGAAAATATTAGAAATAAGAATTACCGAAAGTAGAGTATAACCAAATTGTGATCCTCCTGCAATATCGGTTGCCCAGTTTCCTGGATCCATATAACCAACTGCAACCATTAGTCCGGGACCTGCAAATGCTAAATATTTTCGCCAAAAACCTGAACCTTTAGGGATAGAAATTGAGGAAAATACCTCTGGTAATGAATGTGATGTTTTATCTTTTCGCCAAGCGTTTTTCATATTAAAACTAGTCATTGTTAGAAATGACTAACAAATTTAATTAAATAAATGAAATGGAAATCTATTTTACCAAAAAAATCCCGAAAATATTTCCGGGATTTTAATTATTTATGTGTGAATGAGATTATTTTGCAAATCTCACAGACATTTTTCTGTCGACCGCTCTTTCGTCATTTGAAGCAGAAGCATCTACTTTTGCAAATTCGCTTCCATATCCATCGGCTGCAATAACTTGTGTTCCTACACCTTGTTTTCCTAACCAATCTTTGATATAATTGGCTCTGTCTGCAGAAAGTTTTTTGTTTTTAGCTTCGTCACCGGTTTTATCTGTGTAACCACCGATTTTAATTTTAGAATCTGGAAAAGCTTTTAAAATTGCTACCAAGTTTTGTAATTGTCCTTCCGAACCAGCTTCCAAAGCATTTGCGCTTCCAATTTTAAAATTTACGTGATCGAAATCGTACCATTTGGTTTTTAAAGCATCATCGTTGGCTGCGTTTTTATATCCGTCAGTTTTCAGGAAAGTAATCATTTGATCTTCCATTCCGCCTTTGTAACCTTTCAGCGCAGTTCCATTGAGATCGATGTCTTCGTCAACTTTTGTTACAGTTGCCGTTGTGTTTGAATCCATCGGCATTGATGATGAATCTTCAGAAACGTTTAAAGAATCACCTGTAACTGTCGTTGTAGTAGTTGTTTCTTTTTTATTGCATTGCTTCCATAAAAAGTAAGATGCTGCAATTAATAATAATATAGGAAGAAGCCATTTCCAGATTGAGCCGCCTTCCGAAGAAGTTGCTCGGTCAGGGAAAGTTCCGCCATCTGCAACGCTTCTTGTTACTTCAACCTTTGGTTCTTCGTGAGTTACAGGTTTTATTTCGTCTTGGTCATTGTCAAATTTGTAACCTTTTGCCCAATCTCCGACATTTAAAGATGCTAAAGATAGACCTGCAGGTAAAAGTGTGGAAACAATTCCTTTCTGATCATTTAATAATGATGAAATACCTGTTTTGTCTAAATTATGATCTGCGGCATATTGTCCTACAGAACCTACTGTTGCTCCTGTCACTAAATTTAGTAAGGAAGATGAAGAATTATTGCTGATCCCTGCATAAGTAGCAATAGCATTGATAATTCCGCTCAACTTATCACCAAAAATAGAGGTTAATAATCCTGAAATAAAAGAATTATTAGAATTTGAATCAAATAAATTCCCCAAAATGCCTTGCGAAGATGCATTTGAGATAGAATCCAAGACCGAAGGTTTATCAGAATTGTTGGCTAATCCGCCTACAATTACCGGAAGTAAACCAGAAATGGCTTTAGAAACTCCCGCTTCACTTTCTCCAAGTTGCGATGCAGCCTGAGAAACAAATGCAGAACCAAGCTGCCCTTTGATAAGATCAATAATGTTTAATGACATATTATATTATTTTGAATTAATGTTATCTAAATTTAAACAAAAATCTTTCCAAATATTATTTTTTCAAAAAAAATCTGCAAAAACTTATGAATTTTTGCAGATTTAATAATTATTATGTTAAGTGTTAGTAAGCTTTCGCAAATAATACTCTTCTTTTTGAGGGTTTTCCTGAAATTAAAGAAACCCCTTCTTCAATGTCATCATCCAAAGGAATACATCTGATGGTTGCTTTAGTTTCTTCCTTGATTTGCTCTTCTTCTTCAGCAGTTCCGTCCCAATGAGCGTAGATAAATCCTGGTTTTTCTTTTAATACTTTTTTGAATTCTTCGTAAGAATCTACTTTTGTAAAATTATTTTTTCTAAACTCGAAAGCCTTTGTGTACATATCTTGCTGAATGGTTTTCAATAAATCTTCGATGTAAGAATCCAAGCCTTCCAAAGAACGGGTTTCTTTCGTAAGATTATCTCTTCTTGCAATTTCAACAGATTTATTTTCTAAATCTCTTGGTCCCATTGCAATTCTCAACGGAACTCCTTTCAATTCATATTCAGCGAATTTCCAGCCTGGTTTGTTTTGAGTATCATTGTCAAATTTAACAGAAATTCCTTTTAATTTTAATTTGTTTTGAATTTCTAATGCAACCTCGCTGATTTGTTCTAATTGCTCTTCTCCTTTAAAAATAGGAACAATTACAACCTGAATCGGTGCCAAAGTTGGAGGAAGAACCAAACCAAAATCGTCAGAATGTGTCATAATCAAAGCTCCCATCAAACGGGTTGAAGTTCCCCAAGAAGTTGCCCAAGCGTGCTCAATTTTTCCTTCTTTGTTGGTAAATTTTACGTCGAATGCTTTTGCGAAATTCTGTCCAAGGAAGTGAGAAGTTCCTGCCTGAAGTGCTTTTCCATCCTGCATTAAAGCTTCAATACAATAGGTTTCATCTGCTCCTGCAAATCTTTCTGATGGAGTCTTTAGACCTTGTACAACGGGCATTGCCATAAAGTTTTCTGCAAAATCTGCATAGACTTTATTCATTTTTTCTGCTTCTTCAACAGCTTCATCTTTTGTAGCATGAGCGGTGTGACCTTCCTGCCATAAAAATTCAGAAGTTCGAAGGAAAAGACGCGTTCTCATTTCCCAACGAACAACATTTGCCCATTGATTGATAAGAATAGGTAAATCTCTGTATGATTGAATCCATCCTTTATATGTATTCCAGATAATTGCCTCGGAAGTCGGACGAACGATAAGCTCTTCCTCTAATTTAGCTTCAGGATCTACAATTAATTTTCCAGGATTGTCTGGATCATTTTTTAGTCTGTAATGCGTTACTACGGCACATTCTTTAGCAAAACCTTCAGCGTTTTTCTCTTCTGCTTCAAACAAACTTTTGGGTACAAAAAGTGGAAAGTAAGCATTCACGTGACCAGTTTCTTTGAACTTTCTGTCCATCTCATCGCGCATTTTCTCCCAGATTGCATATCCGTATGGTTTAATTACCATAGAACCTCTTACGCCGGAGTTTTCAGCTAAATCTGCTTTTACAACCAATTCATTATACCATTTGCTGTAATCTTCGCTTCTTGAAGTTAATTTTGCCATTAATTTTTTTTTAATATTTTAACTTTTCTAAAATTATGTAATCTAAAAATAAAAATCTATTTTTGATAGATTTTTGCTGCCAATAAATTGGTATATTTTTGGTACAAGATGCAAATATAATTTAATTTAAAAATTTATACATTATCATGAAAAGAAATATACATAAAAATTTATTTGGAATGCTAAAATCAAAAGGTATCTTGGCGATTTCAAGTGGATTATTGTTAATGTCTTGTGGTGCACAAATGGGTGGATATAGCGAGACAGATGGGGTGTATTACGACCCAAATAAAGATACTTTACCAGAAGGTGTAATCATTAATGGTAATGAAGGGAATAGAGTAGGACAATATTATGATTATTATCAAGATGATTCTAACCTAATCCAAAATTCACAAATTAACTCAGCAGAGCAAGATAATCGTTACAATAATTGGTCAAATAATGACTGGAATAGTAACGCAACAGATTCTGACTGGGGAAATTTCGCAGGAAGTCAAACCAATTACTATGATAATTCATGGGGTTGGGGAATGGGCTCACCTTGGGGATGGGGTGGCGGTTTCGGTTCTTACTGGGGATCTGGTTGGGGAATGGGAATGTCCTTCGGCTGGGGTAACTCTTGGGGATGGGGTGGCTACAATCCTTACTGGGGAATGGGCTGGAACTATGGTTGGAATAATTGGTACAATCCTTACTGGGGTGGTTACTACGGAAATCCTTATTGGGGATATGGTGGAGCTGGTTACTGGGGTGGATACAACAGAGTTCCTTATGCAAGAAGTGGAGCGAACGGAAGAATTAGTGGATTTAAAAATAATACATCAGCATACAGAAGAGCTGAAGTAGCTTCAGGATTCAGAAATAATAATGGATCAGGTTTTAGAAACGGTTCTTCGAATAGTAGCGGATTCCGAAATGGATCAAACAACGGAGGTTTCAGACAAGGAAATGCTAATGGCGGTTTCAGACAAGGACAGCAAGGAGGATTCCGTAATCCAAATATGAATAATGGAGTAAGACCATCAAGACCAAATTATAACTATAATCAGCAGCAGCAATCTGCTCCTAGAAGAAATGATAGCTACAGACCAAGTGATAACGGCGGTTTCAGATCAGGCGGATTTAATAATTCTGGAAGCAGCGGTGGCGGTTTCAGAGGTGGTTCTTCTGGCGGCGGTGGTGGAATGAGATCCGGCGGAGGCGGAGGTTTCAGATCTGGTGGTAGATAATTTAAACTTAATAACTATTTAAAAAATAATGTTAAAAAAATCTCTAGTATTAATGGGTGTTACTGCGGCATTTTATCTGCAGGCTCAGGATATATCGGTTATAAGAAATTCAATTGATGTATATTCTAATACTCCAATGACAGGTTCGTCTAAGTTTAATGCGATGGCTGGTTCAAACGGAGCTTTGGGTGGAGATGCAACTGCGCTTCTTACTAACCCTGCAGGTTTGGGAGTTGCCATTGCAGGTGATGCTTCTGTAACTTTAGCTGTTGGCGGAAATAAAAATACAAGTTCATTAGCGGGTTCGTCTGTTAATTACAATATCAATAAAGTAAATATTGGAAATTTAGGCGGTGTAGCAACTTTTCAGCTGATGTCAGAAAGTCCGTGGAAGTTTGTAACGCTTGGTGCTAATTTATCAACTCAGTCTATTGAAAACTACGTTGAGTCTCCAGGAAATGGAAATGTTTCTATTGCAAAAAATCTTGTAGATAATAGCGGAAATCCTGTTGTAGGTAATCTTTCTTATTTAGGTCACGCTTACAACAGATATGGCACTCAGACTAAATTTAATATAGGGGTTGGCGCAAATTACAACAACGCTTTATATGTTGGGGCAAGTGTTAATATGCACTATGTTGATTTGGAGCAGTATGACAGTGCTAAATTTGGTTTAAATTTAGACAATACGGCTTATTCATTCGACAAGCAATACACACCTTATTCTGAAAAATCAAATGGTTTCTCTGCAAGTGTGGGTGTAATTGGGAAAATTACCAAAGAGTTTAGATTGGGGGCTTCAATCGAGTCGCCAACTTGGTGGTCTTTGGATAGAATTTATACTGATTATTATACAGGAACCGACGGTTACATCTATGCTGATAACTTTGTTGAAGACAGAAGATTTCAATCTCCGATGAAAGCGACTCTAAGTGGAGCATTTGTTCCGTCTAAAAACTTTGCAATCAATGTAGATTATACTTTAGGATTAACAAAACCTAGATATAAAGTTCAGGGAGATGCAGAAAGCGAGCTAAACTCTTTCTTCAGCGATTCTTACAAAAACCTGTCTGAAATTAAAGTTGGAGCAGAATATAGAATCAAAGCTATCAGATTAAGAGGTGGTTATTCTTACGCTTCAAGTCCGTTTGATGCAATGACAATCAGTGCTTACTCAAATAATGGTCAAACTGGAGATGTAAATTACAGTAATTTGATTTTAGGAGATAGAAATACGATTGGAGCAGGTATCGGATATGATTTTGGTAAATTTTATATCGATGCAGCGTATCAAAATATTACTTCAGAATATAAAAATCCTTTCTTAAGTGGAAATGAAAGCTTTGGAACAGGATATTATTCAGGAGATTTTGATGTAGCAACTCCATATTCAGTGGTTTCAGATGTTAAAAATGTGAGAAACAATTTCTTTTTAACAGTTGGATGGAAATTCTAAATTAATATCGTTAAAATATAAAAAAGGCTTTGGGAAATTTTCTCGAAGCCTTTTTGTTATATTTAAATTTTGATAAAATTAAATTTAATGATGATGTCCTACATGAGAATGATCGTGAAATAAATGCATCATCAAAGCCAATGAAACGCCCAAAATAACCAGTCCGATTTTTGACCAGTCAATATTGTGATTTTTATTGCTTTCAAAAATAATTACGGATGAAATATGGAGGAAAATTCCACCTACAATCGCTAAAAAGTAAGGCTGCCAAGCTGGATTAAAATAGTTTCCTAAAAGCATTCCGAAAGGTGAAGCCAAAGCAAATAAGGCTACAATTAGAATCGATGGATAAGATACTTTTGAATTTGTTCTGTTAAATAAAAATGCACCCAAAATAAAAGAAATTGGAAGGTTGTGAAATAAAATTCCCAACAAATAAGGCGAAAACGGATCCGTTTCATTAGCCAAAGGAATTCCTTCAATAAATGCGTGAATAAAAAGTCCGACCATCAAAGCCATCGGAAGAATATTACTTTCTCCATGATGATGAAAATGTCCGTGCTCGAAACCTTTTGTTAAAGCTTCCAAAATCATTTGTAATAAAACACCACCAATAACGAAAATTCCTAAATTTCCAATATCTGAAGTATAAACCTGCGGAAAAACTTCATTTAAACAAATGGTAATTAAAAATCCGGCGCTTAAAATCAATAAGTTTTTAGAAAATTTTTCTTTCTGACCAAAATATTTCCCAAGGAAAACTCCGGCAACGACGCTTAGTATAAGTAAAATGAAAATCATTATTTCTTCTTAAATAAATTGATACAACGTAATGAAGTATCTTTATTAAAATCATTTAGTTGATAATCTCCCCAAATTTTAATTCTTTCAAAACCACTTTCTTCAGCATAATTTTTAATGGCATCCAAAGTATGAAGTTTTACTTTTTCAAAATAATGATGAGATTTTCCATCGGCTTCAAACGTAATGTCTTTTACAACATGTCTGCCTTCGATTTTTTTTGAAATTTTAAAATCAATTTCTCCTCTGGTAATCGTGGTTTCAGGAACCAAATTGTTTCTTACGAATTCTTCATTCAGATAATCTAAAACGAAATATCCATCCTTTTTTAAAGCATTACAAACAGATTGGAAAACTTTTCTGTCATCATCTTCATTGTCAAAATACCCGAAACTGGTAAAAAGATTAAAAACAGCATCTACAGGATCATAATCAATAGGATTTCTCATGTCATGAACATTAAAAATCAACGTCTGATTTTCAAACTTTTTATTATGTTCGATGCTTTGTCTTGAAAGATCCAAACCAAGAACATCGTAACCCAATTTATTAAGAAAAACCGAATGTCTTCCTTTTCCACAAGCCAAATCTATGATTTTTGCCGATTGAGGAAGCTGTAACTCTGAAGTTAGTTTTGTAATAAAATTTTCAGCTTCTGTATAGTCTCTGTTGCTGTATAATAAATGATAATAAGGGGTATCAAACCAAGATTCAAACCATTCCATCCTGCAAAAATAGTGTTTTTAGTTGATGGTAAGTAGTGGTTGTTTGATGGTTTTTATCACATCCGATGATTTCTATCAACTATAAACTGACAACCAATAACTAAAATGACTATTTTTGCAAAATGGATACAGAAAATCTAAAAATTCAGATAAAAACATTCTTCGGATTAGAACCAATTCTTGCTGAGGAAGTTAAAAAATTAGGGGGGAGAAATGTTGAGCTTAAAAACCGTGCAGTAAACTGTGAAGGTGATTTGGGCTTTCTATATAAAGTAAATTATTCGGCTAGAACGGCTTTGAAAGTTTTGGTTCCGATTGAGGAATTCAAAGCGTATAATGAAAGTAAATATTACGATAAACTTTTCAAGTTTGAGTGGGATCAGTTTATGGATGTTGATCAGACTTTTGCGATTGATTCAACGGTGAATTCTGAAAGATTCAGCCATTCTCAGTTTATGACTTTCAAAATGAAGGATGCAATCGTAGATTATTTTCAAAATAAATACGGGAAAAGACCAAGTATAGAAACGAAATCTCCGGATATTAAATTTCACTTGCACATTGACAGAGAATTGGTGACAATTTCGTTAGATTCTTCAGGTGATGCTTTATTTAAAAGAGGGTACAGAAAAGAGCAGGGAGAAGCTCCGATTAATGAAGTTTTGGCAAGCGGAATGTTGCAATTGGCAGGTTGGGACGGAAAAGGAAATTTCCTTGATCCAATGTGCGGTTCGGGAACACTTTTAATTGAAGCGGCAATGATTGCTTTAGATCTTCCGGCGCAAACTTTCAGAAGAAGATTTGGTTTCCAAAACTGGAACAATTATGATTCTGATTTATTTTCTAAAATAAAAGAAGTAAGAATAAATCGTGTAAGAGAATTTACAGGTAAAATTGTAGGTTATGACATTGATGGAAGAATGTTAAATGCAGCAGCAGCAAATATAGAATCTGCAGAAATGGAAGACATTATCGAAGTGAGAAGAGAAAATTTCTTCGATACCAAAAAAGATTTATTCCCGTTGTTGATGGTTTTCAATCCGCCTTATGACGAGAGAATTTCTATCAATGATGATGACTTTTACAAGAAAATAGGTGACACTTTCAAAACAAGTTATCCGAATACTTTAGCTTGGTTAATTTCTTCAGATTTGGAAGCTGTAAAGAAAATCGGACTTCGACCTTCAAGAAAAATAAAATTGTTCAACGGAAAATTGGAGACAAGATTTTTGCAGTATGAAATGTATGAAGGAACGAAGAAATTGCATAAATTAGAAAATAAAGAAGAGTAAAATATGCCTTTTGATTTGTTTGACGGTTTAGAAATTCTCGTTGAATTTTTAGATTTCGGATTTTCTTCAAAATCTTCTTCGGATTCTGAAAAGAAGAGTAAATATTCAAAAAAATCAAAATACACCACAGAATTATGGAGTGGAAGCTTTCTCGTGATAGCTTCCATTCTTTATTTTATGGTATTTAAAAATCCTTTACCCGAAGATAATTACTCGCAGACTTTGTTAATTTGTATTCTTGCAGGCTTTGTAATTTCTTTTATTGCATTTTTCAGCCTTTATCATCTAGGGCTTTTTTACTTTAAAAATTTGTCTAAACTTTTATTGTTCAGTTTTTCTTTAATTTTATTTATTATCTCAGTGGTTTTTATTGTTTATTTTAAATTCATCATTTCCATCTAAATTAAAATCATAAATTGTTTTAAAATACATTGAGATTCCTTTTCAAATCTTTAATTTTGAAAAATTTTCAATTTGAAACCTACTATTTCCATCGTTGTTGCCATATTTAATCGAAAAGATGAACTTTTTGAACTTCTCAATTCACTCAATGCTCAGACTGATAAAGATTTTGAAGTAATCATTGTTGATGATGGTTCTTTAATTGATTTGAAACCAACGATTCACAATTTTGAGGAAATTTTAAATATAAAATATTTCAAAAAAACGAATTCTGGACCTGGTTTGTCGAGAAATTACGGTGCAAAAAGAGCTTCGAATGACTGGTTGGTTTTTGTAGACAGCGATGTGATTGTTGAGAATGATTATATTGAAAATATTAAAAATGGTATTCTTTCCATTCCTTGTGATGCATTTGGTGGAGCCGATAAAGCTCATAGAGGTTTTAATCTGATGCAAAAAGCAATTTCTTACTCGATGACTTCCGTTTTTACAACTGGTGGAATCAGAGGGAATAAAAAGGCGGTTTCAAAATTTCAACCCAGAAGTTTCAATATGGGTGTGAAAAAAGAAGTTTTCGAAAAAGTTGGTGGTTTTTCAGAGATGAGAATTGGGGAAGATCCGGATTTATCGATGACACTTTGGGAAAATGGTTTCACAACAGCTTTTTTTGATACAATTGCCGTTTATCATAAAAGAAGAGTAGACTTTGGAAAATTCTCAAAACAGGTTTATCAATTTGGTTGTGCAAGACCAATTCTAAATCAAAGACATCCAAATTATGTGAAGATTTCTTTTGCGTTCCCGACTTTATTTCTGTTAGGTTACGTTTTAGGATTTATTGAATATTTTATCTTACAAAAAGGTTTTGTTCTATCACTTTTCGGGTTGTATACTATGATGGTTTTGCTTCATGCTATGATTGTAACTAAAAATATTGCAATTGCGGGAATGGCGGTTATTTCTACGTACATTCAAATGTTTTCTTACGGTTATGGATTTTTAAAATCATGGATCTTATTAAATGTTTTAAAAATGAAACCAGAGAATGCATTCCCGACACATTTTCATAAAGTTTAATTATACCACAAAATCGACAAAAACTTTAATATAATTGTTTTAAGCATTAAGTTTAAAAGAACAAAATACATTTTTAAAATCTAAAATTTTCATTTTGTGAGCTTTTGAAATGCTCTAAAAATATAACGCAAAAATATCTTTTGTGACTTTTGCGGTTAAAACAAAAAATAATAAAAGCTGTCGAAATTCAACAGCTTTTATAACAATAATTAGAATATGGATGAAATGGTTTCATGGTTTAGAACGCCTGTTTTGAGCATGCATTCTTTCATCTTTTCGTATGTTCGTTCGATATCGTGATCAAGACCGATTGAGAATCTTATTAATCCGTCTGAAATTCCCATGGCTTCACGTTCTTCTTCAGGAATTTCCGATGAGGTTGAGCTTCCTGAGCATGAGAATAATGTTTTGTAAAAGCCTAAACTTACGGCTAAATAACCCAGGTTTTCCTGCTGCATCATTTCCATCAATTCGTTGGCTTTATCAGTGGTTCCTGCATCTAAAGTTAATAATCCGCCAAATCCGTATTCCTCATGCATCATACTTTTCATTAAATCATGATTTTTATGAGATTTTAAACCGGGATAAGAAACTTTTAAACCGTCTTCCTCAAATCTTTGAGCAAGAAACATTGCATTGTAACTGTGCTGTTTCATTCTAATGTGAAGCGTTCTTAAATTTTTAAGAATGCTTGCCGAACGGAAACTGTCCATTGTAGGACCAAGAAGCATACAAGCTCCGTTATTGACGTTTTTGGTGTCGTTGATGAATTCTTGACTTCCACAATAAACTCCGCCCACTGTATCACTGCTGCCATTAATAAATTTAGTTAAACTATGAATGATAATATCTGCTCCCAAAAGAGTCGGCGATATAGAAAGCGGAGAAAAAGTATTGTCTACAATCAGTTTTAAATTGTGTTTTTTACAGATTTCAGAAAGTTTTCTAAGGTCTGCAACTTCCAAAAGTGGATTGCTCACACTTTCACAATATATAATTTTTGTGTTTTCGTTAATTGCATTTTCGATAGATTCAAAATTATTGATATCTACAAAAGAAGTTTCAATTTGAAATGGCGGAAGAAAATTTTTCAGGAAAGCATACGTTCCACCGTAAATGGTTCTGCTTGAAATAATATGATCTCCCGATTTGCAAACCTGCATTAAAACAGAAGTGATTGCACCCATTCCGGAAGCGGTAACATTTGCAGCTTCGGTATTTTCCATTTTTGCCAAAGCTTCGGAAAGATAAAGATTCATCGGCGACGAATGTCTTGAGTACAGATAACAACCTTCTGCATTGCCTTCAAACGTATCAAACATTGTTTTTGCTGAAAGAAAAGTATAAGTGGAGCTGTCCGAAATCGAAGGGTTTACTCCTCCGAATTCTCCAAAATACTGTAAATCCTGTATCTCATTTGCCGCGTTGAATCGATTCATATTTTTTTTGTTTTAAAAATGAATCTTTCTGATATTTGTTACAACTATAATTTAATTATTTAGAAAATAAAACTATTTAAATTAATTTTAATAGAATAAAAGTTGGGTATATTTGCTTTAAGCTAAATTTTGCTAAAATATTTTCTATGCAATTTGACGAAACCGACAAAAAACTACTTCAATATCTACAGGAAGACTGTAAACAAACCACCAAAGAACTGTCTTACAAGCTCGGACTTTCAGTAACGGCAGTTTATGAACGCATAAAAAAGCTCGAAAACTCGGGTGTAATTTCAAAATATGTTGCGTTGGTTGATAAAACAAAAATTGACAAAAAGTTTCTTATTTTATGTCATGTAAAACTCATTCAGCACAAAAAAGAATATCTGATGCAGTTCGAAAAAGAGGTTTTAAATTTAAAAGAAGTCACAGAATGTTTCCACGTAAGTGGTGATTACGATTATATTTTAAAAATCTGCTTAAAAGACATGGATGATTACAGGAATTTTATGGTCACCAAGTTGACCACTCTGCAACATATTGCGAGTACACACAGCTCTTTCACGATTTCTGAAGTGAAACATACTACTGAGATTATTTTATGATTTTATATTTATTTAATTCCGTCGAACTACTGTGTTAGTTTTGGGCAGCTTTTTCCGCCTTCCGCTCCCAATCTTTTTTGGCGATTTCGACAAGCTCAATCGCCAAAAAAGGATTTCCGCTCAAGTCGGGCTGCAAGTGATTCAAAGTAAGAAAATTATACTAAAACTCCATTTTTAGATGTAATTGTGTCCGGTAAATCGGTTTCTCCTACCATTTGTAAAAGATCGATTTCAATTGCCCTACAAATCGAAAGCATCGGAATATCAAACATTAAACCTTCAAAAGGGTTTTCAGAATAATCACCCACCAATTCCATAATGATATAAATCCAGCCAATTGTAATACAAAACGGAATTGAAGCCCAGATTCCCCAGTCTCCCAATTTTGCAAATTCACTCACCAATCCAAGGGGAAGCAACATAATAAAGATGATATTAAACACAAAAGCAGTGCTCGCAAACTGTCGCGGTAAAGGAAATTTCTTGATTCTTTCAGCTTGTCCCTGCAAAGTATAAAATTCATTCAGACAATCCTGTAACTGAATTTGATTAAACTCTGAAATCGCATTCATATTTTTCAGTTCATTCACATCTTTTGACTGTTGAGCAATAAGATAAGTCGCGAAATTTTTATAGTGAGATTGTAATTCTACCTCTTCTTCCGATAAATATTTATTAAGGAAAATCGGAGTTCTGCCATAATCAGGAAACCCCGCTTTGATTAACCTGTTACGCTTATGATCGATATTTTTAAAATGTTCTTCTTCCACTTTAATATGTTCCCATTCTGCAGGAATCAAAAGCTGGTCACGGAATTGATACAACCACGCTATATGACGGAAAACAATCCTTTTGCGTCTTTCTTCAAAGTCAAATTCTCCTACATTTTCATTTGCGGTATCGAAAGAATACACCATTGAACCAAGCATTCTGCTGGAGTTAACGATTCCGCCCCAGATTTTTCTTGCTTCCCAAAGTCTATCGTAAGCTTGATTGTTTTTAAAACCAACCAAAAAAGCTTCTGCAGTACCAATCAACGCTACCGGAACCCATGGAATAATCATCCAATCCCAATGAAAAATATGGAAAAGAACTGCAATCAATGTACACCAAAAAGTAATTAAAATAAGATGAAATCCGGATAAGTTGAGTACCTGTTTGTAATTGACGTATTTGGTCGTGATCATTTTAAAAATAAAATTTGTAGAACCAAGTTAGCAAAAAGTGTACAAAAAAACCTCTAAAATTTTTTTAGAGGTCTTATTTATTTTTTGTCTGAATTAATACTTAAGCATTTCTTCGATTTTTGCTGCTAATTTTTCCGCATTTGGAAGCATTTCTTTTTCCAAAACTAAATTAATAGGAACTGCAGGAGTATCCAAAGATCCCATAGTTTCTACCGGAGCGTCAAGATATTTAAAGCAATTCTTTGAAATTCTGTGTGCAAAAGCTTCTGCGAAAGAATTATTAAGTTGTTCCTCTGTTAAAACAATACATTTTCCGTGTGCTTTTACTCTTTCAAAAACCAATTCTTCATCCAAAGGAATGATGGTTCTTAAATCGATTACTTCCACTTTACCACCAAAGTTTTTCACTGCTTCTTTTGCCCAGTAAACGCCCATTCCGTAAGTGATTACGACAACAGTGTTTCCTTTTTTAATTTCATTTTCATCAGCTTCAATAACGATTTTTCCTTTTCCGAAAGGTAAAATGTAATCTTCTGCCGGTTCAATCGTTTTTGCATCTTCAGTTCCCGGAACTTTGCTCCAGTATAAACCTTTATGTTCCAACATAACAACCGGATTCGGGTCGTAGTAAGCTGCTTTTAATAAACCTTTAAAATCTGCAGCGTTACTTGGATAAGCGATTTTAATTCCTTTAATATTGGCTAAAATACTTTCAACGCTTCCGCTGTGGTAAGGTCCGCCGCCGCCGTAAGCTCCAATCGGAACACGGATAATATTGCTTACAGGAAATTTTCCCTGACTTAAATAACTCGATTTTGAAATCTCAGTAATCAACTGATTGATTCCCGGATAAATATAATCTGCAAACTGAACTTCAACGATTGGTTTTAAACCAACTGCACTCATTCCCGTTGTAGAACCAATAATGTACGCTTCCTGAATCGCCGTATTGAAAACTCTTTTGCTGCCAAATTTCTTCCCTAAAGTCACCGTTTCACGGAAAACTCCACCAATTCTTTCACCAACATCCTGTCCGTACAACAAAGCTTCCGGATGCTTCCACATCAATTCCTGAATCGCATGAATCGCAGCGTCTACCATTACAATTTTTTCTCCACCTTCTGGTTCGCGGGTTCCTACTTCTTCCGTAATTGGAGTAGGTGCAAAAATATGTTGCATTACTGTTTCAGGCTTTGGATCTTCCGCTTTTTGAGCTCTTTCGAATGCTTCTTCCGCTTCTAATCTTGCCTTCTTTGTAATTTGTTTTAATAATTCTTCGTCTACACCAGATTCAAGCAAATGATTTCTAAGAATATTTCCCGGATCTTTTGCTCTGTGTTTGGTTAAATCTTCCTCATCTCTGTAAAATTCTCTTCTGACTCCAGAAGTATGATGACCAATTAAAACGGTTTTAGCACAAACAACCAAAGGTTTTCTTTCAGTTCGAACAAAATCAACAGCTTTCTTCATCGCTTCAAAACTTTCCACGAAATCGGTTCCGTCGACTCTCATTCTGCCTAAACCTTCAAAACCTGCTACAAAATCATATGCATCTACGGTTCTTGCTTCCTCTTTTGTTACAGAAATTCCCCATTCGTTATCCTGAACTAAGAAAATTATAGGTAATTGGTGCAATGCCGAAAACTGAAGTGCTTCACTCACTTCACCTTCCGTTACAGAATTGTCTCCAAGACTACAAATTACAACCGGATTGTTTTCAAACTGCTGTAAATTAAAATCTTCAATGTATTTGATTCCTTGAGCAACTCCAGCTGTTGGAATAGTCTGCATTCCTGTAGCTGAACTTTGATGGATAATTTTTGGTTTGTCCTCATCTCTGCTCGATGGGTGAGAATAATACGATCTTCCTCCTGAAAAAGGATCATCAGCTTTTGCTAATAATTGCAACATCAATTGATAAGGCTCAAAACCAATTCCCAAAAGAATGCTTTCGTCTCTGTAATAAGGAGAAACCCAGTCTTCTTTCTTTAACTGATAAGCCGTTGCCAACTGAATCGCCTCATGACCACGTGATGTGCTATGAACATATTTACAAACATTTCTGTTTTCTTCGTAAATATCTGCCATCGCTTTGGCAAGCATCATGTGGTTATAAGCCTTTAATAAAATGTCCTGAGAAACTTTTTCGTGAAGTGTATTTTCCATAGAAAGCAAATATACATAAAATTAGAAATCCGAACAATTGTTAGTTTACCGAATTATCGTGTTGATTTTTAAATTGATAAGATTGGATTGGTAATTTTTAAACAATTTTTAAACCTCCAAAATGTCGTTTGGTTTTGGTCTAAATTTAACAGAAAACAGATTTCAAAACATAAAAAAATAGCCTAACTTTACATTCTTTTTTAATCTAAAAACTCGAAAAAGTTACATGTATTTAGTTTTTGACACAGAAACCACGGGTTTACCAAAGAATTTCAACGCACCGCTTTCAGATTCAGACAACTGGCCAAGAATGGTTCAGATTGCGTGGCAGTTGCATGATGATGACGGAACTTTATTAGAAAATCAGGATTATATCATCAAACCTGAAGGTTATGATATTCCCTTTAACGCCGCAAGAATTCACGGGATTACGACGAAGATTGCGAATGAAGAAGGTCGTGATCTTGAAGAAATTTTAAATGAATTTGCTAAAGTTTTAGAAAGAGTAAGAGTTGTTTCCGGTCACAATGTTGAGTTTGATTACAACATTGTCGGAGCCGAGTTTTATCGAAAAAATATAAAGGACAATCTTCAGGAAAAACCCAAAGCCGATACGATGATTTTGGGAACAGATTATTGTCAGCTTGCCGGTGGAAGAGGAGGGAGATTCAAGTCTCCGAAACTAGAAGAATTATACGAAAAACTATACGGTCATAAGTTCGATGAGGCGCACAACGCTGCAGCCGATGTAAATGCAACGGCTCAAGTTTTCTTCGAAATGATGCGTATCGGGATAATTCCGGCTGAGGTTTTGAAAACTTCGGAAGATCAGTTGGCATATTTTAAAACGCTTCATCCAAATCCGATTAAGCCATTCAATATTATTATCAGAAGGCAGGTTGCAGATTTCAACAATAAGAAAAAGCAGTCTGATGTCGGAAGTATCGATGATATTGATTTAGGAAGATATTTCAACTTTGATAACAAAAGTGTTTTTTCAACGTTGACGGCGACTTCAAGCATTAATGATCTAATTAAAAAAGCCTCAGATGAAAATTTTCCTGCCGTAGGAATGGTTGATTTGGGAAATATGATGGGTGCTTTTAAATTTGTTTCTGCAGTTGAGGGTGCAAATGGTGACCGAGCAAAAAAACATAAAGAATATTTAGCAAAAAAGCAGGAAGCTGAAGAAAACGGTACAGAATTTAATGAAAATGAACCTGTTTCAGAACCTTTGATTCCCGTTGTAGGTTGTGAATTTTATATTTCAGACCGTTACGAACAAAAGCAGTTTACCAAAGACGATCCGGACAGAAGAACGCAGGTTGTTTTGCTTGCGAAAGATTTTAATGGTTATAAAAATTTAGCCAAACTTTCAAGTATTGGTTTCCTGAAAGGATTCTATTTCGGAGTTCCAAGGATCAGCCGTGAAGTGATTGCTGAATATAAAGAAGGATTAATCGCATTGACTTCAGGAATTAACGGAGATATTCCTGATGCGATTTTAAATACCGGTGAACAGAAAGGTGAGGAACTTTTCAGATGGTGGAAAGATACTTTTGAAGACGATTTTTATGTTCAGATTCAAAACCATAAACTTCCTGAAGAGGAGCATTTAAATGATGTTTTACTACATTTTGCAGACAAATATAATGTCAAAATTTTAGCTCAAAACCAAACTTATTACACCGATAAAGACGATTCTAATATTCAAGATATTGTAAGCTGTATTAAAGACGGTGAAAAGTTGTCGACCCCTGTGGGAAAAGGATTTGGAAAGAGAAGAGGTTTGGCTGCGGGAGAATATTATATTAAAAATGCACACGAAATCAAGGAAGCATTTCTAAATTACCCAGATGCTTTTGATGCTTACGAAGAATTTACCGCAAAATTCAGTCCTTATACTTTAAAAAGAGACGTACTTCTTCCGAAATTTGATATTCCTGAAGAATTTATTCACGCAGAAGATGAGGTTGATGGTGGAAAACGTGGTGAAATGGCATATTTGACTCACTTAACTTATGAAGGCGCTAGAAAAAGATATGCCGAAACAGGAATTACTCCAGCAATTAAAGAACGCCTTGATTTTGAACTTGAAGTAGTTGCCAACACAGGTTATCCAGGTTACTTTTTGATTGTACAGGATTTTTGTAACGAAGCCCGAAAAATGGGCGTTTGGGTTGGTCCCGGTCGTGGTTCTGCAGCAGGTTCTGCCGTTGCGTACTGTACCGGAATTACCAATGTTGACCCGATTAAATACGATCTACTATTTGAGAGATTTTTGAATCCTGAAAGGGTTTCGATGCCCGATATTGATATCGATTTTGATGATGAAGGTAGAGATAAAATCATCAAATGGGTAGTCGAAAAATATGGTAAAAACCAAGTTGCGCAAATTATTACGTATTCGGTTTTAGGTGGAAAGTCTGCGATTAAAGATGCCGGAAGGGTTTTGGATTTATCAATTCCGGATACTATTAATATTACAAAACTGATTCCTCCAAGTCCGGGAATGAATATTGCGAAAGCGTTATCAAAATATGATAAGCTGAAACCTGAAGAACAGATGCTTGTCGATGAGATGAAGTATGTTCTGAATACACCCGATGATGCTCGTCACGATGTTCTATCGAGTGCGAAAAAGATGGAAGGTTGTATCCGAAATACTGGAATTCACGCTTGTGGGGTAATTATTACACCAGAAGATGTAAGTAATATTATTCCAGTGACGATTGCTGCGAAAGATGCGGATATTTTGGTGTCTCAGTTTGATAACTCGGTTGCGGAAAGTGCGGGTCTTTTGAAAATGGACTTCTTGGGTCTTAGAACTTTGACCATTATTAAAGATGCTTTAAAAATAGTTAAAGCAAGGCATGGAATTGATATTGACCCGGATGTAATTCCTTTGGATGATGTTAAAACGTATCAGCTATTTAAAGAAGGAAGAACGGTCGGGATTTTCCAGTATGAAAGTCCAGGAATGCAAAAGTATATGCGTGAATTGAAGCCGACAGTTTTTGCTGATTTGATTGCAATGAATGCGCTTTACAGACCTGGTCCGATTAAATATATTCCAAACTTTATTAATAGAAAACATGGAATTGAGGAAATTGTTTACGATTTAGATGAAACTGAAGAATATTTAAAAGAAACCTACGGAATTACCGTGTATCAGGAGCAGGTAATGCTTTTGTCTCAAAAATTAGCCAACTTTACGAAAGGTGAAGCCGATACATTGAGAAAAGCGATGGGTAAAAAACAGATTGAAGTTCTGAATAAAATGTATCCAAAGTTCATTGAAGGTGGAAGAAAGAATAATCTTAATGAGGAAAGATTAGAAAAAATTTGGAACGACTGGAAAGCCTTTGCAGAGTATGCATTTAATAAATCTCACTCTACTTGTTATGCTTTAATTGCTTATCAAACTGCTTATTTAAAAGCTAATTATCCCGCAGAATATATGGCGAGTGTGATGAGTAACAACATTAACAATACCGAGTCGATTACCATGTTTATGGAAGATTGTAAAAGTATGGGGGTAGATGTTTTAGGACCAGATGTAAATGAATCTCAATATAAATTCTCGGTAAATGAAAAAGGACAAATTCGTTTTGGATTGGGTGCTATCAAAGGGATTGGTGAAGGTCCGAGTGAAGGAATTACCAAAGAAAGAACCAATGGAAGGTTTAAAAATATCTACGATTTCTTCGAAAGAATTTTGCCTTCTCAAATGAACAAAAGAGTGGCGGAAAGTTTGGTTGTTGCAGGAGCTTTTGATGAATTGGATTCTTTTCACAGAGGTCAGTATTTCGATATTGATATGGCAGGAAGAACGAATTTGGAAAGATTAATTCGTTACGGACAGAGTTTTCAGGAAAGTAAAAATGAAATGGAACATTCTCTTTTTGCTGATTTTGCAGAAGAAGTTCAGATTGAGCAGCCTAAACTTGCGCCTTGTCCAGAATGGCCAAATATGCATATGTTGAATAAGGAAAAGGAAACCATTGGATTCTATCTTTCTGCGCATCCACTGGATGAGTTTAAATTTCAATATCAGTTTATGCAGGGAAGTTTGTCTAAAAAAGCAGTTTTAGAAAAAGACGAAGAGGCAAAAGTGATTACTGATGAAGTTCCGATTTTGGAAAAAGATTCTGTAGATGATGTTGCAGATTTAATTGAAATCGTTTCTGATGACATTGTTGCAGGTGAAGAGGAAGAAATTATAGAGGAAGTTACTAAAAAAGCTGAGCCGAAGGGTGTTTTTGGATTTTTAAATCTTGATGAGGTTGATGCTTATAAAGAGCAGGCTTTTGCTAATAAACAAGAAGAACTGTTTGAAGAAAAGAAAAAAGACTGGAAAACGCTTCAAAAGGAAAGAGAAAACGGCGGCGGGGGAAAAGAATATACTGTTGCGGGTTTAATCACAGAATATGTGGTAAGAGACGGTTTCCGAAGTGGTGAAAAGGTTGCTTTTTTAACTTTGGAAGACTATTCTGGTTCTTATTCTTTCAGATTAGGCGACCGAGATTATATGAAATTAAAGGATAAGCTTGAAGTGCAGCGTTTTGTGATTTTAAAAATAAAATTTGCTCAGGTGAAAGATGGGAGAGTTTTTGTGAATGTTGTTGATGTTATTGAACTTCAGGAGGCGTTCGAGAAATTTGCTAAAAGTATTTCATTAATAATGGATGTGATGGATTTTCGACCAGAAGATTTAAGTTTTTTCAGAAATATTATAGATCAAAATCAAGGAAGTCAGAAATTTAAATTTTATATAAAAAATATTGATGACGATACTCATATTGAAGTTCAATCAATGAAGCATTCTGTCAGTTTGAATGGAGACTTGATTAAAAATATACAACTGCTTAATAAATATGAATTTTATTTGAATTAATTTTTTTTTAAAATATCTTGAAATATTATAAAAACGCAATCCAATTATTGGTTGCGTTTTTTTATTCTTGAAATTTTCACAATAGCTGAAATTGCGAGCTTAAAATTTATTGTTAAATAGAAATAATTTTAAATTATGTAATTGATTGATATTCTGATATTTGATTGTATTTAGTTGTTCTCTAACTCAAAAATAATTAAATGTTTGTTTAATAATATGTCATTATTTTAACTTCATTATTAGTATGTTTTCAAA
The DNA here is from genome assembly GCF_026460885.1 of Chryseobacterium formosum. Classification (GTDB taxonomy): domain Bacteria; phylum Bacteroidota; class Bacteroidia; order Flavobacteriales; family Weeksellaceae; genus Chryseobacterium; species Chryseobacterium formosus. The sequence continues at coordinate 169,172 of NZ_JAOVZW010000008.1, forward strand.
ATATTAACATTTTTTTTGATTTTGAATGTTAATATTTATTAATTTAGCCCTCTAATTTTAATTTAACTGAGTATGAAAAAAACTTATCTTTGGCTCTCGTTGGTCGGCGGTTTTGCTACAATGTCAGCACAAACCACGTACTATTCGAAAGCTTCTGCCACAGATTTTACAGCTGTGAGTAGTTGGGGTACCGCTACCGATGGTACAGGTATGTCCCCAACAAGTATTAGTAATGCAGACAATTTTGTTATACAAAATGCTTCTGCGATGACGCTTCCTAGTAGCGCCTCCGTAAGACAACTTACTATTAATTCAGGAAGTTTAACTGTTGCAGCAAATACTCTTACAGTAAGTATTGCAAATGCAAATAATTCAAATCTTACTGTGAGTGGAGGAACATTTACTGTTTCTGGTGGTAATGTCATAATCAATGGATATTTAAATCACTCATCTGGTAATTTTAACCAAAGTGGAGGTACAATAACTATTGATCCAAATAATGCTGGGGCTACGGCAACAAGTACTACAAGTAGTCAATATACATTAAATATTACTTCATCAAATGGAGTAAATTGGACAGGAGGTACTTTGGTTTTAGTAGATCCACCTGCTTCAACCTCATCTTCACATTACTCGATTTACTATAATTCATCTGTCTCTTCAGAAGTTTCTTTAAGTCATAGTTTAAAATTTGGAAATGGTGTTTCAGCGGACGCAGGAGGAAATGCAATAGGATTTTATTTATATAATTATGTCGGTTCTGGAAAACTAAATTTTGGTAATGTTGAAATAAACAACCCTTCAGGTACTAATAGAATTGTAAAAGAATATACATATACTAATGGTGTAAAAGGGAACTTAACGATTACGGCTGGAGAATTGGATCAAAATTCAGTAGGGTTAATTGTTGGAGGTAACTTAGTAAATAATGGGGTTCACACAGCGAGTTCCACAGTAACATTTGCAATGCCTTCAGGTACATCAAGTGTTGCTAATACGGTTGCTCAAACCGTATCAGGGACGGGTGTTTTTAGAAACTCAGCAACAACTTCTACAGCTAATTTCGCGAGTGTAACTGTTAATAATTCAAGTGCAGGTGGTGTTACTTTTGCAAATGCCAACTCGTTATTAAGTGGAACTAATACAGGTACTGTTTCAGGAACCTTAACTTTTACAAATGGTGTTGTAAATATAGGTTCTAATACTTTTATACTTGGAGTTTCTGGTACAACTGTAGGAACTTTAAGTTATACAGCAGGTGGTTTTAGTTCAGGTTCTACATTTAGTAGATGGTATGGAACGGCAGGATTGGGAACTACAATAGCTGCATCAACTATTCCTACAGCAGGTGCAGGTACTTATCCTTTTGTAATGGGAAATCCTACAACCGGACTTTCTGCTAATCATTTTCACAGAGCTACCGCATTATTAGCTACGGCAGGTCAGTTGGCCGTTAAATTTAACGGAGCGACAGGAACTTCTGCAATTACACCAATAACAGAAGGCTCTTTGACTTACGATAGACAGACTAATGCTAATTGGGTAGTTACGGCTTTGGCTGGCTATGATTCGTCTACAACACATACTTTAGCAATTCAAGGGCAAGGTACATATTCGTCAACTTCCGCTAATGTTATTGTTTTGAATAATGGAGCATTAGTTGGTACGGCGCAGGCAGGTACTAATCAACCAATGGGAGAGAGAATAAGTGTTCCGGCAGCCAATGTTGCAGCTACTTATACATTGGGAGCTATTGCGGCAGAAATGCCAATAGAATCTGCACAATCAGGTCCTTGGCAAAGTACAAGCACATGGGTAGGAGGTGTAGTGCCAAGTTGTGCAAATGCAGCTATCTTATCGGGTCATACGGTAACTGTAAATGCTTCAACTACAGCAACACCTAATAATATTATTATTAATGCAGGGGGTAATTTATCTGTAACAGGAGGATCTATTACTGTGGGTTGTGTTAACAAAAATAATTACGTTAATAATAATGGTACTTTATCGATATCTGGAGGAAATTTCTTAGTAAACGGTAATATTAATAATGCTTCGAGTTCTACTTTTGCTCAAATAGGCGGAAATATAAATGTGGATGGAAATGATGCAGGAGCTGTAGCAACAAGTGTAGCTTCGGGTACAAGCATAGTAAATATAGCTACTGGAAACGTAACACTTAGTGGTGGAACTATGACTGTGGTAGATCCACACGCAGCTAATAGTACTACTTCATACGCATTCTCCTATACTGGAGGAACCGCTATTGATAATACTGTAGGCTGGACTTTGAAGTTTGGTGACGGATCTTCTACTGATGCAGGTGGAACTACTGCAACTGCTACAGCTGTGGGAGGATTTATTTGGAACAATGCAGGAAGCAAAATATATTTTGAAAATGTAATAATAGACGGAGCTTCAGGTACAAATAGATATGTATCAAATGCTTCCACGATTGGTATTAATACATTAACGATTAATGCAAATGGAGAATTTAGAATACCTACATCTGGAGTAAGTATTGCGGGTAACTTTACCAATAACGGTACATTTACACATACTGCTTCCACTTTGAGTTTCCAAAATTTCAAAAATTCAACTGCTACAGCTTCTACTACATCTCAGGCTATTTCAGGAACTGGTGTGTTTAGAAATAATATTGTTACAGCAAGTTCTACTGCAAATTTTACTTCAGTAACAATTAATAATAGTTCTTCAACAGGAGTAACATTTGCGAATGCAAATTCTCTGTTAAATGGAGCAAATACAGGAACTGTGTCTGGGACATTAACTTTGACAACAGGATTTGTAAACACAGGTGTTAATACACTTATTTTAGGAACTTCAGCTACTTCTAACGGTACTTTATCTTATGCTGCAGGTGGATTTAGCACAGGAAGTACATTTGCAAGATGGTGGCCAACAACAACAGGTGGGGCAACTATTACGGCGAGTTCTACTCCTTCTGGAACAGGAACTGGTGTTTATCCTTTTACTGCAGGTACATCTTCTGCTTTTGTCGCACGTAATTTATATTTGAATCAGACAGCAGCTGCTACAACTGGTGGAAAAATTGCAGTAAAATACAACGATATGGCAGGAACTAATACTGTAAATATTGTAGACGGAACTTATACTGTAGATACACAAGCTAAATCTAATTGGGTTGTTTCTCAATCAGGAATTACAGGAACGCCTACTTATAGTATGGCAATAAGCGGACAGGATATTTATGCTGCTGCTACTGGAAACAGCAGGATAACTTTGGCATCAGCTCCAGCTTTGGGTACACACCAAACAGGAACAACTTATGTAAATGCACAAAGAACGGTTGTACCATTGGTTAATTTAGCTGATACTTATTATTTAGGTATTAGTGCTTCGGATATTCCTTTTGCTTCTGTTGCAAATGGTAATTGGAATGCTGCTTCTACTTGGAACAAGGGAACAGTGCCTACATGTACAGATTTGGTACAAATTGCAGCTGGTACTACGGTAACAGTAAACAATGCAGGAAATGGGTCTAAAAATGTAACGGTTAATTCCGGAGGTACTTTAACAGTTGCCTCGGGAGATTTAACAGTAGGCTGTACACTAAATAATAGTACATTATCAGTGATTTCTGGAGGAACTGTAACAGTTGGTGGAGGAAATCTTAATGTTAATGGAAACGTAGCTTTTGCAACAGGTAGTAATTTCAATCAATCAGGAGGAACAATTTCTGTCGATGGAAATAATGCAGGTTTGACTACAGGTAGTGTTGCTACTGGAACATCTATATTTGCTATTGGTACTTCAGCAACTGCCTATTCCACAGGAACAGTTTCTTTGACAGGAGGTAAAATAATCATTGTTGATCCATGTGTAAGCACATCAACATCTGATTATGCTTTTGTAACCTACCTATCAAGTAATGCAAATAATATTACAGCAACAACAGCGCATACATTACAAATAGGTGATGGTGTTTCTACTGATGCAGGTGGTTCTACTTCTGGGTTTAATATTTATTTTTGGCCAAGTACTGGTGCTTTAAAAACAGGAAACTATATCATTAATGCACCTGCAGGAACAAATAGGTTTGTAACACAAAATTATAAAGCAATCATAGGTGGAGATTTGACGGTAACAGCTGGTGAACTAAGATTTAACGGAACGCAATATAATGTTGTAGGAAATATTTTTGTAAATGCGGGAGCTACTTTCGTAAATACTGCAATCTTATCATTAAGCAATGGTACTTATACTTCAAGTACTGCTATTACGGATTCAGCAGTAACAAATCCTCAAACAATTGGAGGAACTGGTACTTATGCAAATTTAACAACAAACCCTACAGCTCAATTAAATAGCTTATTGGTTAATAATACAAACGCAACAGGGGTTACATTAAACTTACCATTATCAGTAAGCGGAACATTAACACTTACAGCCGGTAAAGTAAATACAACTTCTACCAATTTATTAACATTAGGTACCGCAACAGCTGCTGGAACTTTATCAGGTGGATCAAGTACAGCATATATTGTTGGACCATTTGCTAGAACTATTGCTAATGCAAATACAGCTTCAACCTATATTCATTATCCTGTTGGTAAAACTGCTTATGCACCAGTTTGGTTAGCTCCGGTTACTACTTCAGTTGCTAATATGAAGGCAGAAACGTTTGATACCAACTCTGGAACTGCATCAACTGCTACTATCCAAAATCTATCGTCAAAAAGATGGGAAGCACCATTAGTTTCAGGTACTTTCTCAACAATTAATGTAAGATTAGGAGAGAGTGCAGTTACAAATGCTAATTTCCCAGTAATTGCACCAACTGCAAGCGGAATATATGATAGTTTATTTGGTACTACAGGTACTTATGCTGCAGGTACACCAAACACTACACAATCTACCACTGCATTAGGAGCTGCTAATTATACAGGTTTTCTATCTTATGCAGAAATAGCAGCTTCACTTGGAACGAATGAAATGGTTTCTAATAAAAAAGGAATCAAAGCTTATCCAAACCCATTTGTTGATGTCTTGAATATTTCAGATGTTTCAAATGTGAAATCTATCTCTTTGATGGATATCTCTGGTAAATTAGTTAAAACTTTTGATAAGCCTGAAACTGCACTTCAATTAAGAGAATTAAATTCAGGAATGTATTTAGTTATTCTTAACATGAAAGATGGTTCTAAGCAAACTATTAAAGTAATTAAAAAATAATCTTTAAAATTTGATTTATAAGATAGCGACCAATTGGTCGCTATTTTTTTGATATATAGTAATCGTATAATGAAGTTTTTTTTAAAATCATGAAATTAATAAATGTTTTAATAAACTATTATAATTATTAATATGTTTTAAATTATTAAGTGTTTAACATTTTATAAAAGGTATTTTATTGTATAATTTCAATAATTCATTATGTGTTTTATTGTGTTTGGATGGTTTAAATAATTTTTAAACAAATATTTAGCTAAAATGTTATTATATTTTTGTTAAAAAGTATTAAATTTATTTTCTAATTTTAATTAATAAGTATGAAAAAAGTTTTATTAATGTGTCAATTATTTCTTGGCACTTTACTCATGGCTCAAGTCTCTTATACACAAGACTGGACTGCTACAGGGTTAAATAGCTGGACTTCCGCATCTGATGGAGGATCGTTTTCACGAAATACAACAGCTTCGCAAATTTGTGGTACTGCTGGAGGAACTATTCGTAGTGAACAGTATTACGGAACATCGGGTCAATTTACTTCTCCCAGTTTGACAGGAAATAATCAAGGTTTAATTACAATGGCGTTTGATTATAAAATAACTGATTATTTTGCCAGTACTACTGGAGCTGCAATTGGTACTATAGGAATGATAAAAGTAGAATACGCTTCTGCTGCAACAGGTCCTTGGACAACTGCATATACTATAGATGCAACTAATCATGTTGTTGCTAATACGTGCTCAACAAAAACAATTACGTTCAATCCAGGATCGGGAAGTTTGTATGTTAGGTTTAATGTAATATCAAATTCTTCAGCAGATAATTATTATTATTTTGATAATGTGGCAATTTCTCAAGGTGCGGCACCTTCATGCTTAACACCGAGTGCCGTAACAGCAGGAAGTATAACAACTGGTTCAGCAAATATTTCGTGGACGGCTCCTACTACGGCTCCTGCGAGTGGATATGAACTTTACTATAGTACTAGTGCAACTGCTCCTACATCGACAACTACTCCTACTTATACAGCGATTACGGGAACTACAAGAGCATTGTCTGGTCTTGCTGCAAATACTCAATATTATGTATGGGTGAGATCAAACTGTACTACTACAGATAAAAGTTTGTGGTCGCCTGTATATACCTTTACAACACCTTGTACTTCAGCTGATGTTTCATATACTTTAGACTTTGACGGTGTTACAACTCCAGCGTTACCAAGTTGTACAACTGTTGTCAATAATGGAACAGGAAATGTATGGAAAACAGTATCGGCTCCAACAGGTTTTACGGGAAATGTACTTAATTACTCTTATAATACAACTAATCCGGCAAACACATGGTTTTTTACTAGAGGTATAAATCTTATAGCGGGTACAAGCTATAGAATTAAATATAAATATGCGAATGCCGCAGGTACAACGCAATATGCAGAAAAAATGAAAGTTGCTTATGGTACTTCTGCAGCAAGTGCTGCAATGACAAATACATTGGTAGATTATCCTAATATTATTACAAATGGAGTTGCTACTTATGATTTTAAAGATTTTACTCCAACAGTAAGTGGTGTTTATTATTTCGGTTTTCAAGCTTATTCTGCACTTGATATGAACCAATTGTATGTAGATGATATTAATATAGATGTTACGCCATTATGTACAGAGCCAACAGCAGTTGTTATTTCAAGTATTACTACTAATAGTGCTTCTGTAGCTTGGACTGCTCCTGCAACAGCCCCAGCAAGTGGTTATCAGGTTTATTATAGTACAACTAATACTGTACCTACAGCTACAACAACACCTACGCTAAGTGTTACTACAACAAGTACTCCTTTAACTCCTCTTACTCCAGCAACAACATACTATGTATGGGTAAGAGCTAATTGTGGATCTAGCCAATCTGTTTGGACTTCTATGACTTCATTTACAACATTAGCTTTACCACCAGCAAATGATAATTGTTCTGGAGCAATAGCACTTACACCAGGTGGAGGCTTTGCCCAAAATGCGGCTACCGGAACTACAATTGGTGCTACACTAACATCTGATACAACTGCAACGACTGCTTGTCAAACAACAAGATATGCAGATACTTGGTATTCTGTGGTAGTTCCTGCAAGTGGAAATATTTCTATTGAAACAAGAGGTGTTAATGGTTCTCCTGTAACTGATACTGTTTTAGGGGTTTATTCTGGTACTTGCGGTGCTTTAGTTTCAGTAGGATGTGATGATGATAGTTCTACAGACGGTAATTTCTCATTAGTTACATTAAGTGGTCAGACACCTGGTTCAACATTATTGATCGGTGTTTGGAATTATAGTTCGTCAAATAATGGTACTTTCCAAATTGCAGCTTACGACGCAAGTTTATCAACATCAGAAGCTGTTAAAGCTAAAAATGATATTAAAGCTTATCCAAACCCATTTGCTGATGTCTTGAATATTTCAAATGTTTCAAATGTGAAATCTATCTACGTGATGGATGTTTCGGGTAAATTACTTAAAACTTTTGATAAGCCAGAAGCTGCACTTCAATTAAGAGAATTAAATTCAGGAATGTATTTAGTTGTTCTTAATATGAAAGATGGTTCTAAGCAAACGATTAAAGCAATTAAAAAATAATTTATTTTAAATTTCTTTTTTAAGAGACTAATCAATTGATTAGTCTCTTTTTTTATTTTCATTAAAAAAGACTCCCCATTTTTGGAAAGTCTGATTTTTATGTACAAAGAACTTTATTTATCTAAAGGTACTGGTTTTATTTCTCCTGTATTCATAAGGTCAAAAACTGTAGGGAAGAACATGACGAGAATAAAATAAATAATAATCATTAATATCACCAACCCAAATAATATCAATACTAAGCTGTTGGGTCTATTTTTCTTTTGTGGTTCCATGATTTTGTCGATTTTGGTTAATAGATCAATTTGTATAGAATCTACTAAGCTAATTTCTTGCCACACTGTTTACAATACCGTGCATCATCGTCAATATCTTCATTTCCGCAACGATCACAGATCAATTCTAGATTCTGTCTTTTGTTTCTCATTTCAGCAGTTACAATTCCTGTAGGAACAGCAATAATTGAATAACCCGCCAACATTAAAATAACCGCAAAAAATTTTCCCATTGGAGTTATAGGAGAAACATCTCCATATCCGACCGTCGTTACTGTAACTACAGCCCAGTAAATTGATTGCGGAATCGTTTCAAAGCCAGGTCTTCCGCCTTCTACCATAAACATTAAAGAACCAACGATTACCGAGAATATTATTAAAAACAAAAGGAAAATATAAATCTTTCTTGAACTATTCTTTAAAGCTCTTACAATCACAGTTCCGTCATTCATAAAGTCTAAAAGGTTGAAAACCCTGAAAACTCTCAGCATTCTCAACATTCTGAAGATCAAAAAATATTTAGTCACAGGAAAAAAGAAACTTAGATAAAAAGGAACCAATGAAAGAAAATCAATTATTCCAAAAAAACTGAAAATGTAATGCTTTTTGTTTTTTAAAACTGCAATTCTAGACCAATATTCCGCTGTGAAAAAAACTGAAATAACCCATTCGGAAATAATAAAATAAACGTGAAATTTTTTATCAAGCTTTGGGACACTTTCCATCATAATAATAAAAGTACTTACCAAAATGAGTGATAGAAGGATAACGTCAAACAGTTTTCCGAGTTTGGTATCTGAGCGGTAAATGATTCGGTACAAAAATCTTTTCCAGAGTTTATCTCCGGGAACAAGATTGTGCTCTCTTTCCATGAGTGTTTTTATTTTTAGTAAAATTATAACTAATTTCGTAACAAACTTACAGAATAAAATGACAATAAAAGAAGTAATTTCTATCATAGAAAATCAGATTGCGATGCCTCAAGCTGAAGATTTTGATAACGTCGGACTTTTATGTGGAGTTCAAGATCGTAACGTAAGCGGAGTTTTATTTTGTCATGATGCTTTAGAAAACGTTATCGACGAAGCAATTACTCGAAACTGTAATCTGGTGGTTTGTTTTCATCCGATTATTTTTTCAGGTTTAAAATCTCTTACCGGGAAAAATTATGTTGAAAGAGCGGTTTTAAAAGCTATCGAAAATAAAGTGGCGATTTATGCCATTCACACTGCTTTTGATAATGATTATTTTGGAGTCAATGCTGGAATTTGTGACCAGTTAGGTTTAAAAAATCAAAAAATACTTCAGCCCAAAAAAAATAATTTAAAACAACTTACGGTGTATGTTCCGAAAGAATATGCTGAACAGTTAAAAGAAGCTCTTTTCTCAGCCGGAGCCGGAAATATTGGTTTTTATGATGAATGTAGTTTTAAAATCGAAGGAAATGGAACTTTCAGACCGATTGAAGGCTCAAATCCTTTTTCAGGACAACAAAATGTGAGAGAAAATGCCGAAGAAAGCATGATTTCTGTAATTTTTGAATCATTTAAGCAAAATCAGATTATTGCTGCGATGAAAGAAGTGCATCCTTATGAAGAAGTAGCACATCAGATTTATTCTTTAGACAATGAAAATCAATATTCAGGTTTGGGAATGTATGGTGAATTTGAAGAAGAAATGGATGAAAAAGATTTTTTGAGAATTATTAAAGATAAATTTAAAATCGAAATCATTAAACATTCAGATTTCACCAATAAAAAAATCAAAAGAGTAGGGGTTTTAGGCGGTTCAGGAGCAAGCGGAATAAAATCTGCTTTAGCTAAAAAATGTGACGCTTATATCACCGGAGATCTCAAATATCACGATTATTTTCTGGCAGAATCTAAAATGTTGATCTGTGATGTAGGTCATTATGAATCAGAACAATGGGTTGCTCAACAATTATTTGAAATTTTGTCGCAAAAAATTAGTACATTTGCAATCTTAAAATCTAGTGAAAAAACAAACCCAGTAAATTATTTCCTTTAAGATATGGCGAATATAACCGAAATTTCAGTTGAAGAAAAATTAAGAGCTTTATATGATTTACAGATCATAGATTCAAGACTAGACGAGATCCGTAACACAAGAGGAGAATTGCCAATCGAAGTTGAAGATCTGGAAATCGAGATTGAAGGTCTTGAAACAAGAGCTGAAAAATTTCATGCAGATATTAAAGAGCAGAACGACCAGATCAATACAAAAAACGAGGTTATCAACCACGCAAAAACATTGATTGAAAAATACAAATCTCAACAAGATAGCGTAAGAAACAATAAAGAATTTGAAGCTTTAGGAAAGGAGATGGAATATCAGGAACTAGAAATTCAACTTTCTGAAAAAAGAATCAAAGAATTTGGAGCTAAAATCGCTCACAAAGAAGAAACTTTGAATGAGTTGACTACAAAAATCGACGATTTGAAGAATCACCTTAAATTCAAAAAAGAAGAATTGGAAGGTTTAATTTCTGAAACTCAAAAAGAAGAAGAATATTTAATCGAAAAATCTAAAGAATTTGCTTCTAAAATTGATGCAAGATTATTAGCTTCTTACAACAGAATCAGAACAAGTTCTTCTACAGGTTTAGCGGTTGTAGGTCTTGAAAGAGGTGCTCCAAAAGGATCATTCTTTACAATTCCACCACAAAAGCAAATGGAGATTGCTCAGAGAAAGAAAATTATTATTGATGAGCATTCTGGGAAAATCCTTGTTGATGACGAATTGGTAATGGAAGAAAATGAAAAAATGAAATCTGTAATTAAATTTTAATTACTCATTTTATTAAAAATATTAATAAGACCGGAATTTTTCGGTCTTATTTTTTTTGATTGTAGTCATTGCGAGAAGCATAGTGACGAAGCAATCTTATAAATCCACCCATTTGAATTTAAATTCCGATCCTTTGAAGGAGTGGCGAAAATTTCAAAGAAATTTTTGACGGGGTGGTTCTATGAATATATTAGTTTAAAATTACCAAAATTTAAAAATATTCTTCAAAAGATAAAAAAAGCCGTTCCAAAAGAAACGGCTTCGTATTATTTAATCATGATGTTCGTACATCTTATTATAAAGATCAATAAATTTCTCTTTAATCGCTTTTCTTTTCAGTTTTAAAGTTGGCGTTAAAAGTCCGGCTTCAATTCCCCAAACTTCAGGTGTCAATTCAATTTTCTTGATTTTTTCCCAATTTCCAAGATGTTCGTTGATGTTGTCAATTTCTTTTTCGATTCTATCTTTTAACTCAGGGCTTTTAGCAATTTCAGCAGGAGTTGTTCCGATATTTAAATTATTTCTCATCGCCCAGCTTTTAGCAAATTCAAAATCAGGCTGAACCAAAGCTGTTGGCATTTTTTCACCGTCACCTACCACCATAATTTGTTCGATAAACTTCGAAGCTTTGGCTAAATTTTCAATCGTTTGTGGGGCAATATATTTTCCTCCGGAAGTCTTAAACATTTCTTTTTTACGGTCGGTAATCTGTAGGAAACCTTCGCTGTCTATGTGACCGATGTCTCCGGTTTTGAAAAATCCGTCTTCGGTAAAGGTTTCTTTAGTCTGTTCCTCATTTTTAAAATAACTTTTAAAAACAGAAGGTCCTTTTACGGTAATTTCTCCGTCTTGTTGAATTTTTACCGTTAAATTATCCAAAGGATGTCCTACAGTTCCCACTTTCATTTTTCCGAAAGAGTTTACTGAAATTACAGGTGAAGTTTCCGTTAAGCCATAACCTTCCAGAATAGGAATTCCTGCGTTTTGGAACATTAAATTTAATCTTGTAGACAAAGCCGCCGATCCGGAAACCAAAGTGATAATTTCACCTCCCAAACCTTCTCTCCATTTTTTGAAAACCAATTTATCAGCAATAATTTCCATTAAACCTGATGGTTTTGAAACTTCTTTCTTTTTCTGAATTAAATTCAAAGCCCAGAAAAATATTTTTTGTTTGAAACCACCTGCGTTAGAACCGGTATTATAAATTTTATCGTAAACTTTTTCAACCAAACGAGGTACAACACTCATATAATGAGGTTTTACTTCTTTCACATTTTCACCCATTTTTTCAATACTTTCAGCGAAATAAATTGAAAAACCATTGTATTGAAAAAGATAAAACAACATTCTTTCAAAAATATGGCAGATTGGTAAGAAGCTTAAAACACGTGTGTCCTTATAATCTAAACTTTTTTTCTTCGGAATTCTCGGAATTGAACCTAGAACATTCGAAACAATATTTTCATGAGTTAACATAACGCCTTTCGGTTTTCCTGTTGTTCCTGAAGTGTAAATTAATGTTGCTAAATCTTCTGTATTAATCGATTTTGAAAGATCTTCAACTTCAATCTGAGTAGAATCATCTTCACCCAAATCAAGAATTTCTTTCCAGTTTGCAGCACCTGTAATATTATCAAATGTAAAAACGCCTTGAAGACTTGAAACGTTATGTTTAATCTTCATGACTTTAGTTAAAAGTTCTTTATCAGAAACAAAGCAGTATTTAATTTCAGCATTATTAAAGATAAACTCGTAATCTTCAGGTGAAATACTTGGGTAAACCGGAACCGAAACTACACCAATCTGTGAAAGTCCAAGATCCATTATTGCCCATTCTGTACGGGAATTGGTAGTGATTAAAGCAATTTTATCACCGGGTTTTATACCTAGTTTTAAAAGTCCTCTTGAGATCTTATTTCCTTGATTTACAAATTCCTGGGTAGACGTTTTTTGCCACTCACCCTGATATTTTGTAACAAACATATCACTTTTAGGTAAATGTTGTAAAGCGTAGTGAGGTATATCGAATAATCTTTTGATTGACATAATTTTCAAATATATAGTTAGGATTTTAAATATAAGGATTTTTTTTAACTGTGAGAATTAGTTCTTATTGATTAAGAATTACTAAAATGTATGCCATAATATATTTAATAATTCAAAGTAAGTTTATTTCTAATGAATATTTAAAAAAGCCCTTGAAACCTTGATTAAGTCCTAATTAATGAATCTATTTTCAGATTTGCTCAAAAAGTGTAAATTAGCCTCCATATAATAGAAAAATTTATGGACTTTAATTTATCAGAAGAACAGCTGATGATTCAGCAGGCAGCGAGAGATTTTGCTCAAACAGAACTATTACCTGAAGTTATTGAAAGAGACCGTGATCAGAAATTCCCGACTGAACAAGTAAAGAAAATGGGAGAAATGGGGCTTTTAGGAATGATGGTTGACCCAAAATACGGCGGTGCAGGTATGGATAGTGTTTCTTACGTTTTAGCAATGGAAGAAATTGCGAAAATTGATGCTTCTGCAGCTGTTGTAATGTCTGTAAACAACTCTTTGGTGTGTGCAGGTCTTGAAAAATTTGCTTCTGAAGAACAAAAAGTAAAATATCTTACACCTCTTGCAAGCGGAAAAGTAATCGGAGCTTTTGCTTTGTCTGAGCCTGAAGCTGGTTCTGACGCAACTTCTCAGCAAACTACCGCTGAAGATAAAGGAGATTACTATTTATTAAATGGTATTAAAAACTGGATTACAAATGGTGGAACTGCATCTTACTATATCGTAATTGCACAAACTAATCCTGAGAAAAAACATAAAGGAATTAACGCTTTTATTGTTGAAAGAGGTTGGGAAGGGTTCGAAATCGGAACTAAAGAAGATAAATTAGGAATCAGAGGAAGTGATACGCATTCTTTGCTTTTCAATAATGTAAAAGTGCCGAAAGAGAACAGAATTGGCGAAGACGGTTTCGGATTCAATTTTGCAATGGCTGTTTTAAATGGAGGTAGAATCGGTATCGCTTCTCAGGCTTTAGGTATCGCTTCAGGAGCTTATGAATTGGCTTTGAAATATGCTAAGACAAGAAAAGCTTTCAGAACTGAAATTATCAATCACCAAGCAATTGCTTTCAAATTGGCAGATATGGCAACTCAGATTACAGCTGCAAGAATGCTTTGTTTCAAGGCTGCTTGTGAAAAAGATGCTGGAAAAGATATTTCTGAAAGTGGAGCAATGGCAAAATTATACGCTTCTCAGGTTGCAATGGATACTACGATTGAAGCTGTACAAATTCACGGTGGATACGGATACGTAAAAGAATATCATGTAGAAAGAATGATGAGAGATGCAAAAATCACTCAGATTTATGAAGGAACTTCTGAAATCCAAAAAATTGTGATTTCGAGAAGTATCTCAAAATAATTTAAAAAAAATCAAAACACTATTTATGAAAAAGCCTTTGTGGATTACCGTTGGAGTAGTTTTACTTCTGATTGGAGTTTTTATCTGGTATAAATTTTTCTTCGTTTTCGGAGAAGGTGTAAAATCAGGTTATTTAAATTATGCCATTAATAAAGGTTATATTTTTAAAACGTATGAAGGCAAGTTAATTCAGGAAGGTTTTGGAAAAGGAAAAACAGGAACCATTACAAGCTATGAGTTTGAGTTTTCTGTTTCTGATCCCGAAGTTTTCAAGCAATTGGAACTCAATAGTGGAAAAACTTTTGATCTTCATTATAAGGAATACAATGGAACGCTTCCTTGGAGAGGTAACACAAAATATGTTGTAGATAAAATAGTGAATATGAAATAACAAGAAAGGCTCTCAATTGAGAGCCTTTTCTTTTACACTAAACCACAAATATTAATATTATGAGCAGATAAAATTAGTAGAAAAATCTATTGCTCAATAAAATCTTACCTTAAAATTTAATTAAAAATGTAATTGAATCATTAATTTGAATTATTTTCGGACTGTTTATGAGCTTTCTTTTTATAAAAATAATATCCGATTTCTGCAATTACAAACAAAGGCCAAAGCGGAAGAATAAATAGAAAAATAGAAGTAATGACGTTCCAGCCTGAAGAAACTGCAGCGAAAGATTTTCCACCAAAAGTTTCGGGCTCACTTTTTACCAACGCATTTTCTGAAATTCCGTAAAGTGTGATTTCTAGATCGCACATCGTATTGTTTACAAAATCTTGCCCGTTCACATCAATTGATTTATTTTCTATATTTCCGATATTAAAACTTAAATCATCCATCAGATAATCAAACTTCTGAATCGGAACTTTTACTTTAATGTAAGCGATTTTTCGGTCGTCGTTATTCAGGGAAATATTTTCACTTTTTACAAATCCGTCATATTTTTTTACCAATTCTTTTACGGTTTCTTTAGACGTTTCTGCATCGTTTACATTGAGTTCTAAAACTCCGTTTTTCGACATTCTATCTTTAGAAACAGGCTCTTCATTTTTAGGTTTGTCTTTGTAAATGATTTTAGTTTCTTTAATAATTTTCGGAGCAGGAACATTTACCACTATTTTTTCAGCATTTTTTTTCAGAGAATCTTTCTTTTCCAATTTTGATTCCAGCTTCATATTGGAAATTTTTTCTGAAAGTGAATCTATACTTTTGGAAGTTGTTTCCATTCTTTGTACTGCTTCACTTTTTGTTTTTTCAAAATCTTTAATTCTGACATTGGCAGAATCAAAAACAGCATTTGCTTCATCATTGATTGAATTAATTTCCTCACCGACATTTGAAACTGTACTATCTGTGCTATTTATAGCATTTTCTAACTGAGATGTTGCTGCTTCACCTTTTTTGCACATTACTAAAGTGCTTGATACTGCAACTAATAAAATGAACTTTTTCATAAGATTATTTTTTTGTTGAAGTAAAATTAGGTGCGAAATTTTTGTAAAGATTGTAAAAGAAATGTATGATTTTGGTAAAATTTTATTTAATTGAAAACCAGTTAATTGTAAAATTTTCAAAATAGTTTTACAAAGATTTTAGTTAAATGTTAAAAATGTTAAAAGAAAATTATCATTGGAAATATAATAATATTTACCTTTGCTTTTTGAGACATTCATAAAGAAAAGTCGTAGTTTATTAGTATTGATGTTTTATTATTTGTTATAAATCAAATACTCATACTTTTAAATGCTGATTTTATCTGTTTGAATTGAAATTAAAAAGAATCAATACGAGAATATTGAAGTGAATAATTAATAAAATTTAATTAGATATATAAAAAGAAAGACTATATGAAAAAACAACTACTAGTGATGGGTGTGTTTTTTATTTCCAATATTTTTTTGGCACAAACCAAACAACTTTGGAAAGAGGCATCTCCAAGAAATACTTCAGAAATATTTGAGAATAAAACAAACATCGTACATCCCAAAGTTTATAACCTTGATTTTTCAGGTTTAAAAAATGCTTTGGTAAAAACGACCAAAAGCTTTACAAAGTCAAATATTATATCTTTCCCAAATTCTGAAGGTGTTTTTGAAGATTTTAAAGTGAGAGAAAATTCAAACTTTGCTCCAGAATTAGCTGCGAAATATCCAGATATCAAATCTTATATTGGTGAAAGTTTGGAAGATTCTAGCAATACTGTTTATTTCAGTATTTCACCTTTAGGATTGTCTTCAATGGAGCTTTATGGAAACAAATCTGCCGTTTTTATTGAGCCATACACGAAAGATCTTTCAACGTATGTTGTTTATAAAAAATCAGATAAGAAACAGAGTTTAGATAAGTTTGAATGCACAGTACTTGATGTTGCTCAGCAAGGTCTTGATAATTCTAGTCTTACTGCAAGACCAAATGCCGATGATAGTAAATTAAGGACTTTCAGACTGGCATTATCTTGTAATGGTGAATATACTACCTATTTTGGAGGAACAGTAGCAGGTGCATTAGCTGCAATGAATAATACAATGACTCGTGTAAACGGAATTTTTGAAAAAGATTTTTCTGCGAGAATGGTACTAATTGCAAATAACACTAGCGTTATTTATACAAATGCAGCTACAGATCCTTATACAACAATGGCGAATTGGAATACACAATTACAAAATAACTTAACTGCTACAATTGGTGAAGCAAATTATGATATAGGTCATTTATTTGGTTCTACAGGAGGTGGAGGTAATGCAGGCTGTATTGGTTGTGTATGTACAAACGGTACAAAAGGTCGTGGATATACTTCACCTGCAAATGGTATTCCGTCTGGAGATACATTCGATATCGATTATGTAGCGCACGAAATGGGACACCAGTTTGGAGGAAATCATACATTTTCGAATGCTAATGAAGGAACAGGAGTGAATGTGGAGCCAGGTGGCGGTTCTACAATTATGGCTTACGCTGGTATCACTAACTATAATGTTCAAATGAATTCAGATCCATTTTTTCATGCAGTAAGTATTCAGCAGATTACCAATAATATTAAAACAAAAACATGTCCTGTCGTTACAGATACAGGAAATGCAATTCCGACAGCTGATGCCGGTGCAGATTATATTATTCCGAGAGGAACTCCATTTGTGCTTACAGGAACTGGTACTGATGGAAACTCAGATCCTCTTACTTATATTTGGGAACAAATGGATAATGCTTCTACTTCTCAAACTAATGCTAACTCGGTTGCTTCTGCGACAAAAGCTTCAGGGCCAACTTTCAGATCTTACACTCCTCAAACGGTTCCATTCAGATATTTCCCGCCATTAGCAGCAATACTTACTGGAGCGACTACAACCTCAAGTCCTACAGGTACGGCTTCACCTATTGTTGTAGAAGCTCTATCAAATGTGGCAAGAACATATAACTTTAGATTCACTACTCGTGATAATAGAGCGGGAGGTTCCGGAAATAATTCAGATGATATGGTAGTAACCGTAAATGCAGGAGCAGGTCCTTTTACTGTTACTTCACAAAATACAGCAGGAATTATTTGGAGTGAAGGGCAAGTACAAAACATTACTTGGAATGTTGCTAATACAACTGCAGCACCTGTAAGCACACCAAATGTAACAATTCTATTGTCATCAGATGGTGGTCTTACTTTCCCAACGGTATTAGTTGCAAGTACGCCAAATAATGGTAGTTATAGTTATACAGTTCCAGGTGGTCTTGGGAATATTGCTAACGCAAGAATTATGGTTAAAGCTGTAAATAATATATTCTTAAATGTAAACCTACAAAATTTTACAATTAATTCTTCTGTAGTAGTAACTCCTCCAGTTGTAGTTCCACCGGTTCGTGTTTTCCAAGGTTTAATGATTTATCCGGTTCCATCAAATGACGGTTATGTTTACATTAAAGCAGATTTCCCGTCTAAATTAGATGATAAAGGAGAACCATCGCCTTATAAAGTTACTTATGAAGTATATGCGATGGATGGAAAATTAGTTGTTCCTCAAAAGACTCGTCATATTTTTAGAGAGCATTTGGAACAAATTAACTTAAAGCATGTTCCTACAGAAACTTATATGATTCATGTAACTGTAGATGGAGAGAAAATTGTTAAAAAATTATTGATGTTACATAAGTAATTTATATTAATAAAAAAATTATATAGAAACCGTTCGAAAGAGCGGTTTTTTTTATTGTAAAATAGTTTATCATTCAGGATAAATGATTCTATATGATTGAAATAATCCCCAAAAAACTATCTAAAGAATAAAAAATCCGCAGAAAAAATCTGCGGATTATATTTTAAAATTTAAAAGCTCAGTTAAGCATTTTGAAACTCACTGATAAAATGTAGTTTCACATTCGGGAATTTCTCCTGTGTCATGTGAATTGTAAAAGAAGAATCGGCTAAGAAAACCAATTGATTATATTTGTCTCTTGCTAAAAATCTCTGTTTTAATCTTGCAAATTCTCTGAATTCTTCCGATTTTTCATCAGCTTCAACCCAACAAGCTTTATGCATAGAAAGTGGCTCATAAGTACATTTTGCACCATATTCATGCTCTAAACGATATTGAATAACTTCATACTGAAGTGCACCCACTGTTCCGATGATTTTTCTGTTGTTCATTTCAAGCGTAAACAACTGTGCAACTCCTTCGTCCATCAACTGATCAATACCTTTTGCCAACTGTTTTGCCTTCAAAGGATCATTATTATTAATATATCTGAAATGTTCAGGAGAGAAACTAGGAATTCCTTTAAAGCTTAGTTTTTCGCCACCAGTCAAAGTATCACCAATTCTGAAACTTCCGGTGTCGTGAAGTCCGACAATATCTCCCGGGAAACTTTCGTCAACAACTTCTTTTTTATCTGCAAAGAATGCATTTGGAGAAGAGAATTTCATTTTTTTGCCTTCTCTTACCAATAAATAATTTTCGTTTCTTTTAAATGTTCCTGAAACAATTTTCACGAAAGCCAAACGATCTCTGTGCTTAGGATCCATATTGGCGTGGATTTTAAAAACAAATCCTGTAAAAGTGCTTTCTTCAGGCTTCACCAAACGAGTATCACTCTCCTTTGGTTGAGGCATTGGCGCAATATCGATAAATGCATTAAGCAATTCACGAACTCCAAAATTATTCAAAGCTGAACCAAAGAAAACAGGCTGCAATTCACCATTCATATAATCTTCACGGTTAAATTCAGGATAAACAGACTGTATTAAATCTAATTCTTCACGTAGATTTCTTGCTGCTTTTTCACCAATAGTTTCGTCAATTTTTGGATCATTGATGTCATCAAACTTAATAGAATCACCTACTTTCTGTTTTTTCTCTTCTAAGAATAATTGAATATTGTCTTCCCAGATATTATAAATTCCTTGGAAATCGCTTCCCATACCAATTGGCAAAGAGAGCGGACAAACTCTTAAACCTAATTTCTGTTCAACCTCATCCAGCAAATCAAATGCATCTTTACCTTCACGATCCAATTTATTAATGAAAACCAACATCGGGATGTTTCTCATTCTGCAGACTTTTACCAATTTTTCAGTCTGCTCCTCAACTCCTTTTGCAACGTCGATAACAACAATTACAGAGTCAACAGCAGTTAAAGTTCGGTATGTATCTTCAGCGAAATCTTTGTGACCTGGAGTGTCCAAAATATTGATTTTGTGATCTCTGTATTCAAAAGCTAACACGGAAGTTGCCACGGAAATTCCTCTTTGTCTTTCAATTTCCATGAAATCGGAGGTGGCTCCTTTTTTTATTTTATTGGATTTTACCGCACCCGCTTCCTGAATCGCACCTCCAAAAAGTAGTAACTTCTCCGTAAGAGTGGTTTTTCCGGCATCGGGGTGAGAGATAATTCCGAAGGTTTTTCTTTTTTCTATTTCTTTGATTAAGTCTGACATACTGTATTTTGAAGTTGCAAAAATCGTGAATTTTATCGGATTCTGAAAATCGGATTTTTAAATTGAAATAGTTAATTTTTTACCACAAAAATCACGAAAGATTTTACAGCATATTGCTTTGAAGTTTTAATGTAGAATTATAAGTTCGCAAAAGTTGTAGGAAAAAAATCTATGTGAATCTGTGAAATCTGCGGGAGATTTTTAACACGTGAGTCACATTAGTTTAAAAATCAAAGATGTTTTGTGTGAGATTAAAACTTATTCCTCAATCTTATTCAAATTTGTCTTTCTTTTCAGGAAATACGCAAGACCTAAACCAATAAAAACCATTGCGGCACTGAAAGGAAAGATAAACTGCATTCCGAAAAAATCGGCAACACTTCCGATAATGGGTCCTGCAACGCCTAGGGAAATATCAATAAAAAGTCCGTAACCAGCTAAAGCAGAACCTTGGTTTGAAGGCGAGACGCTTTTAATTGCCATAACTCCTAAAGCCGGAAAAATCAATGAAAATCCTAAGCCTGTTACTCCGGCTCCAATTAATGCCATTTGTGCATTCGTTGCAAAAGCAATAATAAAAAGTCCAATAGTTTCTACTAAAAGGCATGCAATAGCAACTTTAATTCCCCCATAATTATTGATGACGTTGCTGAATACTAATCTTCCGGCAACAAATAATCCTCCGAAAACACTTAGGCATAAAGCTCCGTTATTCCAATGAAAATGATTGTAGTATAAAGTGATAAAAGTGGAAATGCTTGCGAAACCAATTCCACCTAAAGCCAAACAAACTCCAAATGGTGCAACTTTACCTAAAACTTTCCAGAAAGATTGTGTTTCTTTCTGACTGATATTGGTTTTGTTTTCCTTTGTTTTAGCAAATAAAAACCCGACAATTCCTAAAATAATGGAGAGAATTCCGATTCCGTATAAACTGAATTTTTGTTCGATAATAATTCCTAAAGATGCGCCGATTGCCAAAGCTCCATAACACGCAACTCCGTTATACGAAATGATTTTTGCAGTATGTTTTTCACCTAAAGCCATAATTGCCCAATTGATAGGACTTGCTCCAACCAAACCTTCTGCGCAACCTGTCAAAAGTCTTGTTATAATTAAAAATGTAAGACTTAGAATGGGTGAGAATTTAAAATAGTAAGCCAAAATCAAGAAAATTCCAGTAAAAGAAAATCCAATCATACTTAATAAAACTGCTGGTTTCGGACCTTTCCCGTCAATCATTTTCCCGGAATAAGCTCTTAGAAAAAACGTGGAAATATACTGTAAACTAATAACCATTCCTGCAATCAAAAGACTGAAACCTAAACTTTTATTAATGAAAATAGGAAGTACAGAAAGCGATAATCCGATGATAAAATATCCTACAAAAGTAAAACAGACATAAGTTATTAATTGTAAATTGAGGTTTTTAGGCTGGCTTAAAGAAGTATCCATGTGACTTGAAAAATTAAGCTGCAAAGGTAGTCTGATTAAACTTCATAATGAAGCATTTGCGATAGATAAAAGAAATTATACGACATTTATAAAATAATAATTTACTGAAAATTTATTGAGACTGAATTTCTCCTTTCCAATTTTCTTTTAAAAACATTTATCTTTGTTTCACAAAAAATTTAAATCATTAAAATGGAAAAAAGCAAACATCCTAAATTCACTTTTACCTGGCTTGGTGGTCTCGTTTTATTTGTTGGACTGATTGCGGGAACGATGCTGGTTTCTTTTTTTAATGTTTTTTGGATGTTTGTTTTTAAAGAAGATTTACAACATAAAGATTGGTTTTTTATGATTGCCAACGCTGCTGGATTTCTTGCGGCTATTGCTGCTTTTGATTTTTTAATTGTGAGACCTTCTACAAAAATGAAGTTGAATTTCAACTTTTCTCCAACCAATTTTTACACCTATCTTTTGATTTTTCCAATGATGTTGGGGATGATGTTCATTGGAGAATTTATTACTTCACAAATTCCTACAACCGGTCCTTTTTTTGGTAAGTATTATGAGTTTTTTACAGATTTGATGAATCAGATGACGAATAATCCTGTTGTAATGATCATCACAGCAGTTATAATGGCGCCGATTTTTGAAGAAATTATTTTCAGAGGAATTATTCAAAAAGGTTTGATTAATAAAGGAGTGAAACCTTGGAAAGCAATATTTTTCGCATCGGTTGTCTTCGGCTTGGTTCATGGAAATCCGTGGCAGTTTGTAGGAGCGGTTTTATTGGGAACAGTTTTAGGATTGGTTTATTACAAAACAAAATCACTTCTTTTGCCGATGCTTTTGCATGGATTTAACAATCTTTGTTCGTCAATCTTGATATTTTATGCAAAAACAGAAAGTTTTGCAGACTCTTTTAAAGTTTCAGAATACATCATATTAGCTGTCGGAATTTTACTTTTTTCTTCATTTTACTATTTATTTATGAAGAAATATAAAGTACACTATTCTGAAATATAGTTTTAAACACAAATCATAAAAATATTTTTCACAAATAACACAATAATATTTATTTGTGAAGTAAGTGCTTGAAAATTAGTGGTTTTTTGTGTTTGGAAAAAATAGAATTTAAAAAAAATAAATTGAAAATGGAATTACTGGTTGCAACGCACAATTTGCATAAAAAAGAAGAAATACAACAGATTTTAGGAGACGAATTTATTGTAAAAAGTCTTTCTGATTACAATCTTCATGATGAGATTGTTGAAGATGGGGATTCTTTCAATGCAAATGCCTTAATTAAAGCTAAATATTGTTTTGAGAAAACAGGAATTCCAAGTTTGGGTGATGACAGTGGTTTGGTTGTGGAATCTTTAGACGGAAGACCAGGGATTTTTTCGGCGCGTTATGCAGGAGATCACGATTTTGCTAAAAACATCGAAAAAGTTTTAAGTGAAATGGGAAATATAGAAAATAGAAAGGCATATTTCATCACTGTTTTATGTTATTATGACGAAAACGGTGCGAAATATTTCGACGGCAGAGCTCACGGAAATTTGCTGAAAGAAAATAAAGGCCATCAAGGTTTTGGGTATGATCCAATCTTTGTTCCTGAAGGTTATGAGATGACTTTTGCAGAGATGAATCCCGAAGACAAGAATAAAATAAGCCATAGAAAACAAGCTTTGGATTTGTTTTTGGAGTTTTTAAAAAAGTAGATTAAGGCTAAGGTTTAGGTTATGAGTTTAGAGCTGTTATTTTCATTCTTAGTCTAAGCCCTAACCTAATTCTCAGCCTTCACCTCAACCTTTTGTTGTACATTTGCTTTAATAAACTATTGATTTGAGTACTTATTTAACGATATTAGGCTTTAATTCAGCAATACCAACGATTAATACTTCGCCAACAGCGCAACTTCTAGAAATGGAAGAACGATGTTTTTTGATTGATTGTGGGGAAGGAACGCAGGTTCAACTGAGAAAAGCGAAAGCAAGATTTTCAAAAATCAATCATATTTTTATATCTCATCTTCATGGCGATCATTGTTTTGGTTTGCCTGGATTGATAGCGTCTTTCAGACTTTTGGGAAGAGAAGTTCCGTTGCATGTTTATGGGCCGAAAGGAATTAAAAAAATGCTGGAAACTATTTTTACTATGACAGAAACACATCGCGGTTTTGAAGTGGTTTATCATGAATTAGACAAAGATTATTCAGAGAAAATTTATGAAGACAATAGGGTAGAAGTGTTTACAATTCCGCTTGATCACAGGATTTATTGTAATGGGTATTTGTTTAAAGAAAAACCGAAGGAACGTCACATTAATATGGAAGAAGTTTCAAAATATGATGAAATTGAAACCTGCGATTACCATAATTTGAAAGCCGGAAAAGATTTTGTTTTGAGTGACGGATATATTTTAAAGAACGAAATTTTAACGACAACTCCTGCACCATCAGTTTCTTATGCATTTTGTAGTGATACAAGATATTTGGAATCTGTAATTCCTATTATTAAAAATGTTACTGTTTTGTATCATGAGTCTACATTTTTGCATGATTTAAAAGAAATGGCGGATTATACAGGTCATACAACGGCTTTGGAAGCTGCTACGATTGCCAAAAAAGCTGAGGTTGAAAAACTTATTTTAGGACATTTTTCTAATCGTTATGGAGATTTAACCGTTTTTACCGATGAAGCAAGGCAGATTTTCCCGAATACATTTTTGCCAAAAGCTTTGGAGGCGATAAAAATTTAAAGACATCAAACATTAAGATGCTTGAGTTAGTAAGTTTTTT
This sequence comes from Chryseobacterium formosum, assembly GCF_026460885.1. GTDB lineage: Bacteria > Bacteroidota > Bacteroidia > Flavobacteriales > Weeksellaceae > Chryseobacterium > Chryseobacterium formosus. The sequence continues at coordinate 193,698 of NZ_JAOVZW010000008.1, forward strand.
TAAGATTCAGATAAATCTTATATTCAGCGAAATGCTTAATGAATATTTTTAAATTTTTTCTTGACCAAAACTTAATTACTTCAAAATCTTAATGGTAAAAAACCTTTTAAATTACTAAATGTTGATTTAATTATGAAGTTGAATTTCTCTGAATTAAAAGATTTTCTTGACGAAAAAGCTGATATTTATAATAATCTTGAGTTTATTCAGGATGATCCTATTCAGATTCCGCATCGTTTTTCTTTGAAACAGGATATTGAGATTACCGGTTTTTTGGCTGCGACAATTTCATGGGGAAACAGGAAATCAATTATTAAATCTGCTGAAAAAATGCTCGATATTATGGGTAATTCTCCGTATGATTTTGTGATGAATTATTCTGAGAAAGATTTAAAGTTTATTAAAGATAAAAGTATTCACAGGACTTTTAATGGCGAAGATTTTTCTTATTTTATCAAACAGTTTCATAAGATTTACAATGAAAATGAAAGTCTTGAAGATTTGTTTTTAGTTAATAATGATGAAAGCAACTTTCAGCATTCTATTGAAAGATTTAGACAGAAGTTTTTAGGAATTGAAAAGCACAGAACGCATAAACACGTGAGTTCGCCTTATAAAAATTCATCTTCAAAAAGAATCATAATGTTTTTAAGATGGATGATTAGAAATGATAATCGTGGCGTAGATTTTGGAATTTGGGAAAATATCAATTCTAAATTTTTATCAATTCCTTTGGATGTTCATACTGGAAATATTTCAAGAAAATTAGGACTGATTTCCAGAACTCAAAACGATTGGAAAACAGTTGAAGAATTAGATCTAATTATAAGAAAATTTGACGAAAACGATCCTGCAAAATATGATTTTGCTTTGTTTGGATTGGGAGTAACGAAAGAATTATTTTAAACAAGAAAATAATGAAAACATCGCACGAAAAAATAGAATTTTTAGAGAAAATAGCAGATGGAATTACCTCATGGATTGGCTCAATTCCATCATTAATTTTGCATACCTTATTTTTTTTGACGTCATTTCTATTGCCTGCTTTAGGATTGATTGATTTTGATAAAATGTTATTGGTTTTGACGACGGTTTTGTCTTTGGAAGCCATTTATCTCTCGATTCTTATCCAGATGTCTGTGAATAAAAGTCACGAAAAAATTGAAGATATTCAAGAAGATATTGAGGATATTCAGGAGGATCTAGAAGAAATCAGTGAAGATATTGAAGAGATTTCTGAAGATTTAGAAGAAATTAGCGAAGATATTGAAGATATTCAAGAAGATATTGAAGAAATAAACGATGAGGATGACGATGAAGATCACAATGAGCGAGCGAAAAACACGATTTTGAAAAGCAATGTGAATTCTAATAAGAATGAAATTAAATTTCTAAAGGATAAAATTGCTGAGCTTCAGCTTAAAATTGATGAAATGAAAAAAGATTAAAAAAAATATCTACAGACTGCCACTTTGGTAGTCTTTTTATTTTCCAATATTAGAAATAAATTAAAATTTCATTAGAATTTAAATAAAATAGAATATTACTGCCAATAATATCCCTTACAGTGCGTTTTAAATCATTTAAAAGTAGTATTTTTGGGCAAACAATTACAAAATGTTAAATTATAGGATTGAAAATTACTTTAAAATTAGTTTTGTTCTGTTATTTTTCTTAGGCGCTTCCACTTTTGCTCAGAAAAGAATTCAGAAACCGACAAAAATGCCAATTAGTGCGAAAGCAGGAATTTATATTGATGTCAATGTAGCTCCGTATCCCGCAACTAACTATACTCCAGCACAGCTTGTTACAGATGTTCTTGTTGGAACTGGAGGCGGATGTGTTGTACCCAATATTTCCAACGTTTCCGTTACACCAAATACCGCTGCAAGTATTGATAACAGAGCATGGGGATATTTTAACAAATCAACTTCCAATTTTCCATTTCAGGAAGGTATCGTATTATCTACAGGCTATGCAAGAAAAGCAGGTAATACTTCGCAAGCTAGTATGGGAGATAATAATGGAGGAGTTGCAGATGCTGATCTAAGTGCTGCTATTGGAGTTACAAATATTACAAATGCTTCAATTCTGGAGTTTGATTTTGTACCGACAAGTGCTCAGATGAAGTTTAATTACATTTTTGCCTCTCACGAATATGAAGGTGATTATCCTTGTCCGCCAACTCAGTTTGATGATGCTTTTGCTTTATTGCTTAAGCCTAATACTCCAGGAGCAACTTATACAAATTTAGCAGTTTTACCTGGAGGTGCAGGATTGGTATCTGTACCAAATATTCTTCCTTCTAGTTTCGCTTGTGGTCCTCTTAATGCACAATATTTTGGTTCACTTTTACCAAATGCAACAAATTATAACGGACGAACAGTGCCTCTTACAGCTGAAGCTACGGTAATTCCGGGGCAATCGTATCATATTAAAATGGTTATTGCGGATGCGCGTGATACAATCTATGATTCAGCGGTGTTTTTAGAAGCGGGATCATTTAATATTGGAGTAACTATTGTGGATTCAGCTGGAAATCCTTTACCGGAAGTTTTGAATATGTGTGATAATACACCTCAGATTTTAAAGGCTTTGGTTGCTGCTACTCCCGGAATGACATTTCAATGGTATAAAGATGATGTGGCTATTCCTAATGCTACTAATGTAAATTATACAGCGACAAGTCCGGGTGTTTACACTGTTAAAATTAACATACCGGGTCAAAACTGTCCTGCTGAAGCAAAAATTACAATTATTGGTGGTACAAGTCCCGTTGCACAAGATGCTACTTTGAAAATTTGTACTACACCAAGTTTATCTACTTTTAATTTAAATTCTACAAAACCATCTATTAGTACAACTACCGGTGCAGTATTTCGTTTTTATGTGAATTTAGCTGATGCTCAAGCTCAAAATAATAATTATATTCCTGAAGCAAGTTTAGCATCTTATAATGGAACTAATGGGCAGGTTTTACATGTTGTGGTTTCCAACGGAGGCTTCTGTAGTAAGTTGGTTACTTTAACTTTAAATAAAGAAGAAACTCCTGTTGCTACACTTACAGCTTCTAGATTAAAGATATGTGTTGGGGAATCGGTAACATTAACAGCTGGAGGAGGTGTTACGTATCAGTGGAATGATACAGCTGCTTCTACTCCTATCCGTACATTGTCACCTACTCAGACTACTACTTATACGGTTTATGCAATCGGAGCTCAAGGATGTAAATCTTTACAGCCGGCAACTGTAGTTGTGGAAGTTGTTCCGGCAATTACATCTAATCTTTCAGGAGGATTTATTTGTGAAAGTGATAGAATGACTCTAAATGCTGGAGCAGGACCAAACTATACTTATTCTTGGAGCAATGGTGCAACAACACAAACTATTGTCGCTGCAAGTGCGGGAATTTATTATGTAGATATTAGCAATGGTGTTTGTACTAAAAGATATACTACAGAAGTAAAACAAGCTCTAATTCCTGAAATTGTAAATGTTGATTACAATCAAAGTGGTACATTAGTGATTACTGCTACAAATCTTGCAAGTGGAGTATTAGAATATTCAGTTGATAACGGATTAACTTGGCAAGGTTCTAATGTATTTAATAATATTCCTAATAACACAATAGTTTCTATCAGAGTAAGAGTGAAAACTACAACTTGTGTAGGATTCTTAGAATATTTCACTTTTGTAATGCAAAACGTGATTACTCCAAACGGGGATAACGTAAATGATATGATTGATTTCAGAGGGGTAAGTGAATATAAACAATTCCAGGCTACTATTTCAGACCGTTATGGTAGAGTGGTTTATAAAGCTGAGAAAACTAGACCTTATTGGGACGGATATTTCCAAGGTAAAAAATTACCTACAGCTTCTTACTGGTATCAGGTAACATTCGAAGATCCGGCAAGTAAAAAACTGGTTGTAAAAACTGGTTGGATTTTACTGAAAAACTTTGAATAACAATAATTAAATTTTTATAAAAAGACCGAAAAAATTCGGTCTTTTTTATTTTTAAACTCTACGAAACTGAAAATCTGAATTTTATATAATTGTGTTAAAACTAATGTAATTGAATTTTGCTTAAATTTTGAATAAAAAAAATAGTATTTTTGTTGAAAATAGTTTAAAATGTTAAATAGTAGATTACAAAATTTACTTCCGATTTTGATTTTGCTGCTTCTAAGCAATTTTACTTTGTCGCAACAGCGGGCAAATGCTAAAAGTGCTATGAAACCAACAAGTCAAAGCATGAAAGTAGGGGCATTTATTGATGTTAATACACCAACTTATGTGGAATCTTCCTATAGTGTAACACAATTGGTGAAAGATGTGCTTATTGCAGGAGGTTCTACTTGTTCTACTGCAAACGTTTCCAATGTATTGGTTTCCCCAAATCTTTCAACTGGTGATGCAACAAGAACATGGGGATTTTTTAATAAGGGAACTACCAATTTTCCTTTTGCAAAAGGTATTGTACTTACAACGGGACATGCCAATAAAGCAGGGAATAATTTTCAAGCAGCACAGCTAAGTGATGGAGTTATTACACAAGGAGACCCGGATTTGGCTGCAGCGTTAGGAATATCAAACAGTTTATTGAAAGATGCAACTTATATAGAATTTGATTTTGTGCCTACATCAACTGAGGTTACATTCAGATATTTATTTGCTTCTGAAGAATATGAGTCGAATTATCCATGTCAATTTGGAGACGGGTTTGCTTTGCTTTTGAAACAAAATACACCTGGTTCAACTTATACGAATTTAGCAGTTTTACCGGGCAGTGCAGGACCTGTAAGTGTTAGCAATATTCGACCGGCAAATCAATTTAATGGTAACCCATTAAATTGTGGAGCCCTTAATGCTGCTTATTTTGGAGGATATAACACAAGTTCGATAGAAACTAATTTTAGTGGACGTACAGTTCCGTTAACAGCGAAAGCTACTGTAGTTCCTGGACAATCTTATCATTTTAAAATGGTTTTAGCGGATTATGATGATCCAGCTTATGATTCAGGAGTATTTTTAGAAGCAGGTTCATTTGATATCGGTGTACAGATTTTAGGACCTGGAGGAGTTCAGCTTCCAGCTTCAATAAATGTTTGTGATAATGCACCGCAAACTTTTACCGCTTCCACTCAAGTTCCTGGAGCGACTTATGTTTGGTATTTAAACAATGGAGTTATTCCTGGAGCAACTTCAGCTTCTTATACAGCAACTTTGCCGGGAGTTTATAAAGTAGAAGTACTGATTCCCGGAAATTCTTGTCCTGGAACAGCAACGGTTACTATAGTTGGTGGAACTTCTCCGACAGTTCAAAATGCGACACTTACAAGTTGTTATGCAGCAGGCAATGTTAATTTTAATTTGACGACCGCTCAAAATGCAATCAGTACAACTCCCGGAGCATCGTTTTCTTATTATGTAAATCAAGCGGATGCTAATGCAGGAAATACAAGTACTATTGCAGCTCCTACAACTTATTCAAGTGCAGGAGGTCAAACAATATATGTTTTAGTTAAAAATGGATTTTGTTCAAAAGTTGCGCAGTTGCAATTGGTAAAAGCTCCACCAATAACAGCGACTATTGCGGCTCCAACTTCGTTAACATGTACAAATCCTCAGATTACTTTAAATGCTTCTGCATCGGTTTATCCAACAGGTTCTACATTTGCATGGACTACAGTGGGTGGAAATATCGTTTCAGGTGGAAATACATTAAACCCTGTAGTGAATACAGCAGGAACTTATACTTTAACCATCACCAATACTTACCAACCAGGAAATGTAGCTTGTACAGCTACTTCTGCTGTAACTGTTGTTGGAAACAGTACGCCGCCTACAACTGGGCTTACTGCAAGTAAAGTATTGATTTGCTCGGGAGAAACTGTTACTCTCACAGCTTCAGGAGGTGGAACTTATACTTGGACAGGTCTTGCTGGTACTGGAAATACCCAAACTGTAACACCAACAGCAACTACAACTTATACGGTTATAGCAACTGGAGCAAATGGTTGTATCTCGAGTGCTCCTGCAACGATTACAATTGAAGTTTCACAGCCAATAACTGTACAGAATGCTACTCTTCTAAAATGTTACCAGCAAGGAGGTGTTATTTATGATTTAACATCTGCTCAGAGTCAGATTACCTCTGTAGGAACTGCAACTTTTGCATATTACATCAATCAGGCAGATGCGAATGCAGGGAATACAAGTACAATTGGTGCTCCTACAACTTTTTCAAGTGCAGGAAATCAAACAATTTATGTACTTGTAAAAAATGGAGGCTGTAGCTATGTGGTAAATTTACAATTGCAAACAACCGCTGCAACAAATTTAACAATAGCCGCTCCTCAAACCATTACCTGTTCTGTTCCACAGATAACTCTTAATGCTTCAGCATCAACAATTCCAACCGGATCAACAATTTTGTGGACAACAGCCGGAGGAACTATTGTTTCGGGTGCTAATACTTTAAATCCTGTTGTAAATGCAGGAGGAACTTATACTTTAACGGTAACAAACATAACTCAGCCAGGAAATCTGACGTGTACTTTTACAGCTTCTGTAACTGTAGTACAGGATAAAGTTTTACCTGTTGCGAATTTAGCATCCACATTCCAGCAAATCTGTCCTGGAGAATCTGTTACATTAACGGCTTCGGGTGGCGCAACTTACAATTGGGGGAATGGTCTTACCGGAAATGGTGCGACTCAAGTAGTTTCTCCGGCAAATAATACAACATATACCGTTTTTGCTGTAGGAGCAAATGGATGTATTTCTGCTAATCCCGCCTCTATTACTATAGTTGTAGGACCACCAACCGCGTCTGTTGTTGCTTCTAAATTAAAAATTTGTGCGGGTGAATCAGCTACCTTAACGGCGAGCGGAGGATTTACGTACAATTGGGTTGGCCTTACAGGAACAGGTAATACACAAATTGTAACCCCGAATGTAACGACAACTTATCAGGTTTTTGCATTAGGTGGAAATGGTTGCGTATCTACAACACCTGCAACAATTACAATAGAAGTTGTTCCCGCAATAGTTTCTGCTTTAAAAGATGTCAATGTTTGTGCGGGAGATCCAGCAACATTAGATGCGGGAGCGGGACCAAATTACACTTATGTTTGGAGTACAGGCGCAACTACACAAACAATTACAACGAATGTTCCGGGATCTTATTCTGTAACAATAAGCAACGGAACTTGTTCTAGATTGTTTACGGCACAGATTATTAATCCAGACTTACCACAATTCACCAATGTAGTTTTTGATAAAGATATTCTTACAATTTCTACAACAAATCCTTCCGGAGGAGTGTTAGAATATTCAATTGATGGTGGCGTAACCTGGCAAGCTTCAAATGTATTTTATGGTGTGATGAAGAATACCAATTATAGTTTGGTAGTGAGAGTGGTTGGTGCAAAATGTGGAACTTCATTGCAGTTTTTCACATTCCTGATGAGCAATGCAATTACTCCAAATAATGATGGTGTAAATGATTATATAGATTTTTCTGGAATTAGCAATTACAAAAATTTTGCTGCATCAATTTTTGACAGATATGGAGCCGAATTATTTAAAGCAGGTAAATCAAGTGTAATGTGGAATGGTTCTCTTAAAGGAATTAATTTACCTACAGGAACTTATTGGTATAGAGTTCAATGGGAAAATCCGGCTAGTAAAAAACTTGAGTTGAAATCCGGATGGATACTTCTTAAAAATAGAAATTAATATTTATCATATTTTCTAAAACACGCTTTTCGATTTGAAAGGCGTGTTTTTTTATTATGTTAAAAAGAGAATTATTGATGGGGTATATTTAAAAAACTTTTAAATTTGTTGAAACAAATATTATTATGAAGCGATATTTACTGCTGTATTCATTATTTTTACTCACCACCAATGTTTTTTATGCTCAACAAATTCAATCAAGAAAACCGATTAGAGAAACTAATTTAGCTTCAAAAAAAGCAGGAGCTTATATTGATGTAAATGTTCCTCCATATCCTGCAAGTAATTATACACCTACACAATTGGTTACAGATGTTTTGGTAGGTACTTCTGGCTCTTGCGGAACTCCGAATATTTCTAATGTTACAGTTAGCCCAAATCAGCCTGTAACAAATAACAACAGATTTTGGGGCTATTTCAATAAAACAACTTCAACTTTTCCTTTTGAAGAAGGGATTATTTTAACGACAGGTTGGGCAAGAAAGGCAGGTAATGCCAATGAACCCATTACTTTAAGTGATGGTAATGGTGGAGGAAGTGATGCAGATCTTATTGCAGCTATCGGAGTAACTACTCAAATTAGTAATGCTGCTATTTTAGAATTTGATTTTGTACCGACAAGTTCTCAGATGAAATTCAGATATATTTTCGCATCTGAGGAATATGAAGGTAGTTATCCTTGTCCACCACTTCAATATGATGATGCTTTTGCTTTGTTATTGAAACCTAATACACCAGGTTCTACTTACACAAATTTGGCAATTTTACCGGGAGGTGCAGGACCCGTTTCTGTACCCAATATTTTACCGGCAAGTTTTTCTTGTGGCCCAATAAATGCTCAATATTTTGGCTCATTATCTCCCAATGCAACCAATTATAATGGTACTACAGCACCTCTTACTGCTGAAGCCACTGTAATTCCCGGACAATCTTACCACATCAAGATGGTTGTAGCTGATGCAAGAGATAGTAGTTATGGTTCTGCAGTATTTTTAGAAGCAGGTTCATTTGATATTGGTGTAAATTTATTAGATCCTGCAGGAGCTCAATTGCCTGCTGAAATTAACGTATGTGATAACGTACCGCAAGTGATTACGGCATCTACAAGTGGACCAAATTTAAATTATCAGTGGTTTTTAAATGGGGCTGTAATTCCTAATGCTACTTCAAATACAATTACAGCAATACAACCTGGAAATTATAAAATTGAAGTAAGTGTTCCAGGAAATCCTTGCCCAGGATCTGCAAGTATAAAAATTAATGGAGGTACAACTCCTTTAGCACAAAATGCTACTTATTTACTTTGCAGTACTCCGGATGTTACAACTTTTAACTTAAACGGTGCTAAACCATTAATCAGCCCAACGACAACAGCTACATTCCGTTTTTATGAAAACTTGGCAGATGCACAGGCTTTAAATAACAGTTTTATTACAAATATTTCCGATTATAATGGGACAAATGGTCAGATTCTTTATGTACAGGTTTCAGACGGTGGATTCTGTAGTAAATTAATCGAACTTAAATTAGAGAGAGAAGTTACTCCTATTGCAGGTCTTACTTCAAACAGAATAAGAGTTTGCGCAGGTGAAAGTGTAATTTTAAAAGCTACAGGCGGAGTTACTTACGAATGGGTAAATTTCATGGGAAGTGGCGATACACAAACAATACCGGTTTATCAGACAACCACTTTTCAGGTTTATGCTATAGGAGCTAAAGGATGTAGATCTTTTCAGCCTGCAAATGTTACGGTAGAAGTAATCCCGGCAATTACAACTCCTTTATTGGATGTTGAAATGTGTATTGGTGACAGTATTGTTTTAGACGCTGGAGCAGCTACGGGTACCGATTATTTATGGAGCACGGGTGCAACTACTCAAACAATTACTGCCACTGAGCTTGGTGTTTACAAGGTTCTTATCAAAAATGCAATTTGCGAAAAAGAATTTACAGTGACTGTTACTGCCGCAGCTTCTCCGTATATTACTAACCTAAACTATGAGAACAATACTTTAACAGTTACTGCAGAAAATCCTCCAATTAATAATATTCCCGGAGTGCTTCAATATTCTATTGATGGAGGTGTTCAATGGCAAGAATCGAATGTTTTCACTGGTCTTTTAGATAATACAAATTATACAGTGAGAGTAAGAATTAAAGGGACAACTTGTTATGGTTCAATTGAATTTTTCACTTTACAAATTAACAATGTCATCACACCGAATAATGATGGAGTAAATGATGTTTTAGATTTAACATCTTTAGGAGCGTTCAAAAACTTTACTGGTTCTATTTACGATAGATACGGTGTTGAGATGTTCAGATTTACTAAAGAAACACCAATCTGGAACGGAACAGTAGGTGGTAAAAGATTACCAACTGCAACGTATTGGTACAAATTCAATTTTGAATACAATAAGTCTAAAACTCAGATGAGCAGATCGGGTTGGATTATGTTGAAAAACAGAGAGTAATTCTCATTAAGAAATAAGAAAAATGCCTTTCAAATCTGAAAGGCATTTTTTGTTTATTGATTTTCTTTCCAAAGTTGAGTGAAAGAAATAAAATCTGATACGCTGAGTTCTTCAGCTCTTTTATCTAAAAATTCGTGCGTTTTCAAGGCTTCAGGAATATTTAGAACTTTCAAAGCATTCGATAATTTTTTTCTTCTTTGGTTAAATCCTGCTTTTACGATTTGCTTAAAAAGAATTTCATTTCCGACTAAACCTTCCTTTGGATTTCTTGTCAGTCTGATGACTCCCGATTTTACTTTCGGTGGTGGATTAAAAACATTTTCATGAACCGTAAAAAGATATTTTACATCATAATAAGCCTGAATTAAAACCGTCAATATTCCGTAGTCTTTTGTTCTTGGAACGGCGGCAGTTCTTTCCGCAACTTCTTTTTGGAACATTCCCACCATTTCTGGAATCTGTTGATAATGATCAACAATTTTAAATAGAATCTGTGATGAAATATTATAAGGGAAATTTCCGATAATAGCAATTTGTTCGTTTTCTAAACCAGCAAAATCATGCTTCAGAAAATCTCCTACAAAAGTTTCTTCAGTAATTTTTTCGTAATTCTGTTTTAGATATTCAATCGACTCATTATCAATCTCTGCAAGAAATATTTTTTGCTCTTTTTCAATTAAATATTTCGTAAGAACTCCCATTCCGGGACCTACTTCGAGTACGTTTTCGTAATTTTCAAAACTTAGGCCGTCAACTATTTTTTTTGCGATATTTTCATCTGTCAAAAAGTGTTGACCGAGATGTTTTTTTGCTTTTACACTCAATGTTTTTTATGATTTCGTTAACAATGATTTTCTATAATTCGTTCCAAATTTCGGAAGATTTTTTCTAATTTAGCCAAAAATTTTAATATTAATGGCTAAATCTGTAGAAGAGTTTAATAAGAAAAGGCTTCGGTCTAGCAATATTACGGTCGTAGTAAGTATCGCATTAGTGCTGTTTTTGTTAGGATTAATGGGGCTTATTTTAATCAATGCTCAAAAATATTCTGACTATTTAAAAGAGCAATTGGTAGTAAATGCTTATTTCGATGAAAACTACGATATTAAAGATTCTGCTAAAATAGCGAAACAAGAAGCAGTTGCCGTTGAAGTTATTAAAGCGATGCCGTCGGTAAAACGTACCAAATATATTTCTAAGAAAATGGCTACAGCTGAAGCTAAAAAAAGTTTGGGAATTGACACCGAAGCACTTTTCGAAGAAGATATTTATCCTGCCTCGGTAGAAGTTGCTCTAAAAGCGGAATACACAGATTCCACAAAAATTGCAGGCGTTTTAAAAGAGATTAAAGCTGTTCCTGGAATTATTGATGTAAAAAACGATACAGATTCACAGAAAATCTACAATAATTTAAATAAAATCCTAAAATGGATTTTAGCATTCTGTGTATTATTTTTGATTTTAGCTATTGTGCTGATTAATAACTCAATACGTTTAAAAGTTTTCTCTAAACGATTTATAATCAAGACGATGCAGTTGGTTGGTGCAAAAAGAAGATTTATTTTAACACCTTTTATAAAAGAAGCTCTTATTTTAGGGGTTTTAGGTGCAGTTATCGGTCTTTTGGCACTTTTCGGAATTTGGTATTATTTTACAACTACTATAAAAACTCCTTTCGTACAAGATACAAATCAATATATTTGGTTGGTTGTTTCTATCTTTGGGCTGGGAATTTTCATTACAATATTAAGTACAATAATTGCAACTTGGAGATTCTTGAGATCTAATGTTGACGATTTATATTATTCTTAAAAATGAGCAAAAAAACAAATAAATTTTCGGCATCAGATTATGGTAACGAAACAAAAGTGTCTGAGGAAAGCAATTTTTATTTCGGTAAAGAGAATTTTAAATGGATGCTGATTGGTCTTGCGTGTATCATTGTTGGTTTTCTTCTGATGATGGGACCTGATGCAAATACCGTTGACGGAAAACTGGATCCAAATGTTTGGAACGACGATATTTTTTCCATCAGAAGAATCAGAATTGCGCCGTTGCTTGTTGTAATGGGCTTCGTGATTGAAGTGTACGCAATTTTAAAAAGAAAATAGAATTACAATTTTTATTTAAAGATTAAGAAATTTGGGAATTTAGACACCGTTGCTAAATCTCCGGATTTCTTAATCTTTTTAATTTTTATTATATAAAATGGATTTAATCAAAGCAATAATTATTGCAATCATAGAAGGGCTTACAGAGTATTTACCAATTTCGTCAACGGCTCACATGGGTTTTACTGCGAATTTGATGGGATTGGAAGAAACCGAGTTTCTAAAAATGTTTCAGGTTTCCATACAGTTCGGAGCAATTTTATCGGTTGTTGTAGCTTATTGGAAAAAGTTTTTTGATCTTAAAAATCTTCAGTTTTACTATAAATTGGCATTTGCGGTAATTCCTGCATTGGTTTTAGGCTATATTTTTGATGACATGATTGAATCGGTTTTGGGAAATCAGATTGCAATATCTTCAGTTTTGGTTCTAGGTGGAGTTGTTTTATTGTTTGCTGATAAATGGTTTAAAAATCCTGTCATTAACGACGAAAAAGATTTATCAATCAAAAAGGCAATCACTATTGGTTTTTGGCAATGTCTTGCGATGATGCCGGGAACGAGTAGAAGTGCTGCTTCGATTATTGGTGGGATGACACAAGGTTTATCAAGAAAAGCTGCGGCAGAATTCTCATTCTTTTTGGCAGTTCCTACGATGTTAGCGGTAACGGTTTATTCAGTTTTTGTAAAAACTTGGGGAAAAGAAACAGCAAACCCTATGAAAGGTTACGAAATGATTCTTGAATCTCAGGATCATATCACCATTTTTATTGTTGGGAATATCGTTGCATTTATCGTAGCACTTATCGCAATTAAAGCATTCATCGGAGTTTTGAATAAATATGGTTTCAAACCTTGGGGTTGGTATCGTATTTTTGTGGGAATTGCTTTGTTGATTTATTTTTATTTCTTTAAATAACCAATATCAATTACATTTTGGGCAGCTAATTCCGTCTTCCACTCCCGTTTTTTGCCTCCGCTACGCTGCGGCAAAAAGAGCTTCGTTCAAGCCAGGCTGCAATCTGGTCTTTCATAAGAATATTTCTAATAATTAAAAATCTAATCACCCAAACTCTAAAAACTCTCAAACTCAACAATGACCGCAGAAGAATTACAGTCAGGACACATATTTTTATTAGACAAACCTCTGGATTGGACTTCCTTTCAGGCAGTCAATAAAATGAAATATAAACTAAAACGCGAATTTGATCTTCCGAAAAAATTCAAAATCGGTCACGCCGGAACTTTAGATCCGAGAGCGACAGGATTATTAATTGTCTGCACTGGAAAATTCACTAAAAAAATTCCTGAAATTCAGGATGCTCCCAAAGAATACTGGACGGAAATTAAAATTGGAGTTCAAACCGAATCTTACGACACCGAAAAACCTGAGATTCTTCATCAGGATTTTTCAAATGTCACTGAAGAAGATGTGAAAAATGCTTTAGACAAATTTTTAGGTGAAATAGAACAAAAGCCACCCATCTTTTCTGCCATTAAAATTGATGGAGCAAGAGCTTACAATTTGGCGAGAGCAGGAGAGGAGGTTGAAATGAAATCTAGAAAAACGACGATTCATTATATTAAAGATGTCGAAATTAATTTTCCATTAATAAGTTTTACCGTTGGATGTTCAAAAGGAACTTACATCAGAAGTTTAGCGCACGATATTGGCCAGGAATTGAATGTTGGAGCTTATCTTACGCAGTTGAGAAGAACAAAAATCGGCGATTATAAAATTGAAGATGGAACCAGCGATTTTTTAGAAAACGAATATAGATTTGGAAATTTATGATTAAAAATTTATTATTGATTTCAGCTTTACTGTTTTCAACGGCATTATCTTCGCAAGTTGATGATTCAAAGAAGCCTAAAATGGGTTTTTATTTTAATCCTTCTCTAAATGTAGGTTTAAACTTAAAAAAAGAAAAACAGGTACCCAATAATACTCAATATATTCAGCCGGAGGCAAAACGTAAGATTAGTTATGGTATTACCGCAATTGGAGGTTATAATTTTCTTCCTAATTTTGCATTGGGAACTGGATTGAAATATAGTTTTATAGAAGACAATTACCATTTGGTTTATTGGATGATTCAACCTAAAATTATTTTTAATCCCGGAGATCAGCCTTTTTATATTGATCTTAATTATGGCAAACAGATAAACAATTCTGCTGTTTCAGACTCAGAATTTTGGGGAGCCAGACTTGGAATTCAGGTTTCGTATTCAAAGAGATTAAGTCAGGAAGGTGGGCTCTTTTTTGAAGGTCATAAAGTAGGAAATAATAATCCTTTTTTTATAGGAATAAGTTACGGAATCACAATTTTCAGTAATAAAAATTATACAGTAGAAGGAATAGACTAATGGAAAAAACACGTATTAATAAATATCTTTCGGAAGTTGGTTATTGCTCAAGAAGAGCTGCAGATAAGCTTTTGGAAGAAGGAAGAATAAAAATTAACGGTCAAATTCCTGAGCTTGGAACAAAAGTTTCAGATGACGATGTGGTAGAAGTTGACGGAAAACCCATCCGTGAATCCGAAGACAAACCTATTTATATTGCTTTTAATAAACCAGTAGGAATAGTTTGTACTACAGATACAAAACGTGAAATCGACAATATAATAGAATATATTAATCATCCGAAAAGAATTTTCCCGATTGGTAGATTAGATAAACCGAGCGAAGGTTTGATTTTATTAACCAATGACGGAGATATTGTAAACAAAATTCTGCGAGGTAAAAATAACCACGAAAAAGAATATTTGGTGAGAGTAGATAAGCCTCTTAATTCAAAATTTCTTGAAAAAATGCGTAACGGCGTTCCGATTTTAGATACAGTTACTAAAAAATGTGAAGTGGAAAGAATTGATAATATGACTTTCCGTATTGTATTAACACAAGGATTGAACAGACAAATTCGTAGAATGTGTGAATTTTTAGGTTATGAAGTTATAAAGTTGAAACGTATCAGAATAATGAATATTAAACTTGATTTACCTATTGGAAAATGGCGAGATCTTTCAGAAGATGAACTGTCAACTTTAAATTTACTTTTAGAAGATTCTAGTAAAACTTTCGATTAAATAATTCACTTTATTTCTTATCATAAACTCCTACTTTATTGATTTTTTCAATAAAATAGGAGTTTTTTTTATTTGTTGTTTGTTTGATGAAAATTTAGTTATAAATTTGTATTATAATTAGATGCTAAGATGATTACTCAATTTTAGCTAAAATTAATAAACACAATACAAACAAGATGAAAAAAAAGCTTCACCTAATGGCAGCGTACAGCATGCTATTTTTTCAAAACCTTCAGGCTCAAGTAGGGATAGGTACAACTTCGGTTGAAAATGATCTTTTACTGAAAGTTTCTTCTACTAATAAAGGAGTTCTTATTCCTAATCTTTCAATTCCTAATTTAAATGCGCCAAATCCAGTTATTTCTCCCGCATTAGGTTTATTAGCTTACAATAATTACAGCGGTAAACAAGGATTCAATTTTTGGGATGGAACTAAATGGAGTGAACTTGTAGATGCAAGAAATGTGTATTCTATTTTAGGTTTGACGATTTCTTACAGCACTTCAAACTCGTCTCCTTTAAATGTTTCTACACTTTCCGGCGCTTTAAATTATGCTGAAAATTCGATTCCCGGAACAGTCTGGACGGAAGTTCCCGGTCTTTCAAAAGATATTACCATTACACAAACCAATAACAGTGTTTTTGTAATTACTGAAGGAATGGTTCAGGCTAATAATACTAATGTAAGCCGTTCAAATACATTTACCTATGCAGTCGGGATTTTTGTAGATGGAAAGTTAGCGGGTGTGAGAAATTACTCTACTAATTATGGAAAATCTTATCAATACGATTTTTTTTCAATAAATACATTGTTTAAGAATCTAGGCGTAGGAAATCATACGATAAAGACTTACGTCTCTATGAGAGTGAATGATTATTCTAATGCATCTATTTGGAGATTTGGCGGTTCTGCAAATACATCATCTGTCAATGAAGATATGTCTAAAATAAATATGTTTATAAAATTGACTGAAAAGTCTTAAAAAAACAACACAAATGAGAAAATTATTTTTATTCTTCCTATTGATTACAATAGGGATGAAAACCTTAGCTCAAACTGGTTCGGTGGGAATTGGTACAAATTCTCCAAATGCATCAGCAATTTTAGATCTTGTTTCTACAAATAAAGGGTTGATGATTCCTAAAGTTTCTTTAAACCCGGCTAATATTTCAGATTACAGTTTTATGGCAGCTAAACCTATAGAATCTCTTTTGGTTTATAATATAAATGCAGGTTTTCCGGGTGGAATAGGACTTTATTATTGGGATGGAACAAGATGGAATTTTTATTTTAATTCGGCGAATATCAATTTACTGTTGGGAATTACCAAATATTATTCAAAAATATATACTACGGGAGTTTCTACAAATTTGTATACTCCGGATTTAGTTTCGGTGCCTTTCTTTACTAACGGAACTTTGCTGACTTTGCCTTGGATAGAAATAGTTGATGGGCCAGATTTAAGTATTACCATTGACAGACCTATAAATAATGCTGTTGTAACTTTTACGGGAATGCTTCAGCTGAACAATACTTCATCCACAAGCGAAAATTTGACTTATGGTTTAGGGATATTTATTGACGGGCAGCTAATATCTTCAAAATCTGCATCGATGAACGTGGATAACACATGTGCTTTTCAGGAATTTACAATTACAGGTTTAAAAGATAATCTTTCAGTAGGAAATCACACGGTGAGATTGGCAGTAATGAATAGATCTAGTACAACCAGTACTACAGTAAATTATGGTCAGAAATCTTCAAGCTGTACAAATATTTCAAATGATGAAGCAAGAGTAAGTGCTATTGTTTTAGTTAATCAACCTTTACCTTATTAATTATGAAAAAGTTATTTAATCTATTAATTCTGTCAGTGTTTCCAACTTTATTTTTTTCACAGGTTGTGATGACAGATAAGACTACTCCAAATTTGGATGATAGTGCAATTTTAAAATTAGATTCAGATAAAAAAGGAGTTTTATTTCCAAGAATTCCGTTGATTTCAAATGTAGATATTGTTACAGTACCCAATCCTCAAAACGGAAATGTTGTTTTTAATACCAATTCTACTGCCACACTTCCACAAAGTGTTGCTTATTTTGAAGCAGGAAAATGGAATACACTTTATACAAAAGAACAGATAATTCCTCAATTGGATTTGGTGAATGTAAGTTCAGTTTCTTCTTCAGGAAATATTACGATTACAGGATTTAATCCGGGAGCAATTACTCTTGGAACCGGTACTTCTGGATGGACGTCTTTAGGGATTACAGATACCAAAACCTTTACGAGAGCTAAAAATTCTTTAGCATTCACCATTGAAGGAATGACACAGCTTGATAGGAGTTTAAGTGAATATTATGAATATGCAATCGGAATTTTCGTGGATGATAAATTGGTAGTGGTTAGAAAATACCATAAACATGCAGAAACCTTTACCTGTTCTTGGCATAAATTTATTTTAAATGGAGTTGTTAATAATTTGAGTGTAGGAGGAAGTCATACGATAAAAGTGATGGCAAGAAATATCTCATCAACCTCAAACTCATCTACTCAAAGCATTGTTTATGGAGGAGTTGCAAGAAGTTCCAACTCAGGAAATCCTACCTGTGACAATATGAGTAATTTTTTATCTAAAATTTCTCTAAGTACAACAGTTGTAGAATCATTAAATTAAAATTCATTCTTAATTTGTGTTTTAGGCGAGTGTGTAAAGGCATTCGTCTTTTGTTTGTAATCTATTGAAAATTAGCAGAAAACTATTTAAATAAAGTTTTGTAAATGTATTGTGAAAGTTAAAATATTTTGTAATTTTGCACCACTTTTTGTGGGTAGGTCTGAAAAAGGTAAATTATTATAAATTAATTACTTCCGTATTTTTTAATTCCACATTTATTTAGACCATTAAAAAAGAAGGAATACAAATTTTATTAGAAAATGTCAAAAGAGACAAATTCAGCAGAGGTTTTATTAAACCAAAACGTAGCACCAGAACAATTTGATTGGGATTCTTTCGAATCAGGTCTTGATGCAGATGCGAGAAAAGAAAAAAGTGATCTTGAAGAAATCTATAACGGATCTCTTAGCAGCTTAAATGATAACGACGTTATCATTGGTAAAGTTGTAAGATTAACTGACAAAGAAGCTATCGTAGACATCGACTTCAAATCTGAAGGTGTTATTTCTCTTAACGAATTCCGTTACAACCCAGGCCTAAAAGTAGGTGATGATGTTGAAGTAATGGTTGACAGAAGAGAAGACAAAACAGGACAGTTACAGTTATCTCACAGAAAAGCTAGAACGCTTAAAGCTTGGGATAGAGTAAACGAACTTCACGAAACTGGAGAAATCGTTAACGGTTTTGTTAAGTCTAGAACTAAAGGAGGTATGATCGTTGACGTACACGGAATCGAAGCATTCTTACCAGGTTCTCAAATTGATGTTAAGCCAATTAAAGATTACGATCAGTTCGTAGGTAAAACTATGGAGTTCAAAGTTGTGAAAATCAACCCTGAGTTCAAAAACGTAGTTGTATCTCACAAAGCATTGATCGAAGCAGATATCGAAGGTCAGAAAAAAGAAATCATCGCGCAGCTTGAAAAAGGACAAGTTCTTGAAGGTACTGTTAAGAATATTACTTCTTACGGTGTATTCATTGACTTAGGAGGTGTTGATGGATTGATCCACATTACAGACCTTTCTTGGTCTAGAGTGAACCACCCATCTGAAATCCTAGAAGACGGACAGACTGTAAAAGTTGTTATCCTTGACTTTGATGATGAGAAAACCAGAATCCAATTAGGTATGAAGCAATTAGAAGCTCATCCTTGGGATGCTCTTTCTGCTGACATGAAAGTTGGTGATAAAGTAAAAGGAAAAGTAGTGGTTCTTGCTGACTATGGTGCATTCGTAGAAATCGCTCCAGGTGTAGAAGGATTAATTCACGTTTCTGAAATGTCTTGGTCTACTCACTTGAGAAGCGCAGGAGATTTCGTAAAAGTAGGTGACGAAGTGGAAGCTGAAGTACTTACTCTTGATAGAGAAGACAGAAAAATCTCTTTAGGTATGAAACAATTATCTAAAGATCCATGGGAAAATATCGAAGCTAAGTATCCAGTAGGTTCTCAGCATGTTGGAACTGTAAGAAACTTTACAAACTTCGGTGTATTCGTAGAATTGGAAGAAGGTATCGACGGATTAATCTATATCTCTGATCTTTCTTGGACTAAGAAAATCAAGCATCCATCAGAATTCTGTGCAGTTGGTGATAAATTAGATGTTGTAGTTCTAGAATTAGACATCCAAGCTAGAAGATTATCTCTAGGTCACAAACAACTTCAGGAAAACCCATGGGATAAATTTGAAACTAAATATGCTGAAGGAACTGTACACGCTGGAAAAGCTGTAGAAGTACACGATAAAGGTGCTTCTGTACAATTCGAAGATGCTGAAGTTGAAGCTTTCTGCCCATCAAGATTATTAGAGAAGGAAGACGGATCTAAAATCAAAAAAGGTGAAGATGCTCAGTTTAAAGTAATCGAATTCAACAAAGAATTCAAAAGAGTAGTAGTATCTCATACTGGTATTTTTAGAGACGAAGAGAAGAAAAACGTAAGAGAATCTTCTAACAACAATAGATCTAACAATACATCTTCTTCAAACAATGAAGAAAGATCAACTCTTGGAGATATCGATGCTTTAGCAGAATTGAAAAAGAAAATGGAAGGAGGTAAATAATCCACCAATCATTTCTATCTATAAGAACCACTCGAAAGAGTGGTTTTTTTGTTTTAATATTTAGATAAAATCACTTGACTTTTTAGGTTTGATTCATTTTATGAATAATTCAAAGATAATATATTTTCATTGTTGTTTTAATTGTACATTTGCGCCTTTAAAAGTGAAAATGAAAAAAGTAATTCTACCACTAGTTATTGCAATTTTAGCAGTAATACCGTCGAAATCGTTTGCTCAATCTAATGAAACTCTCATTAAAAATTATATTTCTCAAAATAAATTACGAGAATACAAAAAATCAGATCTTAATCAATTCGTCATTGATAATGTAGATTCTTCAAAATCATTAAATGGTGATATAGTCAAAACTCAGCAAACTTATAAAGGGTATCCAATTTATAATGCAGTTTCTACTGCTTTGATTAAAGAAGGAAGAGTTACTTACTACACAGACAACTTTATTAAAGATTATACAACTTCAAGTGATGCAACTGCATCTTTGAATAAGAAAACAGCACTTGATAAAATCGCTGCTGATTTAGGCAATACTCAAATCTCTGCTATTCCAATTATGGAATTTTTTGAGAAAGGAGAAAATAAGCATCTTGCTGCTAAACAAAGATTAGTCTACGTTTCCGATGATCAAGGAAATCTGAAATTTGCGTATGAGTTTTTAATTCATGAGCCAAAAACTTCCAATCATTGGGATTACCTTATTGATGCAAAATCAGGAGAAGTAATCAGTAAAGTTAATATGAACTTATCATGTAACTTTCATGAAGGAGCATACAGCAGAGACTCTCAAAATTTGAGTAATTTTTTACCTCAAAATAAAGAATATTATAATATGAGCAAAAACAGTATGGTTTTTTCAGCAGATAATGCTTCATACAATGTTTTTGCTTTGCCAGCTGAAGCGCCAACTTTTGCCGCAAGAAGTATCGTTACAAATCCTTGGATTATCGCTTCTTCTCCGGAAGGATGGCATTCAAACGGAACTACCCATTACACAATTACGAGAGGAAACAATGTCTATGCATACGATGATAAAGATGATGATGAAAACACATTCGGAACATCTCCAGATGGAGGCGCAGTAAGAAATTTCAATTTTCCTTACGATGCAAATACAAAAGCTATCAATAATTTATCGGCTTCTACCACCAATTTGTTTTACATAAGCAATATGGTGCATGATATCTTTTACAAATTTGGATTTACAGAATCTGCCAAAAATTTCCAAAGTAATAATTTCGGAAATGGTGGATTAGATGATGACGAGGTTTTCGCACAATCTCAAGATGGAGGAGGTTACAATAATGCTAATTTTGCACCTTACCCCGATAATTATAATCCAGTGATGCAGATGTATCTTTGGTTGGCTTCAAATAAAGTTTTATTTTATAGTGCACCAACAGATGCAGTTCCACGTAATGTTGTGGGAGCTGAAGCGCAATTCGGTCCTGGTCTTAATGACGTTGGAATTACAGGTGATGTGAAATTTGCAAGCAATACTAATGGTTGTACAGCTTTTCCTGCAGGAGAATTTGCTGGAAAAATTGGTTTAATCGAAAGAGGAGGAGGTACAAGTTGTACTTTTTCAGTAAAAGTAAAAAATGCTCAGAATGCGGGTGCAACAGGTGTAATTGTTTATAATGATACAGCGAACGGTTCTTCTCTTGGAACAATGGGTGGAACAGATGCTACGATTACAATTCCGTCAATTTTGATTACGAATACCGAAGGTGAATATATTAAAACAAAATTATCATCAAATATCAACGTTAATGTGGATTTAAGACTTGATGCTAAATATGACGGAAGTTATGATAATGGTATTGTTACCCACGAATATGGTCACGGTATTTCAAATAGATTAACGGGTACAGGCTCTAACTGTTTAAATTCAAATTCTAGTAAAGAGCAGATGGGAGAAGGTTGGTCTGATTTTTTTGCTTTAATGTTGACTAATAAACCTGGAGATAACGCTTCTGTACCGAGAGGGATGGGAACTTATGCTGCAGGACAGGCAATTACGGGAGTTGGAATCAGACCTGCAAAATATTCTCCGGACTTTGCCATAAATTCTTATACTTACGGAAATACAAACGGAATGCAGTACAATAACGGTTCTGCAATAGTTCCAAATGTTCACTCCATCGGTTTCGTTTGGGCAACCATGCTTTGGGATTTAAATTGGCAATATGTTGCCAAATATGGGTATGCTTCAGACGTGACTTCAGGTACAACGAGCGGAAGTGCAAGAGTTTTACAATTGGTAACAGATGCATTAAAATTACAAGCTTGCAACCCAACTTTTGTTGAGGGACGAACTGCTATTTTAGCTGCAGAATTAGCTAAAACAGGTGGAGCCGATAGATGTATGATTTGGAGAACTTTTGCAAAAAGAGGTCTTGGACTAAATGCTTCGGCCGGACTTAAAACCAATATCAATGATCAGGTAGAAGATTTCACTGTTCCTGCAGATTGTTTCCTTTCAACTTCTGAGACAGATAATGTGAAAAATGTTGGAATTTCAATCTACCCAAATCCTGCTAAAAATGAGTTTTATATCAATTTCCCAAGTAATACTTTAGGTAAGGTGAATGTTGAAATCTACGATATGTCAGGAAAATTAATTTCTTCAGAAAGTAAAGTTTCTCCGGATGCTAAAAAAGCAATTTCTACAGATAAATTAATCAACGGAACTTATCTTGTAAAAATAAAAGGTTTAGGCATTGATACCACTTCAAAAGTTATTATCAACAAATAATTTCTTTTGAATTAATAATAATTGAGACTGTTTCATTTGAAGCAGTCTTTTTGTATTTATTGTGATAATATTTAATGTGATAATATTTAATGTAAATCAAATGCGATTTCTTATTTTTATACAGTAATAATAACTAAAATCATGATTAACAATTTTACTTTTAAAATAAAAAATAGAAATGTTCAGATTCTGTTTGCGCTTTGTGTTTTATTACCCTGTTCTTTTTTTTCTCAAGAAAACAAAAGATTGATTAAAAACTATATTTCTACTAAACACGCACAAGATTTTGAAAAATCAGATTTAATAGATTTTGAGATTGATAATGTTGATTATTCTGAATCTTTAAAAGGCGAAATTGTAAAAGTTCAGCAAAAATTTAAAAATCTCCCGGTCTACAATGCTGTCGGAACAGTTTTGATTAAAAATGGCAAAGTCGAATATTATTCTGATTCTTTTTTGAAAAATTATAATAGTTCAACATCAGAAACTGGAACAATTCCTAAAGAAAAAGCACTTAAAAATATAGCTTTAGCTTTAAAAAATAATGAAATAGAAAACTTCCAAATTTTAGAAAGTACTTCCCTTGAATCTGATCAGAAAAATTTTGTTAAGCAAAAATTGACGTTTGTTGAGGTAAATTCAAATTTAAAATTAGCGTACGAATTTTCTTTTCAGGAACCAAAATCTTCAAATTATTGGGATATTTTAATTGATGCAAATTCCGGTGAAATTATTTCTAAGGAAAATTTAAATCTATCATGTAATTTTCATTCGGATGCTTATTCAAGTGAATCTTCAACTTATGTTTTAAAGTCTCAAAATATTCATAACAATTCATTAAAATTAGCTGATAATGCGAGTTACAATGTTTTCCCTTTACCAATTGAAGCTCCCACTTTTGGAAACCGTTCTCTTGTTTCAAATCCATGGATTTTAGCCTCATCTCCGGAAGGATGGCATTCAACAGGAAGTACAAGCTATACAATTACACGTGGAAATAATGTTTTTGCTTACGAAGATGCTGCAAATTTAGATCAACCCGGATTTTCTCCTGATGGAGGATTGAATAGAAATTTTGATTTTCCTTTTTCAATAAATGGAACTCCGACTTTTAACAGGAATGCTGCAATCACCAATGTATTCTATATAAATAATAAGGTTCACGATATTTTCTACAAATTTGGATTTACAGAATCGGCCAGGAATTTCCAGCAAAATAATTTAGGAAAAGGTGGAGTAGGAAACGATTATGTTTTGGCAGAATCTCAAGATGGAGGAGGTTTAAATAATGCCAATTTCACCACACCTTCCGATGGAAATCGACCTTTGATGCAAATGTATCTTTGGTCAACAGTAAACAGATATTTCTTTTATAATGCACCAATCACGGCAATTCCGAGAGTTCCTCAAGCGAGTCCGGCACAATTTGGTCCACAACTTAATGGAACAGGAGTCACAGGAGATGTTGCTTTAGCTTTAGTAATTGATGGTTGTTCAGCTTTACCTTCCGGATCTTTAGCCGGAAAAATCGGATTGATGGAAAGAGGAGGTAACGCAAGCTGTACATTTGCTTTAAAAGTAAAAAATGCTCAAAATGCGGGTGCAATTGCAGCAATTATTTATAATAATCCGGCTGCTGTAAATTTTCCTTCTTCAATGGGAGGAACAGATACGACAATTACAATTCCATCAGTTTTGATTACAAATAGTGAAGGTGAATTTATTAAGACACAACTCAATAATTCATTAACAGTAAATGTAACTTTAAAAAGTGATCCAACAACTGCAGTTACACCTGATGGAAGTTTTGATAACGGAATTATCACTCATGAGTACGGACATGGAATTTCAAACAGATTGACCGGAAATGGCTACACTTGTCTTCTGAAATCTGCAAGTAAAGAGCAAATGGGAGAAGGATGGTCAGATTTTTTTGCTTTAATGCTTACCAATCAGCCAAATGCTACTGCGAATGTTCTAAGAAGTATCGGAACTTACGCAAGCGGACAATCAATAAACGGAGCTGGATTCAGATCGGCAAAATATTCTCCTGATTTTTCAGTTAATAATTATACTTACGGGGATACAAACGGAATGGAAATCGACGAAGACGGCGAAATCGTTCCCGATGTACATAGAATAGGATTTGTTTGGGCATCAATGCTTTGGGATCTTCATTGGCAGTATGCTGCAAAATACGGATATTCTTCAGACGTAACTTCAAGTACAAACAGCGGAAGTGCAAGAGTTTTACAATTGGTAACGGATGCATTAAAATTACAGGCTTGTAACCCAACGTTTATTGATGGGCGAAATGCTATTTTGTCCGCTGAAATGCTGACAACGAAAGGAGAAAACCGTTGTATGATTTGGAAAACTTTTGCTAAAAGAGGTTTAGGGCTAAATGCTTTGCCGGGAAATAAAATGAATATCAACGATCAGGTGGAAGATTTTTCAATTCCTAAAGATTGTACAGATGGAAATTCAAATATTCAACCGAATAAAAGTTTAATTTCCATTTATCCGAACCCTGCAAAAGATGAATTTTTTATTTATTTGAAAGATTTTACCATTGGAAGTCTTCATTTACAGATTTATGATATGTCAGGAAAATTGGTTCTTTCAGAAAACAGATCTTCACAGGATTCAAGAATTCCTGTTTCAACAAAAGACTTTGAAAACGGAGTGTATGTTGTGAAATTACAAGGCATCGGAATTGATTCCAGCACAAAAATTATTGTTAAAAAATAGATTTAAAAACTTTAAAATTAAAATCACTTCAGAACTTTCTGAAGTGATTTTTGTTAGTATAAGGCTGTCTCCTTTTTAAAATAATATATTGTAACTTTGCCGGCTGCGAAAAAAATTATGAAGAAGAAAAATATTTTAAAAGGAGTATTATTTGTTGGCTTTGGTGCAAGTATCTACGGAATGCTCGCAACTTTCGTTAAAATGTCTTACAAAGATGGTTTTACAACTTCGGAAGTTACAACAGCTCAATTTGCATTAGGTTTAGTTGGTTTATTAATTCTGAATTTCGTTCAGACCATTACCTCAAAAAAGAAATTATCATCACCGAGCCGTAAAGAATTCAGAATGCTTTTGATGGCAGGAACTTCTTTGGGATGCACCAGTTTGTTTTACTACATTGCAGTACAGTATATTGCCGTTTCTATTGCGATTGTTCTGTTGATGCAGTCGGTTTGGTTCAGTGTTGTTGTGGAAAGTTTTATCACTAAAAAATTTCCGAATGCTAAAAAAGTAGTTGCCACTTTAATTGTTTTATTAGGAACCGTTTTAGCAACTAATCTGATTAATTTAGAAGTAAAATTAGATTGGCATGGAATCTTTTGGGGACTTTTAGCAGCAGCGTCATTCACGCTGACGATGTTCACATCAAATACTTTGGCGACCCATTTACCGGTTCTCAGAAAAAGTATCATCATGTTGACTGGAGGTTCAGTAATCGTGTTAACATTTTTATTTTTCGCACAAATCGGACCGCTGTATTCTGAAAGTTTAAAATCATTTTACATAAATTTTACTGAAAATACAGAACATATAAGACCTTTTGATTACTCTATCTTTTGGACGTATGGTTTTATTTTGGCATTATTCGGAACAATTATTCCACCGATTTTATTTAATCTGGGATTCCCAAATACGGGTTTGGGATTGGGAAGTATCATTTCATCTTTAGAGCTTCCGGTTTCCGTTACAATGGCTTTTGTTTTATTAAGTGAAAAAGTAATTCTCATTCAGTGGATTGGAATTGTTTTAATTTTAATGGCAATTGTCTTAATGAATTTGCCTTCCAAAAAGGAAAAACTTATTCCCGAAACCATTTCTTAATACGAACATTAAAATTTAATTTGAAAAACTTTCTGGTCTTAGCTGAGTGAAACGCCTTTGCGAACGAAAAATATGCAGAATCATTTTAAGAAAATCTTAGCGAACTCTGCGTTAAAAATTAGCACTAAGTAATCATAATTAAATTATAAATAATATCCAAAACCGTTTTTTTTGAAGCGGTTTTTTTATTTTTATGTCTAAATTCAATCTTCATGACCAAATTAAAAAATATTCTCACAGGAATTTTATTTTCGATCACATCAACTTTAGCTTTTTCGCAGATAAAACCTTTGGATGCTACACTTTCCAATTATCAATATCCTTTTGAAGTTCATTTTTTAAATCTGAAATCTCAAAAACAAGATCTAAAAATGGCTTATATGGATGTTTCTCCAAAAAAATCCAACGGAAAAACTATCATGCTTCTTCATGGGAAAAATTTCAACGGAGCATATTGGGAGAAAACGGCAAAAGACCTTTCAGATAAAGGTTTTAGAGTCATAATTCCGGATCAGATTGGCTTTGGAAAATCTTCAAAACCTCAGAGTTATCAGTTTTCATTTGCACAATTGGCAAATAATACAAAAGCAATTTTAGATGAATTAAAAATCAATAAGGTCATTGTTTTAGGACATTCAATGGGTGGAATGATTGCCACAAGATTCACATTGATGTATCCTGAAACTGTTGAAAAATTAATTCTTGAAAATCCAATCGGGCTGGAAGATTATAAAACTTTAGCAAAATATCAGACGGTCGATGAGGCGTATCAGTCTGAATTAAAAAATACCGCTGAAACCTACAAAAATTATCAGTTGAAATTCTATTACGACAACAAATGGAAATCAGAATACCAACCTTGGCTTGATTTAATCGCAGGCTGGACTTTACACAAAGATTATCCGCAAGTTGCCTGGAATGCGGCATTAACAAGCGATATAATTTTCAATCAGCCTGTAGTTTATGAATTTAAAAACATCAAAACCCCAACTTTATTAATTATAGGAACAAGAGACAGAACTGCAATCGGGAAAGACCGTGCTCCAAAAGAAATTCAGCCAACAATGGGACAATATCAGGAACTTGGTAAGAAAACCCAAAGAGAAATTGTTGGTTCAAAACTAGTAGAATTAGAAAATGTAGGTCACCTTCCACATATTGAAGTCTACGACAAATTTTGGAATGCTTTGTATGAGTTTATTAAATAGGATGTAAGCTGGAAGCTGGAAGCGGGGTGTTGGATGTTTATAATATTGAAAACAAAATCCTAAATTTAAACTAATTATGTTTTATACACTCTCAAATATTCCCCTCCTTTGGAGGGGTGGCGAAAATTTCTTTGAAATTTTTGACGGGGTGGTAAAAAAGAATTGTTTTAAAAGAAAGATTTCAAATAAAGTTCGCAAAGGGACGCTCTTCTAAAGGATAGGATAAAATCCTACTAAACATGAAGTGAAATAATAAAACCCCAAAATAAAAAGAGGCTCTCTAAAATAGAAAGCCTCTTTTCGTATGTGTTGTTGTCTGAATTACTTCTTGTAAGGAACGTCTTTAATTCTAGCCTTTTTACCTCTAAGATCTCTGAAGTAATAGATTCTAGATCTTCTAACTTTACCTCTTCTGTCAACTTCAATTTTTTGCAAAGCTGGCATATTGATAGGGAAAACTCTTTCTACACCTACATCACCAGACATTTTTCTGATAGTGAAAGTTTTTGTAGAACCAGTACCTCTTAATTGGATAACTGTTCCTTTAAAGAACTGAGTTCTAGTCTTTTGTCCTTCCTTAATTTCGTAATAAACAGTGATCGTATCACCCGCTTTGAATTCAGGGAATTCTTTTTTTGTAATGTACTTGTCTTGTACGTACTTTAATAAATCCATTATTAATAATATAAAAAATGTTTAGGCTAAGCAACTTACACGGACATCGTCAGAGGTTGAATAACAGATTGCAAAAATACAATTAAAAATTAATTTAGCAAATAATTATTATTAAATATTTATAGAAAATAAATATTTGTAAATTGCTCATTACCCATTACTTATATTTTGTGGGCGTGTCCCTCGCTCGGTCATTCCGCTCCGCTCCATTTCCTCACTCGGGTCGGGCTGTCCGCTATATCTTTTTCGCAACTGCATCTCCCAATCCAAAAAAGGATGCCGCTTCCATCCCTCACGCAAAACAAAATTAGTTTTTCTTTCAATTAATTACCAAAGACAATCTAATCTATTTTCCGACTGAATCTATGCTGAGATGCTTACAGCATGACAAACTGAAGTTAAAAATTTCCAATAATTAAATATTTTAAAATTTTTCTAATCGAAAAATAATATGCTTTAGTCTTTGCTGAGTGAAACGCCTTTGCGAACGAAAAATATACGCAATGATTAAAAAAAACTTAGCGAGCTTTGCGTTAAAATTTACATTTTTTCAAGTAATAAAAACAAGTTTTCTTAATCTCAAAGAAAAATACTAATTTAAGACCTTCAAATTTTATACTTAAAATGATCGATAAAAGAGTAAAAAATGCAACTGAAGCAATTGAAGGAATCAAAGACGGAATGACCTTAATGTTGGGTGGATTCGGATTGTGTGGAATTCCGGAAAATTCAATCAATGCTTTGGTAGATAACGATGTAAAAGACTTAACCTGTATTTCAAACAACGCCGGAGTTGATGATTTCGGATTGGGATTATTGCTTCACAAAAGACAGATCAAGAAAATGATTTCGTCTTATGTAGGAGAAAATGCCGAGTTTGAAAGACAGATGCTTTCAGGAGAATTGGAAGTTGAGCTTACTCCACAAGGAACTTTGGCAGAAAAATGCAGAGCCGCACAGGCGGGAATTCCGGCTTTTTATACACCTGCAGGTTTCGGAACTGAAGTAGCAGAAGGAAAGGAAGTAAAAGATTTCAAGGGAAAACCTCATATTTTGGAGCACGCTTATGAAGCAGATTATTCCATCGTTAAAGCTTGGAAAGGTGACCATGCAGGAAATTTAATTTTCAAAGGATCTGCAAGAAATTTCAATCATCCAATGGCAGGAGCAGGAAAAATAACGATTGCTGAAGTAGAAGAATTGGTTGAACCAGGAGAATTAGATCCAAACCAAATTCATATTCCTGGAATTATGATTCAAAGAATTTTTCAGGGAGAAAAATTTGAAAAAAGAATTGAGCAGAGAACAGTTAGAAAAAAAGATTAATTTTTTTATTTCTAAAAATATAGTACCCTGAAATCATCTTTCGGGGTATCATTTTAAATTTATTTTCAAAGTTGTCATTCCGACGAAGGAGGAATCTCTGTTTTCAATTATGTAAACTTTCAGCTTTCAGCATCTACCTTCCTCTACAATCTATATCCGACTCTAAGTCCAAAACAAAAGTTGAAGTAATGCCCGAATTTTTTTCCATATTTAGTTCTCTGAAAAGCGGCGTCAAGCCAGTTCCTGCAATTTCATGTTTAGACTCATTGTAATCAATAGCAGTATTTTCTACTTTTCTGTTCATTAATCCTAAACCTACATAAGGTTCCAAAACAATTTTTTTGGATACTGAAATCTGATTTCCGAACATCACATTAAAACCTTTTGCTTTTCTTTTAAATCCGAAATTATCGGTATATTTTACATCAGCATTATTTAAAGGAGAATAATCTACAATATCTGTACTTTGATTTTTACGGTAAAATAATTGTAAACCGACATAAAATTCATTCCGTTTCGATTCAATTCTTGAATGAAGCATTTTGAACAAATAAGCCCGACCTTCAAGATTAGCTTTAAATCCTTTCGATTTTAAAAATATCGTATCAGGTTTACTAAAATCATATAATTGATATCCAATTTCGGCGTTCACACTGAAATATGGATTAATTTTTCTTTCAGCAGAAATTTGTAAAGTAGGATAAGAAATTACATCTACTAATTGAGTTGCATTTAGTTTTAAAATCCAATTACTTTCCTTTGATTCTTGCGCAAAAATAAAAGCTGAAATCGTTAAAATAAAAACAGATAGAAATTTTTTCATTCAAATGAATTTTAAGTTTTAAAACGACCTAAAATTACTAATAAAATCACCCTGTTTTGTATTATTCAAAAAAAATAATGGAAAATATTTTCAACTTAAAAATCTAAAGCTTTTTGCCCTTTTGTGGTGAAAATCAAGCCAAAGGTAATTCTGCAGTCTTTCTTTCCCCGATTTGCTGTCTCCACATCGCATAATACAGCCCTTTTTCTTCAATTAACTGTAAATGTGAACCAGTCTCTATGATATTACCTCTTTCTAAAACAAAAATTCGGTCGGCGTGCATAATTGTACTTAATCTGTGCGCAATCAAAACAGTAATCTGCTCTTTTTCTCTTGAAATTTCTTTAATAGTTGTCGTAATTTCTTCTTCCGTAATACTGTCCAAAGCAGAAGTTGCTTCATCAAAAATAAGTAAATGTGGTTTTCTTAATAAAGCTCTTGCAATGGCAATTCTCTGTTTTTCACCACCACTTAATTTTAATCCGCCTTCACCAATTACGGTTTCAATTCCTTTTTCAGCACGCTCTAAAAGTGCAGTACAGCTTGATTTTTTTAAAGCTAATTGTAAATCTTCTTCAGTCGCAGAAGGATTCACAAATAAAAGATTTTCTCGTATTGTTCCGGCAAAAAGTTGAGTGTCCTGTGTTACAAATCCAATCTGATTTCTCAATTCATCAAAATCAAATTCTTTTCCGTCAATATTATTATAAAGAATAGAACCTTCCTTTGGTCTGTATAAACCGACAAGTAATTTCACCAATGTACTTTTTCCTGATCCACTTGGTCCTACAAAAGCTATCGTTTCGCCATTTTTTACATGAAATGAAATAGAATTTAAAGCTTTATAATGGGCACTTTGATGTTGAAAAGAAACTTTTTCAAATTTTAAATCTTCAATAGCTCCGATTTTTTTTGGAGTTAAAGGCTTAGGTTCCACTTCTTTTTTCATCACTCGGTCAAAATTCTGAAGTGATGCTTCGGCTTCACGATAAGAAATAATGATATTACCGATTTCCTGCATCGGTCCGAAAATAAAGAATCCGTAAAACATTAACGATAAATATTGTCCCGGCGTTACAATGTTTTTAAAAATTAATAACAATAAAGTGAAAGTAATAACCTGCTGTAGAAAATTAACTAAAGTTCCCTGTACAAAACTCAAAGAACGGATACTTTTCACTTTTCTCAATTCCAAGTTAAGAATTTTGTAAGTATTATTATTTAAACGTTCAACTTCCTGATTGGTTAATCCTAAACTCTTTACAATTTCAATATTTCTAAGACTTTCGGTGGTGCTTCCTGCTAAAGTTGTAGTTTCTGTAACAATATTTTTCTGAATTGTTTTAATCCTTTTACTCAATAAATTGGTTACAACTGCAATCAAAATAATTCCAACCACATAAACGGGCATAATCGACCAGTGTAAACGGATGGCATAAACTGAAACGAAGATAATGCTTACCAAAATTCCGAAAAATACATTGATGAAATTATTGATAAATTTCACAGAATCTTCACGCACTTTAGTTAAAATTGAAAGCGTTTCACCACTTCTTTGGTCTTCAAATTCCTGAAAAGGCAATCTCATAGAATGCTGTAGACCATCAGTGAAAATTTTAGCACCAAATTTCTGAATGATCACACTTACCACATAATCCTGAAAAGCTTTGGCAATACGACTAATCATGGCGGTTCCAATCAATAATGTTAAAAAGTAGAAAACTCCGTGATAAATATCTGTTCCGTACAAATATTCATTTAAAGTTCTTGGGATGAGTTTTTCTTTATCAAAATGATTGGGTTGGTTTACAAGTTTATCTAATATATTTCCAGTAATCGCCGGAGCAAAAAGTGAAAACACTTGATTGATAGAAGCTAACAACAACGAAGCGAAGATTAGCCATTTATATGGTTTTAAATAATTTAATAGAATTTTCATTTGTAAAATTAAAAGCGCACAAATTTACGACAATTTGAGTAGTAAAATTTATCATAGGATAAGAAAAGAAACTATTTCGTAATTCTGGAAAAATGGTTAATTTGGCGGGATAAGATTATACTATGTTAACGAAAGAACAAATTGCACAAAGAATTTCCAGAGAAGTAAAAGACGGCTATTATGTAAATTTAGGAATCGGAATTCCGACATTGGTTGCAAACTACGTTCCGGACAATCTTTCTGTAGAATTTCAGAGTGAAAACGGGGTTTTAGGAATGGGGCCATTTCCTTTTGAGGGCGAAGAAGATGCAGATGTTATCAACGCCGGAAAACAGACGATTACAATATTAGACGGAGGTTCTTTCTTTGATTCAGCTTTCAGTTTCGGGATGATCAGAAGCCAAAAAGTTGATTTAACAATTTTAGGAGCAATGGAAGTTTCAGAAAACGGAGACATTGCCAATTGGAAAATTCCCGGAAAAATGGTAAAAGGAATGGGTGGTGCAATGGATTTGGTAGCTTCAGCTGAAAATATTATCGTTGCAATGATGCATGTCAACAAAGCTGGAGAGAGCAAAATCCTAAAAAAATGCTCACTTCCTCTTACAGGAATTAATTGTGTTAAAAAAGTAGTAACCGAATTAGCAGTTTTAGATGTTACTCCAAATGGTTTCAAGCTTGTTGAAAGAGCTCCCGGAGTTTCAGTAGAGCACATCATTCAATCTACAGAAGCAGATTTAATCATTGAAGGTGAAATTCCTGAAATGCAATTTTAGATAAAATAAAAACCTTGTCACACTGACAAGGTTTTTTTGTTGTATTTAGAATCAATTAAAATTAAGTATTCACTTAATAAACATCTCTAATATTTCACTTAATACATCTTAAAACTTTAAATATCTTAATGTTTCAAAAATGGTTATTTATTTCTGGTCTTGCGCTCCGAAAACTTTCTGTAAAATACTCGTTGTTCTCATTACAGAATTATTTCTGATTCCACTTTCTTTTTCTGCAACCATTTTAAAAACTCCGTTGATGGTTTCATTGGTTACATATTCATTTAAGTCTGTCGAAACAGCTTGTCCTGTTAAAGTATTGTATTTCGAAATTAAATTATTCCAAACTTTATCAGCACCAACTTTTCCTAACGAAGCCTTTACTTTTGGCTGAAAAGCAGTGAAAAGTTGAGATTGGGTTTTACTTTGTAAATAATTTGTTGCTGAATTATCACCTCCCAACAAAATATTTTTTGCATCAGTAATCGTCATCGACGTAATAGCTTTTGTGAAAATCGGAGCAGATTCTGTCACAGCATCTTCTGCAGCCCTGTTTAAAAGTTTTATGCCTTGATCTGCTAAACTTCCTAAACCAAAAGCACGAAGTTTGGTATCAATAACTCTTAATTTTTCAGGCATTAAAATTTTTACGGCTTCATTTTTTAAAAATCCGTCTTGTACAGACAGTTTTTTTACTCCTTCAGTTACGCCAAGATTTAAGGCTTCTTTCAAACCTGATGAAATTTGTGTTGAAGTCAGGCTTCCTAAATTTATGGATGAAGTATTTTTTGTTGGAGTTTGCTGAGTTGTAGTGGGAGAAGTTGTAGTAGATGTTTTAGTATTGCTTAAATCTACACCAGTTTGGTTTTTAACGGTAGATTTAATCATATCTAAAATTTGTGCTTGTGTAGAAACCGAGAATAATAATCCGGCTGCTAATAAAATTGTTTTTCTCATCGTTTATTTTTGTACAAAATTAGATGATTATTGACTTAATAAGTTAAATCGCAGAAATATTTTTCAGAAAAGAATTATATTCGCTAAAATCTAATTCCACTAAAAATGAAGCGTTTTCTCTTGGCTTTTTCTTTATTAATTTCAAGTCTGTTTTTTACTCAAACAAGATTAAATTTAATTCCTTATCCGCAGAAAGTTGAATTTCTGAGTGGTGAATTTATTATCCCGAAAAACTTTAAATTGGATACTGTTTTGCCTAAAGAAGAAACAGAGTATTTAAAAAAAAATGTCAATTACTTAGAGTTTAGTACACGAACGAAAAAAGAACGTCCGAATCTAATATTTTGGCAACTTGTAGGGCATCGTGAGAAATACATTTTAATAGTATCTTCAGAAAACATTACGATTACTTCAGGTTCAGAGCAGGGCTATTTTTTAGCTCTTCAAACATTAATTCAGTTATTTGAGCAATACAAAGATTCAGGGAAAATTCCAGCGATGAAAATTGAGGATGAACCCAAATTCGCTTGGCGAGGAATGCATCTGGATGTTTGCCGTCATTTTTTCACGGTTGAAGAAGTAAAACAATACATCGATTATCTGGCGATGTACAAATTGAATACTTTTCATTGGCATTTAACAGACGATCAGGGTTGGAGAATTGAAATTAAAAAATATCCGAAACTGACGGAAGTTGGTGCAAAACGTAAAGAATCCATGATAGGAGCTTACGTTGATAATACTTTCGACGGAAAACCTTACGGACCTTATTTTTATACACAAGAACAGATAAAAGAAGTTGTAAAATACGCTCAAGACCGCCATATAACGGTAGTTCCGGAAATTGAAATGCCCGGTCACGCTTTGGCGGCTTTATCGGCTTATCCTGAATTGGCTTGCACAAAAGGACCTTTTGAAGCAGCTACAAAATGGGGTGTTTTTGATGATGTATTTTGTCCAAAGGATGAAACTTTCAACTTTTTAGAAAATGTTTTAGACGAAGTAATGACACTTTTCCCATCACAATATATTCACATTGGAGGCGATGAATGTCCCAAGACAAGATGGAAAGAATGTGCTCATTGTCAGGAATTAATCAAGAAAAATAAATTAAAGGATGAACATGGCTTGCAAAGTTATTTCATCCACCGAATTGAAAAATATGTAAATTCTAAAGGTCGAAAAATCATCGGTTGGGACGAGATTTTAGAAGGCGGATTGGCTCCAAACGCCGCCGTAATGAGCTGGACTGGTGTGAATGGAGGAATTGAAGCCGCAAAATCAAATCATTTTGCTGTGATGACTCCCGGTTCTTATTGCTATTTCGATCATTATCAAGGAGATCCGGCAACAGAACCCAATGCTTTTGGCGGTTTTACTCCTTTAGAGAAAGTGTATTCTTACAATCCGATTCCTTCCGAACTGAATGCTGAACAGGCAAAATATATTTTGGGAGTTCAAGCGAATTTATGGACGGAATATATTCTTGATTTTAAACAGGTTCAATACATGATTTTTCCAAGATTATTTGCTCTTTCCGAAGTCGGATGGGGAACTTCTGATCCTAAAAATTATAAAGAATTTGAAGGAAGAGTAATCAATCAATTCAAAATTTTGGATAAAATGAATGTGAATTCTGCGAAAAGCATTTACAACGTTTTAGGTAAAGTAATTCCCAACAACAATGGAGTTTCTTACGAACTTTCAACTTCACAAAATCCAAATGGAATAAGATATACTTTAGATGAAACAGAGCCAAATGCCAATTCTCAAACCTATCAAAATCCGATTCCGGTTTCAAAATCAATGACGATAAAATCTGCTTATTTTGAAAACGGACAATTGAAAAGTGCGATTTCTTCTCAACAATTTACAACATCTAAGACTACAGGAAAAACTATTACATTAGAACAGCAGCCGAGCGAAAATTATTCTTTTGGCGGAGCTTTCACATTAGCTGACGGAATTGTTGGGAATGTAAAACAATTAGGCAAAACGTGGCTTGGCTTCCAGGGAAAAGATGTTGTCGCAACGATTGATTTTGGAAATAAAACTCAATTCTCAGAAGTGTATTTTAACACCTTAGAAAATAAAGGAAGCTGGATTCATAGGGCAAAATCGGCTCAAATTTTTGTTTCTGATGATGGAACAAACTTTAAGATGATCAAAGAAATCGGGAAAGATGAGATTGTAAATGCAAAAGGAAAAATTAAATTAAATGTTGGAAACCAAAATTCAAAATATATTAAAATAAAAATAGAAAACGCAGGAATTATTCCGGCCGGAAATCCGGGAGCAGATTCAAAAGCATGGCTTTTTGTTGATGAAATCGGAGCAAATTAAAATTGTACGTTTTATTAAAATTAAAAATTGTGACCTGCAACTTAAATACTTATTAAAACTATGAACTCAAGAAGAAAATTTCTTAAAAATACAGTATTGGCTTCTTCCGCATTATTGTTGAATCCATTGGATTTGATTGCAAAAGATTTACCTGAAAATAATATAAAAACAGTCAATAAACCAATTGTTCTTTCCACTTGGAATTTTGGTTTAAAAGCCAATGAAGAAGCATGGACGATTCTTGGAAAAGGAGGTCGAGCTTTAGATGCTGTTGAAAAAGGAGTTCGTTTAGTTGAAAATGATCCGACTGAAAGAAGCGTTGGTTACGGCGGTCGTCCCGACAGAGACGGAAGAGTGACTTTGGATGCCTGTATTATGGATGAAAATTACAATATCGGTTCGGTTGCGGCTTTAGAAAATATCAAAAATCCGATTTCGGTTGCGAGAGCGGTAATGGAAAAAACGCCGCACGTCATGTTGGTGGGTGACGGAGCTTTGCAATTTGCCATTTCTCAAGGTTTTAAAAAAGAAAATATCTTAACTGCCGAATCTGAGAAAGAATGGAAAGAATGGTTGAAAGACAGTAAATATCAACCTATTGTAAACATTGAAAACCACGATACAATCGGGATGATTGCTTTGGATGCACAAGGAAATCTTTCCGGAGCTTGTACAACGAGCGGGATGGCTTTCAAAATGCACGGAAGAGTTGGAGATTCACCAATTATCGGAGCAGGTTTATTTGTTGATAATGAGGTAGGTGCAGCAACGGCGACGGGTCATGGCGAAGAAGTGATCAGAATGGTGGGAACTCATTTGGTTGTTGAATTGATGCGACAAGGGAAAAAACCTCAACAGGCTTGTAAAGAAGCGGTTGAAAGAATTGTACAGATTACCAAGAGAAGAAATAAGAATTTAAAAGATATTCAGGTGGGGTTTATTGCGATCAATAAAAAAGGGGAATATGGTTCGTATTGTATTCAGGACGGATTTAATTTTGCGGTATATGATCAAAAAGGAAACCGTCTGGAAAAACCGGAATTTGCTTTGAAATAAAGTAAGAAATTAGAAATTAATTTTGCTAAACCTAAACCTAAACCTAAACCTAAACCTAAATCTAAATCTAAATGTCAACAATAGAAATCGCCTGCTTCAACCCCGAATCAGCAATAATCGCCTTTGAAAACGGAGCCGACAGAATAGAATTGTGCGACGGATTGAGCGAAGGAGGAACAACGCCAAATTTTGAAACTACAAAACAGCTTCGTGAAAAAATAAACACCCCGATTTTTGTAATGATTCGTCCTCGCGGAGGAGATTTTACTTATTCTAATGAAGAATTTGAACAAATGAAATCTGAATTAATTAAATTAAAATCATTAAATATTGATGGTTTCGTTTTCGGAATTTTAGATGAAAATGATGAGGTAAATATCGAACAAAATAAAGAATTGGTTAAATTAGCAAAACCTTATCCGTGTACATTTCATCGAGCTTTCGACCGCGCAAAAGATTTGGAAAACTCTTTGAAAAAAATTATTGAATGTGGTTTTAAAACAATTCTTACTTCCGGTCAAAAACCAAATGTTTCAGAAGGCAAGGAAAACCTTAAAAAACTGATAGAATTATCTAACGGAAGAATCGAAATTCTTGTAGGGGGCGGACTTCGTTCAACAAATATTAAAGAACTTCGAGAGTTTACAAAAGCGGAATATTTCCACTCTTCTGCGATTACTGATGGTGGAGCTTTTGCAAATGCGGATGAGGTTGTTGCTTTGAAGAATAAATAAATATCTCTGTAATTCAACGGTGTGTTTGTCATTCAGAACGGAACAAAGTGGAGTGAAGAATCTCCATTTAATATTCTTAAAAACTTAACTTTAATTTTAATGGTTTAAACTGTAATTGTTTAGATTCTTCCTTCGTCAGAATGACAAATTGAACGTTTAATTTGCCAAAATTTAATCCATTTATTAATGAACAAAATTATCCTTTTTGCTTTCCTTCTCATTCAAAATCTGATTTTTGCACAATTTTCGGAACGAAACTTATCATCAGAAAATTGGAAATTTAAAAATTCAAAAGATAAAAATTGGCTTTCTGCAACGGTTCCTGGAACGGTTCATTTAGATTTAATGAATAATAAAATGATTCCCGATCCTTACAAAGATGAGAATGAGAAAAAAGTTCAGTGGGTAGAAAATGAAGATTGGGATTATCAAACTTCATTTAAAATTTCATCAAAAGAATTGCAGAATCAAAATATTGAATTGGTTTTTAATGGATTGGATACATATTCTGAAATTTACCTGAATGGAAAACTGTTGAAAAAAACAGATAATATGTTTAGAAAATGGGAAATTCCTGTTAAGAACAATTTAAAAATTGGTGAAAATATTTTACAAGTTAAATTCAAATCTTCGGTAAATGTTGGAAAAGAATTAGCAAAAAAAGTTCCTTTCACAGTGCCGGAATCACCAAGAAGTTTTGTCAGAAAAGCACAATATCAATTCGGTTGGGATTGGGGACCGAGATTGGTAACTGCAGGAATCTGGAAAGATATAAAGCTTGAATTTTGGAATAATGCAAAGATTGAAAATGTTAAAATTGAACAGAAAGTTTTAGCAAAGCAAAAAGCAGAATTGAATGTTTATACAGAAATTTTTGCTGATAAAGAAGGGAAATATTTCGTTTCAATTAATAACCAAGTCAACAATATTCAATTAAAAAAAGGAAAAAATACAATTCAAATTTCTTTTACCATTAACAATCCAAAACTTTGGCAACCCAATGGTTGGGGTGATCCAATCTTATATGATTTGAAAATTTCATTACAGAAAGATTCAAAAATTTTAGCAGAAAAAGCAGAAAGAATTGGTTTAAGAACAGTTGAATTAATTCAAGAAAAAGACGAAAAAGGAAAATCTTTTTATTTTAAAGTCAATGGAAATCCGATGTATGCAAAAGGAACCAATTGGATTCCTTCTGACAGTTTTACCCCTAGAATCACCAAAGAGAACTATCAAAAACTTATACAAGATTCCAAAGAAGCAAATATGAATATGATTCGTATTTGGGGTGGCGGAATTTACGAAGACGACGAATTTTACAAAGCTTGTGACGAAAACGGGATTTTAGTTTGGCAGGATTTCATGTTTGCTGGGAGTTTTTATCCTGCTGATGAAAATTTTCAGAAAAATGTAGAATTTGAAGTGAAAGATCAGATTGAAAGGCTACAAAATCATCCGTCATTGGCTTTATGGTGCGGAAATAATGAAATTGATGAAGCGATTGTCAACTGGGGATATCAAAAACAATTCAAATATTCAAAAGAAGATTCTCTGCAGGTTTGGAAAGATTATAAGAAAATTTTCCATGAAGTGATTCCGAATGCCATCAAAAAATATGCTTCAAATGACAAGCAGATTTATTGGGAAAGTTCACCATCAATCGGATGGGGACACAAAGAAAGTTTAACCGAAGGTGATTCTCATTATTGGGGAGTTTGGTGGGGAGAACAGCCGTTTGAAATTTATAATGAAAAAGTTCCGAGATTCGCTTCCGAATATGGTTTTCAGGGAATGCCGACTTTGGAAACTACAAAATCGATGTTCTCAGAAAAACCTGATTTAAACTTCCAAAACGGAACGATAAAAGCTCATGAAAAGCATTCCAGAGGTTGGGAAATTATCGATTTATACATGAAACGGGATTATAAAATTCCTACGGATTTTGTGAAATACAATTACGTTTCTCAATTACTTCAAGCTCGCGGAATGCAGATCGCCATTGAAGCGCATCGTCGTGCAAAATCTTACAATATGGGAACTTTGTACTGGCAGTTGAATGATTGTTGGCCTGTAGTTTCATGGTCTTCGATTGATTATTTGGGAAACTGGAAAGCATTACATTATCAGGTGAAAAGAAGTTTTGAAAATCAGGTGATTTTAACTGAGGAAAAAGATGGAGTCTTGAGTTTTTATGGAATTAATGATGGTTTGAAAAATTTTGAAGATGTTTTTGTTGAGATTGAAGTCATTGATTTTAATGGAAAAGTTTTAAACGAAATTGCAACCGTTCCGGATGGAAAAACTTTAAAGGAAATTGTTAAATTTGATCCGATTGAAATTGAAAATTTAATTTCAGACTCCAGTAAAAATGAAGTCTTTTTAAAGTTAACTTTAAAAGATAAAAACGAAAAAATCATTGCTCAGAATAATCATTTCTTTGTAAAACCAAAAGATTTAAAATTAACAAAGCCCACCATTAAAATCAAGAATATTTCAACAACTGAAATCGAAATCTCTACAGACGTTTTGGCGAAAAATGTATATTTAGTGGGGGATACACATTTTAGTGACAATTATTTTGATTTACTTCCAAATACATCAAGAAAAATTACCCTTTCAAAACCTTTGGGAAAAGTTGATGTGATGAGTCTTTGGGATGCAATGAACGAATAAAAAGACCGATTTTAAAAACCGGCCTAATTCAAAATTTATCTACCTCTACATATTTACAATTGAAACATTTGTGTATCGGATATCCATCTAACGTGAGAAATATTTAATTATTTGAAAAAAAAAATAATTTTTAAACATCAAAAATCCTACTGACAAACTGTTGTCATTAACCCGAATTATCTTTGTCATAAGATTAACAACTTAAAACAAAAATTATGACAACTACAGCAACAGCAACGACACAGTTTATCTCTTCAGCACAACTATTAGAGCATTGGCAAGGACACAGAAACCTGACAAGAAGAGTGATTGAAATGTTCCCTGAAAAAGAATTATTTGAGTTTTCGATTGGTGGAATGAGACCGTTTGCAAAATTAGCAGTTGAACTAATCAGCATTGCAGGTCCAGCTTTGAAAGGAATCGTAGATCAACAAATTGAGAAGTTTTCGGAAGAAGCTTTTAAGCCTAAAACTAAAGAAGAGCTTTTGGCAAAATGGGATTCTGAAACAGTGGTAATCAATCATTATTTTAATCAGATTTCTGAAGAAAGATTTCAAGAAATGTTCAATTTATTCGGTCAGTACGAATTTCCGGTATATCAGAATATTCTTTATTTTGTGGATAATGAAGTGCATCACCGTGGACAGGGATTTGTCTATTTAAGAGCTCTAGGAATTGAGCCGCCTTTCTTCTGGGAAAGATTTAGCCTTTAATGAATTTTTTAAAGTTTTCAGAAATTCTCTGAAAGCTTTTTTTTTAAAGTTTACGCTACCGTCATTTTGCTTAAATTTTGCAAAAAATCGTATCGAGAAGTTTTTGCTGATACTTTTCAGTTTTATATATTTTGTCGGGAGCTCACTGGTTCTCGATACATTTTTCTCCATTTCATTTCGAAAAAATACTCGAACTAGCGAACTGAAAATAATTAGTCAGGTAATACAGATTGAAAGAATTTTCTGATATTTTCTTTAAGTTTCACAAAAATTTCAGAAGTTCCAAATTCTTTGTTGTCGTAGCCAATCGGAAATCCTTTTTCAACGTATTCGTTATTCTTGTCTAAAGTCAAAGTCTGAAAATCTTTGTTGACTTCACCTAACTGACTAGTGTGAATATCTAAAAATTTCACTTTTGAATTTTTAGAAAAATCTAGCTTTCTAAGATCGATTGTCTTCACTTCTTTTTTAAGGTCAGAACGAAAAGTAAGATTCATATTTTTCACATCAATCACGGTTTGCCATTCTCCCGCATGAATTGAATTTAAAATATTCCAGGCATACGCTATCGGTTTTTGGTCGTATTGATAATTTTGTAGCATATAATAAGCACGATTGTAACGGTCTTCCCATTTTCCCTGTTGCGCAAAATCAAATTTTTCATTTCCACCCAAAAAATCAAGTTTTTGAGCACTTTGAAAATCTTTTCTGTACTGATTGTTGCATAAAAGTGGCATCGGCATTTCTTTATCGGTGAGCACTTTATATTTGCCGTCAAGTAAAGCGATAGTTGCCGTATTTCCTTTGGCATCTGTCACAAAAAAATGGCTTCCTGCTGCATTGGGCCACCAGTCGATATTCGGACCGTCGTTCAAATGATCGACAACTTCTTTTACAGTTTTATAATTATCCAGTTGATATTGAATCCACTGTGCCCAAAACATATTCGACTGTTTAGGATTAAAAACTTTTGTGGTTTCTTCAAGATATAATTCAACTAGAAAAAGTCCTTTTTCATTGACTCCATAACAAGGAAAATCATACCCTAAAAGGTTAAAAGTAACTGAACCATACTTTGAATTCCATTCTTTTTTTGAATTTAAATTGTCGGTCGTTAGATTTTCCCAGCTGATATTTCTTTTCTGAACATTTCGTTTATTAACGACAATCATTCCGGGCATCGTTTTCCAGTTTTCATTAAAACCAATCACGCAGTAATCTTTTCCTTTCAGTAAAAATGCTGAACACGCAGAAGTGGAAATAGAAGTAGTAAGTGAAATTAAAAGTAAGCTTCGTAAAAATAGGGTCTTCATTTATTTAAAATCTTTTGCAATTTTAGTAATTAAATTTTTCATTTTGGTTTTTAATAATTCAGGTTCCAATATTGTTGCATAATCTGCGAAAGTAATCAGCCAGCGTGGAAATCCTTCATCAATCCACTCAGTTTCGAAGGTCATTTCGATGCCTTGATCAGTTTCTTTTTCTTCAATCAATCCGTAATAGCTTTTAGAATTGATTAAATATCCCATGATTTTTTTATCGACCAGTAATTTTACTTTTGTGGTTGTTTTTGAGGCAATTCTCCGATGATCATTTATTTTACCGTATTCCTGCGAAAAAGAAATTTCTGTTTTGGAAATTTTCAAAATCCGGTCGACTCTGAATTGTCTGAAATCTTTTCTTAACGTACAAAAAGCCATGATGTACCAATAGGTAAATTCGTAAAAAATTCCAATGGCTTCAATGGTACGATTTGAAACCTGTGCACCAACACTTTGATATTCAATAGAAAGCTGTTTTTTTTCGGCAATACTTTCAAGAATAATCGGAATTACATTTTTGATAGAATCATCCGATTTCGGACTGTAATCAAAAATATCAATCTGATTTTCAATATTCTGAATTAAATTTTTATCTGAATTTCTTAATACCGACCGCAGTTTTTCCATTGCCGTTTTATAATGATTTCCCAAACTTTCATGTGAAAATTTCTGCATCAGTTTTTCAGCAGTAATAAAACTTAAAACCTCTTCTTTGGTAAACATTACAGGCGGAAGTTTGTAGCCATCCATCAAAGAATAACCGCTTC
Organism: Chryseobacterium formosum; assembly: GCF_026460885.1. GTDB lineage: Bacteria > Bacteroidota > Bacteroidia > Flavobacteriales > Weeksellaceae > Chryseobacterium > Chryseobacterium formosus. Next base: position 237,790 of record NZ_JAOVZW010000008.1, read on the forward strand.
CCGCTTCACCAACAATCGGAATTCCTGCGTTTTCCAACGTTTTCACATCACGGTAAATCGTTCTTACGCTCACTTCAAATTTTTCAGCCAAATCCTGTGCTCTTACAATCGGTTTTGATTGTAACTGAGTGAGAATGGCGGTGACGCGGTCGAGCTTTTTTAGGTAATGATCATTCATCTAATCGGGCTTTTTACAATTTAATTCAACTTTAAGACGTTCTGTTTTTTTCCAATATTGAAATTCTACTAAATATTTTTTTTCATCTTCATCAAAAAGAGCGAAACCTAACAACGCATCTTTTTCAATTTTGTCTTGGGGTTTAAAAAAAACTTTATCCAAATTTGAATAAGTATAAAAATAATCATCAACAGTTCTAACCAACAATGTTTTAGAATTATCACTGTGTAAAAGAATATTAACAACTTTTCCTTCTGAAAGGCTAAAAACCTGATTATTATCCGATTTGATTCTATTTAAAGATTTATCATCTCCACTGCCCAAACATCTAAGAATAGATGGTATAATTTCTCCTGTTTTTAGCGGACATGGCAATTGAGAAAACAAGAAATTAGTAAATAAAACCATTAAAAATAAAAACCTAATTTTCATCTTTATAACTTTTCACCAATCTATCCAAATTCAAACTCCTCGCCGAAGCATCAAAAATTTCTCGGTAAGTTCCATTCATCTGCACCAGTTCATCGTGAGTTCCGCTTTCTACGACGTGTCCTTTTTTCATCACATAAATTTTATCTGAATCTAAAATTTGTGAAAGAGAATGTGAAATAATTACAACTGTTCGTCCAGCTTTTATGGCATCCAAAGAATTTTTAATCTGTTCCGTAGCAATTGCATCGAGACTTGCAGTCGGTTCGTCCAGAAAAATAATCGGTGGATTTTTCAAAAATAATCTTGCAATCGCAATCCTCTGTTGTTGTCCACCTGAAAGTTGAGTTGCGTCATGTTGATATTTTTCAGGAAGATCTAAAATCTGCTCGTGGAGATAAGCTTTTTTAGCAGCTTCTTCAATTTCCTCGAAGCTCGCATTCATATTTCCGTAGCGAATGTTGTCTTCAATACTTCCCTGAAAAATGTGATTTTTCTGCAATACCAAGCCTAAATCGTCTCTCAAGAAAGTATTGTTGTAATTTTTCAAATCAACTTTATCTAAAATAATTTCGCCTGAATCGGGAAGATAGAATTTACACAAGAGATTGATAATTGTTGACTTACCGGCTCCGCTTAATCCTACTAAAGCGGTAGTTTTACCATTTTCAAAAGTCATCGAAACATTGTTGAGTGCTTTTGTTCCGTTTGGATAGGTGAAATTAACGTTTTTTAATTCAAAATTTCCCTTAATTTTATTTTCTACAAAAGTTCCGTTGGGTTCAGTTTCGTTTTCGGCATTTAAAATATCAAAATAACCTTCCGCATAAATCATCGCATCATTCATATCATCATAAATTCTGTGAAGCTGTCTGATTGGTGAAGAGACATTATTGAAAAGCATGATGTGAAGCATAATCGCACCAATGGTCATCTTTTGATCCAAAACCAAGTAAACCGTCAGAAGAATAATTAAAACAACCCCAAACTGCTCGATAAAAGTTTTTAAACCGTCGTAGATAAAACTCGTTTTTCGGGTAAACATTTGGCTGTCCATCAACTGCATTTGCAAATCGTACTGTTTTTTACCTTCAAATTTTTCACGGACAAAACTTTTAATCACCATAATGGAATTGATTAAATTTAAAAGTCCGGAAGTTTTTTGTTCACGTTGATTTCTCAACGTTCGCCTCACTCCTCCCAATTTTTTTGCCTGTAATGAACTGATATAAAAATAAATAGGAACAATAATCGTAGAAACTATTCCTACATAAACGTTTTGCAAATACATAATAATTAGAGCGATAAATGCATTTGAAAATAGCGGAAGCATATCGATGAAGAAGTTTTGAACGAGTCTTGTCAAACTTTCAATTCCACGGTCGATTCTTGTTTGTAATTTTCCTGAAGCGTGGTTTTCATCATTAAAATATGCAACTCTATACGTCAAAATCTTGTCAATCGCCGACTGTGCCAAAACCGAACTTACATTAATTCTTATTTTTTCACCATAAAATTTTTGCCCGAAATTGATGAAAATATTTAAGAGTTCTTTTCCCAATAAAATAACCGAGATGAGAATTAAAATATGAACTCCTTCATTCATCGGATTTGGTAAATGAGTCAGTTTTGTGACTTCATCCACCGTATATTTTAAAACTAAAGGATTGACTTGAGCTGCTAAAGCACCGAGGAAAGTTAGAAACAAAGTCCCATAAATCATCGGTCGATACGGTTTTATAAAAGGAATAAGCTGTTTGTAAATTCCAAATAAAGTAACTGTTCTGTTGAAAGGTTTTGCCATGAATTGGTTTTAAAAGAAAAACGTACCGTTTTTGAGAGAAAAGGTACGTTTTATTATTTTTTAGCGCAAATATTTAATTCAGTTTTAAGCTTTAGAAAACTCTTTCACAAATAATTTTATGTTCTTATTATTTGGAAACTCTTTTTCAACTATATTTAAATAGTCAACTATTTCCTGTTCATTTTTATTTTTAACTTGTTTAAGAAATATTTTATAATAATCATCAAATTTTATCTCAGATGAATCTTTTTCTAAAATATCTCTAAAATAGGTAAAATGATTTTCAAAATCAGCTCTTTGATCCAAAGCAAAAACACCAATGATGTTTTTTAGATATTGAGTATGATACATTTCAGAATCCTTACCATACACATACTTCTTGTTGGTTATCAGCGCATCTAAATAAGTCATTTTAGGACCTTTTGCACCGGGGAATTCAGTAATTACTTGATTTATGTTTTTAAGAAATGCTTCAAACTGTTCTTTATCTTTTACTTTTTTTGGACTTGTATTCCAGTCGACAGTGTCCAAATTAAGTCCACCTTCTTTTTCTCCGTAATAAAATGGATTGATTTTTATGTAATCTATATACTTTTTATTGTCACTTCCTGCTAAATCCTGTATTGGCTCTCCGTAGACAAAAGTTATATATTCATCAAAAATATGATCATCTGGTGGATTTTCATTCGTCAGATGAAAATATTGTTTCGAAGTTTTAGATTTAAGTTTAAAATTTATCTTAGAGTATTGATCTGAAAAAAAAAGTTTATTTTCATTCCATAATGAAGAATATTCGCCTAAAATTTTCTCTCTTTCAATTTCTGTTTTATTTTTATCTCTGTAAAAATATTCATTACAATCTAATTGTAAAAGTTTAAAATACAATCTATCCTCCTTAGAAATATGATTTTTTGTAATTATATTTTCAATATTATCAGAAAGAGATTTAAAATCTACGTCGGTGAAAATTAACTCGTATCGATCTTGTAATGCTTTTCGTATTTCTAATTTTTTCAAATCGATATCAGCAGAATATTTATTCTGAATATCTTTCAGAGCTACGAAGTAGTCATCGTCATTTTTAGTAACCGCAAATAACCATAATTTCAGAAGAGCTTTTTCTTTTTCATTTAATTTTGAAAAATCTATGATTTCATGAGTTTTACTTTTACCTTTTGTTTGGTAATCAATTAAACAGCGTAAGTAATATTGATTTTTAGGATTTTTCCTTAAACTTTCATGTTTAAGAAATTGCAAGGCCTTTTCATAGTTTCCGTTTTCTGAATTACATAAACTTATTCCATAATTTAAGTAATAAGAACTTTCAAATGAATCAGAAAAAAACGGGAATTTTACATTCAATTGTGCTTTAGCAAAAAATGCAAAGCAGAAAAATGTAATTGTTAAAAAAAAATTACCCCTCAAAAACATAAGTCGTCAGATAATGCAGTTCAGTTTTGCTTGCTGCTTTAGAATCTGCTTCAGCTTGTTCCAAAGAATAATTTGAATTGATTTCTTTCTTCTGGAAAACAAAAGAATTATTCGCATTTTTGTCAACAACATCATTGAAAATATGCTGAATTTCTGAATTTCCCAATGATGAAAAACTAATGTCTTCAAAACCATACATCAATCTCAAATCATCAAACTGGGCAAAATTCTCATCTACAAAACCCTGAAATTTAGACTTAGATTCAAAATTTCCTGCCCAAATATTATAAGCATAGCTTTTCTTACTAGGCTTATCGAAAATACTCTGGTAAACGAAATTTTCTCCTAAATACGCTTCTCTTACTTGCGGATCGTTTGCCAATTCTTCGGGAAGACCTTCTTTCAGAATCTTTCCTTCAAACATAATGTACGTTTTGTTGGTAATCGCCAAAGTCTGCTGTACGTTGTGATCGGTAATGAGAATTCCAATGTTTTTATCGGTCAAACTTCTTACAATTTTCTGAATATCTTCTACTGCAATCGGGTCAACTCCCGCAAAAGGTTCATCCAAAAGAATAAAACTTGGGTCTGTTGCCAAACATCTTGCAATCTCGGTTCTACGTCTTTCTCCTCCGGAAAGCAAATCACCTCGGTTTTTACGAACGTGTTGTAAAGAAAATTCCTCAATAAGTTCGTCACATTTTATTTGTTGCTCTCTTTTTGAAAGTTTAGTGAGCTGTAAAACGCCCATGATGTTCTCTTCTACAGAAAGTTTTCTGAAAATAGAAGCTTCCTGAGCAAGATAACCTATACCTTTTTGAGCACGACGATACATCGCATCGGAAGTGATTTCCTGTTTATCAAGGAAAATCTTTCCTGAAGTAGGCTTCACCAAACCTACGATCATGTAGAACGAAGTGGTTTTTCCGGCTCCGTTCGGACCAAGCAAACCTACAATTTCTCCCTGCTGAACCTGTACAGAAACGCCTTTTACAACTTTTTTGGGACCGTATTCTTTGATTAAGTTTTCTCCTCGTAAAATCATAAAGGCAAAGATAAAGTTTTTTTGAATTAGAAATTTATTACGAATGACTGACTTATTTAATTTATGAATATTTAATACAAATTTTAATTATTAAAAAACCAAGACAACTTTTTTGTGTTTAAATAAAGAAAAATCTAATTTTACACTTTAATTATTCCCTTGCAATACGCTCAAATTATTTTACCGCTCAATCTGAAAGGAACTTTTACTTATAAAGTTTCTGAAGAATTATTTTCAACAATCCAGCCCGGAATGCGAGTTTTGGTTCAATTTGGCGGAAAAAAAATCTATACGGGAATTGTTTTTGAGTTGCATGATGAAGAACCTACGCAGTTTGTTCCGAAGGAAGTCATCAGTATTTTAGATGAACAGCCGATTTTGCCATCGCAACAAATTAAGTTCTGGAAATGGCTTTCAGATTATTATCTCTGCAATTTGGGTGAAATTTATCGCTTTGCTTTTCCATCTTCTTTAAAACTGGAGAGTGAAACTTATCTTAAATTAAAACCAAACGTTACTGTAGAATTTGAGAATCTTGATGTCAACGAAATGTATCTGATTCAGGCATTGGAAGTGCGACAATTGATAAATTTAACGGATATTGAAGCATTTATCCCGAAAAAAGATATTATTAAGACGATCAATTCACTGATTGATTTGCAATATATTGAAATCGACGAGAAAATCGCTGAAAAATACAAAGCGAAAGAAGTTGCTTATGTAAAAATCAACGATGAGGTTTTAAAAAACAACAATCTTACTGAGATTCTTTTAAGCTTGAAAAGAGCTCAGAAACAGAAAGATCTTTTTCTTCATATTTTAGAAAAACAGACTGAGAACCCTGATTTACACATTAAAAAATCAGAATTATTTGACGACGGATATTTTGGGAGTTCGCATTTTAAATCTTTGGCAGATAAAAATCTTGTTGAAGAATATTACATGCAAAAAGACAGAATTGAAAGCTATGAAGGCGAAATTGAAGAGGTTGAAAAGCTTACAGAAGTTCAGAAAGCTGCAAAAGTTGAAGTGGATGAAGCTTTCGAAGAAGGCAGAAATGTGTTGCTTCATGGTGTAACTTCATCCGGGAAAACACATATTTATTTAGAGAAAATCGAAGAATGTATTTCTGAAGGTAAAAATGTGTTGTTTTTACTTCCTGAAATTTCTTTAACGAAACAAATTACCCAAAGATTAGAAAAAAAATACGGAAGACAGCTCGGTTTTTATCATCAGAAACTGACCGATTTTGAAAAGGTTGAAATCTGGAGGAGAATTAAAAATAATGATATTAAAATCCTTATTGCTACACGAAATTCTTTGTTTTTACCGTATCAGAATTTAGGCTTAATTGTGGTCGACGAAGAGCATGATTCGGGGTATAAACCGAGAGAAGTTTCTCCTTTTTTCAATGCAAAAGATTCGGCTTTGGTTTTGGCGAATTTTTATGGAGCCAATGTGATTTTAGGCTCGGCAACGCCTTCTGTTGAAAGCTATTATTTAGCCAGAAAAGAGAAGATGAAATATATTTTTCTGAATGAAAGATTCGGAAATGTAAAGCTTCCGGAATTTGAATTGATTAATTTTAAAGAAGCTCAGGATTCTAAAAAAGTTTCCGGAAATTTTTCTTTGAAATTAATTGATGAGATTAAAAAAACTTTAGAAGAAAAAAATCAGACGATGATTCTTCATAACCGTCGTGGTTACGCCAGTGTTTTGGAATGTGAGTCTTGTGGTTATGTAAATTACTGCTCAAATTGTGATGTTGTGATGACCTATCACAAAGCCGCAAACGAAATGAAATGCCATTATTGCGGACAAAGAGCTTCAAAACCAAGAGCCTGTCCAAAATGTTTTTCAGAAAATCTGAACGAAAGAGGAGTAGGAGTTGAGCAAATTCACGAAGAAATTTCTAAAATTTTCCCAGATAATGAAGTCGACAGAATGGATGTTGATTCGATGCGCAAGAAATTTGCCTACGAAAAATTATACGAAAAAATTGAAGACAGAGAAACCGATATTGTGGTTGGAACTCAGATGATTTCCAAAGGTTTGGATTTTGATCATATTGAATTGGTTGCGATTCCTAAAGCAGATTCGATGTTGTATGTGCAGGATTTCAGAGCCGAAGAAAGAGCGTATCAACTGATTACTCAAGTTTCCGGAAGAGCGGGAAGAGTTTCTGGAAATGGTAGAGTTTTAATTCAGACTTTTAATCCTGATCATTCTGTTTTTCAGTTGATTAAAATGAATAATATTTCTAAAATTTATAAATATTTCCTCACCGAAAGGCAAAAATTCAATTATCCACCTTTCACAAAATTAATTATGATTGAGTTGAAACACCGAAGAGACGAAAAAGTAGATCGCGCTTCGCAGTTTTTAGGTTCAATTTTAAGAAAATACCTTCCCGAAGATTGTATCTTAGGTCCTGAAAGAGCGCAAATTGCGAGATTGAATAACTTATATCAGTTTCAGGTTTTACTTAAACTTCCACGAGGTAAAAACTATGAGAAATTTAAAAGTCTGGTTTTATTAAGTTTAAACGAATTTGACGAAATCACTGCTTATCAAAGCATTAAAAAAGACATATTTGTAGATTTTTAACAAACTTTAACAAACTTTATGCTGTTTTATAACAGTCTACTGAACTACCATACAACAATAATTTCTACATTTGACCGTTGATTATATGTTTGGGATTTAATTAATGATTTAACTAATCGTTTTTTATACTATCCAAAATATAACGAAAAGAAAAATTAGATGGTAAATTTCAGAAAATATATTTCAGGTATTACGGTCTTGACTGCTGGTTTTCTCCTTGCTCAATCGACCGTTTCTACAGTTCTTTACTCTCAGAATTACGACAATCAAAAAAGTAGCTTAAACCTTCCTTCGCCGGCTGCGTACGTGGAGAAAGCTATTTTGTCGCCCAAAGAACTTGTAGATATCAGTGTAAACACGATGATGGCAGATCCTGTGCTGAAAAACGCAACTTGGGGATTTGTAGTTTACGACCCGAAAACGAAGAAGGTGATTTCTTCGTATAACGAAAATACTCCGCTTGTTCCTGCTTCTACAACAAAATTGTTAACCACCGAAACTGCAATGAGTATGTTGGGTGAAAACTACCGTTGGATGACGCAATTAGAATATTCTGGAGAAATCGACGAAAATGGAGTTCTTAACGGTAATCTTTATATTGTAGGAAGTGGTGATCCGAGTTTGGGAACCAACAAAGCAGGAGCTTGGTCTTACAAAGATATTGTTTCGGATTTTGCAGGCGGAATTTCACGTGAAGGCATCAAAAAGGTAAATGGTGATATTATTATTCAGACAGCGCTTTTCAAAGGTAACATTTCGAGACTTCCGGAAAATGTTGTGTGGCTAGAAAACAATAATTACTATCTTCCTGTTGGTACAACCCGTGAAATCAATCCGGCAAATGAAAAACTGATCGTTAAAAAATCAATGAATTCTGCTGCAGATAAAAAATATTTCTATGTTTCACCTTATGCCAATCAAATGGTGTATGCTGAGAAATACGACGGGAACGGAACTTTAACTACAAAATTACCGGATGCACCTGCTTTTTTAGCAAATTCATTTAAAGCAACTTTGGCGAAAAGTGGAGTAGCGGTTACAGGAAAAGTAACTCCTAGAATTACAGAATCTTCTCCGGAAGCTAGAAAAATGATTTCATCTTACAAATCTCCGACTTTGGGTGATATTATTTATTACACAAACCAAAGAAGCGATAATTCTTTAGCGGAAGCTTTATTAAAAACTGTTGGTTACTTCAAAATGGGGGATCAAACTTCAGAATCGGGTAGATTGGTTGTAAACAATCACCTGAAAGATATTGCTTTTGATTTGGAAGGTTTAAATTATATGGATGGAAGCGGTTTGTCGAGAAGTAATCATGTAACACCAATTTCTCAGGTAAAGTTTTTGACTTCTTTGATGGATGAAAAACATTACAAAACTTATTTTAATTCTTTACCAATCGGCGGACAATCCGGAACATTGAAAAGTATGTTTGTAACAGAAGGAAACGGACAGGTTTTTGCTAAAACAGGAACTTTAAATAAAGTAAAAACATTGGCAGGGTATTTAAAAACCAACTCGGGAAGAACGCTTTGTTTTTCATTGATGGTTAATAATTATTCAGGTTCTGTTGGTCAGGTAAAAAGCAAAATGGAAGCGATTCTGAAACCGGCTTTAGATTTATAAAAAATTTTAATTTCATATAGAAACCTTTTAATCTCCGATTGAAAGGTTTTTTTTATCTTTATTCCCTAATTATCTGACTATGAGAAATGTTTACCTTTTGTGTTTAAGCATCTTTGCTTTTCATACTTTTTCGGCTCAATATAAAAATGAGAATGTAGAAAAAAAAGGATTAATCAAAAAAGAAATGAAGTCTTATGCAGCAAAAATGGCTGCAGGAAATATAAATACCAATACTCTAAACTACGATTTACAGTATCAAAGAATGGATATTTCGATTGATCCGGCGGTTTATAATATTTCGGGTTCTGTGACTTCACATTTCAAACCGAACCAGGCAATGAGCAGTATTTATTTTGATTTAAATAATAACATGAATGTTTCTCAGGTTAATTATCATGGTCAGAATCTTACTTTTCAGCAACTTTCAACCAAAGAAATAAAAATTAATTTTACAGCAGCTTTGGCCGCGAACGTTTTAGATTCGCTTACAATTCAATATAACGGAGCGCCTTCTACTGCAAATAATTCTTTTTTTACAAATACTCAAAGCGGAACGGCAGTTCTTGCTACTTTAAATGAACCTTATGGTGCACAAGATTGGTTTCCAACGAAGCAAAGTTTAAACGATAAGATTGAACGATTTGATATAAAAGTGACAACTCCGGCTCAGTACAGCGTTGCTTCAAACGGAAGATTAATGTCTGAAACGATTTTAGGAAACGGGCAAAAACGTACTTTCTGGAGAACGCAATATCCTGTTACCGCATATTTAGTCGCGCTTTCAATTACTAATTTTGTTAAATTGAATGATACCATGGGAACTCCTCCATTTCCGTTTGTCAATTATTTATATCCTTCAACTTATGCTCATGCACCAAGTATGGATAATATTGAGTGGACGAAAACCGTGATGAATACTTTTGAAACCTATTTCGGAGCTTATCCTTTCCGAAATGAAAAGTATGGTCACATGGAATTTACAGCAGGTGGTGGAATGGAGCATCAAACGATGACTTCAATGGGAGCTTGGAGTAAACAATTAATTGCCCATGAATTGGCGCATCAATGGTTTGGTGATAAAGTTACTTGCGGTGCGTGGAATGACATTTGGCTAAATGAAGGTTTTGCCACTTTTGGAGAGCACGTTGCTTATGAAAAATTGACCATGACCAATGCTGAATTTCTAAATTATCTTCTCAATGAAAAAAATTATATCACAAGTGATACAGAAGGAAGTGTGTATGTTGCAGACAGTAATTTAGGAAGTGTAGGTGCTATTTTTAATGGTAGATTAACGTATTCAAAAGGTGGTTATGTGGTAAGAATGATGAAATGGATTTTAGGTGATACAGTGTTTTATCAGGCTTTAAAAGATTACCATGCGAGACCGAATTTAGCCTATAATTATGTAAGAACTTCAGATTTAAATGCTTCTTTTTTAACTTCTACGGGAACAAATTTCACGGAGTTTTTCAACGATTGGATTTACGGTCAAGGTTATCCAACTTATGATATCCGATGGAAACAAACAGGAAATCAGGTTACTTTTAAAGCATCCCAAACGCAAAGTCATTCTTCGGTAAGTTTTTTCGAGATGCCATTACCAATTAAAGTAACCGGAACCGGCGGACAAACTGCTTTTTTTGCTCTAAATAACACTTCAAATAACCAATTTTTCAACGAAACTGTGAGTTTTCCCATTGCAAGTGTTCAGTTTAATTATGAATATCAGATTTTGGAGAAAAATTCTACGGTTACACAAGATAATAATTTAAGTACAACAGATTTTAAAACTCAGGAATTTAGTATTTATCCGAATCCTGCAAAAAATGAATTGTTTATTTCAGGATTAAAAAAAGAAGCCAATTATCAAATACTCACAGCAGACGGAAGATTGGTGAAAAAAGGAAAAGCCGATCAAAAGATTGATATAACTATTTTGGAAAAAGGAGTTTATTTTATTATGATAAATAACTCAAACTTAAAATTTGTAAAAGAATAAAAAAATAATTATTGTATTGATTTTCAGTGTATATTTGTTTATAAACAAAAAAATGACAAATATGAAATGTAAATCTTTATTCTTTTTTCAAGTTGTTTTAATCACTGTATTGATGTTCGGTTTAACATCATGTGAATCTAAAAAATCAGACAATCCTTTATTGGATACACAGTGGAGTGGCCTTGCAAAAATCCCTCAGGAAACAGAAGTTGTTCTGAAGTTTTCTAAAGATAAGTTAGATGTTTTGCTCGGAGATAAAGTTATTGAGAACATGAATTATAGTCTCAATAACGGAGAAATTACTATCGTGAAAAATTCTGGAGGCACACCTTGCAATGCAGGAACTACTGGGAAATATAAGTATGAAATTATAGGAGAAAATCTTGTGATGACATTCATTTCCGATGAATGTACTGCGCGAATAAAATCTTTACAAGGAGTAATATATAAAAAACATGAAGTGAAAAAATAAAATAAATTTTACTTCTTAATGCTAAAGCTTTCATTTTTTTTGAAGGCTTTTTTTGTTTTTAAACATTTATAAAGACAATTTTAAATTTTTGTTTCTCTGATTTGTGAAATTAATTTCTTTAAAATACTTGTCACACGTTGATGATATGAATGTTATATCTGGTAAAACTTGAATATTAACTAAATATAAAAAGAAATATTTAAATTATTGAAAATAAGGTATTAATTTTGCAGCTTCGTAAAATTATAACTTGTTGATTCATTAATTGTTAAATATTTTCTATGAGAAAAAATCTATTTACTTTAATGGCATTTATGTCGTTTGGAGCGTTTTTTATTAAAGCGCAGATGCAAAAAATATCCTTTGAAAGTACAGAAGGATACACTGTTGGAAATCTTGGAGGTCAACAAGGTTGGACAGTTTGGGGAGGGCTTCCCGCAGCGAACGCGCAGGTTGTTAATTCAAATCCAACAGATGGAACCCGATCTTTTAACATGATTAGTAATGAGACTGTTCAGGATTTTTGTGGAATTGAAAAAAATATTACAAGTTTAGTGACGAGTGGAGATGTTGAGATTTCTTTTGATTATAGTTTTTCAGATCTTGAATTCTCAGATTATGAAATTGCAATTTATAACAATGCATTAATTTCTGATTATACTGCTGCTTTTAGAATCGATTATCTTACAGGTGTTTTGAGTTACAGAAATGCGACAGGATTCGTTGACGGACCCGTTCTAACAGAAAATCAATGGTATAACTTAAAAATTGTTATTAAACAGTCTACGAATACTTTACAGTATTTTCTGAATGGGACGCAAATTTTTTCAGGAACTTTGGGAACTAATAAAAATGTACAGGTTATTGATTTTGTTTATGATGATTTCGGATCTGGATTTAGAGCTGATAATATTCAGATTAATAATTTAGCAGTCCTTTTAACTGCAGAAGTTGGAAAAAAAGAATCGATAGAAATTTATCCTAATCCTACAGCTGAAAAATTAAATATTGAAACAGACGGAAATATAAATTCGATTGCAATTTTTGATGCTAAAGGAGGCTTAATTAAAAATTTTCAGGAAGGTGGAATTTCCAATGGAAAAATTTTGAATGTTTCAGACTTAGTGACTGGTGTTTATATGATTAAAGTGAAAACTTCTACATCGGAATTTAACAAGAAATTTATCAAAAAGTAGATTGTTTAAAATCAAACATAGACCTTTCAGAATTCTGGAAGGTTTTTTATTGATATATTTTCTTGATTGCTCTTTCAGCTCTTTTATTGGCAATTTTAACCTTATAATTAAACCATTTTTCTTTAAAAATTTTTCTCATCGCATTATCAAAATGTCTGATGATCACTAAGTTTTTAAATCCTCTCCATTTCTCGAGCAAACTTGAAGGTAAAGCACGAACCGAAACAGAATAACCTTCCGTTTCATATTGTATATAATGCCACCAACCTGAAGGGATATAAAGTGTTTCTCCAGGCTTAATTACTGCTTCGTAACCATTTAAAAATTTCAAAGCCGGATATTTTTCGTAATCAGCTTCCTGAAGATTAACCAGACTGTGAAAATTGTAAGGAAGTTTATACATCAAATCCGATTGCTCCCAAGGAAAAAGCCAGATTCTTTTAATTCCCTGAAATTGCGTTATGAAAACATGAGACATATCAATGTCAATATGATTTCTTGTAATAGAACCTTTTCCACCAAAAAACATAAAAGGAAGCCATTTTAAAACCTTTCCTTTCGTTACATCTTTATAATGAAGGTCATTTTTTAGTTCAGGTTTTATGCTTAAAAGATTGAATAAAAACAAACGATATTCTGTAGTTTTTGTACTGATTAAGTCTAAATATTCTGAAAAAGTAGTTTCTGCAACGGGTTTACTTGCCACTCGATCAATTGATTCCAGCTCACTGCCGTAAACATTTACTTTGGTTTCGCCTGCGATTTCTTTAAAATATTCATAATTCCATTTTTGAAAAGCCGGACTGTCTTGTTCAACGAAATCCTTTAGAATAATGGGTTTACAGGCTTTCATGTGGTTTGAAATAAATTCTTCTGAACTGATATTCTGAGTGCTTTTTACCTGTGTTAATTTCATTACAATTAATTTAGAATCGTCAAATATAATAATATCCTACAAAATTAGTAGACTAATTGGTTTTAAATTTTAATTTTTCAACGATTAAAAAAATCAATAAAAAATGTCGAAACTTATTTTGTTTAATGCCTTTTTATTAAATTAGCGCAACTAAATTTAATTATAATGATCTCTGGAAAATATCTTGAAAATCTACAGAACGAACTAAAAAACATAGAAAACGACGGACTTTTTAAAAAAGAAAGAATCATCACATCTCAGCAAAGTGCAGAAATTGAAGCTAATGGGAAGAAGCTTTTGAACTTTTGCGCCAATAATTATTTGGGATTGTCAAATCACCCTGAAGTAATGAAAGCTTCGCAGGAAATGATTGGTTCTCACGGTTACGGAATGTCATCTGTACGTTTTATCTGCGGAACTCAGGATATTCACAAACAACTGGAAGAAAAAATTGCTGAATTTTTAGGTCTTGAAGATACTATTCTTTATGCAGCTTGTTTTGATGCAAATGGAGGTGTTTTCGAACCATTGTTTACAGAAGAAGATGCGATTATTTCTGATGAATTGAATCACGCTTCGATTATTGATGGAGTTCGTCTTTGTAAAGCGGCAAGATACCGTTATAAAAATAATAATATGGCTGATTTGGAAGCTCAGTTAATTGCTGCTTCCGAAAAAAATCACCGTTTCAAAATCATCGTTACAGACGGAGTTTTCTCAATGGATGGAATTGTTGCAGACCTAAAAGGAGTTTGCGATTTAGCCGATAAATATGATGCTTTGGTGATGGTTGACGATTCTCACGCTACAGGTTTCATCGGAAAAACAGGACGTGGAACTCACGAAGCAAACGAAGTGATGGGTAGAGTAGATATTATAACTTCTACTTTAGGAAAAGCTTTAGGTGGTGCTTTAGGCGGATTTACTTCTGGTAAAAAGGAAATCATCGATATGTTGAGACAGCGTTCTAGACCATATTTATTTTCAAATTCACTGGCTCCGGGAATTGTTGGGGCAGCGTTGAAAGTTTTAGAAATGATTTCAGACGACACTTCACTTCGTGATACGGTAATGGAAAATGCAGAATATTTCAGAACAGAAATGAAAGCTAAAGGTTTTGATATTCCGGATGGAGACGCTGCAATTGTTCCTGTCATGTTATACGACGCAAAATTGGCTCAGAAAATGGCAGAAAAACTAATGGATGAAGGAATTTACGTCATTGGTTTCTTCTATCCTGTGGTTCCTAAAGAGAAAGCGAGAATCAGGGTACAACTTTCTGCGGCTCATACACGAGAGCATTTAGATAAAGCAATTACAGCTTTTGAGAAAGTAGGAAAAGAATTAGAAGTAATTTCTTAAAATAATTTGCCAAAACCATTACAAAATTGTAGTGGTTTTTTTATGAAATTTAATATGTTAATAATGAAAAAAAGTTTGATTTTAGGATTGTGTGTTTTTGCACAACTTTTATTTTCTCAAGAAGAAAAAAAGTCTTTTGTAACTTTTAGTGTTGTAAAACCGGTTGTAAGTTTTGCACCAAGAATTGTAGCAGGATATGTACATCAATTAAATGACAGAGCTTGGCTCGGTATTGAAGCAGGTTATGGTTCAGACGGAACAAGATTAGATGATAGAACAGAAAATAATTACAGAGGTTTTGAAATTCGTCCGGAATTTTATTATGATACAAAAGCAAGCGAAAGAATTAAGCATTTTGTTTCATTCTCTCTTTTTTATATTGAGAAAACGCAAGTGAAAACTTTAGACGAATATACAACGGATGACGGAGATTTTCGTTTTGACCGAGCTGATTATATGAGAAATAAAAAAGGATTTACGGTAAGTTATGCCCCGATGATTCCTTTTGGAAGGTCTAAATCTTTTTATTTCATGCCAAAAATTGGTATTGGATTGGCAAATTCTACTATTAAGTATGATAATGTAATCAACAGACAGGAAATTGAGGATTTAAGAATTAATTGGTTGTCAATTAGTCATTTCGGTTCAACCGAAAAAAATGGGATTGTCGGAGATTTTAAAATTGTTTATAGATTTTAAAAGTAATAATAACATCAAAATAATTTCTTAAAAAAATAAACGATTCTACAATTGTAGAATAAAAACAAAATTTCTATATTTACAAAAATTCTGTTTTTTTATGCTTAAAAATTTCTTACTTGCGCTGTTTTCAGTTTTTATTTTTGTCTCGTGTCAGACAAAAAAAATGAATCAATACATGAAAATTGATTCTAAAACTCAAAAACGCCATGGGAAATGGAAGGAAGAATATTCTTCAGATCAAGGAGCTTTGATTGCAGTCGGAAAGTATAAAAAAGGTGAAAAAGTAGGCGTTTGGAAAACTACTTTCCAGGATAAATTGTATCAAAAAGATAAAATCAGAAAAACGGTTACTAAAACAAAATTATACTTCCCAAACGGTAATGTGATGGAAAGAGGGCAATCTAAATTGGATATTTCCGAGTCTCAAAGACATTGGTATTATTTCGGTGATTGGAAATATTATGATGAAAACGGAAAACTCAAGTACATTAAAAAATACGCTGATGGAAAGAAAGTTGACAGTATTTCTTTTGCTAAATAATTATTTTAAGAGATATGAATTATTTTGCTGCGGAACAGAGAATTTTTTTATTTTTAGCAGGTTAATCGGTTGAAAATTTTCTATGAAAAAAACATTACTCCTATTTTTTGTTTGTATTTTATCAAGTCAAATTTTTGCGCAGTCTGATGATTATAAATCAATAATTACTGTAAGTTCTTTCGCTCCGTTTCGTGACCAACGATACAATGTGGGCTATATGCGAAAAATTTCGGAAAGATGGTGGATTGGTGCAGAAGTGGGTTATGGTTCTGAAGGAATTACACCTTTTAACCACAATGATTTTAAAGGAAAGTTCAATATGCTTGAAATTCGACCAGAAGTCTTTTACAGTTTAAATCCGGACTCAAGGTTAAAACATTTAATTTCCGCAGAAGTTTTTTACCTAAATCATAAAGGTGATAATGTCAATGGAAATTATTATGATGAAAATAATAACTATTATTCATTCTCTTCAGCAGATTATAAAAGAACTAAAGCGGGAGTAAACATCAATTACAGCATCATGCTTCACAAAGAATCTTCGTGGTTTGGCTTTATGCCGAAAATAGGATTCGGAATCAGACAGAGTGATATTTCTTACAGCAATGTAGTGAATCGGGAAGAAAGATATGAGCCGACTGATGGATTGCCATTTCAATTTTTGCTGAATAAGGAAGGTTCTAAACTTGGTTTTAATTTCAATATTGATATCAAACTTATTTTCAAATTTTAAATAGATTTAAGATTCTATTATTTTAAAACCATTTCTAAAGATTAAAACCTGTTTTTTTCTGAAATAAACTATCTTTGCACACAAATTTTTACGATGCTTTATACCATCATCAAGGCGTTGCACATTATTTTTATGGTCAGTTATTTTGCGGGAATTTTTTATCTCGTAAGAATTTTCGTGTATTATAAAGATACCGATGCTTTTTCAGATGAAAAAAAGTTGATTCTGAGAGAACAATATATCTTTATGGCTCGAAGATTATGGAATATCATCACCGTTCCTGCCGGAATAATTATGGCTGTTTGCGGCTTAGTAATGATATTTCTGAATACCGGTTTAATGAAAATGGCATGGTTTCATTTAAAACTGACTTTCCTGATTGGATTGGCGATTTACCATTATTGGTGTTGGAAAAAAGTGAAACATTTAACCCAACTCAACGGAAATACTTTAGAAACTGCCAATTTAAAACTGCGACAGGCAAACGAAATTGCCACATTTATTTTATTTTTGGTGGTATTTACTGTTATCTTAAAATCTCAGGTCATTGAATATTGGTGGCAATTAATTACAGGATTTTTCGTTTTGGTATTTCTGATTATGATGACGGTAAAATTTGTAAATAAGAATAAGAAAAACTAATGATTGGTTGATAGTTGTTGGTTTATGGTTGATAGAAAGAATCTAACAACTAACAACAATCAACTAACAACATTTTACAATAAAACTATGATTGCAATATTTAAAAAAGAACTTTGGAGTTATTTCGGGAACTGGAGCGCATGGATTATCATTGCGGCATTCAGTCTGATAATGACTTTGTTTCTGTTTTTTTTCGAGAATGATTCTAATATTTTCGATATCGGATTGGCTTCTTTACAGAGCTATTTCGTTTTGGTACCTTGGTTACTGATGTTTGTTATTCCGGCTTTGTCGATGAAAACATTTGCGGAAGAACAACAAACGGGAACTTTAAACTGGTTGTTTTCTCAACCTCTGAAAGTTTCAGATTTGGTTGCAGGGAAATTTCTTTCGGTTTGGGTTGTTGGAATTTTATGTCTGATTCCTTCGCTGATTTATTTCTACACAATTTACGTTTTGGGAGTTCCGGAAGGAAATATTGATATGGGAATGACTTTCGGAAGTTATTTTGGATTAATTATTCTGATTGCTGCATTTTCAGGTGTTGGAATTTTAGCATCTTCGCTTTCTCAGAATCAGATTATGGCTTATTTGTTAGGCGTTTTCATGTGTTTCATCATGTATTTCGGGATTGAACAATTGGCAAGTTATAAATTGTTGGGCGGCGCAGATTTTATTTTACAGAATATAGGTTTTTATCAGCATTTCTTGGGCTTTACAAGAGGGCTTATCGATTTTAAAGATGTTGCCTATTTCGTTTTCATCATTGGTCTTACGTTAACATTGTCTAATCATTTTATCAATAAAAAGAAGTAAAAACATGAAGAAGATTAACTTAAAATCTCCATTTGCCATTTTATTGATTGGAACTTTTGTTATTGCATTGGTTCTTGCGTTTTCGGGCATCAGATTAGATTTAACAAAAGAAAAAAGATACACGCTTTCAGACAGTACCATCAAAGTTTTAGAATCGGTTAAAAAACCTTTGACAGTTGATGTTTACCTTGAAGGAGACTTTCCGGCAAGTTTTAAACAGCTTCAGAGTGAAACTAAATTTATGCTCGAAGAATTCAGAAAAATCAATCCGAAAATTGATTTTAAATTCATCGATCCCATGAAAACCAAAATGTCCCAGGATACTTTGATGGCGATGGGAATGCAACCTTCGGTTCTTCCTGATTTTAAAGACGGAAAAGTTACCCAGATTTATTTATTTCCTTACGCGGTCGTAAAATACAATGGTGGAGGAATTTCTATTCCATTGGTTGTACAGCAGTCGAATATTAACGCAGATGAGCAGTTAAGAAAATCTATTGAAAATTTAGAATATAATTTGGTTTCAAATATTAAAGCTGTTGCTACGAATAAGAGAAAAAAAGTCGGAATTCTGGTAAATCAGGATGAATTGAGTCCGACGGAATTTGAAAGCTTCATGAGATTGGCTACAGAAAGTTACGACGCAGGTCCGATTGTTCCAAAAAATAATGTGGAAATTACTCAGGCAGATTTACCATTATTGAAACAAATGAGCGCTTTGGTCATTGCAAAACCAAGAAAAGCTTTTACAGACAAAGAAAAAGTAATTCTTGACCAATACATCATGAACGGTGGAAAAACGCTTTGGATGATTGATGCAGTTAACGCTGAAATGGATACTTTAACGAAGTCCAAGAAAGTAATGCCTTTCCCGGTTGATATCAACATGACGGATTTCTTTTTTAATTATGGTTTAAGAATCAATCCGGCTTTGGTAAAAGATGTGAAAAAATATGCTCTTTTAAAGCTTGTAACTGGTGAAGTAGGAGGGAATGCACAATACACAAGTCTTCCGTGGCCTTATTTTCCTTTGGGAATTGCAGAGCATGATCATCCAATTACAAAAAATATCAATCCTGTAAAATTTGAGTTTCCTACATCTATCGATACTCTAGGTGGCAGAAAATTTAAAACCAATGTTTTATTTGAGTCAAGTGAAAGAACTTTATTAAAGCAGGTTCCGAATTATGTTGAGCTGAAAGAAATTGCAAGTGTAGACAGCCTCGGACAAATGGAAAGACCAAGTACACCAAAGATTTTTGCTGTTGCTTTGGAGGGGAAATTTAATTCTGCTTATGCTTCGAGAATTGAAAGAAAATCTTATCCGGGATTTAAAGCTTCAAGTCCTGAAAACAAAATGATTGTGATTGCAGACGGTGACGTCGGAAGAAATAAAGTAATTAAAGGACAGGCTTTACCTTTGGGAGTTGATATGTTGACAGAGGAACAATTTGGTAACGAACAATTCTTAAGAAATGCTTTAGATTATCTTCTCGACGACAGTAATCTGATGGAATTGAGAAACAGAAACATCGAAGAACGTCTTCTTGACCGTAAAAGAATCACCGATGAAAGAACAAACTGGCAATACCTGAACTTGTTGCTTCCTTTAGCAATCATAGGACTTTTAGGAGGATTGTTTTTCTGGTTAAGAAAAAAGAAATTTGGATAGAATATAGAAAAAGAGAAACTGTGAGGTTTCTCTTTTTTGTTTGAAATACTATTCATACAACTTTTATTTAGAAGTTGTTTTTTTTGATTATGATTTAAATTCAATCAATTTTCTGAATTTAATTAAAGCATATTGTAATTCATCTTGCTCAGCTCCATATTCTTTTATTTCTCCATCTTTTTCAAATTCCGAGATATTAAATCCGTCTTCGATATCATTGTAATAAAGTACAAAGTTTTTATATTTTGCTACTACCCAAAATCCGCCGCCTTCATCTCCATATTCACGTTCATTCCATTTGGTGGGAGTGAATTTTATATAATTCCAAAATTTTAGGTTTTCTGAAGTCATTTCCTTTTCTCCTTTTAAAATTTCTGAAGACAGTTCTTGTAATGTAATCGGTTCCCATATCATATTTTTATTTTTGAAAAGAATTTTGATAAACTATAGAAAGGATTTTTTTCAAGGCAATTAAATCTTTGCTATTTTCTGATGTTTTTAATTTTGAAGAATTATATGATACATATCCAGAAATTATCATTCCCTTCTTTTTAATAATTAATGTATTTATCTTATTATGCTGTAATTTCATACAGGTTTCACCATAAAAATTGTTTTTGATAAAGGCTAAATTTTTAGTGAGTTCAAGAATATCTTCTTTTTTTATGTTAAGATAATGTACATTAGTAATATTCTTATTGTAACCAAAAATTTGATCACCGTTTACATTAAAAACAGCTAGTGAGCCTTTAGAATTATCGCCTCTTTCAAATAAAATGATTTCAAATTCATTTTGAGATTGATCATTATTTTCAGTTAATATTTTTTTGTAATCATCTACAACAATATTTTGATACACTTTTTTGAATTCTTGAAAATCTGTAGTTTGTCCATCATAACACTCATTTATATTATTGTTCTTTAATTGACCATTTAAATTAATGAAAACTAAAAGCCCTAAAAGAAATCGTTTCATTGTATTCGACTTAATTGAAAATCTACATTAAAAATCAGCTTCATAACCATGCCCATTCTTTCCATAAAAAATCAGCCATTTTGCTAATGAAAAAAGGATATGCAATTTACTTTCGATAGTGTCTTCATCAGTTTCAGGTGGAAATCTTTGAATTTTTAAATATCCTAAGTTATTTTGTTGAGCTATTTCGTCTGCTATTTTCATCAATCTGTTTCCGTAATCTAATGCTTCGTCTGCTGTTTTAGTCATCCAAGCTTCATTCACCAGTTCTTCACCAATTAAATCTTCACAATCCTGCAAAAACTGCCCTCGGAATACATTTTCATCCTTTCCCATAGAGATGTAAACAGGTACACCATCTTGTTCTTTGGCTAATTCAATCACATAAAAGCCGTCATATTCATTTAAGAATTCCTCAAGTGGCGGTTTTTCCTCTAATTCATTGTATTTGTTTTGTATCCAGTTATTTGCTTCCTGATTTTGCCCTACTTTGGGAGCCTTAATGGTTTCGTAAGATTCAATTTGATTAGAAAACCATTCGTCTAGTAATTCTTCTTTTGTAGGATACTTTTTTCCCTTTAGCTTATCATACATTGAAGGTTGCGGAATATTGTCTGTTGACAACATTTGAAATATTTCTAAAAATCTTTCTTCAAACCCGGCTTTTGGCTTGCCCATTGGTCGCATATCTAGTCCCATAATATTTTTTTGGTGTTAATTTTAGAATGAATGAAAAGCTTGATATTTAATCCATTCATTCAAATATAAAAAAAATCCGTTTAAAATCACTTATCGTAGAAAAATCATATTAAGTTTTTTCTACGATTAATATTGAGTTTTTTGTTTGATTAAATGTTATATAAGCAATCTTTTTAAACTGATAAATCATCTATTTCCAAAACTTTTTTATAATTTTAGTCTTTTCTTATCCTATGTTAATCGTTAAGCCTTCAAATTTTCGGAGGTTTGCAGAGTCAAAACAATAAAATAAAAGTTTTGAGGTTTATTAAGACAACAATCAAAAATAATATTAAATACTTTAAAAAATGAAGAAAATTGGCGTAATCGCTTTGGCAAGTTTAGGTTTACTTCTTGCATCTTGTGGTGATAAAAAAGAAGCAGCAACTGCAGGTCAGGAACAAAATGTAGCTGAAAAGAAAGGTGATGTTTTCACTGTTGATGCAGCAGCTTCTAAAGTAAACTGGAAAGCTTTCCACAAAGGAGGTTTTGCTCCACGTTGGGGAACTTTGGCGGTTTCTACAGGAGAATTATCTGTTGCGGATAATCAATTGGCATCTGGAGAATTTGTGATTGACATGAAGTCTCTAAAAGTAGATCCGGCTTCTGTAACTGAAAAAGACAAAAAATACACAGATCTTGAAGGTCACCTTAAAAATGCTGACTTCTTTGATGTTGAAAAACACCCAACTGCTGATTTCAAAATCACTAAAGTGGAAGATCTTGCAACTCCAGGAGCAGACGCTATTGCCGGAGCAAACAAAACAGTAAGCGGAAACCTTACGCTTCTTGGAAAAACAATGAACGTTTCTTTCCCTGCAAAAGTTGACATCGTAGAAAAGTCTGCAACTTTAAAGGCTCAATTCACTGTAAACCGTGCTGATTGGGGAATTAAATTCGGAACTGACGAAACTGATCCAGCTGAATGGATGATCAGCAAAGATATCGAAATCGCTATCGATGTAAAAGCTGACCAAAAATAATCTGAAACAGTCATAAATATCAAGACATCTGTAGAAATGCAGATGTCTTTTTGGTTTTTGATTTAAATTTTCGTCAATTCGAGTGTTTTTCAGTATCGGAGAGAAGGAAAAATGTATTGAGAATTTTTTTGCTAAATGGTTCTAATTCTCGATACAAATTCTTTCAGAATTTTACTCGAATTGACGAAATTTAGGTTCTAAATGAACTAGATAAATTGTTGTTCTTTCATCCATTTCCTCAACCTTAATCTTGCATTTGTATAAGGTGAAGAAGTATTAAGCTGAATCATCCTTCCTAAAGTATATTTTTCATACCAACTTATTCGGTAAAGTTCATCATTTGATTTTGAATCAATCAATAGTAAAATATTTTCAACCGTTGAATCAAGTTTTAACTTTAACTTATTGAAATCTTCATTTTCGTAGTCTTGATAAAATTTTTGAGCAAGTTTTCCAAGTTCGTTCCATTTGAATCCTGTTTCCGGAAAATCTACGTTTTCGTTATTATCTTTTTTTGAATTCCATGTTAAAACCAATTCGCCCCAACCAATTAAGTAAGAAATAAGATTTTTTGGTGACATCAGAGTTCCTTTTAAATGACCTTCCAAAGTTTTTAAATCTGATAATTCTTCTGTAATTAAATCAATTTCTGCCTTTAGTTTTTTGTAATTCAATTCTATTGCAGAAATCAGTTCTTCTTTATTTGACGGAATTGCCATTGTTTTAAAATTTAAAATGTTTCAGCCGTTCAAAATTATTTTTTTCAAAAATATTGGTAATTGCGCCGTTTTCTAAAGTTACAATTTTGTTACAAGTATAAAAAAAGAGAAACCCGGAAGTTTCTCTTATTTATTATTAGAATTTAAAAATTACCAAGGGCTGATTCCGATTTCATCTTCAATATCATTGCTGAAAAATTGTCCTGTTGGAGCATTTTCATCAGTTAAAGTATGTTTAATAATGAATGAAACTGCACTTTCTACAGAACCGGGACCACTGTGATGATTAAAATCTGTTGCTGTATAACCTGGGTCTATAACATTTACTTTAAAAGGCAATTCTCTCAATTCGTAAGCTAAAACGATGGTGTAAGCATTCAAAGCTGATTTTGACGGACCATAAGCTGCTGCTTTTACGTGATAATATTTCCAATTTGGATCACTATGTAAAGTTAATGAGCCTAATCCTGAAGTAATATTACTTATTCTAGGGCTATCAGATTTTTTAAGCAAATCTAAAAATGCCTGCGTCACACTGATTACTCCAAAGAAATTGGTGTTAAAAACCTCCTGAATATCTTGAATAGAAGCTTCTGTAGCAGTTTGTGGATTTACACCTAAAATTCCGGCATTATTAATCAGAATATCCAGTTTTCCGTGTTCGTTTTCGACAATGTTTTTTGCTTTTAAAATAGAGTCAGGATTCGTCACATCAATTTCTATAGCTTTGATATTTTGAAATCCTTTTTCGTTTAATTCTTTTACGACTTCTTCGCCTTTTGAAAGATTTCTGCTTCCTAAATAAACGAATAAACCTTTTTCTGAAAGTTGTTTTGCGGTTTCCAAGCCAATACTTCTGTTGGCTCCTGTTATTAATACTGTTTGCATTTTGTATGTTTTAATTAATGGTGTAAAATTCCGTCAATAAAACAGCGTGGCATTTGCCATTTGGCAAAAAGAGAAATTAATTTTAGTTGATTAGATTTAAAATAAAATGATTTATAAAGTAATATTCTTTCTGATCCTGCTTAAGGAAGATTGCGTTACTCCCAAATAAGAAGCTACATAAGAAAGCGGAATTCTGTTAACAGCCGTCGGATAAATTTCAAGAAACTTTAAATAACGTGTTGTTGCATCTTCCGATACAAGCGGACTTCTTCTTTCCACTTTTTGCATTAAAGCTCGGGAAATGATTTTATGTACAATGGCATCAAACCCAACGATAGTTTGCAAAAGTTCGAGCCAGTCTTTTCTTTCGAAAACTATCATTTTACAATCTGTGACTGCCTGAACATAAGCGCTCGAGCAGATTTGATTATCAAAACTTTCTAAATCTACAACCAAATTATTTTCTTCAATGAAATATTTTGTAATCTCCTCACTTTGATTGTTATAATAGCAAACCCTAAGAATTCCATCAACCACAAAGCCAACTTGTTTTGCTATTTTTCCGGCTTCTGAAAAATATTCTTCTTTGGAAAGATTGATTTCAATGGCTTTGCTTGAGATAAAATCGATTTGCTGCTGGTTGAGGTTTCCAAATTTTAAGATAAAATCAAATAATTCTTTCATGAATGCAATTTAGCTAAAGAAATTTTCACGGCATTTGTCATTTGGTAAAAAATACAAAGAGAAACCCGAAAGTCTCTCTTTATAAAATTAATTTTCTAAAACAGGAATCAGATGTTCCCAATTGAGCTGTTTGGCGTAATCTAAAGCTGTTTTTCCGTTGTTGGTTTTTAAATTTTTATCAGCTCCGGCTTCAAGCAAGACTTCTACCGAGCTTAGATTTCCTGCAATTGTTTCTCTGTGAAGAAGCGTAAAGCCGTTTTCATCAATATTGGTGAGTTCTGCGGGATAATCATTTAGAAATTTCACAAAATCTTCTTTCATATTTTTGCTCATCGGATGTTCAATGAGGTTTTCAGGCTTTTCTTTTTGTTCATTGACAACTTCAATCTCATTAAAATCTCCAAAATCGAGTTGCCACGCTTCATCATGATCTTTTCTTTCAGATTCTGACATATCTGCACGCATTTTTTGAATGGTAAATCCGCCATACGCTTTTGGAATTGGCTCTGAAGATGAAGAAAATAATTTCGAAAGTCCTTTTGTTTTTTTCTGCATAGGAGTGATGGCAAAAAGCCAGTCACTGATTTCATTTAGAGGTATTTCAAAATAATCTCCGGGTTGTATTGTGGTCAAATCATTGGGCTCGTTGATGAGATATCCGCTTACAGTGTCACCATCAAAGTAGATATCATTCATCCACATGTGTTCAACGATTTGTTCTCCATCGGGAGTTTTTTCAGAAAAAGAAGCTTTTACACAGGCAAGATTTAATCCGGGAATAATTCTTCTTTGCTCCCACGAAAGCTCTCTCCAGAAATATTTAAAGGTTTCCTGTGCTTTTTTGTACGCTTTAATCATTTTAGGATCTTTTCCGTCCGTGAAAATAAATGAGTTATTTTCCATTTTATTTTAAAAATTTTGTGATTTTATTTTAAGTCAATATCATAATGTATTCTGCTGAAAAGCTTGATGAATAAGTAGATGTTGATGTTTTTGGTATCACTAAAATAAGGAAAATATTTAAACAATGGTTTAAATTGCGTTATGTTTATTGAAATTTAACGATTATAAATTTTCCAGATCTTTCAGAAGATTTTCGGGATTGTATTGATAATCTTTTGGCAGTTGTGATCCATAAAGAAAATGCTCAAAATATAACGGAGGCAAACCTACAGACTTTCTTCTTTTATCAAGATTTTTTATGTCATAATAGGTTGTGTTGTGGTTTATATTTCCTAAAGTTTGTAAGGTGTAAAGAGATCCTTTATTTGTTTTATTTGTAAAATCATTCATAGAACTGTCAAATTCATCAAAGTCAACAAAAAAATCTTTACTAACATTATCTTTTTTAATTTCGTTCTCTAAATAAGGTTTAAAAAAATCCCAAACAAATTTTTGATCATCTGTATACCCTCGATGATGCCACAATAGCATCCATGCACGAGATTCCCAACCATATTTTTTGGTAAGTTCCATTAGTTTAATAATATTCATGGAATCTGTTTCTTTAGATAATTTGCCAAAAACTTTATCTTCCTTTCTTATGAGTTGATCTGTGGCAATAAGTTCATGAATTTCCATGTATGCCGCTGGATTTTTAAGCTCTCTGTAATATTGATTTTCCAAATCATCATATTGAGCCAAAACTTCCTTCATTTCTTTGAAATTTTTATATGTCTGAAGACTTTCAAAATCTTTTAAAAAATCTAAAGGAGCTAATTGTTTGGTAATACTTTGGGTAAGTAATTCTTTGGCAGTTTTATTATCTTTCAATTTAAAAGCTATCGATGATGCTTCTAAATATGCATCACTAATCGGAACTTTAGGATTAATTTTAATTGCTTCCAAGTAGTGGTCTAAAGCTTTTTGATCATTTTTCTGATGAGCATAATATTCTGCTAAGTAGATTTGCTTTTGTGATTTGAAAACATTTTGAGCAGATGCTAAAGGAAATACTAATAGAACAAATAATAAGGCAATTTTTTTCATAAGTGTGTTTTGTTTTAAAAGTACTAAAGTTTTCTTTTATTAACATATTTTGGACAAAAAATAAACTTCAGTTATATGTGATTTTTCAAAGTTTCTTATAAATTAATATCTTAGTAATAAACAATTGATCTTTCTGTAAGCAAAAATTTACCATCCACTTTATCAGTTCGTTCAATCCAATTGTTGTTTTTATCAAACTTGGTATATGTAAATGAAGATTTTATTATATAGAGAGTGTCATTTGCGTAAGAATTATCTGTAGTCTTAATTATGTTTTCACGATTATCATACTCCAAATATTTTTCGTAAAGTATTTTATTATCATTACTAAAAACTTTTAAGCTTGTTTGATGTCCTTTTTTATTAATTGTATTGAAAGCTTTCTTTACTAATTTATTATCAATGTAACAGTCAATTTCTCCACCATAAAAATCTAAAAGATATTTTTTTATTACCCAGTTTTCTGTAGTTTTTTCTCCAATATTATCTATGGTAGAACTAACAACTTTCTCATTATTATATTTAGGAGTTGATTTAAATTTTAATACGTCGTTTTCATCATAAATATTATAAATTAATTCATTACCAGTCGGTGAAAACTCGAATTGATGATATAAGCCTTCTTGTTTTTTTGTATTATCTATTGAATCAATTTTAAATGATTTAATAGTAATTTCTTTTACTTTACCATTTAAGTTATGTGAAGTCCAACCTGTAAATTTATCGTTTAAACTATCTTTTTTTAACTGACAATTTAAAGCTAAAAAACAACTGAATAATAATATTAAAGAGATTTTCATTTATATATTGATTAACTTAATTTAAACATCCTTTATAAAATCCTCAAACTCATTATAAAACCTTTCAAACCCATCCATTTTTTCAACAAAGAATTCAAAAGCTTCTCGCCAAGTATTTTTATTAAAAACAGAAATACCTTCTTTTTCTACCCAAATTCTGCTGATGACTTTACCATTTTCTAAAGTATAAAATTCTTCCTTGTAAAAATCTCCAATGTAGTCTTTCAACATATCTTCAAGCGACCAGATTTTATTGTAATAAGCATCTCTGAAAACTTCATCTTTCATTTCAATATCCAACGAAACTTCAGCTTTTTTCTTATCTGCATAAAATTTAAATGAAAAATCCTTGACTTTTGTATCATACAAAATCCATTTTCTTGGGAAAGACTTTCCGAAAGCCGTCCAAAACTCCTTTTTTAATTGTTGCGCTTCTTCTTTACTGAACATGGGACAAATTTAAGTAAAAAGAGTCAAGTAAAAAGGTAAAAGAAACAAGTGAAAAGTATATGAGAGAGCAGAGAATAACGATCTTGATTTTTTTAAGCTCTTTAAAAAAAACTTTTTCCTATTTTTGCTGTAATGCTGTCAAAAAAATCTCAATATGCTTTTAAAGCGCTTTCATATCTTGTAGAAAAGAGAAATGAAGGCCCAATACTTATTTCGGAAATTGCAGAAAACAAGAAAATTCCTTTGAAGTTTCTTGAAAACATCCTCCTTGAACTCAAAAAAGCCGATATATTAGACAGCAAAAAAGGAAAAGGTGGAGGCTATTTATTTAAAGAAAATCCTCAAAACGTGACATTAGCAAAGATTATCCGTCTTGTAAACGGTCCAATTGCGATGCTTCCGTGCGTAAGTCTTAATTTTTATGAAAAATGTGCAGATTGCAACGAAGATCACTGCAGCTTACACGATGTTTTGATAGAAGTGAGAGATGCTTCATTGAAAATTTTGGAGGAAAAAACACTGTTAGATCTAATTGATTAAATCAGTTTAAATTTTAATTTTACAAGTCTACTTATTTGGTAGGATAATATTTTTGTTGGATATTTGCTGGTATCAAACAGAAAAAATGTTTTCACAAGAAGATATAAATACTTTACAACAGCTTACTTTAGAAGACGGATTACAATTTATTTCGTCAAAATTTTCGGAAGGAGTTGTTTTCTCAACTTCGCTTGGTCAGGAAGATCAGGTTATTACTGACGCTATTTTTAAGAATAATTTAACGGTAAAAGTTTTCACTTTAGATACGGGGAGACTTTTTTACGAGCATTACGATTTGCTTTCAAAAAACAATTCTCGGTACAAGAAAAAAACAGAAGTTTATTTTCCTGAATCTTTAGATGTTGAAAAATACGTTGTTGAAAAAGGAATCAACGCTTTTTATCATTCCGTTGAAAACAGGAAAGAATGTTGCTACATCAGAAAAGTAAAACCTTTAAATCGGGCGCTCGAAAATGCTAAAGTCTGGATTACCGGACTTCGAGCCGAACAGTCTGAAAATCGAGAAAATATGCCGATTTTAGAGTGGGATGAGGAGAGAAATTTATACAAATACAACCCTTTAATCAATTGGACTTATCAGGATGTTTTAAATTATTTAGAACAAAATAAAGTTCAGGAACTGTCTCTTCATAAAAAAGGTTTTATCAGTGTAGGTTGTCAACCTTGTACAAGAGCTATTGAAGAAGGCGAAAATCCGCGAGCCGGACGTTGGTGGTGGGAAACTTCACAAAAAGAATGCGGTCTGCATTCAAACTAATTCACATTTAATTCTTTCAAATAATAATGAGTGACTATACATTAAATTATCTCGAACAGTTAGAGGCCGAAAGCATTTATATTATGCGTGAAATTGCGGCTCAGTTTGAAAAACCTGCATTGCTTTTCAGTGGTGGAAAAGATTCGATTACATTGGTTCATTTGGCTAAAAAAGCGTTTGCTCCGATGAAAATTCCTTTTCCATTTGTACATATTGATACGGGACATAATTTTCCGGAAGCATTGCAGTTTAGAGATTATTTTGCCGAAAGTTTAGGTGCGGGATTAATCGTAAGAAAGGTTGAAGATACGATTAAAGCTAAAAATTTAACCGAGCCAAAAGGAAAATTTGCTTCAAGAAACTGGCTTCAAACGCATACTTTATTAGATACAATTGAAGAATTTCAATTTGATGCCTGTATTGGCGGAGCGAGAAGAGATGAGGAAAAAGCAAGAGCAAAAGAAAGATTTTTCTCTGTTCGTGACGAGTTCGGACAATGGGATCCAAAGTTACAGCGTCCGGAATTGTGGAATATTTACAACGGAAGAATTAATAAAGGTGAAAACGTGAGAGTTTTCCCAATATCAAACTGGACTGAACTTGATGTATGGAATTATATTAAAAAGGAAAATATTCAGTTGCCATCTATTTATTTTGCTCATGATCGTGATGTAATTGAATATGACGGACAATTAATTGCGGTTTCAGATTTTATCCAAATTGATGAAAATGATACGATTGTTAATAAAAAAGTACGTTACAGAACCGTTGGAGATATGACTTGCACTGCCGCCGTTGAAAGCTCTGCTGAAACTTTGGATGATGTATTAGGTGAAATCACTGCTTCCCGAATTTCCGAACGTGGCGAAACTAGAATCGACGACAAAGCAACAGAAGCCGCAATGGAAGACAGAAAAAAAGGAGGATATTTTTAATATAAATGATGAGCGATAATTGATCAATGATCATTCATCAATTATCATTAATAAATAAACTTATGGACATACTAAGATTTATCACCGCAGGAAGTGTAGATGATGGCAAAAGTACGTTGATCGGAAGACTTCTCTACGACAGCAAAAATATACTGATTGACCAGCTTGAAGCATTGGAAAAACAGTCCAAAAATAAAAACGAAAACGGAATTGATCTCGCCATTCTCACCGACGGTCTAAGAGCCGAAAGAGAGCAGGGAATCACGATTGACGTTGCTTACCGGTATTTTTCAACACCGAAAAGGAAATTTATTATTGCCGATGCGCCGGGACATATTCAGTACACCAGAAATATGATTACTGGGGCGTCAAACTCGCAATTGATTGTAATCTTGATTGACGCAAGACAAGGCGTAATTGAACAGACAAGAAGACATTCGATTATCGCTTCGTTATTAAAAATGAAAAATGTTGTTGTTGCCATCAATAAAATGGATTTGGTAGATTATTCCGAAGAAATTTATAATGACATCAAAGCACAATACGATTTAGTAGCAAAAAAACTGAAGCTTGAAAACGTTAATTATTTTCCAATTTCGGCTTTTCACGGAGATAATATTGTTTCAAAATCTGAAAAAACAGATTGGTATAAAGGCGAACCTCTTTTAGATTTCCTTGAAAATGTTGAAATTAATGAAATTCAAGCCAATGAAAATCCGAGATTTCAGGTGCAATATGTGATTCGTCCACAAACCGATGAACTGCATGATTACAGAGGTTATGCAGGAGAAGTGATTTCAGGAATTTATCGAAAAGGAGATGAAATTACCGTTCTTCCGCAAAATATTCAGACTAAAATTTCTAAAATTGAAACAGGAGGAAAAGAAACCGATTATGTGTTTACCAATCAACCTGCGGTAATTCATGTTGAAGACGATATCGATATCAGTCGTGGAGATTTTTTAGTGAAAACAAATCAGCAGCCTAAAGTTGAAAATGAATTTGAAGCCGTAGTTTGCTGGCTTGATAAAAAGGAATTGAACGAGGGCAACAAATATTTTATTCAGCATAAAAGCAAAACTTTGAAAGCTATTATCAAAGAAATCGAATATAAAATTGATGTGAATACGCTTGAACAAACTCCGATTACAGAAAGTATCAAGTTGAATGAAGTCGTTAAATTAAGGTTGAAAACCGTATCGCCTTTGGTTTTTGATAGTTTTGAAGACAGCAAATCAACCGGAAATGCGATTCTGATTGATGAAACTAGCAATTCTACAGTGGGAGCTGTGATGATTTTGTGATTCATACTAATTCAAACATGTAATAATATGGTAATTACTCCGAAAATCCAGCTCAGAATTAATTTGCTTTTGGCAACAATTGCAGTTTTAGTTATTGCATTTTTTTCACTTTACAGTTTAGGATATTTGGATGAATTACAAATTATCTTAGCTAAAGACAATCACATTTTTTATTGGATGCTTTTGGTAGGAGTTTTTGCCGAAATTGTAGCAGGCTCAATGGGAATGGGATATGGTGTAATTTGTACGACGACACTTTTATTTCTTGGAATTCCGCCGCATGCGGTAAGTGCAAGTATTCATTCTGCAGAAAGTTTTACGACTGCGGCTGGAAGTATCAGTCATATTAAACTGAAGAATGTCAGCAAAAGTTTGGTTAAAAAATTAGCCATTCCTGCAATTATTGGAGCCATTATCGGAGCTATTTCTTTGACTTATTTAGGCGAGTATTATTCAAAAATTACAAAAACTGTCATTTCTTTTTATACTTTATATCTCGGTTTTAAAATTTTCTTAAATGCATTTAAACCAAAACAGAATAAGTCTTTAAAAAAGAAAACTAACTTAACAAGACTCGGCGTTATAGGTGGATTTATAGATTCTTTTGCAGGTGGAGGATGGGGACCGTTGGTTACCGGAACTTTAATTAAAAATTCTTTTACTCCGAGATTTGCAGTAGGAAGTTCTACTGTTGCAAAATTTATTTTAACAATCACCGCAGCGGTAACGTTCTTTTTTACTTTAGGAATTCAGCATTGGAATATCATTTTGGGACTTTTAATTGGTGGAATTATCACCGCACCATTTTCTGCAATGCTAACTGCAAAACTTCCCGTGAAAAATATGTTTTTAATTATCGGAACTTTAGTTATCGTGATGAGTTCGATTACGATTTTTAAATCATTATTTTAGATTTTTTTTGTGAAAAATTTAGCAGAATAAGAATTCAATTAAAATCAAAAATAATTTACATTTACAGCCTAAAAATAATACATGAATTTACATATTGTTGCTCTGTTCAGATTTAAAGAGAACCATCTGATGGAAGCGGTGGAATTATTTCAAACATTGGTAAGAGAAACCAGAAAAGAAGCTGGATGTCTGCAATACGAACTTATAGAAGACAACGAAAATAAAGGAACTTTTTTCCTTGTCGAATTGTGGGAAAGCGTAGAACATCACAATGCTCACAACGGAACCGATCATCTTTTTGAATTCAGAAAAAATGCCTCTAAAATTTCAGAAGAATCGGCACAGGTTTATAAAGGTTTTAAGATTTATTAAATTTGCTAGAAGCTAGAAGCTAGAAGCTAGAAGCTAGAAGCCAAAAAAGTCAAAAGGCAGTTTCATCATTTTGAAACTGCCTTTTTTATTAGAAAAAATAGAAAGTATTAATTTTAGAGTGAATTGTTAATTAGCTTTGCTGTCAATGGTGAATTTTAAAAATTGACAATTGACTATTCACTGCGAAGTAAATTCACATTTTCACATTGCCTTATTTTACAATAAGTTTTTTGGTTTCCGTTTTACCTCCAAAAGAAATTTTCACAATGTAATTTCCTGATGGAAGATGAGATAAGTTCATCTCTTGTTTGTAAAAACCTGTTTGATTGCTTAGTTCTGTATTGTAAACTTTTTTACCTGTAAGATCATAAACTTCAACACTACCTTTATTGTTTGCTTTTTCTTTTACATCATATAAAACCGTTACTTTTTTATCAGCAGTTGTCGGGTTTGGATAAATACCGAAAGTCGCTTTTTTGCTTACTTCTGTAACATCTAATGTTGAGGTAATGTTTTTGTATTTAAAGTACATGTTTCCTGTATTGGCACCTTCATTTGAGATGAAATACATTCTATAATACTCTGAACCTTGTTTGATATAATAAACAACATCACTATAGAATCCTGATGTCGGTTTCCAAGAATGTCCGATTGCAGTAATATTACTTGAAAATGCTGTAGAAGCAGGAAGAGTAGAAGTTGCTGTTGCCTGAGTTTCCGGCTGTACTTTTGCGACACTCACTGTTGGACTTTGTAGAACTCCAGACATTTGATACATCATAATGTTCATATAGAATGTATAATATCTTGTAAACATTAAGTCCCAATTAGCTTTTGGCGGTTCTAAATTCTCAACTTTTGCTCCTGTCGTAAAAGAGAAATAATTAAAATAAGCATCATCGGTACCATTTGCTAAAGTCTTGGTTTGCGTCGCTTCCCAAGTTGATGTAGTTGCATTCCATTTAGAATATTTAAATGTATATCCACCAAAATAATCTTCTATCATGAATTTAATATATTCACCAGTAGAAAGATATTTTAGAACAAAAATAATAGATCCTGTAATATGGTGATTAGATTGGTAAACTCCCCATCCTGAACTTGCAGAACCTTGTTCAAAAGCTCCATTATGAAGAGATGTTGAATTATCTGGATTATATTTGGGAGCTCCCCAAGAAGCAATATTAGCAAGATTAATGTTATCCCAATTTGATGCAGAATTTGAAGCTTCATAAACTTCAATTTTTTTATCATCATTAACTCTAGATCCGAAATCATAAGTTGAATTTCTGTAGAAAGCAATATCCCATGTATTTGCTGGTTGTGAAACCATATTGTTGGCGCTTAAATCAAAGAATACTCTGTTCTGGTATTGGCTTCCCATAGACATATTTACCGTAGTATACCCGTTTGCATCTGTTTGTGCTAATACAGTTTGCTGTATTGAAAGTGCAAAAAGAGAAGCAAAAAATAATTTTGTTTTCATAACCTTATTCCTTATTTAGAATTGTTCTACAAAACTATGTAATTGTTTTTAATAATTCTAAATAAAAACAAGATAAATATCATGTTTTACTAATTTTTTTTCATTAAAATTTATTTACAAATGGTTGTTATTCATTTTGTTAACAAAAAAAGGTTGACTACAATTTGTAGTCAACCTTTTCAGAATATATTTTAAATCAATTATTTCTTGATAAATTTTGAATGAGATACTGTTTTGTTATCATCTTCTGAAGTAAAGATATATACGCCAGTAGCTAAAGAAGAAACATCAAATCTATTATTGTTAACGGCGCCTTGTGCAACTAAATTTCCTGATGCAGAATAAACTTTCACAGATTTCACATTTGATTTACCTACAAACTGAATTTCGTTGTTTGCATTGATAACAAATTGGAAAATATTCGTGTTAGCTTTGATATTTGTAGTTCCTAAGTTTGCTAATACATCATAGACAACATTATCTACATAAGCTGCAGAATGTGTTGCTGCTCCAGTAAATTTCCATACGATATATTGTTTAGTAGAAGTTGGTACATCTAATACGAATGTTTGAGGAGAAGAGCCCACGGCAATAGTTGTTGGTGCACCTAAAGAAGTAAACGTTGTCATATCTGTCAGATTTGTTACCATACCTGCCTCGATGGTAGAACTACCTGTAGAATTGGCTGACGCTCCTATTGTGAATTGAAGTTTTTTACTTCCGTCTGGAGCAACGATTTTTGGAGCAACTAAATATGACGATGTTCCCGGCGAATTTGCTGCATAAAACTGAGCTGTATTACTTCCATTGTTAGCTGCAATATATACATTAATTGCTGAATTGGCTATAACTTTATTCCAACCATTCTGCGGGAGAGAAGTCGTAGGAGCACCTGGTACAAAAGCGTTAAAGTTTTCGTTGATTGTTCCTACTGCAGGAGCTTCGTAAACAACATCATCAATCAAAGTAGCAGTATGAGCTGCGGTTGGTGTAATTTTGAAAACAATGTATGAAGATGTAGATGCAGTAATATTTACAGAATAAGATTGATTGCTAGTAGCTGTAATAGAGAAAGGATTTCCAACTGCAGTAAATGTCGTCATATCAGCAGGGTTTGAAGCCAATCCAATTTGTATTGTTGATGTACCGGGAGATGGAGCACCAGGAGACGGAGCTACTAAACCTGCAGTAAAAGATAATGTTTTATCTCCAGTTGGAGCTACAATTTGTGGCGTTATAAGGTATGAAGGAGCTGTTCCATTGTTACCTGCATAAGATTGAACTGCCTTATTTGTACCTGTAGTTACAATCATTAAGGGTGCAGGTGGATATGGTTGTGGGTTAGTTGCTATTATTGCAGACCAGTTATTTTGAGGAAAAGTAGCATTTCCTGACGTAAATCCATCGAAATTTTCGTTTATAGTTGCAAGTTGCGCATTTGCAGCAACAGCTGAAAACATCAAAGCTCCTAAAAGTAGTTTTAATTTCATTTTTTTCTATTTTTAATATTTTACAAAATTAAGTAATTGTTTTTAATTATTCTAAATTAAAGAATGACATTTATCTTGTTTTAGAATAATTAATAATTGCAAAGCAAAGAACATATATTATAATAAGCCTGAGTTATCATTATCAAATTTTTGATAATCCTGTCTATCATGCTTAAAATCATGTGGCAAAAATAATTATTTATTTTTAACTATTCTAAATAAAGCACTATATTTGTGGCAAAATTTTGAGTTTATGAAGAAGAAAGTGCTTTCTATTGTGTCTTTATCCGCTATTTTTTGGATCCATGCACAGGAAAAAGATTCTCTAAATCAGAAAAAAATAGAAGAAGTTGTCATTACCGGACAATATATGCAGCAATCAATCAACAAATCAATTTATAAAGTTGAGGTAATTGATGCTCAACAAATCAAAAATATGGCTGTAACTACAGCGGCCGAAGTTCTGAATCAAAACTTAAATATTCAAATCGTACCTGATAGCGGAGATGGAAATTCTCAGGCAAATATCATGGGATTAGGTGGAGCTTATACTAAAATCTTAATTGACAATATTCCTGTTGTAACCGACAGAGGAAGTGGGAATCAAATGGATCTTAGTAAAATCAATGTCAATAATATAGAGCGTATTGAGATTGTAAAAGGAGCAATGGGTGTAGAATATGGAAATAACGCCGTAACAGGAGTTATTAATATTATTACCAAAAAAAATTACGCAAAAAAAATCAATGTTAATCTTTCTCTTCAGGAAGAAACTGTTGGTAAAGATTACGATTGGTTTAAAAAAGGAAACGGAAGACACGTACAGTCTTTAAACTTGGGTTATAAGATTAATAACGAGTGGACTGTAAGTGCAGATATTAATCATAACGATTTCCAAGGATATAAAGGAAAGTATAACGGATATAAGCATTTCAGCGAAGTTAAAAACGGAGAAAGAGGGTATGAATGGCTTCCAAAAGATCAAATAACTGCAAATGCAGCGATAAGATATGCTAAAAACAATACTTCATTGTTTTATAAAATTAATTACCTGAAAGAAAACATCAATTTCTATAATCAAAATACTGAAGATTTTCCATTAGGCGGCGGTAACAGAACGTATATTTCCAACGATAAAGATTATTTTACCAACCGTTGGATTCACCAGTTTAATATTCAAACCCAATTAGGAAGAATCAACTATTTAGGTGATTTTTCTTATCAAACTCAGGAAAGAGAAACTCAGAATTATAGATATGATGTTCCAAACAGAACGGAAATTTCTCGTAATGCTAAAGAAACTTATTATGATTCTAAGGTTTTATACTCAAGAGGTTTATTTAGTAACTTTTTAGACAGTGAAAAATTTAATTTCCAATTAGGTTATGAATTAGACAGAACAAGCGGTTTTGCTAGTGCAGAAACAGTTCCAGGACTTGGTACTCGTGAAAATGTAAACCGGGCCATCTTTAGTTATGCTAATTTTATCTCTGCAGAATGGAAAGTTTCAGATGATTTCTCATTAAGACCGGGATATAGACTGTCTCTAAGTGACAGATTTGATTCTCAATCGAACTATTCATTAACAGCAAGATATTCAACTTCAGAAAAATCTGACTTAAGAGCAGTTTTTGGTTCATCAAATAGATTTCCAACTTACGAAGAACTTTACACTTATGTTGTAGATGCGAATCATAACATTCAAGGAAATGAAAATTTAAATCCTGAAACAGGATATTCGGTAGGATTATTTTGGGATTATAAGACTGCTAATTCGAATAACTGGAAATTTGATGTGAGCTTATCTGCAATGTATTTGGATGTGAAAAACAGAATCGAGAGCGCTATCATTACCGTGAGTCCACGTGTAGAAACTTTTCTGAATATAAATCAGTATAATTCATTGCTATTCGGAGGAGGTTTTACTGCTAAGAAAAATCAGTTTTCATTTAATGCCGGAGTTTCTGTAATGGGTATTTCTCAGGAACTTATTGCGGGAAATATTACTTCACCAAACGATTACAATTTTTATGCAGAAGCTAATTTAGCGGCAAACTACACACTTGCTCCAACCAAAACTTTATTTGCATTATACTATAAATATACAGGAACTAGAAAACAGTTTGTACAAGAGTCTACAGCAGACGTAAGTGCTCCAGCTAATTTTATTTTAGGCGAAGTGGGTGATTTTAGTATGCTAAACTTTACTGTTTCTCAACCTTTCTTTAATAATCATTTTGAAATCAGTGCAGGTGTTAAAAACATCTTTGATGTAAGCAGTATCAGAAATTCTGTACAATCAGGAGGTGCACATAATGCAGCAGATAGTAATCAGAATCTTTTTTATGGCAGAAGTTATTTTGCCAGACTTAATTATAACTTCTAAAATATTAAAAATGAAAAAAATATTAATTGGATTATTGTTTGGGGCTTCTTTGGTTTCTCAGTCTTGTATCAACGATAACGAAGATCCGATTGCTGTTGCTCCAATTGATGGGTCTACAGTAGATATCAGTGTTGGTGGTCCTACACAACCTAATCAGGTTTGGTTTGATCTTAGCGAAAATAAGAGAGTTTTAACAAAAAGAACAGATTGGGAGCTTGCTTTTTATTCAGGAAGTGCTTTCAAGGTGGTTTTGAACTCTTCAATCCAAATGGCAGCAGGAAAAATACCTAATGCAACAAATATTGATGCGGTAACAGAAGCTAGTTTAGCATCTTTAAAAACTCAGGTTGAGGTAGCTAATTTTGATGTTAATAATGAAATTTATATAGACGATGTAAAAGGAAACTTTCCTGGAGGTTATACTGCAATTGGAGAAGTTAAAGCTACTGATTCAGAAAACTCAGTTTATCTTTTAAATATGGGAAAAGATATTTACAATGGCTCTGTTCCTTTAGGCTCTGTGACTTACAGTGGTGACCCAAGAGGATGGATGAAAATACAGATTGTAAGATCTGGAGATGGGTACAAAGTAAAATACGCTAAACTTAGTGAAAGCACTCATAAAGAAATCATCGTAACAAAAAATACAGCATACAACTATAATTTTTTAAGTCTTACCAACGACAAAGAAGTTTTTATTCAGCCTGAAAAAAAGAAATGGGATCTTTGTTTTACAGTATTTACCAATATAATTACAGGAGCTGGAAGTTACGTTTATGCCGATTTTGTAAATAATAATAATGTCGGTGGAGTTGGAGTTTATGAAATGAAAATAGCGGCGCCTGCATCAGGCGTTGAAGCATACAATAATTTTAA
This sequence comes from Chryseobacterium formosum, assembly GCF_026460885.1. Taxonomy (GTDB): domain Bacteria; phylum Bacteroidota; class Bacteroidia; order Flavobacteriales; family Weeksellaceae; genus Chryseobacterium; species Chryseobacterium formosus. The sequence goes on from NZ_JAOVZW010000008.1 coordinate 277,273, forward strand.
AGCTTCCGATATTCAGGAGTCTAAATTTATTTACAATGATCACACAATAATTGGTGCAAACTGGAGAAATCCTGTAGGAACTAATGGTTTAGAAGTTTATAATGACCGTTTTTATATTATTAAAGATGCCGACGGATTTTATTTTAAACTTAGATTTTCGCGACTTACAAAAGCTACAACAGATAGCCAAGGTTTAGCTGGTACAAGAGGTTTTCCAACTTTTGAGTACAAACCTTTATAATTCAAAAATAAATCAGATAAAAATAAAAATGAAAAAATTCATACTTGCAGCTTCTGTTTTAATGGCAGTCTATTCTTGCAAAAAAGAAGCGCATAAACCTACAGAAAACGGAAATGAACTTGTTGCAGAAGCTCCAAAATCAAATAATAAAATTGTAACATTAAACGGTGGAATTACAGAAATCGTTGCCGCTTTAGGACATGAAAAAGAAATCGTTGCAACAGATGTTACCAGTACGTATCCTGAATCTTTAAAGAAATCTTCAGAAAATTTAGGTCACGTTAGATCAATTACAATTGAGCCAATCATGGCGGTTTCTCCAACTTTGATTTTAGCTTCAGATAAAGACATTAATGCTGAATTGATGGGGAAAATCAAAGCTTCAGGAATCAAAACTGAAACTTTTAAGCAGGAATATACCGTTGAAGGAACTAAAAAATTAATTGCTGAAGTTGCAAAAGCAATAGGGAATACAGATTATCAGAAATTAAATGATAAAATTGATGCTGATATCAAACAAGTTCAGCCAATTGCTAAGAAACCAAAAGTTTTATTCATTTACTCAAGAGGGAATATGATGATGGTTTCAGGTAAAAATACACCAATGGCAGCAATGATTGCTCTTGCCGGAGGTGAAAATGCAGTGAATGATTTTGAAGATTTCAAACCATTAACTCCGGAAGCTGTTGTAAAAGCAAATCCGGATGTATTATTTTTCTTCTCTAGCGGATTGGAAAGCTCAGGTGGAATAGAAGGTGCTTTAAAAATGCCGGGAGTTTCACAAACCAACGCAGGGAAAAACAAAAAAGTAATTGCTATGGATGGAGGTTTGATTTCAGGTTTCGGACCAAGAGTGGGAGAGGCTGCAGTTTCATTAAACAAACTTTTAATTGAAAACGCAAAGTAAATTATATTTATACATCACATTAAGTTCCATACTGCTTTTTTTTATAGCAGTATGGTCTATTAATACGGGTGTATATGATTTTGGCGGAAAATCTGCCTTCGAAGTTTTAGGAAAAGTAATAACGGGAGATACCGATTTGTCTTTAAGCGACAAATATATAGTTTGGGAAGTGAGAGCATCCAGAATTGTAATGGCAATCATCATCGGAAGTATGCTTTCGGTTTCTGGAACAAGTTTACAGGGATTATTCAGAAATCCGTTGGCAACAGGAGATTTAATCGGGCTTACTGCGGGAGCGACTTTAATGGCAGCAATTACGATTGTTTTAGGAGGATATTTCAGAGAGTATCTTCCTGAAGCAGTACAATTTTCGCTCGTCGGGATTGCCGCTTTTGTAGGTTCGCTTTTAGCAATGATGCTGGTGTACAAAATTTCTACAAGCGGTGGTAAAACCAATGTGGTCATGATGCTTCTATCGGGTGTTGCTATTACTGCAATCGGTTTTTCAATCGTAGGTTTTCTTATTTTCATCTCAAAAGACGATCAGTTGAGAGATTTAACGTTCTGGAACATGGGAAGTTTAGCCGCTGCAACATGGACGAAGAATATTATTTTAACCGTTATTTTAATTATTTCTTATTCAATTCTTTTACCTAAAGGGAAGGCTTTAAACGCAATGATGTTGGGTGAAAAAGATGCACAGCATTTGGGAATTAATGTTGAAAGATTAAAAAAACAAATCGTCATTATCGTATCATTAATGGTGGGAAGTTGCGTTGCATTTTCCGGAACGATAGGGTTTGTAGGATTGATTGTACCTTACATTTTAAGGCTTTTATTTAAATCAAATTACAATTTTATTTTACCGTTATCAGCAATTTTCGGAAGTGTTCTATTATTAACAGCAGATACGATTAGCAGAAGTATTGTAGCGCCTTCAGAATTACCCATCGGAATTTTAACTGCAATGATGGGAGCACCGATTTTCATTGCTATTTTGTTGAAATTTAAAAAGTCAATTTAATGATTAAGGCAAAGCAAATCAGTTATAAACATAAAGAATTTCATATTTTAAACGATGTGGATATTTCTTTAGGTTTTGGTGAATTTTTAGCCATTGTCGGTCCAAACGGAGCTGGAAAATCGAGTCTTTTGAGTGTTTTGGCGAATGAAGTGAAAACGAATCACAATATTTTATTAAAAGATAAAAACATCAGAGATTGGAAAATTGCCGAACTGTCTAAACATAAAGCTAAATTTTCTCAGCACAATTCCAACGATATTCCTTTGGAAGTGAAAGATGTCGTGATGATGGGACGTTATCCGTATTTTGATGCTCAGCCAAAAAAGGAAGATCACGAAGCAATGAACAAAATGATGTACGAAACCGATGTTTATCATCTAAAAGACAGAGAATACAACACTTTGTCGGGTGGTGAAAAACAGCGTGTTCATTTATCGAGAGTTTTGGCTCAGTTGGATAATGAAGTTACTCAAAAATTGCTTTTTCTCGATGAACCGTTGAACAATTTAGATATAAAACATCAGTATAAAGCTTTGGAAATCATCAAAAATTTCACAACTCATGAAAATTCAGCGGTCGTAGTTTTACATGATTTAAATCTTGCCGCTCAATATGCTGATAAAATTTTATTGATGAAATCGGGTCAGGTTTCTGCTTATGGAACTCCGGAAGAGGTTTTTACTGCTGAAAATATAACGACAGCATACAACTTTCCTTGTACCATTTGCGACCATCCGATTACTAAAAACCCAATGATTATTTTTGGATAAATGGAAGAAAAAGATTTAAAAATATTAGCTCAAAACCTTGGTAATCCACAAGGTGAAAAAGGTATTGAGATTGGTGAAATGATGAACGCCACCAATATCGGAATGACTTTAGAAAGTATCCATACCTTATTAATTGAGGATGGAGAAAATATTCTGGAAATTGGTCACGGAAATGCAGCCCACGTCAAAAGCCTTTTGCATTTAGCCCAAAACATACAATATACAGGAATTGATATTTCTGAAACAATGCATAATGAAGCCAAAAGATTAAATGAAGAATTTAAAAATCAGGCTGAATTTGTTTTGTATGAAGGAACGAAACTTCCCTTTGAAGATAAAACTTTCGATAAAATATTTACCGTAAACACTGCTTATTTTTGGAAAGAACCGGTGGAATATTTAAATGAAATTTACAGAGTTCTAAAAGACAACGGAACATTTGTTCTCACTTTTGGTCAGCGGGATTTTATGGAAACTTTACCTTTCACTCAATTCAATTTTACGCTTTACAATTCAGATGAAATGGAAGAAACAGTTTCTAAAAGTCATTTTAAAAGAATGAAAATTTCCGAAAAAGAAGAGCAGGTAAAAAGTAAAGCAGGCAACGAAACCGTCACAAGATTATATACAGTTTTAACCATAAAAAAATAAAAAAATGAATACAATAGTTAACGACTTGAAAGAAAAATGGGAAGCTCTGAAAGCAGAAAACCCACATTTGAGAATAAGAAATGCAGCTGCAGAATTGGGTGTAAGCGAAGCAGAATTATTATTAACTAACGTAGGTGAAGAAGTTACCATTCTGAGACCTGAATTTGCCAACATCTTAACTGAAGTTGAAAAATTAGGAAAAGTAATGGCTCTAACCAGAAACGACGAGTGTGTTCACGAAAGAAAAGGAACGTACTTAAATGGAGATTTCAGCAGTCCTCATGCTCAGCTTTTCGTGGGAGAAGATATCGATTTGAGAATCTTCCAAAATCACTGGATATTTGCTTTTGCAGTGGTTGAAGGTGATAAAAGAAGTCTTCAGTTCTTCGGAAAAGACGGTTTGGCGCTTCACAAAATTTATTTAACCAAAGACAGCAATGTTGATGCTTTCGAACCGATTGTTGCTCAGTTTAAAGCTGAAAATCAAGAGGAAAGTTTTGAATTTGAAACGGTAGCACCAAAAGCTCCTGAAAAAGCAGATTCAGAAATTGATGCTGAAGGTTTCAAAAAAGCTTGGACAGAATTGAAAGACACCCACGATTTCTTTATGATGACCAGAAAATTTGGGGTTTCAAGAACTCAGGCTCTGAGATTGGCTCCTGAAGGTTATACTCAAAAAATCGATTCTTCAAAAGTAGTAAATGTTTTGGAAGAAGCTTCTGAAAAGAATTTACCAATCATGGTTTTTGTCGGAAACAGAGGAATTATCCAAATTCACACGGGTGAGGTGAAAAAAACAATGTGGCACCAGCAATGGTTTAACGTAATGGATCCTGATTTCAATTTACATTTGGATGTAACTAAAATCGCTGAAGTTTGGATCGTGAAAAAACCAACAGAAGATGGTGAAGTAACAGCAATTGAAGTATTCAACAAAGAAGGAGAATTCATTGTACAACTTTTCGGAAAAAGAAAACCTGGAATTCCTGAACTTCAGGAATGGAAAGATTTGGTAGCAAATCTTGAAGCATAATAATTAAATGATTTGATGAAGACCGTTTTGTTTGTAGATTCAAAGCGGTCTTTTTTGTATATTAACACTAATTGCACAAATGTTTTTCACAAATAACACAAATTTGTAAATTACCAATTGTTTGATAGTATTATTATTGTGTTGGAAAACGCAAAGGCGCAAGAGTTTTCTAAATTTAAGTTTTAAGGCGCAAATATTTTATCGAAGATAAAATTTAAAACTCCATATTTACTTAATTTGAATAATGAATTACTTGCTGAAAATCTTTGATTTTCTTGCGCCTTAAAAAATAATAAATTAAAAACATCTTTGCGCCTTTGCGAAAACCAACAAGTTTTTAATTCGATTAAAATTTGTGATATTTGTGAAAATCATTCGTGTCATTTGTATTTAAAAAATCAAAATTTAAAATGAAAAATATTTTTATCGCCATATTAGTTTTCGGATTTTCTGTCATCAATGCACAGAATTTTATACCTTATCAGTTTTATAACAAAAAAGGTAAAACCGTTAAAACAGAAAAATTGGTCAAGCAACTTGCAGATTACGACGTTGTTTTTTTTGGTGAACTTCACAATAATTCGATGGTTCATTGGCTACAGTTAAAGGTAACGGAAGGTTTGTACAATCAAAAAAATAAACAGATTACTTTGGGTGCTGAAATGTTTGAAAGAGATAATCAGCCACAGCTTAATAAATATCTTGCAGGAAAAATTGAAGCAAAAAGCTTGAAAGATTCTGTCCGTTTGTGGAATAATTATACCACAGATTACAAACCTTTGGTTGATTTTGCTAAAGACAAAAACCTGAACTTTATTGCAACCAATGTTCCGAGAAAATATGCTTCACAAACCGCAAAAGAAGGCTTGGAATCATTAAATAAACTCAGCGAAAGAGAAAAATCTTATATCGCTCAATTGCCGATAAATGTTACCTTAGATACTCCGGGTTATCCTGAAATGAAAAAAATGATGGGTGATCATGCTGAAGGAACGAAGGTTATGAATTTTATTTCGGCTCAGGCGATAAAAGACGCTACAATGGCGGAATCTATCCTGAAAAACCTGCAGCCCGGAAAAATATTCATCCATTACAACGGAAACTTCCACAGTAAAGAATTTGGTGGGATCTATTGGTACATCAAACAGAAAAATCCTAATCTGAAAATAGCAGTTATCTCTGTCTTCGAATCTGAAGATCCAGAATTAAAAGTTCCTGAGAAAGAGTACATCCCGACAGATTTTAATCTGATTATTCCTGCGGATATGACCAAGACTTATTAAGTCTTAAGAACCATGTTTAAAATTCACGCAAATTAAGCATATAAAAAATCTGTGTAAATCTGTGCAATCTGTGGGAGATGAAAACATCCATAAAACTTGTCAACGTGATTAAAAATATTCAATAGAGACGGGCTTTAGCCCGTTTTTTTATGCAAATAATTCCATTGGCTTTAGCCAAAACCTAAAAACATCTTTATCTTTGTTAAACATTCTTTTAAAATGAAAAAAATCTTCATACTTTTCGTTCTGTTCATTGGTTTCATCAACGCCCAAAAGCTGACAAAATCAGAAATTGCTCTCATCAATCAAGGCGACATCAATACAGCATTACAGATTTATCAAACAACAGATTCTCATCAACATACAACTTTGTTAAATCTTTCAACAGAAATTGATCCAAAAGATCCAAACACAGCGACTCTGGTAAAAAGAATGAAAGAATCTCTATTGTCAACCGATGGTGGAGTAGGAATTGCAGCTCCGCAAGTGGGAATTAATAGAAAAGTAATCTGGGTACAACGTTTTGATAAAGAAGGCGAACCGTTGGAATATTTCTTAAATCCGGTAATTACTTGGAGATCAGAATTGCAAAATCTCGGTCCAGAAGGTGATTTATCGATTCCTGAATTTAGAGATGAATTTTATAGAAGCAAAGTGATTCAGCTGGAATATGTTGATTTAAAAGGACAGAAATTTTCAGAAATGGTGGAAGGTTTTACCGCCGTTATTTTTCAACACGAAATCGACCATCTTTTCGGAATTTTAATTTCAGATAAGAAGAAAAAAGAAGAGAATGATTCTTATCTGAAAGTGGATGCGTTTAAGAAAAGTGATTCTGTGGGGAGATAATGTTGCTTCACTATAAATGTTGCTAATCGATTGATTTGTTTAAAATATTTAAAGATATATCTAAATTTTCTAATACAGATTTCATCTCATTGTAGATTGCAACCGTGTGCTCCTTTTCAATATTTGCGACATAAATTTTCAAATTTGAAATGAAATTTTCTAATTTTTGAATATCTTTATTTAGTTTCTCTAAAGACTGAATTGATATAATATTAACGTTTTGTTGATAGCCTTTGCTACCTAACTTTGGTTTTCGTACTTCGAAATTTTCAACATTACCATGAGGATCTCCCAAGAAAAAAGTTCCATGAGCAAGAAAGTTTCTAATCTCAATAACTTTTATAAAATTTTTCACAAATCTATCAACTAAATTTCTTAGTTCTAAATTTTTTGATAATTCGGTTGTTAAAAAAATACTTTTGAATTTAGAAAGAAGTGGGTTAGCAGTTAATCCTTCTAAAAGAATATCTATTCTTCTATCTTCTTCAGAAAACATATTATTTGAGGTACAAATTTTTCTAATATAATAGGAAAGTTGAAAGTTTATATTTTCAAAGTGAATTATAAATTTTCCATATTCGATATAAAATTTTTCATATTCATTCATATTGTAGAAGGTATTGTTAATTTGTTTTTGTCGGCGAATCACTCGTATAAGAGTTTAATATCTGACAGAAATTGTTGTTTGTTATGTTTTGAAAACCTATTCCAAAGTTTCCACAGAATTTTTTAAAATTATCAAAATAGGGTAAATTATTTAGATAAATTGGATTCTTTATATTTCTCCCTTTACCATAAACATCTATTATTTCGTTGTCTTTTTGTTGATAATCTTGAATTTCAAAGGAGGACCACAAATAATAATTTTTAATTTTATTTTCAGTTTTTCCTAAAATTAAAAAACATCTGCTTCCGATTGATTTTTCTACTGATTTTTTCTTGCTTGTGTAAATCCAAAAATCATCATCTTCTTCATTTTTCAGTGTAATGTCTTTGACTAATGTATTAAAATTGATTTCGTCGCCTGGAAAATATCCAAGTTTATCTGCATTATGATATTGAATATAAAATGTATGGTTGTTCATTATTGAAGTTTTTAGCTGGATTATTAAGTTTTTTTATTCTAATAAATCTAATTAATATTTCCTAATCTGCACATTCGAAACGTTCTTAATTTTAATCTTTTTACCAACCTTTTTCAATAGACCAGTTTCCGAATTTCTCTTAAATACAACTACATTATTAGTTCCTGTATTAGCTGTAATCAAAAATTTTCCGCTTGGATCAAGACTAAATGTTCTTGGATGTCTGCCTTTTACAGACTGATAACCGACTGTTTTCAACTTTCCATCGTTTTGAATTGAAAATATGGCAATATTATTTTCCTTTCCACGATTGGAAGCGTACAAAAACTTTCCGTCAGGAGAAATATGTACATCCGAGCTTTCAAAATTATCTTTAAGTTTTTCTGAATGAGTGTAAATTCTTTGAAGGTTATTTAATTTTCCATCTTCGTAAGAATAAGCACTTATCGCTCCTCCCATTTCTTCAATACAGTAAGCAAATTTTCCATTGGGATGAAATGTAAAATGTCTCGGTCCGCTTCCTAAAGTAGTTTTTATAAAAGAAATTTCAGCATCCTGAAGTGGCTGATTTTTCTCATTTTCAAATTTAAAAACTCTGATTTTATCCGCTCCTAAGTCAGGAAGGAACATATAATCGAAGTTAGGAGAAAATACTGTAGAGTGTATATGTGCACGTTCTTGCCTGTCAGGATTTATACTTCCTTCATTGAATTGTATATTTTGAACATAAGGTTCAATTTTTCCACCTTCTATAATCGGATAAACCGAAATGCTGCCTTCAGTGTAATTTCCGTTAACGAGCCATTTCCCATTTTTATGAGCCATTAAATAAACAGGATTTTCGCCACCACTTTTTTGTTTGCTGATAAAGATTAGCGATTTTTTTTCGGGATTAAATTCAAAACTGCTTATACTTCCTCCATTTTCTGTTTTGCTTTCAGTACAGGCAAAAACATACTTTCCATCAGGTGATAAAGTAAGAAAAGACGGATTTGAAATGCCTTTAAATGTAGTGACTTTGGATAAATTTCCGGTAATAGTGTCTAATTTGTAAACATATATTCCGTCCGTATTTTTGTCCCAATTGAATGAACCGAAAAATGCGTACGTGTTTTGAGAATAGAAACAAATCCAAGTAAAAATAGTAATGGTTAAGGCAAGAAATTTTTTCAAAATGTTGGGTTGAAAAGAGTTAAGTGAGAAAATAAAAACTGAAGTTTTTATTTATAATTTCAAATATAAAGGAAATTCATTGAAACTGAACTAGAGTAGTTAAGCTTTCTAAATTTCAAATAAACTTATTAAAATAAAGTTTGTGCAATGATAGTTTTTCCTCAATCCAAATAAGGTTTTATATGATTTTTTTAACCTTTTTGGATTTCGGTATTTCTTAAAAAAACACGACATTTGTAGACGTAAAATTTAGGTGTGTTTTATTGTTGTTTAAAATGATGAATGCAAAATCTGAAGATTAAATTTAAAAATTTCTACGAATGAAAATATCAAGCAACTGGCTGAAAGACTACATCAAAACAGAACTGAAAACCGAGAGAATCGGCGAATTTCTTACAGATATCGGTCTTGAAGTTGAGGGAATAGAAAAGTTTGAAAGTGTAAAAGGAAGTCTTGAAGGCATCGTTGTAGGAAAGGTTTTGACTTGTGAGAAACATCCAAATGCTGATAAATTAAACAAAACAACGGTAGACGTAGGAAATGGAAAAGTTTTAAACATCGTTTGCGGAGCTCCTAATGTTGCTGAAGGACAAACAGTTCCTGTTGCCGTAGTTGGAACTAAAATTTATGCTAAAGACGGAAGTTTTTTCGAGATTAAAGAAGCGAAAATCAGAGGTGAGGTTTCTCAGGGAATGATTTGTGCAGAAGACGAATTAGGTTTAAGCGACGATCACGGCGGAATCATGATTTTGGACGAAACAAAATATGAAGTTGGTAAAAACTTTGCCGATTTTTTTGAATTGACAAATGACGAAGTTCTTGAAATTGGTTTAACACCCAACAGAACCGATGCAATGTCACATTACGGTGTGGCAAGAGATTTACATGCTTTTCTTTCTACCAACCAACAAAAATCTGATTTTCAGAAAGTTTCTTCTTCTGCTTTAAATAACGAAGGTTCTCACAGTTTTACGCTTGAAGTTGAAAATACAGAATTAACGCCAAGATACATCGGTGCTGTAATCGAAAACGTAAAAGTTGCAGATTCTCCGTCTTGGTTAAAAGACAGATTGAAAGCAATCGGTTTAAACCCGATCAACAATATTGTAGATATTACAAACTATATTCTTCACGGTTTAGGACAGCCGCTTCACGCTTTTGATGCTGATAAAATTGCAGACAAAAAAGTAAAAGTTGGAACCGTAGCTGAAGGAACAAAATTCACGACTTTAGATGGTGTTGAAAGAACTTTGAACGGTTCTGAAATTATCATAAAAGACGGAAAAGATACTCCGATGTGTATTGCCGGAGTTTTCGGTGGTGCAAATTCTGGAGTTTCTGATCAAACGAAAACTATTTTCCTGGAAAGTGCTTATTTTAATCCGGTTGCGGTAAGAAAAGGAGCAAAATTCCATGGTTTGAATACCGATGCTTCTTTCAGATTTGAAAGAGGTGTTGACCCGAATATTACAAGAACTGCAATTACGCATGCAATTAAATTAATCGAAGAATTAGCGGAAGGAAAGTTAGTAGGAGAGTTGTTGGAAGAATACCCTAAGAAAATCGAAGATAATTACGTAATCATCAGATTTTCAAAAATCGAGCAGATTTTAGGAACAAAAATTCACAGAGAAAAGGTAAAAGAAATTTTAAAAGCACTTGAAATTCAGGTTTTAAATGAAATTCAGAATGGTTTTGAAATATCTGTTCCTGCTTACAGAGCCGATGTAACGAGAGAAATTGATGTGATCGAAGAGATTTTAAGAATCTATGGTTACAATAAAATTGATGCTCCGCAAAAAATTTCATTTACTCCTGTAAAATTAAGTGCAAACGATCAGGATGAATTGGAAAATTCTTGGGCGAGAACTTTGCAGAGTTTAGGTTTCAACGAAGTAATGAACAATTCATTAACTTCTGTGAAAGATGAAACTGACGCTGTGAAATTATTAAACCCATTAAGCGGTGATTTGGCATTTATGAGAAAGTCTTTGTTGGAAGGACTTTTGCAGAATGCAGTTTATAATATCAATAGAAAAAATCAGGATATTAAGTTTTTCGAATTCGGAAAAATTTATCATAAAAAAGAATTAAGCGAAGCGTATCTTGACCAAAGGGAAAAAACTTACGAAGAGAGAAAACAGTTGGCAATTTTAGTTTCGGGAAGAAATGTTGCTGAAAACTGGTTACAGCCAAAATCTGCTACAGATTTCTATAATCTGAAAGCTTATGTGAAAGTTTTGTTGGAAAGATTGGCAATTGATTACAAAGAAGTTGCTTTGGAAGATGAAAGATTCTCTGATGCAATTGCTTACGAATCTGGAGATAAAACCTTGGTAAGAATCGGAAAAGTATCTCCTCAAATGTTGAAAGATTTTGATGTAGACCAAGAATGTTTCTATGCAGAAATCGAGCTTGAATTTGCTCAGGAATTACGTTCTAAGAATGAATTGAAATTTAAAGATATTCCTAAATTCAACAAAATCAGAAGAGATTTAGCTTTACTAATTGATAAAAATATTACGTATCAGGAACTGTATCAGACAGCTAAAAAGAACAAATCTCCTTTCATTAAAAACATTAATCTTTTTGATGTTTATGAAGGGAAAAATCTTCCGGAAGGTAAGAAGTCTTACGCAATGAGTTTTGAGTTATTAAACGAAGAAAAAACTTTAGAAGAAAAAGAAATTTCTCACGTAATGGATTCTTTGATTAAATCTTTCCAAAAAGAGTTTAATGCAGAATTGAGAGGATAAAAAAAAATTTTCACACAATAGAAACGGACATTTGTCCGTTTTTTTTTAGCACAATCACTTTCGATGAAATTTGATTTAACATAAATCTATATTTTTAGAAATGAATTATTATAATTTCCGTAAATTTGAATTAAATCAAAATTAACAATGAAAAATCTTTTTTTAAGTATATGCACATTTGCTGTTTTAGCATCATGCGGAACAATGAAAAGTCCGTCTTCATCGAAAGTTGGTAAAGCGCAACCTTCAATTGCCAATACAAAATGGACTTTAGCAGACAATGTAAAAGGACAAGCTCCTACATTGAATATCGAAGGCTCAAAAGTAAGCGGAAACTCTGGTTGTAACAGATATTTTGGTTCTGTTGTAATGGAAACTGCTTCTGGACAATTTACACCTTCAGGAATTGGTTCTACAAAAATGGCTTGCGATAATATGAGTGTTGAGAAAAACTTTCTCGATATGATGCAGAAAGCTAATAAATATGTAGTTTCAGGAACTACTTTAGAATTATATCAGGATAATTTATTGCTATTAAAATTCAATAAATCTGAATAAAGTATAAAATAAAAAAGGAACTCAAACTGAGTTCCTTTTTTTATGAGTGATTTTTCTTATTCTTCCTCTTCTTCGTCGTACTTAGCCAACTCTTCGTCGCACCATTTGAAAGCTGCTTCCACTACTTTTGTAGCTTCGTCTGCCATAGTTTCTTCATCGTCACCTTCCAAATCATCAAGCCATTCTACTTCCTCTTCTTCAACGTTTAAGATGAATCTTGGATATTCTGTATGAACTACGAATAAATCTTCAGGAAATTCCGAATTGTCTGCTAATAAAAACTTTGGTAATTTCATTTTTTTATTGTTTTAACTTTAAAATCAAAGATAATAAAATTATTGGTATTTGTTCTTGTCGAGCTTAATTTTTTGTAAAACTTTATGTGGCGTTAACGTTGACTTTTTTAAGGTATCTTCTGCCTTAAAAGTGAAATCAATATCTGAATTTACAGTACCAATTAATTCAGAAATCTGAACATTTTCTAAGTCTTCAAGATCTTTAACGTAAAATTTTAACGGAACTTTATCCAGTTTTTCTGTTTTTAAATAATTAGAAATTTCTTTTCTATTTTTAAGATAATTCCCTTTTGAAAGCCAAGTAAAAGCGAATCCTGTCAAAAGACTTAAAGCTCCCATAAGATAAATTTTTGTTCCGAAAATATTAAATAATTTTTTAAAATAAACCAGGCAAATAGAAAATGTAAAAGGTACTAATAATCGATATCCTAGAGCATCTGTTGAATAGAAATATTGAATTAAAAATGAACATATAATTCCTGAAACACCGATTAGAATCATATATTTTTCGGTTTCTGAAAGTTTTGTTCTGATAAAAAGAAAGGTAATTACTAAAATATTGATTAATCCAATTCCATAAATTCCCCAATTGATGATTCCACCTCCAGGATTTGCGATGTGTACAAAAGGATTGAAGCTTGTTGCTATACCTTGTACAAATTCTGTAATTAAAAGGGAAGTTGGCTTTAGACCTATTTCAAGAAAATCATCGACATAATTTTTATTAAACAAATCAATGAAGAATAATTTATATAAAACAATATAAAATGCAGCGATGATGGCTGAAAAGACAAATGTTCTTCCGTAATTTTTTTTAAAACTCAGTAAACCAAATAATCCTGTTGCTCCTATAATAAAAAGTGCGCTGTATCGAATATTAAAAATTAAAATTAAACTCAGCGATAAATAGAGCAGTGCCTTTTTATTTGTAAGTCTTTCTTTTATAATCAAATGAGCAATATATAATAAAATAAATATAGAAAGTAAAGTTAATGTTTCGCTGAATGTTGCTGCAAAAACACTCACAAAACCAAATAAAGAGCAGGTAATAATAGCTTCCCTTAAATAAAATTTTGTTTTTTTAGCAATTAAAATGATGAGCAAAAACGAAAAAACTCCTACAAGTTTACTGCTCCAGAATTCATCTAAACCAAAAAAAGTAAAAAATTTAATACTGAAAATATATCCTAAAGGTGTAATTGTATTATCAATCTCCGGGAAAACATGAGCCGATCTCATGAATCTTATTCCATCGGGCGTTACTCGTCCTTTTTCATTCAGTAAAAAACGCAAAATGGTCATCACTAAAGTAATGATGACCATTGATATTTGGATATATTTTTCTTTAAATTTTAACAAGGTTGAAGTTATTAGGTTATAGTTTACAGGTTTGACACTCAAATTTATAATTTATAACTCACAACTCATCATTTAAAATCTATTTTGCAAACATTTTTGCTACTTTCTCTGCTTTTTTGCTTTCAGAATAATCATAGAAACCTTCTCCAGATTTTACTCCTAATTTTCCTGCCATTACCATATTTACCAATAGTGGATTTGGAGCATATTTAGGATTTTTAAAACCATCGTACATTACATTTAGAATAGCCAAACAAACATCAAGACCGATAAAATCTGCCAATTGAAGCGGTCCCATTGGATGAGCCATTCCTAATTTCATAACCGTATCTATTTCTTCAACTCCCGCAACTCCGTTGTAAAGTGTTTCGATTGATTCGTTAATCATTGGCATCAAAATTCTGTTTGCCACAAAACCAGGGTAATCATTAACTTCAACAGGAACTTTTCCTAAAGTTTTGCTCATCTCGTAGATTGAGTCGAAAGTTTCTTTAGAAGTAGAATAACCTTTGATGATTTCTACCAGTTTCATGATTGGAACAGGGTTCATAAAGTGCATTCCGATTACTTTATCTGCTCTTTTTGTTGCGGCAGCAATTTTAGTAATAGAAATTGAAGAAGTATTGGTTGATAAAATGCAGTTTTCAGGAGCAAATTCATCCATTTGAGCGAAAATTTTAAGCTTCAAATCCTGATTTTCAGTTGCAGCTTCTACTACTAAATCTGCGTTTGTTACTGCATCCTTCAGTTGTGTAAAAGTGGTGATATTCCCTAAAGTTTCTGCTTTTTGTTCTTCTGTAAGATTTCCTTTTGCAATAATTCTGTCAAGGTTGGTTGTAATCGTTTTCAAACCTCTGTCTAAAGCCTCCTGAGAAACATCTACCAAGTTTACACTAAAACCGCTTTGTGCGAAAGTATGTGCAATACCATTTCCCATGGTTCCGGCTCCGATAACGACAATGTTTTTGATCATTTTAATTTTTCTTTTTTATTATATACAGTTAGATTATTTATTTTTTTTAAATCTTCCTTTTTTACCAATCCTGTACTTTGGAAATTTACTGTTCCGTCACTGCTTTGGTTTTTCGCATTATTTTGAGAATTTACAGCAGCTTCAAGACCGGTTACAAACTTTTTTTTCTTGCTTCTCGTTAAAGAATCAATCCCGATATATAATCTGAATTCACCTTCTCTTCCCAAACCGGATTGTCTAAAAACTTCAATCTCTTTTCCTTTGTTTTTGGCTTTAAAAGCTTCAATATAATTCATTACAGGAGCTGTTGAAGGGGGACCGCAACAAATACTGTTGTAACTTATTTCATAGAAGTTTTCACTTTTTTGTGCATAAAAAAATACGCAGCTAAAAATTCCTAGAGTTAAAAATATCTTTTTCATTTTGATGGTTTTAAAATTAAGCTTTAAATTTTACTTATTAAAATAATCCCAGACAATCTTTGAAATGTCTGAAATCATCTTACAATTCACTTCATCTGTTTCCGTAGAATTGTTCACAAATACTGCCATTGCATAATGTTTGCCATTCGGTAAAGTAACAATTCCCATATCGTTTTCTGCAACCGTTAAATCATTATCATATTTCCCTGAAGATCCCGTTTTATGCGCTACAGGAGTATTTTTTGGAAGCTGTTCAACCAATTTATTGGCACCGGTTTTTGTTCCGAGCATAATTTTCATTAAATAATCGGTAGATTTTTTTGAAAGGACTTTTCCATCATAAAAACTTTTCAGAAGATTGACGGCAGATTCCGTTGTGCTGTAATTTTTGTACTGATTCTTCCAATCTTTATGCATTTCGTCTTCATTTACTTTTATCTGAAAACCTTTCACACCATTAGAATCCATGAATTTCTGAACGGTTTTTGTTCCACCAATCATTTTTAATAATTTGTCGCATCCGTTATTATCACTCAATGCAACGGTATAATCGATGATTTCGTCTAAAGTTAATTCAATATCTCCAGTTGGATATTTTTCTTTTATCGGAGACCATGTTTTTGGTAATAATTCAGATTCTTTTAATACTACTTTTTGATCTAAAGATAATTTTCCCTGATCTACCAAATCTAAAACAGCAGCAGCAATATGAAACTTAAAAACACTTAAAGTGGGAAGTTTTCTGTCTGCATTTCTATTGTATTTAAATCCATTTTCAAAACTTAATATGGAAATCCCTACTGTAGCTTTTTTATTCAGAAGAACTATATTGATTTTATCATGTAAACTCAATTTTTGTCCAAAACTAAATGTTGAAATTAAAAAAAAGAGCAAAATTATTTTTTTCATAATATTTTGTTTAAAAAAATCCTTCTTAAGCAAGAAGGATGTATATTCAAATATAAAATTTTAATCTAAAAGTAGCTGCCAAAACCAGTAATGATTGTGCCAATAATTATAAGTATGTATAGTCCAAACAAAACGATGGTAAGGATTCCAATAAATTTATAGTGAGATTTCAAATATTCAAATGACTTGGTAAGAGTAGCTTGATTATTTGTACGCAAAGCCTCTTTCATATTTGAGGAAAATCTGTACAGGAAATTAATTGGTAAATAATAAAATGCTGCGAGTGCAAAATAAAACAACGAGATCAATGTTCCGCCACTAAAAGGTCCCATACTAACTGATGAACCAATTATCAAAACAAAAACTGCCACCAAAACCATTAAACCGATACCGATGTAACCTAAAATTGATAAAAATGTTGCCCATCTTGCTGTTTCTGTTAGAAAAAGCTTAGAAGCATTGTCGATTCTCAGCTCTTCAAACTGCTCGAAAGGAGATTTTTCCATTATTTATATTTTTGGCAAAATAATTAAAATTATTGGAATAAGATTGACTATTATTCTTAGCTAATCAATTCCATAATTTTCAAAGCAACTTTCAATGCTTCAGTTCCGTCTTCCAAAGAAACTTCTACATTTTTTTCTTGAAGAATTGCGTCTGCAAAAGAATTTAATTCATCTAAAATCGCATTATTGGGCTGAATATTCGGATATTCAAATAAGATTTGATTTTTTTCACCTTCTGCATTTTCAATAATCATATCAAATGGAGTAGGATTTTCAGGCGCATCTTTCATACGGATTACTTCCGCTTTTTTCTCTAAGAAGTCAACAGAAACGTAAGCGTCTTTCTGGAAAAAACGACTTTTTCTCATTGCTTTCATAGAGATTCTTGAAGTTGTTAAATTGGCAACACAACCGTTTTCAAATTCAATTCTAGCATTGGTAATATCCGGAGTTTTGCTTACTACACAAACTCCACTTGCATGAATGTTTTTCACTGGCGATTTTACAACGCTCAATAAAATATCCAAATCGTGAATCATTAAATCTAAAACTACAGAAACATCAGTTCCACGAGGATTAAATTCTGCCAAACGGTGAATTTCGATAAACATTGGATTCTGAATGTAATCTTTTGCTCCAATAAATGCAGGATTGTATCTTTCAACGTGACCAACTTGCGCTTTGATACCGTTTTCACGACATTTTTTTAAAATTTCTTCAGCCTGTTCAAGAGTTTGGGTAACGGGTTTTTCAATGAAAAAATGAAGACCTTTTTCAATGGCTTTTAAAGCATAATCGTAATGATAAAGTGTGGGAGTTACAATATCCAACATTTCAATCTGATCTAATAATTCGTCGAAATTTTCAAAATAT
Source organism: Chryseobacterium formosum (assembly GCF_026460885.1). Lineage (GTDB taxonomy): Bacteria > Bacteroidota > Bacteroidia > Flavobacteriales > Weeksellaceae > Chryseobacterium > Chryseobacterium formosus. Next base: position 294,941 of record NZ_JAOVZW010000008.1, read on the forward strand.
TTATATCCGAATTCGGCTTCTAATTTTCTGCCATTTTCTGCATCTTTATCATGAAAACCAATAAATTCGTATTTATCAGACTGATTCAGAAGTCTTAAATGTATTTTCCCCAAATGTCCGGCGCCAACCAAACCTGCTTTTAACATAGCTTTTTAATTTTTGTAAAGATAATAATTTTAGGTATTAGAGAATAGATGATAGTTTTTAGGTTGATAAATATTGATTGTTTTTTTACTTTTGTAGAAACTACTATTATAACTGTTGATAATGCATGATTCGTTTGTACATAAAGGGAAAAGGAAAAATTTGGTTGAATATCTCAGACACAGAATCGGGATCACGGATGAAAATGTACTTTCTGCGATAAATGAAGTTCCTAGACATCTCTTTATAGAAAGTATTTTTGAAGATTATGCCTATGAAGATCGCGCTTTTCCTATTTTGGCGCATCAGACTATTTCGCATCCATCAACCGTTGCAGAACAGTCTGAGCTTTTACAGGTAAAAGAAGGCGAAAAAGTATTGGAAATAGGTACTGGTTGTGGTTATCAAACTGCAGTTTTATTAGCCATGAAAGCTTTGGTTTTTACGGTTGAAAGACAAAAAGACCTTTTCGATTTTTCTAAAAAGAAATTACGAGAAATGCATTTATACCCAAAATTTCAAAGTTTTGGAGATGGTTTTGCAGGACTTCCGACTTTTGCTCCTTTCGATAAAATTATTGTGACTTGCGGAGCTTCCGTTTTGCCGACAGAATTATTAAAACAGCTAAAAGTAGGCGGAAAAATGGTGATTCCTTTAGGTCCGACTGATCAACAGGTTTTATACCGATTTACAAAAATTTCTCCTACAGAAATTGAGAAAGAAGAATTTGGGGCGTATAAATTTGTGCCGATGTTGAATAATACGAATCAGTAATTATCCCAATTTTTTGGTAACTTAGAGCAAAGCCTGAATGCAATGAAGCAAGAAAAAAAGAATGCGCTAAAGTCAATAATATTTTATGTAATAGCGATATTGACGATAGTTGTAATAAACGCTTCAGGAAAATTTAAATCTGGACCTTGTACTCCAAACTTGGATGTCTTGTCAGTTTTTGCCGTTGTAGCATTAAATGTTATTTTATTGATTGTTAATATAGTGAAAGCATTCGTTATGAAAAAGCAGACACGACTTTCGGTTGTTGTACATTTTGTGGCGCTACTAATTTGGGTTATTGTATTTAATTGTAAAATGATCTGAATTATAATTTGTTATCAATCTAAAATCCCATTAAAATATGATAAATCCTGATATTCTGGGTTATAATGAAAAGCAGCTAGATTCAGATAAAGAAATCTGTACTTTTCTTTCTAAATTAATTGATGCAGAGCTCAATGATGCCGAAAATAAAATCTGGCACGCACACCCTGTTTGGTTTTTAGATGGAAATCCGATTGTTGGCTTTAGTAAGCAGAAAAAAGGAATTCGCCTGATGTTTTGGAGTGGGAAGTCTTTCAATGAAGAACAATTGAATATAGAAGGAGAAAAATTTCAGGATGCTTCGGTATTTTATAATGATGTCAATGAAATTAATGAAGATGATATTAAAAGATGGGTCAAAAAATCTCAGGAGATTCAATGGGATTATAAAAATATTGTAAAAAGAAAAGGAGAATTACTCAGACTGAAATGATTTATTAAAAACAATTAATCTTCGCATTTTCGGAATGAAAATTGAACTTTAAATTGAATGAAATCAAAAATATAATTCAATAATAATTAAAAGAAACCTCATTTGTGAAATTAGTGAGGTTTTTTCATTTAAATAAAATCTAAAAAATGAAAGTTTTTATAAATAAAAGAATTCCCGAAATAGGAATTACGATGCTGAAAGAAGCCGGTTTAGAAATTACAATTCCCGAAACTGATGATTTATCGTATGAAAAATGGCTTCAATACTGCAAAAATACAGATGTTATCCTAAATGTAGGGCACAATAAATACGATCAGAATTTTTTTGAAAAATGTCCGAATGTAAAAGCAATTGCACTGTTTAGTGTTGGTTTTGATCATGTTGATATTAAAGTAGCTACAAAAAGAAATATTCCAATCGGAAATACACCTGATGTTCTGAGTCGAGCTACTTCCGATGTCGCATTTTTATTGATGCAATCGGTTGCTAGACGGGCGAGTTTTTATTTTCAGAAAGTAAAAAATAACGATTGGGGAAATTTTGATCCGATGTATGAGCTTGGTCAGGAATTATACGGTAAAACTTTGGGTGTTTTCGGTTTAGGAAGAATTGGCTTTGAAATGGCTGAAAAGTGTAAAAAAGCTTTCGGAATGAATATTATTTACCACAACAGAAACCATAATGAAGAAGCGGAAAAAGAGCTCGTTGCAAAATATGTTTCTTTTGATGAATTAATTGAGCAGTCGGATGTTTTGAGTATTCACGCAAATTTTAAACCTGAACAAAGCAATCTTTTCAACGCTTCTGTTTTTGAGAAAATGAAAAAGAATGCAATCTTTGTGAATACGGCGAGAGGAGGTTTTCACAATCAGAAAGATTTGTACGAAGCTTTAGTTTCAGGACAAATTTGGGGAGCAGGTTTAGACGTTACCAATCCGGAACCCATTGAAGAGAATGACCCTATTTTGAAGTTGTCAAATGTTTGTGTTTTGCCGCATATTGGTTCAGCAACCGTTGAAGCAAGAAACGGAATGTCAAGATTGGCAGCAGAAAATTTAATTGCTTTTTCAAAAGGAGAAAAAATGCCACACATCGCAAACCCGGAAGTGTACGAGATTTGATGTTTGAAATAAGAACTTGTGATACAAGATTAGAAATTTAAGATTTAAATATTAAATTCAAGATTGCAAGTTTTCGTTTTACAGAATACAAATTGTAAACTAATCTCTTCAACTTGTTTTTTTTAACTTTTTCCTTGGCTCTTTTAAAAATTGGACTCATTTTTGTCTTTAACACATCACATTAAATACAATATTATGACACCAGAAGATAACAAAAACGAGCAGGACAGAAAACTGGAGGAAATGGATTATAATCCCGGTGAAGATATCTTCAACAGAGAAGAACACATTCCTTTGGATGGAGATGGGAATCCAATTACAAATCCGGCTCACGTCAACGACGGAATGCCTTATGGTTTAGATGTTCCCGGAGCGGAAGATGATGATAATTTCGAACAAATCACCGATCAACTTCCCGATGAAGAAAATAATCTTTACAGTCGAAGCGATAATGAAGACGACCACGAAGAAGAAAATGACGACATCGTCTCTTAAATATAATCCCGCAATTTCAAGCGGGATTTTTTATGCTTAATTTTTAAATATTTCTTTTGAATTTAATATGATTACAATGCAAAAACTATTTTCTAAATTCATTCGCTGGTTTTATATTAAATATTAACTTTGGCAATCTTTTAATTAAATAAGAATTAATGAATATTGTATGTTCTGAAATTCTTTTAAAATAAAATTATATGAAATTAAAACATAGTCTGCTTGCTTTGGCAGCACCTCTTTTAATGAATGCACAACAAGTAATGACTCCCGAAATTCTTTGGACTTTGAAAAAAGTTGGTGTTCAGGCAGTTTCACCAGATCAATCATCCCTTATTTATAAGATCGGGCAAACCGATTTGAAAACTGAGAAAACGAAAAACGAAAACTATTTCTTAAATGTTATCAATAATCAAGCTTCAAAAATTGATTTAGGTAAAAAAGCTTTGATTCAGTGGGATAAAAACGGAATTTACGCTCAGGAAGGCGAAAAGATTTTCCTTTCTAAAGACAGCGGAAAAACTTGGACAGAATTTTACACCATTGGGGAAGCTGATAACATTGTTATTTCTCCGGACGGAAAGAAAATCGCTTTCAGCAAGCAAGTTTTAGTTGAAAAATTAATGGGGAAAGATAAATATTCTGATACTCCGAAAACTACGGCGCAAATTTATACAGATTTGAATCACAGACATTGGGATTATTTCAATGAAGGAAAATACAATCACGTTTTTATAGTAGAAACTTCTGCTAATGTGAGTTCAGCTAAAGATCTATTGGAAGGAAAAACCTGGGATTCTCCGCAAAGACCGTTCGGTGGAGCAGAAGATTTTGTTTTCAGCCCAGATTCTACGCAACTTTTATATGTTACAAAACCTAAAAGTGGAAAAGAATACTCTACAAGTACCAACACGGATATTTTTGCTTACAATTTAGCTTCAGGAACTACAAAAAATTTAACTGAATCTAATAAGGGGTATGATGTTAATCCAAAATTCAGTCCAGACGGACAGTCTTTGGTATGGCAAAGTATGGAAAGAGACGGTTACGAAGCTGATAAGAACGACATCAAATTGATGGACTGGAAATCAGGAAAAACTTCAAATCTTACAAAAGTTTGGGATGAATCTGTTACTGGTGATGTTTTCTGGAGTGGCGATTCAAAATCGATTTACTTTACAGCGGCTTTCAGAGGGACAAAACAATTATTTTCTTTAAATCCTAAAGATTCAAAAGTTCAGCAGATTACAAAAGGTGATTTTGATATTAATGAAATTTTTGCAGATCAAAAAAGTTCACTTTTAGTTTCAAAAACAGACATCAACCACGCATCTGAAATATTTTCTGTCAATCTTAAAAACGGAGAATTAAAACAAATTACAGATGCAAATAAAGAGGTTTATGCTAAAATTTCTCAAGGAAAATCTGAGCTGAAAATGGTGAAAACCTCAGACGGAAAAGAAATGGGAGTTTGGATCCACTATCCGCCGAATTTTGATCCGAATAAAAAATATCCAACCTTAGTATATTGTCAAGGTGGACCACAATCTGCATTAACACAATTCTTCAGCGTAAGATGGAACTTCTCTTTAATGGCAGCAAACGGATACATTGTAGTTGCACCAAACAGAAGAGGAATGCCGGGTTGGGGAACAAAATGGAACGAAGAAATCTCAAAAGATTGGGGTGGAAAACCTATTAAAGATTATTTGGCAGCGACAGATTATGCTAAAACTTTACCGTATGTTGACGGAGAAAGAGTTGCGGCAGTTGGAGCAAGTTATGGAGGTTACAGTGTATTTATGTTGGCTGGAGTTCATGAAAACAGATTTAAAACTTTCATCGCTCACGACGGATTGTTTGATATGAAATCTTGGTATTTAACAACAGAAGAGTTGTGGTTTGCTAATTGGGATTTGGGTTCTCCTTGGGAAAAACCTTTGCCAAAAGCATATACTGAATTCAACCCAAGCAACTTTGTTGATAAATGGAACAAGCCAATCATGATTTTCCAAGGTGGAATTGACTTTAGAGTTGGCTATGAGCAAGGTCAGGAAGCTTTCCAGGCTGCAAAACTGAGAGGTTTAAAATCTAAATTAGTTTATTTCCCGAACGAAAATCACTGGGTACTTCACCCGCAAAACGGTTTGGTTTGGCAGAGAGAATTTTTTGATTGGTTGAAAGAAACATTATAAGATATAATACGCTGAAAATTCCCCTCCTTTGGAGGGGTGGCGAAAATTCGAAGAATTTTTGACGGGGTGGTTAAAATATTCGAACAATCAAAATGAATATCAATAGGAGCGGGCTTTAGCCCGCTTTTTGTTTCTGAGTCAAGAATGTCTTTAGCCAAAATTCATATATTTGAAGCATGCAAAATAGAATTTCTTCATTTCCTCCAATTATTGATGATAATTCTAAAGTTTTAATTTTAGGCTCAATTCCCGGTGTAAAATCTTTAGAAAAACAGCAATATTACGGTCATCCTCAAAACAAATTCTGGAAAATTATTTTTGAATTATTTCATGAAGAATTTACAGAAGATTATGATGAAAAAATTAATATTTTAAACAAAAATCATATTGCACTTTGGGATGTTATTGATTCTTGCGAAAGAAAAGGAAGTTTAGACTCAGAAATAAAAAATGAAGAAGCAAATCAGATTGAAGAGTTATTAGAAAAACATCCAAATATTACAGCAATATTTTGCAACGGTGGAAAGTCTTATAAAAACTTACAAAAATTATTAGGAAAAAACTTTAGAATTCCAATTTACTTATTGCCTTCGACAAGTCCGCTTCACACGATCTCTTTTGAAAGGAAATTTGAGGACTGGAAAAAGATATTAGATTATATAAAATAAAAGCAACTCCTTTTTGAAGTTGCTTTCTTATTATTTACAATTGGCTTATTTACAATTCAGCTAAGCCTATTTCTCAACTCTATAAACCTCTTCATAAGGCTGTATCAAAACCCAACCATTCCCAGAAAACTTCATTTGAAACTCTTCACCACTTCCTCTTCCGATTAAACTTTTAAAGGAAACATTCGTTTTCAGTTCAGGACTTAAATTTCCCGACCATGCAACCGTTGCATTTGGGTCTGTGAAAACCGGTGCATCCGGAGTTACCAATAAAGTTAAAGGTTCTCCGTGAGTTGTAATGGCAATGTGTCCCGTTCCGGAAAGTTTAACCTGAAATAATCCGCCTGACATAACTCCAGCGATACTTTTCAACATCGTGATGTCACTTTTTATGCTTTGCTCGTGCGCTAAAACATCATTTCCGTTTACACAAACGGTTTCGTTATTTAAATATAAAATTCTAACCTTTTTTCCGTCGTCTGCAACGTACAGTTTTCCGGTTCCTTCGGCTTTCATTAGTTTAGAACCTTCACCGCTAATTGCTTTTTTTAATAAATTTCCCAATCCGCCTGAAAGCATTCCCTGCCTTTCAAAGTTGATATTTCCGATATAACCAACCATACTTCCGGTTTTTGTCCAGACCGCCTGATTATTTAGGTTGATTTCTAAAAGTGCAGGTTTTTCAAGTTCGAAATAATCTCTTTCTAGAGGATTTTCTTTTGTTTCATTCACAAAAGATTCAATAGAATATTTATTCATAGGGTATATTTTTGTTTAGCCAAAATAGTCATTTTTTTAATTAAAATGAATTAAAAATGATAAAATTCAAGCCTGTAACCACCATGAATAAAGAGGAGTGAAATAAACACTTGACAAAGGGGTATAGAATGTTGTATATTTGCAGTCCGAAAAATTACATCCGTAATTTTTATAATTTTTAAACCGTAATTTAAAAAATGAAGACATCCGATTTTAATTTTGACCTTCCTGAAGAATTGTTGGCAGAGCACCCGTCTGAACATAGAGATGAGTCTAGGTTAATGGTTCTTGATAGAAAAAATCAAACTATAGAGCATAAAACATTTAAAGACGTTGTAGATTACTTTGATGAGAAAGATCTTTTCATCTTCAACAATACTAAAGTTTTCCCGGCACGTCTTTACGGAAATAAAGAAAAAACAGGAGCTAAAATTGAAGTTTTTTTGTTGAGAGAGCTAGATAAAGAAACTCGTGTTTGGGATGTTTTGGTAGATCCTGCAAGAAAAATCAGAATTGGTAACAAATTATTCTTTACCGAAGATGAATCTTTGGTAGCGGAAGTTATTGATAACACGACTTCAAGAGGTAGAACTTTAAGATTCTTATTTGATGGACCTTATGAAGAATTTAGATCTAAATTAAAAGAATTGGGAGAAACTCCACTTCCAAAATATATCAAAAGAGAGGTAGAGCCGGAAGATGCTGAAAGATACCAGACAATTTATGCAAAAGTAGAAGGAGCTGTAGCGGCACCAACTGCAGGTTTGCATTTCTCTAAGCATTTGATGAAAAGATTAGAGATCAAAGGAATTGATTTTGCTGAGGTTACTCTTCACGTTGGTCTAGGAACTTTCAACCCGATTGAAGTTGAAGATTTATCTAAGCACAAAATGGAATCTGAAGAAATCATGATCGACGAGAAAAATGCTGAGATCATCAACAAAGCAGTTCAGGAAAACAGAAGAGTTTGTGCGGTAGGGACAACTACGATGAGAGCAATTGAAACTTCAGTTTCTTCAAACAGAAAAATTTCAGCGATTAATGGTTGGACGAATAAATTTATTTATCCACCTCACGATTTCGGAGTTGCGAATACAATGATTACTAATTTCCACACGCCAAAATCAACATTAATGATGATGATTGCAGCTTTTGCTGGAAAAGATTTCTTAATGCAAGCATACGAAGAAGCTGTGAGAGAGAAGTATAAATTCTACTCTTACGGAGATGCAATGTTAATTATTTAATAAGATATTTAGATATAAGGTAGCAGGTCGTAGTTTTAGCACCTGTTACCTATTATCTGAAACCTATTCCTACAATGAAAGATATCAGAACTTTATCACTCGACCAGCTCAAAGAATATTTTGTTTCTTTGGGAGAAAAGCCGTTTCGTGCGAAGCAGGTTTACGATTGGTTGTGGAGTAAAAATCTCCATTCGATTGATGAGATGACGAATCTTTCGAAACCTCTTCGAGACAGAATTTCAGAAGAATACACGATTAATCCGGTTTCCGTTGATCAGTTGCAGAAAAGTACAGACGGAACGATTAAAAATGGAGTGAAACTTCATGACGGATTATTGGTAGAATCTGTATTAATTCCTACCGAAACCAGAACGACCGCTTGTGTTTCTTCACAGGTTGGATGTTCATTAAACTGCGAATTTTGCGCAACAGCGAGACTCAAAAGAATGAGAAATCTTGAAGTTGCAGAAATCGTAGATCAGGTTGCCTTAATTGACAGCCAAAGTAAAATGTATTTCAATAGACCGCTTACCAACATAGTTTTTATGGGAATGGGAGAGCCAATGATGAATTACAAAAATGTAGTTGAAGCCATCAAGAAAATTACTCAGCCGGAAGGTTTGGGAATGTCACCAAGAAGAATTACCGTTTCTACATCGGGAATTCCGAAAATGATTAAAATGTTGGCAGATGACGATTTGCGTGTAAAATTGGCTTTGTCACTTCACTCAGCAATTGAAGTGAAACGTAACGAAATTATGCCTTTTTCAGATAAATTTCCATTAACAGATATTATGGAATCACTTCAATACTGGTACAAAAAAACCGGTTCTGTAGTTACTTTTGAATATTGTGTCTGGAAAGGAATTAATGACGGCGATGAAGATATTAAAGCTTTAATTAAATATTGTAAACAGATTCCTTCTAAAGTGAATTTGATTCAGTATAACCCAATTGGTGACGGAAAATACGATCAATGCAACAAAAAAGCTGAAGATAACTACGTTCGTCAACTTGAAAATGCGGGAATTACTGTTATGATTAGAAAAAGTCGTGGCGGTGATATTGATGCAGCTTGTGGACAATTGGCGAATAAAACAGTGGAATAATGGTCATATTCTGGACTATTATTTTCTATTCAAATATCATCTTAGCCATCTTTTCAATACTGTATCTTTTTTATGAAAAAATAAAAAAGAAAGAGGGATTCAAAGGTTTTTTTCTGATATCGTTTTCACTTTTCATTATGTTTTTTTCGCAGGACAGATTATGTAATTCCATTTTAAATGAAATTATTTCTGATTTAAAAAGCGGAAGATTGGTTTTAGAAAACAATAATATTTTAACCAATCAAAATGTTTATAATTTGCAAATTGCTTCTCGAAAGCATAATTATTCTAAAAAAACTTACGCTGTGACGGTTTTGCCTTCGAAGGATGATTTGATTATAAAAAAAGATTTTTCGAACGACAAATATTGGGTGTTTTATAGTAAATACTACTACAGCAGAAGCCATGCAATTGGTTTTGTTGAGTAATTGTGTTCTATAATTATAAATTTTAGATTAGTTATTATAATAGGTTTATAATCAAATTATTTTTATTCTATGAGGAAGCTTTTTCTGCTATTTATTCTCTGTTTCTCTATTATTTCTAATGCTCAACAGGCAGAAATTTTTAAGCTTAAAAAATTCAGAGTTGCTGTTTTAAATGATTCTATTCAGGAAACTTCCGGATTGAATTTCTTTGATGGAAAACTCTACACTTTCAATGACAGTGGAAATCCTGCCGAATTATATGAAATAGATAAAACTTCAGGGAAAATTCTAAATACTTTAAAAACAAATGCTGAAAACAAAGACTGGGAAGCACTAACCAACGACGGAAAAAACTTTTACATCGGAGATTTTGGAAATAATGCCGGAATAAGAAAAGATTTGAAAATCTACAAGATTCCTTTTCAAAATAATCAGCTGCAGAATGATTCAATGAAAATTATTTCGTTTTATTATCCTGAACAAAACGATTTTACACCCAAAAATATCAACACAGATTTCGATTTGGAATCGATGATTTATTTAAACGGAAAAATCCATATTTTCACCAAAGAATGGGCTTCAAAATCGACAACTCATTATACTTTAGATCCCAATAATTTTGAAAATCAGGCTGCACAAAAAGTAGAAACTTATAAAACTGGTTTTGTGGTTACTGATTCTTATTATTACGAAAAGAGACTTTACGTTGTTGGCTATACCAAAAAAACTGAAGTTTTTTTGGATATTTTTAATGAAACAGAACCTGGAATCTTCTTTAAAGAAAATCCAAAACATCTTTATTTAGGCAGCGCATTGACTATCGGACAAATTGAAGGAGTTGCTGTAGACGAAAAAGGAATCTATATTTCAGGAGAAAAATTCTATTCACCCATTAAGAAAACAAAACCGTTTTTTTATTTTATTCCGATTGAAAAACTCAAACTTTAATTTTTGTTAAAATTGGTTTAAAAAAATTATCTTTGTGAGAATTAATAAATACTCACCCATCATTCTTACTTCGTGGCAAACATTGTAGAAGAAATCAAGCAGCCGATCAATGAAGAAATGAAACTTTTCGAACAAAAGTTTTATGAATCAATGCAGAGCAAAGTCGCTTTATTGGATAAAGTTACCCGTTTTATCGTTACGACCAAAGGAAAGCAAATGCGTCCGATGTTTGTGTTTCTTTGTGCTAAATTGATCGGAGAAGTCAATGAAAAAACATATCGTGGTGCTTCAATGATTGAATTGATTCATACGGCTACTTTGGTTCATGATGATGTGGTTGATGAAAGTTTTAAACGTCGTAATTTCTTTTCAATCAATGCTTTATGGAAGAATAAAATTGCCGTTTTAGTAGGGGATTTCTTGCTTTCAAAAGCGGTTTTACTTTCTACAGACCATAAAGATTACGATTTACTATCTGTAATTTCAAGAACCATCAGAGAAATGTCTGAAGGCGAACTTCTTCAATTGGAAAAAGCCAGAAAGTTAGATATTACAGAAGATGTTTATTATGAAATAATCCGTCAGAAAACTGCGACTTTAATCGCAGCGTGTTGTGAAATCGGAGCTTTGTCAAATGATGCTGATGAAAATTTAGCTAAAAAAATGATGCAGTTCGGAACGTACACCGGAATGGCTTTTCAAATAAAAGATGATTTATTTGATTATTTAAGTTCAAACGTAATCGGAAAACCGGTTGGAATTGATATTAAAGAGCAGAAAATGACTTTGCCTTTGATTCATACTTTAAAAATTGCCAGCGAAACTGATCGAAAATATTACTTCAATACTATTAAACGCTATAACAACGACCAGAAGCGTGTGAAAGAACTCATCGCTTTTGTAAAAAGTTCTGGAGGTTTGGATTATGCAATCAGCGTAATGAAAGATTTCCAGCAAAAAGCAAAAGATATTCTGGATGAATTTCCTGATTCACAAGTCAGAAAATCTTTATACACGATGCTGGATTATGTTATTGAAAGAAAGTTTTAAAATCTGCAAAATCAGCGAGAAAATTATTTACCATTAAGAAAATCAAATTTTTAAGTTTTTTAAGAATCAATAAGATTGATTTAAGGATACAGCTTAATGAATCTTAAAAATATACATTATTTTATTCTTAAAAAATTCATTTCCTTAATGTTTAAAATTTTTTAGTTAAATTAAGGTGGAATGATTCTAATCGAGAATCATAGTTGTTATCATAATCACAGACAATACAATACAAAATAAAGCGATTAAAAATAAATAATCCGCAATACGTTCGTACTTGTTCTCAAACTTTTCTCTCTTTGCTCTTATTGCCATAAACGAAAAAAAACAGCTGCACGCAAAAAATACACAGGCAATTCCGGCAAACTCATCCAAATACGTATTGTGGCTCACTTTTGTAATCTTTAGTGAAGTAATAATAAGCATTGAAAATCCCAACAAATTGCTGGAAGCATTCAAAATATGAGGTGATTTTTTTTCCATTTTTCAATATTATGTAAAATTAAGACAGATTAATCTTGATTATCAAATTTTTAAAAAAGATTATTGAAAATTAAAATTAATTTAAAAAGTGTATATTAGCAAAATACTTCAACATAAAAAAAATTTAATATTTGGCTATGCAGACAACCTATATTGAAACTCAACAAATATCCTTTCAGGACTTTAAAAATCAGATACTTGAAGACTATAAATTAGGAAGAATTTCTCGTGAAATGTCTTATTTGGGCAGAAGAGAAGTACTTACCGGAAAAGCGAAGTTCGGGATCTTTGGTGACGGAAAAGAGTTGCCGCAATTGGCAATGGCGAAAGTTTTCAAAAATGGTGACTTCCGTTCAGGATATTACAGAGATCAGACTTTTGCTTTGGCAGTTGATGCATTATCTGTTGAAAGTTTTTTTGCACAATTGTATGCTGATACAAATGTTGATAGAGAGCCAGCTTCTGCGGGAAGACAGATGAACGGTCACTTTGCAACAAGAAGTTTAAATGAAGACGGAAGTTGGAAAGATTTAATGGCTCAGAAAAATATTTCTTCAGATATTTCTCCTACTGCAGGACAAATGCCAAGATTATTAGGTTTAGCACAAGCTTCAAAAATATATAAATCAGTAAAATTTGACGGTTCTGAAAAGTTCTCGAAAGAGGGTAACGAAATCGCTTTCGGAACCATTGGAGATGCTTCTACAGCAGAAGGTCATTTCTGGGAAACTTTAAACGCTGCTTGTGCATTACAAGTTCCGATGATTGTTTCTATTTGGGATGATGGTTACGGAATTTCTGTTCCTACTATGAAGCAGAGAGCAAAAGCTGATATTTCTGAAATGTTGAGCGGTTTCCAAAGAAAAGAAGGCGAAAACCAAGGTTGCGAAATTATTCAGGTAAAAGCTTGGGATTATCCTTCATTATTGGATGCTTATGCAAGAGCTGAACATTTTGCAAGAACAGAATCTGTTCCTGTAGTTGTTCATGTAATTGAAGTGACGCAACCTCAAGGTCATTCGACTTCGGGTTCTCACGAAAGGTATAAAAACGAAGATCGTTTAGCTTGGGAAGCTGATTTCGACGGTTTGGTGAAATTCAGAGAGTGGATTTTAAATTATTCGATTGAAATTGAAGGTAAAGAAGAAATCATTGCTTCAATCGAGGAATTGGATACGATCGATGAAGAAGCAAAGAAAAAAGTAAAAACCGGACAGAAATTAGCTTGGGAAAATTATCAGAAAACGATTACTGAATTGGCTTTCGGAGTTTTACCTTTAGTTGAAAATTTAAAAGGAAAACATGCTGAGATTGAAGAGTATGTTAATCAATATAATAAATTGGTTTCAAAAGCTAAAAAAGATGTTTTCCACTTGATCAGAAAATCTTTATTGGAAACAAGAGGAACTCAATCTGCAGAGAGAACTGCGTTGATGAATAAATATAACGAAGTTTTTGAAGTTGAAAAAGACAACTATTCTTCTCATTTATATTCTCAGTCTCAGTGGAAAGCTGAAAATGTACAGGAAATTAAACCTGTTTATTCTGATGCTTCGGAAGATGTTGACGGTAGAGTAGTGATTAGAAATAATTTCGATAAAATATTTGAAAAATATCCTGAAACTTTGGTCTTTGGTGAAGATGCCGGAAATATCGGTGATGTAAATCAAGGTCTTGAAGGAATGCAGGAAAAATATGGTGAACTTCGTGTTGCCGATACCGGAATTCGTGAAGCTACCATTCTTGGACAAGGAATTGGAATGGCGATGAGAGGTTTAAGACCAATCGCTGAAATCCAGTATTTAGATTATATTTTGTACTGTTTACAGGGAATGAGTGATGATTTGGCAACGGTTCAGTACAGAACAAAAGGTGGTCAGAAAGCTCCTGTAATCATCAGAACAAGAGGTCACAGATTGGAAGGAGTTTGGCATTCTGGTTCGCCGATGGCGGGAATTCTGAATCTTTCAAAAGGTATTTTGGTTTTGGTTCCGAGAAGTTTAACAATTGCCGCAGGTTTCTATAATACGATGTTGAAAAGTGATGATCCTGCTGTCATTGTTGAGTGTTTAAACGGTTACAGATTAAAAGAAAAACAACCTGATAATATTGGTGAATTCACTGTTCCTGTAGGAAAAATAGAGGTTACAAAAGAAGGTAAAGACGTTACTTTGGTGACTTATGGTTCGACTTGGAGAATTGTAATGGAAGCAGCAAATGAATTAGAAAAATTAGGAATTTCTGCAGAAGTTATTGACGTTCAGTCATTAATTCCTTTCGATTTAACTCATGAAATTGCTGAATCGGTGAAGAAAACAAACAGATTGGTCGTAATCGACGAAGATGTTCAAGGTGGAACTTCAGCGTTTATTCTTCAACAGATTTTAGAAAAACAAAAAGCTTTCAGATTCTTAGATTCTGATCCGTTGACGATTGCTGCAAATGATCACAGACCTGCGTATGCAAGTGATGGAGATTATTTCTCAAAACCTTCTGCAGACGATATGGTTGAAAGAATTTATGCACTATTTAATGAAACAAATCCTCAGAAATATCCTGCGATATTTTAATTGAGATTTTAGATAAATTTTGAAACCGCTTTCTTTTGGGAGGCGGTTTTTTGTTGAATAATTCGTAAATTAGTCATTTGATATAATTTTAAAATAAAAACACAAATAATGAAAATCACCAAACTTGTCATCCTTTTCAACTATGAAAAAATCTTACTAGGAATAGTTGTTTCAGCGGTACTTTTGGCATTATCATTTTGGATTAATTCAACTCCAATTATTTTAATATTAAGAATTTTAAGCGGACTGATTATTTTAAATATTTTTGCTTCACTTCTTGCTTCCTATATTTTGTATGACAATTCAGATTTATATGAATTAAATAATTTAAAAGGAATTATAGATTGGAATAAAACCGAGAATGCAATTTTAGTACACGCCAGTTTTGACCCTCTGTCTAAGAGTTTGGAGGAAAAATACCCCAATTTAAATTTAACAGTTTGTGATATTTTCGGAAATCGCCATGAACAGGAAAAAGGAATTGAAACTTCAAAGAAAATATTTCCTCCGAATCCTAAAGAAATAAAAATAAAACCTCATCAATTACCTTTTGAAGATAAATCTCAAGATGTAATTCTTGCCGTAACTGCACTTCACGAAATTTTGGAACATGACCAAAGAGTTCTGTTTTTTAAAGAAGCTAAAAGAGTTTTAAAAGATGACGGTTTAATTATCCTTTCAGAGCAGTTCAGAGATTTTACCAATTTTGTTTTCTTCAACATCGGAGCTTTTCATTTTTTAAGTAAAAAACAATGGAAAACAGCTATTTCTGAGGCAGTTTTGAAGATTGTTGAAAATAAAAAGATTACTCCTTTTGCAAATATGTTGATTGTTAAAAAATAAGGAAATAACTATTCGAAAAGAAAGATATTAAACAACCGCCTTTTTCTTTTCCTTTTTTTCCAAAAGATTCTTGCAATCCTTAGCTTTTTCAGGATCATAAACATGATATTTTGTTTCCCATTCTTCCAATTGATATAAAATAGGCAAAAGCGCCAAACCTTTTTCTGTCAACGAATATTCAACTCTTGGCGGAAGCTCTTTAAACTCTTCACGGATAATTAAACCATCGTTTTCCATTTCTCGTAATTGGTCGGTCAGAACTTTTCTGGAAATCACATTAATTCTCACGGCAAGCTCGCCAAAACGTAATTTTCGGTCTTTAATAACCAATACAATAATTGGTTTCCATTTGCTTCCTAAAGCAGACATTGCTTTGCCTAAAGGACAGCTGTATTGCATCAATTCGTTCTTTTTCATAGTAGAATCCAATTAATCAGATTATAAAAAATTTAAAAATAAAATCTTTTGTTCCTTTTTTACTTCATCGAATCTTCGATTTGTAATTAAAAAGTACCTGTTACTTTCAGGTTACTAATGTAAGTTACTGCAAAGTTACCACTATTTTCTTATTGAAAGATACAAAAACGAACTATTATTAGTTACTTTGTGTAACAATTATAAAAATTACTTAAAAAATGAGCACAGAATCATTGTTTAAACCTTTTCAATACAAGAATTTAACACTTAAAAATAGAATCGTAATGGCTCCGATGACGAGAGCACAATCTGATAATGGAGTTCCAACTCAGCAAATTGCAGATTATTATGCAAGAAGAGCTGCTTCAGAAGTGGGATTAATTCTTTCTGAAGGAACAGTAATCAACAGACCGGGTTCTAAAAATATTCAAAACATTCCTGATTTTTATGGAACAGAAGCATTAAACGGTTGGAAAAACGTAATCGATGCAGTTCATCAAAATGGAGGAAAAATGGGACCGCAAATCTGGCATGTTGGAGATACAAGAAGTTCAGCAGATTATCCTTTGGTTGATATGGAAAAAGCATCCACAATGACTTTGGAAGATATTCAGGATACGATTGCTCAGTTTGCAGCTTCAGCAAAATCAGCCAAAGATTTAGGATTTGATGTTTTAGAAATTCACGGAGCTCATGGATATTTGATTGACCAGTTTTTCTGGGAAGTTACCAACACGAGAACCGACGAATATGGTGGAAAAACGTTGAAAGAAAGAAGCAAATTTGCAGTGGATGTCGTTAAAGCAATGAGAGCTGCGGTTGGTGAAGACTTTACGATTATTATTCGTCTTTCTCAATGGAAACAGCAGGATTATAAAAGCAGATTAGCTGTAAATCCTACTGAAATGGAAGATTGGTTGCTGCCTTTAAAAGAAGCTGGAGTTGATATTTTTCACTGTTCACAAAGACGTTTTTGGGAACCGGAATTTGAAGGGTCTGACATAAATTTTGCAGGTTGGGCGAAAAAGATTACAGGTCAACCGACAATTACGGTAGGTTCCGTAGGATTGAACGGTGATTTCATGGCAGCTTTTGCTGGAGAAGGTTCTGAAAAAGCAGATTTGAAAGAATTGTTGAGAAGGCTTGAACGTCAGGATTTTGATTTGGTTGCAGTTGGTCGTGCTTTGTTGAGCGATTATCAATGGGCAAAGAAAATAAAAGATGGAAGAGTAGAAGAGCTTGCCAATTTTGAAGGTTCAAGCTTAGGCGTTCTTTACTAAAAACATAGTGAATTGTTGTTTATTTCGTGGTCAATTTTATTATTTAAACTTTATTTCCACTATTCACCTGCGAAATAAAATGGGCAGTTCACTTTTATTTTACACATAATTTTACCTAATATTTTTTTGATTTTAGAGAAACCGTTTTCAAATTTTGAGAACGGTTTTGTTTTTATTAAATTGATTTTTTTAAACGCAAAGTCCGCAAAGGTTTTTGTTATCACTTGCTGCATATTTTCCGTTCGCAAAGGCACTTCGTTCAGCTAAGGCTTAAATTTCTTTGCTGAGTGAAACGCCTTTGCGAACAAAAAATATTTTCAATAATTTCAAAAAAATCTTTGTGAACTCTGCGTTTAGAACTACAAAAAACCGCCTGAAAAAAATTCAGACGGCCTATTAACAAGTTTAAATATCTAATTGTCACCTAGACAATCATGATTTCTTTTTATAAACCAATACTTTTCGTTGGTTTTAATTGCTTTCTGATATTTTTCGGAATTGCATTTTTGTGAACTAAAATTGCAGTCGATTTATACTCAACATACGGTCTTGTCACGTACAAATATCCTTCAAAATCGTTGGTTACGCCCCAAGAGTTTTTCACCATATAATATTCTTTTCCAGACTGATCTTTTGCCAAACCTACGATGTGCATTCCGTGATCATCGGTTGTAGAAAGGTTATTCAACGCTTTCTGACGCATATCTTCCGTAATGGTTTTATCTCTTTTCGGCTCTGTGAATAATGTTCCGCTGTTGTTTTTGTTGATTTGATCCAAATCTGTATCCGGAACATAAGCAACTCCGTTTTTATAAGAAAAATAAGGTTCAGAAACATCGGTTGCCCAACCTACAGAATATCCTTTAGTTACGGCATTATCAATAATTGCAGTAAGGTCTTTCATCGGAACATTCCAGTCAGAATCGTGGCTCCAGTTATCAGGAATCGGAACTACGAATTTCTGATAATAAGGATAATCTTTGTATGAAGAAATTTCAACATAATCTTCAGGATTTATTCCTACAACTTCTTTAGCAAAAGTTTTAGGAGTATAATTTTTCCCTTCATACGTAAAGTTTGTCGGAACTTTTCCTAAATATTCATCCAGAATTGCATCTACAGAATCCATCCAGTTATCAGATAGTTTTCCTTTTGAAGAAGCTTCAACCAGACTGTCTAAAACCGGTTTCAGTTTTCCCTGCATTTCTTTAAAATTATTTAAAGATTGTCCTGCTTTCAAACCAGTATAAACATCTTGTGGAACTGCACCATATTTTTTGTACATATTGACCACATCGTGAAGCTCACCTCCGTCTCCCCAACTGATTGCTCCGTTGTTTAAAACGTACAATTTTGCTTTATCGTGATAAGAATTTCTTGCAGTAAAGATTTCAGCCAAATCAACTGGTTTTTTACCCATCCTCTGCATTTCAGACTCAAGGAAAGAGTTTCCTGAATAACTCCAGCAAGTTCCTGACGAACCTTGGTTTTTTACCGAAGTTGCTCCTACATCTTTCAATGTAGTAAACTGGAAATTAGCATTTTGAGACTGATTGTTCTTCAACTTGTTGATCAGGTCATCCTGAGCAAACATCATACTTCCTGCGCATAAAACAAAAAGTAGTGACGCAAATCTTTTGTTTTTCATAAGTAACGAATCTATTTGTTTTAAAGATGGTTTTAAATTTCTCTTAATTATTAAATGAAATTTTTTCAGCTTTAAATTATATTCTAAATAGTCTGCAATGTTAAGGATATGTTACAAGATTTAATGTTAAAAAAGGGTTAAAATTAAATGCGAGAGTTTTAGCGAATTAAAGAAATAATGTTTTTAGACTTTTATACAAATTTTGCTTGTCCTTATTTGAATATTAATTTTCAACATTACATTGAGTTTAAATCTACCAACTATCAACTAAAAACTATCAACAACTTTTCCTATTTTTAAAAAAAGTTTACAATGTTTCCAACCTGCGAGAAATTTCCTGCATCTATAAGAGTATAAAGCCTGACTATGGAAAAAGAATTACTGATAGAATGCCAACGGAACGACCGCAACGCACAGCGGAAGGTTTACGAAAAAATGGCGGGCAAGCTGTACTCAGTCTGCAAACGCTATCTGAAAAACGATGAAGACATCGAGGAGGTATTGGCCGATACTTTCTATAAAATCTTTACGAAACTTAATCAACTACAAAATCATGATATTTTCGAAGCCTGGGCAAAGAAAATTGCGGTAAATGAATGTCTCCAGAAATTAAGAAGTATGAAAGCGCTCGACGTTTCTTTGGAAGAAGAGTTTATGGAATCGACAGGCTCTCCTACAGACAGTATTTCTTTTGAAAAAGATATTCTGAAGTTGCTCAATTTTTTACCCGAAGGCTGCAGAGCGATTTTTAATCTGTTTGCGATTGAAGGTTATCCTCATAAGGAGATTGCAACGATGCTTTCAATAAGCGAAGGGACATCAAAATCTCAACTGAATTTTGCAAGAAAAAAATTGCAGGAACTCTTGGTCAATCACAACATTTAAACTTTTACACAATGGAAAATAATCACGATATAGATAAAAAATTCAATGAGGCTTCTCAATCTTTGGAAGAACCTGCGACTTTTCCGGGTTTTGATAAAGTTTGGGCAAAAGTTGAAGAAAAATTAGATAAAAAAGACGACAAAAAGAAAGTAATCCCAATTTGGTTTCCCTACGGAATTGCTGCAAGTTTGATCATTGGTTTGGGTGCGTTTTATTTTATTAATAAAAATGATGTTTCTGAAATTAATAAAAATGAAATTACTCAGAATACAGTTTTACCAAAAGTTAATTCAGATATCCGAGCAATTGACAGTACGGTAAAATCTAATATTGAGAAGGAAATTCATGCTCAAAAAGATATTCAGAAACCTGAAGTTTTGGCTTATGAATCGGTTGTTCCTGTACCTGAAATTTCTCCTATTTACCATAATGAAATACCTCCACAAAGCTCAAATGTTACAAAAGATAATATTGTTTACATGGAACCAAACCATGATGGAGTTTTGGATGAAGAGGATAAAGAAACCAAGATTGAAGAAGTGGTGTTAATTGGTTATAAAACTACGACTAAACAATCTGCTGTAACTAGCACAATGAAATTATCTGCTAACAATACAACATCTTCACAACGAAAAAATTATCTTGATCAATCAAAATTTGACGGATATATTAATCGTCCAAGTGCTAATGTATTGAATATAGCTCAAGGTCAACTAGCTGGAGTCAATATTAGTACTGGAAGTGGTCAACCTGGTTCAAAACCGACTGTTATGATTAGAGGATTTAGTAGTTTAAACGAAAATACACAGCCATTATATGTGATTAATGGTATTCCACAAAATGCTGATGAATTCAGAAAATTAAATCCAAATTCAATTAAGAGTATGGAAGTTTTAAAAGATGCCTCCGCAACAGCAATCTATGGAAACAGAGGTTCGAACGGAGTTATTATTATCAAAACTAAAAAACTTTCGAGAAAAGAAAGAAAAGCTTTTGAAAAACTACAAAAAGTTCATGACAGTATTAATGCATCAAAACAAATTCAGCAAATCAATAATGAAGAATACGATGCTTTCGTAGAAAACCCTTTTGAGTTAACGAAAAATCAATCAGTCTCTACATTTTCAATTGATGTGGATAAAGCGGCGTATTCCAACATTCGAAGAATGATTAACAATGGAGAATATGTGAATAAAAATGCAGTGAGAATTGAGGAAATGATTAATTATTTTAAATATGATTATCCTCAACCGAAAAATGATCAGCCATTTTCTATCAATACAGAATACAACGATTCTCCTTGGAATAGCAAACATAAGTTATTGAAAATTGGTTTGCAAGGAAAAGAAATTCCGACAGATAAACTTCCGAATTCAAACTTTGTTTTTTTGATTGATGTTTCGGGTTCGATGGATGAACCGAATAAATTACCGCTTCTAAAATCTTCTTTTAAAGTTCTTTTAGAGCAGTTAAGACCAACTGATAAAGTAGGAATTGTTGTTTATGCCGGAAGTGCAGGAATGGTTTTACCTCCCACTTCAGCAAAAGAAAAAAACAAAATTATAGAAGCTTTAGATGAACTTCAGGCAGGCGGAAGTACAGCAGGCGGACAGGGAATTGAACTGGCGTATAAATTGGCTCAGGAAAATTTCATCAAAAATGGAAACAACCGTGTCATCATTGCAACAGACGGAGATTTCAATGTTGGAGCATCTTCTACAGACGACCTTCAGAGTTTGGTGGAAGAAAAAAGAAAATCGGGAGTTTTTCTTACTTGTCTAGGTTTCGGAATGGGAAATTTCAAAGACAATCGAATGGAAACTCTAGCGAATAAAGGCAACGGAAATTATGCGTACATCGATAATCTTCAGGAAGCCAATAAATTTCTTGGAAAAGAGTTTGCCGATAGTATGTACGCGATTGCTAAAGATGTAAAAATTCAGATTGAATTCAATCCGAAATATGTGAAATCTTACCGTTTGATTGGTTACGAAAACCGAAAACTGAAGAATGAAGATTTTACCAACGATAAAATTGATGCGGGAGAATTGGGAACCGGACATACCGTTACCGCTTTATACGAAGTCATCCCGAATGATGTGAATTCTGAATTTTTACCAAAAGAAAATGATTTAAAGTATACTAAAAATACAAATGATGAAAATTTTAATGATGAATTGGCAACCGTAAAATTCAGGTACAAAAAACCTGATGGTGATCAAAGTTCTGAAATTATTCAGGTAGTTAAAAATACCAATCAATCTTTTTCATCTTCAAGCAATGACTTCAAATTTGCTTCATCTGTGGCTTGGTTCGGATTGGTTTTAAGAAATTCTGCTTTAATCAAAAATAAGGATTTAAAAGAAATAGAAAATCTTGCTAAAAAGGGTAGAGGGAAAGATGATGAAGGTTACAGAGCTGAGTTTGTGAGATTAGTGGAAACATACAGGTCGACACAAAAATAACATTTCAAAAAAAGAAATTTCTTCGGAGATTTCTTTTTTTTCTCTATTTTTAGAAATATTATTGAAGATGAAAAAAGTTTATCTGTTATTGCCTGTATTTGCGGTACAGTTTGCCTTTGCGCAGGATTCTCAGCGTTATTATTCGGGAACGTTTTTTAATGAAAAGAAAAAGCCTCAGAGTTTTCTGAAAATTTTCAACAAAAACAGCGGAGTTTATGAATTAACCGATGAAAAAGGCTATGCAATTATTGCCGCAAAAGAATACGACACTTTAGTTTGGAATAACGGAAAAAGTATTGAGGTTGTTCGGGGAGTTTATGAGTTAAAATATCTTTTAGAAAGACAAATTTCAAGAGAAACTGTAAAAGACATCAATTCCAAAGATTATGAAAGTCTGTTGGAAAAACCTTTAAATGATCAATTCAGTATAGAACATTCTTACGATTCTTTAAGTAAAAATTCAGACCGTCAATTTTCTGCGGTGAGAAAGCTTAAACTGAAGTCAGATTCTTTATATAAAATTAAAGGTCAGCCCAGAAAATATCTTGTTTTTAACGGAAGTTTCAGCACTTCTTTAGATATAAAAAACAGAAACAGAATTCCACAGACACAAAGTCGTTATGTTCAGGGAAGATCTGAAAATGGTTTGCTCGTTTGGAAAGAACCGGATACAGGCGAAATGTTCAGTTTCGGACCTGATATTTCAACTTTAGGGTTCAACGGACAGCCGTATGAATATGATGTCAACGGACAATTGGTTGATTTATCTAATGCAGTTTCTCCTGCAAAAGCTTACAATAATAATATTTTTAAGACAACGGTTGGTTACAGCAATCAGTTGAATCTGAATGCAATTATTAAGAATGGTGGTTACAATGATGATATTCGACTTTCTTTTACTATTGGTCAGCAAAAAGATCAGATGTATTTTGTGGATCAATATGATATTGTCAATTCATTTAAGACTAAATTCAGTACAAAAATTCTAAATTTTGATGTCAATGCAGGATTTAATTATGAAGAAAATAAAGCAACCAATACCAATAGAATAGGGCTTTTTAACAGAGCTTATCAAAACTCTTTACTGACTCCGGTTTCTTTTTCTAATCAGCAGAATGCCTATCTCAGCAATGGTTTGCAGAGAAGTTACAGTTTGTATGCAGACAATCCTGATTTTCTTTTTAAACAGGAAAACAAATACAATTATTACGAAAATATCCGCCAGTTTAATTTTGATGTAAGTAAAAGCTGGGATGATTTTAAACTGAATATCAGTCAGGCTTACGATAATCAGGACATAATGCATCGTGATGTTTACAAGCCTTCAACCAATGGTTTTATCAACGGATTGTACAATAGAAGAGATCAGAAAAACGAGTTTTACAATTCGAATATTTTGGCAACTTATGAAATGAAAGATCGTGATTTGAAAAACAAGTTTAGTTTAAATCATATTCTTAATGATAGAAAAGTAAGTGTTAATCACAGTTTAGGAAGAAATTATATTTATCAGAGAACGTCACAGGATTATATTTTTAATTATAATTTGGATTACGATGATTATGATGATATAGAATTTGGGGTAAACGTTGGAAATTCTTTTTACACTTCAAATACCTCATCAAAAAATGCTTATTGGCTTCCGAAAGCGAATGGATATTTCACTTTTAAAAATTTATTTAATAATTACGGAAGCAAACTTCAACTTCTTGGAGCATACACGCAGTTAGCCGCAGAACCGGAAATAGCAAAATCATATTCCTCTTATGCGACAACACAATTTTCTGCTCAGAATTTTTATCAATATTTTCCATTAAATGAAGTAGAGACATTTAAAAATCTCTCAAATATTAAGATTAAAGAATGGAAAACTGGTTTTAAATTAATGCTTAATCGAAAAATAGATTTAAGTGCAGAATATTTCAATCGTAAAATTTCTGATGATATTTTTCCGGTTTTTGAAGGACAGAATTTAGTCTTAAAAAATTTAGCAGATCACACGTATAAAGGATACGAAGTAAATTTTAATTATGACAAAATAATCACCAACCAAAATTTTTCTTTAAGCAGTAGAGCTTCATTTTTTAAATACACAGATATCGTTGACCATGTAAATTCCGGTTACAATAATCTAATGATTTCAGGTTTTAATGATATTTATAAAACATTGTCTGAAGGTCAGGTTTTAGGAGCTGTGATGGGAAGTTATTATGAAAGAAATACAGAAGGAAAAATCGTTATCGATGATTATGGTTATCCCGTGAAAGCTTCCGGAATGAAAATGATTGCAGATCCCACTCCGGATTTTGTTATGAAATTTTCTCACAATATCACCTACAAAATGTTTGCTTTAGACATCAATTGGGAATGGAAAAAAGGCGGACAAATATGGAACGGAACTCGGGCTGTTCTCGATTATTACGGTCGTTCCCAAACTTCAGCAGATGAAAGAAATGTTAAAAATTATGTTTTTGAAGGCGTCAATTATAATGGAAATGTCAACCAAACTCCGGTGAATTTTTACAATCCTAATCAACCGGTAAGCGAGAACCGTTGGACGAGATATGGTTTTCTCGGCGTTGCTGAAGATTATGTTGAAAAAGCAGATTACGTCAGGATTAATGATATTACACTTTCAGCTTATTTTGATATTGGAAAACTCAGAAGAGCTTTAGGACTAAGTTTTTATGTGAACAATATTTTCCTTTGGCAGGCAAACAGCGGGGTAGATTCTAATCAAAATTTTTATGATTTTGATAACAGCCGAGGTTTGGATTTTTTCAATTTGCCATCTTTTAAAACGTATGGTTGTACAGTTTCTTTTAAATTTTAAACGATGAACTTTAGATTTTTATTTAATATAACTTTTGTTTTTACTCTGTTTTCATGTCTGTTTTTCAATGGGCAGACTAAATTTAGTGATTTTAAAAAAGAGAAAACTTACATACAGACCAACCATGTTTTTTATAAACCTGGAGAGGAAATGTATTTCAAAATATTTATTATTCAGGCTGAAAATAATCTTCCCGCCAATCAAAGCAGGACCGTGAATGTAGAATTGGTTGATCCAAGCGGAGCTGTTGTGAAAAAAAGTAAATATGCAATAAAAAATGGTCATGCAGAAGGTGCTTTCAGTTTTTCGGAAAATATGAAAGGCGGAATCTACAAAATCAGAGCTTTTACAGCCTGGATGCAGAATGAAACCGGAAAAAATGTGTTTGAAAAAGAAATTACCCTCCAAAAAATTGTTTCGCCAAGAATTTTAATGAAACTTGACTTTCCTAAAAAAGGTTATGGAGCAGGAGATGAGGTTCTGGCCGATTTCTCGATGAGAAGTTTAAGTAATCTTCCGATTCCTTTTTATGAAGCTTTTTTTACAGTGAGTCATGATGGTGAAAAAATTACAGAAGGATCATTGATTAGTGATAAAGAAGGAAAATATTTATTAAAATTTAAACTTCCTGAGGTACTGAAATCTTCGGATGCTTTATTGAGCATAAAAGTCAATTACGAAGGTTTTACAGAATCTATTTCGAGAAACATCCCGATTGTTCTGAATAATTTAGATTTAAAATTTATGCCTGAAGGCGGAACTTTTATTAACGGAATCGAACAAAATGTCGCTTTTAAGGCTTTGGATGAATTTGAAAAACCTGTTGATGCAGTTTTAGAAATTTATAATCAGAATCATCAGAAATTGACTGAAGTTTCAGCCTATAATTTCGGCATGGGAAGTTTTCTTTTTACTCCGGAAATAGGTGAAATGTATTACGCCAAAGTTCTCAAGCCCGAAAATATTGATAAAATCTACCAACTTCCCACCGCAAAAGATGACGGAATTGTTTTTAATGCTAAAAAAGAGAATCAGAATGTTAAGTTAATGATCAATTCAACTTCTGCGAAAAATGTTTTAATCATTGGAAATTTTAAAGAGAAAGAAGTGTTTTCTAAATCTTTAAGTTTAAAACAGGGATTAAACGTTATAGATATTTCAGAAAAAGAACTTTCCATTGGGATTATCAGATTTACGGTCATTGAAAACAAGATTCCTTTAGCGGAAAGAATTGTTTTTGCGAATGAAAATACGCAGATGAAGGTGAAAATTACCCCAACAAAGAAAAATTATTTGCCGAGAGAAAAAGTAATTGTCAATGTTGAAACAACCGACGAAAACAATCAGCCTATTCCAGCCAATCTTTCAATGAGTGTAGTTGATGATAAACTCTGGACTTATGCAGATGATAAACAAAACCATATTCTTTCCTGGATTTTATTGGATTCTGAACTGAGAGGAAAAATAGAAAGACCACAGTTTTATTTTGATAAAAAAGAAGAAAAAGCAACCAAAAGTTTAGACTTAGTGATGTTGACCAACGGTTACCGATATTTTGAAATGAATCCTGATGTTGAAAAAACCGGAAATTATAAATATTTACCTGAAAAAATCAACCCGATTTATGGTATTGTAGAAGATGAGAATAAAAAACCGGTAAAAGCAGAAGTGTATTTGGTTGAAGGAAATTCTAAGATTAAAAAACAGATTACTTCAGAAAACGGATTGTTTTATTTCTCAGATTTAGACGGAGTTTATCAACATACAATTATTGCAAAATCTTTAGCAAAAAAACAGAAAGTGAATGTTAGAATGCTTTCTTATAAATTGAATATTAATCCTTTAGAAAAGCAATCTTTAGAAAATATTAATATTGAAGAGGTTATAAAAGATGCAGAGATTAAAGAGAAAAAGCCTTCAATTTCCCAAGGTGTTCAAGATATTTTAAAAAAATTACCATCAATTAGAAAATCAGACTCGAGTAATACTGAGAAAAGTATTGAAGAAGTAGTCGTTTTAGGTTATAGTAAAACACAAACAAAATCGAAATCTGTTGCGGCAACTGTAACTGTTAGCTCAGAAATATTTGAAAATAGACCAAATGTATCTTTTTTACAATCTTTACAAGGTCAAGTGGCAGGATTATCAATAAGTTCTTCTTCCGGTTCACCTGGTTCAAGTAAAATAGATGTTGTGATTAGAGGAATATCTTCAATAACAGCGCATGCTGATCCTTTATATGTTATTGATGGGATTATTTCTAATGCTACTCAATTTAGAAATTTAAATCCGGGTGATATCAATTCTGTTTCTGTTTTAAAAGACGCAGCAGCAACTTCGATTTATGGAAACAGAGGTTCGAACGGAGTGATTATTATCAATTCAAAAAATAGAAGAAACTCAAATATAAAATTCGACATCACCCCTGAAACTTATTTTGCAGTAAAAAATATTCCTGGAGATAGTTTGACAATTTACGGTGAATCTTATCTTTATGATGGCTACAGAAAATTTTCTTATCCAATTTATAAAACCACAAACACTTCATATCGCCACGATTACCGAGAAACTTTATATTGGAATCCAATTTTAGAAACCGATAAAAATGGAAAAGCTCAAGTAGAATTTTATCAATCTGATGCCAATTCTGCTTTCAGAATTATGACAGAAGGAATTGCTACTTCAGGATTAATCGGTAGAGATGAAACTACGTATGCAGCACAAAGTTTAATTTCAATCGATGCAAAAATTCCGCAATATTTAACAAGAACTGACCAAATGACGATTCCTGTCGTCATTAAAAATAATTCTTCGGAAACAAAAACGTTAACGATGAATGTCATTGTTCCGAATCATATTAAGCTGATGAAAGCAGACAGTTTGATTACGCTAAAACCATTAGAATCCGGAAGATTATTTGTGAAAATGCAGACGGATAAATTAATCAGTTCAAATATTCAGTTTACCGTAAAATCAAATGAATTCAGAGAAACAATGATTTTGCCATTGAAAGTTGAAGAAAAAGGCTTTCTGCATCATTTTTCTATCGTAAATAACAAGCCTGAAAATACGAAAATCGACATTCCTGAATATGTAAATGGAAGTTTTGAAGCATCATATTATGTTTACGAAAACTCTGCTTTACAAATGTTTGAAGATATTGAAAGATTAAAACGTGAACCTTACGGTTGTTTCGAGCAGCTTTCTTCTACAGTTTATCCCAATGTTTTTATTTTGAATTATTTAAAAACGACCAACAAAATCAGTTCAGGAACGGAATTTACTGTTGTGAAAAACATGAAAAAAGGATTTGAAAAAATGCTTTCTTATAAAAACAAAGACGGTGGATTCTCTTATTTCAACGGAAATGAGTCTGACGTTGCTTTGTCTGCATTCGCTTTACTGCAATTCAGAGATTTAAAGAAATATGTAAATGTTGATGCCAAATTGGTTCAGAATCTTTCTTCATTTATATTGTCAAAGAAAAATTCTAACGGACTTTTTGAAGTGAGAAGAAGTTATGAATCTCAATCAGCTTATTCTGAATATTCATGGTCGAGAAATATGTATGTTTTGTATGTTTTGTCGAAGCTTGGTTTTAAAAATGAAATTCAGGATACTTATGAAACCAGCTTAAAAAGAGCTTTGGCAACGAAAGATTCTTATCAGTTGGCTTTAATGGCGAATGCGTCTTCTAATCTTGGGAAAAGCAATGATTATGCTCATTTAATTTCAATTTTAAATGATCAATATAGGAATAAAGAGGTAAAAACCAAGACAACATTTACAGGTTCAGGTGGAATTTCAGCCAATGCAGAAACGCTTTCTTTATATATGATGGCGTTGCAGAAAAGTGAAAAAAATAATCAGTTGGAAATTGCAAAAGTTGCAGATGAATTGATTAATTACAACGGATATTACGGATTTGGTTCGACACAAGCTACGACTGTGGCTTTAGAGGCATTATCAGATTTTTTCGCAAAAAACGAACAGTTATTTGGAATAGATAAACCCGAAATTAAAATCAATAACGCAAAAGTATCTCCAAACATCATGTTCTCTTCAGCTTTTAAGAAAGGTGAAAATGAATTAAACGTGGAGTATTTATGCGATAGAGGTTTACCCTACAAATTAGATTATCAATATTATACTTTAGAAGCTCCGAAAAGTGAAAATATTCCAGTGACTTTAGAAACAAAACTGAAATCTGAAATTTCAAAAGTAGGAGAGATTAACAGAATGACAGTGACGTTAAAAAATAAAATCAACGGAGATCTACCAATGACCACAGCAAAAATCGGAATTCCTGCCGGATTGACTTTACAAAATGCTTTGTTGAAAGATATGGTTGATAAAAAACAGGTTTCTTATTATGAAATATTTGATAATTATCTGGTTTTATACTGGGAACATTTTGATGCGAATGAAACGAAAACTATTAATCTCGATTTAAAAGTGGAATTTGCTGGAGAATACACAGGAAAAGCAAGCAACGTATATCTTTATTATATGCCAGAATCTAAGTTTTGGAATGAAGGTATTAAAGCTGTAATAGAGCCTTAATCATTTAGATTAAATTTTTTATATTTAAATAACTAAAATCACATCATTATGAATAAAATTATTATCGCAATCTTATCATTATCGATCATTGTAAGTTGTCAAAAGCAAAAGGAAGAAGTTGTTACTTCAATGGATATGATATCAGAAGCTCCAATGGTGGCGAAAGAAATGAAAGTTGATAAAACTGCTCAAGATAATCAGGTAACAAATACTGAAATAGATACAGAAAACGAAGAATATGCATCTCTAATCGAAAATCCTTTTGAGCTCACCAAAAGCCAGCCTGTTTCTACTTTTTCCATCGATGTGGATAACGCATCGTACTCTAACATCAGAAGAATGATTAATGAAGGTCAAAAAGTAGATAAAAATGCCGTGAGAATCGAAGAAATGATCAATTATTTTAAGTACAATTATCCGCAACCACAATCTCAGCATCCATTTTCTATCAATACAGAATACAGCGATTCGCCTTGGAATCCTAAGCATAAATTATTGAAAATTGGGCTTCAGGGTAAAAATGTGCCAATTAATAATTTGCCACCTTCTAATATTATTTTCCTAATCGATACTTCGGGTTCGATGAGTGACGATAACAAATTACCGTTGTTGAAAGAGTCTTTAAAAATACTTTTAAACCAATTGAGTTCTAAAGATAAAGTCGGAATTGTTGCTTATGCAGGAAGCGCAGGTGTCATTCTACCCTCTACATCAGCTTCAGAAAAAGGTGAAATTCTTGAAGCTTTTGACAAACTTGAAGCAGGAGGAAGTACTGCAGGTGGAGAAGGAATTGAGCTGGCCTACAAACTGGCAAAAGAAAATTTCATTAAGGGCGGAAATAACAGAGTAGTTTTGGCAACGGACGGCGATTTTAATGTTGGAACATCTTCTGAAGCTAATCTCCAGTCTTTGATTGAGGAAAAGAGGAAATCTGGAATTTTTCTTACGTGTCTTGGCTACGGAATGGGAAATTACAAAGACAATAAATTGGAGACTTTAGCCAATAAAGGAAACGGAAATTATGGTTACATAGACAATATTCAGGAGGCCAATAAATTTCTGGGAAAAGAGTTTGCCGGAAATATTTATACGATTGCAAAAGATGTGAAAGTTCAGATAGAATTTAATCCCAAATACGTAAAATCTTACCGTCTGATTGGTTATGAAAATAGAATGCTGAAAAATGAAGATTTCGAAAACGATCAGATTGATGCCGGAGAATTGGGAAGTGGTCACACCGTAACGGCTTTGTATGAAATCATTCCCTCAGATGTTAATTCTGAATTTGTACCTAAAGAAATAAAGACAAAATATTCTAAATCCAACAATTCTACAGGTTTCGGGGATGAACTGGCAACCGTAAAATTCAGATACAAAAAGCCGGACGGTAATAAGAGCACGGAAATCAGTCAGATTGTTAAAAACTCAGATTACAGAATGGCTACAGCTAGCCCTGATTTTAAATTTGCTACATCTGTTGCATGGTTCGGGTTGGTTTTAAGAGATTCAAAACTTATTACTAAAAAAGGACTGAACGAAATCGAAAGTCTGGCAAAACAAGGAATTAGCAGAGATGAAGATGGCTATAGATCAGAGTTTATCAAACTAGTTCAAAAATATAAGTCAGTAAATTAATCAATAAAAACAGACGTTTAAAAAGATGTCTGTTTTTATTTAAAATAAACTTTCAATAATTATTGAAAATTCAAAAACTATTATTACATTTGTAATAGAAATTAAAATATAAGAAAATGCAACTTTCAGAAGCTAAAGAAAAATATATTCAAACTTGGGGAACTTTTGCTACCAATTGGGGAATCAATCGAACTATGGCACAAGTTCATGCTTTACTTTTGGCAAGTGGAAAGGCACTTTCTACCGATGAGGTGATGGAACAGCTTAAAATTTCAAGAGGAAATGCAAATATGAATCTTCGAGCTTTGATGGATTGGGGAATTGTGAAAAAAGAATTCGTAAAAGGTGAAAGAAAAGAGTATTTTTTAGCTGAGAAAGATGTTTGGTACCTGTTCAAACAGATTACGAAAGAGCGTAGAAAAAGAGAAATAGAACCTGTAATTTCTTTTTTAGAAGAACTTAAAAATATTGAAGACAAAGATTCTGAAGGAGCTAAAGAATTTATCAAGTTAATGGATGATTTCAGTTCCGTAACAGGAAAAATCAACAATATTATGGATCTCGCCATAAAAAGTGATGATCATTGGCTGGTCGGAAAGATCACCAATTTACTGAAATAGAAAGGACTTTAAAATCCTTGTTTTATTTCGATTTAAGTTTCAAAAATTACTGAAAATACAATATTTATAAAATGTTTAATCTTATTTCATATCTGTTTTTTCTTGCGATCAGTTCGTATATCACGATTGATGTCGGAAGAAGATGTTACAACGCAGGAAAAACGTATTTGGAATATCTGCTTAATGACAAAAATCTCTGCTTGACGATTAACAGAATTCTTTTGGGATGTTATTATCTGATTAATCTCGGATACATTGCCATCAGTTTGTCGACTTGGAATAAAGTAAATACAATGGAAGAAGTTTTGGCTGTAACGGCAATCAAAATTGGATATATCACTTTGATTCTTTGTTTTTTACATTTCACGAATATTTTCGCACTGTACTTTTTAAGAAAAAATTTAACCATAAAATAATACAATTATGACGGCAACTATTTTAACCACAGCAACCTACAACTTTTCAGCGTACATGATTTATTTACCGATTGTTATCATGTTGACGATTTTTGTTTCTCAGTTTTTATTTAAAAATTCAAAAACTTTTATGATCGATATTTTTCATCAGAAAGAAGATATTGCCATGGCAACAAATTCACTATTCAAAATTGGATTTTACCTTTTAAATATAGGTTTTGCTCTTTGTATCATTGAGTTTTTCCAAATCGAAACTGTTGAAAGATTGGTCGTTGCTTTAAGTAAAAAGATTGGTGGATTTTCAATTTATCTTGGTGTGATGATGCTTCTGAATTTACTTTTATTTCTGAAAGGCCGTAAACACGCCATGAATAAAGATAAAATTCAAAATGAAGAGGTAGTTAATTCTTAAATTTAAAATTGATTGTTATGAAAAATTTAATCATTCATTTATTTCTCATATTTTATTTTGGTGGAAAAACCAAGAGAGTAACTCCTTAAAATTTTAGTACCATGAAAACTTTTTTAAAAATTGATTATTATTTGCAACTTATAGTGTTGGTTGGATATCTACTTGTAAGTTTTATATATAGCCTAGTTGAGGACAAATTTTTTTACATGTGGATGCTTTTTTATTTCATTGTTGGAGGCTTTCAGTTATTCAGTTATATCATTAAACTTTTCATAGGATTTTGGTCTGATCTTTTTATGAAAATTTATGGAATTATGATTTTACCAATCTGGTTTGCCTTCTTACTAAATAGTTTTAATATCAATATTGATCTCATAAGTTTACTTCCTTTTTATGGATTATTTATAAGTCCTTTTTTTGCAATTGCCTATATATTTTACTGTCGGGATAAATCTAATGATTATAAAATGAAGCTTTAAGTATATCAAATTGAATTTCATGTACATAACTTAGAATCTACCATTAAAAACTAAAAAAATGAATCATACTGAATTAATAAAAAAAGTACAATGGAAAGACCTGAAATCTCTTTCAATAAAGGAAATGTTGATTGAAAACAATATCAATTTGCCATGGTTTTTTATCTCGTTGTTTTTGGCTTACAAAGGATATTATTGGGCTGCACTTCCTTTTTCAGGATTTTATTTTCTGACGGCTCTAAGACAGGTTCACAACGGTTTTCACAATTCTTTGGGAACAGGAAAATTTCTCACCTGGCTTTCGATGTATTTAAATAGTATTTCAATGGTAACGTCAATTCATGCTGTAAAATTTAATCATATAAGACATCATAAATACTGTCTTTCTGAGGAAGATTATGAAGGGAAATCTGCGTCGATGAAGTGGTACGAAGCGATTTTATATGGACCAAAACATATGTTTCTCATTCATTGGATGACTTTTAAATTGGCTAATAAAAATTATAAAAAGAATATGGTTTTTGAATTGATTTCAATTTCTGTTTTCGTATTTGTAACGTTTTATTTTAAAATTGATTTTCTCATCTATCATATTTTAATTATGTTCTTCGGAGAAATCTTAATGGCATTTTTCGCAGTCTGGACCGTTCATCATGATACCCATGAAAATCCAAATATCGCAAGAACACAGCGCGGATTCTGGAAAAATAAATTAACTTTCAGTATGTTTTATCACATGGAACATCATCTTTTTCCTGCCATTCCGACCATAAAATTACCCGAACTTGCAGAAAGAATAGATAAAGTTCTCCCGGAATTAAATAAAAAACAAACATTTTAAAATGTCAAAGATCTATTTAGAAACCATCATCAAAGCCCACATTCAAACCGTTTTCGATTTGTCAAGAGATATTGATCTGCACCAAAAATCAGTTTCAAAGACCCGTGAGAAGGCAATCGCCGGACGGACATCAGGATTAATTGAAAAAGATGAAACAGTAACTTGGCGCGGCAAACATTTAGGATTTTTTCAAACCCATCAATCCAAAATTACACAGATGGAAAAACCTTTTCATTTTACAGATGAGATGTTGAAAGGTAGATTTAAATCATTTAAACATCAGCATATTTTTAAACAAGAAGGTAAAAACACAATAATGATTGATATTTTAGAATTTGAATCACCTTTCGGAATTATCGGAAAGCTTTTCAACAGATTTTTTCTTAAAAATTATATGAAAAACTTTCTCTTGGAACGCAATAAAGTTATCAAAACCACCGCTGAAATAGTTTCACAGTAAAACCCATAAGCTAACATTTAACATCCAAATAAAATGAAATTCCTGCAAGCCGAATGGCGTAAGCTCGCTATTATCAACTACGAAATCAATCCCGAAATTCTAAAGAAGTATCTTCCTGCTGGAACTGAACTCGATTTTTATAAAGACAAATGCTATGTGAGTCTGGTAGGTTTTATGTTTTTAAATACCAAACTTCTCGGATTGCCCATTCCTTTCCACAGAACTTTGAAGAAGTAAATCTCAGGTTTTACGTCAAGAAAAAAGAGGGAAATGAATGGAAAAGAGGCGTGGTTTTCATCAAAGAAATTGTACCGAAATATGCACTGAGTATCGTTGCCAACTCCGTTTATCAGGAAAATTATAAAACCCGGAAAATGAAAAACGAAATGCATTACAGTGAAGATGACCTGATTGTAAAATATTCTTGGAAAGAAGACCATTGGAATTCCATACAAATCACCGCCGAAAGTCAATCTCAGAAAATGGAAAACAAATCTGAATTTGAGTTCATCACAGAACATTACTGGGGCTTCACAAAACGCAGAGACAAAACTTCAGAATACGAAGTCTGTCATCCAAAGTGGGATTGGTATCCGGTAAAAAGTCATCAACTCGAAATAGATTTCAAACAAGTCTACGGAAAAGATTTCGAATGCCTAAATCATCAAAAACCACTCTCTGTAATGCTCGCCGAAGGTTCTGAAATTGAAGTAAGAATGAAGAAGTATCTCAAGAGCCAAGTAAAAAGTTAAAAAATAAGGTGAAATTTTGTTCGTAATGTCATGCTGAGCCTGTCGAAGCATCTCAAACTAAAAAACATCAATAAACAACCAAACCAAAATGAAAATAATCATTGCTGCTGGAACCGGATTTCTCGGACAAAACCTTGAAAAATACTTTAATTACAAAGGAAATGAAGTCTATATTTTAACCCGAAATCCAAAACAAAAAAACGAAATTCACTGGGATGCAAAAACATTAGGCAACTGGAAAAATTCGCTTGAAAATGCTGATGTCCTCATCAATCTTGCAGGAAAATCTGTTGATTGCCGTTATACAGAAGAAAATAAAAAAGAAATCCTAACATCAAGAATCAACAGTACAAAAGTTCTTCAGGAAGCCGTTGATCAATGTATCACCCAACCAAAAGTATGGCTTAATTCCAGCTCGGCAACTATTTATACCCATTCTGAAACACATTTAAACACAGAAAGTGACGGTGTAATTGGAGACGATTTCTCCATGAATATCTGTAAAAGCTGGGAGCAGGAATTTTTTAAAACAGAAACTGCTAACGTCAGAAAAGTAGCATTACGAACTTCAATCGTTTTAGGAAATAACGGTGGTGCTTTCACCAAATTAAAGATAATTACAAAATTAGGTTTAGGTGGAAAACAGGGTAGAGGCAATCAAAATATAAGCTGGATTCACATTGAAGATTTCTGCAGGGCTATTGAATATATTATTGAAAACGAAAATCTTTCAGGAAAAATCAATGTCACCGCACCAAAACCTTTATCCAACGAAGAATTTATGCGGAAACTGAGAAAAGAAATGAAAATTCCTTTTGGCCTCAACGCAGCAGTGTGGCAATTGGAAATCGCTTCAATTTTCTTAGGAACCGAAACCGAATTACTCTTAAAAAGCAGAAATGTTTACCCCGAAAAACTCATTCAAAACAAATTCCAATTCAATTATTCAACGGTAGACACCGCTTTTCAAAACTTGATTAAATAAATTATACATTGAATTAAATCAGGTGTATTTTAGCTTACAGTCGTTTTACATTATGTACAAACAGATATGTTTATAGTCAAATAAAACTTACATTAAGTCCAAACAGGGGTGTTTGTATTCAAAATCAATCTACATTGAATTGAAACAAGAGTGTTTGTATTCAAAATCATTTTACATTTAGATAAAACAACAGTGTTTTAATTAAAAGTCATTTTACATAAAGTATAAACATTGGTGTTTGGACTCTCACACAAAACTTTTTTAATCAAAATAAGGTTGATTGTATTTAAAAATATTTCTGTTTGAATTACACCACACATGTTTGTCTTCGCACAGAAAATCTTTGATTTTCAATATTATGTGCTCTGAATATTCTCAATCATTTAAACCTAAAACTAATGTGACTCATGTGTCAAAAAAACTTTTGTGCCTTTTGTGGTAGAAAATTTCCGGTTAAATATTATTTTAGCAAAAACTAAACTTAATGTTCACCAAGCCAAAAACGAAAACTCTTTTTCTTTCATCCTTACTTCTTTCCAGCACATTTTTCTCACAGGCACACAATGTTTCAGACGGTTACCAAAAACCAACAGATCCACTTGTCGTACAGAATCTTGAAAACTGGCAGGATTTAAAATTCGGACTTTTTATGCACTGGGGAACGTATAGCCAATGGGGAATTGTCGAAAGTTGGAGCCTTTGTCCGGAAGATGAAGACTGGACGAAAAGAAAGCCCGAACACGGAAAATCTTACGATGAATACGTGAAAAACTATGAAAATCTTCAGACGACTTTCAATCCGACTCAGTTCAATCCACAAAAATGGGCGGATGCAACGAAAAAAGCTGGGATGAAATATGTGGTTTTAACTACAAAACATCACGACGGTTTTGCGATGTTTGATACCAAAGAATCTGATTATAAAATAACCTCACCCAAAACTCCATTTTCAAAAAATCCCAAAGCAGATGTGACGAAGGAGATTTTCAATACATTCCGAAAAGAAGGCTTTAAAATTGGAGCCTATTTCTCAAAACCCGATTGGCATTCTGATGATTATTGGTGGTCTTATTTTCCGCCAAAAGACCGAAATGTAAATTACGACCCGAAAAAATATCCTGAAAGATGGAACAGTTTTAAAAATTTCACATTCAATCAACTCAACGAAATCACTTCCAACTATGGTAAAATCGACATTCTTTGGCTTGATGGAGGCTGGGTTCGTCCGTTCCACACCATCGACCAAAGTGTAGAATGGCAAAGAACCATCAAGGTCGAACAGGACATCGACATGGATAAAATAGGAACAATGGCTCGCAAAAATCAACCAGGTATAATAGTTGTTGACCGT
Organism: Chryseobacterium formosum; assembly: GCF_026460885.1. Classification (GTDB taxonomy): domain Bacteria; phylum Bacteroidota; class Bacteroidia; order Flavobacteriales; family Weeksellaceae; genus Chryseobacterium; species Chryseobacterium formosus. The sequence goes on from NZ_JAOVZW010000008.1 coordinate 332,574, forward strand.
ACCGTTCCCGGAAAGTGGGAAAATTATGTGACGCCCGAGCAAGCCGTTCCTGAGCATGCGCTTTCGATCCCGTGGGAGAGCTGTATTACGATGGGTGACTCGTTTTCGTATGTTCCGAATGACAATTATAAATCATCTCAAAAAATCATTGAAACTTTAGTTAAAATTATTTCAAGAGGCGGAAATTACCTGATGAATATCGCTCCCGGACCAAACGGAGATTACGATCCGATTGTTTATGAGAGATTAAATGAAATTTCTGGTTGGATGGATGACAATCAATCGGCTGTTTTTGCAACAAGAGCAGTCGCACCTTATCACGACGGGAATTTTTATTATACCGAAAGTAAAGATGGTAAAACGGTGAATGTTTTTCATTTGGATGAAAAAACGAATTATCAGGCTCCATCAACTTTAAGCTTTTCAATTCCTGAAAATTTCAAACCAAAATCATTAAAAGTTTTAGGTTTAAAAAATAAAATTCAATGGAAAAAATCAGGTAATTCAATTGAAATGACTTTACCAAAAGAGAGAGCTCAATTGAAATATTCAACGGTAATTCAAATAATGCAATAATGAAATTTAGATTAAAATTAATTGGAATTTCATTGCTGAGTTCGGTATTTATATCCGCTCAAAAACCTTTGTACAAAGATCCGAAACAATCTGTTGAAGTAAGAATTCAGGATTTGCTGAAACGCATGACGCCCGAAGAGAAATTCTGGCAGTGTTTCATGATTCCCGGTGATTTAGATAATGTTCCGAAAGGTCAATATGCTCACGGAATTTTCGGATTGCAGGTAAGTGCGGGAAATCAAGACGGTGGAGTTGCCGGACAATTGCTGAAATATAATGCCAATGAAGATGCGGAAAGACTGGCGAAAAAAATCAATGCTATTCAAAAATATTTTGTGGAAGAATCCCGGTTGGGAATTCCAATTATCCCTTTTGATGAAGCTTTGCACGGATTAATGCGAGAAGGGGCAACCGCTTTTCCACAAGCGATTGGTTTGTCGGCGACGTTCAATCCTTATCTGATGAAAGAGGTTTCGACCGCGATTGCAAAAGAATCAAAACTGAGAGGAATCCGGCAGATTCTGACTCCGGTTGTGAATCTGGCGAGTGATGTTCGATGGGGGAGAACAGAAGAAACGTACGGCGAAGATCCGTTTTTGACTTCAGAGATGGGGGTGAATTTTGTCAGTTCATTTGAAAGTCAGGGAATTATTACTACTCCCAAGCATTTTTTAGCGAATGTTGGTGAGGGTGGAAGGGATTCTTATCCGATTCACTGGAGCAAAAGATATTTGGAGGAAACGCATTTAGTTCCTTTCCAAAAAGCCTTTCAACAGGGAAAAAGCCGTTCGGTAATGACTTCTTATAATTTGTTGGACGGTAGACCTTCAACGGCAAATCATTGGCTACTAACCGAAAAATTAAAAAAAGAGTGGAATTTTAAAGGCTTTGTCATTAGTGATGCGAGTGCGGTTGGTGGTGCGAATGTTCTACATTTTACGGCAAAAGATTACGATGATGCTTCTGCGCAGGCGATCAATGCGGGTCTTGATGTGATTTTCCAGACAGAATACAATCATTACAAATTATTTATGCCACCGTTTTTGGATGGAAGAATTTCGAAAGAGAGAATTGATGATGCGGTTTCGAGAGTTTTGAGAGCGAAATTTGAATTGGGCTTGTTTGAAAATCCTTACGTATCAAATAAAAATATTGAAGAATTAAAGAAAATAAATCATAAACCGTTAGCCGAAAAAGTAGCTATTGAATCTTTTGTTTTGCTTCAAAATAATCATCAAACGCTTCCGATTTCGGATAACGTAAAAAAGATTTTGGTAGTTGGAACCGATGCTGTTGATGCGAGATTAGGCGGTTATTCCGGACCGGGAAACAAGAAAGTAAGTATTTTGGATGGAATTAAAAATTTCGTTAAAAATAAAAATGTTGAAGTAAATTATTCAAAAGGAATCGACTGGAGTTTAAAGAATTTCACGACCGTTTCATCCGAATTTTTATCTTTTGAAAATCAAAAAGGTTTGAAAGGAAATTATTTTTCCAATTCAGATTTAAAAGGAAATCCCGCTTTTGAAAAACAGGACGAACAATTGAATTTCAAATGGACTTTATATTCTCCAAATCCTGAAAAACTGCAACCAGACAATTACAGCGTTCGATGGACAGGAAAATTAGAAGCTCCAAATTCGGGAAAATATCAGTTAGGTTTAAGAGGAAACGACGGTTTCAGATTATATTTAAATGGAAAATTAATGATCGACAATTGGGAAAAGTTGAGTTATTCCACAAAAACTGTTGATGTAGATTTTATTAAAGGTCAAAAATCTGATATTGTCATTGAATTTCATGAAAATAGAGGAGAAGCAAATATTGAATTGATCTGGAATTATGGCTTAAATGATTATCAGAAAGATTTTAATGATGCTTTAAAATTAGCTCAAAATGCAGATTACATCATCGTTACAGCCGGAATTCATGAAGGTGAATTTCAAGATCGTTCTTCGTTGAGCCTTCCCGGAAATCAGGAAGCATTTATTCATGAAGTTTCAAAATTAAATAAGCCGACAACCGTAGTTTTGGTTGGTGGTTCAGCGATAAAAACTACTGATTGGAAAGATAAAGTCGGTGCGATTTTAGATGTGTGGTATCCCGGAGAAGAGGGTGGAAATGCCGTTGCAAAGGTGCTTTTCGGAGCCGAAAATCCTTCGGGAAAATTGCCGATTACGTTTCCGATTGAGGAAGGGCAGTTGCCTTTGACGTACAATCATCACCCGACAGGACGCGGAAATGATTATTATGATTTGAGCGGCGAACCGTTGTATCCGTTTGGTTTTGGATTGAGTTACACAACGTTTGAAATTTCGGATTTACAATTAAATAAAACAAAATATTCTGAAAGCGAAACGATTGTTGCTAAAGTTAATGTTAAAAACACAGGTTCAAAAGCGGGAAGCGAAGTCGTTCAATTATATGTAAAAGATTTGCTGGCTTCGGTTTCGAGACCGATTATTGAATTGAAGGGTTTTCAAAAAGTAGAGCTAAAACCGGGAGAATCAAAGCAAATTTCGATTGAAGTTCCTGTGAAAGAATTACAGTTTTTAGACGAAAAAATGAATTGGATTGTCGAAAAAGGAACGTACAGAATCATGGCTGGAAATTCTTCTAAAAATCTGATATTAAAGCAAAATATTGAAGTCCAGTAAAATATTGTGCAGAAAATGTTGGTATGATATATGTAATATTTATTTTAAATCTGAATGAATTTAATTGATAATCATTAATTTATTAAAGTCATTCAAAAAAATAAATGTTATGAAAAAGTTATTGATATCAACAGTTTTATTATTAGGATTATCGTTCACTTACGGACAGAAACGTCCGCCTGCACCGCCACATCCTTCAAAAACTGAACTCACAAAGAGCAAATCCCGAGAATTGCAGAAAAGATATAATTCAGAGAAGAAAATGATTATGAATCATCCGGTTGCGACTAAAAAGATGAAACAACAGCAATTGAAAGCTTTGAATATGAGATATCAGAATGAAAGAAAATTACTGAATAGTACAAGGTAAATTACTAAATCTATGATTTTTACTACTGAGAAAATCTTATTTTTAAATAAATCGAATGAGAGAATGCATTTTGTGTTCTCTTTTTTTTGTTTAAATAAAACAGTAATGCTTTGTTTCTGCTAAAAATAATTTAAATATTCTAATCTAGTTTTATCTCATAAAAGCTGTTGTGAAGCTTTAAAAGGAATAGTTTTTGTTCGTGAAATGTAGAAATGAAAAGAAATCATTTTTAGCTAATCTATCAAATCACTCAATAAAATTTATGAAAAAATTTATTCTACCTATTGTACTTGCGCTGGTTGTAAGTTGCAAAGACAAGAAAAGTTCTGAAAATACGCAGAAAGAGGTGGTGAAAATCGAAACCGATACTTTACAGTTACCTGCTCCAGACGAAAAAAGTGCTAAAAATAAATTCAGTAATGTTATCGGATGGCCATCAGGAAAAACCCCGATTGCTCCAGAAGGATTTACAGTGACAAGATTTGCGGAGAATATTAAAAGTCCTCGTAATATGATTCAGACTTCCAACGGAGATATTTTTGTAGTGCTTTCCAATTCTGAACGGACAATAAAAGAAAAGATCAAAAATGACATCAGCGGAAAAAGTGACGCCGAAGTTGGCGGAAAATCAGCTAACAGAATTATTCTTTACAGAGATGCCAATAAAGATGGAGTGCCAGAATCATCTTCTGTTTTTCTGGATAATTTAAATCAGCCTTACGGAATGTTGATTATCAAAGATCAATTTTATGTAGCAAATACCGATGGACTTTGGGTTTATCCTTATAAAGTAGGCGAAACAAAAATCACAAAACCCGGTAAGAAAATCGTCAATCTTCCGGCAGGAGGTTATAACAATCATTGGACGAGAAATTTAATTTCAAATAAAGACAATTCTAAAATATATATTTCAGTAGGATCGGGAAGTAATGTCGGTGAAAACGGAATGGAGTATGAAGTACGAAGAGCCAATATTTTGGAAGTAAATCCTGATGGAAGCGGAGAAAAGATATTTGCAGCAGGACTTAGAAACCCTGTTGGAATGAGTTGGAATCCTACAACCGGAGAATTATGGACTGTCGTGAATGAAAGAGATGAATTAGGTGATGAGTTAGTTCCCGATTATTTGACCAGTGTGAAAAGAGATGCGTTCTACGGATGGCCTTATGCATATTTCGGAAAGCACGAAGATCCGAGAAGGAAAGGAGAACAACCTGATTTGTTAGCAAAAACAATTGTTCCTGATGTTCCATTGGGAGCTCACACTGCATCTTTAGGCTTAACTTTTTATACAGGTCAACAGTTTCCGGAAAAATATAAAAATGGAGCTTTCATCGGACAGCACGGATCTTGGAACCGGTCTTCATTGGTTGGTTATCAGGTAGCTTTTGTGCCTTTTAAAAATGGTAAAGCTGCGGGAAGTTATGAGCCATTTCTTACAGGTTTTATTGCAGATAAAGAGAAAGGTGATGTCTACGGAAGACCAGTCGGTGTTTTGCAGATCGCAGACGGATCTTTACTCGTTGCAGACGATGTCAGCGGAATTGTCTGGAGGGTTTCTCAGAACAAGAATAAGTAAAAAACAGGAAAAGCAACTTGATAAGGTTGCTTTTCGTTTTCATCAATATTTTTCCTTAAATTCGCATAAAAATTTTAAACTAATGAATTACGATATTATTGTTATCGGGAGTGGTCCTGGTGGATATGTTACTGCAATCAGAGCGGCACAATTAGGTTTTAAAACTGCAATTATCGAGAAAGAAAATTTAGGAGGAATCTGCCTTAACTGGGGATGTATTCCTACTAAAGCTTTGTTGAAATCGGCTCAGGTTTTTCATTATATTAATCATGCAGAAGACTATGGTTTGAATAAAGTGGAAGCTAGTTTTGAGTTTCCTAACGTTATTCAGAGAAGCCGTGGTGTTGCCTCTAAAATGAGCAAAGGGATTGAATTCTTGATGAAAAAGAATAAAATCGATGTTATTTTAGGAACTGCAAAAGTACAGAAAGGTAAAAAAGTTTCTGTAACAGATAAAGAAGGAAAAGTTACCGAATATACAGGAACTCACATTATTTTGGCTACAGGAGCTCGTTCTAGAGAATTACCAAACTTACCTCAAGACGGTAAAAAAGTAATCGGATACAGACAGGCATTATCTCTTCCTGAGCAACCAAAATCTATGATTGTTGTAGGTTCTGGAGCAATCGGAGTAGAATTTGCTGATTTTTATAACACAATGGGAACGAAAGTAACTGTTGTTGAATTTTTGCCAAACATCGTTCCTGTGGAAGATGAAGAAATCTCAAAACACTTAGAGAAATCTTTGAAAAAAACAGGGATTGAAATTATGACCAACGCTTCTGTAGAAAGCGTAGATACAAGTGGAAATGGAGTAGTTGCAACTGTGAAAACAGCAAAAGGAAATATCACTCTTGAAGCTGACATCCTGTTATCTGCTGTTGGAATCGCTGCAAACATCGAGAATATCGGTCTTGAAGAAGTGGGCATCCAGACAGATAAAGGTAGAGTTTTGGTAAACGAATGGTACGAAACTTCAGTTCCTGGTTACTATGCAATCGGTGATATTATCCCTACTCAGGCTTTGGCACACGTTGCTTCTGCTGAAGGGATTACTTGTGTAGAAAAAATCAAAGGAATGCACGTTGAGAAAATCGACTATGGCAATATTCCTGGATGTACTTACTGTCACCCTGAAGTTGCTTCTGTTGGTCTTACAGAGAAACAAGCTAAAGAAAAAGGTTATGAAATCAAAGTTGGTAAATTCCCTCTTTCTGCAAGTGGAAAAGCGACTGCTAATGGAAATACTGATGGTTTCATCAAAGTAATTTTCGATGCTAAATATGGCGAATGGTTAGGTTGTCACATGATTGGCGAAGGTGTAACTGATATGGTTGCTGAAGCAGTTGTTGCAAGAAAACTTGAAACTACAGGTCACGAAATCATCAAATCTATTCACCCGCATCCAACGGTTTCTGAAGCTATTATGGAAGCTGCTGCTGCTGCATACGGTGAAGTGATTCACATTTAATTTTGCTTTGACGAAGATGTAGATCTTTGACAAGTTTAACAATATTAAAACCACAGATTTTTTCTGTGGTTTTTGTTTTTATCTCACTTATTTTCTTAATTTTATTCCGTTAATAAAAAATACAAATTAAAATAAATTATGTTCAAAAAATTAGCTGCGGAAGCTTTAGGATTAGGTGATATCGGGAAGATTATTCCTTCTCAGGATTATGATAAAGTAGATTCGGATGATTATATTTTATCTGAAGATAATGAGAAAATATTCTTTTTAATTAAATCTAAAAGAGATGAATACTGCTTTACAAACAGAGCTTTGATTCATATCGACGGTGCAAGTGCGATTGACAGAAAAAGAATTTTGAGAAGGTATGAATACTATCAATTTCCTTTCTCGAATGTGGTTTTGCAGACTGCGGGAACGATCGATCTGGATGTTGAAATTTCATTCAATATCGGAAATGTTCCTTTAATGATCAGCGTTGCAAAAGGTCAGGTTGATCAGTTGAAAGACTTATACAAAGCACTTTTGGCGATTCAGCAGGAAGTTCATCACAATCATTCTTTGTTGAACTTTTCTAATGACAGCATTCAGAAAGCAATTACGAGTGTAGCATCAGGAAAGCAGGAAAATGTTTCAAAAAGCCAGGAATTAAGAGCAATCAACGAATATATTTTTGCTTGGAACACGAATAGTTTCGACCGATACAACCAAAAAGATTTTTCTAAGATTTTTGAGAAGTATATTAATAATTAAGATTCAATAATTTATATGTTAGAACCACAGATAAAATCTGTGGTTTTTTATATATTTAAAGTATAAAAACACATAAGTTGAACAAAAAATACACACAGCTTATTTATAAGATCATTTTTTCTCCATTTACACAAATTGTTTTGTGCACTTTGCTTTTATTTGTTGAAATTTTGTCGATATATTTCAAAATATTGGTTTTGTGTGTATTCAGTCTTCAGCTTTTAAGGTATTATTTTAGAAAAACAGCATTTAATTCAACACATTCTTTTTGGTATCTTATTTTTTTTGTACCAATCTTATATTTCTTTTTGTGCAGTAAGATTTTTGAGGTGTATCAAATTAATTTTTATATTAAAATATTCTTGTTTATTATACCCATCGTTTATAGTTTCTATTATTATTCTAAAAGAAATCCTTCAACAGGCGAAAAAATATTTTTGAATTTGATATGTTATTATTTTATTCCATTTTTTATGGCTTTGAATTTTTCTTTTGACTTTTCAAAACCTGTTATAAAAGAATTTGTGGTTATTGATAAACAGAAGAATTCATTTGGATCTTTCAATACAGAATATTCTGAATATACCTTTTATGAATTAAAAGTAGTTCCAAAAATTATTTATTTTAAACCATTTTTCCAAAAAGAACTCTCTGAGAATGATTATAAAAGTATGCTGTTAAAATCAGCAAAAATACGTTCAAATAATTTGGTTAATTTAAAAGGTTTTGATTATGAGTTAATTAATACGCAGTCCTTATTTAATATTAAAACTCAAAAATTTATTTACATCATTACACTGAAAGAATATGTCGAGCCAACTATTTTTAAAGTAAACACTGGAATCTATCGAAAGTTTAATAAAGGTGATAAAATTGATTTTGAAAAACATAAAGGTCTTTTTGGGATAGAATGGTATTATTTTAGATAATCGGTTTAGAAATATTAACATTTACACAACAATAATAAAATGGAAAAAATTCTTTATCATCATCATTTGTTTTCATAAATTTATTCAATGAACTTTGAAAAAACGGGATTGGTTTTATCGGGTGGCGGTACCAAAGGTATTGCTCATGCAGGAGTATTAAAATTTCTTGGCGAGCAGAATATTGATGTCGATATTTTGGCTTGTTGCAGTGCAGGTTCAATCGTTGGATGTCTTTATGCAATTGGTAAAAAGCCTGAGGAGATTTTAGATTTCTTTCAGTCAGTATACTTTTTCAATTGGAAACATTTTGCATTCAATCAACCTGGTTTGGTTTCTTCGGTGATTTTTAATAATTATCTGAAACCCATTTTTCGTGATATGAAAATTGGAGATTTAGATAAAGAAATCAAGATTGTTGCTACAGAATTAGTTGGTGGAACAGAGAAGATTTTCGATAAAGATTTTCTGGTAACCGATGCAATTATCGCATCCTGTTCAATTCCGGGAATTACAACCCCTTATATTTTAGGAGAAGAAATGTTCTGCGATGGTGGAGTTCTGAATAATTTTCCGGCAGATATTATCCGTGATGATTGTGATAAACTGATTGGCGTTTTTGTTTCGCCTCCTCATGATATTAAAATCAACGATTTAAAGTCTATTAAAGCGATTGTTTCCCGATCTTATGATTTGCTTTCCTACCGTATTGAAAAGATTAAATTTGAGCATTGTGACTGGTTAATATCTTCACAAGATTTATCAAGTTATGGAACTTTTGAGCGTAAAAAAGACCGTTTAGAACAAATTTTCAATATCGGTTATCGTGCCGCCAAAGATAGTTTTAATGAAAGCCAATTTTACGCAGCATTGAAAAATGAAAAACGAATTGTTTAAAAAACTTAGCCTCAATCTTTAATTTAAGGTTAATATTTCGATATGCTGGTCGTCCCTTCGAGTAGATTTTTGAAAAAAAATCATATCGAGAAGTTCAATTTAATTAAAAGTTCTCGATACATTTTTCTTCATTTTATTACTAAAAACACTCGACCTGACGAAAGATTTAAAGTATCCCTTATCTAATAAAAACATCCGTAAATTCGAAACTTTTACCATTAAAAAGACCTTTATCGCTTAATTTCAATTCTGGAATTACCAAAAGTGCCATGAAAGATAAACTCATGTAAGGCGCTCTCAATTGGCTTCCCAGTTCTTTAGCTCGTTGATCTAATTTAATATATAATTCTGCAACTTTTTCGGCAGGAAGATGAGTCATAATTCCTGCAATTGGTAATTCTAAAACCAATTCTTCGGATTCTGTAGCAAGAGAAATTCCACCTTTTGCTTTGATAATGGCGTTTACAGCTTTGCAAATATCCTCGTCATTCGTTCCTACAACGACAATATTATGACAGTCATGGGCAACACAAGAAGCGATGGCTCCATTTTTTAAACCTATATTTTTAATAAAAGCAGTTGCAATTGGAGCATCTTTATAACGATTTACAACTGCAATTTTCAGAATATCTTCTTCAATATTTGATTCAGAATAACCATCTTTCACAAGAGATTTTGCCTGTATTTCATGAGTGATTAATTGTCCGTCGAGAGCTTCAATCACACGAATGGTATCGCTTTCACTTTTAATTTTAAAATCAGAAGGTTGTTTTAAACTGCAATTAAAATTGTTTACAGTTGGAGCTTCAACAGATTGAATGAAAGATTTTCCATTCTCGGCAACCAACTCACCATTGATATAAGTTTTTAAAATATTAAAATCTTCAACATTATCAATTTCAATAAAATCTGCATGATCACCAACTTGCAATAATCCAATTGATAAATTATAGTGTTGTATTACATTGTAAGACGCAGCCCGTAAAACATCATACAAATTATAACCATCTTTTAACGCTCGTTTTACATGATCATTGATGTGAGATTCAATCAAATTATCAGGATGTTTGTCATCACAACAAAACATAATCTGCTCCGGAAAATCTTTTAATAAGGGAATTAAAGTTTCAAAATTTTTTGCAGCACTTCCTTCCCGGATCATGATTTTTACTCCATGTTTCAGTTTTTCGAGAGCTTCTGTATGACCGAAACACTCATGGTCGGTAGTAATTCCTGCATCAAAATACATTTTCATTCCTTCACCCATTAATCCGGGAGCATGACCGTCAATTGGCTTATTATGTTTTTTGGCAAAAGCTATTTTCTTTAGAACTTCCTCATCGTTATAAATCACACCTGGAAAATTCATCATTTCAGCTAAATAAACAATTTCATTTCTGCTTAATAATTCGTTGATGTCATCAGAATCAATTACAGCTCCTGCTGTTTCAAATTGTGTTGCAGGAACACAAGATGGAGCGCCAAAATAGAAATGAAAAGGAACTTTTTTAGCATTATCAATCATATAATTTACACCTTCGATTCCTAAAACATTGGCAATCTCGTGCGGATCTGAAATTGTTCCGACAGTTCCGTGTTTTACAGCAATTTTGGCAAACTCAGATGGAACAAGCATACTGCTTTCAATGTGTACATGAGCATCAATAAAGCCTGGGAGAATGTACGTTTCTAAAGTTTCATCGATTCTTTTTACAGAAGCAATTTTTTTATTTGAAACAACTATTTCTGCCGGAAAAGTTTCTCTTGAAATAAGATCGATTAAATTAGCTTTAAGTGTAAATTCCATGATGTTTTTTGATAAATAAAAAATTCCTAATAGTGAAATTAGGAATTATTATTTGATTTGTTTAAAATTAATTTTTAACGACCTGTGCGTCTTGTCTTACTAAAGTTTCACCATTTCCATCAATCACTACTAAAGTGTAAGGTGCTTTTTTAGCAGATGCGGTCAGATAATTTCTCCAAACCTGATATAATGTTCCGTTGTTATTAAATTCGAAATAATAATTACCTCCGGATCCGTCCGGAATTAATTCTCCGTCACTGATAATCATGCTTGGTTTTGAGGTAATTTTTGTGTTTGCGCCCCAAGATTGATACAGATAATTTCCGTTTGGTTGTTTATCGATTCTTACTTTGAATTTTTTAGTTTTAATGATAACGGTTTTTGGAACATTTTGAAAATATCCGGTTCCGTTATCTTTAATAGGATTTGGTTTTAAATCATTTGCTGAAATCAAGGAAAACTGAGCAATACATAAAGTTCCTAATAATAATTTCTTAATCATTTTTTATTTGTTTTTAAAATTATAAAAGGGGAATCAAATTTAGAGCCAATTGTTCATGATTAGAAAATTTGCCTTAATCTGGTTATTTTTAAGCCTCAACTTCAAAATCCTGAGTATAATGCGCAAAAGCTTCTTCCAAACTATTAAATTTCCCTTTAAACTCTTCAATATTACAATCCTGAAGAATATTTCCTTTGTGAATAAGAATTACACGAGTACAAAGCGCTTCAACTTCCTGCATGATGTGTGTGGAAAGTAAAACGGTTTTAGCTTTACCAATCTCTTTTACCACATTTCTGATTTCAAGAATCTGATTCGGATCTAAACCGTTTGTTGGTTCATCCAAAATTAACAAATCGGGTTGATGAATAATAGCCTGAGCTAAACCAACTCTCTGTTTGTAACCTTTAGAAAGCTGTCCTATTTTCTTTGATTTTTCAGGAGTAATTCCGACTAATTCAATAACTTCATCAACTCTCGCTTCAGAAATTTTGTGAATATTGGCTACGAATTGAAGATATTCTTTCACATACATCTCAAGATACAAAGGATTGTTTTCAGGAAGAAAACCTATGTTCTTTTTGCTCTCAATTTCGTTTTCGGTAATATTTTTTCCGTTGAAAATAATTTCGCCTTCATCAATTTTTAAAGCTCCGACAATAGACTTCATTAAAGTAGATTTTCCAGCTCCATTTGGACCTAAAAGACCGATGATTTCGTTTTTGTCGATTGAGATATTGATGTCGTTAAGAGCAGTTTGCTCACCAAATTTCTTTGTTAAATTAATTACCTGAAGAGACATATTACTGAAATATTTTGACAAAAATAGAAATAAAAAAACTCATTCGGTAAGAATGAGTTGATATATCTTAAAAAAAGGAAATTTATTTTCTTTTTTTCGCAGGTTTTACCGGAGTTTTGGTTGCCGGTACAGCATTATTATTTTGTTGAACTGTATTCACCGGAGTTTGCACTGTATTATTATTCACAGGATTTACCGGAGTTTGTTTTACGGATGCTTTATAAAGTCCGGCTTTTGGAGTTCCGATTCCGAAAATTTTATCAATTTGTTTTTTATTCAAAAACTGGGATTTCCCAACGTATTTTTTATTTTTATTGATATACTGAATAATCTGTACAGTCGGCTGTCCGTAGTTTTTTTCGTACTGAAGCTCAATAATGTCATTAGGAAGTTCTAAAGAAATATTTCCGCTCGGAGCATCAATAAAACCATCGGTAATCATCTTATAAAGTTCGTGTACGTCACCATTAATATCATTAAATGAAAACGATCTGAATGTATTAAGATTACTTGTATTAATATCCTGATAATTAAAAGTAAACTTATTTTCTTTCTTGTATAAGCCCACAGAATTATCTTTTCCTATTTCTACTAATGTCTCGTTTTTCAAAACTTTAATCTGCGAGAAAGCCGAGAATCCTAAAAAACAGGTAAGGAGTAAAATTATCTTTTTCATGTGATATTTATTTAATATTTTGGTTGGTAATGCTAATTTAAAGATAATAAATTATAATAACCAATTTTTTTTATTGACGCAAAAATAATCTTTTTTTTTAATTTCAATTTTTGATTATTATGTAATCCTTAATATATATTGAAGGTAAAATTTCTTAAAAAATGGTTTTATATTGTGAATTTAAAGATGATTATTAGATATGAATTAGAAAAATATAGAACTTATGCATTAGATTTTCAATAAGTTAAGTTTTTATTTTTTCAAAGTTTATATTTTAAGTTTCATTCTGAAATTGTAAAAACAATTAGAAATAAACTCTCTTAAAAAATTAGATTTATTTTATAGTTTAGGATTGGTAAGCTGTTGTTATTTAAAGTAATAAGGTGTTATTTGTTTCGGTGCCAGTTTTAAAGAAAATTTAATATTAAAATAATTCATCATTTATCATTTCTTATTTAAAAGTTCGGATTTCATTTAATGCTTAAAATTTATTTTGACTTTATAGCATTTTGTATTTTCGTCAAACGATTTTTATATTCCTCAAAATCTTCTTTAAAACACTAAAAGCTTTGTTTTTTTTAATCTTCAAACATAAAAATAACTTATAGCATTCATCATTTATTGGTTTATAATACATCGGTTATTTTTGAATAGAATGAATTTGATAAATATATTTTATATCAATTTATTTGGAATTAATACCTTTAAGCATTTATCTATAAATAAACAGCTTAAAACCTTAATGTAAGTACTTTTTAATTTTATCAGTTAAATGAAATAGGGTTTTTATAAAACATTTCATTCTATGACCAGGCTCATAACTATCTTCTAAAATATATTCATAGCTTTACTAAATACCAAACAAGATATATTATGAACTCATTAGATGCATCAAAATCTCTCTGCTGCCAAAAGTTTTCGTACAGAATATTTAAATTCTTTAAAATTTCATTTTAAATACATCAAATTATCATCGGGATCATTTTATTCATGTGAATATTTACTGCAATAAATTTTATTAAGTAATTTTTATTCACAATAATTTTATTTAAGATTTAAACTTAATGTTAACTGAAAATAAATATCAAGGGAGGATAACATTGCACATAATTTGGAAATTCTATATTAATCATGAATTCCAATATTCACCATCAGTTCACAGGTTATTTCAGATATGATCAAAGAAAAAGCAGTACGTACGAAAAACTTTTCAATCCTAGAGGAATCAAAAATATTTATGATTTATCAGTTTCGTGAAAGAAAATTCAAGTTGAGCAATAGATTTTATTAAAGAGTCTTACATAATTTATAGGAAGGCATTTAAGGAAAATTCAACTATAAAATTATACTCTCAAAGCAACATCACGAATTTCAGTAAATTCTAAATCAAAAATAAATTATAATGAAACCTAAAAATATACCGGGAGTTCCTAAACATGTAAAAGGAAGCTTTCACGATACCGAAAGCAAAAAAGAGGTTGGAAATTCCAGTGATCTTGATTTGAAATTTACTATTCTGAAAAAACGATTTTTATCAATTAATCAATGGCGGGATTACTGTAAGGAAAGTGCAACTGACTTCCGGCTTTTCGATTTTGCAGGAAAAAATGTAGAACGTTTACCCCAACTTGGAGATTACATAAGAATTGATATTCCCGGACCAGGCGGAAGTGAAGGAAGGTCGTTTGATTGGGTTCAGATTATATCAATTGATCTTGCAAATTCTGATATGATTATCATTCAATGTAGACCTTCAAAAGATCCTGTAAAACAAAACACCAAAAAAATTGCTCATTTTTATTCTAGTCATGCAACCTCAACGTTTATCATTTCAAAAGAAAAAGATGGGATAAAAGCCGGTATCTACGGAAGAAATGAATATCCCAATTTAAAAGCGGGATTTTTTAATTCAATCAGAAATATTATGATTGCAGTTGGAGGAATGCTCGGTTTGTCAAAAGTACAATGGAAATGTCTTGCTGAAGGATTCGTAGATTTTTAAATAAATTTATCATTGTTCATATAAAAAAAAGAGGAGCACTATTTTAGTGTTCCTCTTTTTCAAATTAAAACTGTAGTTTAAATGGACCTTCAAAATAAGTATCATAAGAATCAACAAGATTTCCCTTCAAATCATAGACACCAATTGTAATATTTTGTTTGCTTAAATTCATTTCTTTTTCCGGGAAAGTAATGTTTACAGTTCCTTTTGTTATTTTATCTTTATCAACCGTTATTTTACTTGATCCACTGTAAATAACTTCACCATGAGAAGGTTCGATTACTTTAATTGTCAGTATTTTCTTATCATTCGATTTGTTTAAAAAAGTATAATTGTAGGTATTGACAATCATCTTATCTCTCACAAAAAATGTGCTTCCTGCAGGTTTTATAAATTTAGCTTCAAGATCGCCTCGACTGTATAAAAGATATGCGAGTAAAAGCTGTAATGCAACCAAAACAATCATAAAAATTTTCATTCTTGTTGTAAATCGGGTCGGTTGACGTGTTTCAATTTCTTTTTCTGAAGCATAGCGAATTAGTCCTTTTGGAAGTCCTACTTTCTCCATTACCTCATCACAGGCGTCAATACAGGCTGTACAATTTACACACTCCAATTGCTGACCATCCCGAATGTCAATTCCGGTCGGACAAACAACTACGCATTGATAACAGTCTATACAATCTCCTTTTCCAGCTGCTTCACGGTCTTCGCCTTTTCGCCATTTAGCTCTGTTTTCACCACGATGATAATCATAAAATACATTGATGGTTTCTTTATCAATTAAAACACCCTGAAGTCTTCCATAAGGGCAAACCAATGTACAAACCTGCTCTCGAAACCATGCAAAAACAAAATAAAAAGCAATAGTAAAAAGTATAATTACAATAAAATTGGTTGGATGTGCAAAAGGACCTTCCGTAACCGTTTGGAAAACTTTCTCATAACCAACAATGGTCATCATCATAAAATGCGTGAAAATAAGTGAAAGAATAAAAAATATTGTCCATTTTAATAATCTTTTCCATATTTTTTCGGTATCCCATTCCTGTCTGTCGAGTTTCATTTGCCGGTTTCGGTCACCTTCAATGGCAAATTCAATTTTACGAAATACAGATTCCAAAAAAATGGTTTGTGGACAAATCCATCCACAAAAAATTCTGCCAAATGCGATGGTGAAAATAATAATGCAGATTAATGCAACGATGGCTCCTACTGTTAGAAGGAAAAAATCTTGCGGATAAAAAGGCTGCCCCAGGATAAAAAACTCTCTGTCGATTACATTGAGCAGTATTAAAGGATTTCCATTTATCTTAACAAACGGAACTGCCAAATAAAAAGCTAATAAAATGTACGCAACAATAGTTCGGTAATTGGTGTATTTACCTTTTGGTTTTTTCGGAAAAACCCATTTTCTTTTTCCCGATTGTTCCATTGTTCCAATCGAGTCACGATAAGTTTCTGGGCTGAGAACCTGTCCTTGTCCACCACGGATTTCTGTATTTTCATTTAAAGACATGATTAATTTTTTTTGTGAAATGGTTCTTCAAAAATATTTTTAATCGTATTGTAACTTACAGATACAATGCTATTACACTAATTTGCAATATTGATAATCTATTCCTTATATTTATCATAATTTTAAAATATTAAGGAATAGAGCAAAAAAAAGATCCGCTATCGGATCTTTCTAATTAATTATTAATCGCTTTTGAATTGAGATTGGTATCTGCAATTTTCGTGAGCAGATTGTTACAGTTTTTTTCTTCATCCAGAGTAGAGAGCAAATATTTCAGACAATCTTTTTCTTTTAAAACTTTTGCATAAGCTGCTAAAGTACCATAAGTTGCAATTTCGTAATGCTCAACTTTCTGCGCCGCTGCAATAATTCCTGCATCACGTACTGCACCTGGTTTTGTTTCTTCCATAATGCTTTTTCCTTCCTCTAAAAGTCCTTCCATTGCATCACATTTTTTCGCCTGTGCTCGTTTTTTTAAAGCTTTGAAACATCCTTCTAATCTTCTTACATGTTCTTTGGTTTCTTCCAAATGATCTGCTATTGCATTTTTCAATTTCGGTTCTGTTGCATTTTTATGCATTTTGGGTAACGCTTTTGTAAGTGCTTTTTCTGCCCAATAAATATCTTTTAATCCGTCCTCAAACAAATCGCTCAGATCTTTTGCGGCATCTTTTTTGGCAGGAGTTTTAGAAGCTGTTTTTGATTCCTTTGTTGATGCTTTTGCAGTTGTACTTTTTTTAGCAGGTACATTTTTAGTTGCCATAATATTTTATTGATTGGTTTATGAATGTTAAAATTACAATTTTCAGACCATCAATGATAAAACGACCAAGATGTGGTATTTAATCTTTTTTTTATTTTTAAAATGACTACAAACATAATACAAAAGATTTTTAATTTCTAAATTGGATAATATTTAAAACAAAGGAAAGTTCTTCCTCGTTTATTTAAATATATTTTATAGAACTTGAGTTACATTCTGAATACTCAGGTTTATTATTCCGAATTTATTTTGGAATGCTTTAAACTCATTTGGAATAAAAATCACCAATTATTTTTAAAAAAATATATCAAACCATACAATAGAACTATGAATAAATTGAAACTTGAAGGCAAAACAGCCCTCATTACAGGAGCCGGTAGTGGAATTGGTAAAGCAGTAGCTCTCCTTTTTGCTGAAGAAGGAGCAAATATTGCCATTATTTATCACAGTGATGATAATGACGCTGAGAAAACTAAAAAAGAAATTCTTGCTTTGGGAAGCAAATGTATTATAATGAAAGGCGATATCAACGATAATGATTTCTGCGAAAAATCTACGAAAGAGGTTGTTGAAAAATTTGGAGCAATTGATATTTTAGTTAATAATGCAGGAACGCAAACGCCGCAAGATGATATTTCAAAATTAAAAGAAGAAGATATTCGAATCACTTTTAATTCAAATATTATTGGGATGATTTTGCTTACCAAAGCTGTTTTCCCATATTTAAAAGAGGGGAGCAGTGTTATCAACACAACTTCTGCGGTTGCTTATCAAGGTCACGAAGAACTTTTAGATTATTCTGCTACAAAAGGGGCAATTGTTTCTTTCACCAGATCATTGGCATTGCAGTCAAAACCAAAAGGATTCAGGGTAAATGCAGTCGCACCAGGTCCTGTTGCAACGCCGTTAACGAAAGAAACTTTTGGCGAAGAAGAAGAGAATGAAAACAAACCGCCTTTACAAAGAAATGCTTCTACTGAAGAAATTGCACCGAGTTATCTTTTCCTTGCAACAGAAGATTCAGCACAAATTACGGGACAGGTTTTACACCCAAATGGCGGAATTATTGTCAATGGATAAATCAAAAATTTAATTTAGATTTTTACAAAAAAACGGTAAGTTGATTCTTACCGTTTTTCTTATAATTGATTCTAATTGTTTTCTTCTTTATTAAAACTCACCACTTCAAAAAGCCCGTCTGATGAATACTTTTTACAGCTTTCATCATCAAATTTCTCGGGATTCTCAAGAAAGTCATCGATGAATTTTTTACTTTCATCAGTATTGGCGGGAGCAATGACGAGGTGAAACATTTTTAGAACAGATTCATCTGCGTTTTTTAATGATTCTTTTTTATGTTGTAAAGCTTCTTGGTAGTTCATACAATTTGTTTTTAAATAATTAATCTTCTTTGCCTTTGTAATGTTCAATATTATTAAACTGATGGTAGGAAATTCTCAAACTGTGAAGCTGATCGGCAATTACTGATGAGCTTTCAGAACATAAATCTCCACTTTTCAAGGCTTTTTCATAAGCTTCAATGGCGTGTTTTTCTCCAAAAACTACATTTTGTAAAGTTTCCTGATCATTGTTTGTCACTGGGAGAGAATTTTTAATATCAATCCAACCTCTGTGGAGACTTCCTGCAACAGAACCGCTGTCTGAAGGATTTCCGCCTCGTTCTGTGATGAGATTAATAATTTCATTTTTCATAATTTTTGATTGTGAAATCATCTTGTCATATTCACCTTTTAAATCAGAATAACTTTCCCAAACCTTTCCTTCTACACTTTCGAAACCTCGAATTCGGTCATTGGTAATCTGTAATAAATCATTCAGTACCGACATTGTTTTTGAATTTTCCATAATACTTTTTTTAGTGAAGATTAAACAACAAATATGCCCTGATAAAACATTGTGGTATGTAGTATTGATTTAAAAAAAAAAATTGCCCGCAAAACAGGCAATTTAAAAATCATAATAATATGTGATATGTAGTGGTGTATTACATATTATTCAATTACTATGCCGCACATAGAATATGTGGTATCTATTCTTGAAATTTGTGGTCTAATTATATTAAAACTAAATATTACGTTTATGTTACTAATCATAAACTTTTGCAATGCATAAGTCTATATTTACGGTGGACAAATCGCATAAGTGGGAATACGGTTTCACTTTAATGAGATTTTGTTTATCAACTTATTACAAATTTTTTTATGGTAATTGACGAAGATGTTCTTCTTAAAAATGGAGCGGAAATTAGCGAATACAAAGCAGGACAAATTATTTTTTATGAGGGCTCGATGCCAAAGTATTATTTTCAAATTCGATCAGGACTCGTTAAACTCAATACATATAGAGACGACGGATCAGAATTTATTCACAGTTTACCTTCAGCAGGACACTGTTTTTCGGAAACATTTCTTCATTATGAAGTTCCATACTGCATCAATGCGGAATGTCTGAACGATTCTTTAATCATTAAACAGGGAAAATCTGATTTCATGGCAATGCTTGATCGTAACAAGAATCTCATGCAGAATCTTCTTCGCCATAATGCCGAGAGAATGTTTTATCGACATAAAATGCTTACTACAATGTCTATCAATGCTCCATCTCATCGGATTTATAAGGTACTTGAATTTCTGAAAACCCATCATAAGATTACGGAACCATTTAAGTTCGTTGTGCCTTTTTCGAGACAGCAGATTGCCAATCTTACAGGATTGAGAGTAGAAACAGTAATCAGAACGGTGAAAAAATTAGAGCAGCAAAATTTGGTTAAAATTTGTGAAGGAAGAATCTGTCTTTAAAATAATAATGTTTCTATGATTCAAAGCATATAGAATAATGTTGTTGAATACTTAAATTTACAGTTACATAAAGATATATCATCCATATAGTTAGGCTTTATGTTAAAATAAAGATTTCCCTCTGATTTCAGAGGGAAATTTTTATTTGATTTTATCATAAATAAATTTGGTAACCAAAGCACCGAAGAGATAATATCCGACTGTCATTACTTTCTTTTTATTGTTTTCTGCAACCGGTTGGTCATTTAAGCCCATTTTTTGTGGCAAAGCAATAGCTCCGATTCCGGCTGCAAGTCCGCTTGTAAAATCATGATTTGTGGCGGTTGTTCCGTAGTAAATAGCGTTGCTTACAATATCTCCGGCTAATGTTGCAGCATACAGTTTATCGGGATCTGAGATTTCAAGAGCCGTAGAATCTGTCATTTTTTTTAAAGCTTCTTCACCCACTTCATTAATGTGAGGAACGTTGTCAAAATTTTTTCTTACGATTTCGTGGAGTAGATTAAGTGCGATTGCACCTCCTAAACCCGCTAACATTTTTTTTAGCATAATATTTATTTTTAAAGATTTGATATTTATTTTTCCTGACTGTTTTTTGTTGGCTGTAAAATCATCCGGATTGATGGATTATTGGTGATAAACAATCTGAACCATTCTAAAGCCAATCTGATTCTGTTTCTGAAACCTGTTAATGGAATAATATGGATAAACAACCACGTTAACCATGCAAAAAATCCTGTGTAAGAAAATTTAGGTAAATCAACTACTGCTTTGTACTTTGCAATAATTGCCATACTTCCTTTATCCTTATAAACAAATGGTTTCATCGCATTTCCAGTTTGATTTTGTTGGATATTTTTAGCAGCTAATTTCGCTTGTTGAATAGCAACTTGTGCCAATTGAGGATGACCTTTTGGGAAATTTTTATCGGTCAATTGCATACAAATATCCCCTAATGCCCAAATATTTTCAAAACCTAAAACCCGATTGAACTCGTCTACTAAAATTCTTCTTCCTTTTCCTATACAGGTTTCAGGAATTCCTTGCACTTCTCGTCCAATGACTCCGGAAGTCCAGATCAGCGTTTCTGTTTTAATTTTTTTTCCGTCTGATAAAATTACGTTTCCGTCGATATAATCTTTCACTGAAACATTAAGCAAAATATTAACTCCCAATTTTTTTAAATTTTCATAAGCTGTTTTTTTAGCAGCATCACTCATAGGAGCAAGTAATGACGGAAGCGCATCTACAAGATAAAGATGAGAAAGATTCATTTTAATTTCAGGATATTCCTTTTCTGCAACATAAACTCCCATCTCTGCAATCATTCCAGCCAATTCAACTCCGGTCGGTCCGCCTCCTGCAATGACAATATTTTGTAGTCTTTTTGCTTTTTCAACATCCTCATTTCTGGAAGCTTTTTCTAAATTTAAAAGCAAATGGTTTTTTAGATATAAAGCTTCGTGAATAGTCTTCATTGGAAGTGCACATTTTTGTACATTTTCCATTCCGAAAAAATTGGTTTCGGTTCCCAGAGCGATAATAGCATGATCATACTCTAAATTGCCGGTATCAGTTTCAATCATCTGCTGTTCGGTATTAATTTTCAAAAAACTGCCCATGTGAAAATGTACATTGGGATAATCTGAAAATAATTTACGAAACGGAAAACTAATATGAGAGGGCTCTATAAAAGCAGTTGCAACCTGATAAATCAGGGGCGGAAAAAAATGGTAATTATTTCGGTCAACCAAAGTAATATGAAAGTCTTTTGATTTGCCTAAAGTTTTGATAAAATTAATACCTGCGAAGCCTCCTCCTACAATTACAATATGTTTTTTCATTACAGATATTTTGATTTGGTGTAATATCCTTCCTTCAAGAATAAGACCACTGTAATCAATTTTTTAAACATGTGTCTTTGTGTGGTACATTTTGTAAATGATTTTCAGACCTATGATTCTGGTCATAACGGAAGTGAAATTTAAACATCTATATTTGGTTAAACCAATCATTATAAATAAAATTATGAAAACTTACGTTCTAATGACTATTGTCGCTGGTGTAATAGTTATGAGTTGTTCTAAAGAGAAAACTGATGTTCAAAACAACGATTCCACGGTTTCAAATACATTGCCATCAGATACATCAATGGCTTTACCTCCATCTGATTCTACAGCCATGAATGCACCGTTAAATGCTGAACCACAAACTGCAACAAAAGATTCAGCCGGTACTTCTACAAACAGATAATTTTTTTGTAACACAATTTTATTATACTTCTGCGCCTCATTTTATTCACTTAAAAAGTTTATACCTTATTGATGGGGCGCATTTTTTTAGATTTTGGATAATATATTCAATTTCCGGATTACTAATTTAAATCAAGCAATTAATATGGATAAGAACAGACCCCAAAATGAAAAATTAGATCAGTTAAATTACTACAAAACTGATAATTCAGATGAAAAACTCACAACCAACCAAGGACTTAAAATTAATAACAATCAGGATTCTCTAAAAGATGGAGAACGTGGAGCTTCGCTTCTGGAAGATTTTATTTTAAGAGAAAAAATTACGCATTTTGATCACGAAAGAATTCCGGAAAGAATTGTTCATGCTCGTGGATCAGGAGCTCATGGAGTTTTTAAACTTCACAAAAGCATGGAAAAATATACCCGTGCTAAATTTTTGTCTGAAGCAGGTAAGGAAACGCCTGTTTTTGTAAGATTTTCTACTGTTGCAGGAAGTAGAGGTAGTACAGATTTGGCCAGAGATGTAAGAGGTTTTGCGATTAAATTTTACACAGAAGAAGGAAATTATGACCTTGTAGCGAACAATATGCCTGTGTTTTTTATTCAGGATGCGATGAAATTTCCAGATTTAGTTCATGCAGTAAAACCAGAACCGGATAACGAAATTCCTCAGGCTGCTTCTGCACACGATACTTTTTGGGATTTTATTTCATTAATGCCGGAAAGTATGCACATGATTATGTGGTTGATGAGCGATCGCGCAATTCCTAGAAGCTATCGTATGATGGAAGGTTTTGGAGTTCATTCATTCAGATTTATTAATAGTGAAGGCACTGCTTTCTTTGTGAAATTTCACTTAAAACCAAAATTAGGAGTTCATTCTGTAGCTTGGCCGGAAGCACAGAAAATTTCCGGAGCTGATCCCGATTTCCACAGAAGAGATCTTTGGGAGGCTATTGAAAACGGTGCTTTCCCGGAATGGGATTTTGGAGTACAGATTGTTCCTGAAGAAAACGAGCACGATTTCGATTTTGATCTTTTAGACCCAACTAAAATTATTCCTGAGGAATTAGTTCCTGTAGAAACTTTCGGAACTTTAACTTTAAACAGAAATCCTGACAACTTTTTCGCTGAAACAGAGCAAATTGCATTTCATCCCGGACATATCGTACCTGGAATTGATTTTACAAATGATCCTTTATTACAGGGGAGACTCTTTTCGTACACAGATACACAGCTTTCTAGATTAGGATCGCCAAATTTCCATGAAATTCCGATCAACAGATCAGTTCCTACAGTTCATAACAATCAGCGTGACGGTCATATGAGACAGCAGATTGCAAAAGGAAAAGTAAGCTACGAGCCAAATTCTATTGGGGGCGGTTGTCCGTTTCAGGCAATGATGAAAGATGGCGGATTTGCTTCTTATGGAGAAAAAATCAGCGGAAATAAGATCAGAGCAAGAAGCCAATCCTTTGTAGATCATTATTCTCAGGCAAAATTGTTTTATAACAGCCAGTCAAATCCTGAAAAAACTCACCTTCAAAAAGCTTTGATATTTGAATTGACAAAAGTCACAATTCATGCAATCAGAGAAAGAGTAGTGGGTCAGCTTAATTTCGTTAATCAGGAATTAGCGCAGGTCGTTGCCAAAAAATTAGGTGTTGAAGTAAAAATACTTTCACAACCAAACGGAAGTATTCCTGCAGATGCGGATCCTGCAACGTTACAAAGTGAGGAACGTGAACCGAAAATTAAAGTTTCAGAGGCTTTAAGCATGAAAAACACCGCTAAAAATTCGATAGAATCAAGAATAATTGCTGTACTTGTTGCAGATGGGTGCGATGGGAAAAGAGTAAGCGAGTTCCTTAATAAAATTGAAAAAGAGGGAGGAGTCATTCAGTTTGTTGCACCAGAAATTGCACCAGTAAAAGCAGATGACGGATCGTTGATTGTTCCGTTACATTCTATTTCGAGCACAATGAGTGTATGTTTTGATGCAGTTTATATAGCACCGGGAGAAACTTCGTCGCAGAATTGGCTTCAGCCTGACTATAAAAACAGCGTACTGGAGTTTGTAAATGAAGCATTCAGACATTGTAAAGCGATCTTTTTTGATGAAAAAACAAAACCAATATTTGAGCAGACTGATATTTTTAAATTAAATCATAAAGATTATGCTGTAATTCTTGAAGAAAACAGTAATAAAGACGAAAACTTTATTAGTGCCGTAGCTTCACACCGTGCTTGGGAATTTGAAAAACAGAGAAACGGAATAAAATAAACTTACACACAATCACAAAATATAATTATTATGAAAGCAGCAGTTTTTCACGCACCAGGTAAAATTACCTGTGATACCGTCGATGATCCTATTATTCAGGATGAAAATGACATCATTTTAAAAGTAACTTCTACCGCAATCTGCGGAAGCGATCTTCATATGTATTCAGGCGGAATTCCGCAACCCAGACCCATGGTAATGGGGCATGAATTTATGGGTGAAATTGTGGAAACAGGAAGAAATATAACCCATTTACACCAAGGCGACAGAGTGGTTGTACCATTTCCTATAGCTTGTGGATGTTGTTATTTCTGTGAAAATGATCTTCCAGGTGGATGCGAAAATTCAAATCCTGAAAATTACGGTCCTGAAGGTGGAATTTTAACCGAAAAAGGAGGAGGGATGTTTGGTTATACAGATTTGTATGGAGGTTATAATGGCGGACAGGCACAATATGTAAGAGTACCTTTTGCGAATTTTGGCCCCCGAAAAGTGCCCGATATTTTAACTGATGAGCAGGCTTTGTTTTTAACAGATATTTTCCCAACCGGCTACACCGGTGTAATGTGGGGTGAATTGAAAGGTGGGGAATCAGTGGCAATATTTGGAGCAGGTCCCGTTGGTTCAATGGCAGTAAAAAGTGCCATCCTTCACAATGCCGGTAAAGTTATTATTGTTGATACTTTGCAATATCGTTTAGATCAGATTAAAAAATTGACAGGTTGCGAAACTATTCTTTGGGAAGATGCAGAAAGCACTGTGGAGAAAATCAGAGAAATGACGAACGGAAGGGGAGCAGATCTTTGTATTGATGCAGTAGGTTTTGAGCCTGAACGTAATTTTTTAGACCGAGCAAAAGCAGTTATTAATTTTGAAAAAGGTTCTATGAAAGTTCTTGAAGCTTGTATGAGTGCCGTAAGAAGAGGTGGAACTGTTTCTGTTTTAGGAGTTTATGCTGTAAATTATGATAATTTCAGACTCGGACAAATTTTTGACAAAGGAATTATTTTAAGAGCCGGACAAGCTCCTGTTCATGCCATTATTGATAAATTGATGAAACATGTTGAAAACGGAGAAGTAAGACTGGATGATATTATTACTCATCGATTATCCTTAAATGATGTTGCGAAAGGTTATGAAATTTTTGATAAAAAAGAGGATGGCTGTGTGAAAGTTGTGCTTGATCCTTGGATATAACCAGTTATTTTAGAACAAATAATAAAAAATAAGTCATGTATAAAATTATGCATGACTTATTTTTATGTTTTTTTATAAAACTCTTAGAAAGTTGCTGCAGGAGCTGTATCGTTATTCAGTTTTCGGTTGACTTCATTCTTTTTACCTTTGGCAAAATCGTAACCTATACCTACAATAAACATATTTCTGTTGTTGTAAATATTGGTTGTGCCGGTATAACTTACCAAACTTTCATCAAGCGTTTTTGTCTTGTATCTTGATGGCATTCCTAGCCAGTACATTCCTGTGGTGAACGTCCAGTCTTTCATTTTATAATTCGCAAAAATATGGTTTTGGTTTTCGTTGGTATTTAAAAATGCTCCGCTTAAAGTGTAAACAGGGATATTAAACATATAAGACAAACTCAGGTTTTTGTATTCTGATGAAATGGTAAAATTATTTCCGAAATAATTATTTTTAAGCAAATCTCCGTTACTTGTTTTCACACGTTGCATTGTTGGGTAAATATTGGCTTTTATTACCAATAATCTGCTTCCGAATGGCTTTACAGAACCCGTCAATTGAATTCCTGTACGTGAACTGAACTGTGCATTTTCGTAAGTTAATGCATATTGAGTATTGTTATTATACAAAACATACATGCTGTTGATTGCATTGTCTACATAATTGTAAAAAAGATAGGCATTAAAATCAAAAAACTTATTGTTGTAAGCATAATTCAGATTATTGTTCCATGCTTTTTGTATTTTCAGCAAAGGATTTCCTGTGGAGACAATATTAGGAACAACCTGATTGATATTCGGACTTAATGTAGCGCTTCCGGGACTGTAAGGAGTATAACTGCTCGTTAATCTCAGACTTTGATTTTTCTTCAGTTCATATCCTAAAATCAATTTTGGAGTAATCGTCCAATCATTTTCTGTGGTTAATGCTGTTTTATTGTGAATATTCGTTAAACCTAAACCTAAACGATACAGCAGTTTTTTGCTTTTTCCTGCAAATTCAGAATAAAAATATTGGGTTAAATAATTAACAGAATAATCAAAATTTCCTGCTAAATTCTGGAGTGAATTGTCTACGTTATTGTTATCAATTCTATATCCTGAACTTAATTTTCCAGCCTTAAAATCATGGGTGTAAGCAACTTCACCTACAATGCTGTTCTGCTTGGCTTTTAAATTCATATCATTATCAAAAACGACATTTCCGGACCCGATTACCCATTCTTTATCAATTTGAAAACTTTCACTTGTGTAAGAAGAGCCAACTACGTTCAAGCTGATTTCATCCTTTTTACCCAATTTTTTAGAGAAATATAAATCAAGTTTTGGCGGATTATAATTTTCACCGCTGTATTGCGAAGTTCCGTGGAGTTCTGAAGAATTGTCTTTAGTGAAAATACTTTGTCCGTTTCCTTTAGAGAAATAATTATAAATATTCATCGAAAATTTTGCCTGAAAAACATAATTATCCATCAAAGAATTGGTGTATCTCAAAGCAATATCCTGATAGGTATATCCGAAATGATCTCTTTTGGTTTCGTTTGTGTTATAATGTGAATTTTGTAAGATATAATCGTACACTCTGTTGGTTATACGGTTGTCATAATCTCTGAAATTCATTCCATATTCAAGTCCGAAATTATTTCTTCCATTCGTATAATTGGCGTAGGCTTGTCCGTTGATAAAACCTGTCGTCAAAGCTGTACTTGCCGAAATTCCCGCTGCAAAACCAACTTCAGGATTTCTCGTGATAATATTCACTACTGTATCTGCTCTTGTTGCCCATCTGGTAGGAGGATTGTCATAATATTCAACTCTTACAACGTTTTCCGGTCGAATACCTCTTGCCTGCAATTCTGTAGACTCGACACCATTAATTAAAAGTAAAAATTTACCGCCTTTTATACTTGTGATACTGCTTGAGATAGGATCAAACTGAAGTTCTGGCAAAGTTTGTAATAAATCATTTGCATACCGGGCTTTCTTTAAAGCTTCCTCATCGAAACTGTAAACTGCTTTATCAACAAATTGTTTTTTGCGTTGAGATTTAATCAGAACTTCCTGAATTTCTTTTGTATTGTGAACCGAATCTTTTACAGCTGTAGTAGTATTTTCCTGTGCAAAAGCTAAGCTGCCTATTATAAATAAGGCTAAACTTATTTGTTTTTTCATTGTAATTTCCTCCAAGTATTATCGGCGTCAAATTTAGAATAAGTTAACGTTTTATCAAAAGAAATTTCACATTATTTGGAATAATTGGTGTGATTCAAACTTATAAATTAGCATAATCATGAAAATTTGGTCAATTTATGCTTTAAAATTATTACTGAATATCTCTTAGAATCTAATAGTAACAGTCAATATCAGATAAATTTACCCTAACAATTAAAGACCGTATTGTTAAATTAATAAAATTTATATAAGTATTTTAATAAAATAATTGCAGAATCAAATTATTTACCATATATTTGTAAAATAATAAGACGCTTGTCTGAGCATATTTAAAATTTAAATTAGTTTATTTATTAATTATTGCTAAAAGATTTGCTTAATTTTGTCATTAATATTTTAGGTGCTCTACCTTTTAAGAAGTTCGATTTTCACTCTTAAATTCTATACATCCAATTTTTTTCTTTCAAAAATTTATTATCGTTTTGATTTTGATCAAAGCAGTGGATTTATTAATCCTAAAAATAGAATACAATAATTTTTTTAATACATATTACAATGCAACAAGGAACAGTAAAATTCTTTAACGAAACTAAAGGATTTGGTTTTATTACTCCATCTACAGGTGGACAAGACGTTTTCGTACACACTTCAGGTTTGGTAGATAACATTCGTGAAAATGATGTCGTAACATTCGATTTACAAAATGGGAACAAAGGTGTTAATGCAGTTAACGTTAAAATAGCGTAACTTCATTTAATTAACACTTATGATATAGGAAGAGCAGATAATTTATTTATCTGCTCTTTTTTATGTTATTTATAACAGTTTAAACAATAAGCATTAAAAATGACTTCATTTTAATCTAAAATGAAGTCATTTTGCTTTTTATGAACCTATCAAAACATAAATCCATAAAACTGATAAATAAATTTTAAAAGTACTATTGAGTTTAAAACTTAGAATCTGATCAAATATTTTGATACTTCTAAATCAATTTAAGCCTCAATAAACTCCAAAAGATCTTTATTAATAACATCTGCGTGAGTTGTCGGCATTCCGTGAGGAAAACCCGGATACGTTTTTATCGTTCCGTTTTTCAATAATTTAATTGATTTCAAAGCCGCATTTTGGTAAGGGACGATTTGATCATCTTCACCGTGAAGAACTAAAACTGGAATATCAACATTCTTCAAATCGTCTCTGAAATCAGTTTCAGAAAACGCTTTGATTCCGTCGTAATGAGCAACGATTCCGCCCATCATTCCTTGTCTCCACCAGTTTCTCTGCACACCTTCTTTCACAGCTGCACCTTCTCTGTTGTAACCGTAGAAAGGGAAAGTCAAATCAATGTAAAACTGTTGTCTGTTGTTCAAAGTCTGATCTCTGATGCCATCAAAAACCGACATCGGAACACCATCAGGATTGCTGTCGCTCGCTACCATAATTGGCGGAACTGCACTGATTAAAACTGCTTTTTTAGCTCTTCCGTTAGCATATTTATTCACGTAACGGATTACTTCACCACCACCAGTTGAGTGACCGATGTGAACTACATCTTTCAAATCTAAAAATTCAATCAATTCAGCTGCGTCAGAAGCATATTGCTCAATCGTGTGATTGTAAATATCCTGGCTGGAACGACCGTGACCTCTTCTGTCGTGCGTCACCACTCTGTAACCTCTTTGCAGGAAGAAAATCACCTGTGCATCCCAATCGTCTGATGATAAAGGCCATCCGTGGTGAAACATCAAAACTGGTCCTTCGCCTTGGTCTTTGTAAAAAATCTCTGTTCCGTCTTTTAATTTTAGTGTGCTCATAATTTAATTTTTTAAGTGTTGTGATTAATTTATTTTATATTTTGTTGTCTTAATTCTTTAGCAAATGTAGGATGGTTCAATTCGTTTCTCGTTAATCTAGTTTAATATCGTACATTTTTGATAATTTTTATTTTGGGCAGCTATTTCCGCCTTCCACTCCCGCTATTTTTTTCCAAGCTAAATCCCCAGCAAAAAATGAGCTCCGTTCAAGTCGGGCTGCAGATTCAGTGTAAAACACGATTTTAATTCAGAAATTAGCTTAAGTGTTCTTATTTACGTTATGAAAAGAACTTATAATTTACTTAAGTGTCAAAAATCTTTTATGCATTTTGTGGTTTAACTCTCAGTATTCTCCCTCAAAAGCTCAAACAAATCCTCAGCGCCACCATCGAATTTCTTTCCATTCACAAAGAAAGAAGGTGTTCCGTTCACGCCGCTTACGATTCCACTTTCGAAGTCTGAATCAACCTTTTCTGCCAGTTCGGTACTTTCCAAATCCTTTTCAAATTGCAGAATGTTCAGTTTTAATTGTTCCGCCAGCTTCATCAGTAAGTTTTCATTCAAATCTCTTTGATTTTCATAAATCGCATCGTGCATTTCCCAGAATTTCCCCTGAAGATTGGCTGCTTCTGCTGCAATTGCTGCTGGTCTTGCATATTGATGCATTTCCGACAAAGGAAAGTTTCTGAAAACAAATTTGATTTGACTTGCAAATTCTTTCATCAATTCCTTCAGAACCGGATAAGCGGCGCCACAGTACGGACATTGATAATCGCCGTATTCTACAATAACGAGGTCGGCTTCTAGGTTGCCTTGTGCGTGGTCAGTGTTGCTGACGTTTGGTTTTAGTGACATAATTTATTTTGTGTTAAGGGTTTCTAAAGCGTCTAAAATTCCGTCTGCACCAGGATTAATGGCCGTTGGTGACAGATAACTCCATTCGATGATGCCATCTTTGTTGATGACGAAAAGTGCTCTTTTACATTCACCTTCTTCATCATCATAAACACCATACTGTTTTGCGATTTCTCCTTTGGCTTCAAAATCGGCTAACAAAGGAAAATGTAAAT
Organism: Chryseobacterium formosum; assembly: GCF_026460885.1. Taxonomy (GTDB): domain Bacteria; phylum Bacteroidota; class Bacteroidia; order Flavobacteriales; family Weeksellaceae; genus Chryseobacterium; species Chryseobacterium formosus. The sequence goes on from NZ_JAOVZW010000008.1 coordinate 363,490, forward strand.
TTCTTGATTGAGAAAATGCCAAATGACACCATTTGCTGTCCACAGAAATGCCGAAAATCTCTGCATCGTATTTCTTGAAAAACTTCAAAGTTTCATTGTACAAAGCCATCTGGTCACTGCAAACCGGACTCCAGTCGGCGGGATAAAAGGCGAGAATGACATTCTTTCCTTTGAATTCTGAGAGTGTAATTTTCTGGTCTGGCGTTGCATACAAAGTGAAATCTGGGGCAACATCGTTTTTTTGTAACATAGTATTAGTTTTTAAAGTTATTTTTTGAAATCAATAATCCGCAAATCATTAGTAATAATGCAGGAATCATCAAGGTCCATTTTCCAAAATAATCGAGTAGGAAAGGGGCGATAAACGCACCTGATAAAAAGCCAATCCACAAAAGCAAAAGATGAATAGTGTTGGATTTATACTCTTGTTTTTCTACTTTATCATCTGCCATCGTCAGCATTGCGGTATTCATTGCCAGGCTGTTCAGAGTTCCAGTCACGAAATCTGTATTTACCTTTTGGTTTCCTACTGAAGTCACAATCGTGTTCGACATTCCCATTGAAAATCCGACAATTGCAATGGAAAACAAATTATTAATATCATAAAAATAAGCAATTATCGAATAGAAAATAAGAATTACGGAAACTATATAAAATGTTAATATTTGGTTCTTAATTCTCTTCCACAATGACAGGCAGGTTCCAACGTAAATTCCTAGTAAAAAACAACTTATGACTGTAATTGATGTGATAATAATTCCAGATTTACCCGTTGAAATGGCGGCTCCCAGTGAAGTTGTATTTCCACTCATAAAAGACACGTATGTTTTCCATTGTATCAATCCTGTTGCATCAATATATCCTGCAATCAAAGCTAAAAATATCGCCAATCTCTCTTGCATCTTAATCGAATCAGATGAAGCGGAAGGGTTTGTTTTGATGGCAGAATTATCCATTATTTAGAGAGATTTAATTCTAATCTTATTTCTTAGGCTGAATGAAAACTTTCTCAGTCGGGAATTTTTCTATTTCACCTTCCTTCAAACCAAAGTTCGTTACAACAACATCTTTCGGATTTCCAGCCAGCCATTCGCTCAAATCAATCGATTCATATTTTCCGCTGTTGAAGCCAATCAGAATTCTGCAAACGGTATCGCCTGTATTTTTGATGTAATGTCCGGCTCCCATCGGAACGTAACCCACATCTCCGGCACTGAACTGTTCTGTAACACAAGTAGATTCTGCTAAGAAAACCGACATTTCCGCCTGTCCTGAAATAAAATATTGCCATTCGTCCGCATTCGGATGCCAGTGCATTTCTCTCAAAGCGCCCGGCTGTAATTCTAAAATAGAACCGGACATTGTACTGCTGATAGGAAATTCTTTACTCGTAACCAATCTCTGCAAACCTCCGCCCGGAACAATTCTCGGCTGTTGTGAATGCAAAGGATAACGGTGAAAACTGGTTAATTCAATATCAGATTCATTTGGGCGAGCTTCTGCAACGAAAGACATCTCATCCGGAACAATTCCCGCTGCGAAGTAGGCTTCTTTTTGAGGTAAAGCCGCAATTTCTTCTAAAGTTAAACCTAAATTCTGCGCAACAATTTCAGGCGGTACAGACGAAACAAAATCAGTCACACTGAACGTATGGTCTTCAGAAAAATTACCGTTATCAAAAATCAAAATGAAATGACATTCTTCCGTTCCCGTCGCCTGAATCGAGTGGCCATAACCTTTTGGAAAATACCAAACGTCACCCGGTTCAAAATTGTCTGTATAACTGTGTCCGTCGGGATGGATAATTGTGGTACGAACTGTTCCCGAAATCACGTAAGCCCATTCAGCAGCATTGGCGTGCCAGTGCAATTCTCTCATACTTCCGGGTTGCAATCTCATAGAAACGCCTGCAATGCCGATAGAAGCAGGGAAATCTTTTACAGAGGCGCCTCTTGTAGTTCCGCCGTCGTTGGTTCTTGGTTCTTTTTTTTCTAATTCGTATTTGAAACTCAAAGATTCTGTTTTCATAATATTATTTTTTAGTGATTATTAATAAGTGTTTGTCTTTATTTCTATTGTAAAATTACTCCTGAATCAGCGGTTTTTCAGACCTTATTCGGTGAATAGGCAAAATGAGTCGTTGAGTTTTATGATGGAGTAGATGATGAATATTTTTAAACCAAAATGAAAATTTTTTAGAGTTACTTCAATCTTTTAGAGTTACTTCAATCTTATTGAATAGTTATTTTTGTCATTCTGAATGGAATTTTGCGAAGCATTATGAAATGAAGAATCTTTTAAAATCCAGATATTTGAGATTTTTCGACTCCACTTCGTTTCGCTCAAAATGACAGCCTTAGAAAATTTAAAATTTAACAAGATTCTTGGTTTTAAACAAACTACGGAAAATAAAACACCAATTCTAAACACAAAAATCACTGGACAGCTCCAATGATTTTAATAAAATATAATGTGTTGATTTTTTAAAAAGGCTGATTGTATTTGCCTGTCAATGCTTTGTTTTCGATGCTTTTCGCAAAGTTGGGTGTTTCTTCGTGATTGTGAGCGTCGGAAGCGGCTTGTCTTGAAGCGGCAGCATCAGCAAGATTAACATTGTGTTCTTTTAGATATTCGAACATTTCAGGCGTTGCAGTTGCGTGAATTTCGTTGGTGTACAAAGTCGTGTTGCCATCGATTTTAGTAGCTTTCAGTTCCCATAAAACCTGAACTTTTGTTCTTCCGCCTTTGGTAATAGAGTCTGAGATAGATAACATTCTGCAGTAATCAGGACGGTGCTCTACCGCTACATAATGCTGAACCATCAAAGCATCTCCGATTGTTTCGACGTTTAAAGAAACCGGTTCGCCATCATAAGTGGTAGAAATAGCTGCTCCGATATGCTGCGTAGAACATCTCTGATATTCAGCGTCGGGAAGATTGAGTAACCAATCTGCGATGTTTACTTTTTCGATTGGGGCATTGATAATCGCTGTAACTATAGAGTGAGATAATGCGTTTTCTGGTGTTTGAATAATTTCCATAATGTTTAAAGTTTAATTGTTTGTATTTGTTAATTTGATGGTGTAAAGCTACATTCAACAAATTTCAAAATCAATTAGGTTTCGATGAGCAGGCAGAAACTGTCGTTAAATGAGAAAAATAAGATTGTAATATTCCGGAGATAAAAGTTGTTTTATTTCAAACGAGTTGCGGGAAAGAAACTGCAATGTTTTTTTGTCTCAAACAAATTGTGGGAAACAAACTGCAAAGTATATTTGTTTGAAACAGATTGTTTGGAGAAAATGCAAATTGTGTTTTAGTTTAAACAGGTTGTTCAGAGGAAATACAAGTTGAGTTTGAGCTTAAACAAGTTGTTTTTTAAGAAAAGCTCTCAAACAAAAAATCCGTCTCAAACAAAATTGAGACGGATTTTATTTTATAATTAATTTTAATTATTTATAAAGCCATTTCCTAATCAGCTTCGTATAATTCGGCATCACTACAAAAATCACTAAAAACACCAGACATCCTGTACTGATGAAAGTATCAAAATAACGATTGGCAGGAATATTCATTAATCTTAAAGAGGGCAATAACAGCAATTGCATCAATAATGATAAAGGAAAAATAGCAGACCAAGTTGCTAAATATTGTTTCCAATGAACAGGAACTTTGTTTTCTTTTTCGCCATAAAAAAGAAAATCCAGACCAGATTTGATTTCGTAATTGTCTTCTTTTGTGAATAAGGGATGCGCTTTGTCAATCAGTTTTCTTCTTGTATCCGATTCCATCCAGTTTCTGAGATTTTCAATGGTGTCAAATCGGATAATGACGGTGTAAACAAAAGTAAGATTTGGAATCGGACGCACAATCTGCCAATCGAAAAAACCTTTTGCATTCTTAGCTACGGGTAGAATTTCATCCAACCAATTTTCATATTCGGTTTGTTTACCGTCGAGAACGTGGTGCGTGATGACTACGGATGCGCCTTGAGTTTCCATAATAATTTTGGTCTTTAAAAATCAATAGGAATGGGCTTTAGCCCGTTCGTTCCTGAAAAATAATAGGTTAGGCTTTAGCCAAAACTTAATCTAAATTTTGGCTAAAGCCGAGTTTATTAATATTTTAATCATCGGGCTAAAACCCGACGCAATTGATGAGCTTTTAAATTGATTGCATAAATAATTTAGTTTCAAAAAAAGATTTCAACAAAACATCTTTCACTTCTTCCAGAGCTAGTTTCGATTCTGGATTTTCTTCTTGGGTTAATTCCAAAACGTTTAGTTTTTCCTCCAATAAAGGAAGTAATCCCATTATCGCGACACTCGATTTTAAATCGTGCGCTCTCAATTTTAGCAATTTGAAATCTTTGTTGTCGTAAGCCAGTTTCAGTTCCTGCAAATGAGTTGGGACTTTATCTAAAAACTGTTGCGTCACGGTTCTCTCAAAATCCTTGTCGCCATTGCTGATAGACTTCAAATAAGTAAGGTCGATGAACTCATAATTAGAAGTGATTTCTTCAGCTTTTGTTTCCGTTTTTTCGTTTTCTTTCAATCCAAAATTGGAGATTAATTTGAATAATTCGTCTTCCTTTATTGGTTTGGAAATGTATTCGTTCATTCCACGGCTCATACATCTTTCGCGTTCACCGGCCAAAGCGTGTGCGGTCATTGCGATGATGGGCGTGCTCAGTTTCAATTGTTCACGGATGGTTTGCGTAGCTACATAACCGTCCATTTGTGGCATTTGGATATCCATTAAAACCAAATCACAATCATTATTTTTGAGAAATTCTACCGCTTCCAGACCGTTGTTGGCAGTTTCAAAATCGATGTTCCATTGTGAAAGAAGATGTTTCATTAGACTTTGATTGATGGCATTGTCATCCACGATTAACACTTTCAAAGGCGCATTTGTTTTATCTTTAAAATAATCAGTATCAACTTTTGGAACTACATTGAGCTGTTCTTTTGCAATTGTGTATGGAATATAAAAATGGAAAGTCGTGCCTTTTCTCTGTTCGCTGATGACTTCGATATCGCCGTTCTGCAACTGAATCAGACTTTTCACAATCGATAAACCAAGTCCGGTTCCGCCGTAATTTCGGGTTGTAGAATCTTCTCCCTGATTGAATCTTTCGAAGACTTCAATGAGTTTTTCTTTATCGATTCCGATTCCGGTGTCAGAAACTTTAAAACCGACAATGACTTCGTTTTCTGTCTGCTGTTTATTGTAAATTTCTATATTAATATTTCCTTGATGCGTAAATTTTATCGCATTTCCGATGAGGTTGACCAAAATTTGAGTCAGTCTTGTTGCGTCGCCATTCAAAGTATCAGGAATGGACGAATCTATTTTGCTTGAAATCGTCAATCCTTTTTCCTTGGCTCTTTCTACGAAAAATGTTTCGACAGAATTCACCAATCCATTGATGCTGAATATTCCTTTGGTAATGCGCATCATTCCGGCTTCGATTTTTGATAAATCTAAAATATCATTGATAATCGCCATCAGATTTTCCCCAGAACGTTGAATTGACGAGACAAATTCTTTCGAAGTTTCATCCAAAGGTCTTTTCTGCAAAAGGTTGGTAAAGCCTAAAATTCCGCTCAGGGGCGTACGGATTTCGTGGCTCATATTGGCGAGGAAATTTTCTTTTGTTTGTGCAGCGACCGAAGCTTTTTTCTCCGCAACATCCAATTCCTGAATCAATAACCGCTGACGTTTGAACTGACGAAGAATGTGATAACCGACAATGGAACCGCTTAAAATCAAAAGAATCAATAGGGAAATATCATACAATCTCGCTTTTTGTCCCATCGCTTCAGTTTCTTTACTGAGGTCAACCATATGAAGTTTCCGGCTTTCGTAGATTTTTGAAGTGATGGAAGTGATTTCGTTCGAAATTTTTCGAGCTCTTGGATTGGCAATAGAAGTATTGTCGTCCATATTTCCGAGAGTGTGATAACGAAGCAGTAATTTATCCTTCGTCGTTTTCTTTTCCATCGCGAGAACGCTCAGTCTGTGAATCCACTTTTCTTCAACATCATCAGAATTGTCTTTGGAAAGTGAGTCGAGAAAGTTTTCTATCTGATTTATTTTTTGGTCGATTCCTTCGAGATGAGTGGTGTCGTTGGTCGCTATGGAAGCTCTGATTCTGCTTTCAACGCCAAGAATATCACGGTCGATTTCACGCAAATGGTTGCTGGAACGCAACTCGTTGAGAAGTCGGTTGTTATTTTGAATAAGCTCTTTGGTATTTTTAGCCGAATTGATTTGAACCGCAATCAATAGGATAGAGCCCGCAATAAATGTGACGATGATGAAATAACTGAACCTTCTGTTTCCCATTACTGAGGATATTTTTTTCATAAGCGTTTATACTTATTTTGAATTGTTGAAAACCACCCCGTCAAAAATTCTTTCGAATTTTCGTCACCCCTCCAAGGGAGGGGAATTTTTGCGCTCTGATTAGAACGTCGAATTGTCGCAGCCCGACTTGAGCGGAAATCCTTTTTTGCTTGTTCTTTAGTTCTATTTAGACTGAAATTGTCTGCAAAAAAGATTGGGAGCGGAAGGCGGATTAAGCTGCCCAAACCTAACAAAGTGGTTCGACGTAGTCAAATAAAAATTTAAAAGACATTCATTCTTGTGTTGAGCGCTTTTCGGTACGCATCAGCAACGGGAATGAATTTTCCGTTTATCATAATTCCGCCGTCCTGAAGCGTGTCTATTTTGTTGACCGCAATGATGAAAGACCTATGAACACGGATAAAATCATCTTTTGGCAAACGTTCTTCTGCGGTTTTCATCTTGCCGTGGATGGCGAACATTTTTTCTCTTGTGTAGAATTTTACATAATCGCCCATTGCTTCCGCATAAAAAATATCATCGAGCTTCAAACGCCTTGTGATATTAGAATCTCTCACGAAAAGGAACTCATCTTTGGTGACTTCCACATCTTCTTTTCTGCTTTCCAAAATCGATTGTGCTTTGCTCACGGCTTGTAAAAATCTTGCTGGCATCACAGGTTTCAGGATGTAATCTGCGATATTCAGTTCGAAAGCTTCGAGTGCGTAATCTTTATTGGATGAGGTGAAAATAATGATAATGTCTTTCCCAGAAAGGTTTTTAGTGAGCTCGATTCCTGTCATTTCCGGCATTTCGATGTCCAAAAATATCAAATCTATCTGATTGTTCTGCAAATGATTGTAAGCTTCAATCGCGTTTGAATATTCATTGACAATCGTCAGATTCGGGACTTGTTTTGCTAAGTGTGCGAGTGTGGTTCTTGCGATATCGTTGTCATCAACAATCAAGGCTTTCATAGGGATAGTTTATTATGGTTGACACAAATATAATTATTCCTTTTCTTATTTTCTTTAATTTCTGAAGTAAGAACGAATCATCCAAGCCATTTCTTCGTGCGTTTCTATCAGGCTTGTGATGAAATCGCTGGAACCGTAATCTTTGTATTTGTCGGCGAAAGACGTCACATTTCCTCTTAGAAAATCGATAATGCTTTCGTGGTCTTTTAATAAATCCTTCATAAAGCCCAATCCGTCGTTGGTTCTCTCGCTGTATTCTGTAAGATGCGTCAATTCAAGATAGATTTTCATTGTGGCAGGTGCGTAATGCCCGATTTTTCGAAGACGTTCTGCAACGCTGTCGATTAATTCATCTAATTGTTTGTACTGTTCTTCGAAGAAGATGTGGTTGGCGTGGAAATTGTCGCCAGTCACGTTCCAGTGGGCGTTTCTGGTTTTGATGTAAAGTACAGTTTCGTCAGCCAATAATTTTGCCAATTGTTCTGCAACTGCTTCTGTGTTTTGCTCTGTAAGTCCGATGTTTGTTTTCATAATATTGAGATTTTAAGTTTCAGAGCGTTGTTGCTCTAATTCTTGTGTAAAGGTCTGTAAGAATCTTATGGAAATGATGGGTTTTTCGGTGAATGGGCAAAATGAGTCGGTGGAATTGGTATAGAGTAAGTTTCAATAAATTATTTAAAAGTAAAAAAGGATTTACTGCCTTTGGAATTTAGGCAGTTATTCCATTAATTCTCATCATTTCGGATATAAATTTGAATTGTAAATTTGTAATCAGCAAAATAATTTAATTTGAAACTTCCATTATCATATTATCTCAATCAGAATGTTCTTTTTCTGGCTAAAGATCTCTTGGGAAAAGTTCTTTTTACAAATATAAATGATGAAATAACCGCAGGAATCATCGTAGAAACCGAAGCATATTTTGGTGAGCAAGATAAAGCATCTCATGCGTATGGAGGTCGGCGCACCAAAAGAACCGAAACTCTTTACGGCAAAGGCGGTATTTCTTATGTGTATTTATGTTACGGAATTCATCATCTGTTCAATATTGTTACTTCTTTTGAAGGCGAACCTCACGGAATATTGATAAGAACTGTTGAACCATTAATAGGCAAAGAGATCATTGAATCAAGAAGGAAAATGCCTATTACGAAAACTACAATTTCATCAGGACCTGGTTCTGTATCAAAAGCTTTGGGAATTGATGGATCTTTCAATAAAAAAGACTTAACCGGAGAAGAAATCTGGCTTGAAGATCATCATATCCGATACAATTCTGATGAGATTGCTGAAGTACCACGAGTAGGAGTTGCTTACGCTCAAGAAGATGCATTTTTACCGTGGCGATTTTTTGTAAAAGGCAATAAATATGTAAGTAAGCCGAATAATTTTTAAATTTGAGCAAAAAAATCCTTTTTATTTCTTTTGAATTTCCAGATAAAGGTCTTGATAGGAGTGGACAAGGTCTTCAAGAGAAAATCCACGGTTCAAACCACTTGGATTAGGCAAAACCCAAACTTTTGAGCCACAAAATTCTTCAGACTGCAATCCCCAAGAAATCTGTTTTTTTTCGGAAAATGTTTTGTAAGCAATCTTGCCTAAAAATGCAATATATTTTGGGTGAAATTTTGTCATTTTGGTTTTAAAAACTCAAGAGAATGATCAAATTCTTCTTTTGAAAGTTCATCTGCCCGAGAAGTTGCTCTAGCTACAGCTGTAGTTAAGCCATATCCGAAATCTAAAATAGTAGTATCATTTTCGGCTTCAATTTGATGAGAAGTAAACCCCGAAAGATAAAGAACTTTCCAAAAACGATTACTTCTTCCGGAAAAGTGATGTCCGTCTTCAGCGGATTTTAAGCCAGGATTAATTCCGACAAAAATAACTTCAAGATTTGTATTGATAATATCTGTTAACATGATAAAAATGATTATATAATATTAATGAATGTTATTGAATTTTTGCAAACGAATTTTATGATTCTTAAATTTTGAAAGATGTCGACTTTTTGATTATTACATTTATCGCTTGAGCATAAAATATCCTAAATCATTCTTAGAAATTTTGAATAAAATAAAACTGAAAAAAAATTAAAAAAAATTTAACATTTATTATTAAGGAACGATCGTTCCGTAATTGTACATTTGCATCATAATAATTCAACAATTAATAATTTAAAACAATTTAAAATGAAAAATTTAGAAAACAAAGTAGCTATCGTAACATGAGTAAATAGCGGAATCGGATTTGCAGCAGCATCAGAATTATCAGCAAAAGGTGCAAAAGTAATTGTAACAGGAAGAAACAAAGAATCTTTGAAACAAGCTGAGGCTGAATTGAATGTAATAGGAATTCAGGCAGATCAATCAGATTTAAAATCTATCGACAGTTTAGTTGAGCAAGTTTCTTCTCAGTTCGGAAAAGTGGATGTAGTATTTTTAAATGCCGGAATCGCTGCATTTGCACCTTTAGATTCAGCATCTGAAGAGCATTATGACAGTATTATGGATATCAATGTAAAAGGAACTTATTTTACTATTCAGAAATTATTGCCAATTCTAAACGATGGTGCTTCTATTATCTTTAATACTTCAGTTAACGCTCATCTTGCAATGCCAAATTCAAGTGTTTATGCGGCAAGTAAAGCAGCCTTATTATCTTTAAACAAAGTTTTCGCTACAGAATTAGCACCAAGAAAAATCAGAGTAAATGCTGTATCTCCCGGTCCTGTCGAAACACCGATTTATAGTAAATTAGGATTGGAAAAAGAAGAAGTTGAAGGTCTTGGAGCGGCTTTAGGAGAAAAAATCTTATTGAAACGTTTTGCACAAGCCAATGAAATTGCAAAAACTGTTGGATTCTTAGCTTCAGATGACTCATCATTTACTACAGGAACAGAAATCGTTGTCGATGGTGGTTTAACTGTTAATTCTGTAATGTAAAATTTTTTTCTCAAATTACGGAATAATCATTCCGTAATTTTGTATCTTTGTAGGGTTATTTAATTTTGAAATCATGGCAAGAACTAAAGAATTTAATGAGGAGAAAGCTTTAGACAAAGCAATTGAGATATTTTGGCACAAAGGTTACAATGGAACTTCTGCTCAGGATTTGGTTACACATCTTGGCTTAAGCCGTTCCAGTTTGTATGATACTTTTGGGGATAAACAAAAATTATTTTCGCAATCTTTAAAAAGGTATCAAAATCAGAATCAAGATGCAATAGCAAATCTTTTCGATACATCAGAAAATATAAAAGAGACATTGCAAGATGTTTTCAAACAAGCAGTTATCGAAAGTCTGGAAGATCGAATTACTAAAGGATGCTTTATGGTAAACTCTTCCGTTGAATTAGCCATGCACGACGAAGAAATCGCAAAAATCGTTCAAAATAATGGACAGGTTATGGAAGATATTTTCACAAATGCAATACAAAAAGGTCAGGATTCAGGTCATATTTCTAAAAAACTGGAAGCCCGAATTTTAGCAAGATTTATCTTTAATAACTATTCAGGAATTAGGGTTTTGGCTCGAAGTGGAGAAAGAAATAAACAGGTTTATGATGATATTATTAAGGGCGTTTTCTCTGTCCTTTAAAATAATTATTTTCAATAAAAAGCCTCAATTATAATTTTAATTGAGGCTTTTTTAATTATTTGTTTTGTTAATTGATTTGAAGTTTTTAAACGATTCAAACCAATTTTTTTTAATTTCCCAAGTTGTATCAAGTTCTTTCAGTAAAGACTCATTTCGTTGAAAAATGTCACAGATTAATGAATAGTTTTCTTTGTGGTTTTTCCAATATTCAATGTTACTTTCTAAAACTGTATTCAATAAATCTCCTTCGTAGAAATCTCCTTCAGCAAGAATATTTTCATTTAATTTTTCAGTAGCAATCGGGATTAAATAGTCTAAACCTATATTTTGACCAATCATAATCCTTAAATCTTCAATAGAAAAATCATTCAGAGGTTTTTTACGTAAACGATTGCAGGTTACAATTAAATATGAATTTTCATCAGCATCTAATTCTTGCCAAATCTTTTTTTCAAGATTCTCTAATGTTTTAAATTTATAATTGTTTTCCATGATTAATTTCTATTGAAATTTTAACATTTGGTTTGAAATTTTTATTAAATATAGGTTAAGATTCAATTTAAACTGATTAGATAATGTAAATAATAGTTAACAGACCATTAATAGTGTGATAATAGGAAGTACATAGCTTTGCCGCATCAAAAACCTAATCCTATTATTCCATCTTATGAAACATTATTTACTGCTGCTTTGCTGCTTTGTCACACAAATCTGTTTTGGGCAAACGTTGGTTCCTTATCTGCAGAACCCAACTCCCAACTCGATGATTGTGAATTGGAAAACATCTTCCAATAACGAAACTACCGTTTACTACGGAACTTCTCCTACGAATCTAAGTGTTACTGTTACCGGAACAACTAATATTTTTTCTGATACCGGATATAGTAACAATTACTTTTATCACACGGCAAAAATTACGAATCTTCAGCCGAATACAAAGTATTATTACAAAACTAAAACAGGAACCAACGAATCTGCGGTATATAATTTTCGTACACTTCCTCTTCCAGGGCAGCCTGTAACGGCAAATGGGAAAATCAGATTTCTGATTATGGGAGATAATCAAATCAAAAATGAGCCGAGATACGACTCTCTTAATCTTCATGCTTACAAAAAAATTAAAGAAAGATTTGGTGCAACAAACGATCCTTCAGACAATATCGCTTTAACTTTTATGGTGGGAGATCAAGTAGACGTAGGAACACTTGACCATTATGAAAATGTTCACTTTAAGAAAAACCAAAAGCTTTCGCCTTATCTTCCCATTCAAACTACTGTGGGAAATCATGAAACTTACGGAACTTTAGGAATGAGTTCTTACTACGCTCACTTCTTTATTGATGAATTGAGCTACAAAAATATAAGCTCAGGAAACGAAAACTACTATGCACAACAGGCTGGAAATGTTTTATTCGTAAGTTTAAGTTCAGAACATACAGGTGCTGCACAACAAACTTGGCTTCAACAGGTTCTTGCTGCCGCTGCTACAGATAATACGGTACATTGGATTATTTCTTTAAGTCACAGACCTTATCAGGCTGAACAATATGTTGGTGATATTTCTACGTGGGTAAGAAATACAGCCGTACCAATGTTGACCGCTTCAGACAAATATTTAATGCATGTTGGCGCTCACCATCACCTTTATCACAGAGGACAGCTTAAAAATTCACCTAACTATCAAATTATTTCTGGTGGAACAGCGTGGGATCAATATTGGGGAATGTCTAACGAGCAGGATTTCGATGACGTGCAAAAAACACTGACTGATTGGACGTATCAAATTATTGAAGTTGATGTTACCAACGGAAAAGTTGATGTTGAAAGCTATTCAATAGGAAGTATTTATAACCAAAAAAACAGTGTTTTGGTTGACAGCTTCCACAGATATAAAAATTTAGCAAAACCTACAAAACCTGCTGTTAACAATGTATTTACAGCACCTGTAACTTTACCTTTGACTTTAAACGGAAGTGCTTTTTCAACTACAACTTCAGAACTTTTAAATACTTCTCAGTTCCTTATCAGTAAGACAGCAGATTTTTCTGTAATTGATAAAGAATTTTACCGTGATTATGAAAACTGGTTCGGAAAAGACGGTACCGGAAATCCTGATGTTACAAAGAATATAAATGCAGGAGTAGATATTACAAAAGCAACTATTCCGGCGAATTCTATCACAAACGGGGTTTACTACGTGAAAGTACGTTACAGAGACAGAAATCTGGAGTGGAGCGATTGGAGTGATGTAAAATCTTTTCAGATAACCGGAAGTGTGGTTTCTAATCCTCAATTGGTTTTAAACAAAACCGAATATCTTCAAAACGAAGCCATCCTTGCAACCTACACAGATGGTCCCGGAAATCAGCAGGATTGGATAGGAATTTACAAAAAAGGGCAAAATCCTACCGCAGTAACTTCCCAGACTTATAAATATACTGACGGACAAACTTCTGGAACAGCCAATTTCAATACAGGTTTAGCTACAAAAGGACAGTATTTTGCAGGCTTCTTTGCTAATAATGGATATACAGAAATTACCGGTAGAAAAAATTTCTACGTAGGACCAAAAGTTGTTTTACAGACGACAGCAGATTCTTATCCTGTTGGTGGAACTGTTGTAGTAAATTATTCTAACGGACCCAATCTTACGAATGACTGGATAGGAATCTACAAAATGGGACAAGTACCGGGATCAGCAAATCCTTCTGCAGCTTGGAGTTATGTAACTACTGCAGCCGGAACAAAAAACTTTACAGGATTGCCAAAAGGATATTATTATGCAACTTATCTTTTAGAAGATGGTTACACGCAAATAGGTGAGAAGGTTTTCTTTAAAGTAGGTGACATTGTTACCGATCTTTGGATCAATAAACCGGTTTACACTTTAGGAGAAAATATCACAGCATCATGGACGGATTCTCCGGGAATCATCAAAGATTGGTTAGGGATTTATCCTCAAAGTGTGCAAGTGCCAAATGATCAATTTACATCATACACTTATTTTGACGGAGTTACACAAGGTACAAAAACAATTACCGGAAATGTAAATGGTGTTCCAACAACGACCGGAAATTATTATATGGTAATGTTTACTAATGATTCCTATACCGAAGTTTCAAATAGAGTTTCTTTTGAGGTAGTGGGTGCAACTTTAGGCACAAACGAGACACACAATGCTACTGAGAAAAATGTAATTCTCTATCCAAACCCTGCAAAACCAGGACAACCGACTTTCATTAAAAGTGATTATCCTATTGAAAAAATTCAGCTTTTATCAGCTGCAGGACAATTATTATACGAAACTAAAAACGTAAATGACCAGAAATTCTCTTTAGTAAACGAAAATTTACCGAAAGGTGTTTATTTTGTAAAAGTACATACCAGAAAATTATTTACTTTAAAGCTTATTGTAGAATAAAACTAAAATTATTTTATCTAAAAATCCAACCTGAGCTATTACAGGTTGGATTTTTTTTCTTTAAAAATTAATAAATATTCTTCTTGGGATAGATTGTATATTTCTAAATAAGATATTTCTTCAAACCCTCCATCAAGCCTTGCCAAAGCATACTGAAAAAACTTCTTTCCGGCTCTCTTTTCTTTTCGATAACTACGTGATTGGGTTCACCAGTCGATTCGTCTTTTACAAACCAATTGGCAACCTTACTTAAAAGTTTTCTCTCATTTCCTTTTTTATTAAGGAAATTGACATACATCTCATTGTATTTGAAATAAAATTTCCCCGCAATTCCTGCATTGCTTCCGTAATAATCAAATTTCAGGTAATCAATATTTCCATCTAAAGTAATATTAAGATAAGGACGTACAAAAAGGTTTACATTTTCTGCAGAAAGCTTTTCAATACTGCCTTTAATGGTAAATTTATCGGCAGGATCGGTTACATCAAATTTCCAATTAACTTTCGTAGGTGCAGTTCCGTAAAAATCAAAAGATGCATCGGTATTTATTGTGGTTGGTTTACCTTTAATCTTCGCATTATTTACATTAGAAATAGTTGCATTAAAACGGTTAAAAGTCAGTTTTCCCGGAATATTGCTGTTCTCTGCATTTTCTTCATATTCCAGATTAGAATTCTTTAGATTAATTTTTTGGATGAATAAAGGGATTTTTACGTCACGAAGTTTTTTACTGAAAAGATATCGTACCGCAATATCATCCGGCGGAGCCAAATCATGATAAATATTACAGTTTAAACCATCAATATCGATTGTATTTAAATCTATATTTTTATGTTCTTCAAAAATCGATTTACTGTCTTTTATACTTATTTTTTTCGCAGTAATGGTATATAAATCCTCTTCTTTTGCAATCACTTTGCTAAACCCGGCTCGAGAATATTTTGGAAGATAATTAAAACTGTTGATTTCAGTCGTTTTACCATTATTTTTTACTTGACCTAATTTTAGCTTGTAGTATTTACCTGCATCCAAATAAATATTTTCGGCATTAATATCGCTTTTTTGCGTGGCAAAAGGAAAACTACTTTTTAATAATTGAGTGTTTGAAACAATCTGATCAAGTTTCACATCCAACTTTCCGATGGACATTTTATCCAAATTCTGAACTTTTTGCGAAATTTTCCCATTATTGATATGCAAAAATCCAATATTTGCAGTAAATTCTGGTGGAGTAGTAGTTTTTTTTGCTTGTTTCTTCTTATTTACTGCAGAAATAATTTTAATTTCAGGATTATTCACTTCAATTCCTTGAAATTTAATACTCAGTTTTTGCCCGATATATTTACTTTGGTTGTTCAGTATTTTGATTTGTTTTGTATTGATGTTAAAAAGGTCTTTAGTAGAACTTTTGCTCAAAGCAATCATTTCAAATCCGTCAATAGTAATATTTGAGTCTTTTGAAGAAATGCTTTTAATTTTAATAGCCTGAAGCGGATCTGCTTTAAAATAAATATTTTGAGCTTCAATATCATGTTTTGTAAATCGGAAAGGAATTTTTTCTTTTACCGTATTTTTATCGAAAACAATATCACTCAAATTAAAATTGAAATTGTCAACGGAAGCAGTTTTTTCTTTATTACTCTGAAAAACATTAATTTTTCCTTTCTTGAAATAGATATTTTTTAAACCTATTTTCAAATCAATTTCTTTTGGATTATCGGTTTTATCGACGATGTTTTTTCCTGTTGAATATACTTTTAAATCTGGATTTTCAAAAGTGATATTTGAAACAATCAATGAATCCTGACTGACGTTGAAGTTTTCAGCACTTAGATTTTGAGTAGAAAAATCAAATACGTTTTTTGAATTGTATTGATGGGTAGGTTTTAAAGGTTTAAGATGAAATTGTAATAATTCCAGCTTTTTGTTTGCTGCATTTATTTTATCGGCTACAATTTCATAATTATCATTTACGCCAATTTTTACCTCATCAGCATTTATTTTAAACTCTGAAAAAGCCAAAGGAATTTTAGATTTTTGATCACTCTGTTTAATGTCCTTTAGCTGGACAATAATGTTTTTACCTTTAAAAACGGGCTTTCCAATAAAGTTTTCTATGTCTGCAGAAACATTGTTGATGGTAACATTATTGATGTGCAAATCTAATTTTGAATTTTTAGATTCTTTATTTTTTTTAGGCTTTGCCAACTTTACTTTAATGTTGGAATCGGTAAGGAGAAAGCTTTCAGCATGATATTTTTTACTGAAAATAGCTTTCATAATAGCCACATCTGCAATATTAATGCTTTTTATTGTACCATTTATTTGTGTTACTGAAGTGTCTTTAGGATTTTTAGTGGTGATTTTAAGATCAGATGCTTTAAGATTACCTTTTATTAAACTTAAATTAAATCCTTTCAGTTCAACTTTGTAAGGTGTTTTGTCATTAATAAGATCGGGAAGTTTTTTTTGCAGATAATAATCCAATGCAAATGGAAAAATGCAAACAATGGCGAAAAAAATTCCGACTGTCCAAAGTATCTTTTTTTTGAGCGTTTTCTTTTTTACGGTTGAGTCTTTCATTTGGTTATTGGCTATTATTGAGGACATTAACAAAACATATTCCAAAGTGATTTTTGGTGCCTGAGATTAAGCAGAGTAGCTTGAAATTGGAAACACAAGAAGATTTATCCTATACAATTACAGGATTTGAAAATTTAGTAGAACGAAAAATTTAAGTGTGAAAATATAACTAATTCATCAGCAATCCTTTAATTTTAGAAACCAGATCATCCAAATCAAACGGTTTTGCAACAAACGCATCTGCACCTGCATCTGAAGCGATATCACTGCCATCAACACTTGCAGATAAAACAATCACAGGAATATTTTTAATATCATCCATTTGACGAATTGTTTTCAACACTTGATCACCCGATAAAAGCGGCATCCATAAATCTAAAAGCAGGAGATCAGGAGAGTTTTCTTTTATATTATCGATAAGATCCGGACTGTTGATTTCCGTAAATACTGTGAAATCTTCCGTTTCCAGCAGCATCTGAATCACATCCAGTATTCCTTGGTCGTCATCACAGACCATTATTTTCTTATTATTCATTATCATTAGTTTTCATTATTGGAAGGGTAAAGCTGAACGTGGAACCTTGTCCCGGTTCGCTTTCTACCCAAAGTGTACCGTTGTGATTGGCAATAATTTCGTGAGAAATATAAAGACCAATTCCTAATCCGGGAAATTTTTTCTGTATGTTTCCGGCTCTGAAAAACCGGTTAAATATTTTTGCTTTATCTTGGTTATTAATTCCAATACCATAATCTTTAATTGATATTTTCACATAATTTCCAACCTTATTTGCATAAATATCAATGTTTTTGGAATTTGGTGAATATTTAACTGCATTTGAAATCAAATTATTAATTACTTGCGTAACCTGCAGATCATCGCCCATTATCGTGGCTTTTGTAATTCCTTCCAAATTAATTTTATGCCTAGGATGAGAAATTGAGATGGTCTCAATAGTATCTTTTAAAAGTTTGTCTACTTCGAAAGGCTCTTTATGAATTTCAATATTTCCTGATTGAATTTTTGAGGTATCAAGAAGCCCGTTAATCAATTCGTTTAAACGGTCAACGTGAATGGAAATTTTATCTAAAGTAGAAATATATCGCTCCGTAGAATTTTCCGGCATCATTCTTTGTAAAAGTTGCACCAAACCTTTAATTGTCGTTAAAGGAGTTTTCAATTCATGACTTGCAATTGAAAGAAAATCATCTTTTCGTCTGTCGAGCTCTTTCTTTTCTGTAATATCTTCAATAGCGATTAAAATTCGGTCTTTGTATTGTCCTTCAAACTCAATTCTGTAAGCATTAAGCAACATAATTTTTCTTCCTATAAATGGGAAAATATGTTCTACTTCATAATCAATTACAGGATTGTTAGTTGGTAATATTTTTGTCAATAAATTTTTCAGAGAAGGAATATCCCATTGATGGTTTCCCAATTCGAAAAGCAGTTTCCCTACTGTATCTTCGTTGGTAACTTTAAATGAATTTAAAAAGTGTGTATTTGCACTTAAAACCTTATAGTCATTATCTAAAACCAAAAGACTTTCACGAACGGTTTGAATAATACTGGAAAGAAAAGCTTCTTTATCTACCAGTTCTTTGGTTCTCTGCTTTATCTTTTTTTCAACCGAAAGTTTTTCTTCTCTGAGCTCATTTTCTGCACGTTTTCGGTCAGTAATATCATTTTGTACACCAATAAAATGAGTAACTTTATTATCGGCATCTTTTACGGGAGAAATATAGAGTTCATTCCAAAAAAGAGTACCGTTTTTCTTATAATTACGCATTTCAACTTTGCACTCTTTTTCTTGAGAAATGCAATCTTTGATGATTTGTCTTTCTTCCTGATTGCGATCTTCCTGCTGTAAAAAACGACAATTGTGACCAATAATTTCGCTGTGAGAATATCCTGTAATGATTTCAAATGCTTTATTACAATAAATAATAGGATTATCAGGCTGAGTATTATCGGTGATGATAATCCCAGAATTGGCAGAATTTAAAGCCTGAAGATAAATTTCAATATTATTATGCATTACAATAAGCTGTTTTTGAAGTTTCTAAATCATGCCTCCAAATAACATTGAATGTTCATATTGAAAGGCATTTATATGATAGACTTAGTTGTGATAACTGCTATACAACTATTATGCCTCGCTTATTTTTATAGCTGTTAAATATTGATATTGTGATTGAAAATGATCGTCTGATATACTAATCTATGATGATTTATTAAACAAACAATAAAATTATAATGGTAGTGTAAACCAAAAACTGCTTCCTTCACCAACAGTACTTTCTACACCGATTTCTCCGCCGTGTTTTTTAATGATTTCTGATGAAATATAAAGACCTAATCCTAGTCCGGAATATTTTCTTCCTTCATGAGTAGCACGATAATAACGGTCGAAAAGGTAAGGTTGTACTGATGGATCAATTCCAGCTCCAAAATCTTTTACGGTTACTTTTACATTTTTCTCTGTCGGCTCAATGATAAGGTGAATTTTTTCAGAATCTGCAGCATACTTTACAGCATTGTTTACAAAATTGACTACAACTTGTTCAATCCTGTTTTCATCGGCTGTAACGGTTGTTGAAAGATCTCCATCGATGATTAATTTAAATTTACCATCAAGTCTGATGTCATTACAACAACCTTCAAGCATTTTTGAAATATTGAAGTTCTGTTTTTTTAACTGTAATTGATCTTCACTGATTCTGTGCATATTCAATAAATCATCAACCAAAGTATTAAGCTTTTCCAAACTTTGGGAAGACTGATCAATAAGTTTCGGAATCATCGGATGATTCGGATTTTCTTTTAATCTTGTTAATAATTGAATGGTTGCTTTCAGACTTGTAATTGGCGTTTTTAATTCATGACTTGCAATACCAAGAAAATCATCTTTTTGTGTTTCGTAATTTTTTCTTTTTGTTATATCTAATGCAATTCCGGTCATGCCGATTGCTAGACCATTTGCGTCATAACTTGGCAGTCCTGAAGAGTGAATCCAATGAATCGATTGGTCTTTCTTTTTAATTTTATATTCTGCGTTATATGGTTCTCTGCTTTCTATTGACTGATTAATTTTATCATAAATAGGCTCTCGATATTCAGGCATAATGATGTTCATAATATCATCAAACTGTAGATCTTCATTATCTTTAAGTCCATAAATAGTTTTGAAAATAGAAGAACCAGTTAATTCCTGATTTTGAATATTAAGATGGTAAGAACCTAGTTGTCCTGCATTCAAAGCAATTTCAAGCTGTTGATTCAAATCTTCAAGCTCTTTCTTTTTATTAATTCTTTCAGTTACTTCATTTGCAATTACAATAATAGCAATGGTTTCATCAGAATCATTTTTGAGTGGTTCATAAATAAAATCAAAAAAACAATCGCTGAGAATTCCTTCAACTTCTAGTTTTACAGGTGCAGTATCTCCAATATATGTTTTTCCCGAAGTGAAAACATCGTCTAAAATTGAAAGATAAGGTTGACCTTTTAATTCAGGTAGGGCTTCAGCAAGAGGTAACCCTAAAACAGCTGATGTTTTTCCCCAAACCATTAAAATCATTTCGTTGGCAACTTCTATAACCAAATCACGACCGGTAAGAATTCCGAATGCGATTGGCGCTTTGCTGATAAATGACTGTAAACGCTGCTGACTTTTTTTAAGATCCTGATTTAATGATATCGTCAAATCAAATGATTTGGTCAGTTCAATATTCGTGGAATTCAGCATTTCATTGGTTGCTTCCATTTCAACATTGAATTCAGCTAAATTCTGAACTGCTTTTTTAAGATCTTCTTGGGTTGTAAGAAGCTGTGTGTTAACGTGCTGAACTTGCTCAATGGTTTCTAAAGATGATCTGCGAAGCTCAATCTGATCCATAGCTGTTTTGGCCAAGCCTTCAAGAATTCCTCTTTCTGAATCACTAAATTCTCTTGGTTTTTGGTCTATGATACATAATGTGCCAATAAGAAATCCGTCATGAGTAATCAGCGGAGCTCCAGCGTAAAATCGTAATCCAAAATCACCAATTACATTTGGGTTTGCCTGAAGACAAGATTCTTTCAGAGCATCTTCAAACACGGTAACATCTTTATCTAAAATAGCTAATGCACAAAGACTTTTCCCACGATTCGCCTTTTTTGCATTCCCCATTCCTATATTCGCTTTAAAAAATACAGATTCTGAATCTACAAGAGATAAAAGCGAAATGGGAACATTAAAAATCTGAGCGGCAAGTCGTGCAATTCCGTCGAAACTTTCCTCCGATGGAGTATCTGTTATTCTGTAACGCTGTAAAGCTTCCAGTCGCTGAACTTCATTTTCGGGAATGATGTTGATTCCAAAAGTATTTTCTATCATAGCAGCAATCCTAATAGATGTAATACTTCTTAGGGGTGTAAAGATAATGCTTTATGCAATATAAATTAATTCTTCAATTATAATTTCAAATCACATAACATAATTGTTTATTTTTAAATTGTATGAAAAAAAGATTCGAAAATTTGAATTTAGAAATCTATCAATTTGAATTTTAGTCTCATAGAAACTGATAGATGATAACTCTTAACATTGGCTTAATATTAGATTGGCAAAGTACAGAATATTATTACCATGATTTTAAAACATTCTAAGATTGACATTACTATAGAGCATCTCAACGCTCGGTCATTTGTAAATTTTTTGGTCGAACTGCAGAATTTATTAGATTATATTGGTGATAAATTACTTCCGTCCAATCAATCTATTTCTGTTGCGGAAAGCGTAACATCGGGATTTTTGCAGTTTTCTTTTTCTCAGATGAAAGATGCTTCAAAATTCTTCAAAGGCGGAATCACAGCTTATACATTGGAAGAGAAAATTTCGCTTCTCGATATTAATGAAAAAGAAGCAGTTGCCAATGATTGCGTTTCTTCGAATATAGCTGAAAATATGGCATTGGAAGCTGCTGAAATTTTTAAAAGTGACTGGTCGATAGGCGTTACTGGCTATGCAACACCTGTAGAAGATTCAAAAAATAAATTATTTGCGTATTTTGCTATATCGTACAAAGGAAATATTATACTTTCTGAAAAACTTGATTTGCATTCGAGAACAATGTCTCTGAAAGCACAGTTGTATTACAGCGAATTTATTTTAGGCTGTTTTAAACTTGAACTGGATAAAATGTCTATTCAATCATAAATCAGCTTTAGTTTAAAATTAAAAAAAATAATATAATTTCAACTTTGACGTTTTAAATTTTTCATCTTCTTTAATGTACATTCATGCAGAAAAATAATCTGAAAAAACATTCTTTCATCAATAATTTATATCGAAAAAATATCATTTTTTTTATTCTTTTGCTCTGTGTTTTTCTTTTGTTGACGTCTTTTATAAAAAATGATTCATTGCTTTCTTGGGATATTTACGTATCCTCGGCTTTTCAAAAGTATGAACATTCTTTTTTAGAAAATT
The DNA here is from genome assembly GCF_026460885.1 of Chryseobacterium formosum. Taxonomy (GTDB): domain Bacteria; phylum Bacteroidota; class Bacteroidia; order Flavobacteriales; family Weeksellaceae; genus Chryseobacterium; species Chryseobacterium formosus. The sequence goes on from NZ_JAOVZW010000008.1 coordinate 385,891, forward strand.
TAATGAAAGGTTTAAGTTGGTTGGGTTATTCTCCGATAGCATTTCTGCTGATTTGTTTCACGTCTTTGTTTTTTTTTATTAGTAAAAAAAAGAGAGAAGCCTATCTGATTTTATCTACAATTCTTACTGGAGGAATCAGCTGGATTTTAAAAATGTTGATCGACAGACCAAGACCGGGAACCGATTTTGTAAGAATAGTTCAGGAAACGCATTTTCAGAGTTTTCCAAGTGGTCATGTTCTATTTTATACGGTTTATTTCGGATTGCTTTCTGTTATTATCGGGTATGATAAAACATTGGATCAAACGAAAAAGACAGTTTTTATTTCTCTGATGGTTTTGATGCTCATATTAGGAGCAATGTCGAGAATATATCTCGGTGCACATTGGTTTACAGATGTGATGGGAGGTTTTATTGTAGGATTACAATTTATTATTGTCGCAGCTTCATTGTATCTAAAAAAAAATGTAAAAACGGAAACTGCTTCTTATTAAATGAAAAGCTAATCAATTAAATGAAATAGATATAAAAAATATTCCCAGCAAAACGCTGAGAATATTTTGGTTCCCTTAAATAGCTATTTTAAAATAGTTCATTTCCATAATTTCAATATTTGTGCCATTTTCTCCGAATTTCTAAAAATAGAAGTGAAAATTTACATTGTTTAATACAAACCTTCAAGTTCATCAATAAGAATTTGTACTTGTAAAGGCCTTTTCTTTTTATCGACTTCCAGTCTGTTGTAAAAACCAGTTTTCACGATGACCATATTTTTTTCAGGAAGAATGATAATAAATTGACCTAAAAAGCCATAGAAAAATCGTGTAGTAGATGATGTTTCGTCATTTGCCCAAATTGTATAACAAAAAGCCTCATTTTCTTTGGTTGGATTAAGCATTCTCTTGTAATAATCAGAATTTAAAAGTTGTTTGCCGTTCCAGTTTCCATTTTGCAAAATCAATTGTCCTATTTTTGCCAAATCTCTTGCCGTTGCATGAATGCAGCAAAACGCCTTTTCCGTTCCTTTTTCGTCTGTACTCCATTTTGCAGGAAATTCCATTCCCAGCGGAATCCATAATTTTTCAGAAAGATATGACGCCAGACTTTTTCCTGTAATTTTTACTATGGCTAATCCTAAAAGTTGTGCAGAAACACTTTGATACTCGTAATTAATTCCCGGCATTTTATTAATTTCTGTTTCAAAAGTTTGTTTTGCAAGATCTTCAACAAAATATTGTTTTGAATTTTCTGCAAACGGATGTCGGTATTCTTCGTCCCAATCAAATCCGCCCTGCATTGTCATTAGATGACGAAAAGTGAGATGTTTACCAAATTTACTCTCTTTATATTGAGGAAAAACTGAAGATATCAATTCATTTTCAGAATCTAAAAAACCGTCATCAATAGCACAACCTACCAAAATAGAAAGAAAACCTTTTGACATTGAGAAAGAATTCATCAATGAAGAATAGTCGTGATCTTTCCAATATTGTTCGTGAACGAGCGTATTATCTTTAATAACAATCAGTGAAGAAGCTCTTGTTTTTTTAAGTTCGTTCTCCAATCGTTCTGAAATTTTTTTGGAATTATATTCAGCGCTTTTTTTCCAAGGTTGAGGTTTAGAATTAGAAATAATATTAGAAGGAAATTTTTCGACATCATCAATTGAAGGCGTTAAAGGTCCTTTCTTTAAATTTATACCAATGGCTTTGAAGATATATCCATAACCCGACAGATAGATTATTCCTGCAATTGCTGTGCTTCCCGCTATAATTCCTAGAAATACTTTTTTCATATGTAATGGAATTTAATATTCAAAGCATGTGCCATTGGTTTTGAAAAAAGCGACTACTAAGATCATAATTGATTCGTTTTATTATTTGTAATTTTACCCACAATGAATATCAAATTACGATCAACATCCGACGGTTTAATTTACATAAAACAGTCTGTGATTATTAATCTAAAGCGCCCCAATTCTCTTGAAGGAGCAAAAGCTTTAGGAAAACCAATCATCATTAATGTAAATCATATAGGATTTCTCAGCCATAATATTGATGGAAATGTAACTTTTTTCATGGCCAATGGTTTTGAAATATCAATGAATGTTTTTTATAGTGAAGCCGAAGAGGTTTTCAACAGTGCAAAAGCCGGTATCGCTTTAGAAGTTGCTTCGTAGTACATTTGCGTAAATTAGATTCTAAAATTAATTTTATTTTGAAAAGTTTTTAAACATAAATCTATCATCATTACAAAATAATATTATAAAGATAATTGAGGTAAGGTTTTGAGATCCTTTAAAAATATTAATAGTTATATTTGAATAATTTTTTATTTATGAATGCTCCTGACCTTATACAGCCTGAGAAACTGTTATCAATTTTGTTTTATAGTCCGAATGCTACGGCTGTTTATTCCGGTTCAGATATTAAAATTTTAAGTGTAAATCAGGCGATGCTCAACTTTTGGGGAAAAGACAGAAGTGTAGTTGGTAAAACCTTGGATGTTGCACTTCCAGAATTGCATGATCAGCCATTTTTAGGTTTATTACAAAAAGTTTGGGAAACGGGAGAAACTTATAATGCAAGAGATTATCCTGCTGTTATAGAAATAGATGGCGTATTACAGAAGTTCTATTTTGATTTTGAATATAAAGCCATTATTGGAGAAAGTGGCAAGACGGAATATATTTTACATACTTCATTTGAAGTAACAGAAAGAAAAAACGCCGAAACTTTAATTGAAGAAAAATCTAAATCTGAGCAAAAACTCATTGATGATCTTTCTGCGCTTAATGAAGAATATATGGCAACCAATGATGATCTTGTTGCCAAACATGATGAATTATTTACTTCTAATACAGAACTTGAAGCGGCAAGAAAAAATCTTTTAACTGCTAATTTTACCCTTGCTGAAAGTGAAAAACGCTTTAAAACATTAGTAGAGAAAGCTCCTGTTGCTATGGCTTCATTGAAAGGCGAAGATTTTAAGGTAGATATTGTCAATGAAATGGTTTTAAAAATCTGGAATAAAAATCATTCAGTCGTTGGTCTACCACTGGAAGAAGCTTTGCCGGAACTTAAAGGACAGCCATTTATTGAAATTCTTAAAAAGGTATATTCTACAGGTGAAGCTTATCACGGTCTTGAAGATCTTGCTTTGATTGCTGAAGAAGGAGTTTTGGTTGAACGTTATTTAAATTTCGTTTATCAACCTATATTTGATGAAAAAGGCAAAAGCAATTCGGTCTTAATTGTTGCAAGTGACGTTACAGAGCAGGTTGCCGCAAGAAAATCAGTGAGCGAAATCAACACAAGATTAGAAATCGCAATGAATGCAAGCGGATTGGGTTCTACGGAAGTTGAATTGGCAACCGGAATTATGCAGAGTACCGCTCAGTTTAAATATAATTATGGGTATCTTCCTCATGAAGAATTTAATTATCCTGATCTTTTTGAAGCCATGCTTCCCGAATATCGTGAAAATGTAAAAGCTTTGGTACAGGAAGCAATTCGGACCAATGGAATTTATAAAGCCGAATATCCGGTAAAATGGCGAGATGGATCTATTCACTGGATTCAGGCTCATGGAAGACCAAGATATGATGAAAACGGGAATGCTAATCGAATGGTTGGTATGACTGCAGATATTACCGATAAAAAACTGGCAGAACAGCGTAAAGACGATTTTCTAAGTGTGGCAAGCCATGAATTGAAAACTCCTTTAACTTCTGTAAAAGCATCTATTCAACTATTAAACCGAATTAAAGACCGTCCTTATTCTGAAACTCATGTAAAACTGATTGAACAATCTGATAAAAGCATCGAAAAAATGTGTATGCTGGTTGATGATCTATTAAATATGAGTAAAATGGGGCAGGATCAACTGAATCTTGAATGCAGCACTTTTAATATTTACGAAATGTTAAACAGCAGCTGTAGTCATATAAGATTTTTAGATGATCATGAAATTATTCTCAGCGGAGATAAAAATTTGGAAGTTTTTGCCGATCAACACAGGATTGATCAGGTCGTGGTTAATTTTGTGAACAACGCCATTAAATATGGGAAAGATTCTAGGCAAATCCATATTAAAACTGAAACTGTTGGAGAATTTATCAAAGTTTCTGTAAAAGATTTTGGACAAGGTATTCCGGAATCTGCTATTCCTTTTGTTTTTGATCGGTATTATCGTGCAGATCATCTCGGGAAATCTTATTCAGGACTTGGTTTAGGACTATTTATCTGCTCTGAAATTATTAAAAAACATTCCGGTAAGATTGGTGTAGAAAGCAAAATGGGAGAGGGAAGTACTTTTTGGTTTATGCTTCCGAAATAATTAAAAAATCTACGTTATGATTATAGTTTAAACTAAATTTTGAATTATTTATTTTAGACTTTTAATCATGTAAGGCACGTATCTTGATTAGGCACTTCTAAATAATATTATCATGAACGTTAAAAGAATTTTTGGAACTGTTCTTACAGTGTTGGGAGTTGCTGCTCTTATTTATACAGGGTACGAAGTTATTAATAAAAGTGCTGCATATACTTCATTAGCAGTTATAGGAATTTTAGGCTTGATATTTTTTTCTTCGGGCATCAGTCTCGTAAAGAATACAAAAGACGAAAGTTAATCCTGTGAAAATGAGCGACCGGAAACCGAGTTACCTCAACTTTGATAGGGAAAATTACCAATGGAGAAGTGATATTGATTACCGCAAACATCCCGAATTGTATAAAGTAGGGAAAGGTGAACAAGGAGTTCTTATTTGTGAACCTTATAAAAGCGAAATTGGTCAGTTTTGGCGTTTTAAAAATCCAGAAATTGCTGAAGAGAGTAGCGATAAAATTTTTGAACTTTTTATTGAGTATTTAGAAAAAAATGATTTTGTAGGAGCAGATATGTCTCGAAAATATCTTCAGATGGGATTCACCAGAGCGAGAAGATATGCTAATTACAAAGGTGGTAAAAAATATGATGCTGAAGATAATTACAAACCATTAGAAAGAGATACGGGTGATCCTGAAAAAGCAAAAGCGGCAGAAATATTTTTCAAACGCTGGAAAGAAGCAGAATCAAACGTTATTTATTCTACAATGAAAGAGATTTGGAAAAAAGAAAAAGGATAGTTTTTAAATTATTAAATCTAAAAGCAAGAAATACATTTAAAAAACAGGAACTGAATAATTTCAATTCCTGTTTTTTTGAATTTATAAAATTTGTCTTTCCTCAAGTTTCTGATTTTGATCTTCCTGATTTAAAATTGAAAATTCTGATCTGTTAATTGCCATCATAATTCTTTCTGCGGCTGTATCACAAAAATCGAGTCCGGAATAATCAGGATTTAATCCGCCAATAAAAGGTACTGCCATAATAAATAACCCGTCAATAGGCTGATTGTACAAATCAAGCGACTGAAAATAATCGTTGATATTTAATCCCGGAACATTCAGATAATAATTATGTTGATCCGTAGATTTAATTACTTTTTCATCTTCATTGATAAACAATTCTTCACCTTTTTGTTGATTTTTAAAACGGAGATAAGCTGCACTTACCAAACTTTGATTTACTAAACTTTTAAAAGGTAAATCTTCCGGATTCATTTGTTGCTGCCCGATTGAATCAACGAAAATTTCATAATGCTTCTTAATTTCATTACCCTCTTTATCGGTATAAATGTAATCAGCTCCTTCTTGAATATTGGGCTCAACGGTACTTTCTTCGTCAACTTCAATTAATGTAACAAGTCCGGCTTCATGAAGTGCCATCACTTCTTTGTATGAAGACTGTGGCAATGATGCAATAATTATCGTAATTAATGGCATTAAAGTAGACTTCAATCGTAACATATCTTCTGCAGAGAAATGTTTTGCAGGATAATTCATTGCATAACTAAATGCTGCAAGTTTTTCTTTCCAGGTGATTGATTTCTTTCTTGTGATTGATTTTTCGGCTTCGTAATATTCTGCTTCAAAAAGTTCAAAACTGTCTGTTTTTTCACGATAATTGATCATTTTTTCTACAAATTTTTCAATCGTTAAATCTTTAATTAATTCATAGAAATCAGGGTCTTTTTCTTTTAAAGGCTTTTTGAAATTAATTTCAAAAACATAATCGAGATCTACAAAACCTTGATGACTTTCTTTATATTCATCGATTTCCTGCAACGACATGGCCCATTTTAATGAATAAGAATCGTCTTCAGAATGAAATCTTAAAGCAGGAAGAAAGCCTCCTTTTGAGAATAAATCTAAACGGAAGTTTTTTGATGAATCATTAAGTTGATAAATTAATTTGTCGCCATCTTCAGTAAATTTACCATTCAGCCTTGCTAAAGTTTTTACGGCATCAATTGCCGTGAGAGAAGTTCCCCGTACTGCAACCGCAAAATTAGTTGCATCCTGAAATTTTGAAGGTGGATAAGGTGAGTCATACCAACCTTTAACCGTTTCCTCATATTTTTTTCGCCAAACGTGACCAGTGCAAATCACAACCTGATCAGCTAAAAACTCTGTATCGTCTTCATTGTTTTCCGGAATGATTTTAAATTTTCTTTCTGAACTAAAATTTGGAACAATATCTTTTACAGCAGTTTCTGTTTTAACAATAATAGTACTTCCTTTTTCTTCGGCAATATCAATCAGCTTTTGGAATTGATCTTCAAGATAGTCTCCCAATAAAAGCCTTGGAATCACCAAGTACGGATTTATCTTTTCAGGATCTTTAAAATCATTAAACTTTTCGCTGGGATTTCTTCGGATAAAATCTTCAAAACTGTCTATAAGTTCGGGTAATTCATTTGCTGAAACATTTGCAACATGTTCATTACAAGATCCAAATTTACCATAAGGCATACCGACTCCAAGTCTGTCGTTTTTCTCGAAAATAAAAATGTTTTTCGGAAGATTGCTGCTTTTTGTAATATGTTTTAAAAAAAGCAATGCTGCAGGACCTCCGCCAATCACTGCAATATTTTGGGTTATATTTTGATTCATAGAATTTTTTGTCGATCTAATTGAAATTCAAATAATGTTCCTTAAATGAATTCTTGTATTGAAAAAATAATTATGTGTTTATGATTACAAACATATTCAAGAGCTTATTTAGATAATTCAACCCTTTTTTTGATTAAAAAACAAAATATACCACACATCATATGTTTAGCATTATTTAACACTTCAATGGTATGGTGGTTGCAAGAAGTAAGGCTCACCACAAAAATATTATTATGCAAAACGAAAAAACAGTATCGGTATTAAACGATTTATTGAACATCACAAATGACAGAATTCAAGGGTTTTCAAAAGTAGAAGACAAAGTTTGGGATATTTATTCACCTGTAAAAGGAGATTATGATCAAATGGTAGCTCAATCTCAGGTAATGAAATCAGAATTGATCAATTTAATTACAGAAAGAGGAGGAGAGCCGGATAATACAGGAAGTACAGCCGGAGCAATTCACAGAGGCTGGATTGATGTTAAAAATTCATTTTCAGGAGATAAAACCGAATCAACATTGGGAAATGTTGTATTTGGGGAAGGAGCGGCTATTGATGCTTATCAGGATGCTTTAGACAGCGGAGATCTTTGTCCGGAAAGTTCAAGAGTTGTGAGCGATCAGCTTCATCATTTAAAATCTTCATACAGTAAATTTAATAACTTAAACGAGTTGAAAAATTAATCTAAGATCTATTTGAAATTCAATTTGAAATACGATGATTAATAATCGTTAATTACAAATATAATCCTAAAAAGAAATTTTTAGGATTTTTTATTTTATGTTGATTTTCTGTTAATTATAATGAAATATTATAAAATAAAATGAAAATTATTTATTTCTAAACTTGTGATGGCACACCGATTGCAAAAGGGAATATACCAATCAAAATATAATGGAATTAAGTGTTAATGCAGATGTGACAAGTAATGATGTTGTAAAAGTAGTACTTGCACTTTTAGATAAAGACCTTCAGGAAATGATGAATTATTGCACTCAAAATAAATGGAAATTTGAAATGCTTAATTCTAATAATCTACAGCTTTTCGTGCCTAGTAATTCATTGCATCTTCTGTTTTATTTGGGCCATCAGATTTTGTCGGGTACAAATAATTCTGAATTGCAAAATTCTTAAAATCATTACCTATTTTTAAACCTATATTTTAAAATTGCGATTTTTAATTTAAATAACATTTTTAATTTAAATTATTCTAATAATCAGTGTTTTAAGGTTTAAAAAATAAATTATTTTAACTAAAATTGTTTATTTGGTACAGTAATTGGATATAGGAAGGCACAGCTGAAAACCCGTACTGAAAAGTGCATTAGGAAAAATTAGATAGATATAAAAGAATTAAAATATTCTGGTATTTATCATCAATTTGAAATAATTAAAATTTTTATATGAAAACAAAACTAGCAATTTTATCGCTCGCGATAGCGGTACCATCATGTGTATTTGCACAGGATTCAATTAAGGTAAGCAACAATGGGGAATATCCAAATACCTTCTCGTCAGGTTCGGCAAACGTAGAGCGTTTTACGCAGTCTTCTAAAAGATTTAATGATTGGTCAATTTCCTTCGGTGCAGGAGTTCCTTTAGTGCAGTATGCAGATCTTACATCATTAAAATTCGGTAAGGGTGCAGGAAAAAGTTTGGTAGGATACTCTGCTTATTTAAGTATTGATAAAGCAATTAGTCATACTTTCGGATTAAAGTTACAATATGACCGTGGAGAAACTCGTCAAGGTGCTTTTTACACGAGAGATGCAGCTCCTGCAAATGCTTCTGCAAATGGACAATATGGAGGTAGAACTCAATATGATGCTATCTCTATTTTAGGGGATCTTAATTTAACAAATCTTTTCAGAAGAGTTGATAATAAATCTCCATACAGATGGGCATTGCACGGTTATGCTGGTGTAGGAACTATTGGTTACAGAGCTTATTTGAAAGATGAAACTGGTCAACGTTTGGTAACAGAAGTTAAGCCAATTAGAGATGGTCTTTCGTTTTTTGGACAAGGAGGTGCTGGTTTGAAATATAAAATCAACAGAAGATTAGATATTGAAGGAAGAGTAATGTACATTGTTACTACCGATGACACTTTTGATGGTGGAGACAGTGTGGTAAATATGAGAAAAGATAATAATTCAGATAATTTTATCAATGCTACTCTAGGTCTTTCAGTGAAATTAGGTAAACACGAATCTCACTTAATGTGGCATGATCCGCTTCAGGAAATTTATTACAGAACGGATGTTTTAGAGTCTAAAATCAACGATGTAGAAGTTTGTAAAGCAGGTGATGCAGATAATGACGGAGTTTGTGATGATTGGGACAGACAGCTTGATACTCCTGCAGGAGCAAGAGTTGACGGATCTGGAGTTGCACTGGATGTAGATATGGATGGAGTTATTGATCTTTATGATAAATGTGTAACAGTTCCAGGACCGGTAGAAAATAACGGTTGCCCGGTTACTACTGCACAAACTCCAAATTCAGGATCAGTGACAGAAGCTGAAACTAAATTAGACGGAATTGAATTTGAACTTAATTCAGACAAGATTTTATCGAATAATACACCAATTTTGAATAATGCGGTAGGTTATATCAATTCATCAAATGGTGCTTATACTGTTGTAGGAGCTACTGATACGAGAGGAAGCGAGGCTTATAACCAAAAATTATCTCAAAACAGAGCTAATAACGTGAAAGATTATTTAATTAAAAACGGTGTAGAATCTACAAAGCTAGACGCACAAGGAAATGGAAAAAATGATTTGAAATATCCTGAATGTGATCCTGCATCAAAATGCCCGGAATGGAAAAATAAAGCAAATAGAAGAGTGTACTTTAAAGCAAAATAAATTGTACTATTTTATAGTGAGACCGTCATTGATGACGGTCTTTTTTGTTTTTCAGAGCCAAATTAAAACACAGAAATTATTTCTTTAAATAATATTTCTTCAAAAAACATTATCCAAATCATAAAAAATAATCCTGTACAAATTTTATCTTTGTTACCGTTTGCAATAAATGAGAACGATTATGAAAAAGATTCTAATTTTTGATGACGACAGATCTATTCTCGAAGTGTTTACCATCATCTTTGCCGAAAACGGTTATGATGTTGAAATATCTGAAACTTCACACGATATTATTGAAAGAGTAGAAGTATTCAAACCAGATTTAATTTTAATGGATAACTGGATTCCTGAAATTGGTGGAATAGAAGCACTAAAACTTTTAAGAAATCATCAGGATTTCAAAAATATACCTGTGATTTATGTAAGCGCAAATAGTGATATCGTTTCTTTAGCAAAAAAAGCTCAGGCAAATGATTACATTGCAAAACCTTTTGATCTTACAGAACTGGAAACTAAAGTCGAAAAATTTTTCTGAAGAAGGAAAAATTAATTATGATTTTTAGTAAGATGCAGTATCGTATATTGCCATGCGTCTAATGTCACAATCATTGTAGAATCAACATTTCTTTTTTTACCAGTGAATATATTGGTGTAAATACCTTGATCGAAGGATGTGTCGAGTTGTACAATAAGATGGTCTTTAGAAAGATTGATAATGCTTAAAACCTTATCCCCATTTTTTTCCCTGACAAAAGAGATAACCTGATCCATTTTATCATTCATAATTCTTACCATTTCACCACCGTATTGGCCATTCCATAATGCCTGGTTTTTATGTTTTAGGTTAAAAAGCTTTGTGTAAAGTTTTGAAAATTCATGAGTTTTCCATTCAATGGGATCTTTTTCAAAAAACTCGAGCGAGCGGTTTAATCCTGCTTCCTGACCGCTGTATACAAGTGGAATTCCGTCCATCATCACATTAAAAACAATCACAGCTTTTAAAGCAACACCAAAATTACTGTACTGATTCCCTTCCCATGAATTTTTATCGTGATTATCTATGAAATTCATACGAATTCCTTTTTTAGGAAAAAATGAAACGTGCTCTGCCAAATAAGCTTCCGTCAATGTCTTTACACTTAATCCTTGTACTGAAATAAGATGCAGAATATTCCAAAGTGTCCAGTTGTAAGTAGAGTCAAATGCTTTTCTGTGAAGTTCTTTGTCTTCAGCTTCAGCAAGCATGAAAACTGGTTTTATAGCATCTAATTCCTCTCTTGCATTTTCCCAAAAATCTATCGGAACAAAGCTTGCAATATCACAACGATAACCGTCGATATCAAATTCTTTTACCCAATATTTTAATGCGTCGGTCATGTATTTTCTTAAAGCAGGATTTTTATAATCAAATTCTATAATATCATCATAATCTCTCCATCGGGTAGATTGAAAGGTGTTTTTTCTGGATTTCATGTACCAGTCAGGATGTTTTTCAACCAATTCGTTGTCCCAACTTGTATGGTTTGCCACCCAATCGATGATAACAAACATTCCAGCTTCATGAATTGCCTTTATGAGATCTCTAAAATCTTTTTCTGAGCCAAATTCAGGATTGATTCCGTAATAATCTTTTACAGAATAGTAACTTCCCAATGTTCCTTTACGATGAACTTCACCAATCGGGTGAATTGGCATAAGCCAGATAATATCAATACCCATTTTTTTTAACCTTGAAAGCTGTTTAATGACTGCCTGAAAAGTTCCCTCTTTAGAAAACTGACGTATATTCAGCTCATAAATTGTAGCATTTTTCACCCATTCCGGAGTGATAATTTCCACATAATTTTTTGGTTCGTATCGGGAATTGGTAATTTGTTTCATAAATAATAGGGGAGATTTTGCTGGAATAATATTGTGCAAGAAATAACTGTACCAATTAATCACCCAATTTATGGGATTGAATTTTTTTCAATGATTTTATTCAATAGGAATCAAATTTCATTTAAAAATTAAATAAGATATTTAAAAAGACACTTAGGTTTAATTTTTGTAAATAATTGAACATTGATGAGACGTTTGTCTTCTTGAAGAAACACCAAATAATATTTTTATGATACCAAAAAAAATACATTACTGCTGGTTTGGCGGTAACGAAAAAGATGAATTGGCAAAACATTGCTTTGCAACATGGAGAAAAATTCACCCTGATTTCGAAATTATAGAATGGAACGAATCTAATGCTCCGATTCAAGATAATAACTATGTGAAAGAAGCTTTTGAGGAAGGAAAATGGGCTTTTGTTTCAGATTATGTGCGTTCCAAAGTAATGCTTGAGCATGGTGGAATATATATGGACACTGATATGGAATTGAAGCTTCCTTTAGACGAATTTCTCAACGAAAAAGCAGTATGTGGTTTTGAAGTAAAAGGCGTTCCGTACTCGGCATTTTGGATGGCAGAACCGGGACATCAGCTTTCAAAAGATTTTGTAACTTATTACGATAAACAAGATGGTTTTGAAGAAAGAATCAATACAGATATTTTTTCCGAAATGCTCGAGAAAGATTATGGAGCAGACCGATTTTCAGATACCATTCAAAAGCTTAAACATGGGGTAACTTTGTATCCATCAGTTTATTTTTCGCAAGACTTACCAAAAAATTATGTGAGTCATCATTTCAACGGATCTTGGTTTGGAGGTGATGAAGAAAATACCCATAAAACGATGGTAAATATTTACGGTTTATTAGAAAGACTCGTGAATGAAAAGAATGCAGAAAAAGCTGTTCACAGTATTATCAATGAGCACAAAATTATTGATGTGACAAAGATATTGGATCTTTTACCAAAGGAGAAAATTAGAGAATATTTGGAAGATTAGTTTTGTTGTACTTTAAGTTAACTCTGATATAAGATTTATTTATTGTGTTGGAATTAACAAATGTCTCCAATTGTCTTTAGTTGGAGACATTTGTTGATTTTTGACTTTGAAACATGTTATACAACAATTTTATAGATAACTTAGCTTGTTTTAGTCATATTAAAAAGAATTGACTCTCATGAATTTAACACTTAGGATTTCTTGTAGTTATAAAGTTTTTGCAATATAATTTTAAGAATTTGGAACAATCTAAATTGTCATAATTTGGTTTTAGTTTATTTTGATTGTCTTTTTACCTTCATACAAAGATTTTAGGAAAATTATATTATAGAGTTTTTGCAGTCACCAACTGCTTTTTCTTTTACGTTTGAAAGATAAACGATTTACTTATATTTGCCCGCAAAGCAAATTCAAATGTTCGACAAAGCAATCACTGTATTTATTCTTGGCTTTTTTACGGTATTTTGTTCGGCCCAACAGGTTCGACCTTCAAAATCATCTGAAATTTATCGTGAACTCAAAACCCTTAAACACCTGCCTAAAGTTTTATACTTGGCTGCTCATCCCGATGATGAAAATACAGGATTACTATCCTGGTTAATCAATGACCAAAATGTAGAAACGGGATATTTGTCTTTAACCAGAGGTGATGGTGGTCAGAATTTATTAGGGACTGAACAAGGTGCTGCATTGGGTTTAATCAGAACGCATGAGCTTTTAGAGGCAAGAAAGTTAGACGGTGCCCAACAGTTTTTTACCCGGGCGATTGATTTCGGGTTCTCTAAAAATACGACTGATACCTTTAAACAATGGGATGCGGATCTCATTACAGCAGATGTCGTTTGGGTCATCCGTAAATTCCGTCCTGATGTGATCATTTGTCGTTTTCCGCCTACTGCTGCGGCGGGTCACGGACAACATGCGGCTTCGGCTGTGCTTGCGCAAAAAGCTTTTAAGCTGGCAGGCGATAAAAATGCTTTTCCGGATCAATTAAAATATGTCAATGTATGGCAACCAAAACGTTTGTTGTGGAATACTTTCCGCTTTGGTTCGGTAAATACGACTGCCGAAAATCAATTGAAAGTTACCGTTGGGCAATACGATGCGCAATTGGGAATGGGCTATGGTGAACTAGCTGGATTAAGCAGAAGTTTACATAAAAGTCAGGGTGCGGGAACACAATCTGTAGCCGGCATCAAAACAGAATATTTCAGCCACGTTCTTGGTGAAACTGCAAAAGTAACTCTTCTTGATGGTGTAGCTAAAACATGGACTTCAAAAGGAAATACTGATATCGACCAATCTTTAAATAAAATTATTTCCACTTTTAATTTCAATAATCCTGATCTCAGCTTACCTGCTTTGCTTGATTTGCGAAAAAAAGTCATGGCTCTAAAAGATACAGACTTAAAAAAGGATAAAATTAAATCTCTTGATCATATCATTTTAAGCTGTGCAGGCTTCATGGGCGAGGTGGTGACCAATCAGGCTGAAGCAGTTGCCGGAGACAATTACAATTTTAGATTAAATCTGATTTCAAGAGCTACAAATCCTGTCGTTTTAGAAAATGTAAGATGGTTAAGTCAATCCGAAAACTTGAATAGAAAATTGTCAAAAGACTCTTTAATTACCATTCAGCACGATATTCAGATTCCAGCTGATGCAGCACTTACAGAACCTTACTGGTTGGCAAAAGCTCCAACGAACGCGGCAATATTTTCTGTTCCAAATGATACTTTAGTCGGTTTGCCCGAAGAAGAATCACCATTAAATGTTTTGCTGGATTTAAAAATAGGTTCTGAAAAATTTGAGGTTAAACTTCCTTTATCTTTCAAAAAATTAGATCCTGTACGTGGCGATGTAGTGGAAGCTTTGCGCATTGTTCCTGCCTTGGAATTGAAATTTACCCAACCGCTGTTTTTAGTTAAAGAAAATGTAGATCTGAATGTAAGCTTAAATTTTAAGGTGAATTCCGATAAACAATTCAATAATGGAAAAGTAAATCTGATGTTTAACGGAGAAAGAGTATGCGGTGGTGATTTAAAATCAGTTAATGGAAAAGATTTTACAGTAGATTACGTCATTCCAAAAGCTAAATTAGCCTCAATAAAATCAAATCAGTTACAGTTGGAAGCTAATTTTGTTTCAGATGGAGTCACTTACAATAAAAAACAGGTGTTAATTCAGTATCCGCATTTGCCTTCACTACAATATTTTGCACCTTCTACAGTTGCTGTCATGAAAGGTGATATTCAGATGAAAGTGAAAAAAGTGGGTTATGTTCAGGGTGCAGGTGATTTCATTCCTGAGTTCCTAAGAATTGCAGGTATTCAGGTAGATGTTCTGAAAGATGAAGATTTTTATGGAAATCCTGATGAATCAGCCGGAAACAGCAGTCTAAACAGACTTTCGCAATATGATGCCATCGTTCTTGGTGTTCGTGCCAATAATACAGAGAAAAAACTGGGTCGTTGGATGCCGTTTTTATGGTCTTATGTAAAAACAGGTGGTAATTTGGTAATGCAGTACAACACCAATCAAGATACAACCGTTGACCAATTGGGAATGTACAGTTTCAACATTGCCAATAAACGTGTTACCGAAGAAAATGCTGAGGTTAAGTTTTTAAATCCTAATCATAAATTACTGAACTTTCCAAACAAAATTACTGCGGAAGATTTCAATGGTTGGGTACAGGAGCGTGGTGCTTATTTCCCTGTTCAATGGGATAAGGCGTACGAACCGCTTTTTGAAATGCACGATTCGGGTGAAGAGCCTCTGCAGGGATCAACTTTATATACGAAATACGGGAAGGGTAATTTTATTTATACCCCGTTGGCATTTTTTAGACAGTTACCTGCGGGAAATGTGGGAGCGGCAAGATTATTTTTAAACTTTTTATCTGCACAGAAAAACTGATGAACAATCAACTTAAAAACTGGAATATCTGGTACCTGCTATTAGCAATTGCATTATTAGGTCAGATTGTATTTTATTATTTGTTTACTAAATTCTGGGCATGAGTAATATAGACTGGACAGTTCTTATCTTGACACTGGTTGCAGTGGTTGTTTACGGCATATTCATCGGGCGTGGACAGAAAAGCAACGAATCTTACCTGAAAGCAGACAACAAAATGCCTTGGTACATCGTGCTGATCGGGATTATGGCAACTCAGGCGAGTGCGATTACATTTCTTTCGGCACCTGGACAGGCGTACACAGATGGAATGCGATTCGTTCAGTATTATTTTGGTCTGCCTTTGGCAATGATTGTGATCTGTATCACTTTTATTCCCATTTTTCAACGCTTAAATGTCTACACGGCCTATGAATATTTAGAAAACCGTTTTGATAAAAAAACAAGAGTACTGACTTCGCTCCTTTTTCTTTTTTCAAGAGGCTTATCGACAGGAATCAGTATTTACGCTCCGAGTATTATTTTATCAAGCGTTTTAAACTGGAATATTTATCTTACAAATGTTTTAACAGGTGGAATTTTATTGATTTACACTTACGTTGGCGGTGCAAAAGCAATTGCTCACACTCAAAAATTACAGTTTCTAATTATTCTAGGAACAATGGCTTTTGCGGGATATCTTCTCATTGAAAATATGCCGAATGGAATTGGATTTAAAGATGCGCTTTATCTGGCAGGGAAATCAGGAAAGCTCAATGTCATCACCACAGACTTCGACTGGAAAGATAAATACAACATCTGGAGCGGATTGATTGGTGGCTTTTTTCTGGCACTTTCTTATTTCGGTACAGACCAGAGTCAGGTCGGGAGGTACATTACTGCGAAAGACAACACTAATGCAAAAATGGGTTTACTGCTGAATGGTTTGGTCAAAATTCCGATGCAGTTTGCGATTCTTTTGATTGGAGCTTTGCTTTTTGCATTCTTTTCCCTTAAACCGGCTCCGATTTATTTTAATGTAAGGTCTTACCAACATTTAAAGGAAACAAAACCTGAACAGGCCGCAGTTTTTGAAAAAGAGCATCGGGATTTGCAGGCAAAATTTAATGAAGAATCAAAAGAAATTTTAAAATTAAAAGAAACTCAGTCTCCTCAACTTAACAACACAATTCAGAATTTTAAAAATACTCAAATCCAGGTGAAATATCTGCACGGAAGGGTAGAGGAAGCTATTAATAATTCAAATTTTAATGCGGAGAAAACAGATACGAATTATATTTTCCTGTATTTTGTAAAAAACACTTTGCCTGTGGGGATGATTGGATTACTGTTCGCTGTTATTTTTCTGGCAAGCTGGGGTTCCATTTCCGCAGCGCTGAATTCACTTGCTGCCTGCTCATTAAAAGATGTTCATTTGATATTTAAAAAAGAAATTCCTGATGAAGCCACCGAACTGAAGTACAGTCGCCTACACACTTTAGCGTGGGGTGTTTTCTCAATCGGTGTAGCCATGTTTGCCACTCAAATGGGCTCCCTTATTGAAGCGGTTAACGTATTAGGTTCTCTTTTCTACGGTCCGATATTGGGGATTTTTCTCGTTGCATTTTACTATAAAAAAGTCAACGGGGCGATTGTATTTATTTCTGCAATTCTATCAGAAATTGCGGTGATTGCCGTTTATCAGTTCGATATCGTTTCCTTCCTTTGGCTTAACGTAATCGGTGCAGCGGCGGTGATTCTATTTTCTTCCATCGGTTTGCTGTTTTATAAGCCGAAAGCCGTAAATTCGTAACCGAAAATTAATCATACATTTTTCAGAAATTTAAACAATCAAAAATTATATGAAAACAATGCTTAAATCTGCTACTGTTCTTGTAGCTGCTCTTACGATTTCAGTGAACGCATTTGCACAGGAAACTAAAAAACCTGCAAGCCCTCCTGCAACTGCAACAGGAAAAATTAAAGACGCCAATATTACGATTGCCTACAACAGTCCGTCTGTAAAAGGTCGTACAATCTGGGGTGATTTGGTACCTTATGATAAAGTTTGGCGTGCAGGTGCCAATGAAGCAACGACTTTTGAGACCAGTAAAGACATTACTGTTCAGGGTAAAAAACTTCCTGCTGGTAAATACAGCTTTTTCTTAATTCCAAAAACATCCGGAACTTGGACTGCAGTTTTCAATAAAGAGTCAAAACAATGGGGCGCTTACAAGTACGAAGAATCTAAAGATGCTTTGCGTGTTGATGTTAAAACAAAGGCTTCAAAAGCCACTCAGGAAATTTTAGTTTACAAAGTAAACAGCAATGGATTCACAATGGATTGGGATAAAATCTCAGTTCCTGTAGAGATAAAATAAATTTATAGATAAGAATTTAAAATCCCGTTAATTCGGGATTTTTTTTGTTTAAAGTTTTGATATTTTATCAAAGATTATTATTGTAGATATCCGATGATATTGACAGACATTTATACAAATAGTTTTATCGATGATTTGGTTCGTTTGAACCAAATTACACAACAATTGATTATCGCAAATTTAACATTTGCTTTCTTATAGTTGTAAAGCTTTTGCAATATAATATTAAGCATTAGAATCAATCTAAGTTGACATTGTTTTACTTTATTTTACTATCTATAGAAAAGTAAGATTAATTTTTTCTGCAAAAATAAATTTGGTACATTTAAATATATTGTAACCAAATTATTTACGTTCAAATGTGCCATGTATGGTTTATTTTCGAAACAGCATAGTTACATTTTTTATTCTTGATGAAGATGGAGATTTGTATTTTTCACATTCTTTGAGTTGTGATGATTTAAAATAAGAATATTTATAGGTGAAAATAATTTTCAATTTTCTTAAAACATTCTATATTGCAGAAAATTTAAAAACTAATAATAAAAGGATAGTGAATATTTCCGACTATATCCTGTAAACTCAAAGTAATAATGAAACCACGACAAATTACCAATTTCAGAAAAAGGGTTCGTCGGCTATCCAATAAAATATTCGTTCAGCTGATCGAATTTTACAAACACAAATTATCAAAACGAACCTCAATTTAACGTCCTATTCTTTCATTGGCATACAGCCGAAACGAATACACAAACTTTAGACTATTGCTTGAATATGGAGCAAATCCGGACACGCCAACAGCAGGGTGAAGGGATAGTTGATGTCATCGGAAATGGAGGTGCCAAGTTTTTTGATGGGTATGGAAAAGAGTTATTCAATGAAGTTTATGAATATTTATATGGTTTTAGTGACGGTGTAGCTCTGGTAAAACAAAACGGAACCTGGTTTTATATTGATAAGAAAGGTAAACGATTATTTTAAAGATAAAAAATGCCACAAAACTTTCTGTAAAAAATCAGAGCAAAAATTAATGTTTAATCACATAATTTAAAAATTAGAACAGCGATTAGAATGAAAGAAGATCATCAAATAAATATACCACCAATAATTGACGAAAAAACTAAAAGATTAGAAGGAATTTTAGGGATAAAACCTGGAGAGGATTATACAATATCAGATATAAGTCTTAAAAATTTAACAATCGATGATTTTCCCATATTGTTGCCCTATTTAAATAACATAAGAACTTTACGTCTCAGCAATTCTGTCATTTCAAATTTTTCTGAATTAATGAAGTTGAATCGTTGCATTTACTTTCAGTTGGATAATGTGACATTCCAAAATAATGACTGTACTATAATAAAGGATTTTCCGTATGAAATCCGTTTTTCTAATATGAACTTTGATGCCAATTGTATGAATGGTCTTCAAACATCGGGACCTAGGAAAGGACATAAACATCTTTTTATTAAAAACTGCCACATTGATAATATTCAGGAACTAAGCAATATAGAAGGTTTATACTCATTACATCTAGACAAAATAACTTTTACTTATCATCCAAAAAAAATAAAAGAGAAATCAATATGGATGATACATATTTCCGATTCTCAGTTTGAAGATATTTCCTTTATACCTTTTAAAAAATCAGTAACTTACATTGAGTTTAAAAACTGCCAGATTGGAAGCTTTGACGGAATTTCGGAATTTAAGAAACTCGAAAAAATTAAGATTGATACTGATAGTTCAGTTGAAAAATTACAAGAAATTGAAAATCGGATCAATAAACAAATTAAATGTCATTTTGTTCAAACTGAAAAACCATTTGGTTTAAAAAAAGTATTAGGACTCAAAAATTATATTAATCATTTACACTTTACCAATTTAAAAGAAAAAACGATTGATAATCTCGGAAAATTTAAAAAGGTGAAAGTCCTGTCATTTGATAAATCTAAGTTTTACGTAGATGCTTTTTTACACATTGCTAAGCAAATAGAAAGTGTAGAGATGAGAGATTCTGCAATTAAAAAACATAATTATTTAGAGCATTTTCTCAATTTGACAAACTTTGAATCAATATGTTTTTCAAGAGATGGTAAAAGTATACGAAATTTTTCAAAATTGCTTCCCCTAAAAAATCAGTTGAAAGAATTGGATTTTTATGAAGATGATGAAATGCATAAAAAACCTGTAAACTATTCAATCGAACAATTTACAGCACTGGAATCTTTAAAAATTGGTTATGAAATTTCGTCACAGACTGCTGAATCTATTCTGAAATTGAAAAAGTTGAAAAAACTGAATATAGATGTTACAAAAACAAAAAAGGTCTTCGACTTAGGAAATTTAAAAAGGCTGGAGTTTTTAATTTTTAATTCAAGAGTAAAGTTTACTGGATTTGAAAATCTGAAACGTCTAAAGTCTTTGCAGATCGTTAATGATCGAAAATTTGATGTAAAAACACTTCCAGAAATGAAATCCTTAAAAAGATTGAATTTTTCTGCTTATGATTCCAGTATTAAAGACCTTGAAAGATTTCCTAATTTAGAATTTCTGAAACTCCAAGGAGTGAAGAAATTGCAATTGAAAGCCTTGAAAAAACTAAAGGTTCTGGACTTGGAAAATAGTAGAATTAATGACCTTTCTTCGTTTGAAACTTTACCATCCCTTGAAAAATTAAATTTATCAAGCATTCATGGTAATATTAATTTAGAAGGAATCTCGAAATTTCCTAATTTGAAATGGCTGACATTTTTAGAAAGTGAAGAATTAGATGATATTTCAGGCTTAGAACCGTTAAAAAAGTTAGAGCGCCTTGATCTATACAAGACAAAAGTTACAGACATACGGGTGCTGAATACTTTACCTAATTTAAAAGAAGTCAATTTACTAGTGGATAATGCCAAAGAACTTAATCTTGAATCACAATTGGATCGTCCGGAAATCGTTATTTATTGTGGATTGCCAAGTGTGAATTTATGGATTTGGGAAAGAGATGAATTTGGGATTTAAAAAGTGAGCCCACTAATATGTGCCGAATATGTTGTTAGTAATTGTTACGCAGTCAACTATTGAAGTAAAACCATTGTTTTTTATTTAATATTAAAAGGGAGCATTTCGGATGTTGAATCTAGATATTCCATTTGAAAATAATAAGTTTTATTCTTAATGACATTGAAGTTCACCCCTTTGAAATCAAGAAATAAGCTGTTATTCATGTCTTCAATTTTTGCTTTTATAATAAATTGGGCAGATCCCCCGATTTCGATTGTAATTAAATTTTCAGTGTAATTATTGGTGACAAGTAATTATCTACTCTTGCTACTTTATTGTGATGCTCTTCGTACAAATTAACTGTTCTTCTTGTAAAATCTCCCGAATCGTCAGAAATATTGGAGATAATGGTTTTTTCGGAGAAATTATATAAACTTACTGTAAATAAGATGATTGTTTCTGTCTGCTTAATATCTACATTTATCTTAATTTTATTCATGTTCTTGGCTTATCTTCTCTAAAAGATTGTAATTAATTTATTTTTTGAGCGTTCCCTTTAATAATTTTATCGCCATCTTTATTAAGAGCTGAAATTAGAATATGAAAGATTATAATCATTAAAAAAAGTGTTTAGCTCCTCAAAACTGTTAAAATTATGCACTTCGTCCCTAGAATAGGTAGATTCATCATATTGTAATCCTGCAGGACTTTCTTCCCATGTTAAAATAATCTGTCCGTTGTATAACCACACCTGTATTAAGCCGGTATTTTCGTTTCGTTCGTTTTCACTGTAAATATAAGAACACCGTTTGTGTGATTGAATTTTGGAAATAAATTTTTCTTTATCCATTTTTTTCTTTGCAGAATAATGCCAGATATTTTCTAAAAATAATAAATACCTTCCTGCTTGATATTCGCCATAAGAAAACAGATAGATCAAATTGTGGTTTTTGAGATAATTAACTTCCAATCCATCTTCAGATGTATATTTTTCAATAAAACTATTGACCAGACTAAATTTACTTTCTTGAATAATCGCATTAAAACTTTCCTCATCTATTTCTTTTTTCAGATTTCTTAACGGATTATTGTAAAAATCAGTTAATTTGATCTTTTGATACTCAAGTTCAAAAATCTCTTCAAGACATTTTTCTTCATCTCCGTCAAATAATTTTTGTTTGCCAATTTCAATTTTTTTAATCATGTTTAATGAATTTGAAGATAAAATTATTCACTTTTTTCTTTCGGAATGGGATCTCCTGTTTTAGATCAATGGTATATTTTTCATGGAAACTTTTAAGGGTTTCAGGTTCGTGCGTGAAAGGATTAACTCCGTATTCTATAATAAAGCTTGTAACATTATCCGGTTCGCCCATATTACCATTAAACTTGCGGACATTGTATTTTTTTTCAAAAGAATCTTCTACTTCTTTTATTTCTTTTTTGGCTTTTAAGTCATGTTTCTGGTTTTTTTACGGATTCCATCATTTGTTTAATTTCAGTAATATTGTTGTTCAGCAGGAAAGGGATAGTCTTCTATGCGTATAATTCTTCTTAGTTTCATTAATTTAGTATTTTAATTTCTTAAACTGGATTTATTTTATTAAAATAATGTTAGTTTAAATCAATATCTGTAAATATATTAACTTTAATTTATTGATTATTACTAAAGATTATTTTGTACCCTTGTTAATATTATATGACTATCGCCATGAAAAAAATATATGTTGAACAAATTCGCATTATTTTGTTACAATCTATAGAAGCTTCATTTAATTTTAATTCTTATCAAAGCTAAAAAGAAGAATTTAAAAAGAGTAACGAGTTTTTCTCAACTAATGAGCCTGATTATAAAACTTTTTTACAGCAATTAGGAGAAAGTTTAAAAATAATTTTAAACAATATCAACAAAGTAAATCTATTCAATTTTTTTCCTGTAGAGGAATTGATACCAGGCATGAATAACGAAGAATTGAAGCCTTATTTTATATTGTTATGGGAGAGTTTTTTTGCTGATGAAAATTGGGAAGATAAGAATTATGAAGATATTCTTTTTGAATTGGACTATAAAGAATTTTAATCATAAAGTTTGTACAACAGCTAACTTAAAAATAAACTCAAGATGGAAGAATTGCTTGATCTTATACAAAATAAAGAAATTCATGTAGAGTTTTTCTTAAAAAAGAAACATATTGTCATTGATGATTTAAAAAATATCTTACCGAACTGGAAGTTTTATTTTCTGAGGCTTAATGAATTAAATGAAAATGAGTTAAGTGAGTATTTAATTAATGATGATTTTTATATAGAAGGAGCAATCTGCATCACATACTTTGGAAAAGAACTCATAGGATTTAAATATTGGGATCTGATAGATCAGTTATGTTCCTATTTTATTCATGCTATTTATGAGATCACAATCAATAATAAAGAATCTGAGAAATTTTATTTTCCAGATCAGCCTGTTGAGGTTATTATAACAAAAGAAAAAGAATTGATAGGAATTAAAATAGGTAATGAAAATCTTTTTTATCTAAACAGAAATATCTTTATTAAAGAGTTTCTGAATGCTTGTAAAAATCTATATGAAAGAATAAATGTAAATTCTTATAAATTGGAAATAGAGGAAATTCTAAAGTATTTAAATCAATTGAAATGAAAATAATTTACTATAATTATGTAGAATATGTAATTGGTCAAGCGGTAGATGCCATTTTTGCCAAAGACTTATATGATGCCTAAAGTTCGGTTTAATGAGATAAAAGAAAGTGTTATAGAAAAAGACTTAGATAATTTTTTCAAAGATTGAAAGAAAGTCTGAAAATTACACTGAATAATCTTGAAAAGGTAGAATTATTTCAGTTCTTTTTCGTGGAAGATTTTGCTCCAAGCGATGATAATGAAGACCTTAAAGAAATATTTATTCTTATGTGGAATGTTTTTTTTCCTAATGAAAAATGGCTGGATGAAAATTACAAAGACATTTCTTTTGAAATAGATCATGGAAATTATCTTTAATGCACAAATATTTAGAAATAAATTAAAATAATTATGGGATACCATACAACAGATACTATTTTAGTAATAGAAAAAAGACTTACTAAAGATATTGTAAGTATAGTTGATGAAGTTATGCTGGAAAATAATTTCATAATAGATTATAACTATCAAAATTTTCACTTTGAAGATACAGATCCTCGTCCTGGTAGCGATACTGATGATGCAAAAACAATAATGGTGGAAACTTTGGAAGATGCTTTACAAACTTTAGAAGAATTCAAGAAACATCCTACAGGAGGGTCTTAT
This sequence comes from Chryseobacterium formosum, assembly GCF_026460885.1. GTDB lineage: Bacteria > Bacteroidota > Bacteroidia > Flavobacteriales > Weeksellaceae > Chryseobacterium > Chryseobacterium formosus. Next base: position 410,225 of record NZ_JAOVZW010000008.1, read on the forward strand.
AGTTATGACATGCATTGGGGATATAATGACCAAGGGCAGAAACTTGGTTATGATGTATTGATAGCCTATCTGTCTTTTGACTACAAAAATATAGAGGCTGTCATTTTTTATGTAAGGGAAGCTGTTTTTGAAATGGCACATGAAAAAGAACTGAAAAAAGTGTTTTATGAAATAAATAAACGTGTTAAAGTAATTGCTGCCACACAAACAACAAATTATTACCAGGAAGATTATCATGAAATTGATGTGATAGAAGATGTTCTGTCTGGAAATATTCATCAAAAATATCAGTATAAGTTTATAGAATAGATGTTTTATCATCTGAAATGAATTTTGTATCTATTGAAAAAAATAATCCTTATTCATATATTAGAACGATTCGCTTTCTCCATATAATAGAAGAAGGTGTTTTTTCCTATTTGAGTAAAAGCCATTCATTAAATTATGTATTTATTTTTAAACCTTAAACATCACGAAATATCGACAGACCCAGAAGCTGTTTTTTTGAAATCTGAAGAACTTTTAAATGTCAATGATTTTATTTCTTTTGGAGATCCTGTCATTTGTTTTGAAAAGAAGTTAAATGATCATGTAAATTATTACGTAATGCATGATGTTGTCATGTACAAAGGAAAGATAAAGAAATTTAAAGGAAAAACTGTCCTCTCAACCAAAAAAGACCTGATTGATTATATCAAAACCAACGACATAAGACCGGTAAGAATAATGCCTCAACAAAATCCTGATTTTGTCATTCAGATAACGGATGAGGAAAGTGCATTGTTCTTTTATAAACACAATCAAAATGATAATATAGAATAAAAGAGATGTATAAATTAACAAATAATGTAGATATAGAAATTATTATTGGTCAGCAATTGTCCGCAACTCCTAGATTGCTTCTCTATGATGTAGCAATTTATTTAACAACATGTAATAGTAGTAAAGAAATAACCGACGAAATATTAACAACTAATGGAAGCGATAGAGGCTGGTTATTTACAGAAGACAATGATACATTTAGATTTAATGCCCAAGATAATCTGCTTGCTTCTATTTGTATAGATTACAGTGAATTAGATAGATACCCCGATGGTATGTTTGATTTAGTAACTGAAGCAAAAAAAATAGTGGGTATTCCTAAACTAATTTATATTGTGCATGGCTTATAAAAAGTCCTGAACAATTTTTGGTAAACAAAATAGCTCCCATTGAAAATTACTCGGTTACTCCTCTTTTGAAGAAAAGTTTTTGGGATGTCTTTCAGTTTATAAACGAGGAGAGAATAGAGCTGATGAAAAAAGAAGATATGCATACATTTCAGGAATTACGGGCTTTATACAAAAAGATTAGTAGTAATAGTGAGAAGAATCTTGGATTGGAGATCTTAGCAGAGAAATTATTTGATTTTGCAGAGAATTTTTCCTCTCAAGAGCAAATGTTACACTTTCATTAGCATTTTAGAAGGTCAAAGAATCATTTCCTATTCAGTTAGGAAGATTAAAATTGTTTATTATATTTGAAAAAAACCGAACAATTACAAAAGGTAATCGAAAAACTTTTTACGAATTTCCGTAAAACGACAAAACACCATAAAAAATGTAAACTGCTTTGCAAAATCTGACCACCGTTCTTGATTGACCACTGATAATGTTTTTTAAATAACCATATTGATCGTTGACCACAATCAGGAAAAGCTTAAAATATGGACAGAAGAAATGCATAAGGTCTGGAAGAATAATCAGTTTCCGGCAAGTACGTTAATTCCGGTACCAGAGCTAGCGTTGGATGGAATGCTAATCGAGGTTAATGCCGTTGCGTTTAAAACGTTATAATGATGATCCAATGAGAATCACTTTAGAGTTGTTTTAAATGTAATCAATTTAAATGGTAATCATTTAATCTCTGTACAACAATACATTACACTATTGGTCGATAAATAATTGTTACAAAAATAATTGTGGATCTTTAGGCTTAATATTATTAGCTTATAACTCCAAAACCTTTGTCAACTTAAATTTTGTAACTATGGAATTGTATCAGAATTAAATGATTAAATTTGTCGAAATTACTGAGTTAATGGATGTCCTAAAAAGGAATAATGTTACAATAAAAGGTGTAGGAAAAGATGTGATTTTCTTTGCTCATGGTTTTGGTTGTGACCAAAACATGTGGCGCTACGTGGCACCTGCTTTTCAGGAAAAATATACGACTGTTCTTTTCGATCACGTAGGTGCGGGAAATTCAGATCTTTCAGCCTATTCATTTACAAAGTATGATCAACTTGAAGGTTATGCCGAAGATATTGTTGAAATTGCCAGAGAACTGAAGATTTCAAATGCAGTCTATATTGGGCATTCGGTCAGTGCAGTAATGGGCATCATGGCAGCAAAAATGGCACCTGAATTATTTGCAAAGCTTGTGCTGGTTGCTCCTTCGCCATCTTATATCAATGATGAAAATTATATCGGAGGTTTTAAAAGATCGGAGATTAATGAACTGCTTGATTCACTTAATGATAATCACTTAGGATGGTCTGCGTCAATAGCGCCGGTAATTATGGGCAATCCTGATAGAGTAGAGCTTGGGAAAGAATTGACCAACAGTTTTTGCAAAACTGATCCCGAGATTGCAAAACATTTTGCACGAACCACTTTTTTAACCGACAAACGGGATATTCTAAAGGATTCAAAAATTCCTGTACTCATTCTTCAATGTAGCCAAGATGTCATTGCCCCAGTTGAGGTGGGACATTATATGCACGAACAGATGGATGGAAGTCAATTGGTCATTTTGAATGCAACGGGACATTGTCCTAATCTGAGTGCACCTGAAGAAACCATTGCGGCAATTAAAGAATTTTTAAATGACTGATAAAATACCACCTGATCTTTCAGAGGATTTTGACGATTTTTTTGAATCTTCGTTATGTGGCTATGTCATCACTGATGGCAATGGAAAAATTACGAGGGTCAATCAATGTGCTGCTAAATGGCTGAATGGGAATCCGGAAGATTTTAAAGAAAGTCGCTTTTCAGATATTCTTGCTATAGGCAGTAAAATATATTTTGAAACCCATTTGTGGCCTTTGCTTCGAATACAAGGACAATTTGACGAAGTATCCATTGAATTGGCTGACACAGGAAATGGTAAATTTCCGGTTTTCATTAATGGATATGAAAAAAAAGATGAAAACAATAAACCAGTTTTTATACGTTTTACTTTATTTAAGGCTACCGACAGGCGTTTGTATGAGGAGAACTTTAAAATATCCAAAAAGCTTGCAGAAACAAACTTAAATATTGAAAAGGAACAGGCCGTCATTCGAGAACAATTTATAGCAGTACTGGGGCATGACCTCCGAAACCCTGTCGGCGCTGTAATAAGTGCAACACAGCTACTAGCAAGATCTGAAAGAAGTGAGCGCGACAGAAAGTTGATAAACATCGTTCATTCCAGCTCGAAAAGAATGTACGAAATGATCAACAATATTATGGATTTGGCTCGTGGCAGGTTAGGTGGAGGCATTTCAATTACTCCTGCTGTTGTCAATTTGGAGGAACTGCTCAAAGAAGTTACCAATGAACTAAAAATCTCCCACCCCGATAGAGTTATTAAATCTCATTATAATATCAGTAAAGCGATTGAGTGTGACCCTGGACGTATTTCACAACTAGTGTCCAACCTTATTGCTAATTCGATAACACACGGTTCTGTTGATGCTCCAATCCTGATTCACGCAGAGACCACTGACGTAAATTGGAAGATTTCGGTAACTAATACTGGTCAGAAAATCCCTGAAGAAATGTTACAGAATCTCTTTCATCCTTTTAAAAGAGGAGGTATAGAATCTAATCACAATGGCCTGGGACTCGGATTATATATTTCATCAGAAATAGCAAAAGCACATCGGGGTGTATTGTCAGTGACTTCAGATGAAGAACAAACCTGCTTTACTTTGCTGGTTTCAATCTAAAGAAACTGGTTTCTATACCATTATTATTGTATCAATTGATGGTCTTTACACCATCAATAGGTAAGATGATTGAGAATATGGTTCCTTCATTTTTGGTGCTTTTCACTTGAATAGTACCGTTGTGGAGCTCAATAATCTCTTTCGAAAGATAAAGTCCGATACCAAATCCTGCTATAAATCTGCTATTCAAATCTTTTACCCTGTAATAGCGATCAAATATTCGCTCCTGATCTTCTTCGGAAATTCCTATTCCCTTGTCTTGAATATGAATGATCAAATTGTTTTGATCCATTGTCAGATATTCTACAGTTATCGAAGTATCTGATGGAGAATACTTGATTGCATTTCCAATAAGATTGTGGAGTACCTGCGCTATCTTTTCACGATCTGCCAATATCATCGTCTGCCCTGATGATTTGAAAACAAAATGACGGGCAGGATTGGTTGACAGCACTTCATCTTCGATTTCTGAGAATAATACGTGGAAATCAAAAATTACTTTTTCCATATGCAATCGTCCGGAATCAAGTCTTGATACATTAAGGAAACCATTGATCATGCTGTTCATGTAATTCGTCTGCTTAAAACATTTTTCCAGAATGTTTTGCTGCTGAGGATTTTCTTCTTTTGCTGCAATTCGTTGTAAGATCTGAATGTAAGCTTGAAGTGATGTTAGTGGAGTTTTAAGTTCATGGCTGACCATGCCCATAAAATCATCTTTTCGTTCCTCCTCTTTTTTTTGTTGGGTTATATCTCTAAGGGTTCCATTAAGGCTTAACGGATTACTTTCTTTATCATAGAAAACTCTACTGTTTGCTTGTACCAGCCTGATTTTCTTATCTACTTGATTTTGGATTTTATACTCTATCGCGTAATGGCCATCAGAATCTTTGCTAAGTGCATGCGCTATTTCTCAAGTAACGTGATCTCGATCCTCAGGTAAAATTGCCGCTAATGCTACGGACAGGTCTATATTTTCGTCACAAGATAAGCCGAACCATGTTTTAAGAAGACTATTTCCGGAAAAGAGGTTGGTTGCAGGTTGGTAATAGAAGGTGGCAAGTTCTCCGGCATCGATGGCAAGCGCCAACATCTGCTGGTCATTTTCATTTTTCCTGCGTGCCAAAACCTGCTCAGTGATCTCTTCAAGAATGACAAGAACCCCTGAAATATTACCACGTTCATTAAATATTGGTTGGTATATGGAGTTGACTATAGCTTCCCTTAATCCACCGTTATGGCGTAATTTTACGGTGAATTCAGTATTGATCTTAGGTTTTCCATTTTGGTAAACTTCTCTAAGCCAGGTATTGACAGGCTGACCTTTCAATTCTGGGCGGGCATTCTCATGCGGATAGCCTATTACTTCAGATTCTTCACGCCCCCAAATCGTAAGAATGGCTGGATTGGCGATTTCAATAATACGTTCAGAACCTTTTAACATGGCAATTCCGACAGGAGCCTGTTCGATGATCGTACGAATATACTTTCTGCTTTCTGCCAGCTGCTGCATGGATATGTTGAGTTCTTAATTGGTAGATGTCAACTCTTCAAGTGTTGCAGCCATTTCCTCATTGAGTGCATGTTCCCGTTCTTCTTTTTGCCTGATTTGCTGCAAAAATTCCCGACGGGAGGTTACATTAAGTGCGGTATTGAGGATACACCAGGTTTTATGATCTTCATCAATCAGCGCTTTATATTCATAATCAAAATAATCAAGCGTTTCAATCCCATTTTTTATCAGTTTTGCTGGTGCCTCATGTACGGAATACGTTTGACCAGAGGGCCACACCTCCTGCAATAATTCTAAAAAGGGTTGTCCTTCAAGTTCAGGAATGGCTTCTATCAAAGGTTTGCCTATAACAGAAGAGTCTTTTCCCCAAAGTGTCAACATACCTTCATTGGCAAAACGTATGATCATATTTTCTCCCGAATAGATGGATGTAGGTGCAGGAGATGAAACTAAAGCCTGAATGATTAAATCAGGGCTGAAATTTTTATCGGGCAGATTTTCTTGGGTACTCATAGCTATTACAAAGATATACAAAGTCCTTCTATTGTTGTAATATTAGGGTAGATGAAATACTATAAATATTCGGGAATAATTAGTATAAGTATTGATACATACTTTAGGGTGAATGCAAATTTTTAGTGAAACTGTGTGTAATGACTCCAACCTAGATTTGAATTTTTACTGCTGCAAATGTAGAAAAGCATCCTGCACTCAAAAAAATAATGGCTACTATTATATTACCGAATCGAAAAAAGTACTACTTGTTTTACAATATTTTATTTTTAAAGTTGTAATCAGATGTTTTTAATTACATTATAACCTAAAAACAATTATCCTAAGTAAATAAAATGACGCTAATTGTCTTTAATTGGTGCCATTTGGCATTTGTGATCTTAACGAGCGTACCTTCAAAGACTTTTATTGATGATTTGGTTCCATTGAGTCAAATTAAGCAAGAATGGGCTATTAATAATTTTTTGTATTTATAAAGTTTTTTTGAAATTTAATTTTATGTATTTGGAATAATAGAAATTGACATTTTTAATCTTTAGTATATTTCGATTGTCTTCTACCTTTTTAAAGATTTTACGAAAAATATTTAATGTGTATGCAGTTAATAGGATTTATATAAAGATGGAATTTAGTACATTCAAGTATATCGTTGCTTAATTTATCTGATAATTATTTGTCGTCTTATTTCTTTAGCAAATATACGGTGTTTATGTTACTTGGAAATTAGCCTAGTTTAATTTTTTGCATTTTGATGAATATATTTTAGATAATAATATACTAGTTTATACCAAATTAATTAAACAACATCGCAAATTCAAAAGTAAGGATTTTCATAAATATTATATATATTCTAAAATTCAATTTATTATGAAATCATTAAAAGAATTCATTGCAGAAAATTTAGAACATTCGACTGTTATCCTCGTTCAAGAAAATACTGAAAATATTTCAGAAAATAAAAATCAAGAAACTGTTCAAGAAGCTGAGAATGTAAAGAATAAAAAAACTGAAAAAGATAACATTGATTAATTAGTTTTTTCTGAAAAAATTAATTTTCATTATGTACTAATTTTTTGTAATTTGAGCCATTAAAAATTTTATAAATATTTATGGCTGATATTGATATTCAAGAGATTATAAATTCATTAACTATAGTTAGTAATAAAAGAAATTATTGGTTTATTAGAACTCATGGAGGTGATTTTTATGAAACATTTCTTGACAACGATTATATTGCTATTGGATATGATGATATACGCTTATCTGCTATAAACAACGCTCACAATAATAAAAATCTACTAAAATCATTTCTATAAATGTTGAAAGAAAAGAAGATTTTCCTGCCTATGATGTATTTAGAACTTGGACAGAACTTTTAGATTTAACAGAAGAGTTTGGTAAAAGTGAAGATATAGATATTAATAAAAAAGATTTAAATCTGAAAATTAATGTTGAATCGCCTGGAACAATTGAATTCATTACATATTCAGTTGTAGGAGTAGTTGTTTTGGCTACTATTATTGTTGCTTTAATAGGAGCTGAGTTTGAATCAAATTTCAAATTGTTTGGAAGTTTTAAATTTAAAAGTGATGGTTTAATCCAAAAAATAAATAATTTTTTAGATAAAAATAAAGATCGTGAACTTAAAGAAAACTTATCTAAAAAATTAACCGAAATGGAAATTAATCCTGAAGAACTAGCAAATATTTTAAAACAGATTAATGGAAATTCTGATAAAGAAAATTAGAAAATACAACTCTTTTGTATTAGCATGTGGTATTCTTTATTTAATTCAAAGTTATACAATAGGTCAATTAAATATTGAATTCAACTACATAAAGATTGATTTTATATTTTTAAAAGAAATAATATTTTTAATAATTTCTTTTACTATATGTAAAATTGTACTTAAATAATTAAACATCAAAACCCTCTATTTTAGAGGGTTTTGCGTTTTTCAGCCTAGATAATTTTTATTATATTTGTATTATTAAAAATAAAAACCATTGCTAAAAAGGAATGTAAAATAAATCGTGCTAATTGCATTATTGCTAACCTAAACTACCACAACGAAGTTTTCGAACTTCATCTTTAAAAGCAAATAATGTATATAAGGTACGCCATTTTGGCGTGGCTTGTATCATTGCTTTTAAGGGTGTGGTAGCCCTTGGTTAACTTGGTACAATGTCCACGCTTTATTTTTTAAGCATTTATTAACCAAAACTACCACACAATGAAATTTGAATTATCTACATTCAAAACAGTAGCATCATGTTCTATATTGATGCTAACAAACTTCTCCGTATCAGGACAAACTAAATTTTCTTTTGATGACCAAACATTAAAAAAGTTTTATTATCAGACATTATTTCCAGTTGAGTATAAGCAAATAACTGATAATTCTGAAACAAGAAAAGCCTACATGATTTCGATTGATGAACAAATATCTATTTCATCGGATGAATTAAAAGGTTCATTTATTGTCATTTCAGACAAAATGGGTTTTCATGACAAAGATGTTACAGGGCATTTTCTTAAGTATGAACTATGTGAAGAAGTTATAAAATATTATGAACTCTCTGAAAGTCATGTACTATTGATAGAAAATGAAAATGCTAAGAAACTTTACATGATGTATTCAGATTTTCTTAAAAGTATGAATGAAGAAAAAGAAAAGATTAAAAAAGATGATGCAGAACTAAAAATGATAGATGGATTTATGCAATCAATGGGATATAAAACCTCTCAAATAGATGGAGCCATATATGTAAAAACTAAATATTATCGAATTTTATGTAACCTTTCAACGGTTGACGTTTTACAAAGAGACAAAGAATATTTGAAAAAAATTGATGGTTGGTTTGAACAGCCATAAGAAAACAAATCATTGCAACAATCCCTAAATTTGATAATTATGTAAGATTATATAGAATGCATAGAAATAGAATGTCTAAGGCAGATATTTTATCATGGACAATTCTAACAAAGTCTGCTAATCTTTTAAATAAAAAAGAAGTTGATTTAACAGATAAATATGGGGATTATTAGAATTGCAGAATGCAACAGAAAATTACCATAAATATTCATCTGAATTTATTGACTACCTAAGTGCTTCTACTAGAGTGTTGGGAATATAAAATTATTAAACAATTGTTTGATAAATCAATCGATTGATTGGTGTTTTTAAGTGTTAATGAATTTTAACATTTAATAGTAATTCACTAAAAACCTTCAATTTTTTTATTAAAATTGAAGGTAAATTACTGATTATAAAATTTTTAAAATTTAACAAAAATTTAACTTTTTCAAAAGGTAAAAAACCTGATTTTGACAAAACGGCCTGATACATACTTTATGAAAAAATTTAGTATTTTCAGGAAAATAGTTGCTAGAGCGAAGCAACTTTTCCGCAGTTTGTCTATTCAAGATTGTATTAGAATCAGTAATTTTTTAATTAATGAGTTTGGTTACAAAATCCTTGATTTGTTAGAAAAATTTTTCTAATAATTAAATAAGCCTGTCTATAATAGATGGGTTTATTTTTCTTATAAATAATATAACTATCAGCATTTAGAAAACATTAGTAAATCAAAAGTTAAACAACTTTATATAATTATTAAGCTATCAGTCGTTCATAAGTAATACCTTCCTCAAATGCACAATATAAAGCAAAATTAAATCGGTTACCTTCATCAAAATCTTTAGTATTATATCTAAAGGAAAATTCATCACAGTAAAGTTGAAGATGTTTTGGACTAACTGAATGATAAATACCGAGAATTCCTCGTTTTAGTAAACTCCAAAATCCTTCAATACTGTTAGTATGATAATTGTCTTTGACATATTGACCTTTAGTTTAGTATGAGGTATACTTTTATGTTCGTAATGTTTGTGTACTTGTGAATAACCTTTCCAACCATCACTAACCACAATAGAACCTCTTTTGACCATATTTTTAATAATCGTTGTAAGGGTTTTTCCTTTTGTGTTAGGAACAATTTCTGTAGATACTTTTCCATTACTAAGTAAGCCAAATACAACAGTTTTTGTTTTAGTACTTCTTCCCTGAGTATTTTCTACTCTTTTTTGCCATGATTTTTTATGATTTTTACCGCCTATATAAGTCTCATCAACTTGAGTGTCACCATTAAAACTTTTAACTTTTTCAGAACGTAGTGAATGTCTTATTCTTGAAAGCATGAACCATGCAGTTTTTTGAGTTACACCAATATCTCTTGCAAGTTGATGACTACTAATTCCTTTTTTGTGTGATGTAAAAATATAGATTGCATAAAACCATTTTCTAAGTGAGATTGCAGAGTTTTCAAACATAGTTCCAATTTTCACATTGAAATTTCTTCTACAATCTTTGCATTTATAAATACCATTGAATTCACCGTCTTTTTTTAATTTGTAATGATCTTCTCGTTCACTTGCACAATTAGTACATATTGGGTCACCATTCCAAAGCAATTCTTCGAGATATTCTCGACATTTTTGTTCTGTATTCAATGATTCCATCATATTAGTTATAGAATTCGTAGAATTATTAAAGCTAAGATCAATAAACTTTGTTACTCGGTGAATTATCATATTTTATTAGTATATATAAATTTAATAAAAAAGATCGAGGCTGAACAATGCTGGAGAACAAATTTTTATGATTTTTATCTTATTTTGTGTTTGATTTTCAGTTGGTTGTGGCTTATTATTTGATGATTCGAATATAAAAAACAGCATCAAAAGATTGATGCTGTTTACGTATTGAAATGTTGTTTAATTAATTTGGTATTAACTAGTATATTATTATCATATTTTATTTGAACACTTTAGAATTTCGTTCGCAGATTTCGATGAAAGGATGACCTTTCTGTTGTTTACATATTTAACTAAGTCCTAAAAAAATAGAGAAATATCATTTATTAAACTAGTTAAATGTGCAGGATTTTCCATCATCCTAAATTTGTCATATCAAAATCGAACAAATCAAATAATTAAAAATAGACAAAATGGAAAATAGAATATTAGGACTGCACCACATTACAGCGATTGCAGACAACGCAAAAAGAAATTTAGATTTTTATACTCAGCTTTTAGGGGTAAGATTAGTTAAGAAAACTGTCAACTTTGACGATCCGGGAACTTATCATTTTTATTTCGGAAACGAGGAAGGTACTCCGGGAACAATTCTCACTTTCTTTCCTTGGGAAGGCGTAGGAAAAGGTACAAACGGTTCCGGTTTGGCAACACATATCGGATATTCTGTTCCGAAAGGAAGTTTGGGATTCTGGAAAAACAGATTGCAACAATTCAATGTAAATGTTGAGGAAAGTGAAATTTTTGGAGAAAAATTAATCTCATTCCAAGACCCAGACGGTTTACAATTACAGTTCATCGAATCTTCAACACTAGACGATAGAAAAGTTTGGACAACCGATGATATTAAAGATGAAAATGCTTTGAAAGGTTTCTACAACATCACTTTAACCTTGAAAAAAGCAGACCCGACTATCAAAGTTTTAACTGATATTTTTGGATACGATTTACAAAAACAAGAAGGTGAAAGATATCGTTTTGAAACCGATGCGATTGAAACAGCAAATCTTGTTGATATTATTGAAAATGATAAAATCCCGGCAGGAAGAAATGCAGGAGGAACCAATCACCACGTTGCTTTCCGAGTGAAAGATGATAAAGTTTTAATGGAATTCCGTGAAAAAGTAATGTCTGCAGGATTGAACATCACTCCGAAAATCGACAGAGATTATTTCTACTCATTATACTTCCGTGAACCAGGTGGTGTTTTGTTTGAAATTGCAACAGACAATCCGGGTTTCACTGTAGATGAACCTTTGAATGAGTTAGGAACCAATTTAAAACTTCCAAAACAACACGAACCTTTACGCTCAAGAATCGAAGAAGTCTTGCCGAAGTTATCATAAGTCATCGCTTTCTTCTATTTAACAATCTAATTTAGCAACAAGAAAAAAATAATACAATGGAAAGAACAGAAGTAGTTTTAGGAAATGTGAAAGGCGAAATTCAGCTTTTCTCAGACGATAAAAAAGCAGGGAAAATGGATATTTCGGTTATCAAAAATAAGTTAACCGTTTATCACACCGAAGTTGATGAAGAATACGCAGGAAAAGGTTTTGCCAAATTGTTATTAAACAAACTGGTTTCCTACGCAAGAGAAAATGATTTGAAAATTGTACCGTTGTGTCCGTATGTTCACGCCCAATTCAAACGCAATCCGGAAGAATACAACGATATCTGGTTTAAAAAAGAAATCTAAAAACAAACAACTATAAACCAAACACCACCAACTAAAATGTCACTCATCACAGGACTTCATCACGTAACCGCTATCACAGGCGATTCACAAGAAAACATCGATTTTTACACTGGAATTTTAGGACTTCGGTTGGTGAAAACCACCGTCAATTTTGATTATTCCGAGGTTTATCACTTTTATTTCGGGGACGAATTCGGAACTCCGGGAACCATTATGACAACTTTTCCGTATGGAAAAGGTCTGGTGAACGGACGACACGGCAAAGGAATGCTGAATACCACCGCTTTTTCTGTTTCGATGGATGCGCTGGATTATTGGACGAACCGTTTGGAACATTTTAATATTCCTTTCAAACAGCCTCAGCAAAGATTTTCAGGTGAAGTTTTTATATATCTGGAAGATTTTGACGGATTGGGTTTGGAATTGGTTTTCAATGAAAAAGATGACAGGAGAGGTTATGATAACGGATTTATTCCTAAAGATTTTGCGATTAAAGGAATTCATCACGTCGAAATTTGGTTGGATGCTTACGAAAGAACTGGCGCATTATTGACGACTCAAATGAACCATAAATTAATTGCTGAAAGTTCTGACAGATTCAGATTTGCAACGGAAGATAAACCGGGAAAATATGTCGATTTGCTTTGTACATCAACAGCTTTGAAAGGTTTGGCAGGAAGAGGAACGATTCATCACATCGCTTTTGCAACTCCGAATGCCGAAACCCAACTTGAAATGATTGAAAAACTCAACCAATTCGGATTGGAACATACCGAAGTGAAAGACAGAAAATACTTCACTTCTGTATATTTCAAAGAACCGGGCGGTGTTTTATTTGAAATCGCAACTTCAGGTCCTGGCTTCGATGTGGATGAGGAATTGGCATCTTTGGGAGAACATTTGAGTTTACCGGCACAGTTTGAAGAGCAAAGAGAACATTTGGCGGAAGTTTTACCAGAATTTAATTATCCAACAGAAAAATACAGATAAAAATGAGTCATATTTTAGATATAAAAACAGGAGGGAAATTATTGAATGAAGCTGAAAAAGTTTTAATAATGATTCACGGAAGAGGTGGAAGTGCGCAGGATATTTTGAGCTTATCCCAACATTTGAATGTGGAAGATTATGCTTTGTTAGCACCACAAGCGACCAATGGAAGTTGGTACCCGCTATCCTTCATTGCACCGACAGAACAAAATGAACCTTGGTTGTCTTCTGCAATTGAAACGGTTGGAAAAACTGTTAAATCCGCTTTGGATGCCGGAATTAAAGCTGAAAATATTTACTTTTTCGGATTTTCACAGGGTGCGTGTTTGACTTTGGAATTTTTAGCGAGAAATGCTCAAAGATTTGGTGGAGCAGTGGCGATTATTGGTGGAGTGATTGGTGAAAAAATCAATCGTGAAAAATATAAAGGCGATTTTGCTCAAACTCCGATTTTCTTGGGAACGAGCAATCCAGATTTTCACGTTCCGATTGAAAGAGTGTATGCAACAGCCAATATTTTAAAGGAAATGAATGCGGATGTGACGGAAAAAGTGTACGCAAATTTCGGTCATTCTATCAATCAGGAAGAAATTGAATTGGCAAATTCCATTATTTTTAAATAAATTATAGCCACGAATACACAAATAAAAATAGAATATAATATTCGTGCATTCGTGGCAAAAAAAAAACAGTATGAAAATCACAAGAATATTCAGCGATGAAAATGGCGAATCTTACTTCGAAGACATTGAAATCCCATTAATCAATCAAGGCGAAATCGGATTTTTGTCAGAAGATATTTCTGTTAAAAAACTTCAATTCAGAAAGGTTTCTGCCGATTATGATTACGATTTTCATCACGCTCCGCAAAAGCAATATATTGTTTTGTTGAATGGTGGTGTTGAGATTGAAACTTCGCTGGGAGAAATCAGACAGTTTCAAACCGGCGAAATTCTTTTGGTAGAAGATATTTCCGGAAAAGGTCACAAAACTAAGAATCTTGAAAAGAAAGAGCGGACATCATTATTTATACATCTTTAAATAATTAATGATAATTAAATTCAAACATAAACACTTATGAATACATTAAACTTTTTAGTGATTGGAAAAAATCAGGAAATTCTTGATACCTTAAAAAGAATTATCGAAAATAATGAAGGCTGGAAAGCAGAAATCAAAAGTGATGAGACTGTCTGCTATGATTATATTAAAGAAAATCAGGTAGATATTGTGCTTTTGAGTTCCGGTTTGTATGAGGAATTTGAAAATGATATTAAAGTATTTTGCGAAAATTTAAATAAAGAAGTCAAGGTAATCGACCATTACGGCGGAGGAAGCGGACTTTTAAAGAACGAAGTTTACACACTTTTTCCTAATTTGCAACCGTAAACTTAATTTATGTTTGAAAATATCATTAAGAACGTCACGCGTTTTATCAGTCTGAGCAGCGAAGAAGAGAAGATATTCACCGATTTATTGGTTTGTGAAACGATTCCTAAGAAAACAATTTTACTGCGGGAAGGTGAAGTCTGTCAATTTGAAGGCTTCATTCACAAAGGCTGTTTAAGGGCTTATTACCTTGATGATAATGGTTTTGAAGTTACGATTCTGTTTGCCATCGAAGATTGGTGGATTAGTGATATTGCGTCTTTTCAGAACCAGAAACCTTCGAATTTGTATATTGAAACGATTGAAGATTCAGAAATTTTTATGCTGAATCCGACCACCAAAGAAAAGCTGTTGCAGGAAATTCCAAAATTCGAAAGGGTTTTCAGAATGTTGGTTCAGAGAAATCTGTTTACGCTTCAAAACCGTTTGGTGAATACCATTTCAAAAAGTGCATCAGACCGATATTTGGAATTTATAAAAGTATATCCAACGATTCCGCAAAGGGTTGCGCAGTACTATATCGCTTCTTATTTGGGTGTTTCTAAAGAATTTGTGAGTACAATCAGAAAACGCCTGGCGACGAAAGAAAAGTAATTTTTATTATTAAATAATAACACGCACGAAATTCCCCTCCACTGGAAATCGAGGAACGAGATTCGCCGAATCAAATAACTAAATAAAAAATATTGAGGCACTGGTGGCGAAAATTCAAAGAATTTTTGACGGGGTGGTTTATGCGTTATGTATAAACTACCCTGTCTCTTTGTTTCACAAAAATCAACCCCTTAAGAGTAGGGGAAATTTAAGCTCCTTTTTTTTTCTTTAAATGCATTTATTAAACTAGTTAAATGCACAGCAATTTTCACCACCATAAATTTGTCCTATCAATAACGAATAAACAACCAAAAGATATGGACAGAAAAGATTTTTTAAAGAAAGGACTACTCGGAACAGGAATGTTTGTAGCAACCGCTTCATTGGGAAATACAATGAAAAATGAGATTGACGAAATCGAGCCACTGGAGCCGATCGGATACAATCATTTACCAAACACTGATTCAAAAATCAAAGACAATTCTGTGATTCACAAAGCGGATTCCAGAGGGATGGCAGACCATGGCTGGTTGGTGAGCAATCATACATTCAGCTTTGCCAATTATCACAATCCGGAAAGAATGCATTTTGGTGTTCTCAGAGTTTTGAATGACGATAAAGTAGAGGCGGGAAGAGGTTTCGGAACGCATCCTCACGACAATATGGAAATCATCAGTATTCCGTTGGAAGGAGATTTGGAGCACAAAGACAGTATGGGAAATTCAGCAATTATCAGGAGTGGAGACATTCAAATGATGAGCGCAGGAACAGGAATTATGCACAGCGAATTCAATAAAAATAATGACAGTTTGGTGAAGTTTCTTCAAATTTGGGTGTATCCAAACAGAAGAAATGTGACACCGAGATATGACCAGATAACTTTAGACAAGTCAAAAGGTCAGAATCAGTTCCAGCAGATACTTTCTCCCAATGATTATGACGACGGGGTTTGGATTCATCAGGATGCCTGGTTTCATTTGGGAAACTTCGGGAATCATATTGAAACCAAGTATCAAATCAGGAAAAAAGGGAACGGTGTATATGCTTTTATTTTAAAAGGAAGCGCAGAAATCGAAGGACAGAAAGTGGAAACGAGAGACGGTTTCGGAGTTTGGGATATTTCCGATCTAAACATCAAATCAACCTCAGAAAATACAGAAATTTTGTTGATGGAAGTTCCGATGACGATGTAAGAATTGGATAAAATTTTTCAAATATTTATTGGGTTTTAATTAATGATATGTAAGGCATCAAACGAAATAAAATTAACATAATTTTTTTACTGATTTGCATTTCCGTAAATTTGAGCTGTAAAAATAAAAATAAATCTTAAGTAAGAATGGAAAAGTATAATTACGGGGTCGTTGGTCTCGGCGTAATGGGGAGAAATCTGCTTTATAATATTGCTGATCATGGTTTTTCTGTAGCAGGATTCGATTTAGATGAAGAAAAAGTTATTGAGCTTAGAAATGGAGTGGCTGAAGGTACAAAGGTCATCGGGTCTGTTTCTCTGGAAGAATTTGTAATAGGTCTGGACATTCCGAGAAAAATTATTCTGATGGTTCCTGCAGGAAAGCCGGTCGATGCTGTTCTAGAAAATATTACACCGTTTCTCAGCCCGAAAGATGTCGTAATTGATGCTGGAAACTCTTATTTTAAAGATACTGAAAGACGAATTGCAGATTTAACCTCTAAAAACCTGCATTTTATGGGAATGGGCGTTTCAGGAGGAGAGCAGGGTGCAAGAAGAGGACCGAGTATCATGCCCGGAGGTGATTTGGAAGCATTCAACTTAGTAAAACCAATGCTGGAAAAGATTTCAGCAAAAGTGAACGGTGAACCCTGTACAGCTTACATGGGAAAAGGTGCTGCCGGAAACTACGTAAAAATGGTTCACAACGGTATCGAATACGCCATTATGCAATTGATCAGTGAGGCTTATGATCTTTTGAGAAAGGGAGCAAACCTGAACAACGGTCAGTTATACGAAGTTTTCAAAAAATGGAATGAAGGAGAGATGAATTCTTTCCTCATTGAAATCACCAGAGATATTTTCAAACAGAAAGATGATTTGGCAGACGGCTTTCTCGTCGATCAGATTTTAGATAAAGCGGGAGCAAAAGGAACAGGAAAATGGACTTCTGAGCAGGCAATGGAAATCGGCGTTTCAATTCCTACAATCGACATTGCTGTAACGTCAAGAATTTTGTCTGCTTATAAAAATGAGCGTATTCAGGCGTCTCAATTATATTCAAAAGAAAAAATTGCAAGTCCTGAAAATACAGAATTATTTATTAAAGAAGTTGGTGATGCATTGTATCTGGCTACGTTGATCAGTTATGCACAAGGCTTGGCATTGTTAGTAAAAGCTTCTGAAGAATATCAGTTTGAAACTCCTTTGAAAGATGTTGTCAAAATCTGGAGAGGCGGTTGCATTATCCGTTCTGTCTTATTAGAAAAATTCTATCAGGCTTATTCTACAGATGAAAATTTATCTAATATTTTATTAAACGGAGATATTTCTGAAATCGTTAAAAATAAAATTTCCTCATTAAGAAACACTGCATCCTTCGCTGTTTCAAATGGAATCCCAAGCCTGGGAATTCAATCTGCTTTAGGTTATTTTGATGCGTACACAACTGAATCTTTGCCAGTAAATCTTCTTCAGGCTCAACGCGATTATTTCGGGGCACACACGTATCAAAGAGTAGATAGAGAAGGAGTTTTTCACACATCCTGGAACACAGAAAATAATTAAAATTCAGAAAATGAGCGACAATACAATCCTGCACCCAACGACTATTGTAATTTTTGGTGCGACTGGAGATTTGGCAAAAAGAAAGCTTTTTCCTGCATTTTATAATTTGTATATTGATGGCAGAATGCCGAAGGGCTTCAATATTTTAGCTTTGGGAAGAGCCGAAAATACAGATGAAAAATTTAGATCTTACGTAAAAGAAAATCTTGAGAGTTTTTCAAGAAGGAGTATAGCATCGGAAGACTGGGCCGGGTTTCAGGCACACATCAGCTACTTTCAGCATCAGCTGGACGAAGAAAGTTCCTACCAAAATTTATATCAGAAACTGGAAAGCTTTGATAAAGTGTACGGAATGAGAGGGAACAGGCTGTTCTATCTTTCTATTGCACCGAACTTTGTTTCGGTTATTTCAAATCATATTAAGAACACATCGATCGCTTCCGATCCGGCAAAAGACCGAATTATTATAGAAAAGCCTTTTGGTCATAATAAAGAGTCTGCTATAGAACTGAATAATCTACTTTCTCAAACCTTTCAGGAAGAACAGATTTACCGTATCGATCATTATTTAGGAAAGGAAACGGTTCAGAATATTTTAGCATTCAGGTTCGGAAATTCAATTTTTGAGCCTCTGTGGAACCAAAGACATATCGAATCTGTCCAGATTACCGTGGCAGAAGAAGTGGGTGTAGAAACGAGAGCTGGATTTTATGAGCAGACAGGTGCTTTGCGCGACATGATTCAGAATCATCTTTTACAGATTCTCTGCATGGTTGCCATGGAACCACCGGTTTCACTGGAGTCCGGTGAAATCAGAGACCGTAAAGTGGATGTTTTAAAATCAATCCGCAGAATTTCGCCCGAAAAAGTAGATCATTATGCTGTTCGGGGCCAATATGGACGGGGTAAAGTAAATGGATTAAAAGTAAACGGTTACCGCCAGGAAGAAGGAATTGCACCTGATTCAAATACAGAAACCTTTGTGGCCATTAAATTTTATTTAGATAATGAAAGATGGGAAAGCGTTCCTTTCTACGTTCGTACCGGAAAGAAAATGAAGGAAAAGCATTCTTACATTACCATTCAGTTTAAACCGCTCCCTCATTCTGCATTTTCAGAAAGTACATCTCTTCTGTCTGCCAACCGGTTGATTATCAACATCCAGCCACAAATGGATATCAGGCTGCAGTTCATGTCAAAAAAACCCGGACTTTCATTAGAATTGAAACCCGTAGAGATGATCTTTGACAATTTTGCATGTCAGACCGATACTCCGGAAGCTTACGAAACGCTTCTTTTAGAGGCACTTGTAGGTGATCTTACATTGTTTATGCGTTCTGATCAGGTAGAAGAAGCTTGGGATGTTGTAAAAACAATTCAGGAAACCTGGGAAAAAACGAAGGATTCATCTTTTCCGAATTACGAAGCAGGAAGCTGGGGACCTGATGACAGCAATGCTTTGGTTGAGAGACAGGGAAATCAGTGGGTTTAAAATTTAAGCAAAGAACAAAATGAAAACTACGATATTTGATAATCTAGACACATTATACAAAAAGTCAGCAGACACTTTTGTTGAACTTTCAGAAAAGTCTATCCAAAAACATGGGAAATTTACAGTTGCATTAAGTGGCGGTTCTTCTCCGAAAGCCATTTTCAGTTTATTGGCAAATCCGGAATATGCCGGTAAAATAGAATGGAACAAAGTATATTTTTTCTGGGTAGATGAAAGATGGGTTTCTTTGGATGATGAAAAAAGCAATTACAAAATGACTCTGGAAATGCTTCTATCTAAAGTTCCGGTAAATGAAAATCAGGTTTTTCCCATGTACAAAGATGGAGTTGAACCTAAAGATTATGCTAAAGAATATGAAGCGCAAATCCGAAATGTTTTGGGTGATGACGGCATTTTTGATTTTATCCTTTTAGGAATGGGCGATGATGGGCATACGGCTTCATTATTTCCAGGTGAAAAGGTTTTACATGAAAAAGAAAAATGGGTTGATGCCTATTATCTGAAACCTCAGGAAATGCACCGAATCACTTTGACTGAGCCGATCATCAATAAAGCTGAAAATATTTTGATTGTCACTTTTGGTCAATCTAAAAAACATGCTCTGAATGAAGTTTTAAATGGAGCATATCATCCTGAATTATATCCGCTTCAGTTAATTGAAAAGAAAGAAGGAGTACAGATTTTTACTGACGAAGAAGCAACAAATTAATTTTGCATTTTTTTTCGCTAAACTGATTTAATTAAACTGGTTAAATGTACAGTGAACTTTTTCATCATAAATTTGTCCTGTCATTAATCTTCGAAAAGTTAAAAAATACTTTGAAAAAAGAATGATAATATCATAATAAAAAATTAAACACTCATTCATTTTTGAGTGATATATTATAATGAATAAGACTTGGGTTTAATATCCGGGTCTTATTTTTTTTTATCCAAATTTTGCAGATAAAAATTTCAATTTTATTTATAAAATACTGATAATCATGATTTTAATTTTGTGTTATTCTCTTTGTAGATCACTATACTTAAGTATGTCTGAAATTCAATAAAAGTAAATTTAATTTTTTTTCAATAAAAATGATTTATTAAACTAGTTAAATGTGCAGGGTTTCCCGTCGCCCTAAATTTGTCATATCAAAATCAAACAGATATTAAAAAGATTTTGAAAATCGATCACACATTATAACAAAACAACATTTAAAAATCAAACATTATGAAAAAGTTAATCTTAACATTCGCAACAGTAGTATTATCAGTAACAGCATTTGCTCAGAAACCTGGAAAATCGATGTTGAACCCAACCAACCACGCTTTGGTTTTAATTGACCACGAAGGACAAATGGCGTTCGCTACAAAAAGCATCAGTATGGAAGAATTGAGGAACAATGTTGCTTTGATTGCAGGTGGTTCAAAAATCTTCAACATTCCAACTGTGGTGACTACAGTTGCAGAAAAATCTTTTGCAGGACCCGTTTTTCCGGAAATCTCAGAAGCTTATCCTGAATCGACTAGCGGATATGTAGACAGAACGACGATGAATACTTGGGAAGATTTGAACGCTCACAAAGCGATTACAGGAAAAAACAAAAAGAAATTGGTTTTGGCTGGTCTGTGGACGAGCGTTTGTATCGTAGGCCCGGCTTTATCGGCCATCGATGAAGGTTATGAAGTGTATGTGATTACGGACGCTTCAGGTGATATTTCAAAAGAAGCTCACGACCAAGCGGTTACAAGAATGGTTCAAGCGGGTGCACATCCGATTACATCTGTTCAGTATGTTCTTGAATTACAGAGAGATTGGTCTAGAAAAGAAACTTACAAACCGGTCAATGATTTAATGAAAAAATATGGTGGTGCTTACGGATTGGGAATTCAGTATGCTCAGGATATGCTTAAACACTAATCAAATTTCAACAGAGGCAGGTTGAAACCGACCTGCTTTTTTCTTCAAACCATTAAAAAGTACATTATGAAACCTCTCCATAAAATTCTATTCTCATTCGTCTTAGGTGCCGGATTGTTTAACGCTCAGAAAGCAGATTTAATAGTAACGAACGGAAAAATCACGACAATGGATGATAAAAATCCGGAAGTTCAGGCGGTTGCCATTAAAGACAACAAAATTTTCCAAACCGGAACAAATGCTCAGATTTTAAAACTGAAAGGAAGCGCTACAAAAATCATCGATGCTAAAGGAAACCGTGTGATTCCTGGATTGTTTGACAGTCATTTGCATGTCATCCGTGGTGGAAGATTTTACAATACAGAACTTCGCTGGGACGGTGTTAAAACTTTGAAAAGAGCTTTGGAAATGTTAAAAGAGCAGTCTCAGAGAACACCAAAAGGGCAGTGGGTAAGAGTAATCGGAGGCTGGAATGAATATCAGTTTGAAGAAAAAAGACTGCCGACTTTAGCAGAAATCAACGAAGCGACAGGCGATGTTCCGGCTTTCATGATGTATCTCTACGGAAAAGCCTGGCTGAACAAATCAGGTTTAAAACAATTAAACATTACTGGTGAAACGCCAAATCCGGCTCAGGGCTTAATTGAAAAAGACAACAACGGCGACCCGACAGGTCTTTTGGTTGCAGAACCAAATGCATTTATTCTCTATTCAACTTTAGCAAAATTACCTGAGCTGACCGAAGCTGAAAAAGAAAATTCAACGCTTCAATATATGACTGAACTGAATCGTCTTGGCGTAACAGCGGTAATGGATGCTGGCGGTGGTTTTCAAAACTTCCCAGATGATTACGGAACAACTGATGCTTTAAATAAAAAAGGAAAAATTACCGTTCGTTTGCCTTACTATTTATTTGCTCAGAAAAAAGGTTCTGAATTAGCAGACTATACAAAATGGACAGGAATGGTAGACATCGATGACCACGGGCACAACGACCACAACGGAATTGATTATCACGTAGAAGGCGGAGGCGAAAATCTGGTTTCAGACGGTGCTGATTTTGAAAATTTCCTTTTCCCAAGACCGGAATTGCCAGCAACGATGGAGAAAAGTATGAAAGAAGTCGTAAGTCTTTTGGTGAAAAAAAGATGGCCTTTCAGAATTCACGCAACTTATAATGAAAGCATTACCAGATTCTTAAATGTGATTGAAGAAGTGAATAAAGAGACACCTTTGAACGGATTGGTTTGGTTTTTTGACCACGCAGAAACAGTTTCTGAAGACAACATGAAACGCATCAAAGCTTTAAACGGCGGAATTGCAGTACAGCACAGAATGGCGTATCAGGGTGAAAGTTTCATCCACCGTTATGGGAAAAAAGAGGCTTTAGCTTCTCCGCCTGTTAAAAAAATGCTCGAGATGGGAATTCCTGTAGGATTGGGAACAGACGGAACCAGAGTCGCAAGTTATAATCCGTGGGTGGCTTTGTACTGGATTACATCAGGAAAAACTTTGGGCGGGACTCAGGTGATGGCAAAAGAAAATGCTCTGGACAGAAAAACAGCGTTGTCACTTTCCACTTTTGGAGGATATGAATTGATAAAGGATTATGAAAAGGGAAAAATCAAAAAAGGATATTTCGCTGACCTTACGATTTTAGATAAAGATTATTTCAGCGTCAATGAAGAAGAAATCAAAAAAATTACTTCAAAATTAACTATTGTTGACGGAAAAGTGGTTTATGGAGACGAAACCTACAAAACAGTTTCTCCAGCTATACTTCCGGTTCTTCCGGAATGGTCTCCTGTAAAATATTACGGCGGATATCAAACGAAATAACTAATTCCTGAAAACTCAAACCTAAATCAATGAAAAAGCTAAATCTAATACTATTTATCACTCAGATTTTTCTTTCGGTAAATGTCTCCGCACAATTTAAACTGATGAGGTTTGATGAAAATTATTCCACATACAAAGATTCTGCAGACACATTTTACAATTCCATCAAATACATTCCGCTTTCTGAAAAAAATAACAATAAATATTTATCATTAGGCGGAGAGGCGAGAGCAGAGTTTGTAGAATTTAATAATGAAGATTGGGGAAGATTGGGAATCGGAAGCAATCCGTTTTTTATCCAGAGATATACGGTTCACGCAGATTTGCATTTAGGTTCAAGAGTGCGAGTGTTCGGACAGTTGAGAAGTGCTTGGGAAAACGGAAGAAAAAACGGGCCGAGACCGATTGACGAAGACCATCTGAATGTTCAAAACCTTTTCATAGACGTTGATGTGATTAAAAATGAAAAAGAAAAACTGACCGTTCGTGCAGGAAGACAGGAGCTGGATTATGGAAGCGGAAGATTGATTTCTGTACGAGAAGGTCCGAACTTGAGACTCTATTTTGACGGACTGAAACTGATGTACAAAAGAGGAAATTTCAAATCGGATGCGTTTATGATGATGGCGAGTGAAATCGGTACGGGAGTTTTTGACAACAAACCTTTAAAATCGGTCAACCTTTGGGGAAGTTACAATACTTTAGTTCTTCCGAAAAGCGGAAATTTAGAGTTCTATTATCTGGGAATTCACAGAAAAGAATCACGTTTCGAAGACGGAATAGGAGACGAGACAAGACATACTTTGGGTGGAAGATTTTACAGATACGGTGGTGGTTTTATTTACAACTTTGAAGGCGCTTATCAGTTCGGGAATTTCAATAAAGGAACAATCAGCGCGTGGACAGCTTCTGCAGATATTGGTTATATGTTTGAAAATGTAAAAGGAAAACCAACCATCAATCTTCGAAACGATTACATTTCCGGAGACCGAAACAGAGAAGATGGCAAATTGGGAACTTTCAATCCATTATATCCAAAAGGTGGTTATTTCGGATTCAATCCACAAATCGGACCTGTGAATTTGATTGACATTCATCCTTATGTAACCGTAGATTTGAATAGTAAAATGACGGTTCAGGCCGATGTGGTTTTCAACTGGAGATATTCTACGCAGGACGGCGTTTATAGACCGAGCGGTTCTTTAAATCTGACTTCAATGAATTCTAAAAAGAAATACATCGGGACGGCTTTCCTTGGAAGCTTTAATTATAAAATCAATAAATCTTTCACGTTTAATACAGGAATTCAATATTTCAAAACGGGAGAGTTTGTAGACGATATTATCGAAAATGATAAAAACGGACTTTTTATTAATTCAAGAATTGTCTTCAAATTTTAATGAATTAATTTGAAAATTTGAGAATGCGGTAATTTGAAAATTACTTTCAATAGCTATCCCACATCAATGGCAGAATCTATTTCTGAAACTACCTTTGATAAACATTATAACTACAATAAAACTTTAAATTTTAAAACAAATTATTATGAAAAATATACTAAAAAATACAATAAACAAATCATTATTGATTGCAGGTTTAGTTTTCTCGACTTTAACTTTCGCACAAAATACAACAGCGAATTCTTCTTCAACTCCTGCAAAAATCGGAACATCCAAAAACTGGGGTTCAGTGGATGGGATTTCAATGATAGGATTGGTTCAGGGACCATCTTCAGCCGACGCTCAACTGCAGGTGGCCTGTGTTTTTGAATATACAGATAATGACATTCACAGTGCTCAGGCATTGCCAGCAAACCTGAACGGATTGGTACATCTGGATGAAGCTTTAAAGGGTGAATTTACCAAAATCAGACAGTCGGGTCAGTTCAAAGGACATTCTTTGGAAACTCTTTTGATTTCTCCTCCAAAAGGTTCTATGTCTGCAAAAAAACTATTGCTCATCGGCTTGGGAGACAGAAGCAAATTTACCCCTGAACTGATGACTTCAGTAGGAGAGGTCGCAGCCCGTGAAGCAATGAGACTGGGCGTGACCAACTTTGCCTTTGCCAGCGATTTAAAAGATGGCGGAATTGATTCTCCAACGGCTCTGATTGCAGGAAATGTGGTAAAAGGTATTGTCTTAGCAAACCGTTCTGAAAATTATTTGAAAGAACATAACCTTTCCAAAACAAAAAAACTTGAAAAAGTATATCTGTTGGCTGGTCCCTCTTTCTTTGAAATTGCAGGTGGTGGTATTCAGGCTGCGATTGCGGAAGTGAATGAGAAATAAACTTGACTAATTAATTGCAACTAAATATCAATCAGTTTTTATTAGCTTAAAATTTAAATATCAAATCAAAACAACGTCAATAAATCTATTGGCGTTGTTTTTCACAGAGATAAGCTTTTGAAAAAATTTTTTTTAAAGATTTAGATTAAACGATTAACCAAAATTTAATATTAGAATAGTAATTATTAAAGATAAATTAATGTCTGAATTTAAATTAATTTTTAATGTATTGATTGTGTGTGGGTTATATATGATTTCTTGTTTATAGAAAAATTTGCCAAATTACACTTTTTTCTGAAATGACGAAAAAAAATCAACTCTTGTTTTTTTAATTTATTATTAAATACTTTGCATTGTAAATCAGAACAATGAAACGAGCATCCATTAAAGACATTGCCAGAATTGCCGGAGTTTCCGTTGCAACCGTTTCGTATGTTCTGAACCGAAAAGAAGGACAGAGAATCAGCGAGGATACAAAGAAAAAAATTTTTGAAATAGCTGAAACGATTAACTATACTCCAAATAAGATTGCCCGAAGTCTTCAGAATAATAAAAGTAAATTATTAGGGCTGATTGTAGCAGATATTTCCAATGATTTTTATTCCAGTATTGCCAGAAGTCTGGAAGACAGGGCTTTAAAGCTGGGTTACACTTTGATTATCGGAAGTTCTGATGAAAATGCAGAGAAGTTTGAAAAACTGATTGACCTGTTTTCCCAACAACAGGTTGATGGGATGATTGTTGCTCCAGTCGCCGGTTCGGAACTTATCCTGCAGAAGTTATTAGATAAAAACTATCCTTTGGTCACAATCGACAGATATCTTAAAGGTATCAATGTTCCTGGGGTGATATTGAATAACAGAGAGATTGCGGAAAGTACAACCTCTTATCTGTTGGAAAAGGATTTTGATGAGATGATCTATTTAGGTTATGATACGCAATTGCCTCACCTTTTAGACAGAAAGGCTGGATTTAAAACTGGCATTGTAGAGTCAGGAAAGATAGTTAAAGTAAAATATATAGCTGTGGGTCTGGAAAATATCACGGAAGAAATTCAGTTTCAACTTAAACTGTCTTTAGGTGAAAATCCAAAGAATACCGCTTTATATTTCTCGAGTAATAAACTTGCTGTTGCCGGTCTGGCTTATCTTGTGAAAAATAATATCAAAGTGCCTGAACAGGTTTCTGTACTTGCTTTTGATGAGACTGAAGCCTACAAATTATTTCCTTCAGAAATCACTTTTGTAAAACAGCCATTGGAAGAAATGGCAGATGAAGCTATTAAATTGCTTGATAATCAAATTAACCAATACAGTTCTACAGCAAAAAAAGTAACGCTGTCAGGAGAATTAATCATTAAAAATTCAATAAAATAATTTTTTTACCAATTTACTTAAACGTTTAATCAAATTATGGATAATAATAAATCTTATGCCGTATGTTTCGGAGAAGTTCTCTGGGATATTTTTCCTACCGCATCACGAGCCGGTGGTGCACCGTTCAATGTGGCTTACAATCTTGACAAAATGGGAGTAGAAGTTCAGATGATCAGTAAAGTCGGGAATGATAAATTGGGAAATGAACTTCTGAATCAAATCAAAAACTGGAACATCTCAACAGATTTTATCCAGATTGATAATGAAAAAGCAACAGGAACTGTCATTGCTAATTTCGACGAACACGGAGAAGCACATTATGATATTGTAGAGAATGTGGCCTGGGATCATATCAAAATTACACAGGAACAAAAAGACTTAATTCAGAATTCCGAAGCTTTTGTTTTTGGAAGTCTGAGTGCCAGAAACGAGGTATCCAAAAATACACTTTTAAAATTGATAGAACTTTCCAAATTCAGAGTTTTTGACGTCAATTTCCGTCCGCCTTTCATTGATTTTGATTTGATTAAAATTTTACTTCAGAAAGCTAATCTCGTAAAGATGAACAAAGCGGAATTGAGAACCATAATAGAATGTCTTGGCGAAGATTACATTGATGAAGATTACAGCATCAGGCATATTCAAAAACATTTTGACCTGAATGAGATCGTTCTTACAAAAGGAAGCAAAGGTGCAAGATATTTTGTGGGAGATAAAAGTTACAATTTCTCGGCAGTTTCGATAGAAATTAACGATACAGTAGGAAGCGGTGACTCTTTTCTAGCCGGCTTTTTATCGAAAAGAATTCAGGGGAAATCACCTGAAGAAATTATGAAACAGGCTGTTTCCCTTGGTGCTTTTATTACTTCAAAATCAGGTGCTTGCCCAGATTATACTTACGAAGAATTCAAATCTTTCCGTGAAGAGCATTACGGTCAAACTATTTAAAATCAACACTATGAATACTGCAAAATTTACAGAAAAGAAATATTATGTCATATTGGCATTTGTGATTTCACTATTTTTCTTTTGGGCAATCGCTTTGACGATGGGCGACGTTCTGAACAAACATTTCCAGAATGTTTTGAATATCTCCAAATCAAAATCTGGATTAGTACAGCTTTCAATTTTTGGAGCTTATGCACTGATGGGAATTCCGGCGGGTTTGTTTATGAAGAAATTTGGTTACAAAATGGGTGTTATCCTGGGATTGTCATTGTTTGCGTTGGGTTCATTTCTTTTCATTCCGGCAGCAAACCAAATGTCATTTGACTTTTTCAGAATTGCACTTTTTGTATTGGCAATGGGAATGGCGACTTTGGAAACTGTTGCACATCCTTTTGTTGCAGCTTTAGGAAATGAAAAAACGAGTGATCAAAGAGTGAATTTCGCTCAGTCTTTCAATGGTTTGGGAGCGATTATCGGTCCGCTTTTGGGAGGCTATTTTATCTTCGGAAAGTCTGGTCTGGATGATAATTCATTGGATTCCGTCAAAGATCTTTACACTTGGATTGGCGTTGTGATCTTGACTATCACTATTATTTTTTCTTTTATTAAAGTTCCAAGTTTGAAGGATCCCCACGCAGAAGATATTCAAATCTCTGAGAACGAAAATGGAGTAGAGGCTTCAATATCAGATCCTCACGCACCACTTTGGAAACAACGACATTTTATATTTGCAGTGATCGCACAATTTTTCAATATCGCTGCACAAGGCGGAACCTGGGCCTATTTTATCAATTATGGTGTTGAGAAAATGAATCTTCCGGAAATTGAGGCTTCCTACTATTTTTCCCTTAGTATGGCGATGATGATGATCGGACGTTTTGTAGGAACATTTTTGATGAAATTCATCGCTCCGAATAAACTTCTTGCGGTTTTCACAATTTGTAATATTGTATTATGTTTGATTATTTCGCAAAGTTTCGGTTGGGCATCTTTCATCAGTTTAATATTATTGAATCTATTCCTAAGTGTTATGTACCCCACCATTTTCAGCCTTGGATTGAAGCGATTGGGCAATAGAGTTCCGCAGGCATCTTCTTTCCTTGTGATGGCGATGTTTGGAGGTGCGGTATTTCCTCCTTTGATGGGAAAAATTGCTGAGAAAGATATTGCTCACGCTTATCTTCTTCCAATTGTTTGTTATGCTGTAATTCTATTGTTTGCTTTGAAATTCTACAAGCCAAAGACATTTAAATAAGATGAAGAACTTCAACGTTTTTAAATACAGCTTTTGGTTTATATTGATCATTAGCCAGGTTTCCTACGCACAAATTGTAATCACGAATAAGGATTTTTCTTTCGGAACGACGGGCAGAATTGGCGCCGGATATTCTCCAAATGCAGATGGGAAAACCGGAAGACAACTGAATCTTAATAATCAAGGTTCACTTGGAGGAAGAATGGATCAGAGCGATTATGTGGATTTTTTACCAGCTTTTCATTTCACTCCAGTCGTCAATGGTGACAGTGTGAAAACGACAAAAATCGATATGCAGGCGAGATTGAGCTTCTATTCCGGTGGAACTTTCTTGGGAAATGTAGATTCAAAATCAAACCAGGGAATGATCATTGCCTTGCCGGAAGCTTTTGTAGAAGCCAGAAATATTATGGGAAGCGATTGGGATGTTTGGGCAGGTTCGCGTTGGCTGAGATACGATGACGTTCACATTGCAGATTATTTTTACTTCGATGATCATTCTGCAACCGGCTGGGGTGTGAGGCATAAAAATACCAGATTCTCTATGTTTTTTCCGGCAGCAATTGATACCGCAGCAAGTAATTCGACACCATATTCTTACACAAATGTGATCAGTGGAAGTAAAAATCTGATCTACAGGCAACGTGAGGTTTTGGTTTTAGAACAAACAATTCCATTCAAAAATAATATTCACAAACTGAAACTTTTGGCAGAATTTCATAGTTTAGAAAAGTCGGGTAAAAACTCGATGGAGCAATATAAATCCGATAATGGTTGGGTTTTGGGAGCGAAACTCAATACCAATTTAAAAACAAAAATCACAGGCTCTTTCAATCAAATATCAGTAAGATACGGAAGCGGAATTGCCAACGGAGGTGACAGCGGAAATACTCAAACTTGGCGAACTTATGGTGCTCCCAACGAGATTACCAAAACCTATAAAGGCGCTTATTCTTTGACCGCAGTCGAACATATTTTGTTAAATCTTTCCAATAAATGGTCGGCCAATGCATATGCAGTTTTCACAATGAGTAAAGGCGGAGCAAATAGTGATAATAAAGCCATAGATTATTATGAGCGTGAAATCTTTAATAAGAAATCGGAGTTTAATACTGGTGTTAGAGCGACCTATTACTTTAATAATTGGTTTCACATTCTCTCAGAATTGCATTTTGCATCAAGGAAAGACGGCAATCAGAATTCAGCTTCGATGACAAAATTGGTTCTGGCACCAACCATCGTCCCGACTGCGGAAAGAAGTGTCTGGGCAAGGCCACATATCCGTTTCATTGCAGAAGTTTCAAGATATAATGATCAGGCAATGAACAGTTTTTATTCTCCATTTTTACAACAATCTGGCTCTAAAAGATTTGGGACTTATTTTGGCGTGAGAACAGAATGGTGGATTTTCTAATTAAAATTTAAAAGTAAAAAAATGAAAGTAAAATTTGGAGCTTCACTGCTATCTTGGATTACACCCAACTGGACTCCCGAAGCTGGAAAATATGCGATTGAAAAAACAACGGAAGCAGGTTTTGATTTGATTGAAATTCTTTTACCAGCTTCAATGGAATTCAATTCAAAAGAAGTAAAACAACAGTTGAAAGACAATAATCTGGATGTTGTCTGCTCATTGAATCTTCCCAAAGAAGCACATATCGCTTTTTATCCCGACGTTGCAGAAAAATTAATAAAAAAGGCAATTGATAAAACCTCAGAAATAGAAACTGATTTTTTAGGCGGTGTCCTTCACGGCGGAATCGGAGTTTTCTCTGGAAATCCTTTAACTGAAAATGAAGCTGAAATTATCGTCGAAGTTTGGAGCAAAGTTGCGGATTATGCTCAAGAAAAAGGCGTCAATATTGGAATCGAACCTATAAACCGTTATGAATCTTATGTCTGTAATACGGCTGAAAATGTGTTGGATTTAATCAAAAAGACAGACAAAAATAATTTGTTTCTTCATTTAGATACATTTCACATGAACATTGAGGAAAATAATTTTTATGATCCAATCATTCTTGCCGGAAAAAAACTGAAACACGTTCATATCACAGAATCTCACCGCGGAATGTTAGGCGAAGGAACTGTCAATTGGGAAGAACTTTTCAAAGCTTTAATTGAAACTAATTTTGAAGGAAATCTTGTCTTGGAAAATTTTTCATCCTCAATTTCGGGAATGCAGCAGATGGTTTCACTTTGGCAAAAATCACCTTATGATGCGGAAGAACTGGCATTAGAAAGTTTGAAATTTTTAAAAAAATATGTTTGATAGTGTAATTTGTAGAATACTATTCTATAAAACTTGCCTCATCTGGGTTTAAGTCTTTAAATATTAATTTGATTCTAAGTCAATTGTAAGTCAATCTGAAGACCATAGAAATACCTTTCTTAAATTTTTATAAGCAATATTATATAGTTTCTTGTACCAAATAGATGATATTTTAAAAATTCTCTTCTAATTAAGAATAACTATAATTTTCATGAAAATAGTGAAGGAACTTCCTGTTGGTACATAGAAGTATATAGTACCGATAAAAAATAGCGCCAACTGTCTTTAGTTGGCGCCATTTGGCTATTTGTGACCTCGACAGGATTCAAACCTGTAACCTTCTGAGCCGTAATCAGATGCGCTATTCAGTTGCGCCACGAGGCCTTTTTTATTGGTTTGCAAATATAATACTTTTTTGCTTTCTTTGAAAGATGAAAGCAAAATTTTTACTGTTAATCGCATTTTTATTTCTAATCAACTGTAAAAGAGAACAAAAAATATCATCTTCAGAATGGGAAAAGATATCTGAAAGAGTACAATTTAAAGATGATGGTGGGAAATTAGATGTAAAATCAGGAAATTTCACGTATAGTTTTGAGAAAAATAAAGTTCCGTTTTCTAAAATTATCCTTTTAAATGCAAGTTTGATGGGCTATGTTTCCGAGCTTAATGCAGAAAATTTGGTTATTGGAATTGCAAGTCCAGAGTATATTTATTCTGAAAAAATTCATAGCTTAATAAAATCAGGGAAAATTCAAAATGTAGGGAATGAACAAAAATATGATGTCGAAAAAATTATTTCAATGAAACCAGATGCGATTTTCACCAATTACATTGCAAGTTTCGATAATACTTACCAGCTTTTAAAAAACAATAATATTCAGGTGATTTTTTTGGATGAATACATGGAGCAAAGTCCAATGGTAAAGACTTCTTACATTAAATTATTTGGAAAACTTTTAGGCAAAGAAAAAGAAGCTCAAACAAAATTTGATGAAATTCAAAAAAATTATAACGATTTGAAAAGTTTAGCTTTAAAATCAACTTCAAGACCAAATGTTTTAGCTAATGAAATGTACGGCGATGTATGGTATTTGCCGGGTGGGAAAACTTTTACAGCCAATTACGTTGCCGACGCGAATGCTAATTATATTTTAAAAGAAAATACAGAAGAAAAAGCTGTTACAATGAGCTTTGAAGAAGTTTTTGCAAAATCAAAAAATATTCAATTCTGGATAAATGCGGGAAATCATATTTCGAAAAAAGAAATGTTGAGCATCAATCCTTTTTATGGGAAATTAGAAGTGTTTAACAAAGGAAAAATTTACGGAGTTTCAGGAAAAGAGAGACAGAAAGCCAATGATTTTTTTGAAAGCGGAGTAGTGCGCTCAGACTTGGTTTTAAAAGATTATATCAAGATTTTTCATCCCGAACTTTTGCCAAATTATCAACTTACTTATATGAATGAATTGCATTAACTCGCAGTATTTTTATATTTTTGCCCCAAGTTTTTAGCTTATGTGGAAAAAAATAAAACAGTTTATTTTTATAGTTCTGATTCTGAACGTAGTCTTCATTATTTGGGGAAGATTCTTCAATCCGCCCATCACGATTACTCAAATCGGTGGACTTTTTGAATATGGAAGATTACAACGTGACTATATTTCTTACGATGAAATGGGAAGTAATGTGAAAAAAGCGGTGATTGCTTCTGAAGATCAAAAGTTTTTTAATCATAATGGTTTCGATTATACGGCAATCGAAAAAGCCATGAAAAATAATGAAAAAGGAAAAAAAATAAGAGGTGGAAGTACGATTTCCCAGCAAACTGCAAAAAATATTTTTCTTTGGCAGGGTAGAAGTTGGGTCAGAAAAGGACTTGAAGCAGTTTATACTTTCATTATCGAAAAAGTTTGGTCTAAAGATATTATTCTCGAAAGATATTTAAATTCCATCGAGATGGGACAGGGAGTTTTCGGCATTGAAGCGGCTTCGCAGTATTATTTTGGAAAATCTTCAAAAGATTTAAATACTTCCGAGGCAGCGTGGATTGCAGCGGTTTTACCAAATCCGAAAAAGTATGATCCTAAAAATCCTTCAGCATATTTAAGAAAGAAACATAACTGGATTATGAGACAAATGAGGAATGTGAGTTTGAAATAGTATCTTTGCACCAATGAAACTGCTGAGTTCAAGTACAAAAAATTTCGAATCTGTTCTTAAAAAATATTTTTCTTTTAAGAATGAAACCACTTCGCTCGAACCTTTGACCGAGTTTTTAGAGGCAATAAAAAAAACAGATTTTAAAAATATTCTTGAGTTTCTTCAAACAAATCAGAATTCTGCGGATAATTTCAGACATTATCTCTACAATATTTTTTCGGATAGACCTTTTAATCTTTCTTTGACGGAGGCCAATATTCTTTCTGAAAATGCCTTCTTTCCAGAGCTTAAAAAAAGGATTTTAAATAAAATTTTACCACCCGTTGAACACGAAAATACGGTTTGGTATCTTATTGACAACATAAGTTTTAGTACTAAAAAAGATCTCGAATATCTTCACAATCTTCCCGAAAATGAACTCAGTGAGTTGATGAATGTTTTAGGAGTTTCAGATTTTATTTTGAAACCAAAAGTGAAAAATGAACTTATTTTTTCAATGAATATTCTTTCGTGGCGTGTTACCGGAATGGCTTTGGAAGTGGATGTTGTGAGGATGGCTCCTGAATACAGAAATTTTGATAACCCATTTTTAGCGCTACAAAATGAGCTGGAAGCTTTAGCAGAAGATTTTAAAATAAATCCTGAAATTCAACTAAATTCCAAAGACAGTCGATATAAACAGATTAAAATTTATGCCGAACAATGTCAGGATTTTGTAAATATTGCCTTTAAAAACTCTTCAAAATACGGGATTTCCGGGAAGATTAATCAGTCACTTCTTAAAATCCGTCAACAAACACAGCGAATTTCTGAGATTGTAAATCTTTTAATTATTGATCAACATGAGGATGTAATTATTAAGTCTAAACAATTGATTTTTAACATTCTAAATTATAAATCTCACAAAAATAATATTTCCGATCTCATCAACGACAGTACGAGATTAATTTCACATTTAATTACGAATCACACTGCCGAAACAGGAAGCCATTACATCACTTCAAGCCGAAAACAGTACATGAAAATGTTCTACAAAGCGAGCGGTGGAGGAATTATTGTTGGAGCATTATGTGTCTTGAAAATGTTGTACGGTTTTATGCCCGGAAGCGACTTTTTTCACGCATTTTTATACTCGTTAAATTATGCAATGGGATTTGTAATGATTTACCTGATGGGATTTACTTTGGCAACAAAACAGCCTGCAATGACGGCTGCAACGATGACGAAGGTTTTGTCTGAACAGGAAAATACGAAAAGTAACTACACCGAATTTGCTGATTTGGTTTCAAAATTATTCCGTAGTCAGTTTATTGCATTTGTGGGAAATGTTTTGCTTTCATTTCCGATTGCTTTGCTGATAATTTATGGTTTGGATGTTTTTTTCTCTCAAAATTTAGCCGTTGAAAAATCTGATAAGTTGTTGAAAGATTTAGATCCTTTTAAATCTAAAGCAATTCTTCATGCATGTATTGCCGGTTTTTATCTTTTTATTTCAGGAATTATTTCAGGAAATATCGGTAATAATTCTGTTTTTTATCAAATTCCGGATCGGATTGCTAAAAATATTCCGATAAGAAGATTATTTGGAGCTCATTTTGCGAAAGGTCTTTCAAAATATTATGCTAAAAACTGGGCAGGAATTATTTCTAATTTTTGGTTTGGAGTTTTTTTGGGAGCAACAGCGCCAATCGGCTTGTTTTTCGGGCTCGATTTAGATATTCGTCACATCACTTTTGCTGCCGGAAATTTTGCAATTGGTTTGTATGGAAAAGATTTTACGGTTGGTTCTTCAATATTTTGGACATCATTTATCACCGTTTTTGTTATCGGATTCTTCAACTTTTTGGTGAGTTTCAGTTTGTCGATGTTTTTGGCTTTCCGTTCGAGAAAAATGAATTTCGGTGAAGTAAGAGAAATTTACCGTGCAATTTTCAGATATTTTTTAAGAAATCCTTTGAAGTTTTTCCTTCCTCTACAATCTACTTTTGATTTGAAATCTAATAACTTAGTACAGAATTCAATT
This sequence comes from Chryseobacterium formosum, assembly GCF_026460885.1. Taxonomy (GTDB): domain Bacteria; phylum Bacteroidota; class Bacteroidia; order Flavobacteriales; family Weeksellaceae; genus Chryseobacterium; species Chryseobacterium formosus. The sequence goes on from NZ_JAOVZW010000008.1 coordinate 445,834, forward strand.
CCTACAAAATCTGAAGATCATTAAATTTTTCTTCTCCAAATTTATCCTGAAACTTTTTTAAATAAAAGCTCTTTCTCATATTAAAATCATTTTTCAGCAAAGGTGATTTGATTCTGATCTGAATGATTTTGTTATCTAAATTTACACTAATAATCTCCTGAAAAAGGCTTTCATCAAGATAATCTTCTAGAAAATCTTTGATTTCAAAAGCAATAAGTTTATGCTCAAAACCATGAATTCTGGCAAAAGATTTTACTAATTCTGAGGATTGAAATTCTCGTTTTTTATTTCGTTTCATAGCCTTAAATTTCAAAAATAACACTTTCCTCGTTTATTCTTCTCACAACATTTTCAGTACGTTCCCGATGCGTATCAGTAATAAAAATCTGTCCGAAATTTTCCTGATTAACCAATTCAATTAATTGAGAAACTCTGGAGTCATCTAATTTATCAAAAATATCATCCAATAAAAGAATTGGTGTTTTATTTGTCAGTTCTTTTATCAAACTCATTTGAGCTAATTTCAGTGAAATCAAAAATGATTTTTGCTGTCCTTGTGAACCGATTTTCTTAATTAAAACAGAATCCATTTCAAAAAGAAGATCATCTTTGTGTATTCCTTTTGAAGTGTAAGTTAACATTCTGTCACGTTCTAAACTTTGCAAAAGTAAGTTTTCAAATGTTTCCTCTAATAAATGAGATTCATAAATAACAGAAACACTTTCTTTTCCTCCCGAAATAATCTGATAAAAGTTCTGAACTATAGGATTTAATTTTGCTACAAATTCTCTTCTTTTTTCAAAAATTTTAGTTCCGGATTTCGTGATTGGATCATTATAAATTTCCAAAGAATCTTTATCCCAAACTCTGTTTTTGGCAAAATATTTCAATAAAGCATTTCGCTGCTGAATCGTTTTCTGATATTGAATCAAATCATAGAGATAGCTAGAATCGGTCTGAGAAATCATCGAATCTAAAAATTTTCTACGGCTTTCTCCGGAATCTGAAATCAAATTAGAATCATAAGGAGAAATCATCACGCTTGGCAAATAACCAATGTGATCAGCCATTCTATCGTAGCTTTTATCGTTTTTTTTAATGATTTTTTTTGCTTCTTTTGGCTGAGAAATTTTCAAAGTATCTTCACTATCTTCATTTTGGATTTCAGCATCGATGGTGAAAAAATCTTCTTCTTGTTTGATGTTGTTAAGGTCTGTGTTTCCTAAAAAACTTTTCCCAACAGAAAGATAATGCAATGCATCGAGAATATTCGTTTTCCCAACGCCGTTATTTCCTACAAAACAGTTGATTTGTGGTGAAAATTCAAACTTTTTTTCTGAATGATTTTTGAAATTGTATAAAGAAAGCCTCTTAATAATCATTTGTCAAAAATACTTCATTATTAGTGAAAATAAAAAAGGTAATGCCGAACAAGTTTCAACCCCGAAAGAAAAATATACATCTTGTCTTTTGTTTTCTGAGAAATAAATGAAGATGAAGGTGAAGATTGAGGTCAAGAAAAAGCTTAACGCAAACTCTAGTTTTAAATTAAAAATAGATAAAATACATGCTATGAATACCAATGAATAAGCAAGATATTTTGTGTCTTGTACGCCAATTAATTTTGGAAATGTTTGAACGGTATCACTTTTCATATCACGGATGTCGAACGGTAAAACCAATGCTGTGATAAAGAAAAAACTGATTAAAAAAATAGGTAAGTCAAACTCGGGTAATGTTAACCAGCAATTCATTAGTGCCCAAACTAAACCAACATAAAAAACTTTCAGAAAAGGAATTTTCCGGATGTATGTTTCCAGAAAAAAACTGTTATAGAGTAAACCCAAAACCACAATGATAAACCATTTTAATAACCGTATTTCATTATGATTGAAAATAATTAAAGCTGCTGAAATGAGCCCTGCAAAGAAATTCAGAATCAATATTCGATAGAAATATTTTGTTTTTTGATATTTTGTATACAGATAACCGCTGAAATACGTTATGAAGATGAGAAAAACCGTCGGAAAACGGAATGTGTTTTGCTCAAGCATGAAAAATACTGCAAAAAGTGTCCCCATTAAGGATACGTAAAGTTGGCTGTCTATGACAGATTTTTTCAGTACTTTTAAGAAATTCATTTATCAAAAATAACACTTATGCTAAGATTTTCCAAGATTTTGTTCCTCATCCTATTTCTATCCAATTTTTCAGAGGTTTTTGCTCAGAAATATTACGATACACAATGGGGTAAAGTACAAGAAAATTCCAAAAAAGGAACGTATAAATCAAATCTTCCCATTGTTTTAGAAATTCAAAAACAAGCTATGAAAGAAAATAATGCACTTCAATTGATTCGTTCTCTAAGAGCAGAATTCAGTTTAGTGAATCAGACAACCGATGATGAAAAGAATGATTCTGAATCCAGGTTTTTTATAAAACTTCAATCTGCAGAAAAACAATTGAAAGGTGATGACCAGTTGGTTTATAAAGTTTTGCTTTCCGGTTTTTTGATGGATTATTACAATAATCATTCATGGGAAATTGATGGAAGAACAAATATTAATTCTCAAGATGTTGTGCAAATTGAGACGTGGAGCAAACTTGATTTTAAAAATTATTTGAATAAAAATTTCAAAGAATTAGATCAGCAGAATCAGGCAATGAAAAAAGTTGCTTTGGCAAAATATAAAGACGTTTTTTCGAACTCAGAAAATACCAGTTATTTCCCAAGTTTGCTAGATTGGTATTCGCTGAAAAAAGTAAGTTTTCTGTCTGATAATGGTTTGTTTACAAAAAATGAATTAGCGGAAAACAGAAATTCTATCAATACAATTTTTGATGAATTAATTGCTCAAAACAGCGGGAATTCAAAACTGTATTTTATGCACCAGAAATTATCTGAAGACTGTAATTTCAATTCATGCAAAGACAAATTGGAGCAACTTCAAAGTTTAATGAAATCAAATATTGAAGGGGATTACAAGGTTTTGATTGCAGAAGAAATAATAAATGAATTGATTTTAAAAAATAAAGAAAAGGAAGCCATTCAATTTGCCAATTCTATAAAAAGTCAATATCCAAAATCTCCTTTTATTTATAATATTAAAAACAAGGAAAATCAGATTGTAAATCCTTTTTTAAGTATTAAGTATGAAGAGCAAACTCAGCCAAATTTACCCATTCATTTGGTTGCAGAATTTAAAAATGTGACCGAATTTTCTGTGAATATTTATGAAGTGAAAGATAATTGGTTGTCGTTTATGCAATATTCAAAGAATTCTTATAACAATACTTTTTCGAAAGTAAAGAAGACTTTGGTCAGAAAAGAAGTTTTTCAATTAAATGATCCTAAAGATTATCTGCTTCACAAAACTTCATTAGAAATAAAGCCGCTTTCTTCTGGAATTTATGTTGCAGAATACCAAGTTACCGGCGTGAAAAGTGATGAAAACAACGGTCAGAATTTTTATTTTTTAGTATCAAATCATAAGATTATTTACCATAATAAAAGTGAAAAAAATCAGCTTTTAAATGAGCTAAAATTAGTCAGTTCGGAAAACGGAAAACCTGTTCTTAATGAAAATCTTTCATTTTATGAATTTCTTCAGAATGAAACTTTAAATAAAATTGAAGGAAAAACAGATGATAAAGGTATTTTTAAACTTCCTGCAACCGAAAATAAAGAATATTACCGAACCATTTTAGTGCAACAGCCGAAAACTAATGATTTCCAAATCATGCAAATGTATGGCTACAACAATCGGGAAGAGTACAATCCCAATAAACAAACCAGAACTAAAGCTCAAATTTTCACAGACAGAGCAATTTACAGACCTGGACAAACTGTTTATTTTAAGGTTGTCAATACAAAAATTGATAAAGAAATTGAGGGAATTGCTTCGGGTTTAAAACAAAAAATCACATTAAAAGATGCCAATAATCAGGAAGTTTCTGTTCAGAATTTTACATCTAATGAGTTTGGTTCTTATCACGGAAGTTTTATTTTGCCAAAAGGAAAATTGAACGGAAATTTCACTCTTTCAACAGATGGTGGAACGGATGGTTATAAAAATTTAAATGTAGAAGAATACAAACGTCCGAAATTTGAAGTGACTTTTGAGCCTGTAAAAGATGAATATAAATATGGTCAAATCATTGAGTTAAAAGGTAAAGCAATGATGTTTTCGGGTGTTGCTTTGAGCAATACCAATGTGAATTATGAAATCAGAAAACAGAATATTCGCTGGAGATATTTTCCATGGTATCCGAATAATCACGAAAATGAAAACTCGATTCTTGGTGAAGCAAAAACCAATGAAAAAGGTGAATTCACTATAAAATTAGACCTGAAAAAAGATGATAAATTAGAAGGAATTCAAATTGATAATTATCAAATCAATGCTTCGGTTACCGATATTAATGGTGAAACACAGACTGCAAATACAGATTTAAAAGTGTCGTCGGTTTCTCATTACATCAAAACGGATAATCTCAATAATATTTTTGCAGGGGAAAATGTGAAATTGAAAGTTGAAACTAAAAATTACAACGAACAAAATCTTAAAAAATCATATCAGGTGAAATTATCAAAACTGGAAGCTCCGCAAAGAATTTTCAGAGATAATTTTAAAGATGAAGTTCAAAATTTACCGAAGCTGTCAAAAGAAGAATTTATCAGCAGATTTCCACATGATTTATATGATAAAAATGATCAGTTAGAAAATTGGAAAATATCATCTGTCATTCTGAATGGAGAAAAACTAAACGCAGAATCTTTAGATCTTGGAAAGCTTGATTCCGGAGATTACAAACTGGAATTATACAATATTGAGGGTAAAGACACGATAAAATCTACACAAAATTTCAAAGTTTGGGATAAAAAGGCATTACAAAATAATCAGAAAACTTTCCTTTCAGTTTTAGGTCCGAAAGATGAGGTTTTGAGAGGTGAAAAAGCTAAAATTTATGCTTATTCATCAGTTCCGAATGCTATGGTGAATATTTTTGTGCAAAACGGTTTAGGAAAAACAATTTCTGAAACTCAACAGTTTAAAAATGGAGTTTTAGAATATGAACTTGAAGTTCCAAAAGATAAAAATGTAAATAGTTTGAATATTCAGTTTCAGTTGGTTGCGTTTAATGATGTTCAGACTGAAACAGTTAATTTAAAAATCAAAAACTCAGAAGAAACTTTAAAAATTGAAACCGTTACCTTCAGGGATAAAATAGAGCCAAATTCTAAGGAAAAATGGTTAATTAAAGTTTTAGGAAATGAAAAAGAGAAAGTTAATGCAGAGATTTTAGCGAATATGTATGATATGTCTTTGGATAAGTTTGCTGTAAATATTTTTGATTGGCAGAATTTATACAGTCCATATTCGATAGTAACTTCATATTTAATTAATGAAAATCTTGAACAAAAATATTTCCATATTAGAATGGAAGATTTTAATGGAAAATATGTGGAAATTCCTCAGTTTAATTGGTTTGATTATTATAGTATTGATAAATTAATACAAGGAAAAGCTGCCGGAGTAATTGCAGAGAAAGGAATAAAAACAGCAGCTTATTCACCTGCACCACAAAGTTTTCCAAGAATGAGAAAAGAAGTTATGGTTAATGATGCAGCAATTGATATTATTGCTTCTGGAAGGCAAGTAACGAAAGAGGAAATGAAAGAATATACCGATGTTATCGATCCTGCTGCTTTATTTGAACAGGAATTAAATAAAATCCCAGTCCGTCAAAATTTAAACGAAACAGCCTTTTTTTATCCAGATTTAAAAACCGATTCTGAAGGAAACGTAAGTTTCGAATTTACTTCTCCCGAAGCTTTGACAAAATGGAAATTAATGTTCTTAGCTCACACAAAAGACGCAAGAGCAGCAACATTGGAAAAAGAAGTGGTGACGCAGAAAGAATTTTCAGTTACACCAAATTATCCAAGATTTTTGAGAGAAGGTGATGAGTTGAATCTTCAATCTAAATTATCCAATTTAACAAGCAAAAAGTTAAGTGGTTCTGCACAACTGCAGATTCTTGATGCTTTCACCAACGAAGATATTTCAGATAAATTCGGATTGAGCACATTGACTGCAGTTTCCGGTTATAATAAAGAACAATCTTTTTCAATAGACGAAAACGGAAATTCAGCGTTAACTTGGAAAGTAAAAGTTCCGAATAACGTTTCATCAATCATTCTGAAAGTGGTTGCAAAAGCCGGTCAATATTCTGACGGCGAACAAAAAGCAATTGCCATTCTTCCAAACAGAATGCTGGTTACAGACGCTTTGCCAATTTTTGTAAAAGAGGGTGAAACGAAAACTTTTGTTTTAGAAAACCTTAAAAATACCAATTCAACAACCCTGTCAAATGTTTTAAATACTTTGGAGCTGACGACGAACCCGATTTGGGAAATTATGTTTGCGCTTCCAAGTCTGAAAAATGACCAGAATAATTCGGCTGATGTGATTTTTAATAAATGGTTTGCCGATGTTTTGGCTTCGGAAATTTTTAAAGCAAATCCGAAGATTAAAACAATCTTCGAACAATATCAGGATGCAGGAATACTAAATTCAAATCTTGAAAAAAATCAGGAACTGAAACAATTATTATTGGAAGAAACTCCATGGGTTTTGGAAAGTAAAAACGAAGAGGAACAGATGGCAAAATTAGCATTGCTTTTTGATACTAATACAATGAAAAATTCGATTAATCAGGATTGGGATGATTTCAAAAAACTCCAAAATCCAGATGGTGGCTTTTCTTGGTATCAAGGTTATCCGAGTTCTTATGGAACTTCGCTCTATATTCTTAAAAACTTAGGGAAAATAAATGTTTGGTTAAAAGACAATGTAAAAGATTATCAGTCTTCAGAACAAAAAGAATTGGTGGCGAAGTTGGTTCAATATGTAGACAATGAGATCAATAAATATTCAGATATTAAAGAAAAAAATATTTGGACCAACTGGACGCTTGATTATCTTGATACCCGCAATTATTGGGAAAAACAATATCCGTTAAAAGGAAATGGTGCAACTTTGAAATCTTTGGTAAAACAAAAAGTAAAGACGGCAAAAATTACAGATTTTACTTTTTTTGGGTTGCACAGAGCTGCTTTGTTGATGAATGATTATGGTTTGAAAGATGTTTCAGATAAATTATTGAACTATTTAAAAGAAACTTCTGTAGACTCCAAAACTCAAGGTGTTTATTGGAAACAGAATCTTGATGATTGGGGCTGGTTTAGTTCAAAAGTGGTGAATCATGCAGGAGCTTTGGAGGCTTTCAATAAATTAAAGCCAAACGATCAGAAATTCATTGAAGACATGAAAATCTGGTTGATTACACAGAAAGAAGTTAATTCTTGGGGAAGTTCAAGAGGAACATCAGAAGTGATTTTTACCATTTTAAATTCAGGAAAATCCTGGACTTCAGCAGAAAGCGACAAAGCAACAATAATTTGGGGTGGAAAAGAATTGAAACCGCAAATTCAGGCAACAGGTTATGTGAAATCTACAGTCAAAACGGATAATTTAGATAAAAACTTAGCAACAGTTACTGTTACAAAACCTGGCGCAGGAATTGTTCAGGGTGGATTATTCTGGCAATATTATGAGAATTTAGATAAGATAAAATCTTCTGAGAATTATATTTCGGTTACTAAAGAATTATACAAAAAAATAAAAACGGTAAATGGGGAAGAATTACAGAAAATTTCTTCTGAAACTCCTTTAAAAGTAGGGGATAAAGTTACCGTAAGAATGATTTTAAACACAGATCGTGCAATGGAATTTATTCACATCAAAGATATGCGAGCTGCAGGATTTGAGCCTTTAGATGTACTTTCTGGTTATCAATGGAAGAATAATTTAGGATATTACCAATCGGCAAAAGATGCATCTACCAATTTCTATATTCAATATATGCCGAAAGGAAAATATGTTTTTGAATACGATTACGTAGCCAATGTATCCGGAAAATTCTCCAACGGAATTACCACAATCCAAAACTATTATGCACCGCAGATGAATGCTCATACAAAAGGTAGCAATGTAGAAATTATGGAATAATTTTTGAGTTAAGGAATTGATAATTTTTAAATACATTAATTATGAAATTTTTAAAAGCTATATCTGCCTTTTTAATGATATTTTTTATTGGAAATATTTCAGCTCAAAAGAAAACAGAAAAATTTGAAAAACTTCAGATTGATATGTTCCCAAAAGCTAAAGAAGGATTTAAGCAGGTTTATATTCAATTGCCGGTTGTAAAAAATGAAAATGACTTGAAAGTAGAATTTTTTGTAGGGGTTGAAAAATTACTCGATTGTAACAAACATTTTTTAATGGGAAAAGTTACTACCCAAGATTTGCAGGGTTGGGGTTATAACTATTACGAAGTAGAATCCAACGGTGAAACGGGCGGAACTTTAATGGCTTGTCCGGATCAGAAAAAGACAAAGAAATTTGTTTCTCTACAACCCGAAATTGTGAGATACAACAGTAAATTACCAATGGTTTTTTATGTGCCTAAAGATTTGGAAGTTCGTTACAGAATTTTACGTCCCGATGCTGCGATGAAAAAAGCAGTTCAGAAATAAGTGTAAATTAACTTTAAAATAATCTGCTCCTCACATATTTTGTGAGGAGTTTTTTGTTATAAATTGAAGCAATAGTAATTCAATAATTCACAATTGGAGATCAAAAAAACTATTTTTAAATCATCCGAAATAATATTATATTTGTTTACAAAGATTTAAACTAAAATGGAAAACGTATTTGACGCAAAAGATGCTCAGAATTATATCAATAGAATAAATAATCTTGTAGAAGAAACTCATGGTTTATGGGGCAGAATGACGGTTGACCAGATGTTGGCACACTGTTGTGTATCTTATGAAATGGTATATGAACCCGAAAAACACAAAAAACCAGGGTCGATTGCCAAATTTATCCTGAAAAATTTTGTAAAACCAAAAGTGGTAAGTGAAAAAGCTTATCCGCACGATTCTCCTACTGCTCCTCAGTTTTTAATTAAAGAAAGAAAAAATTTTGAAGAGGAAAAGAAAAGATTAATTGGCTATATTCAAAAAACGCAACAATTAGGCTCTCAGGCTTTTGACGGTAAAGAGTCGTTTTCTTTTGGAAAATTAAAATCTCACGAATGGAACAATATGTTTGCAAAACATTTAAATCATCATTTGAGTCAGTTTGGAGTTTAGAATGACTAAAATATTATTTTTCTTTTTACTGTTTCCGTTTTTTAATTTTTCTGCACAGTCGAATGATTTTCCTTTGAAAAATGAAGATTTCAGTAAGATAATCAGTAACGCAGATTTAGGTTTTGACGGTAAAATCGATGAAGGAAGTATAGACGTTAAATTTGTGAATATTTCCCGAGATTCCAAAAAACCGGAAAACTATTTTGTAAAAGGGATTTATACATTAAATGGGAAAAAATTAACGTGCTCAGGAAAATTAACTTTCAATTATGTTTTTAATGTAAAAGACCGTCCAAATGAAATGTTGGTATTTGGTGATTTTGAATTAAAGGGAACTCAGCCCGATGTTGATGATGGTTTTATGAAAGGCAAATTCAGGATTCAAACAATGAAAAATCCTAATGACAGAGGTAATCATTCTAACACGACATTTAAAGGAATTTGGACAAATTTAGAAAGCGGAAAAGAATCTGAAGTTTGGTTTAGCAATTTTTCCCATAATGATATTTCTAAAGTTATATTTAAATAATACACAATGAAAAAACTTTTATTACTTTTTATTCTCATTTCGAATTTTGCTTTTTCACAAATGCCAAATATTTCTAATGCATGGTTGAATAATTCAAAACCTTATGCAGGAACGATTGGAAATGACAAAGAAACCATTAAGCTTAAAATAGAAATTTCCGAGCAGGATAAGAAAAACGATCAGGAATATTTCGTTTCAGGATATTCTGTCGTAGAAAATAATTATTCGAAATTTGAAGGGAAGCTTAAAATCACCAAATACAAAGATTCTAAGAAAAAAGGAGTGGTTTATGGTGATTATGAATTGGTAGAAGAGAATAAAGGAAAGCATTCCGGAATTTTCAAAGGGAAGTTTGTTTATACTTTTAAATGGAATAAAACTTCAGAAAAAATTGAAAGCGAAAACATCGAATTAACAGGAAATTGGGTGAGTTATGATAAAACTTTAGACTTTAAAACCAACTTAAAAAATCAATAATCATGTTAAGAAATATACTTGCGGTTTTTGCCGGAATTATTGCCGGATCGATCTGTATTTGGGGAGTTGAAACTCTTAATCATCTATTGTATCCTTTTCCTAAAGGAATGAAACCAGATAATATGGAAGGTTTTAAAAATTATATTGAAACTCTTCCATTTTTAGGAAAATTCATGGTTATTGTTGGGTATGCTTTGGGAGCTCTGGTTTCAGGATTTATTGCTACAAAAGTTTCTAGAAGCGAGAAGCCAAATTCAGCGATAATTTGTGGTGTTATTTTCCTTTGCTTTACGATTTACAATATGTCAGTTTTGCCTACACCAGCTTGGTTTTGGGCTCTAGGAATTTTGGTTTGGGGATTGGTTTTAGTTGGATATAAATTGGCTTTAAACAAAAAATAATTTTTCTCACAGATTTTGAAAAATTACGCTGATTGATTTTGGTGTTTTAAATCTGATAAGTCATCAAAATTTGCGTGAGTTCAAAAATAAATACATAACAATAGTATGAAATTAGGCGTTTTTTCACTGAGTTTAAGTGTGAAAGATTTGACAAAATCGAAAGAGTTTTACGAAAAATTAGGCTTCAGTTCAATGGGCGGAAATATGGAGAGTAATTATCTCATCATGAAAAATGGAAGCACTTTAATCGGTCTTTTTCAGGCAATGTTTGACGGGAATATGATGACTTTCAATCCGGGGTGGGATGAAAATGCGCAAAACCTGGAATCTTTTGATGACGTAAGGGAAATTCAGAAAAAACTCAAAGAAAGTGGAATCGAATTAGAAAAATCAGCAGATGAATCTACAACCGGACCAGAACATATTTTCCTCAAAGACCCTGATGGAAATATGATTCTTATCGACCAACACAGATAATTATGGGTAATAAGTAATGTATAATAAAAAATGCATTTGCCGAAATCTAGTAACTTTACATCTAACATCTAACATCTAACATCTAATTCAAACTAAACTATATAATATGGCAACAGTAAATGTTTATCTTACATTCAATGGCAACTGCAGAGAAGCTTTTGATTTTTACAAATCGGTTTTTGGTGGCGAATATCCGTACATCGGAACTTTTGGCGAAATGCCACCGCAAGAAGGAATGGAAATGTCTGAAGAAGACAAAAACAAAATTATGCACGTTTCTCTTCCGATTTCAAAAGAAACAATTTTGATGGGAAGCGATACAGGCGGAGAATGGGCTTCAAGTCTAAAAATTGGAAATAATATTTCAGTTTCTATTAATACAAATTCAAAAGAAGAAGCTGACAAATTGTTCAACGGACTTTCTGAAGGAGGAAAAGTAACAATGGCAATGGAAGATACTTTTTGGGGCGCTTATTTCGGAATGTTTACCGATAAATTCGACATCAATTGGATGGTAAATTACGACGATCCGGTAAAAATGCAGCAACATCCTTAATATTCATTTTTGAATAAGAATTAATAGTTATAAATAACCGGCAGAGTATTTTGTCGGTTTTAATTTTAAAATATATTTGCTCACAAAATCGATCAGAAATTTAATTAATAAAATATTTGTCCTTGCTGAGTGAAACGCCTTTGCGAACGAAAAATATTTTCAAACATAAAAAAAAACTTTGTGCCCTTTGCGTTAAAAACAAATAAAAAACAAACAAAATGAAATTTACAATTGATGAAATCAAAGCAGAACACCAAAAAGTAAAAAGTGGTGCAGATTTTCCAAAATATATTCAGACAATAAAAAATCTTGGAGTATCTCATTACAAAGCACTTGTTGCAGATGGAAACACAAAATATTTTGATACTGAAAACAATTTTTCTGAAACAGGAGCTAAATATGAAGCTTTAAAAATTTCTGAAAATCTAAATCTTGAACAGTTTAAAACAAGATTAAAACTTCACCAGCAAGGAGGAACAGATTACATGACTTTCTGTGAAGACTGTGCAGAAAATGGAGTAGAAGGCTGGAGGATGGATTTAAATAAAATGACGTGTACTTATTTTGATAAAAATGAAAACGATGTTTTAGAGGAGAAAGTTCCTTCGTAGATTTATGATTACTTAGGTTTAATGAAGCTGTCTCAAAATTTGAAAGCTTAATAACATTTAGTTATTTTATTTTTTCGAAAAAGATGTGCACCGTTTCTATTTCCTATTTTGGGATGATTTATCGATATAAAAACCGTAAAATTTAAATCTTACGGTTAATAATTTAGGCTAACTTTAATCTACTGCTTCGTCAACACAATATCCTTCGGAAAGTTAATCGGGAAATCACCATGCTGCTGTACATAATCATTATGCACACAATTAGAGTCATAGCGGCTGGCTTCATACTCAAAATGTAAGGTCATTTTGGGTATTGGTAAA
>NZ_JAOVZW010000009.1 GCF_026460885.1 Chryseobacterium formosum
CGGGATTAAGCTCCAAAAAAATACCCCAGAAATTTCTGAGGTAAATATGCATATAATATAGAGCAAACTTTTCCATCTAACCGTTTTTCAAGAAAATTCACACCAAATAAAAACACCAACATATAAAAACAAAAAAACTCACAACTTCTGTTGTGAGTTTTAAGTGAGCGCGTCAGGATTCGAACCTGAGACCGTCTGCTTAGAAGGCAGATGCTCTATCCAGCTGAGCTACGCACCCATTTGTAATTTTGAGAAATTACTAACTTTTTTGAGCGGAATTATTTCAACATTGACCGTTCCAAGAATTGGAATACTCTATCCAGTTGACTTACGCATTCATTGATTTTAAAAAAATACTAAAAAAGTCGGGGCGGCAGGATTCGAACCTGCGACCTCCTGGTCCCAAACCAGGCGCGATGACCGGACTACGCTACGCCCCGATTAGGCCATCTTAAAAAACAATACTACCTTGTTTTTTGTGGGTGCAAAGATATACTATTTTTTGATATTTAAAAATTAAAATTAAAATAATTTTCAGTTAAATTTTCAAATCAAAACAATTATAAATATAAATTTTTGAAAATCAAATAATTATAAGCTATGCTGAAATACTCGAAATTTTAAGATTTTTATGAGCTAGATTAAAAAAAGCATCTAACTAAAGGAAATATACGATTCCATATTGCAATAAAAAATTGTAGAAAAAAGTAATCTAATTATTATAAAATCCATTAACTCTTCAAAAAAAATTACTATTTAAATATTTTCACAGAAATGAATTTCAAAATCTTTATGTTTTTCCGTAAGTTAGCGCTATAAAACACCAAAATGTTTAAACAAATACTTTTTTTATCGCTAATTCTTATTTCAGGCTTTGTTTATTCTCAAACGAAGCAATATGAAGCTCCGGATTATAAAATTATTCGAAAAAATATTGAAAATAAAGATTCGGAATTTTATTATCCGAAACTAATGAATCAATTGAAAATAAGCGATACGCTCATTACGGATGACCAATATAAACATTTGTATTTTGGTTATACTTTTCAAAAAGAATATCATCCGTATCAAATCTCCGAAGAAGAGAAAAAATTAACTAAATATTTTCAAAGTCAGGAATTAAAAAAGTCAGATTATACTGAAATTATTAAAATATCTAATGCGGCTTTAAAAGAATTCCCACTTAATCTACGTGTGATGAACTTTCTGGCTTATATTTATCATTTAGACAATAATGAAGCAATGTCAAAGAAGATTTCGCATAACTTTTACGGTTTATTTGGTGCAATTTTCAGATCTGGAGATGGAAAAGACTGTAGTTCTGGATTTCATGTAATTACAGTTAGTCATGAATATATAGTCATGAATGTTTTACAGTTGGAAACCGTGTCTCAAAGTTTAGATGGCAATTGTGATTATTTAAGTTTAGAAAAAAGAAAATATAAATTACCCGGAGTTTATTTCAATATCACAAAACTTAAAGAAAAAGGGTTTGGATTTTAATTTTTAATTCAAAATAAATATACTTCAATGAAAAAAACACTTCTTGGATTCATAATAATGCTTTCTACAATGGCATATTCACAGAATGAATTGGCAACTTCTTATGCCGAAAAAGGCAGAACTCTTGCAATGGGTGAGAAATATCAAGAAGCTATAGAAAGTTTTGACAAAGCAATTGCTATTAATCCCAAAAGTGCATTGGTTTTTTATCATCGAGGTATGGCAAAAGCAAATCTTAAGGATGAATCGGGAGCTATTTTAGATTATAATACGTCAATAAAGCTTGATGATACAAATTTTGAAGTATTTTACAATAGAGGTGTTTCAAAATATTATTTAAAAGATATCGAAAGTGCAATAAGAGATTTTGATAAAAGTATTTCTCTAAAATCAGATTTTGCAGATTCTTATTTATATCGAGGGTATTCTTATGGTGAAATTCAAAAATATTCTGAAGCAATTAAAGATTTAGACAAAGGTCTTATGCTGAACCCCAAAAGTGGAAGCGGTTACATCAACAGAGCAATAGCCCATATTATGATTGGAAAAAATAAAGAAGCACTAGAAGATGCTGAAAAATCTATTTTATACAATCCTGATGATATTCGCGGCTATAATATAAGAGCACAGGCAAAAGGAATGCTTAAAGATTATAAAGGAGCAATTGAAGATTTTACAATAGTAATCAATAAAAACCCAGATAATGCACAAGCTTTTTTTAACAGAATGGCGGCTAGGCTAAATTTACAAGACAAACAAGGAGCTTGCTCTGATTATAAAATGTTGAAAAAATTGGGAGAAAAGCCGAATGTTGAAATGGAGGAATATTGTAAATAGAAAATCACATTGATGAAAGCCAAAAATTGTTTACATAATTTATTAATATTACTTTTCATCGTAACGAGTACTTGCTTTTCTGCTCAAAATTTACAAACAGAACTTTTTTTAAATGAAAATCAAATTGATAGTGATTTTAAATCAGATTCAAGGATAGAAAAGTTATTTATAAAGAATAATAAAGATTCAATTTTGATAATTGCCGAAATTAAAAATGACTCACTATTTTCTATATATGTGAAAAATAATAAACAATCAAATATTCAAATCATCCCTCAAGATAATAAACTAAAACTTATTCAGGAAGCTTTAACTTCAGATAAAAATGGAAACCGATTGAGTTTTGGGTTAATTCTAATTGTGGAATGTCTTATCTCAGAGAAATCAATTTCAAATCTGGAGAAATCATCGGTTTAACTTCAAAAAAATATGAAGGTAATTTTAAAACTAAAACTAGGTTTAAAGTAGTGATTAATAAAAAGGTATATTATTCAAACTCTGTTTCAGCATCAATTAACACTTCAAAATTTGAAAAATCAGTTTGGTATAGTAAGTTTAAAGAAATCTACCATCATGATAAAAGTAAAAAAGAAGTTGAAAACATTCTATTTTTAAATTAATTAAACATATTATAAATAAAAAACAGAACACTATACTTTGGAAAGACAGTGTCCTGTTTCAATTTTATTTAAAAATTGTAATAGCCAAAATTATACTCCCGGCCAAATACCTTCGTAAGCAGAGTTACCATAATTGATTTTTTCTGCACTGATGATAAAGCTTATAAGCATTGAATTTTCGTCAACTGCATCGAAGTCTACTTCATGCTGAATAACGTAACCGTTTTCCCAGTTTAAGGTAATCAAAGTACCTTCTTCGTGAGATTTGTTGAAAGTAACTTCACCCGAAGTTGGTTTGTATTTCCCATTAAGCAAACTTTCTAAAATTTCAGATTTCTCTGTTGCTTCAATAGTTAATTTGATGATTGCGTTGGAAGGGTCTGAAGCCACACGTCCTGAAACATCTGTAGATCTCGATACGCTGTAGTTAAGCTTTAGTAATTTTTGACCTTCGCTTCCGTTGAATTTTAAGATTCCTCTTGAGTTTGCTGCCATAATGGTAAACTTTTTAAAATTAATATTTTGTGATTTGGTTGATTCAAAGATAGAGCCATTAAACTCTTTAGATAGAATAAAAAAGATAAATCTCAGTTTTTGTAGTAATACTACGATTTGATGTAGTAATACTACGACTTTGGTATTTTAAATAACAAAACCCTTTATTTAAAAGGGTTTTTAAATATTATTTTAAAATATTTTCACTCCATTTGGATTAAATTTAAGAAATATTTAAAAACATTTAGAAAAATTAATAAGTGGAGATATGCACTAAAACGAAGTTTTGATTATCTTTTCAATGGGTTAAGTTCATATTCTTTATCATATAATTTTTCGCCAGTTTTTCCGTCTAAAATAACCTTTCTGAAAATATATGTTTTACCATCAGCTTTGAGCTTTCCAGTGTTCCAGGTTAACTCCCAAACATATTTATTGTATTCTGAGGATAATTTTTTTGAAATTTCTCCTGTTTTATGAAAATCAATATTGTTTTTTTTACCAAATTTTAAAACCTCATCAAGACTAAAAGGATAATTTTCGTCTTTATTTTCTGTTTTAGTTAAAGTTCCATTTTTAAAATATTCCCACTTCCCTATCTCAAGATTATTTCCGAAATAAAACTTTTTAGATTCTAAATTTCCGTTTTTATCGAAGGTAAATTTAGTTTTATATCTGTCTTTGCCAACAAGTTCTTCAACGTAATTTTCAACAATATTTCGGGAATATCCATCTTCTACATATCCATCTTTAATAATATGATACTGCTTTACAAAAACATTTTCATCTTTTTGAAATCCTTCGTACAAAGGATTTTTTTTAAGGTTTGATTCATATTTTTCAATATCAAATTTTGTTGCCTGCATATTTTTATTGCTAATTGATGTACTTTGCTGAAACGGTTCTGACTTACTTTTTTCACAATTATTAAACAAAATTGTAAAAAACATTATTGAAATTATTTTCATCAGTGAATCATTTTTTTTAATATATCCCATTGCCATTTATAGGTTTGTTTTGCAATAATATCGGTTGTTTGAGAATAATAATCCATAATGTTATCTGTTTTAAACTCTTCAAAAGTTATCGGACTGCTGTTATCAAATGTATGAAATAAGCCAATTGCATGTAAAAGCTCGTGCGTTGCTGTAGTTTTTACATTTTCAAATCCTACTCCTGCAGCGGTTGCCGTATCTTTTAAATTTAAAACAAATACCGTTCTAGAAGGAATATTTTCCGCTTCCCCTAAAAGATAACTCCCGTCGCTTTGCTGGATAACTTCCGAGATAAAATAAACTTTATAAAAACTGTCATATCTATTTCCAACCACACTTCCATCGGGGAATTTTGCCGATCGAAGTTTAGCATCCAAATATTGATGAATTCCTGTGCCGCTCCTTAATTTCGGAATAAAATTACGATCATTGGAGAGATTGATATTGATACTTTTTACATCCACATTAATGTAGGCCTGCTTCATATATTTATTCAGTCTGGAAATTTCATCCGTAGTACTTCCTCTTCCTGTTTGTGAAATAACGGTAATAAATAAAACTTTTCCTTGCTTTTGATGAGCCGCACTGTTTGCCATAATCTTCAATTTTCCGCAAACTATATCATCTGCTAAAACTTCAATTATTTGATCTGTTCTAAATTCTTTCAAACAAGTAATTTCAAGATAATTGTCTAAAGTATATTTACCTTTTTTGATGGTAATTTCACTCGTATTAAATTTAAAATAAGTGTTTTTATCGTTCGCTGATTTTTTGTGTTGGACAGTTAATTTCTTAGGAAGCTCCTCAATTTCAACTTTTAAAGATAGTTTATGAGATTTTCCTTGATAAATCGTCATGTACGGAATGAGATACAAAAAAGGATTCCCATTAATTTTAGGCTTCCAGGGAATAGACATCGTATTGAATTTGTTTAAAAGCTTTTGATAAACACTGCTTTTTTTTACAAAATTATAATTGGCGTCATACTGTCCTGTAATATTTTTATACCAAGTATCAGCTTTTGTACCTGTATCTCCGAGTCTTAACCAATCAAAACCAAATTCTCCGCTCCATTTTGCGTGAGGACGGAACTGTACCAAACATTTTGCCTGAATTTCTCCTGCAGGAGGTTGAGAAGCATTGCCATAACTTACACCGTTGTCGTGACCTTTTTCAGATACCACTTCAGCAGCATTATCAATGATATTACTTTGAGAATATATATTGAAATCTTTTTCAATAACTTCTATTATTTTACCTTTTACAATCCTTGTCCTACTCATGTTTTAAAGGTATTAATGGTTTTTGCTTCGTTCACCACTGTTGTTTTGAACTTCATTCTGTGCATGTTTACTGATAGATCCGTTTGAGCTTGTTTCAATTCCCTGATCAGAATTAATCATGGTTTTGCCTTGCTTTACTTCACTTGTTACGTCGCCTTCAATCATTTCTGTAAGCTTTCCGGTAATAAACATACTTGTATCTCCCATTACGGAAGTCATTTTCATTGCTCCAACACTCTGTGTATTGTTCATTCCGATAGTATCAGATTTATTGACACCTACAGAAGTTGTCATATTTTCTGTTACATTGATATTCATATTTCTACAGTTCAGTGTCATCGTTTCCGGAGCTGTGATGGTAATATTACTTCCTGTGGTATCTAAATGAATTTCATTTCCACTTTTATCCGTAATAATAATACTTTCATCTTCTGTAAAAACTACTCTGTGACCACTTCTTGTCTGAATAGATTTCACACGGTTGTCCATTCCGCCACCCAAACCAATTCCTCCATGAAACATTCCTCCCATTACAAAAGGCCTATCCGGATGATTGTGTACGAAATTTACCATCACCTGATCTCCAACTTCAGGAATCGCAACATAACCTCTGTTCTGGGTAATCTGATCTGTTCCTCCTGCATCAGGACTCATCATTCTTATAAAATGTGTTGTGTCATTCGTTTGCCAGTCAAACTTTACCTGAACCCTGCCCTGTCCTTCAGGATCTGCATTGGAGATCACCGTTGCAATTTGAGGTTCAGCTTTTGGCGTTGTGAATTCCGGTTTTGGTAAAAAGCCTGTATCGGAAGCTATTCCGTTAAAACTTCCGGTGTAATGACCGATTGTATCGATTTCATGCGTCGTTTCTGTCACCATGATTCTTGTGAAATACGAAGTTTCATTGGTGTCAACTTTTCGCATTTCAATGTCTA
This sequence comes from Chryseobacterium formosum, assembly GCF_026460885.1. Taxonomy (GTDB): domain Bacteria; phylum Bacteroidota; class Bacteroidia; order Flavobacteriales; family Weeksellaceae; genus Chryseobacterium; species Chryseobacterium formosus. Next base: position 6,669 of record NZ_JAOVZW010000009.1, read on the forward strand.
CAGAACATCCCGGATGTAAAAACGGAACCGTTGTAGTTCCAGAAAGATTAAAAACATTAACCGCTTCACTTCCTGCGGTGCTTTTTTGAGAATATTCAACATCTAAATGAGTCGTCGCTTTAATCGGAGCAACTCTTAATGAAGGTGTTTTATAAATTTTATCGTTGTGTTCGTAAGCAGTTTTTGCTAAATCTCCAACATGCTGAATCGGTGTATTTCCTGATTTTAAAACTTCATTCTTACTGCTGTTATAACCGTAATATTGAGGTTTTGTATGAACTGCTTTTAATTCAACCTTAATATCATTGGCGCTGCTTCCATAAATCAGTTTGATCGGAGTATTCTGTGGCGGAAGTTTTCCGAAATGCAGAACTTCACCATCGTAATAAAACTGTTCACCATAAGCTTCTGCCATTCGAGCCAGATAATTATAATGCGTTTCATCATATTGGCTGCTATAAATGATTTGAGAATAATCATTTGTATCAATTCTGATATCGAATCGGCTTTTATCTAAACCTTGTTTAATAACTTCTTCAGCAATAATTCCCATATTCACCGCCTGATTTCCGCCAAAACTTTGAATATGAGGAGCACCATCCAACAAAATGGTCGGACTGTACCCTGAAAGCACGATATTTCCCAAACTCATTTTCTCCTGACTAAAACCAACTCCCGTAATTACACCTACAAATGTTCTTTCAGGGCTGCTTTCAATATCTTTATAAGAGATAACTGCCGTTAATCTTTTGCCTAAAAATTTATTAGCTTCTTCTAAAGTATGGGTTTGGCGGTCGCCTAAAGTATCGTGAGCTAATGTGAGTGTAAATTCGTGGTGTTTTTGTGCACTTTGAGTCAGCTTAAAATGCTTGTAATACTTGATTACTTTACCTTCTATGACTAAAGATAATTTAACCAAACGGTTGATTCCCGTATGATGATTCTCTGAGATTCCTGCCGCATTTTGGGATGGACGGAAAACGGAACCTCCATTTTTAGTTGAGGTATTCATAATTTTGTGATTGTGTGGTGGCTTAAAGTTATTAAATTTTATTCAGTTGAGAACTTTTTCTCTATAAAAATATAATATGCTTTAAATATTATTTTAATATACGTTCAAGGCAAAAAGACCGCCTTATAAAGACAGTCTCGTGAATCCTAATAAACCCTTCTGAACCGAAAGATCTTAGCTATATGGCCAAAGTCCTTCGTATGCTGCATTACCATAATTGATTTTTTCTGCACTTATGACAAAGCTAATCAACATTGAATTTTCATCAACTGCATCAAAGTCTACTTCGTGCTGAATAACGTAACCGTTTTCCCAATTCAATGTAATCAAAGTTCCTTCTTCATGTGATTTGTTGAAAGTAATTTCTCCTGAAGTCGGCTTGTATTTTCCGTTTAACAAAGTTTCAAGGATGTCAGATTTTTCCGTTGCCTCGATTGTTAATTTAATCAATGCATTAGAAGGATCAGATGCTACTCTACCCGAAACATCGGTAGACCTTGAAACACTGTAATTTAGCTTTAACAATTTTTGTCCTTCGCTGCCATTAAATTTTAAGATTCCTCTTGAATTTGCTGCCATGATTTGTAAATTTAATTCGTTGGTATTTTGTGATTTTTATACTTCAAAGATAAAACCAAGAAGCCTTCTTTTTTCAAATCAACACAATTATTTCAAAATTTGTAGTAATTCTACGATTTCATGTCGTAGTTCTACGACTTTTAGCAATATCAATCGTTTTTTAACAAACTTTACTGAAATTTAATATAAAGTTCACACTTTTTGGAATGATAATTGGCTACTAATTTAAACACCATAAAAATAAAATATTATGAAAAAATTAATGTTATCAGCCTTTTTGATAGGCTTAGTCACGGCAAGTTGTGGATCAAAAGAACCGCAAATGTCATCTGAGAAAGATTCTATGAATGTAGCAGTTGATACTACTTCAATGAGAAATTCAGCACCAGTGCAAAATCCGGACACAATGAAAATGCCCGTTGATACAGTTAATACTCCTGTAAGATAAAAACAGGAAATTTAACTCAAAATTAAATCTGCTGAAAATTTCGGCAGATTTTTTATATTTGATTAACCAATAAATATATTTTAACTATGAAAAGATTAGGAATAGGAGCAGTTTTAGCCTTAATAACTTTAGGAAGCTGTGCCGACAAAAAAGAAAACAGAGAAGAATTTAAAGCAGAACACAACAAAGATTCTTTAAGAAACCATCTCGGAGATTCTGCAGCAGCAAATTCTGAACCTACTACAGCAGAAAAAGATACTCCAAAAGCATTGAAAGACACCGCTGCATCGCCAACAGATTATGGCAGTAAAGAAAACAAACCCAATACGAAAGTTGGAGGTTCGAGATAATAAACCAATCCGTAGAAATTAACTACGGATTTTATTTTTGAAAATTTTTCAAAGCTTCAATCTTATTTTCATTAAAAAGAGAAAAATTATTTAACATAATTATTACATTTGTATCCAATAAAAAAAATCATGTAATCGCCCTGATCTTGTAAACATAATCTATCGTGCGATTTAGTATAACAAATAAAAAACAATACGTATTTATTATATGAAAAAAACAGCAATATTATCATTCCTTTTCTTTGCAGCGCTTGCATTTGCACAAGGAATCAAATTTGAAGAAGGCAGCAACTTCAAAACTATTTTAGCGAAAGCAAAAAAAGAAAACAAACTTGTTTTTATCGATGCTTATGCAGTTTGGTGTGGACCTTGTAAACTAATGGTAAAAAACATTTTCCCTCTGAAACCTGTCGGTGATTACTACAATGAGCATTTTGTAAACGCAAAAATCGACATGGAAAAAGGGGAAGGAATTGAATTGGCAAAAAAATTCAATGTAAAAGTATTTCCGACTTATCTTTTCATCAACGGTGATGGTGAAGAAGTTCACAGAACAATTGGATATGTTGAAGAAAAAGATTTCATTCAGTTTGCGATGGATGCAGGAGATCCTAATAAAAGATTGGCAACATTAAAGCAAAAATTTGAAAAAGGAGAAAAGGATCCGGCATTTTTATTAAATCTTGCAGGTCTTACAATGTATAATGATGCAGTTTTCTCCAACAAAGTTATCGAGCAGTATTTTGCTGCAAAACCTGAATTTAATCAAGAAAACTTAGGGCTTCTTTTTCAGGCAATGAAAAATACAGACGACGCTCCTTACAGAATTTTCACTGAGAGAAAAGCTGACATTATGAAAATCGTTCCTGAGCAGAAATATGCTTCAATCGATAAAAATGTAAAAGTAAATACGGTAATGGCGAAAGCTTATGACGCTACAACTAAAAAGCTTGATGAGGCTTACTTCCTTGAACAAACTCAAAAATTCATGACTAAAGAGGATTCTGAGAAACTTTTGAAAAAAGTAAAATCAAGCAGAGCCTTAAAAGACAAAGATTTTGCAACATATGAGAAAATCAATTTGGAGTTATATAAAGATTATTCGGCTGCATCTTCTGAAGAATTAAATTCTTTAGCTTGGAATTTCTTTGAAAATGTTACAACGAAATCATCTTTACAAACCGCTGTAAAATGGGCACAAGAATCTGTAAAGAAAAACGAAAACTTTGCTAACACAGATACATTAGCAAATCTTTATAATAAAATAGGTGACAAGGAAAATGCTAGAACTTGGGCACAAAAATCTCTTGAACTGGGAAAAGCAGCAGGTGAAGATACTGCAGACACAGAAAAATTATTGAAGACTTTATAGTCTTTAATTTAAAACATAGAAAAGTCCGCTGGAAATTGATTTCAGCGGACTTTTATTTATTATCATTGACTATTAAGTTTCGTCAGTTCGAGTAGCGAAGCGTATCGAGAACAGCTTTTATATTAAAACTTCTCGATACGGTTTTCTTCAAAAACTTACTCGAAGTGACGACGAAAGCCTTTGACAATTTAATACTCAAACAAAATACTTCCCCAAGTAAAGCCACTTCCGAAAGCTGAAAGAAGAACTAAGTCACCTCTTTTGATTTTGCCCAATTCAATGGCTTCATTTAAAGCAATAGGAATAGAAGCTGCTGTTGTATTTCCGTATTTCTGAATATTGTTGTGGATTTTTTCGTCTGGCAAACCAAATTTCTGCTGTACAAACTGAGCAATTCTCAAATTCGCCTGATGCGGAATAAACATATCTAAATCTTCAATCGTTTTTCCAGCTTTATCTAAAGCTTCCTGCATCGTTTCAGGGAATCTTGTCACAGCGTGTTTGAAAACGAAGTTTCCGTTCATAATTGGATAAACTTCTTTGTTGGTCACATTTTCAGGCTCTTTTCTCATTCTGTCACTCCATCCATATTTTGAACCTGGAAATTGCGTGCATAATTCATCGGCATATTTTCCTTCAGAATGCATATTCATAGCTAAAATATCTCCCGCATTCTCATCTTCCGTTGCAGAAAGCACAATTGCTCCTGCTCCATCTCCGAAAATCACAGAAACTCCTCTTCCTTCATCAGAAAAATCAAGTCCGAAAGAATGCACTTCAGCTCCGACTACTAAAATATTTTTATACGTTCCAGATTTTATAAAAGCATTGGCAACGCTCATTGCATAGACGAAACCTGAACATTGATTTCTTACATCCAAAGCTCCAATAGTATCACAACCCAACATATCCTGCAACAAAACTCCACATCCAGGAAAATAATAATCTGGTGAAAGGGTTGCGAAAACAATATAATCAATATCTTTTGCTGTTAAACCAGCTTGTTGAATTGCTTTTTCAGAAGCTTTAAAACCTAAATAAGCAGTAGTTTCCTGTGCATCATTTCGGTTGATACGGTGTCTTCTTTCTTTAATTCCCGTTCGTTCAGTAATCCATTCGTCATTGGTAGTCATCAGTTTAGATAGGTCATCATTCGTAACAACATGATCCGGAACATGAAATCCGATGCCTTTTATAGTACTTTTAATCATATCGATTTTTCTAATTTTGGTAAAGATAAAATTTATTTAATACATACAATTTCAATTTTTACAGTAAATTTACTTTATGCCTATAGATACAATTTACAGAGATTCGGGATGCGAATGGATAGACGTGGAAGCGCCTACAGAAGAAGATATGAAATACCTTCATGAGCGATATGAAATCAACAATCTCTTACTTGAAGATACTTTAGATCCCAATCACTTACCCAAATATGAAGCCGATGGAAATGTAAAATTTTTCCTTTTGCGTGAAAGCACCGAGCTTGAAAGAAAAAACCTCAACACGATAAGTGATATCAGTACTAAAATCGGAATTTTCCTTTTAGATAATACAATTATCACGGTTCACAGAATGAAAGCGAAAAGTATTTCTGAAACAAAAAAAGAACTTTCGCTACATCAAGAAGTTTGTTCTCCCGAAAAGATTGCTTTAAAAATCGCTTTGGTCATTATGAAAAGTTTTGATGATGAATCTCTGAGTTTATTTGAAACGATGGATAATATCGAAAACGAAATTTTCCTTAAAAATACCAACCACACCAATCAGATTCGCAGACTGTATAAACTAAAAAGAAAATCAGGTTTGAATTCAAGAGTTTTAACGATTTCTACTGATGCTATTGATAAATTTAAATTGCTAAACCTTCCCGATTCTGAATTTGTAGATTTAAAAGATAAACACAAAGATGTTGTTGCCGATTTTGACCACCTCAACATCCAAATTACCAACTTAATTTCGATGTTCTTGGCGTTATCTGATCAGAAAGCCAATCAGGTGATGAAAGTTTTGGCAATTTATTCAGTTTACTTTTTACCGATTACATTTATTGCCGGTTTATATGGAATGAACTTCGACAATATGCCTGAATTACACACAAAACAAGGGTATTTTTACACATTAGGCGTAATGGGAGTTATTGTAATTTGTACATTTATTTATGCAAGAAGAAAGCAATGGTAATCGTCATTGCGAACCGAAGGTGAAGCAATCTCTACATGACAAGAAATTGTTTTAAATGAAAAGGCGTAGGAGATTTTTTTTTAATCTTCAAACTTTTAAGGCGCAAAAATTTTATCAAGATAAAATTGATTGAGAATATTTTGAAATTCTTTGATTTCTTGCGCCTTAAAACAAAATAATTTTATCAAAAATTTTGCGCCTTTGCGCTCAACCAACAAAACACACCACCAAATCATGAAACCCGAAATCCTACAAAAAATACTTGATGAAGATATCCTTTCTCAAGATTCCAAAGAAAAACTGAAGGCATTGCATGAAAATATTTCGAAAAGAGAATTTTCTGATCTTCTGGATGCTGAAGGAAATCAGTATATAGAATTTGTACAGGAAGGAGGCGGAGTTTGGGGAAGTGCTTTGGTCGGTTATCTTTATGGCCTGGAAATTTTCGGAATCCGTTTTCTGAAAGTTGCAGGAACCAGCGCCGGAGCAATTAATACCATGTTAATTGCTGCCTGCAAAACAAAAGAAGAAGCTAAAAGCGAAGTCATTAAAGAGATATTGTTCAACTGGAATTTTGCAGATTTCATGGATGGAAAAAGTTATGTAAAAACAACCATTCATGCGATGCTCAACAACAAAAATTTCTTTAAAATCAATTTGATTATTGCCATCATTCTTACAGTCGGTTTAGTAAGTTTACCATTTATACTTTCATCTGAAACTACAAGAGAAACCAAACTTTATTTCCTGATTCCTTTGGTTCCTTTGATTATTTTAATATTAATTCTAAAAAAACTTTATCTGAATTTCACCAAAAGCAACAGCGGACTGAATCCCGGAAATGTTTTCGAAGAAACGATGAAAAATGTACTCAATGATTTCGGAATTAAAACCGTGGCTGAACTTAATAAAAAATTTATTCAAAAAGAACATCAGCTGAATCTCAATTACCGCTACGGCAACGAAATGGAATTTTACACAAACGCTCTCAACGGGATTGAGGAAATCAAAATGAATAATCTGGAACACATCGATGAAACCCGATACAGAATTTATTTTGAAAGCATGGAAAATAATGATTATTACAAAAAAAATCCGTTTTACCAGCTTACTTCTGAATATGTTGTGGTAACTACTGACATCAACGCAAAGATAAAAATAGCATTGCCTACAATGGCAAATCTATATTGGTCTGAGGAAGAGCTCAAACACATCAGTCCTGCAGAATTTGTGCGTGCTTCAATGTCTGTTCCTTTCTTTTTTGAACCGATGCAAAAACTCATCAACAAAGATGATGATTCGGTAAAATACGCTTGGAAATTCTGGATGAATACCACGAAAGAAAACATTTACCCTGTCGGGATTTTTATCGATGGCGGAAGTATTTCCAATTTTCCGATTGATGTCTTTCACATGAACGATATTTTTTATCCAAGACTTCCACTATTCGGAGTACAGCTCACCAGCGAGTCTGACATATTGAAGGAAAAAGGAAAAACCAGCGAACAGATTATGAAAACGCCCCTCTCCTATGCCGGAAATATCATCGATACTCTGCGTGGTTTCAACGATAAATCTTTCCTCACCAAGAACTCATTCTATAATCTTTACAGCATAAAAACCGTCAACTGCGGAACCAGCAACTGGCTCAATTTTTTTATGAAAAGAGAAGAAAAAGAACAACTCTTCAATGCTGGGTTTGTTGCTGCCCTCGATTTCCTCAATCAATTCAATTGGGAAGAATACAAATGCGAAAGAATGATGGTTGCCATGAAAGAGAAAAAGATTTTGAAGGAGGAGGATACGCCGACGGTGGGGTAAGAAATTATATATATTAAGAAGTACAAATATTAATTATAATTTTAAGCTTAACAAAATTAAAAACATGAAGAACAAAATTTCCACATCATTATTAGCATTATTCTTTGGTTGGCTTGGTGCACATCACTTCTATCTTAATAATGAAAAAAAAGGCTATAAGTTTATGGTCTTATCAGTATTAATAATTGCCTTAATTATTTTTCAATATTTCATTCCCATAAATGTGATTAAGGTTATTATGCTTATTTTAACTGTAATACTTCTCATTTTAGTAGCATTTGATTTTATATATTTTTTAACAATTTCAGATGAAATATTTGATGAAAAGCATAATGTATATAGTTTAAATACTTATTCTAGAGAGATACAGAAGGAAGTAGATTCTTATTACTTATATGTTAAAAAGACTGACTTAGAACAAATTAAATACGGTTCTTTTCCTCAAGGGTCTTATAACGCATTATTACAAGAACTTCTTATTATTTATGAAAAAATGATAAATGTTAAACCCTCACAAATAATTTTGTACAAAAATAACTTTAGCACATTACAAAATCAAATTAATAAGATTAATACTTCCATTGGCGACCCTGAAATAAATTATTTTAACTTCTTTTATACTTATTTTCCTGATGATTCTTTTTAAATATAGGTCTATAGAATTTCCTAACAACGATGAAACTTTTTCTGAAAATTTTCTACGAGATGTAAAATGCTTATTATTTGATCAGATATGGTTTTCTTCATTGAAAGCTTTAAATGATCCTTTTGAAGGTGTTTTTAAATTTGATCGTTCAATAAGTAAAATGATGAAAGGATTTAAAAAAGATTTAGACACTAATAAAATAGAAAGAGCAAAAGATAATTACTTGCAACTACTAAAAGATAATTCCGGAATTCTATCACTTACGACTGATAATCAAAATTTATTAATGTGGTCTCATTATACCAATAATCAAAAAGGATATTGTATTGAATATGATTTTGAAGAAGAAAAATTCTTGTATGCTAATAAAATAAAAAACAATAAAAACGATATCTCATTAAAAAAAGTTTTATACTCTGATAATTATGTTAGAACTAACATATTAAATAATGATTACCAATTGATATTTGGAAATAAAAGTAGGTGCTGGAGTTATGAAAAAGAATTTCGATTTATTAGCAAAAATATAGGTTTACACAAATTTCAAAATGGTTGCTTAAAAGCAATATATTTAGGTGCTGATTGTGATTTTGTTAATGAGACATTAATTTCCTCAATTGCATATTTAAAAGGAGCAAAAGTTTACAAAGCAAAATTATTTAAAGATAAATTCAAACTTTATTTTCTTCCATATGATTTAGATGCATTGAATAAAAATATCAATTGTAAAAATTTTGTTCAACAAGCTATAAATATTAACTTAGAGAATAATTAGAATCTTTAATTACAATAAACAATCTATAATAGATAATTTATTTTTAGCATTAATCCTGCGGAGTTAACTAACTCAATACTTATGATAAAAAAATATCTAATCTCAGGACTAAACTTATTATTGGTTAGCCTCCAAACCTCAATGATTGGATTTCGAAGTCCAAAATTTCATGTTCAAGACCCAAACAATTAGGTTGTTTAGAGAGGTGATTCGGTTTCAAACCATAAACTTTCGGTTATAAACATTAATGATTGGGTTCAACACCCAAACGATTCGGTTTAGAATAAAAAAATTCCAGTTGAAGACCGAAACAATTAGATGGAAAACCGAAACGATGATCAAAACAACCGAAACCGACCATTACAGAACCGAAACGGAGGTCTGATTTATCTCAATGTTATCATCAATAACTTTATCATTTCTCTAAACCACTTCAATATATCCATAAAAAAATCCTCAAACGATAGGCTTGAGGATGATTTGTTTTATTAAAAACTGTTGAGATTGCTTCACCTTCGGTTCGCAATGACTTACAATTCCGGTGTCTCGGTATCGGACTTTTTAGCGGTACCGCTTCTTCCGAAAAACTGTTTCAAATCGGCATGTTTGGTTTGAAAACCTGCGGCTGAACCTCCTGCTTTATAGCTTGTAAATCCGTAGTCTTCCAATGCTGCCTGATAATTGTCGTAATCGTGAAGCGTTTTGGCATCAACCATTTTTGTTATTAGACTGTTAAGCCTTGAAATCATTCCTTCAAGATTTTTACGGGAGTTGTAATCATTTTCAAATTCCTGCCAATCCATATCAGGTGCGCTGAGATTAGGCTGGTTTTTGTTGTAATCGTAAACTTTGTTTACCAAAAGCTTGTTTTGCTCATTGATACTTCCATAACGTTTGCGGTCTTGTGGAGAAAGATTATAGTTGAAATCTCCAAGAGCCGTTTCAAGAACGGTAATAGCGTCAAGAATTGATGCCAGTTTTGCATTGTCTAAATGCGTGTTGTTTAAATTTGTAATTCCCATCATTTATGATTTAAAATGTTAGTATAAAATCGTTTTGTGTTTATTTAGGTCTGAACTAAAATAATGATTTTTTTTGATATGAAAATGAAGCTTATTGAATTAGTTAGTTTTTTATGTAATTAGATTCGTGAAAGTAAGTTTTATTTATACATTTGAAATATAATGTAAAATCATTACAACATATATGACAACCAAACTCGATTTAAGAGAATCTTTAAACATCACTATTTCTGAAACCTCAACTTCGGAAGAAAAATTTCAAAACCAAACTTTGCGTCCTGTTTTAAAATTGCAGAATGAACTTTATATTTCATTGTTTACAAATTATGCAATCCGTCAAAATGCAGATTTCAATTCTTTAACTTCAGCGAAAAAAAATATATTTATTGAACAAAGTCTGCAGAAAGATTTAGTTTTAAAAAATACTTTTATAGGAATGACGATTGGGATGTTTACTCTGAAAGAAATGGAGATTTATAATTCTGACAACAAAGTTTTTAATAAAAGAATTATTACAATGCTGATTGAACGATTGAAAAATGAAATAATTTTGAAAAGATAAAATATGAGAGCAGGAAAAATTTCCAAATATTTAATGATTGCGGGAAGCTGTATGTTTCCACTATCCATACTAATGTTTATTACCGGTATCTCCATGTTTTCAGCTACTGGAGATTTCCCTCAGTTTATAATTAAATTGTCTGGATTGTGCTTTGCTTTTTGGATGCCCACTTTTATTTTGGGAATACTTTTAGTGATTATTGGTTTAATTTTTAAAAAGCTGAATTTTTAAACAGATTCCTCCTCCGTCGGAATGACAATGGTAAAAAGTGACTTACTCCTTTTATCACTCCAAAGAATTAATATTAAAACTCAAAACACTTTCATTATCTTTACGTTACCAACCACAAAAACCAAAACCATGAAAAATTCAGTTCTTTTATTTTTTGCTTTAGCATTCTTAAGCTTTAGCAATTTTGTATTTGCTCAAAAAATTTCTGACGGCGAAAGTATTGATGTCAACGGGATGAAAGTAACTTTTAATATCACCAATAAAGAAAGTATTGAAGTCGGCGGAAAACCTTTTGATCGTTATAAAGTTTCTGCAACTGTACAGAATAATTCTGAAAAATCTTATAATATCCGTTTAACCTCATCTCCACAAATTGTTACCAATATCGGAATTGTAGAATTGGATTGTATCAACGCAACCGGAGCAAAACTTACATCAAAAAAGATTCAGCTGAAAATGAGAACGCAGATGATAAATGCTACCTATTCTGCTTATGATAAATCGGGAAAGTTTATCACAAATATTTTACCGGTAATTGGAAGTTATTATTTTGATTCAGGAGACACCATTAATGACAATGCGATTTTTATTGTTCCACAAGGTCAAAAGCCCGATGTTACGGTAAGAAGTTTGAGATAATTCGTTTCGGCGGTGGCTTTGCCACCGCCGAAACGAATTATTATAAAACAATTTGAAATTTAAAAATTAGAGTGCAATCAAAATCAAACTCAATCCGAACTCTCAACCTTATCCCAAATTCTTCCACATTGGATTATACTTTAAAATCTCTTGATTTATAGAACAATCTTCGGAATGAGCACCTCTAAGAAATCCAATACTCATTAGAAATTCGTTCACTATTTCTCCGCCTGTAAATTTGAAAGTTTTTTTGAACAACTTCATCCATTCTGCCAGAGTTTTTGGATGATGATGTTCGAGCCATTTTTCAAATGAACCAAATTCTTTTTGTAATTCTATAATGGTTTTTGCGTTTTCTATGGCAGCGTTTACCTTTAATTTATTTCTGATAATTCCTGGATCAGCTAATAATCTTTCACGGTCTTCTTGAGTGTAGGCAGCAACTTTTTTAATATTAAAATTATCATACGCTTTTCTGAAGCCTTCTTCTTTCTTTAAAATCGTTTCCCAGCTTAAACCCGCCTGATTGATTTCCATGATGAGTCTTCCAAACAATTCGTTATCATCATGAATTGGAAATCCGTAGTGATTGTCATGGTAATTTTTATGCAGCTCTTTTCGGCTTTCAGGCTGCATATTTTCGATAACTGAACAATAACTCATTAGAATAATTTTTCTGTTTTGGTTAAAAATTTGTCTAAAGCTTCCTTAATATCAATTCCAGCACGGTCTGCCAAAACAATAAGCCACCAAATATTTTCGCCTAATTTATGCTCAAGCTCTGCGTTTGAATCTTTTTTAGACCAAGTTTTTTCGTAAGACATTATATTTCTTCCTACTAATCCTGCATCGGTAAGATACGCTAAAGCATCCTGTTCTAGAGTCCATTCACCTCCATTTTGCTGAATTTCTATTTCGTGATATTTTTGTCGAATATTGAGTGAGCGTTTTATGATTTCATCAAAATTATTTTGATCCATTTTTCTTTATTTTATCCGATAAAGATAATATAAACTGTTGACAACTGTTTGTCAGGAGAAGTAATTTCTATGTAACAGAAGTTGATTTTAACGCAAAGTCAGACAAAGTTATTTTTAGAATTTAAGGTAGACTAAAGGCACTTAGTTTAAGAAAAAAATACAAAGATTTAAAATTACCAGAATATAATTGAAACCTAAGCAGTTTCTATCTTTTTTAAACTAAAAATTTCTTTTGCATTGAAGACAATTACTGCCAAAAATATAATGGAATATGATACAATCTGTAAACCGCCAAGCGCTTCGTTGTAAACCGCTCCTGCCAAAATAAATGCGATAATAGGATTGATATTGAGAATCATTCCGACTTTTGAGGAAGCAATTCCCGACATTGCGTACAGATTTAAAAGCAACGGAACAATGGTATACATTACCGCAATAATTTCGATATAGAGATAAAAGGTAAATTCTGTAGGAACTTCTCCTGAATACGTAGGAAAAAATGGTAACAAAATCAATGCTGCGAGAATCATGTGGAAATTCAGAACCAAAAATTTATCAAATTTTGAATTGACACTTTGAATAATCAGATAACAAGCATAAGTAGAACCAATCAAACTGCTGTAAACCATATCCAAAAGATTGGAATACGACAGCAAAATACATCCTACCCCACTCAAAAACACAGATAACCATTGCAATTTTGTTAGCTTTTCACGCAGAATAAAAAAAGCTAAAATTGTTGTGATAATCGGACAAACGAGATACGCCACCGAAGTCGCTCTTACACTGATGTGATTCATTACATAAATAAATGAAAACCAGTTTCCCGTGAGTAAAATACTGCTCAGAATATTTAAACCAACAATCTTTTTCTTGCTATTTTGAGGAAGTGTTTTGAAGTATTTTAAATTATCTTTCAGCTTCAATCTTCTGAAAAGTACTGTCACAACAGTCATAATAATCGCACAACTGAAAACTCTGTAAAACAAAATGTCCAAAGAAGCATAAGAATGCAGTGGTTTTAGAACTAAACTAAAAGTTCCCCAAAGCGAAAATGCAGTAATGGCGGCAAGATAATATTTCAGATTCTTCAATTGGAGGTTAGTATTTTTATTGCTTTAAAGTGGCGCAAAGATAATAAAACAAACTGTCGACAAATAATTATCGACAGTTGTTTTAAGAATGTTTTATAAATTATCAATAAAATCTAAATATTGAGGAACACTTTTCTCAATCCACTCAGGAGAGGTATTATACTCCATTCCGTAATACACAAATGGTTTTTGATAATCTGCTTTTATATATTCAAAACTGAGCTCAAAAGGTCTTGTGAATTCAATTATCGTATGTCTGTATTTTCCCTGAGCTCTGAAATCTTCATCATCAACGCCTGCGGATATTGCCAAAGCGATCTTTTTTCCGCCAACTTTATATCCGCTCTTACTTCCATATGCCCAACCATGTAAAAGAACTTCATCAAACCATTTTTTCAACAACGACGGACTGCTAAACCAATAAAATGGAAACTGAAAAACAATTTTATCGTAAGCTTCAACTAATTCCTGTTCTTTTTTTATATCTAATATTTCGTCTGGATAAGCTTTGTACAATTCATGAACAACATACTTTTCTGGAAATTTATTCAACTCTTCCACCCATCTTTTGTTAATTAAAGATTCTTCCATTTTAGGATGAGTTACTATTACTAATGTTTTCATATTTTAAAATTTCTTTTACAAAAATAGTAGGTGTAACTTACATTTCCGATATTAGCAACCAATTGTATGGTACTATAAAAAATGTAAGTAATGACTAAAATAAAGGAAACATCAACCAATTTTGCCAATAAAAAAGCACTCACAGAAGAATGCCCGGAATTGTATGCTTCCAAATTAATTGGCGGACAGTGGTCTCTCGCAATTTGCAGTTATTTGATTAACGGAAAACTGAGATTTGGAGAATTAAGAAAAAGTTTGGGAAATATTACAGAAAGAATGCTCACTCTTCAACTTCGAAGACTTGAAGAAGACAAGATTATCACAAGAACTGTTTACGCAGAAGTTCCACCACGAGTTGAATATGAATTAACAAAAATTGGTTACCAATTAAAACCAGTTATTGAGGAATTGGAAAAATGGGGAATTATGCATAAGGAAAATGTTTAAATTTTAAAAAATATTTAAATGAGACATTTATATTTGATTCTTACTTTATTCATTCCGTGCGGTTTTTTATCAGCACAACAAAATACTGAATATGATAAAATTTTAAAAATAGAAAATCTTAAATTTCATGAAAATGAAATTCGTGTATATAAAAAATATTCAACGACAACAGGATTAGAGCTTTTCAGATTTTATCAAGACGATAAAGAAAATTGGAAAGCAGAATTTTATGAAACAATTGCCACTCAAAATAATAAAAATGAAATTAAAATCAGAACAAGGAAATCAAAATTAAATTCTCTGAAAAATTTTGAAATGGTATGGTTACAAATTTTAGATACTAATGTTATTCATCTTCCAAAATGGGAATTTTTTGAATATAAACTTAAAAAGGTTAATAAAGATTATCAAATTGAAGATGGTGAAATATATTCTTCTATATCAAGTCTTTCTGTACTTGACGGTCGATCTTTTTATGTTAAAATTAAACGAGGAAAAAAGGAAAATCAATTTAATTATTCAAATCCTGAGTCATACTTAGAAAAATATCCTAATGTAGATGAGTTACTCTCTTTTCAAGAACTATTAAATCTAATTAGAAATGAATTTAAAATTTTTAATAAAGAATAAATTTCTCTCTGTTGAAAATATAAACCTCTGAAAAATTCCAGAGGTTTATATTTTTAGTGCATTGCTTCACTCAAATCTATTTTTTCTTTGCTCTTCCGTTCTCGGATGAACAAAATAAACGGAATACAGATTAAAAACGCAACTCCCAAATAAAGGAAAACATCCATATAAGAAAGTACCGTCGCCTGTTTGGTTACAGTCATATCCAAAACTTTATAAGCAGCGTTCATTGCATTATCAGGCGTCATTCCTTTAGCTATGAAACTGGCTTTTAAACTCGCTAATCTTTGTTGAACATCTAAACTGTCACCATCTAAATGGGAAATTAAATTGACCCTGTATTTCTGACTTGCATTGGCAATAAACGTAGTAATTGCCGCAATTCCGAAAGAACCACCAAGCTGTCTCATCATTCCGGTAAAAGCAGCTCCTTGTCCGATTTCCTGACCTTTTAATGTACTTAATGATAAGGAAGTGATTGGAATAAATAATAAACCAAGTCCCATTCCACGTACAATCAGCATCCAGAAAAAGGCATCTTTACTGGTATCCGGAGTAAGAATTTTGTAACCCCAAAAACTGTAAATAAAGAAGATTAATAATCCTAAGGAAACCAAAATCTGTTGTTTAGCTCCTTTCGAAAGTAATCGACCGATAATCGGCATCATGAAAGCAGTCGTTAAAGCTGCCGGAATCATTAATGCTCCGGATTGAAGCGCCGTCCAACCCAAAATACTTTGTGTATATAAAGGAACGATAAACGTAGAACCATACAATCCAAATCCTAAAACAAAGGACATCACGGTTCCTATCCTCAAATTTCCGTTCTTTAAAACCCGCAGTTCTACAATCGGATATTTGTAGGTGAGCTCTCGCCAAAGGAAAAGTACAAATCCTAAAATAGCTGTTGTGGTAAAAGTTACTATCATTCCGCTTTCAAACCAGTCTTCTTCATGACCTCTTTCCAGAATAAACTGTAAAGATCCAACGGTTAATGCCAAAAGCATAATTCCGAGCCAGTCGACATCCAAAGCTTTCCTTTTTTCTGAGAATTTCGGGCTTTTCACAAACTGTAAAGTCATGATTGTTGCCGCAATTCCAATCGGAATATTGATATAAAAAATATACGGCCAACTGTAATTATCAACAATATATCCTCCCAATGGCGGACCTAAAGTAGGACCAATAATTACTCCCAAACCATAAATAGCCTGCGCCATACTTCTCTTTTCAATAGGATAAGATTCGGTAATAATGGTTTGTGAGGTCACTAAAAGTGCTCCACCACCAATTCCCTGACATAATCTGAAAAATACCAATTCCCAAATGTTATCTGCATTTCCGCAGAGAAAAGAAAATATGGTAAATATTACGATCGAAGCGGCAAAATAATTTCTACGCCCAAACTGCTGAGATAACCAACTCGTCATCGGTACAATAATTACGTTACCAATAGCATACGCGGTAATTACCCATCCTACTTCTGAAAGTGTAGAACCGAGATTCCCTTTCATTTCGTTGAGGGCAACGTTTACAATCGTGGAATCCACAATTTCAAGCAAAGCACAAAGAATAGCCGTGATCGTGATGATCACTCTTCGGGCTCCATATTCTACTAATGAATCTTGCATTAATTTATTTGTGTGTTTAAAGAAGGTTGAGGTTAAGATTTAGGTTGAGAAAAAGCTTCGCTAAAACTCAAAATCATTATTCCTCATCTTTAAGAATTATAAAAAGTGAATTGCCAATTACCAATCAACATCGTTGTCAATTTTTACTACTTCATTTCCAATCGATCATCAATCTTCTCCAAAATCCCCATCAATCTTTCTGCATTTAATTCGTCAGCATTCATAATTGACTTTGCTTCAGCAAAATTGACAATTCACTTATTTCAATATTATTTTAAAGCAACTTCTGCTTTCACATTCATTCCTGTTCTTAATCTTTTTGCAATATTTGGATCAAGCTTTACAAAATCGATTTTTATCGGAAGTCTCTGAACTACTTTTACGAAGTTTCCACTTGCATTATCTGGTGGAAGAATAGAGAATGTAGAACCTGTTGCCGGAGAAAACGAACTTACCACTCCTTCAAATTTTGTATCAGGGAAAGCATCAATTTTAATTTCAACTTTTTGTCCTTCCACCATTTTCGCAACCTGAGTTTCTTTGAAATTGGCAATTACCCATTTCTGGTCATTTTTAACCAAGCTAAATAATTGAGAACCCGCCTGTAAAAACTGACCTGCCTGAATAGGAACTTTTCCTACAAAACCATCTTCCGGAGCAACGATAATAGTATAAGAAAGATTTAATCTTGCACTTTCTACATCTACTTCTCTTTGTTTTGCAACTGATCCAGCAACAGAAATTTGTTGAGAACTTGCCTCAGTTTGAGAAGAAGCGATTCCGGTTTGCTGAGCAATTTGGTTTCTTGTTTCTACCAAAACCTGCAATTGTTTATCTGCAGATTGTTTTGCAGCCAAAGCCTGTTCGTATTGCTGTTGAGTGATTGAATGATCTTTTACAAGAATTTCATATCTTTTTAAATCCTGTGCTGTCTTCCAAACATTAACTTTAGCAGCTTCAATTTGAGCATTTGCTGTTGCAACCGCAGCCTGAGAACTGCTGATATTTTTTGAAGTGGCATTCGTAGAAGATTGAGCTGAAGAAATATTACTTTTAGCTGTAGATAAAGCTGCAGTTGCTTGTTCCAAAGCCATTTTTTGATCTTTATTATCTAAAATAACCAAAGTATCGCCTTTTTTTACAAACTGGTTGTCTTTTACTTTCACCTGAGCAACATAACCTGAGATTTTAGAAATAACAGGATTCATGTTGGAAGCGATTTGAGCATCATCTGTTTCTTCATGAAACTGGCCGTAAGTGTAAGATCTGTAACCGAAGATTCCTCCTCCGATTACGATTACTGCTAATATAATTGGGAAAACTAAACTTTTTTTCTTTTTTGGTTCAGCGATTTCCTGAGTGTTATTATTTTCCATTTTGGGTATTGTCTTTTTATTTAATAGTTAGAGTTCCTGTAGTCTGCAAAAGTTTTCTGTATGCTAATGCGGCATCGGCTTTGGCATTTATTACACCAACGTTTGCTGAAATTTGAGCTGCATCGGCATCAAGTAATTCAGTCATCGTTGCAAGACCATTATCGTATTTGTTTTTTGTAATTCTGTAGTTTTCATTTGCTTGCTCTGCAGATTTTTCGAAAACAGCGATTCTCTTTTTAGAATAATCTGAATTTTGATATTCTCTGTTGACATCAAGTTTAATATTGTCATTCAGCAAATCATTTGTTGCTGACAACTGCATTTCTCTTGCCTGAGACTGTTTCAATGCTGAATTTTCTTTCCAAAGGTTTGAAAGATTATAAGAAATTCCTACCCCAACATTCACTGCATTATAGACAGTCAAGAATTTCGGAATATCTGCTGCAACATAACCTCCCGTTAAAGCAATTGACGGAAGATTTTCTGCCTTTGCAGATTTCGTTCCCAATTGAGCTGCTTTTCTTTGTTGGTCTAAAGCCTGTAGATCTTTACGGTTTTCTCTTGCTGCATTCAGATAAAAATCAACAGTTTTTACATCATCAGATTCATCAATATAGTTTTGATCAACTTCGATTTCAGTGGCATCGGGAAGACCTAAAAGCAAATCCATATTGATATTGGCAATATTGTAATTGTTTTTTGCTTCTAAAAGTTGTAATTCAATGTTTGAAGTCTGAAGATTCGCCTTTAAACGGTCGTTTCTTGCGATTACACCATTATTTTCAAGCTTAAGAAAGGTTTCGTCTCTTTTTTGAGAAGCCGTCAAATTTTCTTCCAAAACTTTAATGGATTGATTGGCTTTAAATAAATTATTATAAGCCTGAGCAACGTTATAAGCAATAGCAATTTTGTCATTTTCAGTACTCAGTTTTGACGCTTCTACCAAATATTTTGCAGACTGAATTCCATATTTAATTTTTCCGCCGCTGTATAAAGGAATGCTCAAATTTGCCGAACCAAATGCAACCTGATGAACTTCTGGTCCACCTGCGGAAGATACTCCGGGAAGTTTTAAATCAACAGTCGGTTTAATGGGAAGATACATGTAACTTCCTGAAACCTTCAATTCTGGAAGCTGTCTGTTTTTTGCTTCCAAAAGATCAGCAGTTGCTTCTTCAATTTTGGCAGCATCTATTTTTAAACTTTTACTGTTCTGGATTCCAAGCTGAACCGCCTCATCAAGAGTCAGCTGCTTTTTTTCCTGAGCATGAGTGTACACCATTCCTGCAAAAAGGGATAATGCAATAACTGAGTTATTTATTCTCTTCATAACCTAAAAGGTCTTTTAAAATATGTTTTACGTGTTGTGTTAATTCATTGAAATAAGTTTCCTCAAAAGCTTCTTCAGTTTCATTATTTTGAAGGAATTCTTTGTACATTCCTGTTGCATTTGAAGCATAAAATAGAGTTCCGCTCACAGTAGAATGCAGTAAATAGATAGGAGGGTTTTTAGTAAAAATTCCTTTTTCTAAACCACTTTCAAGAATTTTCGAATACATTGTAAGAAAACCCAATTTGGTTTGCTTAAGAAACTCGACAATCTGAGGATTTTCTGTGTGAAGTTGCTCTCTCTGCATAATTCTGTAAAAACATTTGTGATGCCTTACTCTTCCTGCAAACTGATCAATTATTTTTTCAATTTTTTCCCATTCATTGATATCTGTTCTTTCTACAATATCTTTAGAAAAAAACTGACCTTCATTCATTCTATATTCCACCAATTTCTCGTACAGTTTTTCTTTAGAACCGAAATAATAAGAAATCATTGAAATATTCACGTTTGCAGCTTTAGAAATTTCTCTTGTTGAGGTTCCTTGAAAGCCATTTTCAGCAAAAAGCTTTTCAGCAGCGAATAATATATTTTCTTCTTTTGAAATCATGTATGATAATTTTCGGATGCAAATGTACAATGCTTTTTTGTTGAAATCAAACGTTTGATTGATTTTTTAATTTATTTTTAATTTTCCTTAAAAATGAAGCTAAATTTCTATCAATAAAAAAGCGCTTCCAAACCAATGAAAACACTTATATTTAGCTATAATAAATCGTTCTAAGAATTTTTATGAATATATCTCGATAATTTTATTCCTAAATCTGTCCAAACAATTTTAGGATTTCCGTTTCTTGTTAAATGTAAATCTGCAGTATTAATTTCATCTAAAATACTGATAATATTTGCCCCACTAATGAATTTTGAAAAACCTTCCCAATTGAAACCATTTGCATCAATCTTTTTGTATACCAAATCTTGCGATTGATAATTCTGCAACAAAGCCAATCGGAAAATCTCTGAAGCGTAGTTGAGAAAGTTTTTTTGTTTTTCCCTGTTCCAACCGGCAATTTCTCTTGCCCACAAAATTATGTTCTTCAAAAATTCTGGTTTCTTTTTCACCATAAATGCATCACGAACCCATTGCACAAATAGTTTTTCAAACTCCGGATTTTTCGTTTCTGAATTTAAAAAATTAATAGCTTCGTTAAGATTTCCTTGAGCCTGATGAACAATTTCTCTTACTTTATCAACCGATATTTGAAATTTAGACTGGAGATAAGTTTCAATATCTTCATCATTAATTCTTGGAACTTCAATCAGTTGAGTTCTTGATAAAATTGTAGGTAAAATATCGTCTGTACTTTCGGCAGTAAGAAGAATAATTGTTTTTGCAGGTGGTTCTTCGAGAAATTTCAAAAATTTGTTTGATGCTGCAATATTCATTTTGTCAGCTCTCCAAACAATTAAAATTTTTGTTCCGCCTTCGAAACTTTTCAGGGCAAATTTTTGGTTTTGGTCATCAATTTCGTCTGCCGAAATGAAAAACTGCTTGTTTTCAGATTCCAAATGAGCTGTCCAATCATCAAAACTTGAATATGGCGAACTGATCATCATTTCTCTGAACTGTTCAAACTTATTTTTACTTAAAGAATTTTTATTGTCTGTAAAAACCGGAAAACTGAAATGCAAATCAAGATGATTAAGATGTTCAACTTTCGAAGCAGCGTGTTCATTTTCACCTTTCAAAATTTCTTTTGCATATGCTAAAACCAGCGGCATCGTTCCATAACCCTCTTTTCCGATGAAAAGCTGGGCGTGGCTTACTCTGTTTTCGGCAATACTGTCTTTAAGAACTTTTTTCAGGTTTTCTTGTCCGGCGATGTTTTCCCAATTCATGCTTCAAAGATAAGAATTTTTGAAAGTGATAACGAGTCAAGTGTCAATTTTGCTTCGCAAGTCAATAGTTAATTTCACACCTTTTAAAAATTGACAGCATAGCTAATTCACAATTGACAATTCACCTAATATCTCCCTTAACAAACTTTAACCTCAGTAAATTTTTACAATTCATTAATATTTAAGATATTTGCGCATTATTTTAAAAATCTAGAATGAAAAAAATTTTTGTACTATCATTCATTTCGGTGGGGTATTTCCTAAATGCACAGAGTTTAAGCAACTCACCTTATGCTGCTTATGGAATTGGGGATGTAAAATATGATAATACGATTGAAACCAGCTCAATGGGAGGCATTTCTACTGCATACATCAGTGATTTCAGTAGTAATTTCAATTTCGGAAACCCTGCTAACAATGGCAATTTTGAGCTGACAAGTATCAAACTTGAAGCAACAAACGAAAACAATTACTTCAAAACTGATTATAATAGTACAAAATCTACAAAGCATTCTACCTATTTATCAAATATTTCAATAGCTTTTCCTGTTTCGCCTAAAATAAAAATGGGATTTTTGTATCAACCATACAGCTCAAAGAGTTATGAAATTCTTCATAGCGAAACGATAGCTGATGGAACTGTTTATGGAAATAAATTTACAGGTAGCGGAACTTTAAATACTGCACAAGTTGCATTATCATACAAAATCAATCCTAAATTTTCTGTCGGAGCAAAAGCAAATTACTACTTCGGAAATCTTTATGATCTAAATGAGTTTACAACTTCTACTGCAGATTTGATCAACGGTTACGAGACTAAAAACAGTATTAAAAACTTTAACTTTACCTTAGGTACAAGTTATCAATCGATCAATACAAGTACCGACAAAAAACTTACTATAGGAGCGACTGCTACTTTCGGTAATACAAGTAAAATGACTACTGAATATACAAACAGTACTTATTATTACACAGACGTTGACATAAAATCTACTCCTACAGTTATTGAAAATAAAAAAAACAATTCTAATAACCTTATTCCACTTCAGGCTTCTGTCGGAGTTGGATACGGAAGTGAAAATGAATGGTTTGTTTCAGGGCAGATTGATTATAAAAAGGGAGAATCGATAAGTTATTTCGGTAATACGTTCGACTACAAAGATTCTTACCGTGTTTCTGCCGGAGGATGGTATTTACCAAACTATAACAACTTTAGAAGTTATTTTTCAAGAGTAGTTTACCGTTATGGTGCTTTCTATGAAAAAGGAAATATCGAACTTTATGGTAACAGCATCAATAAATTTGGTGTTTCTGCCGGAGTTATGTTACCGTTTAAAAACAGCGGTATAGGAAGAATGAGCGGTCTTGAGATTGGTGTAGAAGTTGGGAAAAGAGGAACTCTGAAAGACAATCTAATCAACCAGAATTTTGTCAACGTAAAAGTTGGTTTCAATTTTGCTGACAGATGGTTTAGAAAACAGCTTTACAATTAATAATGAATTTTATTTCACATAAATTTAAAAATATAGCATACCTTTTTAGTTGTGCTATATTTTTTATATTCACATCTTGCGAAGAAGATCTTACCAAGCTAAACGGTAATGAAAACAAAAATTTTCCTTCGAGAATTATTTATGATGCTAAAATTGTTCAGAGAGATTCAGGTTTTATTACTTTAAAAGCGACAGCTCCGATTATTGAAACGTATGAATTGATTGACAGTCCTTATACTGTTGCCAAAAAGGGAATGAAAATAGAATTTTTCGACAAGAAAAAACCTAAAAATCCCGGAAATATCACTGCTAAATTTGCTAAAATTTATGATTACAAAAAATTTTACGAAGCAAGAGGCGATGTGAAAATTCTTACAAGTGACGGACAGAGATTTGCGACTCAAAGTGTTTTTTGGGATCAGGCTAAGAAAAGAATTTATACAAGAGACACTGTTTATGCAACGATGGAAGACGGTTCTACTCTAGTTCATGCAAACGGAATGACAGCAAAAGACGATTTCTCAGAATACAAATTTTTCAACAATTCTGGAGATCTTGATGTAAGTAAAGCTAAAATAGCTCAACCTAAAGCTCAATAGATCATGGTTTTTAAAGCGATAGGATTGATGTCCGGAACCAGTTTGGACGGTTTAGATATCTGTTTTGCTCAGTTTTGGAAAGAAAATTTTCAATGGAAATTTAAAATCGTTCAGGCTGAAACTGTTTCTTATGCTAAAGCCTTAGAAGATCAACTTAGAAATTCAATTCATTTATCATCACAAGATTTATTAGCTTTAAACTCCGAATATGGCTTTTATTTAGGTCAGATTACTCAAGATTTCATTCAAAAAAACCAGTTATCAGAAATTGATTTGATTGCTTCACACGGTCACACTATTTTTCATCAACCTCAAAGGAAATTTACACTTCAAATTGGTGACGGAAGAGCGATAAAAGCAGAAACTCAAATTCCTGTCGTTTACGATTTTCGTTCTCAGGATGTTTTATTAGGTGGAAACGGAGCTCCTTTGGTTCCGATTGGTGACGAATTATTATTTTCCGATTACGATGCTTGCTTAAATTTAGGTGGATTTTCTAATATTTCATTTAAAACCAATCATCAGAGAATTGCATTTGATATTGCTCCAGTAAATATTGTCCTGAATAAATTAGCTTTAAATTTCAATCAGAATTATGATGAAAACGGTAATTTAGCGAGAAAAGGAAAGATCAATCAAGAGTTATTACAAAAGCTAAATTCTTTGGAATTTTACAATCAATCTCATCCAAAATCTTTAGGAATTGAATGGTGTAATGAAAATATTTTCTCTTTATTTTTAAATATTGAAGATTTAGATATTTTAGCAACATTTACAGAACACGTTGCTGAACAAATTTCAAAAGTTTTTAATAACAATAATTTAAAGAAAGTCCTTTTTACAGGAGGCGGAACTTATAATCAGTTTCTTATTGAAAAGATTAAAAGTAAAACCCAATCGGAAATCATCATTCCTGAAAAGGAAATTATTGATTTCAAAGAAGCCTTGATTTTTGCTTTTATGGGAGTTTTAAGATGGAATAACGAAATCAATGTTCTCGCTTCTGCAACTGGAAGTTCACATAATCACAGTTCTGGAATTATCGCATAAAAAAACCTCCATTTCTGAAGGTTTTTCTTTATTTGTAAGCTTCGATCTTATCTGTCAAAGTGTTGATGAAATTCTGAAGTGGCTTTTCTACCATCATTTTAATGAAAGGATTAAATTTTCCTTCAAAAAGCATCTGAACTTCCGTTTGATTTTCGTTTAACGGATTCAAAGTTGCAGTCAAGGCAAAATCTAAACTTGAACTAGCCGATTTTAAAACTGCTTTCTCTTCTGTAACTTCATCAATTTTCAATGCAATTTCCGGCATTCCTTGAAGTCCGAATTTGAAGCCATCTTCTCTGGTTTCAAACTTCTGAAGACCATCCGGCATAAAATTTTTATAATTTTCAGGCGATTTCAGCAACTCAGATAAATCTTTAGATGATTTATTGACAATAATTTTTCGTCCTTCTAAATTCATTTTTTATTTTTGTATTTAAATTACTACAAATGTATAAAGTTTTTGTGAACGAAAAAAAATTATTGATATCTAAGAAGCCGGAAAACTTAGAGAAAACCTTAAATTACGAAAGTTTCACAACTTTAGAAATCGCTCTCGATCTTCTTCAGAATACGTCGACTTCTGAACTGAACGTTTATGGCGAACAGATTGAAATCATTTGGGAAGAATTTAAAAAACTATTCAGAATCATTGAAGCAGCGGGAGGAATTGTATTGAGACCAAATGGAGATACACTTTTCATCAAAAGATTAGGAAAATGGGATCTTCCTAAAGGTAAAATGGAAAAAGGTGAATCTCGCGAAGAGTCTGCTGTAAGAGAAATTGAGGAAGAAACAAATTTAATGAATGTAGAACTTCGAGATTTCATCAACACCACCTATCATATTTATATTGAAAGAAATGGTGACCGTGTTTTGAAACACACACACTGGTTTGAAATGTTTTTTGATGGTGAAGATACTTCAAAACCTCAATTGGAAGAAGGAATCACAGAAGTTGCCTGGAAAAACACCACTCAGATTGAGAATGAAGTTTTCCCAAGTACTTTCCAGAATATAAAGTTGATTATCAATGAATTTTGGGATTCGAAATCTAAATAAAATCAATTGCTTTTTCGAGAGAAATTCCGCGCGACGCTTTAAGGAGAATATTTTCTGACTCAATTTTATTCTCTTTTAAATATTGAGTCAATTCTTCTGTGCTATCAAAAGCTTTAGAATCTGAATTAACGTTTTTAAATTGTTTTCCAACGGTAATAATTTCATTAAAACCCAAGTTTTGAGCCAGATTAAGAATGTTTTGGTGTTCTGTCTCACTCTCATCACCTAATTCCAGCATATCGCCGATAATGATTGTTTTTGAACCTTCAAACGTGATAAAATTATGCAGCGAAGCAAACATTGAGCTCGGATTGGCATTGTAAGTATCTAAAACCAGAGTTTTATTATCTTTTTTAACAATCTGGGATCTCATATTTGTTGGCGTATAGGATTCTAGAGCAGATTTAATTTGGCTAAAATCTATCCCGAAATGAAGTCCAAAACTTGCTGCAGCACAAAGATTCGTAAAATTGTAATCGCCTGTAAGTTTTGATAAAGCATTTTGATCTTTGTATTTTAAACCTACAAAGTGTTCTTCAGAAAATGGTTCGAAATAATAATCAGAATTTGTTTTTCCAAAAGTTATTTTTGATTGATAATCCTGTATTTTTTCTAATTGAATAGGGTCATTTTCATTCACTAGAACGGTTTGATTTTCATTTTTAAGATAATCATACAATTCAGATTTGCCTTTAATAACACCTTCAAAACCACCAAAACCTTCTAAATGGGCTTTACCGAAATTAGTAATATAACCGAAATTTGGTTTAGCAATATTACAAAGCATTTCAATTTCTTTTTGATGATTGGCTCCCATTTCGATTACTGCCATTTCATGTTCAGATTTTATTGAAAGCAAAGTCAATGGAACACCGATGTGATTATTCAAATTTCCAAAAGTGTACTGAACATTATATTTCTGTGAAAGTACAGCATGAATAAGCTCTTTCGTCGTAGTTTTCCCATTACTTCCTGTAAGACCAATGACAGGAATATTTAATAGGTTTCTATGATGAATAGACAACTTCTGTAAAAATTCTAAAGTTGATGAAACATAGAAAATATTCTTGTCTGAATTTTCAAATTCTTTATTTTCAACAATTACAGCAAGTGTACCTTGGTCAACAGCTTTTTCAGCTAAAGTTGCAGCATCAAAATTATCCCCTGAAAAAGCAAAGAAAATATCATTCTTTTCAATTTTTCTGCTGTCAATTGTTACTTTATTAGCTTTTAAAAAAAATTGATAAAACTGTTCTGTAGTCATTGGTAAATTTAGATTTTAAATAAAATTTCTAAGTTCAAAAATAAAAAAACCTCCCGAAAATACGAGAGGTTTTTTATAAGTATTTTGATAAATATTATCTTCTTGTTCTAGCTTTGTCGTTCACTCTAGCATCTTGTGCTACACGGAAACCGATCCAACCATAACCAGATGCCTGATTTTTGTATCTTCTCTGTCCCGGATCCAACCAATATGCTGAATCTTGCCAAGAACCACCTTTCACAACTCTAATATCATTAGAAATAGCTGAAGTTCTGTCTTTAGTATCCTTCTGCAATACTACTCTACCATTTGAATTAACGATAAATTTCGTAGTAGGAGAATTATACATATCATAAGATGCTGCAGAATCACTTGCATTTCTATAGTTCAGTGAAGATTGTCTGTCACCATCCATATAATTTCTGTAATCTGCAATAGTTTCTCTCTCAAACTGACCTGGTAAGTTTTTGTAAACTAATCTTCCGTCTGCTAAAGTATCATATTTCATGTTACCTTCTTCTATCATTTTGTAAGTTCCGTCACCGTTTCTTACGATAGCTTGAGGCATATTTCCTCTGTAGTAATTAAAATCACTTCCAGATTCATCGATGATAGGTCTGTAAACATCTGCAGTCCATTCTGCAACGTTTCCAAACATACCGTAAATACCAATGTTATTAGAAGGGAATTGTCTAACGTCTGCTGTTTGAGCAGCACCATCATTTTTCCAACCTGCAGGTCCAGAATAATCTCCTCTTCCTTGCTTGAAGTTTTCAAGAATCATTCCTCTGTTTTTACCTTTAGTACCTCTAAGAAGATCTACCTGTGGTTTTTTCTCTAAGTAACTGTTGTACTCTCTGTTTTTTTCCATTCCAAGAGCAGCAAATTCCCATTCAACTTCTGAAGGAAGTCTGAATTTCGTAACCATTGCTGCATTAGGAGCTCTGTTTGCTGCCTGAAGTCTTTGGTTGGTAGTTTTCATACCATTCTTCTGCATCATTCTTTGCTCGTTGATGTAACCTTGCATTTCAGGATCATTCGATCTGAATTTATCCATATTAAATGCAGTTCCACCTTGGTTATTAGATTCGTTGATATACAAATCTTTTGCAATAATACCTGCTTGCATCAAAGCTTTTTCGTTTGCTCTGTCTGTCAACCATTCGCAATATCTGTTTGCTTGAGTCCAAGAAACTCCTACTACCGGATAATAATCATAGTTCTGATCTCTGAAATACGTTTCATTAAGATCATTTCTAGATAATTTATTATCCCATAATAAAGTATCCGGCAAAGCACCGTTGTAAATTTCTTTATAACTAGGATCACTTGGTGGGAATACATACTTCAACCATGTAAGGTATTCGCGGTATTCGTAGTTAGTAATCTCAGTTTCACCGATAAAGAACGAACTTACCTGCATTCTGCGAGGCGAGTTATTCCAATCGTGCATTACATCATCTTTCACTAATCCCATTGTAAAAGTTCCTCCCTCAACATATACCATCCCCGGCCAACCTTTTTGTTTCTGCTGCTTTCCTGCAAAAAACCAACCCTGTTTTTCGTTTGGTTTCCAACCTGTCTTGCTGACAAACTTTTTAGTACCGCCGCCTCCGGAAGTCCCTGAACCACCACAACTGGTTAATGCAAGTGTAGAACTCAATGCTATTAATGAAAACAACTTTAGTTTTTTCATAGTCGATATAAATATTATTCAAAGTACAAAGAAAAAATAAATTATTCAATAAATCAAGTAAAGATTTGATTTTTTTGAAAATTCTTAACAAATTAATTTTATGGTATGACAATTTAATTATAAAATTTTCATTTATTTTGTAATTTAGAAATTTCAAACATAAACATGAGACTAAAAATCACTCTATTATCTATATTTGCTTTTGTATCAACGGCTTGGGCTCAAAGAGTATCCATAAATTGGGAAGGAGCTAAAATTCAAGATTATGGTGATATTAAAAAAAATCTTCCAAATTTTACAAACGAAGGTTTTTCTTATAATCAGGATAACATTTTCATCGTCAATAAGCAAAAAACTGGAGAAAGACAGCTTCAGGTATCAAATCTTGTTTGGGAAAGCATTTCTGCAAAAGATTTATATGAATTAGATCCTAATTTCATTCAAGATCGTGACATTTCAGATATTGACTATTATTATCTTGATGGACAACGATATGCAACTGTACGCGTTGGATTATTTAAAAATATTAAAGGGAAGATACAAAGATTATCTTCATTTAATGTCTCAGAAAGTAATGCACCAATGCCAATGAACGCAAGTAAAGTTGGTACTACTCAGAATCCTTTATCAAGCGGAGGTTTTTATAAAATTAAAGTTGATAAATCTGGGGTTTTCAAAATTACTTCTCAATTTCTGAGAGACAATGGGATGAATCCTGCCAATATTAATCCTAAAAACTTCAGAATTTACGGAAACGGAGGAATCATGCTTCCTGAATTTAATCAAGATGTAAAGTACAGTGCATTGCAAGAAAATGCAATTCAAGTAGTTGGAGAAGACGATGGAGTTTGGAATGATGGTGATTATGCTCTTTTTTATGCTCAAGGACCTAATGGATATAATTTATATAATACTGCTAATGGAAATGGTATTAAAAGAAAAGAATTCAGAAATGACGACAGTGAGAATTTAAAAAATATTTACGAAGATTTTTCTTATTATTATATCAATTTTGACAAAGGGGCAGGAAAAAGAGTTCTCCCTGTTGATTTAAATTTACCCGCCTCTGCACCAATAACAAAGTTTGATAATTATCAAGTCGTTAATAATGATCAAAGAAATTTATTAAAAGTAGGAAGAGTTTGGGTTGAAGATCAAGGTTTCACAACAGATAAAGCGGTTACTTTTAATTTAAATTCACCGATTCAAGCAGGTGATATTGTAAAATACAGAACTCAAGTTATTGGATGGAGAGCACAGCAGAACAGCATTAATTTCAATATTAACAGCCAGAATCCTTCACCTCAATCAGTTCCTCAAAACCCGCCAAATTACTCAAATGATTTTTATCCGTTAACCTATTTGGGGACAACAACTGCAATTTCCGGAAACCAAATTACAATCAATTATTCTCCCAATATTGCAACTAATCCTAATGGGGCTTTTTATCTTGATTATGCTGAGGTACAATATAGAGAGGATTTGAGATTCAATGGTTCTCAAATGAATTTCAGAGATTTTTCTTTAACTACAGGTACGAATACCAATTATGGATTTAGTATTTCCAATACAGGAAATATGGAGCAGGTTTGGGATGTCACAGATATAACAAATGCCAACAGAAGAGTAAATAAAGCTACCGGAAGTGGAAATTTTAATTTTGCTTATACAACTTCGGATGTTAATTTTAATAATGAATTTGTTGCTTTTAGAGCGGATGCTGCTTTTTCCCCACAATTTGTTGGAAGAATTGCTAATCAAAATCTTTCAGCATTACAAAATGTAGATTATTTGATTATCACAACTCCTGAAATGATGGCACAAGCTCAGCGAATTGCTAACTATCATCAAACAAGAAATAATTTTAATGTTCAGATTGTTGATGCAGATAAAATTTACAATGAATTTGGAAGTGGTAGTAGAGATCTTACTGCATTAAGAGATTTTATAACAAAATTAAACACGCCATTAGGAAGTTTAAAATATGTTTTTATACTTGGTGACGCTTCTTATGATTATAAAAATAGAATTTCAAATAATTCAAATGTAGTTTCAAGTTATCAAAGTGAATCTTCAAGAGATTTCGAAGGTTCTTTTGTTACTGATGATTATATTGTAATGACAAAACCTCAGACTTCACCATCACTATCAATCAACCTTCCCGATTTACCAATAGGGCGGCTTCCTGCAGCTAATCCAACTGAAGCGGCTAATATGGTCGACAAAACTTTGGCATATTATAATGCTCTTTCAGGGCAATCATCTCCTTTTGGAGAATGGAGAATGAAATTGGATTTTGTAGTAGATGATGATAATGACAACACCCTACCTTTCCATACTACAATGAATAATACATTGGCAAGTACATTTGAAATACCTTCAGTAAATACTCTAAAAGAATATAATGTAAGAAAATTGTATTTAGATGCTTTTCAAGCGCAAAGCACAGCGGGAGGACAAAGATATCCGCAAGTGAATCAAGCAATTTCAAACGATATTGGCAATAGTCTTTATTTATTTTATTTCGGACATGGAGGTATTAATGGTTGGGCTCAAGAAAGAGTTTTAACGACAGATGAAATTCAAAACTCAAACAATTTTTCTTCTGTTTACAGTAGATTTCCTTTCGTATCAACAATTACCTGTGAATTTACACTTTGGGATGAGCCAGCTACTTTTTCTGCAGGTGAACAGTTTATCAAGCTTAAACAGGGAGGTCCTGCTTCAATGATTACTTCCAGTCGTGCAGTTAATGTAGATTACGGTGAGCAATTCACTGATTTTTTTACTAAAGAAATGTTTAAAATGGTTGGTGATGATTTCCAGACTACTGGGAATGCCCATCTTAATGCAAAAAAACAATACTCAGGAAACGCTAATCATTTAAAAGTAAATGTTTTAGGTGATCCTGCAATGAAATTGAGCAGACCTCAAAGATTATTAGTAATTGACGATATAGAAACTCCGGTTCCGGGATTGATAAGAGGTTTGGATTTTGTAAAAGTGAAAGGACACATTAATAATACAAACGGAACAGTTAATACAACATTCAACGGTAGAGTTGTAATCAATATTTTTGATAAAAGATTAAATAAAACAACATTAAATAATGATGGAAATCTTACTCCGCAATTACAATATACTGAAGAAGGAAGTGCCATTGTAAAAGCTTCTGGAACTGCAGTGAATGGAGTATTTACCATTGAATTTTATGTTCCAAAAGATATTAATTATGCAGTAGGAGAAGGAAGATTACTGGGGTATGCCGATAATAAATCTTTTGACGTATTCAATAATCAAACTGTACAAGTAGGCGATCTTAATCCTAACGGAATTAATGATAACGAACCGCCAAAAGTAAAATTATACATGAACAACACCAATTTTGCTAATGGAGGAATTACCAATCAAAGCCCAATGCTTTTAGCTTGTTTAACAGATGATACAGGAATAAATTCTACAGGTTCTGGTATTGGTCACGATATTACAGTATATTTGGACGGACAAATTATTAATACTGTAGTTTTAAATGATTTCTTTGCTTCAGGTGAAGGAAACGGATGTCTTAATCCTTCGTTAGCAGATTATCAAAAAGGAAATGTAACGTATCCTTTTAGAAATTTAGCATTGGGACAACATCAGTTAACATTTAAAGTTTGGGATATCAACAATAATTCGACAACTGAAACGTTAAACTTTGAAGTTAAAGATGAAGCAGATCAACACTTGATAATAAACAGACCGTTGAACTGGCCAAACCCTTTTACCAACAAAACTTACGTTCAATTTGAACATAATTGTGATGATATTTTAGATGTAAACGTTCAAATTTATACAATTACAGGAAAATTAGTAAGAACTTTAACAAATGTTGTAGTTGCAGAACCGTTCCTACAGGGCTTTAGAACGCCACGTCAAGCAATTGAATGGGACGGAAAAGACGATTTTGGTGATACAGTAGCAAAAGGTACGTATATTTTTAAGATATTTGCAAAAAGTCAAAATCAAGAAAAATGCAAAGGAAGTGCTACAGCTGTAGAAAAAATGGTACTTTTGAAGTAAATAAATAATTAATTAAGAATATCAATAAAAAACTGATAATATATAAAAGACAACATATGAATTTAACTACTAAACTGCTTTTAGGGATTGGTTTGAGTGCTGGTTTTTTAGGCTATGCACAAGATTTGAGTCAGGTAAGACCTGTTTTAACCGGAGCTCCATTCCTTAGAATCGCACCAGATGCAAGATCAGGAGGTATGGGAGATCAGGGTGTGGTAACTTCACCGGATGCTTTTTCACAATTCTGGAATGCGGCAAAATATCCTTTTAGCAGAACCAGCTCTTCTGTTGGTTTGAACTATACTCCATATATGGGGAAACTTACCAATGATGTATTTTTATTGTACGGTGCTTTCCATAAATTCTTAGGTCAGGAAGAGAGATCTACAATTTCAGCAAGTATCTATTACTTCAATATGGGGGAAGTAGATCTTACGCAGTTGGTAGGAAATGACGTTACTTCTATGGGTACTTCAAAGCCAAACGAAATGTCAATCGACGTTGCTTATGGTTTGAAATTATCTGATTCTTATTCAATGGCTGTAACAGGTAGATTTATCCGTTCAGACTTAGCCGGAGGATTCAACACAGATACTACTTTGAAGCCGGCAAATACTTTTGCAGTAGATGTATCAGCTTATTATACTTCACCGAAATTCTCTAGTTTTGGAGGTATGGACGGAAAATTAAATGCCGGAGCTGTAATTTCAAACCTTGGTCCGAAATTAGACTATACAGGAGATGAAGCTTCAAGATCATATCTTCCAACTATGGCAAGATTAGGTATCGGTTATGATATGTTTCTTGATGATATGAATAAAGTGGGTATTTCTTTTGAAGGATCTAAAATTTTAGTTCCGGGATCAGAATTTATTGGTAATGATCCGAACACAAGACAGCCTATTTATGCTGTTCCGAATGTTGGTGTAATGGAAGGAATCAGTAAATCTTTCAAAAATCCTAATTCTATTATGATGAGTGGTGCTTTGGAATATTCTTATGACAATGCATTTGCTGTAAGAGGTGGTTATTTCCACGAAAGTGAAGAGCAAGGAGCGAGACAGTTTGCAACTGCAGGTATTGGTTTAAAATACCGTTCTTTCGGGTTGGATATTTCTTACCTAATCAATATGTCTAAAATTAATACTGCTTTGGATAACACTCTTCGTTTCGGTCTTACTTGGAACATTGGTGAAGAAACTTCAAATGTAGATTATTAAGAAAACATACTATAAAAGTTTTGAAAAGTCTCATTTTATGAGACTTTTTTTGTTTTAATAATTTTCAAACATATTAATGAACGTTTTTAATATAATATTTAAATAAAAATTCACAATTCAATTACCAAGTAAAACAGACAATTCACAGATAACCCTTATTTTTGTAAAATGAACTATTCATCGGAGCTTAAAAAAATCGTAACCAGTCAATATGTGTATTCTTCCATAAGAATTACATTGGCAACGGTGATTCCGTGTTTAGTACTCTCCTACTTTGGTTTGCTTAAAGATTATTTTCTTTTCCCTTTAGGAACAAGTTTTGTCGCATTGACAGATCAACCCGGACCATTTATCAGACGTCGAAATTCACTTACATTTGCGATTTTCTGCTTCGTAGTAGTTGCTTTAATTGCAAGTCTGGTGAAAGGCATCATTCCGCTTGTACTTTTAGAAATTGTTGCTTTCGGAATGTTTTTCTCCCTAATCGGAGTTTACGGACAAAGATTAGCGGCAGTTGGTTCTTTAGCATTGGTTGTTTTAGCCATCTTTATTGACGGACATTTAACTGGTGCAAATATTTTCAAAAGTTTACTCATTTTCGCAGCAGGATGTATTTGGTTTTTGTTGATTTTCCTTATTGTCACAACGATTCAGCCTTACAAATTAGCGAGTCAGATGATTGGGGAAAATTATCTTCAGTTGGCAGAATTTCTTAGAATTAAAGCTAATTATTATCAGAAAAACCCAGATTTCGACAAATTAAGTTTACAGATAATCGGAAAACAGGTAGGAATTAAAAACCTTCAGGAAGAAACCCGTGAAACTGTTTTTAAAACCAGAACTATCGTTAATGAATCAACCACAATAAGCCGATTATTAATGTTGATGTTCTTAAATTCAATGGATCTTCATGAAAAACTGATGACTTCTGAAAGTGATTACAAAAAACTCCAGGAAAGCTTTGAAGACACTGAAATTTTAGTTCAAATTCATGATTATTTAAATATTCTCTCCGAAGAAATTGCCAACATTGGAATTTCATTACAAAGCAGTACTCGAGCAAGACCTATTTCCAATTTGGATGTTCATGAGCATGAATTAAATGTTCATTATTTTGAATTGAGAAATAAACAAATGACTCCCGAAAATCTAGAAAATTTCATGATTTTGCGTCAGATTATGATGCGTATCAGCGAAATCACAAAAGAGATTAACGAGATCTATAAAGTGTTTTCTCAGAATGTAAAATTGGCAAAAAGTCTTTCTACAGGTTTAGATTTAAAAAAATTTATGCCTAATGAAGAAAAAATTAATTTTAAAGTTTTAAAAAGTAATATTTCACTTACCTCATCTCATTTTCGTCATGCGATAAGAATTACGGTTGCGCTTTTGTTAGGTTATTTGGTTTCTCTCCTTCCGTTTGTGGAAATTGGTCATACCTATTGGATTTTAATTACCATTGTTGCCATTTTAAAACCAGCCTACTCGATTACCAAACAAAGAAATCTGCTGCGTTTTTACGGAACTGTTGCAGGAGCAGTTATTGCATATGCTTTGCTGCATTTTATTCACATTAATGCAATTCTTTTCGCCATTCTTTTACTGAGCATGATTTTGTGTTTCAGTTTGCTTAAAGGGCGATATTTTTGGGCAGTATTATTTATGACAATGTATGTTTTCATGAGTTTTAATTTTTTAAATCCAGGAAACGTCAATGTTATTTTTAAAGACAGAATTGTAGATACAATTATTGCCGGCGTTATTGCGTTTCTTGTTTCTTATATTGTACTTCCGGTTTGGGAACATACGCAGAATTTAGATTTAATGAAGAAATCGGCGGAGTCTAATCTCACTTATTTTCATAGTGTGATGTCTAAATTTTTAAATGAAAATTTCAACATTGAAGATTATAAAGTGAAGCGTAAAAATGCTATTATTTCTTTAGCCAATCTTTCGGATAATTTTCAGAGGATGATTTCTGATCCTAAAAATCAGCAGAAAAAACTGGAAGTTGTGCATCAATTTGTGGCAACTTCACATTTGATTACCGCTTATACTGCTTCCTTATCTCAGTATGCGAAAAGCAATCAGGAATATCCTGAAATTGATTCTGAAAGTTGGAGTAAAAAAATTGAATCTGAAATGAATCAGGTTTCAGCAATTCTGAATGGCGATAAAATCACAGAAACGTTGAGAATGGACAGTCGTCTCGAACCAGAAGATTCGTCAATTGAAGATATGCTTCATAAGAGAAAAACCGAACTTCTGGAAAATGAACATTACGACACAAGAGATCCTAATAAAATCTCGCATTTAACTGAATTGAAAAATATTCACGATGTTTTGGAACTGATTTATGATGTCGCCAAAGAACAGCGAAAAGTAATCGAAAAGTACCGAAACGAAGAAGCTATTCCTCCACAATCGTAAAACAATAATCGTCAAAAAATTTCACTCTTGCTTTCAACTCATCTGAAATTTGATCATCATGCACTCTGCAACTGATGTCAAAAAGATGTTTAAGCTCAAAAGGTTTTACTTCATAATGCTTTTTCAGCGACCAATGCTTTGAATGATGAATTTTATACATACTTTCTTTCACGCTCCAGATAATTGTATAAAAGATAACTTCCGTATCAAAAGGAATAAACCCACGCTCATTTTCATAGGTGAATTTATCAATAACCCTTAAAATTTTAGGATTAAATTTTTCAATATCAATTCCGATTTTATTTTTTGAAATGGCAATCGCAGCAAACGGATAAGAATGCGTAATAGAAATTTCTGCATCCTTCGGAAACAAATAAGGTTCTCTTTCTTTATAAAGAATTTTAGAATGTGGTTTTAAACTTTTCAAAAGCTTTCTGACCATTAAAACCTCCAACAATTTTTTCGGATGATAATCTTTTACTTTTTCGGCATTTTCAGGCTCTAAAAGCTCATCAATATTCAATTCATCATTCTCATCATATTTCCAGACAAGAATAGTTGCGTTATCATCAGAAAAATCTCGGTAAAGAGGCATTGGTTTGATTTATTAGGTAAAAATAGCAATTTTTTAAAGCTTCACAAGAATACAATAAAAACAAAAAATAGCCCAAAAGGGTGATTGTACAGGTTAAATCAAGATAATACCTTTATTAAAACTATAAAACCTATAGACATGGATCGAAGAAAATTTTTAAGAAAAACATCATCTGGTGCTTTAGCGGCTGCATTGCTTCCTTTATTATCGTTTAAAGAGAGTTCTCTAAGTAAAAAAGATCAATATACTGTAAGAGAATTATATAAAAAAAATGATAAAGAATGGCTTATTTCTATCATAATCATTCCCGATATTCTCATTCAATTTAAAGAATCTGGTGACGAAAATAAGGAAGTAGTCATTGAATCTTTTGACGAGACATCAATCCCTTCTTACTATAAGATATTAGCACTTACAGAAAAAACAGTTGATGGTAAAAACCTGCATTTTTTATCATGCAGATTACAAAATGACAAGACAACTTCTGAAAATTACAATTTTGCCAAAGAACTTTTTGGTAAACAAGTCGAAATCGAAATTCACGACAAATGCCACGCCGTTATCAGAAATGAAAAGATGGATCTGAAAATTAATCTGGGATTTGAAAAGACTAGCGAGTCACAATGTTTTTTAACATCCGCTTGTGTTTTTCATAAAAATCTTCCGGATGATTGTTATGAGTTAACAACTTTGAGAGCCTTGCGAGAAAATGTAATGAAACCTCATTCTGAGTATCAAAAACTAATCTCAGAATATAATATTATTGCACCGCAAATGCTTGTAAAAATAAATAAGGCTTCAAATAAGAATGAAATATTAGATTATATTTATTCACATTTAGTACTTCCATCGATTTCATTAATAGAATCAGGAAAAAATGAAGAAGCAATCGAATACTACGGAAATTTCGTCAATGAAATGAAATATCTTTACCTGTAAAATCAATCCAACAAAAAAGCTCAGTCTATAAAACTGAGCTTTTTTATTATTTAGCTTGGTGATTCTGATCGTTTCTATGTTCCATAATTTCAAGATTCTCATCTACGAAATAAGCGCTTCCGAAACCGTTTACATAAGCACCTTTCACAGGATGAAGTCCGATTAAGATAAAATCTTTCATTTCAGAAATTACATCAACTACTTTACCGTGAGTTTCTTTTAATTGACCAACAACAGTATTCCAAGTTTCAGAATCTCTTTCAACCTGAGAAGTTGAAGCCTCAATAGTCAATCTTTCTCTTGCATAAATCTGTTTTGTAGCAGATTCATCTTCGATGAACATCATAGAAGTTTTTCTTCCGTCTGCAAGATTCTTTGTATGTTTTGCCATAAAAGAAACCAAAATATAAAATGTATTTTCTACTTGTACAAAAGGTGCATAACTAGAGTTTGGCGTTCCTTCCGCATCTACTGTTGCTAAAATGATGCTTTTCGTTCTTTCTACTAATTCTTTTACTTTTGGAGCAAGAGGTTTTGCCTGTCTTTGAGCTTCTTCTTGTGTATGATTCATAATTAAGATTTATTATACCACAAAAATACGTTAATTAGATTTAAAACAAATAAAATTAAGACTGTAAAATCTCATATTTGAAATTTTTTAAGCGTTTTTTTATCTAAACTATATGTTGTAATTTTGCATTTTAAATATTTGAATTTAAATCATTCATTAAGATATGAGTACAACAACACAATACGTTCCTTATAAAGTTAAGGACATTTCCCTAGCAGAATGGGGAAGAAAAGAAATTACTTTGGCTGAAGCTGAAATGCCTGGGTTGATGTCAATCCGTGAAGAATTCGGACCGTCTCAACCATTGAAAGGAGCAAGAATTGCAGGATGTCTTCACATGACCATCCAAACTGCAGTTTTGATCGAAACTTTGGTTGCTTTAGGAGCTGATGTTACTTGGTCTTCTTGTAATATTTTCTCTACTCAGGATCACGCTGCTGCTGCTATTGCCGCTGCAGGAATTCCTGTTTACGCTTGGAAAGGTCTTAACGAAGAAGAATTTGATTGGTGTATCGAGCAAACTTTATTCTTCGGTGAAGATAGAAAACCATTAAACATGATTTTGGATGATGGTGGAGATTTGACGAACATGGTTTTCGACAGATACCCTGAATTCACAAAAGATATCAAAGGACTTTCTGAAGAGACTACTACAGGCGTTCACAGATTGTACGAAAGAATGAAAAACGGAACTTTGGTAATGCCTGCAATCAACGTAAATGATTCAGTTACTAAATCTAAGTTTGACAACAAATATGGTTGTAAAGAATCTGCAGTAGATGCTGTAAGAAGAGCAACTGACATCATGTTGGCTGGAAAAAGAGTTGTAGTTTGCGGATACGGTGACGTTGGTAAAGGTACGGCTGCTTCTTTCAGAGGAGCTGGTTCTATTGTTACTGTAACTGAAATCGATCCAATTTGTGCGCTTCAAGCTGCAATGGACGGTTTTGAAGTAAAAAGATTAGATACTGTTGTTGATAATGCTGATATCGTAATCACTACGACTGGTAACTTCAACATCGTAAGAAAAGAGCATTTCTTAAAATTAAAAGATAAAGCGATCGTTTGTAACATTGGTCACTTCGATAACGAAATCGATATGGCTTGGTTGAACGAAAACTATGGTCATACAAAATCTGAGGTTAAGCCACAAGTTGACATCTATACTTTGGAAGAAGGTAAAGAAGTGATTATCCTTGCTGAAGGTAGATTGGTAAATCTTGGTTGTGCAACTGGTCACCCATCTTTTGTAATGTCTAACTCTTTCTCTAACCAAACTTTAGCTCAAATCGAACTTTGGACTAATTCTGAAGCTTATGGAAATGAAGTTTATATGTTGCCTAAGCATTTAGATGAAAAAGTAGCGGCTTTACACCTTAAGAAATTAAGCGTTGAGCTAGAAGTACTTTCTACTAAACAAGCTGAATATATCGGTGTAGATGTGAAAGGACCATACAAGCCTGAATATTACAGATACTAAAAAACTGTCATGCTGAGCTTGTCGAAGCATCTCATATAAAGCAAAATCCCATTATTCTAAATAGTGGGATTTTTTATTGCTAATTCTTTTCAATCTCAATAAGGAATTCTTATTTTTGAACAATTAAAATTTAAAAATGAAAAAGTATTTTTTTCTAAGCTTAATGAGTTCTGTTGTTATTTTTAACAGCTGCAATAGCTCTACAGATGAAAATGAAATGATAACTGATCCTGTAGAACAAAGAATATTGTTAAGCAAAGTCACTACAGTTTATTATGACAATCCAGCAAGTCCTCAAACAACCGTATCAACTCTAGAATATAACAACCAAGGACAATTAACAAAAACCTCTACTGCCGGAAGAAATTCATTCAACGAATATGATACAGCCGGAAAACCTATAAAAACGAATTATTATAAAACTGACGGAACTTTAGAATATTATTCACTTTATACTTATAATGGTGAACAGCTTCAAAACGTTAAAGCAATCTACAGTAATTCTGATTTTAACAGAACATAAATTATACATACAATAATGGTAAAGTTGTTACCTCTACTCTTTGTCAAACAGCAGACTGCAGCAATCCAAGTATATCTTCATATTCTTACAATGGTGACAATATCACGGTAGAAACTTCTGTAACGGGTGGAACTATTTCGTTCTCCAATAAAAGTGAATATTTATATGACAACCAGCTGAATCCTTACACCTACACCAACAAATATTTCAGAATAATGATGGGCGGAGCGTATGCTTTAAGTAAGAACAATTATGCTTCAGAAAAAATGAGCTACAAAGACAGCTCTGGTAATTGGATACAGAATCAACAGGTTATTTATGAAATTCAGTACAACAGCGCTCAATTACCTGTTCAAGTTATTGGAAAAACTACAAGTGGTGCTAGTTTTGTAAAATATAATTACGAATATATCTTACAATAATTGCAACACTATTTTTTGGTTATTTGTATTTTTAATAACCGAATGCAACAAGAAAAAAGAGACCATCAATTTATGATGGTCTCTTTCTATTTATTTAAAAAATATTCCTTAGAATAATTCTTTTCTGATAATGTTCTGACTTCTTTCAGGACCTACAGAAACCAAATAAACATTGATTCCTAAATACTTTTCGATAAACTCGATGTATTTCTGAGCCGTATCAGGAAGTTCGTCATAGCTTCTTACTTTGGTAAGATCTTCTTTCCAACCCGGTAAATCTTGGTAGATTGGCTCGTAGTTGTATAATTTTTCTGTTGAAGAAGTGAAATAATCGATGATTTTTCCGTCCTCCGTTTTGTAATGGGTAACGATTTTCAGGTTTTCAATTCCTGTAAGAACGTCTAATTTTGTAATTACCAAGTTATTGATACCGTTAATCATACAAGCATGTTTCAAAGAAACTAGATCTAACCAACCTGTTCTTCTTGGTCTACCTGTCGTAGCTCCGAATTCACCACCAATTTGTCTGATGCTTTCTCCTAATTCATTGTCTAATTCAGAAGGGAAAGGTCCGTTTCCAACTCTTGTACAGTATGCTTTTGCAACACCGATAAGGTTTTGAAGGGATGTTGGCGGAACTCCTGCTCCTGTACAAACTCCTCCTGTAGATGGAGAAGAAGAAGTTACGTATGGATAAGTTCCGAAATCGATGTCCAACATTAAAGCTTGTGCTCCTTCAAATAAAACATTTTTACCATCTCTGATAGCTTCGTTTAATTCCAATTCCGTATCAACGATTCTGTCTTGAAGCTGTTTTCCGATTTCTAAATATTCGTTGTAAATTTCTTCAACGTCTAATGTCGGTTTTCCGTAATATTTTTCGAAAAGAGAATTCTTAATTTTTAAGTTTTTCTCGATTTTGTCTCTTAAAATCTCAGGATTCAGAAGGTCGATCATTCTGATACCAACTCTTGCAATTTTGTCTTCATAGCAAGGTCCGATCCCTTTTTTCGTCGTTCCGATCTGCGTTCCTCCGTGCTCTTCTTCACGGTAAGTATCCAAAAGAATGTGGTAAGGCATGATAACATGCGCTCTTCTGCTGATGAAAATGTGATCAGTTCTCATGTTTTTGCTTTCGATCTG
Source organism: Chryseobacterium formosum (assembly GCF_026460885.1). Lineage (GTDB taxonomy): Bacteria > Bacteroidota > Bacteroidia > Flavobacteriales > Weeksellaceae > Chryseobacterium > Chryseobacterium formosus. The sequence continues at coordinate 48,870 of NZ_JAOVZW010000009.1, forward strand.
ATTCACCTCCTTAATGAAAGATTTAGGATTTACCACTACACCATTGGCAATGATACACTTCCCTTTGCACTGAAGAACTCCCGATGGAAGAAGGTGCAAAACGAATTTTTCATCGCCTACATAAACCGTATGACCAGCGTTGTCCCCTCCCTGGAAACGTACAACGTAATCCGATTTTGCCGATAAAACATCCGTGATTTTTCCTTTACCTTCATCTCCATACTGAAGACCTACAACTACGTAAGTTGACATATTTTACTTTTATTTTAGATTCATGCAAAATTACTTTTAAAAAATTGGGTGGGCAAATTTGAGGGGGATTTTATTTTTGGGTGGGTGGAAATCATGTGGTTGAAAACAACATTTAATAACTTATCTGATTTATTTTTAAATTTAAAAAAATAAAAATATGGAAGAATTAAATGTAATTAATGATGAATTTAATAATGGCTATTTTGAACTAAATGAAGAATTAATTCATTTACTTAACCAAGACGATTTAAATGGAAGCATCAATAATGTACTTATTGGAATTAATCAGGAATGTTTTGGTGTAAGATTATTTGAAGAAGAAGATATTATCATCGAATTATTTTATATAACTTATAACCAAAAACCAGAAGGAGATCTTATTAGGATAAATCTCAATAGCAAATTTTACGCTTTAATTTTACTGAGATTCTGTTCAATTTTAGAAATGAAACACAAACTCATTAAAGAAATAGACACTTTTAACACCTTTCAAAAGTATTTAAGAACGGTATTAGAAAAGGACAAACATTTCACTATAACAAATCTTGAATTGAAAGAGTGGATGGAAGATGGAAAAGAGGGAACCATCATAAACACATTTTACAAATCAATTAAAGTAATCGAAATGATTCCGAAAGTTGAATTTTTAAGATCAATTTTCAACAACAATTATAATATTTTTAATGAAGAACACAAAAGTGAATACATTTATTTAATGGTAAATAAAGAAACCTCTTTAATAAAGATCGGCTTTAGCAAACAGCCAATTTTTAGAGAAAAAACTTTACAATCCAAAGAACCGGAAATTTTTAGAATTGCTTGTTGGAAAGCACAACGTTCTGTGGAAACTGAATTACATAGAAAATATAAAGAAAAAAGAGTGAGAGGAGAATACTTTAAATTAAACTTAAAAGACTCATTCTGAATGTAGCAAAGCGAAATGAAGAATCTAAAAACGATGAGATTCTTCACTCCATTCCATTTCGTTCAGAATGACAACTTAAAACTATTTAAATTTTCAGAGCAAAACCTCACTCCTCACCCCAATCTCCTCCAAAAACACCCCATCATGCGAAATCATCACCAAAGTTCCATGATAATCCTTAATAGAATTTGTCAGAATTTCCACATTTTGAAGATCTAAATTATTGGTCGGTTCATCGAGAATAATCATATCGGGAGCTTTATTGCTGATGGAAAGTCCGCACAGAAGAAGTCGTAGACGTTCTCCTCCACTCAGAACATCGCACTTTTTGTCCCAACTTTCCTTTCCGAACAAAAATCTTGACAATAAGGTTTTCACTTCAGATTCCTGCATTGCATTATCGTTGAACTGTTGGGCAAAATCATAAACTGTCGCCTGTTTATCAATCAAAGAATATTCCTGATCAATATAAATCGTCTGAAAATCCGACCTCGAAATTGTTCCGACAGAAGGTTGTAAATTTCCCAACAACAGCTTAATCAAAGTCGTTTTTCCTGAACCGTTCGAACCTTTAATCGAAATTCTGTCACCACTTCGGATTTCAAGATTGAGATTTTCTTTCCAAAGATTTTCTTCGTCATATATAAAATTAATTTCCTCCGCCGAAATCAAAATTTTTCCTGAATGCAGATTCGAATCATTAAAATTCACTTTCATCTGATCCGTATTTCTCACCGACGAACGCAAATCCCGCAAATCTCCCGAAATATCATTGATTTTCTCGGCATGAACAGACTTTAATTTCGAAGAATTTTTCTCGGCATTATTTCGCAGCGTATTCATCATAATTCTCGCCACACCTGATTTTTCCTGCTTTCCTTTTCCTCGTGCATCGAGTTTTTGCTTTCGTTCGATTGTTTCTCTTTCCTTTTCTTTTGCCTTTTTCAGTGCTCTTTCTTTGGAATGAATATCGTTTTGCAGGGCTTCATTTTCAATTTCTTTTTGTTCGACATAAAAATCATAATTTCCACCGTAAGTCGAAATTCCCTGATTGCTCAATTCAAAAATTGTATCGACCAAATTCAGTAAAGTACGATCATGACTGACAATCACAACCGTCGAATTCGTCTTTTCAATAAAATCATACAATAGATTTCTACCTTCCAAATCAAGATGATTCGTTGGTTCGTCCAACAAAATAATTTCAGGCTGGTTGATCTGAATTCCTGCAAGAAAAACTTTTGTTTTTTGTCCGCCACTCAAACTTTCCAAAGTTTGGTTTAAATCTAAATCTTCAAGTTTCCAATATTGCAAGGCATTTTGACAGCGTTCTTCGATGTCCCAATCGTCATTTAAAATTTCAAAATACATTTCATCTACTTCCCCACTCGTGATTTTCTGAAGAGCTTCTAATTTTTTGTCAATTTTTAAACATTGTGCAATTGTGAGATCATTAAAATTTCCGAACATCTGCGGAACATAGAAAATATCACCCTGAATATTGACGTTTCCTTCTAAAGGTTCAATTTCGTTCGCAATAATTTTCAGCAAAGTAGATTTCCCCATACCGTTACTTCCGACCAAAGCCGAGTTTGTACGAGTTTGTATAGTTAAGTTGATAGAATTAAATAGCAGATTTCCCGCTGGAAACCCAAAGGATATATTTTGTAGAAAAAGCATAATTTCTTTCTTTTAGTTAAATTAAACATGCAATAACATTTTCTGTTATCGCTATTAAATCTGAAAGAAATTGTATCCTACATCCTGGTATTTTGGGTATTATGAGTTGCAAAGATAGTAAAATTAATATTTCATATTTTTTGACAATTAAACATTTGATACTTAAATATAAATACTGACCAATTAGCAAAAGATTTTTAAGTATGGAAATTTCACTTTTCTAAAATTGTAAAACAGCACATTTAATAATTTAAAACAGCACAAATAGATTTAAAAACAAAGGAAAACCTTATTTTTGCGTTATGTTGGATTTACGAACGGTAACGGTCATGCGCTATATTTTGCCACTTCGCGAAGGAGGTTCTCTCCCGGCTTTGGCAGAGGCGGATGACGATTTTAAATATGTTTTGAAATTTCGCGGTGCAGGTCACGGTGTAAAAATGTTGATTTCCGAATTGTTGGGTGGAAAAATCACAGAGGCTTTAGGTTTACCAATTCCAGAGCTGGTTTTTGCAAATTTGGATGTAGATTTTGGGAGAACTGAAGCTGATGAAGAAATTCAGGATTTACTGAAGAATTCTGAAGGTTTAAATTTGGGACTTCATTATCTTTCAGAATCAATTGCATTTGATTCCAGCGTGAAAGTTGATTCACTTTTAGCATCAAAAATTGTTTGGTTGGACGCTTTTATCACTAACATCGACCGTACTTTCAAGAATACCAATCTCTTAATGTGGCATAAAGAATTGTGGGTGATTGACAATGGAGCATCATTTTATTTCCATCATTCATGGCAGAATTTTGATACAGCAGCAAAAACTCCGTTTAAGTATGTGAAAGACCATGTATTGCTTCCGCAAGCAACAAAATTGGATGAAGCTGATCAGTTTGCGCATGAGGTTTTAAATGAAAATCTTTTCAGAGAAATTGTGAATTTAATTCCACAGGATTGGTTGCATTGGAACGATGCTGAAGAAAATCCGGATGAAATTCGTGAAGTTTATTTTAATTTCCTGAAAACGCGATTAGAAAATTCTCAAATCTTTGTAAACGAAGCCAAAAATGCAAGAGGATAAAATATACGAATATGCCGTAATACGCTTGGTACCAAAGGTTGAGAGAGAAGAATTTTTCAATATCGGCTTGGTGATGTTTTCGAAAAGAGAAAAATTTATTAAAGTTGAATTTTATCTTTGTCCGGATAAATTTAAGCTGATGCACAGCAAATTGGATTACGAAGATGTCATTAAAAATCTTGAAAGTTTTAAAAATATCGCAGAAGGAAAAAAAGAAGGTGGCCCGATTGCTCAACTTGAAATCCCAGACAGATTCCGTTGGTTGACGGCGGTGAGAAGTGCTGTTGTACAAACTTCAAGACCTCATCCGGGGAAATCTAAAAATCTGGAGCTGACTTTTGGTAAACTTTTTGAAGAATTGGTAAAGTAGCAAACCAAACAATATTTTATGAGATTATTAAACTCAAATACAACGAATGATAGGTTTTTAAAGAACCTATTTTTTTTATTCTTATTAACAATTTCCACACTTGGATTTTCACAAAAACAGAAAAGCACAATTCTTTTTGAGCATGCAAATGTTTCAGAAAATATTGTTTACAAAACCGAAGAAAGCGGAAAGGAAATCAAACTGGATATTTACCGTCCGAAAAATTCAGAAGACAAAAAACTTCCCGTTGTGATGTATGTTCATGGCGGAGCTTGGGTGGAAGGTGATAAAGTGATTTTTGCTGATAATTATGTGGAAAGTACCATTTTAAAACTTTTAGAAAAAAACTATGCAGTCATCAGTATCAATTACCGTCTCGTAAGCGAAACTGTTCACTTTCCGGCTCCGATTCAAGATACAAAAGATGCGGTGCGATGGGTTCGTAAAAATGCAGAGCAATACAATTTAGATGAAAACAATATCGGAATGTGGGGAGTTTCTGCGGGAGCACATCTTTCGCTTTTGAGTGCCTATACAGAAGACAAAGATTTTGTGGGTGACACGCAACTTTCGCAATATTCGGCTAAAGTAAATTATGTTGTTGATAATTTCGGGCCGGTTGATATGAACAGACTGCTGCATACAAGAGCTCCAAAACCACTTTTGTTGACGGTGGGATTAATTTCAAAAAAAATAATTGATTTAAGAGGAAAACTGATTAAGGGAATTACAGGGTTAGATATCAAGGAAAACAAAAAAGAAGTCGTAGAATTCTGTAAAACCATTTCACCGCTAACTTACACTCAAAATACCGTTCCTACTTTAATTCTTCATGGAAATAAAGATAAAATTGCCCCAATAAGACATTCTAAAAGATTAAACAAAATGCTGAAAAAGCAAAATGCAAATCCTCAATTTATCATCGTTAAAAAAGGGAATCATGGTTTTTATACTATAGATAAATCTTACCAAAATGAACTGAATAATGAAATGGTAAATTTTATTATTTCTCAAACAAAATAAATCTTATTGTTTATCACATCAGTTATATATTTATTAAGAATTTATTCAAAAAGAAGCAATAAATATCACATTATTAATCAGATAATTAAGTTTAAAATTATTACTCAAATTTCATAAATTTGCTAAATTGATATACATATTGAACAATTTTTTATAGAAAATAAGTACCTTGGCCGAATGCTTATATTATTAATAATAAAACAAGCAAAAACCTTAATTATTTATTCATATAAAACAAAATCAATATGGAATTTCTAAATGGAATTAATGCATTAACGCTAGTATTCACTTCACTACTGATTTTTGCGATTGCTTACCGTTTTTACGGAATTTTCCTGGCGAATAAAGTATTGCGCCTGAATGACAAAAATACGACTCCCGCCGTAGAATTTGCCGACGGAAAAGATTATGTTGCTACCAACAAAAATGTACTTTTCGGGCATCATTTTGCTGCAATTGCTGCAGCCGGACCATTAGTAGGACCTGTTCTTGCTGCACAATTCGGTTATCTTCCCGGTGCAATCTGGATTTTGATTGGCTGCGTTTTAGGAGGCGGAGTTCACGATATGGTCGTACTTTTCGCATCCGTGAGACACAAAGGACAAAGCTTGGCAACCATAGCTTCTAAAGAAATCGGAAAAACTACCGGGACAGTCGCTGGTTTTGCTATTTTATTTATTTTAATTTTAACACTTGCCGGACTTTCATTAGCGTGTATTAATGCAATGCATGAAGCTTCTTGGTCACTATTTACAGTTGTAATCACAATGCCGATTGCAATTATTATGGGACTGATTATGCGTTACAGAAAAAATTCGGTAACGTTTGCCAGTATTTTGGGAGGAGTTCTTTTAATTGCAGGAATTATCGGTGGACATAATTTGATGCAAAACGAAACGATGAATAATATGTTCACTTGGGATATCACAACTATATCAATCGCAATTCCTTTGTATGGATTTTTGGCTTCTGTATTGCCAGTTTGGTTACTTTTGGTTCCGAGAGATTATCTTTCAACGTATTTAAAAATTGGAACGATTATTATGTTAGCGATTGGGGTGATTGTGATTCACCCAACCATTCAAATGCCTGCTTTGTCAGAATTTGTCAATGGTGGTGGTCCTGTAATTGGAGGTCCGGTTTTACCATTTATCTTTATTGTAATTGCTTGTGGGGCGATTTCAGGTTTCCATGCAGTAATTGCAACCGGAACTACTCCAAAAATGCTGAACAGAGAAAAAGAAATTCTTTTCGTAGGTTACGGAGCGATGCTTGTGGAAGGTTTTGTAGCTTTAATGGCACTTATCGCAGCTTGTACTTTGATGCCCGGAGATTATTTTGCGATTAATACTCCAAAAGATACGTACGATGCTTTCTTGGCAACACATCCTGGTTTACATGGTGTTGATATTGATTATTTCTCAGAAAGAATAGGGATTGATTTACACGGAAGAACGGGAGGTGCAGTTTCTCTTGCAGTGGGAATGGCGCACATTTTCAATAAAATCCCATACATGGATCAGTTGATGGCCTATTGGTACAACTTTGCAATTATGTTCGAAGCGGTATTTATTTTGACAGCAATCGATGCAGGAACGAGAGTTGGAAGATTCTTTTTACAGGAAATGTTGGGTTCTGTTATTCCAAAATTTAATGATAAAAACTGGACACCGGGAATAATCATCAGCAGTTTACTCTTCACATTTGCTTGGGGATATTTGGTTTTCACAGGAAATGTGAGCAGCATTTGGCCACTTTTCGGAATCAGTAATCAGTTACTCGCAGCTTGTGGATTGATTGTCTGTACGACAATGCTCATCCGATTAAATCGTGGAAAGTATGCACTTTGCTCGGCAATTCCGGGAGTTTTTATGGCCATCATTACTTTTTGGGCAGGTTATATTCAGGTGATGGATATTTATATTCCAAAACAGCAATATTTACTGGCAACTTTGGCTGTTGTAGCGATGGTTTTAATGCTTGTGGTTTTCGCTGGAGCATTCAGAAAATGGTATCAATTGTTACAAGTGAAAACTTCACACACCGATTTCTATGGTGAAAATGTGAAAGAATTAGTGGAAAGGTAAATTTCAACTAAATTATATGATTGAGAGGTACAGTATTTTGCTGTGCCTCTTTATTTTTTGAAGTTTCGGGGGGGGGGGGTTGGGC